>NZ_JANQBK010000001.1 GCF_025370105.1 Sphingomonas hylomeconis
CCTCGCCGCGCGCGCGGCTCGAGCTCAGCGTGCGGGCGATGCGCGCCGGCACCAATCTCACCAGCGCCGCGGTCGATTACGAGGTCGATATCCGCAACAGCGGCGATGCCGCCGCGCTCGGCATCCGGCTGGACCTGCGGCTGCTCAGCGCGAGCGCGGATCAGGATGCGATCCTCACCGCGCTCTATGCCGCGCAGATCGAGCGTCCGGCGGTCGCGCCGTTCGACATTCCCCCCGGCGAGCAAGTCTCGCTCGGCGGAATGGCGATGCTGCCCAACGAGGCGATCAGCGTGATGGCGCTGCAGGGGCGCGGCTTCTTCGTGCCCTTGCTTTCGCTCAATCTCGTCTATGGCTGGGGCACCGCCGCGCGCGGCCAGACCGCCAGCGCCTATATCATCGGCATCGAGCGCGGCGGCGCGGCGAAGATGGCGCCGTTCCGGCTCGACACCGGCCCGCGCATGTTCGATCAGGTCGGGATACGGCGGCACACACTGACAATCGACCGCTAACGCCCTGGAGTTGCCTGACATGACGAAGACGTCCATCACCGCGCCGCGCGCTTTGCTTGCCGCGCTGCTTGCCGGCACGATGCTCACCGCCTCGGCGGTCGCGCAGCAGGCGCCGGCCCCCGCCGGCGACATCCCGGCCAAGTTCACCCCGCCGACCGCCGCCAACGATTACGAGCGCCGCGAATTCATGGTGCCGATGCGCGACGGCACCAAGCTGTTCACCGTGATCGTCGTCGCCAAGGGCGCGAAGAACGCGCCGATCGTGCTGACGCGCACGCCGTACGACGCGGGCAGCCGCGCCCGGCGGCAGGACAGTTCCAGCATGCTCTCGACGCTGCCGCTGGCCGACGAGATGTTTGTGAAGGGCGGTTATATCCGCGTCTATCAGGACATCCGCGGCAAATACGGCTCGGAGGGCGATTATGTCGTCACCCGCCCGGTGATCGGCCCGCTCAACCCGACCAAGGTCGATCACGTCACCGATGCGTACGACACGATCGACTGGCTGGTGAACAAGGCCAATCTGCCCGAGAGCAACGGCCGCGTCGGCATGATCGGCTCGTCCTACGAGGGCTTCACCGTCGCCATGGCGCTGCTCGCGCCGCATCCTGCGCTGAAAGTCGCGGCGCCGGAAAGCCCGATGATCGACGGCTGGATGGGCGACGACTGGTTCCATTACGGCGCGTTCCGCCTTGCCAACATCGCCTGGCTGGGCAGCCAGACCGGCTATAAGGGCCCGGGCAAGGCGCCGCCGAGCGGCGGCTATGACGATTACGACAATTTCCGCGACATCGGCTCGGCCGGCGCCTGGGCGGAGAAGTCCGGCTATGCGCAGCTGCCCTATTGGCAGCGCATGGTCGCGCACCCGTCCTATGACGGCTTCTGGCAGGGCCAGGCGCTCGACAAACTGCTCGCCGCCAACCCGTCCAACGTGCCGACGATCTGGGAACAGGGCCTGTGGGACCAGGAGGACATGTACGGCGCGATCACCGCGTGGGAAGCGCTCAAGGCAAAGGGCAAGACCGGCAACAACTTCCTCGTCATGGGCCCGTGGCGCCACAGCCAGATCAACCGCGAAGGCCGCAGCCTCGGCCCGTTCCAGTGGGACGGCGATACCGCGCAGCAGTTCCGCGAGCAGATGGTGCTGCCGCTGTTCAATCAATATCTGAAGGACGGCCCGGCGGTGACGCTCCCCGCCGCGACGATCTACAATACCGGTGAGAACCATTGGGACCGGTTCGCGACCTGGCCACTGGCATGCGAGCAGGGCTGCGCGGCGCCGCTCAAGCCGATCTATCTCCAGGCCAGCGGCGGCCTCGGCTTCGACAAGGCCGGGGCAGGGGGCGACAGCTATGTCTCCGATCCCGCCAAGCCCGTCCCGCATCTGCCGCGCCCGGTCAATTTCGGCGACGGCCGCTGGGGCGACTGGCTGGTCAGCGACCAGCGCGGCGTCGACGGCCGGCCCGACGTGATGACCTATGAAACGCCGGTATTGCGCGAGGCCGTTCGCGTCTCCGGCGCGCCGATCGCCGACATCTTCGCCCGCACCACCGGCACCGACGGCGATTTCGTCGTCAAGGTGATCGACGTCTATCCCGACGAGATCGCCAGCGACGCCAAGATGGGCGGCTATCAGCTGCCGATCAGCCAGGACATCTTCCGCGGCCGCTACCGCGACAGTTTCGCGAAGCCGACGGCGATCCCGGCGAACAAGGTGCAGCGCTACAAATTCCGCCTGCCGACGGTGAACCACGTGTTCCAGCCCGGCCACCGCATCATGATCCAGGTCCAGTCCTCGCAATTCCCGCTCTACGATCGCAACCCACAGAAGTTCGTCTCCAACATCTTCCTCGCCAAGAAGAGCGATTACCAGAAGGCGACGGTGACGATCGAACGCGGCGGCGCGGCAGCAAGCGCGGTGTGGCTGCCGGTGGTGGCGCTCGATCAGTCGGCGGCCATGGCGAAATGACCCTGCCGGCCGCGCCGCCCGCGTGATTTGCGCGGGCGGGCGGTTTGCGCTATGCGCGCCCCCTTCCAACGAGACATCGGTGGATTCGCGCGGGAGGCGCCCTTTCGAGGGCGTCGCTGGAACCGCTAAACTTGAACCGGCCGGGCGTTCGCGCGCGGCCCCTATAGAGTGAGACAGCCACATGGCTAAAAAGATTACCGGCTATATCAAGCTGCAGGTTCCTGCAGGCAAGGCCAACCCCTCCCCGCCGATCGGCCCTGCGCTGGGTCAGCGCGGCGTCAACATCATGGAATTCTGCAAGGCGTTCAACGCCTCGACGGGCGATCAGGAAGCCGGCACGCCGCTGCCGACCGTGATCACCGTCTATGCCGATCGTTCGTTCTCGTTCGAGACCAAGACGCCGCCGGCATCGTACCTGATCAAGAAGGCCGCCGGCATCAAGTCGGGCTCGAAGGAGCCGGGCAAGGTTTCGGGTGGCAAGATCACGCGTACGCAGCTGGGCGAGATCGCGACCGCCAAGATGAAGGATCTGAACGCCAACGATCTGGTCGCTGCGACCAAGATCATCGAAGGCAGCGCGCGGGCCATGGGCCTCGACGTGGTGGAGGGCTAAGCACATGGCATTCAAGAGCAAGAAGCAGAAGGCTGTCACGATCGATCGTGAGAAGCTGCACGGCATCGACGAAGCGATCGCGCTGGCCAAGTCGGGTGCGACCTCGAAGTTCGACGAGACGATCGAAGTCGCACTGAACCTCGGCGTCGATCCGCGTCACGCCGATCAGATGGTCCGCGGCGTCGTCACGCTGCCCAAGGGCACCGGCAAGACGGTCCGCGTCGGCGTGTTCGCCAAGGGTGCCAAGGCTGACGAAGCCCGCGCCGCCGGCGCCGACGTCGTCGGTGCGGAAGACCTGATGGAGCTCGTCCAGGGCGGCACGATCGATTTCGATCGCTGCATCGCGACCCCGGACATGATGGGCATCGTCGGTCGCCTGGGCAAGATCCTGGGCCCCAAGGGCATGATGCCGAACCCCAAGCTCGGCACCGTGACGATGAACGTCGGCGCGGCGGTCGAAGCGGCCAAGGGCGGCCAGATCGAATATCGCGTCGAAAAGGCCGGTATCATCCATTCGGGCATCGGCAAGGCCAGCTTCCCGGCGGAAGACCTGCGCGCGAACTTCGACGCGTTGGTCGATGCGGTCGTCAAGGCCAAGCCATCGGGCGCCAAGGGCAAATATGTCCAGAAGGTCGCCGTGAGCTCGACGATGGGCGTCGGGATCAAGGTTGACGTGGCGGGCGTCGTCGCGGCCTGATCGCCGACGATCTCGAACCGACGAACGGGGTCGCAAGCGTCATGCTTGCGGCCCCTTTTCGTGTCAGCCGGGCTTGGCCGCGCCGATATCGTGCAGCACCTGCGTGGCGGCACCCAGCACCGCGGCGCGCGCGCGCAGCGAGGCGTCGAGGAACGGCGTGTTGAGGCTGAGGAAGCGGCGCGGCGTCATGCCGAGGAACGTGTTGGCGTCGCGCAGGAAATGCGGCACGTCGAAATAGCTCTTGTCGAGCCGGGCATAGTCGATCGTCTTGTCGGTGCGGGCGATCTGCAGGAACGAGCGCAGGAAGCGCGCGCGCCGCAGCAGCAATTTGGGCGGAAAGCCGAAATGGCGCACCGCCAGCCGGCGCAGCGCATGCGGCTCGATCCCCAGCTCGGCGGCGGCCTGCGCGATCTCCGTCGTCCCCTCGCGGGCGATCATCACCATCAACTGGCGGATCAGCGGCGCGTCGCGGTGGGTGACATCGCGCTGCATCAGCCCGAGCTGCGCGCGCAGCAACGCATCGAGCACCGGCGCGACTTGCCCCTCGCGATCCGAACGATACAGCGCATCGCGCAGGCGCAGCGCGAAACTGCCCGGCAGCGCCGTCGCCAACGGCACGACCCGGTCGCGATAGGTTGCCGCCGGCGGATTGAACAACCGGCTCCAGCCGAGCGCGCTCACCCCGAAGCCGACGAGGATGCCGCCATTGGTGGTCGCCTTCAGCGCGTGCGAGGTCGGGCCGAACAGGCTGACCTCCGGCACCGGATCGAACGTGCGCCGTGCCATCGACACCGAAAAGGGCGCCGCGTCGATCGCGATGCGCACATTGGCGGTGCCGGGCAGGAACCAGTCGACCTGCCCGACATGCCGGTGATCGGCGCTATAGACATGATAGCCGGTGATATAGTCGGCGAGATCGGCGGCGGGCTGATCGTAGCGGATGGCCATGCCGGGCGGCATGGCAAAGGTCGCCGGCACCACGCCCGGGCTGTTCGTGCCGCCGACGATCTGCGTCGGCCCGATGACGGCGCCGCGGTCTCCCGCGGACGTGCCGTCGCTGGATGCTGAATCACCGAATACGCGCGCCACACCGACCCTTTGTTTTTCTGTCCCGCCTGGCCCGATCCCGCGCTCGGATCGGTCCGTTCCGGTCTTTTAGCGCGCTACACGCACTTTTGGTAAGATGCAGGTGAAATTTTGCACGAAATCCGTTTTAAATTGCATGCCGAACCCGGTCGAATCCGCGCGCGGTACATGATGTCCGTAAGGACAATGCCGCGCCGGTGATGGGGCCGTGCCTTTGTCAGGGAGAATTATCGCCGACCGCCGCCCGCGCGGGGTGAGTCGCGCGATGCGATCGTCGCGGCCGCGCCTGGCTGGCCGCGCCTGGGCCTGCGCTATTGCCCGTCATTGCTGCGCCGCGCCGCGCCGGCCCACCGCGCGGCCGCAGACAGCAACGGCCGGGATCGCGCCCGGCCCCGCAGCGGTCCGTCGACAGGATCAGAGGCCGACGACGCCGCCATCGTCCTTGGTGATCACCACCGTCGCCGAGCGCGGGCGCGAGGGCGAGGCGGGGGTGCCGGCCTGGCTGGCCGGCCAGCTGCTGCTGATCGCCGCGGCATTGCCGCCTTCGCCCGGATGCTGGATGTTGACGAATACCGACTTGCCGTCCGGGGTCGAGAAGATGCCGGTGATCTCGCACTGCTTTGGCCCGACCAGGAAGCGGCGCAGCGCCGTGCCCGGTGCCTTGCCGATGCGCGTCGCCTGCGTGCCGGTAGCCCCACCGATCGTGTTGGTGATCGTCTTGGTCGCGCCGTCGTCGACCACGCCCGGGATCGCCGCGAGCATCATGCAGTTGGTCACGTCGGTATAGGCGCCGTCGTCGGTCTGGATCCACATCAGCGGCGTTGCCGTGCCGGTGATGTTGCTCGGCAGGCCGAACCACAGGCCGTCGGGCGAGGAGAAATCGTTGGTCGCGTCCAGCCCGGACAGGTTGATGTTGGCGGCATCCAGATCGCTGCCGGCACCAAAGGCGTAGATGTCCCACTTGAAGCTCAACGCTTCGGACGTGTCGCCGGTCTCGCGCAGGCGGATGACGTGGCCGTTGGCGTTGCCGTTGGAGGCGCCGCCGCTGGTCTTGGGATCGCTATAGGCGCGCGGGTTGGCCGCGTCGGTATTGGCCACGGTGCGCGAGCTGTTGTTGGTCAGCGTCAGATACATCTCGCCGGTGGCGGGATTGACCGCGGTCCATTCCGGACGATCCATCTTGGTCGCGCCGAGCACGTCGGCGGCGAGCCGCGTGTTGATCAGCACGTCGGCCTGATCGGCGAAGGGATAGACCGTGCTGGCGGCGGTCAGGCCGCCCTGGCCGAATACCAGCGGCAGCCAGGTGCCGCTGCCATCGGCGGCGAGCTTGGCGACGTAGAGGATGCCGGCGTCGAGATATTTGTCGCCCATCGCCAGGCGATCGGCGTTGCTGGCATCGGCCGCGGCCCATTTGGCGGTCGAGACGAACTTGTAGAGATATTCGTTCTGCGCATCGTCGCCCATGTAGAAGGCCGGCGACACGCCGACGACGGTGCGGCCGATGACGCAGCCTTCATGGTTCATGCGGCCGAGCGCTGTGCGCTTGCGCGGCACCGACGTGGCGTTGAACGGATCGATCTCGACCACCCAGCCATATTGGAACACCTCGTGGCGGAAATCCGCCGTGCCGTCGGCGGCGAGGCCGGCCTTGGCGGTGACGTTCCAGCGCGAGTAGACCGTGCTGCTGGCATCCGCGGCGACGACGGTCGACCAACCATTGTTGCCCGTGCCGCCCTCGGAGCGGCCATAGCGCGCCAGCGAGACATTCTCCTTGGCCGCGCCGGCCGCGGTGCGCACCGCGGCATCGCCGCTATCGCGGCGGAAATAGCCGACCCAATTCTCTTCGTTGGTGAGATAGGTGTTCCACGGCATGGTGCCGTTGGCGCAATTGTTGATCGTGCCGCGGCCGGTGGTCCCGTCCTTCGAATAGACCGTCTTGAGCAGCGCATGGCCCTTGGCCGGGCCGCTGAACGCCATCGGCGTCATCGGCGTGATGCGGCGGTTGAGCGCGCCGGTCTGCAGATAGCTCCAGGCGCCGCCGGTGCGGTTGATCTCGACCACCGAAACGCCGTGGCATTCGATTTCCTTGAGCGCTTCGGCCTCCGGGCGAACCCCGCCGACCGCAGTCGCGCCGGCCGTGTGCAGATACGGCACGGTGATGTTCTCGTGGTTCATCACCAGCACGCCGCGCGTATTGTTGGTCGGATCGGGCGCGGTGCCGGTGGCGGCGAGCCCGAAATAGCTCATGCCGTCATGATGGTCGCCGGCGCGCTTGGAGAATTCGGTGTCGCTGCCGTCATTCTTGTACGCGGCGACGCCCGCGGCGATCGGATCGCCGAGCCGGTACAGCACCGTGGCGGTATAGCCGGCGGGCACGGTGACCACGTCGTTGAGGTTCTTGGCGACGGCGGTGAAGCCGAGCACCGCCGCGCTGATCGTCACGGTCGTGTCCGCCGTGCTCGGCGTGCCGCTCAGGTTGGTGCCGGTGAAGCGGAACACCAGCGGCGTCGTGCTCGTCACGCTGGGCGCGACGAAGGTCGATACGGTCGGGCTCACCGTGGTCAGCGTGACGGGCGTGCCGCTGATCTGCGTCCAGCCGGAGCTCAGCGAATTGCCGGTCACCGATCCGGTCAGCGTCACCTTCTGGCCCGACGTCGCCGTGCCGTTGGCGCCGGCGGTCACCGCGACGAGCGGCGCTTCGTCCGGGTCGCTCGACCCGCAGGCCGACAGCATCGCGCCACCGAACACTGCGGTAGCCGCCGCCGAAATGCCCCCCATCAGCGTCTGACGGCGCGAATAGCGCGACGCGATCAGATCGTTGAGGTGCGGATTGTCGGACCGATTGGTGTCGATATCGCCGTCGTCATAGGCGGCGATGGCACTGATCTGCTGCGTCATGGTGGAACCCCCGGATAGAAGGCCTGAGCGGCCGTCGCGTTGCTAGTGCGGGCGGAAACTGACACGCCCGCGTCGGCGCCGCGTCTTGCGCGCGTCAATCGCGTGACGGGTTTGTGACGGCGGCGGCGCTGGCGGCCGGCGATTTGACTTTGCCCGGCATTCCGCTAACAGGCGCGCTCTCTCGTTTGCCGGTTCGCCGGGATTCGAGAACCGTCCGAGACAGCAGGTGGTGGGGATTTGCCCCGTCTTAATGTCCTGCCTAGACGGGGAATGGATTTTCCGCTCGGCGTGCCCCGCACGTTGACGGTCTGCTTGCCGCCTGCGGCCGAGTATCCCCATGCCCCTATCGACGGACAACCCGGAAGCGCGGGGTGTTCCCACGCGTCCGGTTTTAACCGGCCCTGCGGCGCGAGCTTCGGGGTCAGACGGGTTTCATCGCTTAGCGGCGATGCGGCCCTAACGTGGAGAATGGCATGGATCGCGCTCAAAAGACCGAGCTCGTTGCCGAGCTGAACCGCAACTTTGCCGAAGTCGGCGTGGTCGTCGTGACCCGCAACCTCGGCATGACCGTTTCGCAGTCGACCAAACTGCGCAACGCGATGCGTGATGCCGGCGCGACCTACAAGGTCTCGAAGAACAAGCTTGCCAAGATCGCATTGGAAGGCACCGAATACGGTTCGCTGAGCGACATGCTCACCGGGCCCGTAGGCCTTGCCAGCTCGATCGATCCCGTCGCGGCCGCCAAGGTGGTGGTCGATTTCGCGAAGACGAACGACAAGTTCGAAATCGTCGGCGGGGCGATGGGTGCGACTGCCCTCGACGTAGAAGGCGTGAAGGCGCTCGCAACGCTGCCGTCGCTGGATGAACTGCGTGCCAAGATCGTCGGCCTCATCGTGGCACCTGCCACGAAGATCGCCACGATCACGCAGGCTCCGGCAGCGCAGCTCGCGCGCGTGCTGTCCGCCTATGCGGAGAAGGAAGCAGCCTGAGCTTTCGAGCTCAGGGCTTACTCGAGACTAATTCTAAACTGAACCGATGGGGCAGCTGCCCCGATACTGGAGACTACACATGGCAGACCTGAACGCGCTGGTTGACAGCCTGAGCGAACTGACCGTCCTCGAAGCCGCTGAGCTGTCGAAGATGCTCGAAGAGAAGTGGGGCGTTTCGGCCGCAGCAGCGGTTGCAGCACCGGCAGCAGGCGGCGGCGCAGCCGCTCCGGCCGCAGAAGAGAAGACCGAATTCGACGTCATCCTGACGGGCGACGGCGGCAAGAAGATCAACGTCATCAAGGAAGTCCGTGCGATCACCGCGCTCGGCCTGACCGAAGCCAAGACGCTGGTCGAGTCCGCTCCGAAGGCCATCAAGGAAGGCATTTCGAAGGACGAAGCCGAGAAGATCAAGGCCCAGCTGGAAGCAGCCGGCGCCACGGTCGAAATCAAGTAAGCCGCAGCGGGAGAGACGAATTAGCTTGGGCTAATTCGCGCTCCCGCAAGGCCGGCCGGCAGCCGCCAGGCTGTCCGACGTGCATGGGCTTCGCCCATGCCGGCCCGCAGCGAAAGGAAAGGGCGGTCCCAGCAATGGGGCCGCCCTTTCTGCGTCCGGCGCCCGCACGCTACTGTTCGGTCTCACGCCGCGGCAAGCGCCCGGCCGGGGCCGTTACGCGCCCGCCGTCACCCGCCCGCTGCGCTCCAGCTTGCCCCAGCCGACCACCACGCCGCGCAGCGCCGCGCCGAGCGCCTTCAGCACGACGTAATACATCACCTGGCGGTAGCCGATGCGCTGCGGGATCAGCAGCCACAGCAGCCGCCAGCGTTCGCGCCGCTCCAGCGCGAAGGCGATCACCGCGGCGAGCAGGTCGATCGCGCTGAACACCAGCCAGTAGAGCAGCATCGTCTCGACATCGCCCGAGCTCTGCGCCCAGCCATGCGCGCGCACCGTCAGCCATGTGCCGATCAGCCCGAGCAGCAGCGCCAGATCGATGATCGGCGAGATCGCGGCGAACAGGATCTGGAACAGGATCGCCTGCGGCAGGCCCACGCGCGCCAGACCCTTGGGCCGACCCTGCGCCATCACCGAACGATGCTTCCACAGGCATTGCAGCGTGCCGAACGCCCAGCGGTAACGCTGCTTGGCGAGCGCGCGGAACGTCTCCGGCGCCTCGGTCAGCGCGACGGCATATTGATCGTAATGCACCTGCCAGCCGAGCCGCTGGATCGCGATCGTCAGGTCCTGGTCCTCGGCCAGCGTGTCGGCCGGATAGCCGCCGGCCTCGGCGATCGCCGCGCGGCGCCACGCGCCGACCGCGCCGGGCACGACGGTGATCGCATCGAGCCGGGCGAGCGCGCGGCGCTCGAGATTCTGCGCGGTGATATATTCCAGCGCCTGCCAGCGCGTGACGAGATTGACGCGGTTGCCGACCTTCGCGTTGCCGGCGACCGCGCCGAGTTTGGGCCCGAGCACCGGATCGGCGAACCAGCGCGCCAGCCTGGCGATCGTCGTCGGCTCGAACTGCGTATCGGCGTCGAGCGCGATGACGATCTCGCCGCTCGCCAGTTCCAGCCCGCGGTTCAGCGCATGCGCCTTGCCGCCATTGGCCAGCGTGAGCAGCCGCACGCGCGGCTCGTCGGCGAAGGTCTCGCGCACGATCGCCGAGGTGCGGTCGTGCGAGCCGTCGTCGATCACGATCACCTCGAGGCGAACGTCGCTGCTGTCGAGCACGCGGTGCACCGAACGCTCGATCACGCGTTCCTCGTTATAGGCCGGGATCAGCACGCTGACGAACAGGCTGGGGTCGAGCGGCGGGAAAACCTGTCGCCCCTCGCGCCGCGCCTGCCACAGCGCCAGACCGGAGAGCAGCAGCGCGCGTGCGATGCCGAGCGAGATGGCGATGCCGAACAGCCAGCCGAGCAGGATCTGCACGTCGCCCAAAGCGGTGAACAGCCCGAGATCGATCCACGCTGCGACCCGGTCGCTGGCCGAGATCGGCGGCATCACCGCCTGGTGGCTGAGCCCGGCGAGCCGCGACACCGGCACGAAGGTGAAGCCGCGCGCGCGCAATTCGCGGATGATGATCGGCAGCGCCGCCACGGTCTGCGCGCGGTTGCCGCCGGCATCGTGCAGCAGCACGATCTGCGCGCTGCGCGCCGCGTCGCCGGCCATCACCTGCGCCACCGTGCGCTGCACGATCGCCGCGACGCCCGGCCGCTTCCAGTCGTCCGGATCGACGTGCAGCCCGACCGAGAGATAGCCCAGCGCCTGCGCCTGCGCGACCGGGCTGATCTCGTCGCCGGTGGTTGGCTCGGCATCGCCGAAATAGGGCGCGCGGAACAGCCGCAGCGAATGGCCGGTAAAGGCCTGGAACAGCCGCTGGTTGGCGTTGAGTTCCAGCATCGTCTCGCGCTCGGTCGCGTTGGCGAGATTGGGGTGGGTATAGGTATGGCTGCCCACCTCATGCCCCTCGGCCACTTCGCGCGCGAGCAGGCTGCGCTGCGTCAGCCCGTTCTCGCCGACCATGAAGAAGGTCGCCGGCACCTTCTCGGCCTTGAGGATGTCGAGGATGCGCGGCGTCCACACGCGGTCCGGCCCGTCGTCGAAGGTTAAGGCGACGAGGCCCGGGCGATAGCCGGTGCGCTCGATCTGATAGGGCAGGGGCAGCGCGGTGAACGCCACGTCGGCGATGCTGCCGTCCGCTGCCGCCTGCACGCGCCGCGCGCCCGCCACCGGCGTCGCGCCGATGCGCAGGATCTCGCCCGAACCCTCGATATCGACATTGGTGCCGGCCGAGATCGCCGCGATCGCGCCCGGCTTGGGCAGCGTGCGGTGCGCGCGGCCGAACATCTGCCACAGCGCCGGATCCTCCGCCCCCAGCCGCCACAGCGCCACCGCGTCCAGCCCGTTGGCGGAGAGCCAGTGCAGCTGGTTGTACGCGGAGGCCGCGTCGAGCAGCCACACGTCGTGCGTCGTGCCGCCCTCGGCATAGGCGAAATGGCTGTTGCCGCTGGCCTTGTCGTATACCGGCAGCACGCCCGAATCGTGCGCCGCCAGCCATGCTTCCTCGATCGACGGCGCATCGGTCTCGCCGCCCTTGCGCCAGTCATAGGCATAATTGCCGAACGCCACGACCAGCTTGCCGCGCGGGATGCCGCGCGACGCCCGCGCGACCTGCTCGATGAACCAGCGCTGCCCAGCGATCGGTCCGGGCGCGCCGCCCTGGTAATGCTCGTCATAGGCCATCAGGAACAGCCGGTCGCTGACCGCCGCGAACGCCGGCAGGTCCCAGCCCGGATTGCCGACCGGCGCGGCGATCGCCACCACCAGCCCGCGCGCCCCGAACCGCGCCTTGGCCTCGCGCAGGAACTGGCGGTAGTCGGGCAGCGCCGCATCCGGCAGATCCTCGAAATCGAAAAACACGCCGCCCGCCTGGTTGGCGCGCAGCATCGCCTCGATCCGTGCCAGCGCCGCGCCGCGTGCGCGCGGATCGGCGAGCAGGGCGGCCATGCCCGGCCCGTCCCAATTGCCGTCCTTGGCGTTCTGCACCATCGGCAGCAGCTTGGGGCGGTGCGGTGCGGCGCTGATGATCGCCTTGCCCGCGGCATCGGGGAACAATGTCACGGCGTGATCCGCGCCGGTGATCGACATCCAGCCCGGGATCAGCCAGTCGAGATCGCCGATATGGCGGCGCAGCGAGGCGGTGCTGGCATCGTCCCACGGCGCGTGGAAGGCGATGGCGAGCGGCGCTTCCGCCGGCTGCGCGCCGAGCATCCGCCGCGCCACGCGCAGCGCATGGCCGAGCCGCGGCCCGTGCTGCCCCGCGCCCGCCTCGGCGCCCAGCCCGTGGACCGGCGGCCGCTCGACCGCGAAGGGCAGCGGCTTCTGCGGCAGCACATCGAGGATCGAGCCGACGAACAGCACTGCCGCGAGCAGCACCAGCGCGACAAACGCCGCCTGGGCCAGGCGGAAGCGGCGGCGGCGGCGGCCGGAGGCGTCGTAGAAAATCGGTTCGGCCACGGTGATCGTCTCGGCTGGGGCGGTGCGCCCGGTGGGTCCTCGCGCCGCCGCTGCGCCCGTCGCCGCGCCGGGGCAAGCAGATTCGCACGGCGCTCGCGGCGATCGGCTGGAACGCGCCGGGCGGCAGCGCTTGCAGCACGCCGCCTTGCGCACCGGGCGGCGTTTCGCGGGCGAGGTGCGGGACGCCGTGGGCCGTTGAAAACCGGGCCGAGCCGACATGCCGGAGCCCGCGCGATGTCGAAACAAACGGCCTTGCCATGAATGTATGGCAGCCATATAGTAATGGCAAATAACGATAACGTTCGGGGGAGCGTGATGCAGGGAGAAGACCGCGATATCGGCGAGATCGCCACGCGGCTCGGCTATCAACTCCGCCGTCTCGACGTGCTCTCGATGGAAATGCTGCATGGCCTGATGGCCGATGTCGGCGTGCCGCCCGGACGCGCGACCGCGCTTGTCTATATCGATCTTCATCCCGGCTGCGATCAGGCCGAGCTTGGCCGTGTGCTGGGCATCAATCGCGCGAGCACGATGGCGGCCGTCAACCGGCTGGTCGCCCTGGGGGCGGTCGAGCGCCGTCCTGGCCGCGATCGCCGCAGCAATGCACTGCATCTGACCGCCGAGGGCCAGTACCTCCGCCAGCAGGTCACACAGATCACGGCCGACCACGAGGCCAGCATCTTTGGATGCCTGAGCGACACCGAGCGCACGGAACTGTTCCGTCTGCTGCTCAAGGTCCGCCAGGCCAACACCGCAATCGCACCGCAAATCACCGCAAGCAGACGGGCGATCCTCAGGAGGGTAAAATGAAGACCATATTGCTGGGCGGCGGCGTCATCGCCGCATTGCTGTCGACCGGTGTGCAGGCGCAACAGGTGGCGCCACCGGATACAACCACCGCCGTCGCGCCGGACATGCCGATCGCCGACGACGGCAACGACATCCTGGTCACCGCGCGCCGCACGTCCGAACGCCTGCAGGACGTGCCCGTCGCGATCACCGCGTTCAGCGGCGCAGCGCTGGCCGATCGCAACGTCGCCACGCTCGACGAGATCGCCAAATTCACCCCCAACATCCGCTTCGACGGCGCCGCCGCTTTGTCCGGCGGCAATTACAACGCCACCGTGTTCGTCCGCGGCGTCGGGCAGAACGACTTCGCGATCTTCAGCGATCCCGGCGTCGGCTTCTATGTCGACGACGTCTATTATGCCCGCTCGATCGGCGGCGTGATGGACGCGGTCGATATCGACAGCGTGCAGGTGCTGCGCGGGCCGCAGGGCACGTTGTTCGGCAAGAACACGATCGGCGGCGCGGTGCTGATCAACACCACCGCACCCGATCTGGACAAGGTGTCCGGCCGGCTCGAGGCCACCTATGGCCGCTTCGATCGCATCGACGTGAAGGGCGCGGTGAACATCCCGATCGTCCCCGGTCTCGCCGGCCTGCGCATCTCCGCCGCCAGCCTCAACCGCGACGGGTACGTCAAGCGCCTGCTCGATGGCGACACGCAGGGCGATCGCTCGGCGCAGATGGTCCGCGCCAAATTGCGCATCCAGCCCGAAGGCAGCGGCCTGACGATCGATATCGGCGGCGATTACACGCGCGCGCGCGAAACCTCCGCGCCGTCCGATCTGCTCGCCGTCGGCAACAAGCCGGGCATCACCGGCATTCCTTTCCTGGTCAATTACAACCGCTATGTCGCGCCGAGCCGCGGCATCATCGCGCCCAACGGCCAGCCGACACTCAACCCCAGCTTCATCACCGCCAGCCCGTTCGAAACCTGGGCCGGCGGCCCCAACGACAACGATCTCGATCTGTGGGGCGCGCAGGCGGTTGTCGCCTATGACATCGGCGGCGCGACGCTCAAGTCGATCTCCGCCTATCGCCACATGAAGGCCTATTTCACTCGCGATGGCGACAACACGCCGTTCGTCTTCCGCCAGACCACCAACCGCGACAAGCAATGGCAGTTCAGCCAGGAGCTGCAGCTCACCGGCAAGACGTTCGACGATCGGCTGAGCTATGTGCTCGGCGGCTTCTACTTCAAGGAAAAGGCCTCCGACATCGCCACCGCCGATCTCGCCATCGGGCTGCAGGCGCCCGCCGCCCCGCCGCCCTTCACGCCCGCCGTGTTCATCCGCAACTATACCGACAATCGCAGCCTCGCCGCTTACGGGCAGGTCGATTTCGAGATCGTGCCCCGGCTCAGCGTCACCGCCGGCGGCCGCTACACCAGCGACAAGAAGACCTTCACCTCGATCAACGTGCGCCAGCGCGACAATGTACAGTTCACCAACGTCACCAGATCGGCCACGTTCGAGAAGTTCACGCCGCGCCTCGGGCTGAACTTCAAGGCGTCGCGCGATCTTCTGCTCTACGCATCCTGGTCGAAGGGCTTCAAGCAGGGCGGGTTCAACGGCCGCCCGCTGGTCAGCGAAGACGAGGTCACGCAATACAAGCCCGAGGAGCTCACCACCTACGAAGCCGGCATCAAGGCGCAATGGCTGGACGGCCAGCTGACCACCAATCTCGCCGCCTTCCATTCCAAATATGAAGATATCCAGCTGACGGTGAACCAGACGCCGACCAACTTCGTCGCCAATGCCGCCGCCGGCGAGATCAACGGCTTCGAATTCGAAACCGTCATGCGCCCGGCGCGCTGGCTGTCGTTCAACGCCGCGGTCGGCTATCTCGATGCCAAATACACCTCGGTCGGCCAGGGCCTCGGGCCCACGCAGATCCTGCCGATCACGCTCGATACCGGCTTCGTCAAGGCGCCGGAATGGACCGTCACCACCGGGCTCGACGTCAGCCACGAATTCGCCAATGGCAGCGAGGCCGCGCTGCGCGTCGATTACACGCAGTATAGCCGGATCTATCACGACGTGGCCAATTCGCCGATCATCACCGATGACGGCTATGGCCTGCTCAACGCCCGGCTGAACTACACGCTGCCGGGCCGGGCGATCACGCTGGCGGTGTTCGGCACCAATCTCACCGATACGCTGTACCTCGTCTCGGGCAACGTCTCGGGCGCGTTCGGCCTGGCCGAGGCCAGCTATGGCCGCCCGCGCGAATGGGGGGTGAGCGCCAGCGTCAAGTTCTGAACGCCCGTGGCCATCGCGGCGCGCGGGGGGCGCGGCGCGGTGGCCATTTGGGTCGGACGCGGGCTAGGTGGCGGCATGGCCGGGGGCGGATGGATTGCCCTGTTCCAGCCGTTCCAGCCGTTCGCGAAGCTCGTCGACCAGCTGGCGCGGCGCAGCTTCGGGGCGCTGGGCGCGCGTCGCGGCGCGCAGTGCCTGCGCGATCGGGCCGGCGGCCGCGGCGAGCGCCTGCAGCTCGGACCGGGGGAAGCGGGACTGGTCGTCGCGCGGCATCAGGATCAGCCATCCCGCCATCCCGTCTTCATCCTCGAGATGGAGCACATGGCCGCCCAGCGCCCGCGCACCGTCCGAGCCGGCGGACGCCGCGGCCAGCACATCGTCCGATTCCAGGCTGCGTCGGGCGAGCAGCGACCGCCCCGTCGGGGTGCGCGCGAACACCGCGCCGGCCGAGGCGTGCAGCGCGCGCAGCGCGACGTCGAGCACACGGGCGGCGAGTTCGGGCGCGTCGCACCGGTCACGCCACAGCGTCAGGCGCACGGGCAGACGCTCGAGATCGACGCTCGCCGGCGTGAAGCGCCGCTTGGACCATTGCAGCACGGCGCGCTGCGTCGGCACGAACACGCTGGTCGCGACGATCGCGCCGAGCGCGAGCCCGAGCATGGCGTTGCCCGGGCCCATCAACGTCGCCAGCAATTGCTTCGCGACGTCCGACAGCAAGGTCCACAGCAGCACGATCCCGCTGGTCACCGCGGTATAAGCCACCGAGCGCGAGATGATCTGGTCGACGTCCCACAGGCGATAGCGGATCACCGAGACGAGCAGCCCCAGCGGCATGATCGCGAAGCCGAGGTTGAACAGGCACACCGTCGCCAGCAGCCAGGCGCCGCGAGGCGTTGCGGACCATTGGTCGTACGCCGCCAGCGACATGGCCAGCGCCACGCCGACGGCCAGGAAGCCTGCGGCAAAGCCCAGCGCGGCCCATTTGATCTGCTGGCGCGCATGGCCCGGCTCGAGCCGGCGGTAGCGGATCACCTGCGCCGCCAGCAGCAGCAACGGCACGCCGACGCCGATCAGCAGCGAGGTCGTCTCGTCGACGCTGTCGAGCATCAGCACGATGCCGAGCACGGGGGCGACGAGCAGCGACCAGCGCAGCACGCGCGGCGTGAACCGGCCGTCGGGAAAGGCGGCCAGCGCGATCGCCAGCATCGTCCACCACAGGCCGGTCAGCGCGTCGATCACCCAGTCGAGGCCGATCGACATCCACATCAGCAGCGGGGGGTCGACGCAGGCGGCGATCGCCAGGAAGCCCAGGCCGAGCAGCAGCGCCTCCGGGTCGCGCGGGCGGCGATGCAGCAGCACGAAGCTCGAGCCGAGCAGCGATAGCGAACAGAGCAGGGTGAAGAACAGCCGCACCCCCATCCGGATGTTGAGCGGGACCGCGTTGCGCGGCGGGATGCTCGCCGCGCGCGCCGAGCGGCTGGCGCGCAGCGTGATCTCGCGCCCGTCGGGCTTGCGCAGGCGCAGCGCGACCCGGTCGCCGGGCGCCGCGATGATCGCCCGCGCCAGCGTCGCGGCGCTGGCCCCCGGCGCATAGCGTCGCCCGGCGATCGCGACGATCCGATCGCCGCGCGCGACGCCGGCCGCGACGATATCGGCGCGCAGCGGCGCGACGACCGGGCGGGCATCGTCGTCGAATTCGATTTCGATCCCGATCGCGTGCAATGCGGGATTGATCCGATAGGCATCGAACAGCACGAAGGCGAACCCGGCGAGCTGGATCGCCGCGACCAGCAGCAGCAGCGCCAGCCACACGCGGCGGAGCGTCCGTGGCACGCCGCGCTCCAGCGCGGGCAGTTGCGCGGGCGGCGACCACCCCCGCCAAAGCATGCCCTGCGTCCCCACCTGCAAGCCTCCGAACTGTCGGATCGTTACCCTTGCGTATCATAAGCGGCGGGTGAAGTGAACGTCGGCGAACCGCGCGCGAACCGCCCGTGCCGGTACGCCCGGCGCCGGATCAGGGGACGGGCAGGGGGGCGACGCGGATGGCTTGCAAAGTTGGAAATCTCTTGAGAACAAAGCGGGAATGGCCCGCCTCTTAACCCGCCCCTTCACCCGCGCCCAGGCGCTGCAGAACGCCGCCTTCCTCGCCGAGCTGCGCCGCACCGGCAACGCGCGCGACGCCGCCCGCACGCTCGGCGTCCACCGCGCCACCTTCACCAGACGCCGCGCCAAACACCCCGCCTTCGCCGCCGACTGGGACGCCGCCCTCGCGATCGCCAGCGCCGCGCTACATCCTCCCCCACCGGGGGAGGGGGACCATTTGCCCCTTCCGGCAAATGGTGGAGGGGCCGTGCCGCAAAAGACCCCCTCACCACAGCCAGAACCCCGCCCAACCCGCACGAAATCCGGCCGCCTCCAGCTCCGCCGCGCGAGCCCCGGCCGCCTCACCCGCGCCGCCGAACAGGCCTTCCTCGCCGCGCTCTCCGCCACCGCCAACATCCGCCTCTCCGCCGCCGCCGCCGGCTTCACCCACAGCGCCTTCTATCAGCGCCGCAAGCAAAGCCCCGCCTTCGCGCGCGAATGGCAACTGGCGCTGGAGCAGGGCTATGACCGCGTCGAGGATGCGCTGCTCGCCAGCCTCAGCCCGCACGCGCACGCCGACGATGCCTGGCGCCACAACGAGCCGCCCGCCATGCCGGCCATGACCAGCGATCAGGCGCTGCAATTGCTGTACCTCCACCAGAAGGAAGCCCGGCTCGAGGCCGAGCCAGCCCATATCAGGCGCCGCCGCGGCGAATCCTCCGAGGCGCATGCCTATCGCCTCGCCGCAATGTACCACGCGCAACAGGCGCGCGACCGCGAGGCGTTCCGCGTCGCCGAGGCCGCCCGCACGGAAGCCGCCGCCCGCTCCCCACACGAGCCGTCCGCGCCGCTGCTCCCGGCGCTGGATCAGGTGACGGGGTGGAGCAAGGCGAGCGGGCGCGCGGCGTATGATGAGGGCAGGGCGTTGTTCGGGGGGTGGCGATTGGGGCGGAAGCGCACGTGATAGACGCGATGCGTACGCTGCGACCGCGCGTTATAGGCCCGGTTGGAAGGGGCGGGGCAGGCGGCCGGGGTACGGCGGCGGCTGGCGCGGTAGCGCGTCGACGCCGCAGGTTAGCCCACCTCAGACCCGTCACCCCGGCCTTGAGCCGGGGTCCCGCTTCTTGGCTAGCGAAAGGAGTGGGACCCCGGGTCAAGCCCGGGGTGACGATAGGGGGGCACCATTCATGCCGTTCCCGCGCCGCTGCTTCCGGCGCTGGATCAGGTGAAGGGCTGGAGCAAGGCGAGCGGGCGGGCGGCGTATGATGAGGGCAGGGCGCTGTTCGGCGGGTGGCGATTGGGGCGGAAGCGCACGTGATGAGCGAAAGGCTCATCACGAGACGCTGAACGCCCGGCCGGCGCGCCGCGCGACCGACGACGCGGGCTTTGCCCGCGGCGGGTGAGGGCACTACTGCTGCTGAGAACGCCGGGGAATGCCGCGCCACTTTTACCCCTCGAAGCAAATGTAGCAGATACGCAAGGTATCGTGAAGCATTGTATCGAGCAATTAACACCTCTAACGTTCTCGAATGGCATGGAATGACATCAAGCGCGAGCTGGACAGCAGCATACACGATCACGCCGGCGAGATAACCTTCCGAGCGGCGGCACGAGCCGTTACGCAGCTCGCCACCAACTTTTCATATACTCGTTTATCTAAAGAGAACAACTCTAGGGATGTCCTGGCGCTATTTAGAGGTTTGTTGGTTGCCCGCGTTGTGCTTGATAGACCCGATGAGTCTGCGGTACGTTCGGCTGTTTATTCTTTAGCAAAAATGCAGCTATTCAACAGTAGTCCAAGTGCAATATCGAAAGCAGTAATTGGATCTTTGAATACTTCGCTTCCAGTTTCTCGCAACAAAAAAATGGAAAGTGTACGAAAGTCGCTTCAAGCCGCTTCAGACATGATGGAGAATAATAAGTCTGGCTTTTTAAAGGAAGATGTAGCCAAGTTCCATATTGATATTTGGGATACTGCTTCGGCGGACTTTGAAAACTTGGAGCGTGGTATAAGGCTTAAGCCTCCTTTAGATGCAAATTATATTGAGTCTCCACAGTGGAAACGCCTAGAGGATCATCTTGTTGCATTTGATGAATCTTGGGAGCCTTGGCTTTTATGGTTACGATTTCGTCTTTTTGGCATTGTTACTGAAGATATTCCTCCCAATGCGTGGCCTCGTATCGAGCAAAAGATAGCGGCTCGTCCCAACGAATTTTGGAATAGGGATGAGACCTCTGTAAATGTCGATGTTGCAAATATAATAATTGAAACGGTTGATGAGCTTCTTGAAGAAGATATAGAAAAAGGGCAGATCGAGTTTGGCCTGACATTCTACGTCAACAGTGAGCAGAAAATAGATCTGCAACAAAATCGATTTGATAGCGATGAGCTTATTAAGGGATCTATTCTGGCTGAAGTCATTCGGTTAGATAATGAACTAATCAAATCGTCAGAGGGCAATAGCACTGCTAGGCTACATGATACCGCTAAGGGTTATGCGGCAGTATTTTCAGATGGCCACTGGAAAGATGATGCCTTATTGGTAATGCGCGGCGATGCGTTGCGGAATGAGTTGCTGTTCCAGAACAATCCGGATAATGACTCGGATATTTCGCCATTTCCACAATCAACACTTTTAATTCTTGAGAGAACTGTACGTTGCCATAACGTGCTAGTTAATAGTCATTCGTCACTATCCAAGATCGACAAAATGCTTTCGGCTTCGGGAACTCCCCTTAGTGATCTCAGCATCAATAAACTCAAGGACATTGTAAAGACAGCTGAGCAAGAACTAATATTAACTGCAAAGGCAAAAGCAGCGTTGAACATCGCGTTAGATGATTCTGTGACATCAACTAAGCCCATAACCAATCATAAGATGATTGACGCAACCGTAGGAAACATGGCCCGGGCAGCGATATCGTTTTTGTGGCGTAATAAGAAAAGTATATCGATAACCTCTCTGGCAGCTTCAACCTACACTATTGGTCACTGGGTGATAGCGAACGAATCGCTACTCTTGAGTTATTTTGCAAAAAATCCTATAATGTCGTTGGCACTCAAGAGAATACTTGGAATACTTCATAATTTGCCATTGCTCTAGCACGCTATTCCGAAAACTAGCGTCTTTTTGAATAGGTAGTTCAAACAATCTGAGGCCCTTACCTCCCGCGTATCCCCGCGCTGCCGACGCAGGATTATTATACATTTGGCAAGATCTGTACTATTGCGCGCGCCTCTTCATCTCTGCGTAGCACGTCACGACCGTCCAATGATCCGCTTACGGATATGTCCAGAACAGCAAAATGAGCACTTGGCAAAATAAGACGTTGCTCGATAAGCCTTGGCTATCGAAGTCTGGCGATGATCGCCTCGACGCCCTCGGGATCAACCGCAATCATTCGCAGCAGCGTGGCTGACCCCGCATCCGACTGACGCCGCTGCCGTTCCCAGTCGCGCACCGTGCCGATCGGGAAGTGGTAGGTGCGGGCGAAGGCATCCTGCGTCAGCTTCGTCGCGGCGCGCACGGTGCGGACGTCCACGGTGGAAACCTGGCCGCGCGTCTCGTCGCCATCCGCGAAGGCAATGGCGTCTGCGAGGCCGGCGGCGATCTTGTCAAAGGCGCTTTTCATCGCCGTTTCCGAAAAAATGCCCGGGAATGGCCGCAGACGTAGAGGCAGTAGGGAAAATCCAAGACGTAAATACGGGTATGGCGGTAGCGCGGCAAGGCCGAGACCTCCGCCAAAGTCGTTGCAAGGATTCCCTAGTTCGCCACGGCGGACTTGTTCGGCAGCTATCTGCGCCGACCATAGGTCGTCATCCCCGCGCAGGCGGGGATCCATACTGGCGGGCTTCGCGGCTGGAATCGCATCGCTAGAGCTTATGGATCCCCGCCGGCGCGGGGATGACGGCGGGATACATATGGCGCGGTACAGGCGCCGACTTCTTCCGGGGGCTGCCGATCCGCAAACATGCAACGCGCGGACGTTGCGGCACAGCGGACCCCGGAACGGGTCCGGGGTGACGATAGGGTCTGCAGGGGCGCCGGAAAGGCAGGTGGCGTTTGCCTGGCGGACGCGGGCAAAGCCCGCGTCATGACGTCGGACGGGTTCGGCGGGGCCGACCCGCCGTCCGGTCGGGCGTCGTCTCAGGATTAGCTTGCGCTAATCCTGTGCGATCGCTGCGTAAGGCTGCGCCTTACTTGGCTCGCTCGACTTGCTCGAACTCCAGTTCAACCGGCGTAGCACGCCCGAAGATCGACACGCTGACCTTGACGCGGCTGCGGTCGAAATCGAGTTCCTCGACGATGCCGTTGAAGCTCGCGAACGGGCCGTCGAGCACCTTCACGGCGTCGCCGATCTCGTAATCGACCTTCATCTTCTGCTTCGGCGCCGCGGCGGCCTCTTCCTTGCTGTTCAGCATGCGCGCGGCCTCGGCCTCGCTGATCGGCTGGGGCTTGCCCATGCTGCCGAGGAAGCCGGTGACCTTCGGCGTGTTCTTGACGAGGTGATAGACGTCGTCGTTCATGTTCAGCTTGGCGAGCACATAGCCCGGCATGAACTTGCGCTCGACGGCGATCTTCTTGCCGCGGCGCGCCTCGGTGATCGTCTCGGTCGGCACTTCGATCTGCTCGACCAGCTGCTCGAGCCCCATGCGGGTCGCCTCGGCCATGATCGCGTCGCGGACCTTGCCCTCGAAGCCGGAATAAGCGTGAATGATGTACCAGCGCGACATGATCTCAACCCTTGGTAGCGAGCGACAGCAGCAACTTCACGATCCCGTCGAACATCTTGTCGATGCCGAAGAAGAAGATCGCCAGGATCGTCGTCATGATCATCACCATCACGCCGGTCATCACCGTTTCCTTGCGGCTCGGCCACACGACCTTCTTGGTCTCGGCCTGGACCTGACGGATGAACTCGATCGGTGTCGTCTTCGCCACGTTGCTGGTACCCGTTTGCTAAAATGCCCGCATCAACGAGGCAGAGGCCGCCGACCGGGTCCGCTGAAGGAACCGGCGAAAGTCTCATCCTCGCTATCGGATGGGCAATGCATCTAGCGACGTGGGGGGACGAACGCAAGCGCGCGGTCGCGGGCGCCCCCCCGCGGCTCAGCCCGCGGCGCTGCCCCAGGCGCTGGCGTCCAGGAACGCCGCGACATTGTCGCCGAGCTCGGCGGTGGCATAGCCGCCCTCCATCACGATCACGCTCGGCACGTCGAGCGCCGCCAGCCGCGCCGCCAGCCGGGTGAAATCGTCCCGCTGCAACGCGAAATGCGAGATCGGGTCACCGGCATAGGTGTCCGCCCCGAACGACACGACCAGCAGCCGCGTGCCATAGGCCGCGATCGCCGCCAGCGCGCGGTCCAGCGCGGGCTGATAGCCGGCCCAGTCGGTGCCGCGCGGCAGCGGCAGGTTCAGCGTCGTGCCTACCCCTGCGCCGATCCCCGTCTCGTCGGCATGGCCCCAGTAGAAGGGGTAGTCCGTCGCCGGATCGGCGTGGATCGAGACGAACAGCATGTCCGCGTCTTCGGCGAAGATGTCCTGCGTGCCGTTGCCGTGATGATAGTCGACGTCGAGGATCGCGACCGGGCCGAGCCCCTGCCGGCGCGCCTCCGCCGCGACGATCGCGGCATTGTTGAGATGGCAATAGCCGCCGAGATAGTCGGCGCCGGCATGGTGGCCGGGCGGGCGGCACAGGGCGAAGGCGGCGCGCTGCCCGTCGGCCACCGCGTCCAGCGCGGTCAGCGCGGTCTGCGCCGACCAATAGGCCGCGCTCCAGCTGTCGGCGGTGATCGGCGTGCCCCCGTCATAGCTGTAGCGCCCGAGCCGCGCGTCGATCCGCGTGAGATCGAGATTGCGGCGGCGCACCACCGGCCAGGTATAGCCGATCGCATCGCCCTCGCGCCCGGCCGCGATCCAGTCGCGATGCGCCACCTGCAGGAAATCGAGATAGGCCGCGTCGTGCACCGCGGCGAGCGGCGCCATGCCGTGGTCGCGCGCCGCGCTGGTCGGGCCGACTGCCGAGAGGATCGTCGCCGCGCGCGCGGGCGTCTCGTTATAGTCGGTCCAGCCGCCATTGTGCAGCTCGAGCTTCGGGGCATGCGCCAGCTGGCGCGGATCGAATGTGGTGATCATGCGAACTTTCCCTCGATACAGCCCTGGGCGAAGGCATAGAAGCGCGCCATCTTGCGGTTCCCGGCGTCGCGCCCGCCGCTCGCCTGGTGGCCGGCGGCCATGTCGGTGAGCAGCATCGCCGGGTGCGTGGCGGTCGATCGCGCGCGCACCTCGGCGACCAGTTTGGCCGGTTCCCAATAGCCCACGCGATCGTCCTTCAGCCCGGCGGTGGTCAGCAGCGGCGGATAGGCCGCGCGCCGGACATTCTCGTACGGCGAGATCGACGCCATGTAATCATAATCCGCCACGCTCGACAGCGGATCGCCCCAATCGGGCCGGAACAGCGGCACCAGCGGGTGATCGGCATCGCTCATCGTGTTGAGCATGTCGACGAACGGCACCGATCCGATCACCCCGGCCCATAGATCCGGCGCCGCGTTCATCGACGCGCCGACCAGCAGCCCGCCCGCCGACAGGCCGTAGGAGACGAGCTTGTCGCGGGCAGCATGGCGCTCGGCCATCAGGTGGCGCGCGCAGGCGATGAAGTCGCCGAAGCTGTTATGCTTGGCGTGCAGCCGCCCGTCGAGGAACCAGCGCCGGCCCTTTTCCGATCCGCCGCGGACATGCGCGATGGCATAGCTCCAGCCGCGCTCGACCAGCACCGTCGGCGCGACATCGAACAGCGCCTCGCTCGACACGCCGTAGGCGCCATAGCCGGTGAGCAGCAGCGGCGCCGTGCCGTCGGCCGGCGCGCCCTTGCGCGTCAGCAGCGTGATCGGCACGGTTTCGCCGTCCGCCGCGGTCGCGAACAGCCGCCGCACGTCGAACCGCGCGGGATCGAACCCGGCGACGCGCTGCTCGGCGATCACCGTGCTGCGCGCGCTCGCCAGGTCGACATCGATCCAGCGCGGCGGGCGGGCCGGCGTCTCGATCATCGCGCGGCACGTGGTACTGCGATGATCCTGCCCGAGCGGCACGGTCAGCGCATAGGCGTCGCCCGCCACCGCGACCTGCCGTTCCGTGCCCCCCGGCAATGTCAGCACCATCCGCGGCAGCACGTCGCGCCGCTCGAGCCGCACCAGCGCGCCGCGGAACGAGGCGAGCTGCAGGATCTGCGTGCCCGCGCGGTGCGGCACCAGATCGCCCTGTTCGGCGAACGTGCCGGGATCGACCCGCGCGATCCGCCCGTCGAGCGCCACCGCGTCCTCGATCAGCGCGACCAGCCCGCCGTTCCACTCCTCGATCGCATAGCGCCGCCCGCCCGCGCGCGGCCACACCAGCACCGGCGCTGCGGTCTCGTCCGCCGCGCGGATCAGCCGCACCTCGCTGGTATCCGGCCCCGACAGCGTGATCGCGACGAACCCGTCCGCCGCGGTGCGCGCGATCTGCATGAAGATCGCCGGATCGCGTTCCTCATAGACCAGCACCCGCGGCCCGCCCTTGACCGGCGTGCGATAGACCCGCGTCGGCCGGTTGCGCGCGTCACGCCAGATCCAGAACAGCCAGTCCGACGAGGACGAGAAGACCAGCCCGCCATAGCCATAGGCATCGCTCTCGACGATCGTCCGCACGCTGCCGCTGGCGATATCGCGCACGCACAGGCGATGCCGGTCGTTGCCGCCGACATCCTCGGCCCAGGCATAGCATGTGCCGTCGGGGCTGACCTGCTGCCCGGTGGTGCGGTAATAGGCCTGGCCTGCCGCGCGCACCGCCTCGTCGAGCAGCAATTGCTCTGCGCCCGTGCCGCCGCGCCGCCGCGCATAGCGCGCATGCGATCCGTCCGGATAGCTCGTGTCGTAGGTCCAGCCGTCGCGCGTCAGGCCGGGCTCGGCATCGCCGACCGGCGCGCGCGCCTGCAGCGCGGCAAACAGCGCCGCCTCGTCCGCCGCGACGCGCGCCAGCACCGCCTTGGCATAGGCGTTTTCGGCCAGCAGATGCGCGCGCACCGGCGCCGGCAGCGTCTCGAGGCTGCGTTGACCCTGCGCCGGCACAAATTTGATCCAGGCATAGGGATCGATCCGCGTCCGGCCGACCTGGGTGCGGACCAGCGGGATGCGCGGCGTTACCGGTGGGGTCGGCAGCGCGGGGCCGGCGGCGCGCGCCGGCAGCGTGACGCCGCCCAGCACCGCTGCGGCACCGACCCCGGCAAGGAAGTGGCGGCGCGAGACGGCGGAGCGGGATCGGGCTGGCGACATGGCGGTCGGCGTTCCTCAAAAGTGAGCCCGGAGGGTAGTGGCGCCCGCCCGATCCCGGCAATCGATAGCCTGCCGGGCGGCGGCACTTTGGCCCGATCGCAACAGCCATCGACCCGGCTAGCGCAATCATGACGCTCGAAAGCGTCACAAATACTCGTAACCTTGCAACGGGACACAATAAAGGGGGCGACATTGCGCAACAATATTTCAGTCACTGGTCGGGTCAGCGCGATCGCGCTCGCCACGCTGCTGCTCGCACCCACGGCGACGTTCGCCCAGTCCGCGCCCGGCGCCGATGGCGAGACGCCGGACATCGTCGTCACCGCGACCAAGCGCGACGAATCGACGCGCGATATTCCCGGCGCCGTCTCGGCGGTCAGCGAGCAGGATCTGCAGCGGCTCAACGCGCAGAGCCTGTCGGACTATGTCACCCGCGTCCCCGGCGTGGTGTTCAACGATTATCAGCCGGGCGTATCCGAAGTGGTCATCCGCGGCGTCGCCTCGACCACCTATCACGAGGCCAACCAGGCCACGACCGGCTATTACATCAACCAGATTCCGCTGGTCGAGCCGGGCTTCCCGCTGGTCATCCCCGATATCGATTCGTTCGACGTGAAGCAGGTCGAGGTGCTGCGCGGGCCGCAGGGCACGCTGTTCGGCTCCTCCTCGCTCGGCGGCGCGATCAACTATGTCGTCAACGAAGCCGATCCCTCGGCGATCGATGTCGGCGCCGAAGGCATCGTCTCCTCCACCCGCCGTTCGGGCGAGGCGAGCTATGCCGCCAAGGCGATGATCAACGTGCCGATCATCGCCGACAAGCTGGCGGTGCGCCTGGTCGGCCTGCAGCGCTACGATGCCGGCTATCTCACCAATGTCGGCACCGGCGAGAAGGGCAGCAACGATCTGCGCGTGCGCGGCCTGCGCGGCTCGATCGTCTTCACCCCGACCGAGACGACCAAGATCTCGGCGCTCGGCCTGTATCAGGAATATGATCTCGACGATCAGACCTATGTGCAGTTCGGCGCCGATCCCCACGCCAAGACCTATGACCGCAACACCAATGTCGACGAATATCAGGATACCGAGATCCAGCTCTACAGCCTGCGGCTCGATCAGGATCTGGGCTTCGCCAATCTCACCGCGGTCGGCAGCCATACGATCAAGAAGGCCGATCTGGCGTTCGACGATTCGATCTTCGGCGGCAACGATCCGCGCACCAACACGCCGCAGCTGTCGAGCTCGGTCGGCAAGTCGACCACCGATTATGGCGAGCTGCGGCTGGCCTCCAGCGGGACGGGTCCGTTCACCTGGCTGATCGGCGGCAATTACACCAAGCTGCGCTCGGATTCGACCGACGGCGCGTTCATCGAGGGGATCGGCGCCTATATCGATGCCAATCCCGCCTTGTTCGGCGGGCAGGCGGGCAGCGTGCTGGCGCCGGACGATCTGGCACGCCGTACCGTCAGCACCAGCCGGGTGCGCGAAATCGCCGCATTCGGCGAACTGGCCTATACCTTTGCCGACGTGCTCACGCTCACGCTCGGCGGGCGTTATTTCGAATATACATCGCGCCCGCGCCTGCAATATCTGCCCAACGCCGCGCTGATCGCGCCGTTCGATTATCAGCCCGGCGCACGCAAGGAATCGGGTTTCGTCCCCAAGGTGTCGCTGTCCTACAAGCCCAGCAACCGCCTGACGCTGTACGGCCTCTATTCCGAGGGCTTCCGCATCGGCGGGATCAATACCTATGCGGTGGCGACCGGGGTGCCGATCGAATTCAACAGCGATTCGACGCAGAATTACGAGGTCGGGGCGAAGTTCGATCTGGTGCCGGGCACGATGTCGTTCGATATCGCCGCCTTCCACATCAAGTGGAACGACATCCAGTCGCGGCTGTTCACGCCGGTCGATTTCAACGCCTATACCGTCAATGGCGGCGGCGCGAAGATCGACGGGATCGAGATGTCGATGGTCTTCCGGCCGTCGCGCAACCTGACCTATACCGCCAACCTGACCTATAACGATGCGCGCCTCTCGGCGTTGTTGCCGGACAGCTTCGCCCCCGGCGGCGGCTATGCGGCGGGCACGCGACTGCCCGGCGCGTCGGAATGGATCCTCGCCAACCAGCTCGATTTCGAGCTGCGCGATTCACCGCTGCGGCCGCGCATCGGCATCGCGCATCGCTATCTGTCGAAGGCACCGGTGGCGTTCGGCGCGACGTTGCAGAAAGGCGATTACAGCCTGATCGATCTCAACGCCGCGATCACCGTCTCGGAGGGAATCGAGGCGGGTGTGTTCGCCAAGAACCTGTTCGATCAATATGGCATCCTCAACGCGCCCTTCTCGTTCGCCGGCAGCGTCACGCGGCCGCGCACGATCGGCGCCAGCCTGCGCTTCGGATTGCGTTGACGATTGCCTGATCGGCGCGGAACGGGCAGTTTCGCGCCGATCGTGAACAGGCGGGGATCGGGCCGATAGAGCATTCGCACAATTTCGAAACCTGTACGCGCCCGGTCTGCGGCCTGACCGACGAATATCCGCCGGGTTTCGTCGATCCGCTGCATCAGCATGATCGGATCCAGGTGCTCTATGCCTGTTCCGGCGTGATGTCGGTGGTCACCCCGGCGATGAGCTTCGTCGTCCCGCCGCAGCGCGCGGTATGGCTGCCCGCCAACATGCCGCACGAAGTGTCGTGTCGCGGCCCGGTCTCGCTCCGCACGCTCTATATCGATCCGGCGCTATATGCGCAGGCGCCGGAGTGCCGCGTGATCGAGGTCAGCGATTTCCTCCGCGCGCTGATCCTGAAGGTCGTGTCGTTCGGGCATGAATATGATCGCGACGGCCATGCCGGCCGGATCGTCGCGGTGTTGCTCGACGAGATCGCGGCGATGCCGCTCGCGCCGTACGGCGCGACGATGCCGAGCGACGAGCGGCTGCTGCGCGTGTGCCGGGCGATCCTCGCCGATCCGGCGGACAATCGCGACGTCGATCAGCTCGCCAGCATCGCCGGCATGGCGCGCCGGACCTTCACCCGCGCGTTCAAACGCGAAACCGGCATGGGCCTGGGCGTCTGGCGGCAGCAGGTCCGGCTGATGCAGGCGCTGTCGCTGATGGCGGCGGGGCGGCCGGTCACCACGATCGCCTTCGACGTCGGGTATGACAGCCCCAGCGCGTTCACCGCGATGTTCCGCCGTGCCTATGGCGTTCCGCCCAGCATGTACGCCTTGCCGTAAAACACCGGCTGGCCCGATTGCGGCGATGTTTGGCCTGACCGCCGTCCTCGCTCACCCGGACTGGCCCTATCAGATCGACACCGGCCAGCAGCGCCGGGAAACGGAGCAGGACCAAGGCATGATTTCCACGATCGAGGCGATGGCCGAGCATGACGATGTCGATCCCGAGATCCGCAGCTTCATCGCCGCGCTGAACCACGGCTACGGCCAGTTTTCCGATTTCGATGCGCTGCCCTTGCCTGAGCGGCGCGCGGCGGCGGAAACGGTGCGCGAGCGGTGGCGCGCCGGCGGCCCGGTAATGGCCGAGACGAGCGAGACGATCATCGCCGGCTGTCGGGCGCGCGTGCATTATCCGCATGCCCCGGCCGGCGCCGCGCCGTTGCCGGCGCTGCTCTATATCCATGGCGGCGGCTGGACGATGTTCAGCATCGACACGCACGATCGGCTGATGCGCGAATATGCCGCGCGCGCCGGCATCGTCGTGATCGGTATCGATTACAGCCTGTCGCCCGAGGCCCGCTATCCCGTCGCGCTGAACGAAGTGGTGGCGGCGTTCCGCGCGCTGCGCCGCGATGCCGCCACGCTCGGCATCGATCCCGCCGCGATCGCGATCGGCGGCGATTCCGCCGGGGCCAATCTGTCGGTCGCCGCCTGCCTTGCCTTGCGCGCCGCAGATGATGTGCTGCCGGCCGCGATGCTGCTCAATTACGGCGCGTTCGATCCTGCCGAGACGGCGAGCTATGCGCGGTTCGATGGGCCGGCCTATATGCTGACGATCGCCGAGATGGATCGCTTCTGGGGCAATTACGTCGCCGATCCTGCCGCGCGCGCCGATCCGCTGGTCGCGCCGCTCCAGGCCGATCTCACCGGGCTTCCCACGGCGTTCCTGGCGATCGCCGAGTGCGACATCCTGGCGGACGCCAATCTCACGATGGCGGCACGGTTGCAGGCGGCCGGTGTCGCGGTCGAGGCGCAATTCTATCGCGGCGCGACGCACAGCTTTCTCGAGGCGGTGTCGGTCTCCTCGCTCGCCGATCGCGCGCTCGACGATGCCGCGCGCTGGCTTGCCGCCCGGCTCGGTGTGGCGGCATGAGCTTCGCGCCGCGTTCGCCGGACGATATCGTCGCGCTGATCGCGGCGCATCCGCTTGCCTGGGTGGCATCGCGCGATTTCGATGCCACGCCGCTGCCGCTGCTCGCCGAATGCGACGGGGAGGGCAGGCTGGTCTCGCTGTTCGGTCACTATGCCCGCCGCAACCCGCAGGTCGCCGCATTCCAGGCCGATCCCCGGGCGCTGATCCTGTTCAACGGGCCGCAGGACTATGTCTCGCCGACCCTGGTGTCGAACCCGGTGTGGGGCGCGACGTGGAATTACGCCACGGTGCGGATCACCGCCGATATCGCGTTCGTGCCGGAGGAGACGGACAGCGCGCTGCGCCAGCTCGCCGCGCATCTCGAGCCCGAGGGCGGCTGGCAGGTCGATGCGATGGGTGAGCGGTACGACCGGATGATCCACGAGATCGTCGCGTTCCGCGCCACCGTCACGTCGTGCGAAGCGGTGTTCAAGCTCGGGCAGGACGAGGCCGATAGCAGCTTCGCGGAAATCGTCGCCGGCCACCCCAACCGCGCCTTGGCCCGCGCGATGCTCGATCAGGGTGACCGCCCCCGCGACGCAATCGCATGACGCTGACCCAGCGGATTCTCGCCGCGTTGATCGCGGGCCTCGCCTGCGGGCTGCTGCTCAGCCGCGTTGCCGATCTCGCCGCGCACGTCACGCCGGTCGCCGAACTGATCGGCAAGGCCTGGGTCGGTGGGCTGCGCATTACCATCGTGCCGCTGGTGTTCGCGCTGATCGTCACCGGTATCGCATCGGCCGCCGATGCCGCGCGCGCCGGCGGCGTCGCGGGCCGGGCGCTGCTGTTCATCGCGATCGGCCTGACTGCCTCGGCGCTCGCCGCCGGGCTGGTGGTCGAGGGGCTGCTGGCGCTCTGGCCGGTCGGTGCGGGCGCGCTCGGCAGCCTCGGCCTGCCCGCCGCACTGCCGTCGCAGGCCACCGCGATCACCGGCGATTGGCTGCTGAGCTTCATCCCGGTCAATCCGATCAAGTCCGCGGCGGAAGGGGAGATGGTGCCACTGGTCGCCTTCGCCCTGTTGTTCGGCTTTGCCGCGACGCGCATCGATCCGGGCAAGCGGGCGGGGCTGGTCGGCCTGATCCACAGCCTCACCGATACGCTGATGGTGATCGTCCACTGGGTCCTGTGGCTGGCCCCGCTCGGCGTCTTCGCGCTCGCCACCGTGGCGGGGTCGCGCGCCGGCATCGCCGCTGCCGGCACGCTGGCGCATTATATCGCGATCGTCGTGTGCGCCTGCGTGGCGGTAACGCTGCTGGTCTATCCGGTGGTGCGGATCGCCGGCGGGGTCGGCATCGCACGCTTTGCCCGGGCGGTGGCGCCGGCGCAGGCGATCGCGTGCAGCACGCAATCGTCGATCGCCTCGCTGCCGGCGATGATCGAGGCGACCAGCGGCCCGCTGGCGATCCGTGAGCCGGTGCGCAACGTCGTGCTGCCGATGGCGGTGTCGATCTTCCGAATCACCAGTGCCGCGGCCAATTTCGCGGTCGCGCTCTATGTCGCGGCGTTGCACGGCATCGCGATCGGCCCCGGCCTGTTCGTGATCGGCGCGCTGGTCGCCACCGTGGTCAGCCTCGCTGCGGTCGGCCTGCCCAGCCAGGTGTCGTTCTTCACCTCGATCGGCCCGGTCTGTCTGGCGATGGGCGTGCCGGTCGAGATCCTGCCGCTATTGCTCGCGGTGGAGACGATTCCGGATATCTTCCGCACCGTCGGCAACGTCACCGCGGATGTCGCGCTCACGCTGATCGTGGATCGCCGTCGGAGGTGAGAAATGGCAGGGGAGCACGGACTCGAACCGTGGGCCTTCGGTTTTGGAGACCGACGCTCTAACCAACTGAGCTACACCCCTATCCCCGCGCCTCTACCCTCCTCCGTTCGGGGGGGCAAGAGCGAACGCTGGGTAAGGCGCCCGGATCGATCGACCTGGCCGAAAAAAGATGCGGCGCGCTGGTCCGTGCCCGCCCGCGACGAAGGCGCCGCGCATTACGGCCGTGCAACGCCGCTCAATCGCCGTCGACCGTCGCGAACCAATCGGCATAAAGCGTGTTGCGGGCCATCCGGCGGTTGAGATCGGGCGCGCCATCGTCCCACCACACCGGACCGCGCTCGCCCAATGCGGTCTTGGCCGATCCGACCGCGGCATGGGCGGTCTGCGCCGCCTGCTTGTCGTCCGCCCGCCGCGCCGCCGCGACTGCGCGGCGCGCATCCATCAGTTGCGCCACCAGCGCTGCGCGTTGCGCCGCACTGAGCCGGGGATCGGCGGTGCGCCAGAGCCTGCCGCGCACGACGATGTGGCGGCCATCCGGGGTGGTCGGCGGGGGCGTCCGCTCCTTGCTCACGGCTGCACCGCCGCGCGTTGCGTCGCTTCGTCGCGCACGGCAAGCCACCGCTGCCGTTCCTCCACCGCGTCGGGCAAAGCCCGGTGTGCCGGCGGCCCGTCCCGGTCGCGCACGCCGGTCAGGACGAGGATGTTCTCGACCGCCGCCGCGAGCGCCTCCGCCGCGACGACGTCCTTCAGCAAGGCCGTCGCCGTCTCGCGCTGTGCCGCCTCGGTGTCGCGCAGGCGCAGCGTATGTTTGGGATAGCCGGCGGCGCGCAGCAACGCGCTCAGCCACTTCCCGTCCCAGCTCGGCGCGGAGGCGAGCAGGTCATGCCCGGTCAGCGTCTCGACCATCCGCCGCGCCACCACGTCATGCGCCACACCCTCGGCGTCGAGCAGCGGGCGCGAAATGCGGTGGATCGCCTCGGCATCCGCGCTCCAATCCTCCCAGCCCGGCGCCGGGCGGATCAGATGCGCCTCCGACGTGCCGTCCTCGAACACCCAGGCGACCTCGATCGGATAGCCGCGCTTGGCCAGCGACGATGCCTCGAAATCGAGAAACACGAACATCCCACGCTTTGCGCCTGGCGCGAGCGGCGGGCCGCTATCGGGCATGCGGGCGTCGCACGTCGGTGACGATCGGGTGCGACAGCCTGACGCTGTCCAGCAATTGCTCGATCGCGGCAGTGTCGCGCGCGCTGCCCGAGGGGGATACCGACCAGTTGCAATGCGGATGCGTGGCGGACGAATAGACCGCGACCGGGCCGATCGCCAGCCGCCAGTGTCTGTTGCTTCCGCCCGATTTGCGCACCAGCGCCGCCACCATCAGGTCGAGAATATCGTTCGTGGTCATCGTCATCCGCTATCGTTGCCGGCCGGGTATCTGCCTTCATGTCGGGCGGGGCGGGGATTTCGCAATGCCGCGCGGCGCGCGGGGCGAAAATTGTTCGCCTCGCACGAAGGCAGCACCAGGCGGCGTTGTGATGCACAGCGAACGGTGACAGACCGTGCATCCCGGATCGACCGAGGGGCAGGGCGATGTGCAATCTCTATACCGTCAGGAAAAGCGCCGCGGAGGTCGCCGCGCATTTCAGGGTGTCCGCGCCGGTGCAGCAGTTCAACGCGCCGGACGAAAGCTATCCCGGTTCGCCCGGGCTGGTCGTGCGCGAGCAGGACGGGGCGCGCCTGCTGCGGTCGATGACCTGGGGCTTTCCGCTGCGCCTCAAGAGCATGAAGCCCGATTCCAAGCCGAAACCGGTCAACAACATCGCCGATGTGACCAAGAACATGTGGGTCGCCCTGGCGCGCAAACCCGAATCGCGCTGCCTGATCCCGGTGACCGGCTTTGCCGAAGCGGAGGGGCCGAAGGGCGCCAAGACGCGGACCTGGTTCAGCGTGACGGGGCAGCCGATCTTCGCCTGGGGCGGCCTGTGGCGCCACAGCGCGGAATGGGGCGATGTCTATTCGGGCGTCATGACGGATTGCAACGCGGCGATCCGCCCGGTGCACGATCGCATGCCGGTCCTGCTGCTGCCCGACGACTATGAGCGCTGGCTGCACGGCAGCCTCGACGATCTCGTCGCATTCCAGAACCGCTGTTTCCCCGACGCGCTGATCGAGATGCAGCGGACGAGCGAGCGGTGGAGCAAGCGGGCAACGCCGCCGGAGGCACTGCCGACACTGCTGTGACGATCGCCAGGGGGCCATCGGTCGACCGGTCTCCCCTCGCACCGTTTCAGGAAAACGCTGCGATCGCCAGCGTCATCCCGCCCAGGCCGACCGACAGCGGCACGCGCAGCCACAGCCACCAGGGCGGGCACAGGCCGGCCGCCCGCAGCTGGCGGTCGACTGCCAGCGAGCCGAGCAAGGTGATGCCGAGTAGCGCCAGCGACGGGCCAGGCCAGCTTGCCCCCGTCGCCCAGGGTAGCACCGATGCCAGTGCGATCAGCGACGGCAGCACCGCCGCGACCCACAGCCAGGCCGGCACGCGCCCGCGCGCCTGCGCCGCCAGCCCCCACCACATCCCGCCCAAAAAACTCAGGATCAGGGCTGCATAGGCATAAGCCAGCGCAAGCGCGGAGAAGCGCGCCTCCGGATTGCCGGCCACAACGGCGATCAGCGCCAGCGCTTGTGGGATCAGCCCGGCAAAGCCGAGCCAGAAGGCGAGGCGCGGCGTGCCGGGGGCAACGTCGCGCGCCACGGGCGTCGGATCTGAATCCGACACCGCCGTCACCGCGTGAGCGGCGGGGTTTGCTGGTGCTGCACGACCTGCCAGTCCTCATGGTTGCGGCGGCGATAGGTCGAGGTGCAGTGCGCGGTATAACGCTCGTCGTCGCGCACCGCCTCGATCTGATAGGCGACGACGATCAGGCCTTCTTCCGGGCGCGCGATGCGCTGCTGCGCAAACGTCACCGCACTCCAGCGCGGCGTGTCGGCAACCGCCGCGACCGCCTCGTCGCCGCCCAGCACATAGGGCGGTGTCGGCAGGACCATCAGGCACGCCTCGTCGATCAGCGCGCGGTAATGTTCCGCGTCCCCGGTCCACAGGCTTTCCTCGAAATGCCACACGCGATCGTCGTCCATGATTGTCTCCTGTTCCAGGATGCTCAAGACTTGCGGTGGTAGAACGTTCCCCCGCGCGGCCCGGACGCGCCATTTCCGGGTCGACGCCGCCGCGATGGGTTTGCGCGAAACCGCGCCGGACGGCCGCATGCTACGCGGTCGCTATGCGAAATGCCGGTTTCGATCTCGAAACACTATGCGCGACCCGATAGCTGAAGCGCCACTTCACGGAGGGGTGGCATGGTGCAGCGGTTCCACGAACGAACGATCGACCTGTCGATCCGGGCAGCCGGCATGCTCGGCTGCACGCTCTCCTATCTGGCGGTCGGCGCGCTGGCGCAGCTTCGCTTGCCCGCCCCGGCGGCGCCGCCGGCCATCGCCTATGCGCTCGCCGCCGCCGCCTTCCTGTTCGCCAGCGTCGGATCGACGCTCGTCATGCTCGGGCGCCACATCTTCGATCGGGTCGCAATCAGCGGACGATGGCAGCGCCGCCCCGGGTCGTACTCACCACGGACCGGAACGGCCGCCGCCGCACACGACGACGGGCGCCGGGTGGCCGGCGATAGCCCTTATCAGGCCGCGGCGGCTTCCTGGCTGCGGCCGGCGACAGCGCGGGCTTCCTCGACGGGCAGGGGGCGGCCGAAATAGTAACCCTGCACCTTGGTGCAGCCGAGCTGCTGCACCATCAGATGTTCGTCCTCGGTCTCCACCCCTTCGGCCGTGGTGGCCATGCCGAGGCTACTCGCCAGCGCGACGACCGCGCGAATGATCGCGATCGCCTCGCGCACGCCTTTCGAGGCCTGGGTCACGAAGCTGCGGTCGATCTTGATCGAGGAGAAGCGGGTGCGGCTGAGATAGCCTAGCGAACTGTAGCCGGTGCCGAAATCGTCGAGGCTGAGCCGCACGCCGAGATCGAGTATCTGTTCGAGCACGCGGACCGCGCACGTGCCTTCCTTCATGAACACGCTTTCGGTCACTTCCAGCTCGAGCCGGTCGGCCGGCAGGCCGCTATTGGCGAGCGCGGAGGCGACGACGGTGACAAAGGCCGGATTGTGCAGCTGCTCGGGCGACACGTTGACTGCGACGCGCACCGGATTGGCCCAGCGCATCGCCTCGGTGCAGGCGGTGCGCAGCACCCATTCGCCGATCGGCGCGATCATCCGCGCATCCTCGGCCAGGGGAACGAACTTGGCCGGCGAGATCGTGCCGAGTTCGGGATGCGTCCAGCGCAGCAATGCCTCGAAGCCGGTGAGCGTGCCGGTGCCGGCATCGACGACCGGCTGGTAGTTGAGATGCATCTCGCCATTGGCGACGGCCTGGCGCAGCGCCAGTTCGAGCACGCGGCGTTCCTCGGCCTGGACGTGCAATTGCGGCTCGTAGCAATGGAACGTGCCGCCGCCAGCATCCTTGGAGCGGTAGAGCGCGAGATCGGCGGAGCGGATCAGCATTTCCGCGGTCCTCCCGTCGCGCGGGCCGACCGCGACGCCGATGCTGGCGCCGATATACAGCGTGTGTTGATCGAGCTCATAGGGGCGCGACAGCGTTTCGATGATCTGGCGGGCGAGCTTTTCGATGCGCTCGGGCTGGCCGGCGTCCCGCACCACGACAGCGAACTCGTCACCCCCGAGGCGGCCGATCGTTTCGTTCTCGGTCACCAGCTGCCCGAGCCGCTCGGACACGCGGCCGAGCAGGCGATCGCCGATCGGATGGCCCAGCGTGTCGTTGACGGCTTTGAAGCGATCGAGATCGATCATCATGAAGGCGCATTTGCTGCCCCATTTTTCCGCTTCGGCCATCGCCCGGCCGAGCGCCTCGTGGATCAGCAGGCGATTGGGCAGGCTGGTCAGCGTGTCGAACCGTGCCATGCGGTTGATCTTGTCGTTCGAGGCGCGCTGCTCGGTGACGTCGGACCCGACGCCGCGAAAACCGAGAAAGGCGCCGCTGTCGTCATGGCGCGGCGAGGCGGTGATCGACCACCAGCGTTCCTCGTCGCCGACCGGCACGGCCAGCACGAGATCGCGGAACGGCTCGCGCGCCTTCAGTTTTTCCGCCAGCACGTGCAGGCCCGGAGTGAATTCGCCCGCTTCCCAGGTGCGCCCGGCCAGGACCTCGAGGAAGGGCTTGCCGTTGACCGTCACGGGATCGAGCCCGACCGAATGCGCAAAGCGCGACGATGCGCGGACGATGCGGCGCTGGGCATCGGTTTCCCACAGCCAGTCGGCGCTGTGATCCTCGAACTCGCGCAGCAACAGGCTCACCGTTTCGTCGCGCTCGGCAAGCGCGATCTCTCCGGCGCGGATCACCACCAGCGCGCGGCCGCGCGAGAAGCAGCCGATCATCAGCAGCGTGGTGAACAGCAGGATCGCGACCGCGAACAGCGGCCCGGCGACGAACCACAGCATCACCGCCAGCGCGCAGCCGACGATGACCAGGAAACTCATCGTGGCGAGCGGCAGCGCGGCCATCGCCACGGCCGAGGCGGTCATCAGGATCGACAGCACGATCCACAGGCCGAAGGCCGCAGCGGGATCGGCGCGCACCCCCACGGCGAGCGGCGGGATCGACCAGACCGCGGCCAGCGCGATGCCGTCGAGCACGGTGTCGCGCACGTCGCGGAGCGTCGCGGTGATGTCCGTACGGTGGCGCGAGGCGAGCCGGCGGAAGGCGACCGCGGTGCCGACGGCGGTGGTCAGCGCGCCCCAACTGACCAATGCCCAGACCGGCACGATCGGCGCGAGCAGCAGCGCGACCAGCGTCGCGCCGACGACATTGGTGGCCAGCAGGAACAAGGCGAGATGCGCGCCGGCATTGAGTTGCGCGGCGCGGATCGGGCCCCAATCGGTCGTGTCGGCAGGGTCGTACAGCCCGAGCAGCGCGCGCGCGTCGATCCGGGGGTGGGCGAACTGGGAGGCGGGCTGGGTTCTCACCCGCGCCTGATACACCGCCGCTGGTTAGCGGAAGGTTAGAATGCGCGCCGCTTTGGGTCGATTATTTGCGTGTCGCACGCCGTACGTTACGCCGCCATGTCGTACGGCTTGATGTCGCCGCTGAGATACAGGTTGCGGGCCTTGGCGCGGCTCAGTTTGCCCGAGCTGGTGCGCGGCAGTGTGCGCGGCGGGATCAGTTCGATCACGCAGTTCATGCCCGTCACGGAGCGCACGCGCTCGCGTATTTCCTCGCGCAGCCGAAGGCGTTCAGCATCATCAGAGCTACGGCACTGCACCAAAACAGCGGGGGTTTCCTCGCCGCCCGGCGTGGTGATCGCGAAGGCGGCGATATCGCCGGCCTTGAAGCCGGGCAGCTGCTCGACCGCCCATTCGATGTCCTGCGGCCAATGGTTGCGGCCGTTGACGATGATCATGTCCTTCGCGCGACCGACGATGTAGATATAGCCGTCGCTGAGATAGCCCATGTCGCCGGTATCGAGCCAGCCATCGGCCATGCATGCGGCGGTCGCCGCCTCGTCACGGAAATAGCCGACCATCAGCGACGGTCCGGTGCACCAGACTTTGCCGATCGCGCGCTCGGGCAGCGGCGTGCCGTCTTCCTCGCGGATTTCGATCGTCATGTCGCGCGCGGGCTTGCCGCAATTGACGATCGCGCGGAAACGCTGCGGGCGATCCTGCCCGGCCGCGACACCGGACAATTGGGTTTCCTCGACCAGCTCGACGCGGATGCCTTCGCCCGGCGGCATGATCGACACCGCCAGCGTGGCCTCGGCCAGGCCGTAGCTCGGCAGGAAGGCGCTCGCCTTGAACCCGGCATCGGCGAAGGCGTCGACGAAACTCTGCATCACGTCCGGGCGGATCATATCGGCGCCGTTGCCCGCCACGCGCCAGCGCGACAGATCGAAACGGTCACCGGCCTTGATCTGCGTCGAGATGCGGCGTGCGCAGATGTCGTAGCCGAAGGTCGGCGAATAGGAGAGCGTGGTGCCCTCGTTACGGCTGATCAAATCGAGCCAGGCAAGCGGGCGCCGCGCGAAATCCTCGGTCTTGAGATAATCGGTCGAAACCTGGTTGGCGACCGGCGAGAGGAAGCAGCCGACCAGCCCCATGTCGTGATACCAGGGCAGCCACGACACGCAGCGATCGCTGTCGACCACTTCCATGCCGTGGCTGTGCGCGGCAAGATTGTTGAGCAACGCATGGTGCGTGATCGCGACGCCGTGCGGGAAGCGCGTCGAGCCGCTGGAATATTGCAGATAGGCGATATCCTCGCCGCGCGCCTGCGGCAGCGCAACCTCCGGCGCGGCGCGCTCGGCGAATTCGGTCCAGTCGATCCCCTCGACCCCGGCGGCGCGCGCGGCGGCACCGGCCATTTCTGCCAGTTCGGGTGGATAGATCAGCATCGTCGGGTCGCAGCTGGAAAGCTGCACCCGAAGCTGTTCGATATAGGAATCCTTGCCGCCGAACGACGTCGGAAGCGGCAACGGCACCGGCCAGGCACCGGCATAGATCACCCCGAAAAACAGGGCGGCGAATTCAGGTCCGGTCTCGGCGACGAGCGCGATGCGGTCCTGCGGCGTGATACCGGCTGCGATCAGGCGGCGCGCCATGGCCAGCGCGTCCTGGCGCATCTCACGAAACGGATAGGCACGCACCAGGCTGCCGCGCGCATCGTGAAAATTCAGCCCGCGTGCGCCAGTGGCGGCATAATCCATCGCCGCGCCCAGCGTGTCGAAATCGGCGAAGCGCCGCGGCAGCGAATCCGCGGTCGGCGTCGCGACTAGCGCCGCTGGTCGCTCGTCCTGCTGCAAAACGTCTGTCGTCATACTTCCTGTGCCTTTGGGTAACGGTCGATCCCGTCGCTATTTCGGACGCGTACCGCAATACGATCCGTGCGCGTTCAAAATCCGTTCCGACTGTGGCACAATGATGGCGCATGCCGCCACGCCCGTCTCGAGGCGCTCCCAAGGAGCGCTGTTCGCCCCCGCCGCTGGACACGGCCGCGCTCGAGCGACTGGCACTACGCTATGTCGAACGCTTCTCGACCACGCGGGGGCGGCTGACCGACTATCTCCTGCGCAAGATACGCGAGCGTGGTTGGGAGGGAGCCGCAGCCGACCCGGCGGCACTGGCCGAAAAGATGGCGGCGCTCGGTTATGTCAATGATCTGGCCTTTGGCGAAGCGCGCGCGGCGGCGATGGCAAGACGCGGGCTGGGCCAGCGCCGCGTCAGTGTCGCGTTCCGCCAAGCGGGTATCGCGGAGGAGGATGCGGCGGCGCTGGCCCCGGCGATCGAGGATCGCGCGGTCCAGGCGGCGCTGACTTTCGCGCGCAAAAAGCGCATCGGCCCGTTCGCCACGGCGCTTCCCGACCGGGCCTTGCGTGAAAAGCAGATCGGTACGATGATTCGCGGCGGACACGATTTCACGCTGTCGCGGCGCATCGCGACCATGGCGCCGGGGGCCTCGGTCGACGACTTGTCCCATGATTGACGAGGAAATCGCGCGGCGGGGCCTTTTTTCGCAGGTGCGAGACGTGCTAAGAACCGGTTCGGGGGAATTAACGATGCGTTCGAGTGCGCAGTCGGCTGTTGGGAGCCGGACCGAAGAGCCAGAGCAAGCGCGTTCCGGAGACCCGTCTCCGGACGAGCGTCGCTATGCCGGTACGCTGAAATGGTTCGATGTGACGCGCGGCTTCGGCTTCGTGGTCGGTGACGAACCGGGCGTGGGCGATATCCTGATCCATTTCTCGGTGTTGCAGCCGCATGGCCGGCGCAGCCTGCCCGAAGGCGCGCGGATCGAATGCTATGCAACGCCGCGCGACCGCGGGCTGCAGGCGACCGAGATACTGTCGATCGATCTGACCAACGCGATCGAAACGCCGGTCCGGCAGCGGGCAACCGCGGACCGCGTCGACCCGACCGGCCTGCTCGATCAGGCCGGTCCGTTCGAGGGCGTGACGATCAAATGGTTCAACCGCCTGAAGGGCTATGGCTTCCTGGTCCGGGACAGCAATTCGGCCGATATCTTCGTGCACATGGAAACCTTGCGTCGTGCAGGGGTTGTCGAGGTCGAACCCGCGCAACGGTTGCGCGCGCGGATCGTCGACGGGCGCAAGGGCCCGCTTGCGGTCGAGGTCGAAGAGGACCGGTAAATGATCGTTCGGCGGACGATGGTGGCGCTCGCGCTGAGCGGGCTGACGCTGACTGGCGCGTGCAACCAGAGCGATTCCGGTTCGGAGCCGGATAGCCAGGGGAGGTTGCCGCTGACGATCAAGAGCGCGACCGGTACGCATGCCTTCACGGTCGAACTCGCCAAGACGCCCGCCGAGCAGGAAAAGGGGCTGATGTTCCGCACCGACATTCCCAAGGACGTCGGCATGCTGTTCGCACCCTATCCGGCGGACGGCGGCGCGCCGCGTGACGCGAATTTCTGGATGAAGAACACGCCGAGCAGCCTCGACATCCTCTTCATCCGCGCCGACGGCACGATCGCGCGGATTGCCGAGAATACGGTGCCGTTTTCCGAATCGCCGGTGCCGTCGGGCGAGCCGGTGGCGGCCGTGCTGGAGCTGAATGGCGGACGCGCCAGCGAGCTCGGGATCGGCGAGGGCGATACGGTGATTTGGCCGGGCGGGCCGGCCAAGTGAGCCGCTGTTAGGCCAGAGCCCTGCGCCTCCGCATTTGACGAATTGCCACGAGCCCATTCGCCCGGCTATTGGGGCGCCATGGGCATCAATCTCAATCCATTCACCTGGTGGAACGGCGCCACGATCGGCACCTGGTTCGGCCTGCGCGGCAAGGCAGTGGTCGGCGAGGATTCGCTGGGCAACGTCTACTACCAGGGTGGCAGCGACACCAACGGCAACCCGCGGCGCTGGGTAATCTATAACGGCGCCAATGACGCAAGCCGTGTCGCGCCGGAATGGTTCAGCTGGCTGCACCATCAGGTCGACGATTTGCCCGAACGCGCGCTGCCCGCTGCCCGCGCATGGCAGCAGCCCGCCGTGCCCAACATGACCGGCACGCCGCTTGCCTATCGTCCGGCAGGGGCGCTGGAAAAGGGCGGCAGACGCGCCGCCGCGACCGGCGATTACGAAGCCTGGACGCCGGACGCGTGAACCTGCAGCGCTGGCTGGGCGTGACGGCGCTCGTCGCCGGGCTCGGCGCGGCTGGCTATTATGGCTACGATCAGCTGCACAGCCGCCCGGCGGCGGTGGCGGTCGACACGCGCCCTGATATCCGCACCGCGCTGGACGAGGCGCCGCAACAGGGCGACGTGACCACGGTCGACGTGTCGGGCGGGGCGGATCCCTCGTTCGGCGCGACGCCGATGAAGCAGCGCGTCGCGGTGCTCGGTCTACTCAACAAGCGCAACGGCGTCGCCCGCGACGTGACCTTGAAGCCGGGCGAGGCCGTGCGCCTGGGCGACGTGGTGATCCGGCTGCGGGCCTGCGAACGCACTGCGCCGTGGGAGCAGCAGCCCTATACCGGCGCGTTCGTACAACTCGACGTGCAGGGCACCGATCGGCAGTTCCGACGGGTCTTTTCGGGCTGGCTGTACAAGGAGCGGCCGGGCCTCAACGTGGTCCCGCACCCGATCTACGACGTGTGGACCAAGAGTTGCGCGATGACCTTCCCGGAAGGCGGACCGAACTCGGTCAGCGGCGGGGCGAGCGGCGCCGAAGGAGCCGCCACACCGCGATCGAGCGCGAAGAAATCGCCGGCGGCGGCGGTCGCGCCGGCGCCGGTAACGTCGGACACCGCACCGGACAACAGCGTCAGATAACTCCGCCGCGATATCTCGATCGCGCCCAGTGTGGCGAGATGATCGGTCATGAACTGGCAATCGAGCAGGGTGAACCCGCCGACGCGCAACCGTGCGACGAGCGCGGCGATCGCCACCTTGGAGGCGTCGCGCGCACGGCTGACCATCGATTCGCCGAAAAAGGCGCGGCCCAGCGCCAGGCCGTAAAGCCCGCCGACGAGGCGATCCCCGTCCCACACCTCGATCGAATGCGCGAAGCCCATGGCGTGCAGCTCGAGATAGACCTGTTCGATCTGGCCGTTGATCCAGGTGTCGGGGCGATCCGCGGCGGCTTCGGCGCAGAGCTGGATGATCGCGGGAAAGGCCTGATCGGCGGTAATCCGGAAGCGATCGGCGGTAAGCGTCTTGCGCAACGATTTCGACAGATGGAAGCCATCCAGCGGCAGGATCGCGCGTTCCCGGGGCTCGACCCAGTAGATGCTTCGTGCGGTGCGCGCATCGGCCATCGGGAAGGCGCCGACCGAATAGGCGCCGAGCACCATCCGTGGATCGAGCGGCACGGCTTCGTGCGCCGCGCGGCCCGGCACGCGCGTCATACCGCGAGCCGCCGTTCGATGCCCTGCCACAGCGCGGCGAAGGCCTGACCGCCGGACGACTTTCCGGCGAAGCTGCCGAGCGGCGCGCGGTGGACCGTCATCGATTCGATCACGCTGGCCATCGGAATCACCGGCCAGTCGGGATGGCGGGCGAGCGCGTCGGCGTGCAGCGTGCGACGCCGATCAACCATCGAATAGACCGGCAGCACGTCCGCCCGGTCGCCGAGATGCTTGATCACCTCGGCATAAGCGCGCTCGGACAGCGGCGAGGGAATGACCGGCGCGACGATCAGGTCGGCCGCGCGCATCACCTGATCGCTGGTCTCGGTCAGCCCGGGCGGGCAATCGAGCAGGATACGGTCATAGCTTCGGGCAAGCCCGGTGAGCAATTTGGCGAGCCGCTTCTTCTTGTCGAGTTCGTGGAACAGCAGATCGAGCCCGCGCAGCGATGCGTCGGCCGGCAGCAGGTCGAGCCGCTCGATATCGGTACGGCGGATCAGCTGCTCGGGCGCGAGATCCTTCGAGAAAACCGCCTGTGCCGGCTCCTTGGCGCGTGCACCGGACAGGATGTAGCTGGAGGCGGCCTGCGGATCGAGATCCCATAACAAGGTGCGACGCGACGACAGCGCAGCCGAGGCCCAGGCCAGATTGACGGCCAGCGTCGTCTTCCCGACCCCGCCCTTCAGGCTGTAGATGGCGATCGTGGACATGAGCGCCATCGTGGCGCAGCATTGTTGCAGGCGCAAGGCGGCGGCGTCACCGTTCTTTCTTGACGCGGAACAGCCATAACAGCGTTTTCGGGCTGAAAATCGCACAGTAGAGAAAGAAGAACATTAACAGCGGCATGACGATCAGGATGATGTCCGCTCCCTGCCGCTGTTGCGCCAGCGACATCGGGCGAGCACCGGGTTTACAGCGGCCCTGCTCAAAGCGCATTTCATCGCACGGTGCCTCGAAGTCGACGATCTTGCTGGCCCAACCGACCGCGCCGGCGGGATCAAATACGCGGGCGAACTTCGCCGGATCGTTATCCGCCGGCCAATGGAATACGGTAAGGAACATCGCGACGGCGGCCAGCGGGAGGATCATGCGCGGGGCGATGCCCAGCGCGTTTCGCTGGTCGCTCGCGCGCCATTCGTACCAAGCGGTCAGGCCGTGGATCCAGCGTTTGTAGGCTGCACGATCGGTGAATTGTAGCCACAGCATTTCCATCGTCGGCGTCGGCGGTTCTTCCAGTGGCTTGCCTTCGGCATCATACTCGAAGTGAAATCGCCCCTCGATCGGCTCCGCCACAGGCGCCGCGCGACGTCCGAAGGCCCCGGCGGGAACGAGCCTCGGCTGTCTGCGCGTGTCACGTCGCCGACGGCCCGGGTCCATCAACCCGCGGCCCAATGCGGTTATCGCGGCAATACGATCCGCGGCGGTGGGGTGGGTTCCCCCCTCGCGGTCCGCACGTCCATCGAACAGAAGACCATCGACACGCGCGCTGTGCCGAAATGCGCCGTGGCCACCGATCTTTTCCAATGCCGATACCAATGCTTCGGGGAAGTGCGTCACACGGACCGCCTCGCCATCAGCGATATGATCGCGACTCAGGCGAACGCCGCGTTGCGCCCAGCGCGCGTAGCGCATCGACGCTTGCGTCGCCGCGCCGCCGGCGATCATCAGGATCAGGACCGGCGGCAGGACCAGCGGAAGCCATAATTGACGCCAATCCTCGATCCGCAACACGTTATGCGTCTGGAACAACACCGCCGTGCGCATCAGCGCATGGTTTGCCGCCAATACCCGCGTGTCGCCCTGGCGAATATGCGATGCTTCATGCGCGAGCACGGCAGCGAGTTCGTCATCGTCCAGCCGATCAAGCAGCCCGCGCGTCACGGCGATCATGCCGGCCGATGGTCCGGTGCCGACGGTAAGCGCATTGGGCTCCGGCGCCTCGATCAGCCCGAAACGCGGCAGACGAACGCCAAGCGCCGTACATTGTTCTTCGGCGATCGCGACAAAGCGCGGTTCCTGCGCGCGCTCCACGAAGCTGACGTTCAGCGCCGTAGCGACGAACTGCGCATGGCGCCGATAGATGTGCCAGAAGACAAGCGCAGCGAGCAACACGAGCGGCGCGGCATAGCGCAGGGCATAAGCGACTGGATCAGTGAGGATGGTGTGCTGCCGATCGACCAGCAGCAGGATCATCGTCAGCGCGAAGGCGCCGACCAGCTGAAAGCCGAGCAGATAGCCGGCGAACAGCAGGACGAACCGCCGCCGATTGGCATCGGCGTGCGCGATATAGCCGGTCGTCGGAAGCTTGCGCCGCATCGCCCGACCTAGAGCGAGATGGAGACCGGTTCGGCGAATTCGGCGCGCCGTTCCCCCAGGCTGAACTTGTCGCGCGGCGGGGTCTTGGCGGGAAACAGGTTCGCCGGAAAGGCCTGGCGCGTGGCATTGGCTTCCTCGACCGCCAGATTGTAGAAGCGGCGGGCCGCCGTGATGCGATCCTCGATACGGATCAGATCGTCGCGCAGCCGGGCATAGTGATTGGCCGACGCCAACGCCGGATATTGGTCGCTGACCGTGAACAGGTTTTGCAGCACACCGGCGACCTGGGTCTCCGCCCGGATCGCGCCGTCGATCGCCTCTAGCGCATCCACCCGGGCGTCGAGCACGTCGCGGATCACATCATGTTCACGCGTGGCGAACGCGCGAACCACCTCGGCGAGGTTGCCGATCAGCGTCTTGCGCTCGATCAGCAGCGCATCGACATCGCCGAAGGCGGCATCGGCGCGCTCATCGAGCCGCGCGGCCAGCGCGTGGCGACCCTTCAGCCACAAGCCTAACCACAATACCAGGATTGCCAGCGGCCAGATCCACCAATGATCGAGCACGAAGTTGGTCGCCCGCACCAGGCGACCATGCAGATCCGTTTCCAACGCAAAGTTTGTCTTCGACACAGAATTTGCCCCCCGATCGCCCGACACGAGGATATGGCGCATTCGCTAAACATTAGATGAATCGCGGCCAACGGTGGCATTGCCGCAGATCAGTGGGCCGCATCGTCGCCCCGCCCGACGACGGACGAAAGGTCAGGAGACAGCATGAACTTAGTTGGACAGTCGTATTTACTGGCGGCGGTGACGCTGCTGCTGGGAGCGACGCCGCCGTGCGCGGCCGCTGCGCCGCGCGAGCATGCGGGCCCCGCGATCGCTAATCCGATCCTGCCGTCGGGCGCAGACCCGTGGATCGTCCGGCACGGCAGGACCTATTACTATATGAACACGCTGGGCGACCGGCTGGCAATCCGCGCCACCCGCGATCTGGGCAAGCTCGCCGCGGCGCCGGAAGTGGTGGTGTGGCGACCGTCGGGCGGCGCCAATGCGCAGTCGATCTGGGCGCCGGAGCTGCATCGCATCGAGGGCAAATGGTATATTTATTATACCGCCGCGGCGGCGGGGCATGATGACGATGCGCATCGCGGCATCTTCGTGCTGGAGAATGCCGGCGACGATCCGCTCGCGGGGACCTGGGTCGATCGGGGTCGGCTGGCAACGGCGCATACCGGGATCGACGGCACGGTGTTCGTCGATCGCGGCAAGCTGTATTTCGCCTATTCGCCTTATGTCGGCAGCGACAGCGACCTGGCGATCGTGGCGATGCGCGATCCCTGGACGCTGAGCGGCCCGGAGACGATCATCGCGCGGCCCGACCAGCCGTGGGAGCGGCAGGGCGGGCGACAGATCCTGGAGGGGCCGGCCGTGCTGCGCGGGCCCAGCGGGCAATTGTTCATGAGCTATTCCGGCAGCGCGTGCTGGTCGGATGATTATGCGCTGGGGATGCTGCAGGCGAAGCCGGGCGGCGATCCGCTCGACGCCGCGACCTGGACCAAGCTGCCCGGGCCCGTGCTGGCGAAAGCGCCGGCGGCCGGGATCTACGCGCCGGGGCATAACGGCTTCTTCGAGGCGGGGGATGGCAGCGCGTGGATCGTCTATCACGCCAATCCCGGGCCGGGGATGAAATGCGGCGCCCGCCGCGCGCCGCATATCCAGCGTGTCACGTTCGACCGGGCGGGGCGGCCGCTATTGGCGCGGCCTGCCAATCGCACGCCGACGCCCTGACGCGGCACGAAAAAGGCCGGCGGATCGCTCCGCCGGCCGTTGTTTCGGTCAGGCGTTGGCGCTCAACCCTTGCAGGTGAACTCGCCCTTGCCCGGCTGCGTGATCTTGGCGCTGGTCGGCGTGCCGGTAAGCGTCCAGCCTTCGCCGGTCAGCGGGTCGCCGGCGGTGACCGCGGTCAGCTTGGTAGCGGGGCCGGTCTTCTCGGTGCGGACCAGCGCCTGCTTGTCGCCGTTGAAGAAGGTGACGAAGAACAGCGCGTTGCCCGGCTGGCAGCGCATCGACTTCTCGGCCTTGATCGACGGCGGCAGCTCGACCGGCGCGCGGTTGGCGATCTCGGCCGCCTGCGGGTCTTCCGACACGCTCGACACGACCTCCGGATCCTTGTTGCTGTTACAAGCCGTCAACGCCAGGAGCGAGACAGCGACGATGCTGGGGAGCAGTTTCTTCATGGCGGGGGCTGCTTCGCGCACGCGAAGGAAAACGTCAAGTGACCGCGGGGAAACGGTGCGTTGGGCTGTGTGCGTCGCAGCAATTGTTACAGTTTGTTGCTTGGCAGGTCATTCGTGGAACTCGTCCAGATCGGGAATGCGCCCGAACGCGATCTTGGTGCCGACCCGATCGATACGGCCGCCGGCCTGCGGCCCGAGGCTGACGGCATTGCGCCCGAACTTTTCGTTGATCCGGTCCATCGCGCGGCTGAGCGACAGGGTGCGCGTTTCGCGTGCGAGCGGATCATCGGGATCGAGCAGGCCGAACAGCGACGCCTGTTCTGCACCGACCGGCTCGATCTCGGCGAGCGTGACGCCGATCATGCGGATCTGGAAATCGCCCGGGCGCGCCCGGCCGGCGGCGACGAGCTGCGGAAACAGCGTATCCAGCGCGGCGAGAACGGCGAAACTATCCTGCGTCGAAGACAGTTTGCGGCTCGCGCGCCAGGTCGATTTGTCATTCTCGAAGCGCGCATGGAGCACGAGCAGGCGGCTGCGATAGGCTTTCCGCCGCAATCGACTGGCCGCCTTGAGCGCCAGGCGGCGCGCGGTGAGCCGGACCGGCTCGAGCCCGCGCTTGCCCGGCGAGAGGACGTGGCTGTGGCCGATGCTGCGGCTTTGCGTGGCCTTTTCCGGCAGATCGACGCCGTGCAGCAGATACCAGAGCCGATCGCCGTTGGTGCCGCCCCAGGCGCTGCCGGCATCGCGCGGACGGCGTTCGCAATATTGCCGGATGTCGTTGATGCCGTCTTGCGCCAGCCGCCGCTCCATCTTGGCGCCAATGCCCGAAATGTCGCGCAGCGGCAGATCGTACAGCCGCTGCGGCAGCGTTTCGGCATGGAGCACGACCAGCCCGTCCGGCTTCTGCATGTCCGAGGCGAGCTTGGCGAGCAGGCGATTGGGCGCGATGCCGACCGAGGAGGTGAGGCATTCGCCGACATTGGCGCGGATCCCGGCCTTGATGCGGTGCGCGAGCGCGGTCGCAGCTTCGTGACTGTTCTCGTTATCGAGCAGGCGGCAGGCGACCTCGTCGATCGAGCAGACCTTGGTGATCGGGATGTGCCGCCAGATTTCGGCGATGATCGCATCGTGGAAGATGACATATTGTTCGTGGCGGGCGGGCGTGACGATCAGATCGCGGCACAGCCGCCTGGCTTCCCAGACGGGCGTGCCGGTCGAGATGCCGTAGCGCTTGGCCTCGATGCTGGCGGCGATCGCCACGGTGGTGTCGCTATCGACCGGCGCAACGAGAATCGGCTTGCCGCGCAAGGCCGGGTTCAATTGCTGTTCGACGCTGGCGAAATAGGAATTGAGATCGAGAAACAGCCAGCGCAGCGGGCGGGGCGGGAAGGCGTGTGCGTGTGCCGGAAAGTCGCGAAAGTCGCACGGATTCGCGTGCGCGCGCGGGGACGCGGCGGGATCCCCCGCGATGCTGACGGCGCGCGACTCGACTGACAGGGCCATCGTGGAACAATAGCAGAACATCGCCGGGTAGGACAGCGGCGATCCGGGCGGCCTGTCACCAATCGGAAATGCGAAAGTCATCGCGCAGTAATGTCTTTGCTGCTATGGAGCGCGAGTGAGTACAGCCATCCCCCATAGCTTCCCGATCGGGATCGACCCCGCCGACATCGACTTCATGGGTCACGTCAACAACGCGTCCTACCTGAAGTGGGTGCAGGACGCGGTGGTCAGCCACTGGCAGCGCTTCGCGCCGGCCGAGGCGATCGCGGCGAACCTGTGGGTCGCGCTGAAGCACGAGATCACCTATCGCAAGCCGACCTTTCTCGACGACGAGGTGATCGCCACCGTATTGCTCGAGAAGGTGCAGGGCGCACGCGCCTTCTACCAGACGATCATCAAGCGCGGCGAGGAAGTGCTGGCCGAAGTGCAATCGAGCTGGTGCTGCGTCGATGCCACCACGCATCGCCCGGCGCGGATCGCGCAGAGCGTGGCGGATCTGTTCTTCAGCAAGGACTGAGCCGCCGGCTCAGCGCGCTGCGGGAAGCGCCCGCAGCTTAAAGCTGGTGATCTTCTTGCCATAGGTGCATTCGAACGAATGGCGCGTGGTGCCGTTGTCGGCCGTGCCCCATACCTTGATGCGATCGATGCTCACCTGCTGCTTATCGATCACCTTGACCGTGCCATACGGCGCGGCGCGCGCGCTGCACGCCTGCACCGCAGTGGGAAGTAGTGCCGCATTGTTTTCCGGTTTCCCGCGCGCGCCGCGCACGGCCATGTCGACAGCGCCAACGGCCATGCCAGCGACACAGCCGCCGAGCGGGATGGTGGCCAGCAGCAAGCTGGCGATCAGCAGCGGATGCTTCATGCGATATCCTCTCGGGCGGCCGGCGTGATCTCGCGCCTAGCCTATCGCGCCGGACCGCTTCAAGGGGCGCGCAGCACATCGCGCAGCGCGATCCAGGCGGCGCGCTTGGCGGCCAGGCCGATCGTGTGCAGCGGGCTGCTCGACGGCAGCGGAATCAGCCGGAGATCATGGCCGGCAAGCTGACGCACGCCGTGGCGATAGGCAGTGGCGCCGTTGAAGGCGATCGCCGCGAGGCCGGGCAGCGTGGCGACCAGACCGGGCAGATCGTTACCGACGAGATCGCGGATCGCCGCGTCGGTACTGCCGGGGCGCGTGGCGCTGGCCACGACATCCCACAAGCCGACCCGGGCTGCGCGCAGCGCGGTCAGGCGATCGTCGTAGGGCAGAGCGGGCAGATCGACATCGACCACCGCTGCCATCAGCCGCCAGAACTGGTTCTGTGGATGCGCATAATAGCGCGCGGCGGCGAGCGACGCGTCGCCCGGCAGGCTGCCGAGCACGAGCAGCCGGGTATCGGCATCGACGACCGGCGGGAAGCTGCGCTTGACCTTCACGGGGTGTCAGGCGGCGCCGAGATAGTCCAGCTTGCCAAGCGGCACGCCCTTCATGCGCAGGATCGCATAGGCCGTGGTGAGGTGGAAATAGAAATTGGGCAGGACGAATTCGAGCGCGAAGCCGATGCCGGTAAACGCGACCGAGCGGCCCGGCGTGACCAGCGTGACCGGCCGGGCTTCCTGGCCGTTCATCGCATCGGCCGGCACCGCCTCAAGGAACGCGACCGTGCGCGCGATGCGCGCTTGGAGATCGGCAAAGGTCACTTCTTCATCGGCCATCGCGACATTCTCGATCCCGCCGATGCGCACCGCGGCGCCCTTGGCACTGTCGCTGGCGCGCTGAATCTGCGCGGAGAGCGGCGCCATGTCGGGATAGAGCCGGGCGGTCAGCAGGTCGCCCGGATCGGTGCCGGTCTCGGCGGCCCAGCCCTCGGCCTTGGCAAGGAAAGCGGACATGGCGGAAAGGCCGCGGAGCAGCGAGGGGACGGTAAGGTCGTAAAGGTCGGTCGCCATGGTCATGTCCCCTGCTACACGCTGTAGATGGGGCGGCACCGCGGGCTTGCAACGGCCGGCGGCCAGATAGCATCGGCGCCATGGCGACGAACACCACCTATGCCGCGTTCCGGCGCTGGCTTTGCCTGGGCGGCGCATTTCGGGGTGGAGAGGAACCGCCCGGCGATCTTCACGTATCCCCGGTGGTCGCCGATCAGCGATTACCGAATGTATTGCCCGTGGCTCAGCGGGCGGCCGGGGCCGGATCTGCGCGTGGCGGGGGTGGCGTGAGCGCCGGCACGATATCGGTATGGGTGAAATCGTCACCCTTGAAGAGCAGCGGCTCGCCGGTCACCTTGGCGAGCGCATAGGCGAAGCAATCGCCGAAATTGAGCTTGGCGGCGTGTCCGGTGCCGCGACCATAGCTGCGATACCCATCGCGGGCGACGACGGCAATCTCCTTCGTCACATCCTGGATCACCACGCCAAAGCGTTCGAGCAAGAGATCAGCCGCATCGCCGATATGCTTGTCGGCAGCGCGCGTGGTGACGGCCGTGAGTTCCAGCCAGCTGCCCGCGGACAGCCATAGCGTTTCTGCGGCTAACATCGCTTCGACAAAGGGACGGGCTTCGGGTTCGTTTCGCAGGATGGCGATGACGGCCGACGTATCGAGGATCACTTCGGCAGGCCGCGATCATCGTACAGCAGATCCTTGTACGTCAGCGACAATTCCTGCCCGTCAAATTCCGGCTTCCAATGACCTCGAAGACCGCTGATCAGTTCCATGGTCTGCTCGATCGTCGGTCTTGCTTCGCTCTTGTCGATCGAGGCCATTTTATCTTCCACGGCGATACGGATCGCGGCTGTTACCGAACCGCCGAGCTTTTCGGCCAGTTTGCGTGCGAGACGAACGGTTTCGGGATCCTTGATGTTGAGCTGTACGCCCATGATCTACCTCCAGGGGAAGGTTTATACCACAAGCCCGAATTGGGCGCAGCCAAAATTGGGTGGATTGCCGGACGCGGCGCATCGCCTATTTAGGGGCGATGCACACAACACCCGACACGCTCGCTCTGATTGGAAATACGCCGCTGGTGCGGCTCAAGGGGCCGAGCGAGGCCACCGGCTGCGACATCTTCGCCAAATGCGAGTTCGCCAATCCCGGCGCGTCGGTCAAGGATCGCGCGGCGCTGGCGATCGTCGAGGATGCCGAGACGCGCGGGACGATTCAGCCCGGTGGGACGATCGTCGAGGGGACGGCGGGCAATACCGGGATCGGGCTCGCGCTGGTCGCCAACGCCAAGGGCTATAAGACGATCATCGTCATGCCCGAGACGCAGAGCCGCGAGAAGATGGACACGCTGCGCGCGCTGGGCGCGGAACTCGTGCTGGTGCCGGCCGCGCCTTATTCCAACCCCGGGCATTTCGTGCACACGTCGCGCCGCATCGCCGAGGAGACGCCGAACGCGATCTGGGCCAACCAGTTCGACAATATCGCCAATCGCCGCGGGCATATCACGGGCATGGCGGAGGAAATCTGGGCGCAGATGGACGGCCGGATCGATGGCTTCACCTGCGCGGCGGGGACCGGCGGGACGATCGCGGGCGTCGGGCTGGGGCTGAAAGCCAAGGACGAGCAGGTGTGCATCGCGCTCAGCGATCCGCATGGCGCGGCGCTGTACGAATATTATGCCCACGGCGAATTGAAGTCCGAGGGCTCGTCGGTTGCCGAGGGGATCGGGCAGGGGCGCATCACCGCCAATCTGGAGGGCGCGCCGATCGATACGCAATTCCGCATTTCGGATGCCGAAGGGATGGAATGGGTCGAGCGGCTGCTGGCCGAGGAAGGGCTGTGCCTGGGCCTGTCATCGGGCATCAACGTTGCCGGCGCGGTGCGGCTGGCGCGGCATCTGGGGCCGGGCAAGCGCATTGCCACGATCCTGTGCGATACGGGATTCCGCTACCTTTCAACGCTGTACAATCGCGAGTGGCTGGAGGCGAAAGGATTGCCGGTTCCGGCCTGGCTTGCCCGGGGGTGAGCGGTGGCATCGACACGACGAAGCGTTTCTGGTACATTTCTGCCACAGGCATGATGAAAACCAGCAATCCCGCGAACGATTCAGCCCAGACGACGCAACGCGTACGCGTCGGCATGATCGGCCTTGCCGCCGTGCTGCTGCTGATCGGGCTGGCCGCGGCGATCTTCTCGACCGCGAGCCGCGAGCGCGCCGTGTCGGGCGGATCGCGCGCCGATGTCGTCGCCAATCTGACGATGGGCAACGGCCTGGCCGGGCTGGGCGACGGCAGCGAGCCGCTCGCCGATCTCGGTGTGACGCCGAGCACCGCAACCGAGAACGTCGCCGCCGCGACCCCGGATCAACCGCCGCGCTGACGCGCGATACCGCGCGTGCGGGACGCTGCGGGGATAATCGGGGAAAGATCGGGTGGCCGCGGGGATCAGGCACCCCGCGCACCGATTCCATCATTTTCTACCGTGAACACAAGCGGAACATGCTGGAATGGCTGATAAATTTTCGGCCGCGAATCCAAACGCATAGGCGGCCGTCCCCGGATCTCCCCTGGTTTCCCCTTGAATCCCCGGCCCGCCCGCGATAACGCGTATCTTATTGAGGGGCATACTCTTTCGCCTGCACCAGTCAGGAGCCGGGAAGCGATTCAGCATCGTTTCCGGGACCGGAGAAGTCATGCCCGACTGACATGGGGTAAGCGTGATCGACAGGGTGGACTATCAGGGTGAGGGTATCGGTCTTGTCGATGACAAGGGCCGGTGCGCCATCCCTGCGTCCCTCCGTGCGGCGCTCGCCGCCAACAGCCCGCGCGCCGATGGCAAGGACGGCGGCAGCGTCATCATCGGCGCGCATCGCAGCAGCCCGTGCCTGATCGGCTATGACGAACGCTATCGCACCGAGCTCAAGGCGCTCGCCGCGCAGCTGCAGGCGGCATATCTCGCCAAGCATGGCACGCATAACCCGAACATCCTGCGCGAGATCGTGCAGGGCGAGCCGGTGCCGTTCGACGGCAGCGGGCGCTTCATCATGCCCGCCTTCGCGCGCTTCCGCGCCAAGATCGGCGCCAATGCCTTTTTCTACGGCACGTTCGAGTGTTTCGAGATCTGGGATCCGCGCACTTTGATCGAATCCGACGTCGCCGAAGTGATGAAGGATTGCGCGCGCTTCCACTGCCAGCAGAAGGGGATCGCGCTGTGACGCTGCCGATCGCCCCGCCCATCGCCCCACCCATCGCCGACGCGCCGCACGTGCCCGTGCTGCTCGCCGAAGTCCTCGCCGCGCTCGCCATTGCCCCCGGCGACGTGCAGGTCGATGCGACGTTCGGCGCCGGTGGTTACACCCGCGCGATGCTGGCGGCCGGCGCGCGCGTGCTGGCGTTCGACCGCGATCCGGATGCGATCGCCGCCGGCCGCGCGCTGGAAGCTGAGCGGGACGCGCTGACGCTGGTGCCGGCGACCTTCTCGGCGATGGAAGCCGAACTGTCGGCGCTCGGCGTCGTGCCGGTCGACGGCGTGACGATGGATATCGGCGTGTCCTCGATGCAGCTCGACCAGCCGGAGCGCGGATTCAGCTTCCAGGCCGACGGTCCGCTCGACATGCGGATGAGCCAGGAAGGGCAGAGCGCGGCCGATTTCGTCAACACCGCGGACGAGGCGCGGATCGCCGACGTGCTGTACGAATTCGGCGACGAGCCGCGCTCGCGCCGCGTGGCGCAGTTCATCGTCGCGGCACGGCCGATCACGCGGACGGGCGAGCTCGCCCGGATCGTGCGTCGCGCGCTGGGCTACAAGCCGCACGACAAGAAGGATCCGGCGACGCGCACGTTCCAGGCGCTGCGCATCGAGGTCAATCGCGAACTCGGCGAGCTCGAGGACGGGCTGGCGGCGGCCGAGCGCGTGCTCAAGCCGGGCGGGACGCTGGCGGTGATCACCTTCCATTCGGGCGAGGACCGGCTGGTCAAGCGCTTCCTGCGCGAACGCAGCGGCGGCCTGCCCTCGGGATCGCGCCACCTGCCCGAAGTGAAGGCCAAGAACGCGCCGAGCTTCGAGGCGGTCGGTCGCGCGGTGCGCGCCGGCGAGGAAGAGATTGCGCGCAACCCGCGGGCGCGATCGGCGACATTACGCGTGGCGACCCGGACGGCGGCGGCCGCCTGGGGCGCTGCGCCAAGCAACACGACCACGAGCAAGGGATTTTCGGAATGATGGCGTTCGTGTGGAAGATGCTGGCCTGGTTCGGCATCGGCGTGGTGGTCGCACTCGGCGTGCTGATCGTGCCGCTGCACGTCGCCGCCGAGCGCAAGAAGCTCGACGCCACGACGCGCGAGATCGCGCAGGCCAATCGCGACATCCGCGCGCTGGAAACCGAGTTCGAGACGCGCTCGAACATCGCGCAGTTAGAAAAGTGGAACGGCGAGACGCTGCGCCTGGCAGCACCCGTCGCCGGGCAATATGTCACCGACGAGGCGCAGCTCGCATCGCTCGACTTCAATCATCCACTCGGCACCGGCGGCGCCACGGTGCAGACCGCCGCGCTGATCGTGCCGCAGCATAACAGCGCCGCCGCCGTGCCGCTGGCGACCGCCGCGCCGGCCGTGGTCAGCGTCGCCGTGGCCAGCGCCAAGCCGCAGCCCGCCGCCGCGATCGCCGCGGCGCCGGTCAAGACGGCCGCCGTGCAGCGCAAGGCGCAGACCGTGGCGATGCTCGATCGCAAACTGCTGAGCGATTCGATGATCGGTGATCTGACCAGCGGCGCCAGCCGGGAAGCAGGCCGCTTGCGGTGAGCATCGCGCTCGCCCGTCCCATGCCGCATCGGCGACCGACGGCGCAGCGCCATGTGCTGATCCAGACGGCGCACATGCGCCTGATGATCCTGCTGCTGTTGTTCACTGCGGCGATCGCGGTCGTCCTGATCCGCCTGGCGGTGCTGGCGATCTCGGCCGATCCGGCGACGGCGCGCGCGGCGATCCTCAGCGCCAGCTGGTCGCGCGGCGATATCGTCGATCGCAACGGCGAGCCGCTGGCGCGGACGATCGAGGCCTGGGGCATCGGCGTGCATCCCCGCAAGGTGCTGGGCGACAAGAACGAGCTGGCAGCCAAGCTGGCGGCGCTGATCCCGACGCATGACGAGGCGTGGTTCTACGAACGGCTGACGATGACCTCCTCGTTCACCTTCCTAGAGCATCATGCCTCGCCCTCGCTGGTCACCGCGGTCAACGCGCTGGGCGAACCGGCCGTGGTGTTCGAGAAGGAGCCCGAGCGGCTCTATCCGCAGACCACGCTCGCCGCGCACGTGCTCGGCTTCCTCAGCCCCGACGCGGCGGCCGGGCGGCTGGCCGGCGCGAGCGGGATCGAGCGCGCGTTCGACGAGCGGCTGGCCAATCCGATCGATCGCGCATCGCCGCTGACCCTGTCGATCGACTATCGCGTGCAGGCGGCGATGGAGAGCGAGCTCGGCGCGGCGATGAACGCCTATCAGGCGCGCGGCGCGACCGGTGTGGTGCTGGACGTGAATACCGGCGAAGTGATCGCGATGGCCTCGCTGCCGGTGTTCAACCCCAACAAGGTCGGCACCGCGAACAGCGAATCGCTGCGCAACAACGTGACGCAGAGCGTGTACGAGCTGGGCTCGGCGTTCAAGCCGATCACCATGGCGACGGCGATCGAGACCGGCGTGGTGACCAGCATGGCGAAGCGCTTCGATGCCACGCAGGCGCTGCATGTCGGCGGCTTCACGATCCATGACGATCACGCGCAGAAGCGCTATCTCAACATCCCCGAGACGCTGATCCATTCGTCGAACATCGCCACCGCGCGGATCGCCGACCAGATAGGCAAGGACCGGCTGTCGGCGATGTTCACCAAGCTCGGCTTCGGCACCAAGCCCGATATCGAGCTGCGCGAGAAGCAGAAGCCGATCTGGCCGAAATACTGGGCGCGCACCACGGTGATGACCACCGCTTACGGGCACGGCATCGCGGTCACGCCGCTGCATCTCGCCAATGCCTATGCGACGCTGGTCAATGGCGGGATCTGGCGCCCGACGACGCTGCTGCGCGTGGCGCCGGGCCAGGCGGCAAAGGGCCGTCGCGTGCTCTCGCCCTCGACCAGCGCGCGGATGCGGCAGCTGCTGCGGCTGATCGTGACGCAGGGCACCGGACGGATGGCCGAGGCACCGGGCTACCGCGTCGGCGGCAAGACCGGCACCGCCGAAGTGGCGGGCGGCGGTGGCTATCTCAAGAACGCCAACGTCTCGACCTTCGCCGCTGCCTTCCCGATGGACAGCCCGCGCTATGTGGTGATCGCGATGATGGACAGCCCCAAGCGGGTGAAGGAAAATTCGTTCCAGACCACCGCCGCCTATACCGCCGCCCCGGTGGTCAGCCGAGTGATCAGCCGGACCGGCGCGATGCTCGGCGTGATGCCGGACAACGCGCGCGATGTGGACGTTTCGGAATTGCTGCCCTTATTGTGGCATGCGCCGGGCGAAACCCCGGCCGACGCAGAATGAGGATCGCGCAATGAAGCTTGGCACGCTGACCGGCGGCGACGAGCAGGCCACGGTCAGCGGCTTCGCGATCGATCATCGCAAGGTGGCCGAAGGCACCGTGTTCGGCGCGTTCGCCGGCGCGCGGGTGAATGGCGAGGATTATATCGTCGCCGCGGTGCAGGCCGGGGCGATCGCCGTGGTCGCGCGGCCCGAGGCGCGGGTGGAAGGCGCAGTGCATATCGCCGACGCCAATCCGCGGGCGCGCTTCGCCCAGCTGGCGGCACGCTTCTTCGCGCCCTTTCCCGCCGTGGCAGTCGCGGTGACTGGGACCAACGGCAAGACATCGTGCGTCGAGATGACACGGCAATTGTGGCGCATGGACGGCTTCCATGCCGCGTCGATCGGGACGCTCGGCGTCACCACCGGCGACGACCGCGTCTCGACCGGGCTGACCACGCCGGACGTGGTGACGTTCCTGTCGAACATGGCGGGGCTGGCGCGCGAAGGGGTGAGCCATGTCGCGTTCGAGGCATCGAGCCACGGCCTGTCGCAATATCGCACCGAAGGCCTGCCGGTGCGCGCGGCGGCGTTCACCAATCTGAGCCGCGACCATCTCGATTATCACGGCACGATGGAGGCCTATTTCGAGGCCAAGATGCGGCTGTTCTCCGAGGTCGTCGAGCCGCACGGCGCGGCGGTGATCTGGGCGGACGATCCCTGGTCGGCGCAGGTGACGGACATCGCCCGGGCGCGCGGCGTGCGCGTGATCTCGGTCGGCACCGAGGGTGAGACGCTCAAGCTGGTGTCGCGCGATCCGACGTTGCTCGGCCAGGGGCTGGTGATCGAGGCCGAGGGCAGGACGTTCAAGGTCAACCTGCCGCTGATCGGCGCCTACCAGGCGGCCAACGCGCTGGTTTCGGCCGGTCTGGTAATCGCCACCGGCGGCACTGTCGCGACGACGCTGGCGAGCCTCGCGCGGCTGCAACCGGTGCGCGGGCGGCTGGAGCGAGCCGTGATCGCGCGCAGCGGCGCGCCGGTCTATGTCGATTACGCGCATACGCCCGACGCGCTGGAGGCGGCGATCGCCGCGCTGGCGCCGCACGCCAAAGGCCGGCTGATCGTGGTGTTCGGTGCGGGCGGCGATCGCGACCAGGGCAAGCGCGCGGCGATGGGCGCGATCGCCGCGGCGATGGCCGACATGGTGATCGTGACCGACGACAATCCGCGCGGCGAGGACGCCGCGGCGATCCGCGCGATGGTGCTGGACGGCGCGCCGGGCGCGCGCGAGATCGGATCGCGGCGCGAGGCGATCGGCGCGGCGATCGCCATGGCGGGCGCGGAGGACATCGTGCTGGTCGCCGGCAAGGGGCATGAGCAGGGGCAGATCGTCGGCGATCTGGTGCTGCCGTTCGACGACGTGACCGTGGCGCGGGAGATGGCGGCGTGAGTGTGTTTGTTGGCCTCGCCTCGCGCTCTCTTAAGTCCCCCTCCCGCTTGCGAGTTCGAGGTCGGTCATGCCCCCGGCATGACCTGAACGATGCGGGGCATCGTTCACCTCAATCTGGGTTAGGGGAGTGCGTGTCTACACATGGCGTCTTCTCCGGACAGGCCCTCCCCCAACCCCTCCCGCAAGCGGGAGGGGAGTTGTGAGCCTCTGGACTTCCTCTGAAATCGCGACGGCGACGAACGGCCAGGCATCCGCGGACTTCGCCGTCACCGGCGTCACCTTCGATTCGCGCGAGGTCGGTGCGGGCGATCTGTTCGTCGCGCTGACCGGCGAGGCGACCAACGGCCATCTGTTCCTCGATCAGGCGTTTGCCCGCGGGGCCGCCGGCGCGATCGTCAGCGAAGATTGCCCGCACGCCCATGTCCGCGTCGCCGATACGATGGCGGCGCTCGAGGCGCTGGCGATCGCGGCACGCGCGCGCACGGCGGCGAAGATCATCGGCGTGACCGGTTCGGTCGGCAAGACCAGCACCAAGGAAGCGTTGTTCGCGGCGCTCGACCGCCCGCGGCCCGGCGCGGCGCATCGCTCGGTCAAGAGCTACAACAATCACACCGGCGTGCCGCTCAGTCTCGCGCGGATGCCGGCCGAGGCCAGCTACGGCGTGTTCGAAATGGGCATGAACCATGCCGGCGAACTCGCCCACCTGACCACGTTGGTGCGGCCGCATGTCGCGATGGTCACGGCGATCGCGCCGGCGCACACCGCCTTCTTCCCCGACGAATCCGCCATCGCCGATGCCAAGGGCGAGATCTTCGCCGGGCTGGAGCCGGGCGGCACGGCGATCATTCCCTATGACAGCGCGCATCGCGAGCGGCTGATCGCCGCCGCCCGGCCGCATGCCGACCGGATCGTGACGTTCGGGCTCGATGCCGGTGCCGACGTTCGCGCGATCGAGACGATGCGGCTGGCGACGGGCGCGACCTTCGTCACCGCGCGGCTCGGCGAGCGCGAGCTGAGCTTCACCATGGCGCAGCCCGGGATGCACTGGGTATCCAATGCGCTGGGCGTGCTGGCGGCGGTCGATGCCGTGGGCGGCGATCTGGCGATGGCCGGGCTGGCGCTCGGCGAACTGGGCGGGCTGCAGGGGCGCGGCGCGCGCTTCATGGCGCCGGTCGACGCCAGCCAAGCCTTGGTGATCGACGAAAGCTACAACGCCAATCCCGCCTCGATGCGCGCGACGCTCGCCGTGCTCGGCGCGGAACAGGCGGCGCGCAGGATCGCAGTGCTGGGCGAGATGCGCGAGCTGGGCGAGGGCAGTGCCGACTATCATGCCGCACTGGCCGATCCGATCGTCGAAGCGGGCGTTTCGCACGTCGTATTGGTCGGGCCGGAGATGGCGGCGCTTGCGGAAGCGCTTGAGGGCCGCGTGCAATTCGTCCATGTGGCCGACGCCGCGGCCGCCCGGACAAGCCTGATGACAATCCTGGCGCCGGGCGATGCGGTGCTCATCAAGGGATCGAATGGCGTGGGGCTGGCGGCGTTGGTCGCAAGCCTGAAAGCCGGGACACGTTAATGCTGTATGTCATCGCCGAATATCTGGGTTTTCCGGGGCTGCTCAATCTGCTCCGCTACCAATCGGTGCGTACCGGCGGGGCGGTGACGATGGCCTTGGTGATCGGGCTGATCATCGGGCCGCGTTTCATCGGCTGGCTGCGGGTGCGGCAGGGCAAGGGCCAGCCGATCCGCGCCGACGGGCCGCAGACGCATCTCGCCAAGCGCGGCACGCCGACGATGGGCGGGCTGATGATCCTGACCAGCATGGGCCTGTCGATCCTGCTGTGGATGGATCTTGCCAACCCCTATGTCTGGGCCTGCCTGTTCGTGACGCTGGGCTTCGGCGCGATCGGTTTCCTCGACGATTACGACAAGGTCAGCAAGGCGAGCGTGGCGGGCGTTTCCGGGCGCACGCGGCTGATCGGCGAGTTCGTCATCGCGCTGGCCGCGAGCTGGATCATCGTCGGGCAGAACGGCACGCATCTGTACCTGCCGTTTTTCAGCAACGTCTCGATCGATCTCGGCTATTTCTACGTGGTGTTCGCCGCCTTCACGATCGTCGCGTTCGGCAATGCGGTGAACCTGACCGACGGGCTGGATGGCCTGGCGACGATGCCGGTGATCATCGCTTCGGTCGCGTTCATGGTGATCGTATATCTCGCCGGCAACGCCAAGTTCGCGACCTATCTCGGCATTCCGCATGTGCCGGGCGCGGGCGAGCTGGCGATCTTCTGTGGCGCGATCGTCGGCGCGGGGCTGGCCTTCCTGTGGTTCAATGCGCCGCCGGCGGCGGTGTTCATGGGCGATACCGGGAGCCTGGCGCTGGGCGGCGCGCTGGGCGCGATCTCGGTCGTCGCGCATCACGAGATCGTGCTCGGGATCATCGGCGGGCTGTTCGTGATGGAGGCGCTCAGCGTCATCATCCAGGTGTTCTTCTACAAGCGCACCGGCCGCCGCGTGTTCAAGATGGCGCCGATCCACCATCATTTCGAACAGCTCGGCTGGGCCGAGGCGACCGTGGTGATCCGCTTCTGGATCATTGCCTTCGTGCTCGCGCTGGCCGGCTTGTCGACGTTGAAGCTGCGGTGATTACCTCGCCCCTCTGGCGCGGCAAGAGCTACGCTGTGCTGGGGCTGGCGCGCTCTGGTGCGGCGACCGTGCGCGCGTTGCTGGCGAGCGGGGCGCGGGTCGTGGCGTGGGATGCGGATGCGGCAAAGCGCGATGCACTCCTCCCCGGCACGGGGAGGGGGACCAGCGAAGCTGGTGGAGGGGGTGTGTCGGCAACGCCCGCCTCGCTCGCGGCACCCCCCCTCCACCATTCGCCGGAAGAGGCGAATGGTCCCCCTCCCCGGAACGGGGAGGAGTTGCAGTTCGCCGATCCGGAGACAATCGATCTAGCCGGCTTCGACGCGCTCGTCGTCTCGCCCGGCGTGCCGCTCAATCGCCACCCGATCGCCGCCAAGGCGCGCGCGGCGGGGGTGCCGATCATTGGCGACATCGAATTGATCGCGCAGGCCCGTGCCTCGCTGCCGGCGCACAAGGTGGTCGGCGTGACCGGGACCAACGGCAAGTCGACCACGGTGTCGCTGATCCACCACATCCTGCAGACCGCAGGCGTGTCGTCGCGGCTGGGCGGCAATATCGGCCTGCCGATCCTTGAGCAGGAACCGCTGCCCGAAGGCGGCGTGTATGTGCTCGAACTGTCGAGCTACCAGATCGATCTGACGCAAAGCCTCGATTGCGACGTGGGGGTGCTGCTCAACATCACGCCGGATCATCTCGATCGGTATGATGGCTTCGAGGCGTATGCGGCATCCAAAGCTCGGTTGTTTGCGATGCAGTCGCCTAAGAGGTTGGCCATCGTAGACTATACGGCCGAAGCGGAACTCGATGTGCTCGACGAGGCCGAAGACCCCATCATCCAGTTCATCGCCGATGTCGTTACAGGCGAGACGGCGGATTGGCCGGCCCTGCGCGGGCCGCACAACCTGCTGAACGCCAAGGCAGCGATCGCGGCGACGCGCCATCTCGGCGTGCCGGATGCGGTGATCGATGCGGCGCTGGCTAGCTTCACCGGCCTGCCGCATCGCATGGAGCGCGTCGGCACGATCGGCGGCGTGGCGTTCGTCAACGACAGCAAGGCGACCAACCCGGAATCGACTGCGCCAGCGCTGGCAGCGTTCCCGGGGATCCACTGGATCCTCGGCGGGCAGGCCAAGTCGGACGATCTCGACGCCTGCGCGCCGGCGTTCGATCATGTCGTGAAGGCCTATACGATCGGCGCCTCGGGGCCGAGCTTTGCGGCGATCCTCGCGCCGCACATGCCGGTCGAGCAGAGCGTCACGCTCGCCGCCGCCGTCGCCAGTGCCGCCGCCAATGCCAAGCCGGGCGAAACCGTGTTATTGTCCCCGGCCTGCGCGTCGTTCGACCAGTTTCGGGATTTCGAGGATCGCGGGAATCAGTTCCGTGCGCTTGTGGAGGCATTGGCATGACCGACCTGCGCGTGCAGCTCAAGACCGGCATCTGGACCCGGATGAAGGATCGCGGCGGGCGCGGCGACCGATCGGCGCTGGGCATGTGGTTCTGGGATATCGACCGGGTGCTGCTGCTGCTGGCGCTGCTGCTGATCGCGATCGGACTGGTCGCGGTCGGCGCTGCCTCGCCGGCGGCGGCGCAGCGCTATTCCGACGACAAGCATCATATCGCGCCGCTTTATTATCTGTGGTGGCAATTGGGCTGGGTCGGCGTGTCGCTGCCCGTCCTGTTCGTCACCTCGATGCTGCCGGTGACGGCGGCGCGGCGCATGGCGCTGATCGGTGCGCTCGTCTGCCTCGTGCTGCTGATGGCGGTGCCGGTGATCGGCTTCGAGCGCAACGGCGCGACCCGCTGGATCAATTTCGGCGTGTCCTCGATGCAGCCGTCGGAGTTCCTCAAGCCTTTCTTCATCGTCACGGTTGCGTGGCTGCTCTCGCTGCGCGCCAAGGACGCGCAATTGCCGGTGGTGTGGATCACCGGCGGGCTGACCGGCTTCGTCGCACTGCTGCTGATGCTGCAGCCCGATTTCGGGCAGACGGTGGTGTTCTGTTCGGTGTGGATCGCGCTGCTGATGATCTCGGGCACGCCGGTGCGCGTGATGATCGGGCTGATCGGCTGCGTGCCGGTGGCGCTGGTCGCGGCCTATCTGTTCTACGATACCGCGCGGGTGCGCATCGATGCGTTCCTGTTCCCGGGCACGGAGGGCGGATCGGACAATTTCCAGACCAACGCTGCCTATAACGCGATCACCAATGGCGGCTGGCGCGGCACCGGCCCCGGCGGGGGCACGATGAAGTTCCGCCTGCCCGAGGGGCATACCGATTATATCTATTCGGTGATCGGCGAGGAATTCGGGCTGATCGCCTGCGCGGTCATCGCGATCCTGTTCCTGACCATCGTGGTGCGTGTGTTCGTCAAACTGCTCGACGAGCAGGACGAGTTTCGGTTGTACGCCGCGGCGGGGCTGGCGACGCAGTTCGGCGCGCAGGCGCTGATCAGCATGTGCGTCAATACCGGCATGGCGCCGAGCAAGGGCATGACGCTGCCGTTCATCAGCTATGGCGGCTCGTCGATGATCGCGCTCTCGATCGGGATGGGATTGCTGCTTGCATTCACGCGGCGAAACCCGTTCGTGTCGCGCTCCCCCTATATCGCGCGGTGGAGCGGCGAATGAGGTTCGGTCAATGAGTGGGCAGAAGCATTTCGTATTGGCGGCGGGCGGCACCGGCGGGCACATGGTGCCGGCCGCGGCGCTGGCTGCGGAACTGGGCAAGCGAGGGCATCACGTGTCGCTGATCAGCGACGCGCGCGGCGTGCGCTTCCCCGGCCTGTTCGATGGCGTGCAGACGCATGTCCTGCCGGCCGGGCGGCTGGCCGGCGGGCCGATCGGCTGGGCCAAGGCGATGAAGGCGATGTTCGCCGGGCGCGCACTGGCGATCGAGCTCTACAAGCATCAGAAGCCGGCGGCGGTGATCGGTTTCGGCGGCTACCCGGCATTGCCCGCTTTGCTCGCGGCGTTCAGCGCGGGCATCCCGACCGCGGTGCACGAGCAGAATGCGGTGCTCGGGCGCGTCAACCGGCTGGTGGCGGGGCGCGTGGATGCGATCGCAACTTCCTATGCCAACGTCCAGCGGCTGAAGGACAAGTATCGCGGCAAGGCGCATCTCGTCGGCAATCCGGTGCGCGCCGAGGTGCTGGCGCTCCGGTCGCAGCCTTATCCGTTGCTCGAGGAAGACGGCATCTTCCGCGTGCTGGTGACCGGCGGCAGCCAGGGCGCGAGCATCCTGTCGCAGGTCGTGCCCGACGGCCTGTCGCTGCTGCCGGTGAGCTTCCGCCGCCGGCTGCAGGTGACGCATCAGGCGCGGATCGAGGATATCGATGCCGCGCGGACGAAATATGCCGAACTGTCGATCGCCGCGGAACTGGCGACCTATCTGCCCGACATGCCCGAGCAGCTGGCCTGGGCGCATCTGGTGATCGCGCGCGCCGGCGCCTCGACGCTGGCCGAGTTGACCGTCGCCGGGCGGCCGGCGATCCTCGTGCCGCTGCCCAGCGCGACCGACGATCACCAGACCGTCAACGCCAGGGAAATGACCGCGGCGGGCGGCGCGCGGACGATCGACCAGCGCAGCTTCACGCCGATCGAACTGGCCAAGCAGATGCAGCGTCTCGGGCTCGATCCCGCCGCGCTGCAGAATGCCGCCGGGCGCGCGCGCAGCTGCGGCCGGCCCGATGCGGTGCGCGATCTGGCCGATCTGGTCGAAAGCCTCGACGCACCGCAGGGCGACATGCCGATCGGCCTCAACAAGCCGGTGAAGTTCGGCGACGCGGCGGCCTATGCGTGATGACATTGCACATGAAGGGTTCTGAAACATGAGGGGTGTCGCGACCGACATCGGTACGATCCATTTCGTCGGCATCGGCGGGATCGGCATGTCGGGCATCGCCGAGGTGATGAAGAATCTCGGCTATGACGTGCAAGGGTCCGACGTGGCCGAGGGCTATGTCGTGCAGGGCTTGCGCGACAAGGGCATCCGCGTGTCGATCGGTCATGCCGCGGAGAATATCGGCGAGGCGGCGGTGGTCGTTACTTCGACCGCAATCGTGCGCAGCAACCCGGAGGTCGAGGCGGCGCTGGAGAAGCGCGTGCCCGTGGTGCGGCGCGCGGAGATGCTGGCCGAGCTGATGCGGCTCAAATCCACCGTCGCGGTGGCGGGGACACACGGCAAGACCACGACGACGTCGATGATCGCCGCGTTGCTCGATGCCGGCGGGGTCGATCCGACGGTGATCAATGGCGGGATCATCAATTCCTACGGCTCGAACGCGCGCCTTGGGGCGTCGGACTGGATGGTGGTCGAGGCGGACGAGAGCGACGGCAGCTTTCTGCGGCTGGACGGCACGATCGCGGTGGTGACCAATATCGATCCCGAGCATCTCGATCATTACGGCAGCTTCGATGCGGTGAAGGACGCCTTCGTCGATTTCATCGAGAACGTGCCCTTCTACGGCGCGGCCCTGCTGTGCCTCGATCATCCCGAAGTGCAGGCGATCATCCCGCGCGTGCGCGATCGCCGCGTGGTGACCTATGGTTTTGCGGCGCAAGCCGATGTGCGCGGGGTCAACGTGACGCCGATCCCCGGCGGCAACCGCTTCGAATGCCTGGTGCGCGCGCGCGACGGATCGGTGCGCTCGATCGAGGGCATCGAGATGCCGATGCCCGGCCGGCACAACGTGCAGAACGCGCTGGCGGCGATCGGCGTGGCGCTGGAAATGGGCATTCCGGACGAGACGATCCGCACCGGCTTCGCCAAGTTCGGCGGTGTGAAGCGGCGCTTCACCAAGGTTGGCGAGACCGGTGGGGTGACCGTGATCGATGATTACGGGCACCATCCGGTCGAGATCAAGGCTGTGCTGGCGGCGGCGCGCGAGGGCGTGGAAAACCGCGTGATCGCGGTGGTGCAGCCGCATCGCTACACGCGGCTGGGCAATCTGATGGAGGAGTTCCAGCAGGCGTTCAACGACGCCGACATGGTGCTGGTGACCCCGGTCTATGCTGCGGGCGAGGCGCCGATCGACGGCGTCGATGCGGCGGCCCTGGTCGAGGGATTGAAGCGGCGCGGGCATCGCTCGGCGGCGACGGTGGCGGATGCCGACGCGCTGGCCGGGGTGCTGGCCGAGGTGACGAAACCCGGGGACATGGTGGTGTGCCTGGGGGCCGGGGATATTACCAAGTGGGCGGCCGGGCTGGCCGCTGGCATCGAGGCCAAGCGGTGAGTGGGGTTGCGCCAGCTGCTCCCCTCCCCTTCAGGGGAGGGGCTTAGCGTCGTGCGCGGCCGCCTCACCTCGAACGCGCCGCTCGCGCCGCTGGTCTGGTTCAAGTCCGGCGGCAATGCGCAGTGGCTGTTCGAGCCCAAGGACGTGGCCGATCTCACGGATTTCCTCGCCGCGCTCGATCCGGCCGTGCCGGTGATGGCGCTCGGCCTCGGCTCGAACATGATCGTGCGCGATGGCGGCGTGCCGGGCGTGGTCGTGCGGCTGGGCAAGCCGTTCGCCAAGGTCGCGGCGATCGATGCGACGACGCTGACCTGCGGCGGCGGAGCGAGCGGGATCCTGGTCTCGTCCACCGCGCGCGATGCGGGCATTACGGGCGTGGAATTCCTGCGCTCGATCCCCGGCACGGTCGGCGGGTTCGTGCGGATGAACGGCGGCGCTTATGGCCGCGATACGAGCGAGATCCTGATCGACTGCGACGTCGTGTTGCGCTCGGGCCAGCGCACGACGCTGACGGTCGACCGGCTCGGTTATACCTATCGCCACTCGACGCTGCCCGAGGGCTGTGTCGTGGTGAGCGCGACGTTCCGTGGCCACCCCGGTGAACCGGCGGCGATCCAGGCGGAGATGGACCGCATCGCCGCGGCGCGCGAGGCATCGCAGCCGCTGCGCTCGAAGACCGGCGGCTCGACGTTCAAGAATCCCGACGGGCACAAGGCGTGGCAGCTGGTCGATCAGGCCGGATGCCGGGGCTTGCGCCGCGGCGACGCGCAGGTCAGCGAGAAACATACCAATTTCCTGCTCAATCTCGGCAGCGCGACGAGCGCGGAGATCGAGCAACTGGGCGAAGACGTGCGCGCCAAGGTGCAGGCGCATTCGGGGATCGAGCTGGAATGGGAAATCCAGCGCGTGGGAGTGATGAAGTGAACAGTCTCCACATCGCCGTATTGATGGGCGGACCCTCGGCCGAGCGCGAGGTGTCGCTGCTGTCAGGTGCCGGCGTCGCTCGGGCGCTGGAATCGCTGGGTCACCTCGTGACGCGGATCGATATGGGGCGCGACGTTGCCGCCAGGCTGGCCGAAGCGGCGCCGGATGTGGTGTTCAACGCGCTGCACGGCACGCCGGGCGAGGACGGATCGGTGCAGGGCATGCTCGATCTGATGGGGCTGCGCTATACGCATTCCGGCATGATCACGTCGGTGATCGCGATCGACAAGGTGCTGACCAAGCAGGCGCTGGTGCCGCATGGCATCCCGATGCCGGGCGGGCGGATCGTCAAGAGCGAGACCTTGCACGACGGCGATCCGCTGCCGCGGCCGTACGTGCTGAAGCCGGTCAACGAGGGCTCGTCGGTCGGCGTCGCGATCGTCACCCATGACGGCAATTACGGCAACCCGATCGCGCCGGGCGCCGAGGGGCCGTGGCAGGAATTCGACGAACTGCTCGCCGAGCCGTTCATCCGCGGGCGCGAATTGACCACCGCGGTGCTCGGCGACTGGCCGATGGGGGTCACCGAACTCAAGCCCAAGAGCGGCTTTTACGATTACGATTCCAAATATACCGACGGCATGACCGAGCATGTCTATCCAGCCGATATCCCTGACGAAATCACTCAGGCGTGCAAGGCGCTGGCGCTGAAATCGCACCGGCTGCTCGGCTGCAAGGGCTGCTCGCGCTCCGACTTCCGCTGGGATGACGAACGCGGCGTGGATGGGCTGTTCCTGCTCGAGGTCAACACGCAGCCGGGGATGACCGCGCTCAGCCTGGTGCCCGAACAGGCGCGGCACAACGGCATGAGCTATCCCGAACTGGTCCAGCGGATCGTCGATGAAGCGATGAAGGGGGAGGCGCTCCTGTGAGCAGCCGCACCCTGAAGCGCAGTCCGGCACGGCGCCCGGTGCAGAAGCGCAAGGTGCAGCGCGTGTCGATGATCGACCGGATGATCGCCGCGCTGCCGATCAGCGAGGCGACGCTGCACCGCGTGGCGACCTGGACGATCACCGGCGCGGTGATCGCGGGGCTGGGCACGATGGCGGTATGGGCTGGCGTGCCCGCCGCGATCGGTACGGCGATGGCCGAGGGCGTCGGTCGCGCCGGCTTCCGCGTCGACAAGATCGAGCTGACCGGGCTGGCACGGATGGACCGCATGTCGGTCTATGCCGTCGCGCTCGACCAGCAGTCGCGCGCCATGCCGCTGGTGCGGCTGGAGGACGTGCGCGCCAAATTGCTGCAATATGGCTGGGTGCAGGACGCGCATGTCTCGCGCCGGCTGCCCGACACGCTGCTCGTCCATATCGTCGAGCGCAAGCCGACCGCGGTGTGGCAGGACAAGGGGCAATTGTCGCTGATCGGCTCGGACGGCGTGTGGCTGGAGCCGGTGCGCGCCGATGCGATGCCCGATCTGCCGCTGGTCATCGGGCCGGGCGCGAACATGCAGGAAGCGGCATATCAGAAGCTGCTCGGCGCGGCGCCGGCGTTGCGGCCGATCGTCAAGGCGGCGACCTGGGTCGGCAACCGGCGCTGGAACCTGACCTTCGAGAGCGGCGAGACGCTGGCGCTGCCCGAGGGCGACAAGGCGGCCGCGGCGGCGCTGACCAAGTTCGCGCAGCTGGACGGGGTGAAGCCGTTGCTCGGCAAGGGCTGGCTGCGCTTCGACATGCGCGATCCGAGCAAGCTCGTCGCGCGCAAGCCGGGCGAGAGCGCGGGCCGCGCGATCACCGATCCGAACGACGCGGGGGCGGCGGCAAAACCCGCGGCGATCGAAGCGAAGAAGCGTGTTAGCGTGGCGGGGCAGGGGTAGAGATCATGGCGAAAGTAGCACCAGAGGGATTGATCACGGCGCTCGATATCGGGTCGTCCAAGGTATCGGCGATGATCGCGCAGAAGGGCGATGGCGGCGAGCTGATCGTGCTCGGCACCGGGCAGCGCGAGAGCCGCGGCGTCAAGCGCGGCTATATCGCCGATGCCGATGCGACCGAGGCGGCGGTACGCGAGGCGGTCGAGCAGGCCGAGCGGATCGCCGGCGTGAATATCCAGAACGTGTGGGTGAGCTTTTCGGCCGGGGGGCTGGTCAGCGACGTCGCGTCGATCGAATTCGAGCTCGGCGGGCACCGGGTGGAGCAATCGGACATCGATGCGCTGCTCCATGCCGGGCGGGAATCGATCGACCCCGCGGGCCGCATGGTGCTGCATGCGCAGCCGGCGCTGTACACGCTCGACGGGCTGACCGGGGTGAAGAAGCCGCTCGGCCTGCACGCCGATCGGCTGGGCGTGCACATCCATGTCGTCGCCGCCGATGGATCGCCGGTGCGCAATCTCGGCCTTTGCGTCGCCAATGCGCATCTCGAGGTGAAATCGATCATCGCCGCGCCGGTCGCAACCGGCATGGCGTGCCTCAGCGACGAAGAGCGCGAACTGGGCGTCGCCCTGGTCGAGATGGGGGCGGGGATCACCAATGTGTCGCTGTTCGCTGGCGGGATGCTGGTCGGGCTGACCTCGATCCCGTTCGGCGCGCAGGACATTACCGACGATATCGCCAGCGCGTTCGGCACCAGCCGGGCGCAGGCCGAGCGGATGAAATGCTTCTACGGATCGGCCAATGCGAGCCCACGCGACAATCACGACATGATCGACGTCGCGCCGTTGAGCGCGGAGGACGGGCAGGGCGACGGCACGCGCATCACCCGCGCGCAGCTGATCGCGGTGATCCGCCAGCGGCTCGATCACCTGATCGGCGAAGTGCAGAAGGCGCTGACCGAATTGAAATTTTCCGGGCCGGTCGGGCGGCAGGTGGTGCTGACCGGCGGTGGCGCGGAATTGAAGGGCGTGGCGGATTATGCGCAGCAGGCGCTGGGCCGGTCGGTCCGCGTCGGGCGGCCGCGCGGACTGACCGCCCTGCCCGAGGCGCATTCCGGGCCGGCCTTCGCCACGCTGGCGGGTCTGGCCTTTTACGCGGCGTCCGATCCGGTCGATCTGCGCTCGCTCGCGGGCAAGCACCAGACGGTGCACCGGCCCAAGGGGTTCGGCGTGATCCGGCGGTTGATCGCGATGGCCCGAGCGAATTATTGAGCTTTTACGACATGCGGTGTCATTGGTGCTGGAAGCGGCCCTAGTGATAGTGCAGAACGCACTGTAATTAATCATGTGTGCCGGGGTATTGGTGCACGTTGGAGACAAGACCATGAGCATCGAATTTCTTGCCCCGGAAGTCGACGAGCTGACCCCACGCATCGCGGTGATCGGCGTCGGCGGCGCGGGCGGCAACGCCATCGCCAACATGATCCGTGCCGAAGTGCAGGGCGTCGATTTCCTCGTCGCGAACACCGACGCGCAGGCGCTCAAGCAATCGAGCGCGACGCAGCGGATCCAGCTCGGCGCGAAGATCACGCAAGGGCTGGGCGCGGGCAGCCGGCCGGAAATCGGCCGCGCCGCGGCGGAAGAGACGATCGATCAGCTCGCCAAGACGCTCGAGGGCAGCCACATGGTGTTTATCGCGGCCGGCATGGGCGGCGGCACGGGCACCGGGGCCGCCCCGGTGATCGCCAAGGCGGCGCGCGACATGGGCATCCTGACCGTCGGCGTGGTGACCAAGCCGTTCGCATTCGAAGGCAGCCGCCGCGCCAAGAGCGCCGAGGCCGGCATCGAGGAACTGCAGAAATACGTCGATACGCTGATCGTCATCCCGAACCAGAACCTGTTCCTGGTGGCGAACGCCAACACGACGTTCAAGGAAGCGTTCCAGATGGCGGACGAGGTCCTGCAGCAGGGCGTGCGCGGGATCACCGATCTGATGGTCATGCCCGGCCTGATCAACCTCGACTTCGCCGACGTCCGTTCCGTCATGCAGGAAATGGGCAAGGCGATGATGGGCACCGGCGAGGCATCAGGCGACAATCGCGCGATCGAGGCGGCGTCGATGGCGATCGCCAATCCGCTGCTCGACGGCGTGTCGATGAAGGGCGCCAAGGGCGTGATCGTCTCGATCACCGGCGGCGACGACATGCGCCTGCTCGAAGTCGACGAAGCCGCCAACCATATCCGCGAGCTGGTCGACGAAGACGCCAACATCATCTGGGGCTCGGCGTTCAACCCGGATCTCGAGGGCAAGATCCGCGTCTCGGTGGTCGCCACCGGTATAGAGGCCGTTGCGCGCGTCGAAGCGCCGGCACCGGCGACCCGCGCCTTCACCTTCGCCACCCCCAAGAAGGCGGAAGAGCCGGCCGCGGCGCCGACCCCCGCCCCGGAAGTGGTCGCTCCCCTCGTCGAGCCGATGCCGACGATGGAAGATGCGTCGGGCAATGTCGAAGCGGACGATGACGAACTGGTGCTCGGCAGCGATGCCGTGGCGCCGCCGGTGCGCGCACCGCTGACGTTCGGTGACGAGCCCGAAGCCAAGCCCGCGCAGGACGTGGCCGATGGCAGCCAGCGGCGCCGCTGGCTGTCGCCGGGCGCGCCGCAGGAAGAGGCTGCGCCCGAAGGCGCACCGGCGCCGATCGCACCGGCCCCGCGCGTCAAGCTGGGCGGCACACTGTTCGAGCGCATGTCCGGCGCGACCCGCGGCGCGGCGCGCGACGAGGAAACGACGGACAAGGATCCGCTCGATATCCCGCGTTTCCTGCATCGCCAGAACAATCAGTGAGGTGAGGCGGACGGGCGCCACCGGCTGGTCGCCGGTGCGCGTCGGTCCGTCGCGCCGGCGGGGCTCCGGACATTGCCGGTTCAGCTGTACAGGCGTCTAGCATCGATCCCGATGACCGTGTTCCGCTTTTCCCTTCTTACCGCTGCGGCGCTGGTCGCGCCGCTCGCGTTGGCCGGCGCGGCGCAGGCGCAGATCGTGTTCGTGCAGCCGGCGACGCCGGATGCCGATGCGCTGGCCGACGAGATGCGGCTGCTCGCCGCCAATCCGAGCAATGTGAACGCGATGGTGCGGGCGGGCGAACTGACGCTCAAGCTCGACGATTCGACCGCCGCTGCCGGCTTCTTCGCGCGCGCCGAGCGGATCGATCCCAGCAATCCCCGGATCAAGGCCGGCAAGGGCACGATCCTCGTCCAGGCCGGACGGCCGGGCGAGGCGCTCCGGCTGTTCGCCGAGGCCGAGGCGCTGCGCGGCGACGTGCGGCGCTTCGCCGCGGATCGCGGCCTGGCCTATGACCTGATCGGCGAGCAGGAGCGCGCGCAACGCGACTATCGGCTGGCGCTGAAGGACGGCCCGGTCGACGAGACGTTGCGGCGCTACGCGCTGTCGCTGGCCATTTCGGGCAAGCGCGACGAGGCGCTGGCGGTGATCGATCCGCTGCTGCGGCGCAGCGATCGTGGCGCCTGGCGGACGCGCGCGTTCATCCTGGCGATGACCGGCGACAGCAAGGGCGCGGAGCGGATTGCGGCCAGCATGATGCCGGGCGGGCTGAGCCAGGGGCTGCAGCCGTTCTTCGATCGCCTGCCCCGGCTGGGCGCGGTCGATCGCGCGTTCGCGGTGCATTTCGGCGAGGTGCGTGCCTCCCCGCAGCGGCTGGCGGATGCGCGGATGACGCCGCCGCTGCCGGTGCTGCTGCCCGAGCCGGGGCGGCCGGCGACCGCCGCTGCGCCGGTCGCACTGGCATCGGCACCCGCCAAGGAAGATCGCCGCGCCCGGCGCGAGCGCGAGAAGCGCGAGAAGCGGGACAAGCGCGCCCGGGCGACCATCCAGGTCGCCGTGGCGGCGCCGGTGCCGCTGCCGCAGCCGCCCGCCTATCGCGCGCCGATCGGACAGCCGAGCTATCAGGCGGCCTATAACCCGCCGCCGGCCAGCACGGCCTATCGCCCGGCGATGACCGCGGCGCCGGCATCGTCCGGCACCGCCGCCGCGGCCAGCCGGGTCGTGCCAGCGCAGCCGCTGCCGACGGTAACGCGCGCATCGACACAGACGACCCTGCCGCAGCCGTATCGCGGGGGAACGGCAGGCGGGGTGACACGGGGGGTGGCGCCGGCCGCGACGATCCGGACTGCCACGGTCAGCGACGCGCCGGTGCGCGCCGTCCCGCCGGCGGCCACGATCGCGCAGGTGGTGACGCCCCGGCCGGTGGTGGTCGAGGCGGGGCCGACTCCGGCACCGGTGCAGATCGCCACCGCGACGATCCCGGCGGCAACGGTGCCCGCGCGCGCGGCGCCGGCGACATCGTCGACGATCCCGGTGTCGCCGGCCACCACTACGTCGGCACCGCCCGCAGCGGGGCCCGCAGCGGCGCCCGTAGCGGTCGCGGTCGCGTCCGTGCCGGCGGCGGCGGTGCCGGCCGAAGTCGCGGCCGCCACGCCGGCGATCCTGCCGCCGATGCCCGGCCCGGCCAAGGGCGAGGATTCGATCCTTGCTAAGATCATCGCCAACATCACGGTGCCCGGATCCGAACTGGACGTCGCGCCGGTCGCGCCCGAACCGGCGCCTATTGCGGCGGCCGTGCCGGCCGCGCCATTGCCGGTCGCGGCGGCGCGCAGCGAGACCGCGGCGAGCGTGACGGTCGACCAGCGCGCGGCCGACCGGCTGGCCAATGAGAAGGCCGCGGCCGACGCGCAGAAACTTGCCGAGAAGAAGCTGGCGGACGCCAAGAAGGCGGCCGAGGCGAAGAAGCTGGCCGAGACCAAGAAACTGGCCGACGCCAAAAAGCTGGCCGAGGCCAAGAAGGCGGAAGAGCTCAAGAAGAAGAACGACCCCAAACTGCTCGAACCGGCGCGGATCTGGGTGCAGGTATCGGGCGGCGCGAACGAGGGCGACCTGGCCAAGGAATGGGCGCGCGTGCGCTCCAAGGCACCGCTCGCGTTCAAGGGCAAGGCGGGGTGGACGACGCCGCTGCGCGCGACCAACCGCGTGCTGGCCGGGCCGTTCAAGACCGATGCCGAGGCGCGCAGCTTCGTCAATGCGCTGTCGAAGGAGGGGCTGTCGGCGTTCACCTTCACCAGCGAGGCGGGGCAGAAGGTGTCGAAACTGGCCGGCAAGTAAGCGCTGTCGCCCAGGCGAGCCACCACCGGGCTTGTTCCGGGCTCTGCCGTGCCGCATGTGCACCCGCGCTAGTGTTTGCGGGGCGGTGGACCCCGGCACAAGTCCGGGGTGACGAATTTTGGTGAAGCGCGACACGCGGGCGAAAGAGACGAGGCTGCCGGCGCCCTGGGCGTCCGATCCGGCGCAAAGCCGGGGCCGGCTCCATCCGGAGGACAGCGATACGGTGCGCGGGCCGCGCGACGCGTTTCAGCGCGATCGCGACCGCATCGTCCATTCGATCAGCTTCCGCCGGTTGCGCCACAAGACGCAGGTGTTCCTGTCGCCCGATGGCGATCATTTCCGCGTCCGGCTGACGCACAGCCTGGAAGTCGCGCAGATCGGCCGCACGATCGCGCGCGCGCTGGGGCTGAACGAGGATCTGACCGAGGCGCTGTGCCTGGCGCACGATATCGGCCATCCGCCGTTCGGCCATGCCGGCGAGGATGCGCTGGAACAGGCGCTCGTCGGCCATGGCGGGTTCGATCACAACGGCAACACGCTGCGCGCGCTGATGCTGATCGATTCGCCCTATCCGCGCTGGACCGGGCTCAATCTCACCTGGGAAACGCTGGAGGGGCTGGCCAAGCATAACGGGCCGATCCATGCGCCGGGCTGGGCGCTGGCCGCGGCGGATGCGGCGTTTCCGCTCGAGCTGACCCGCTGGCCAAGCCTGGAGGCGCAGGTCGCGGCGATCGCCGACGATATCGCCTATGACAATCACGACATCGACGACGGCCTGCGCGCCGGCTTGCTCAGCGTGGAGCAGATCATGGCCGTGCCGGTGGTCGCGGAGGGCTGGGCGGCGACCTGCGCGCGCAACGCCGATGTCGCGCCCGCGCGGCTGGTCGGCGAGCTGATCCGCAGCCAGATCGGGCGGATGGTCAACGATGTGATCGCCGAGACCGAGGCGCGGCTGGCGGCGGCGCGGATCGAGACGGCGGCGGACGTGCGGGCAGCGGGGCAATTGGTCGGCTTCTCGGCCGAGATGCGCGAGGGCGAACGCGCGCTGAAACGCTTCATGTACGCCAATTTGTATCATCATCCGCGCCAGCTGGAGGCGGCGCAGGCCGCGCACGGCGTGGTCGCCGGGCTGTTCGGGGCGTATCGCGGCGATCCCGCGCTGATGCCCGGCGACTGGCGCGATCGGCTGCCGTCGCAGGAGCCCGAGCGCAGCCGGCATATCGCCGACTTCATCGCCGGGATGACGGATCGCTATGCCGTGACGCGCTATCGCGAGGCGGTCGGGCCGGTGGACCTGCCCGAGGGGTTCTAGGCTGGTCCAGCGCCGGCGCGTTCGGGTTGGGCTGGCCGCTGCAACACCGCCGTCATCCCGGACCTGATCCGGGATCCATCATGCCACACGGACGATCGCCAACGGGGCACGATGGATCCTGAATTGCGTTCAGGATGACAATGGTGAGGGGATCAGCGGGCGACGACCGGCGTGCCCGAGGCGGTGGCGGTGTCGGTCTCGAACGACACCGGCACGCCGCCGGCGAAGCCGCGCACATGGCTACCGCGGACGGTCAGCGAGAAATCGCGGCCCGAGGGATAGGCGCGGCCCGACAGCACGGTCTTATCGCCCTTGTCGGTCGAGGTGTAGACATAGGTCTGGCCATCGCGCGTGAAGCTGCGCTTGGGCGCGTCTTCGGCCGAGGCGGCGGTCGGGATGATGATGGCGGCGAGCAGCGCGGCAGTGAAAAACTTGGTCATCGGTCTGGTCCTTTCGATTCGTCGAAAGCCGGATCCAGCACCCTCGTCCTGTCGGTCGTATCTCTGTTTGTAGGCTCATCTTATTGCAGTGCAGCATAAAGCAAATCGCAAAGATTGCGCGGGCAGTTGCAGGAAACGCACGCAATAGCGCGGCGCCGGGAGACGCTCGCGGAATTCCCTTTCCGGGCGCATTGTTCTAAGCGCCCGCGCATGACGCTTTACACAAGGTTCGCCGCGCATCTCGATGCGGTACTCGATACGCTCGTCGCCGCGGGCGATCTGCCCGCCGGGCTCAACCGCACCCCGGTGACGGTGGAGCCGCCGCGCGACACGACGCATGGCGATCTCGCGACCAACGCGGCGATGGTGCTGGCCAAGCCGGCCGGCACCAATCCGCGCGCTTTGGCCGAGAAGATCGCCGCCAAACTGGGTGCGCTCGACGAGGTCGAGTCGGTGTCGGTCGCCGGCCCCGGGTTCATCAATCTCTCGCTGACCGAGGATACGTGGCGCGCCGAACTGTCGGCAATCACCGATGGCGGCGATGATTACGGCCGCTCGGCGCGCGGGCGCGGCACGACGGTGAACATCGAATATGTCTCGGCCAACCCGACCGGGCCGATGCATATGGGCCATTGCCGCGGCGCGGTGGTCGGCGACGCGCTGGCCAGCCTGCTCGAATTCGCCGGCAACACGGTGATCCGCGAATATTATGTCAACGATGCCGGCGGGCAGGTCGATACGCTCGCGCGTTCGGTTCACCTGCGGTATCGCGAGGCGCTGGGCGAGACGATCGAGATTCCGGAAGGCCTGTATCCGGGCGATTATCTCGTGCCGGTCGGGCAGGCGCTGGCGCAGGAATTCGGCGATCGTTACGTCGATGCGCCCGAATCCGAATGGCTCGTGCTGTTCCGCAAGAGCGCGGTCGCGGCGATGCTGGTGCTGATCAAGGCCGATCTCGCGTTGCTCGGCATCCATCACGACCTGTTCTCGTCGGAAGCCGAATTGCAGGCGGCGGGCAAGCCCGAGGAAGCCGAGAAGGAATTGCGGTCGCGCGACCTGATCTATGACGGCGTGCTCGAAGCGCCCAAGGGGCAGGAGCTCGAGGATTGGGAGCCGGTGGTGCTGCCGCTGTTCCGCTCGACGCAGTTCGGCGACGACCAGGATCGCCCGATCCGCAAGTCGAGCGGCGAATGGACCTATTTCGGCGCCGATCTCGCCTATCACTACCAGAAGGCACAGAGCGCGGATGCGCTGATCGACATCTGGGGCGCGGATCATGCCGGCACGGTGAAGCGCATCGTCGCGGCGGTGCAGGCGCTGACCGGCGGCAAGACCAAGTTCGACGTCAAGCTGGTGCAGATGGTGCGGCTGCTGCGCGGCGGCGAGCCGGTCAAGATGTCCAAGCGCTCGGGCAATTTCGTCACGCTCGCCGATGTCGTGAACGAGGTCGGCAAGGATGTCGTCCGTTTCACGATGCTGACGCGCAAGGCCGATGCGCAGATGGATTTCGATTTCGCCAAGGTGGTCGAGGCATCGAAGGACAATCCGGTCTTCTATGTGCAATATGCCCATGCCCGCATCGCCTCGCTGAAGCGCAAGGTGGCGGAGGCCGGGATCAGCTGCAAAACGATCGACCTGTCCCAGCTTGATACGCAGGACCTGGCGTTGGTGAAGCTCGCCGCACAGTTCCCGCGTGTCGTCGATACCGCCGCGCAGGCCCGGGAGCCGCACAGGATTGCCTTTTATCTCTACGACTTGGCGGCATCGCTCCACGCACTGTGGAATGCCGGCAAGGACGATCCGACGCGCCGCTTCCTGATTGCCGATAACGCGGCATTAACCTGCGCGCGGCTTTTCTTGGCCGACGCAATCGGGCAGGTTATCCGCAACGGGCTCGGCATCATGGGGGTGCAGGCGGTCCAGGAGATGTGACGATGGCTACCTCCGATTATGAGGTGCGCGACGAGGATCGGCTGCCATGGCTCGAAACCGTCGACGACGATTACGATGACGGCCCCAATATCGGTCGGATCGTGTTGCTCATCGGACTGGGCCTGGCGGTGATCGCCGCGGCGATCCTGGGCTATCAATATTGGCAGCGCGCACGCGCGTCCGACGGCAATGGCGACCTGATCGCCGCGCCGGAAGGCGATTACAAGGTGCGGCCGGACGAGCCCGGCGGGCTCAAGGTGCAGGGCGAAGGCGACAGCGCGATCGCGACCAGCGACGGCAGCGACACCGGCGACGCCCGGATCAACGTCGAGGCGGTGCCGGAGGCGCCGGTCGCCGGCACCAAGGCGAGCGGCACCACCGCCGGCAAGGACGGCAGCAACAAGGCGGTCGTCGCGGTGCCGGTGTCGGGCGGCAAGCTGACCGCAGCGCCGACCGGGCCGGGGCGACTGCCCGCCGCGGGCGGCGCCTCGGGCGGGGCGCTGGTCCAGCTCGGCTCGTTTGCCAGCGAAGGCGAGGCGAACAGCGCCTGGACGCGATCGTCCAAGCGTTTCGCCTATCTCGCGCCGCTCGGCAAATCGGTGCAGAAGGCCGAGGTCAACGGGCGCACGGTCTATCGGCTGCGCGTGAATGCGGGCAGCGCCGGGCAGGCGAGCGAATTGTGCGGCAAGCTCAAGGTGGCGGGCGAAGCCTGCTTCGTGGCGAGCAACTAGCGGCGCCGCAGCATCGTCGCCCCGGACCGGCGCCGGGGTGACGTCCTACCGCGCGGGCGGTAGGGACGGGGCGCAACTTAGCGAGCGCATATCATGATCCCCGTCATCTTCGGTCTTTCCGGACTTACCGTCACTGCCGCCGAACGCGCATTCTTCGCCGCGGTCGAGCCGGCGGGCTATATCCTGTTCAAACGCAACATCCAGGATCGCGCGCAGGTTCGCGCGCTGACCGACGATCTGCGCGCGATCGCCGGGCGCGACGATCTGGCGATCCTGATCGATCAGGAAGGCGGCCCGGTCGCGCGGATGCGGCCGCCGGAATGGCCGGCCTTCCCGGCCGGGCCGGCGTTCGACCGGCTCTACGAGACCGCACCGATTTCGGGCATCGAGGCGGCGCGGACCAATGCCGAGGCGATCGCGCTGACGCTGGCCGAGATCGGCATCACGGTCGATTGCCTGCCGCTGCTCGATGTCGCGCAAAGCGATACCACCGAGGCGATCGCAACGCGCGCGCTCGGGCACGAACCGATGCGCGTCGCGGCGATGGGCCGCGCGATCCTCGACGGGCTGCAGCGCGGCGGCGTGGTCGGCGTGGTCAAGCATATGCCGGGGCATGGTCGGGCGCAGGTCGATTCGCATCTGCTGTTGCCGCGCGTCGCGGCCTCGGAGGCCGAACTGGAGATCGATCTTGCCCCGTTCATTGCGCTCAAGGGCGCGGCGATGGGCATGACCTCGCATATCGTGTTCGAGGCGTGGGACGCCGACCGTCCGGCGACCTTGTCGCCGATCGTGATCGAGCAGATCATCCGCCAGCGCATCGGTTTCGACGGGCTGCTGATGACCGACGATATCGACATGAAGGCGCTGAGCGGCAGCGCGGGCGACAAGGCGGCGGGCGCGATCGCCGCGGGCTGCGACGTCGTGCTCGATTGCTGGGGCCGGATGGCCGAGATGGAGGATATTGCCGCGCGGCTGTCGCCGATATCCGCCGTGTCGCGCGCGCGGCTGGACCGCGCGATGGCGACGATCGCCGGCGTGCGCGGGCAGGGGGATCTGGCCGCGCTGATCGCCAAGCGGGATGCGCTGCTGGCGGTGGCCTAGTTTCACTTCCGCCCCGGGACGGGGAGGGGGACCGCTCAACTGAAGGCCCCGAGCGGTCCCTCTCCCCGTGCCGGGGCGGAGATGCTAGCATCCGCGTGAAATGACCGACGAAACCCTCAATCTGGACATCGACGGCTGGGAAGGCCCGCTCGATCTGCTGCTCGCGCTGGCGCGGCATCAGAAGGTCGATCTGCGCGAGATTTCGATCCTCGCCCTGGTCGACCAATATCTGCGCTTCATCGAGCAGGCGAAGGCGACGCTCGAAGTGGCGGCGGATTACCTGGTGATGGCGGCGTGGCTCGCCTATCTCAAATCGGCCTTGCTGCTGCCGCGCGATCCGACGGTGGAGCCCGATCCGGAGGAACTGGCGCTGCGGCTGCAGCTGCGGCTGGAACGGCTGAACGCGATGCGCGAGGGCGGGGCACGATTGATGGCGCGCGACCGGATCGGCCGCGACGTCTTTCCGCGCGGTGCGCCGGAAGGTCTGCGCACCGTGCGCCGGTCATTGTGGCAGGCGGAACTTTACGATCTGATCGCCGCCTATGGCCGGATCACCGCGCGCACCCGCCCGGTGATGCACGTCGTCGCCGATCGCCATGTGATGACGCTGGAGGCGGCGCTGGAGCGTGTGTCGCGGCTGCTCGGCATGACGGTCGAATGGGGCGTGATCGAAAGTTTCCTGCCGGAGACCGAGAGCGCTGCGTTTCGCAAATCGGCGCTCGCCTCGAGCTTCGTCGCGGCACTGGAGCTGGCGCGCCAGGGCCGGGTCGAGCTGCGGCAGAAGACTCCGTTCGCGCCGCTCTATCTACGGGCACCGGCATGACCGCGCTCGATACGGTGCAGCGCGCGGTAGAGGCGGTGCTGTTCGCTGCGAGCGAACCGATGAGTGCCGACGCGATCGCCACGCATCTGAACGGCGCGCCCGGCATCGGCGCGGCGTTGCAGGCGGTGCAGGCGGCCTATGCCGGGCGCGGCATCGAGCTGGTGCGGCGCGGCGAGCGCTGGCATTTCCAGACCGCCCCCGATCTGGCGCACCTGCTGCGGCGCGATCGCGAGGAGCCGCGCAAGCTGAGCCGTGCCGGGATCGAGACGCTGGCGATCATCGCCTATCACGAGCCGGCGACCCGCGCCGAGATCGAGGCGATCCGCGGCGTGCAGATCAGCAAGGGCACGATCGACGTGCTGATGGAGGCGGGCTGGGTGCGCCCGGCGGGGCGGCGCGAGGTGCCGGGCCGGCCGCTGCTCTATGCCACCACGCCTGACTTCCTGGCCCATTTCGGGCTCGCCAGCCGCCGCGATCTGCCCGGGCTGGACGATCTAAAGGCGGCCGGATTGCTCGATCCGGTCGACCTCGCCTTCGATCAATTGGAGGCGAACGACGGCGATGATGAGACGGAGGTAGAAAGCGCGGGCGAACAGGACTAGATGGGGGCCGAAATCAGGAGATTCTGTGATGGGTAGCCTTAGTATCTGGCATTGGCTGGTAGTCGGTGTGATTGTCATGCTCCTGTTCGGCAAGGGACGGTTTTCGGACATGATGGGCGATGTCGCCAAGGGTCTGAAGAGCTTCAAGAAGGGCATGGCCGAGGAAGAGGACGAGCGGCCGGTAACGCCGCCGTCGCGGATCGACGCCAAGCCCGCCGCCGATCCCGCGTTCGACCGCGATGGCGAGAAGCTGCGCGAAGAGCGCCCCTAAGCCCCCGGTGCGCTGCGCGCATCGCGGTCTTTTCCGTCCTGTTTGAACGATAGGCATTCATGTTCGACGTCGCGCCTACCGAATTATTGCTCGTCGCGATCGTCGCGTTGGTCGTGATCGGCCCCAAGGACCTGCCGAAGGCGATGCGCTTCGTGGGGTATTGGGTCGGTCGCGCGCGTGGGGTGATGCGCCAGTTCCGCTCCGGCTTCGACAGCATGGTCCGCGAGGCCGAGCTCGAGGAAATGGAAAAGAAGTGGGCGGCGGAGAATGCGCGCATCATGAGCGAACATCCCGCGCCCAAGCAGCTGTCGTCGGGCGAGGCACCGGCGACGGTGATCGAGCATGACGGTGTTGCCCAGGGCGGGGCCGCGCCGGACGGGGCCGCGCATGGCGAGATCGATGACAGCGACGCGCCGCCGGTGATGGTCGAGCAGCCGGGCTTCGCGCCCGATCCGCCGCGGCCCTTGCCGGTGCCGGCGGCACCCACCTTGGGAACGATCGAGCAATCGGCGCCGCAGTTGGCGTTCGATGAACCGGTCGCCGAGGCGAGCATCACCGAATCCGGCGAAGGCGCCCCGCCGCCGGTGAAGAAGCCGCGCAAGCGCAAGGCGGCATCGTGAGCGACGTACCCGAAAGCGAGATCGATGCCTCGCGCGCGCCGTTGCTCGATCACCTGATCGAGCTGCGCCGCCGCTTGCTGTATTGCGCGGTCGCGCTGGCGATCACCTTCGCCTTCTCCTTCTATTTCTCGCGCCCGATCTTCGGCTTTCTGGTGCATCCGCTGGTGATGGCGGGGCAGAAGACGATCATCTCGACCGAGGTGTTCAGTGCGTTTTTCGTGCAGATCAAGGTGGCGTTCTTCGCCGCGATGATGCTGTCCTTCCCGGTCATCGCCAATCAATTGTGGCAGTTCGTCGCGCCCGGCCTGTACCGGCAGGAAAAGCGCGCGCTGCTGCCGTTCCTGCTCGCGACACCGGTGCTGTTTCTGCTCGGCGCGAGCTTGGCCTATTTCATCGCCGTGCCGATGGCGCTGCACTTCCTGCTGTCGTTCCAGGGCGATCTCGGCGGGATCAAGCAGGAGACGCTGCCGACGGTGACGAGCTATCTGTCGTTCGTGATGCAGTTCCTGTTCGCGTTCGGCCTGTCGTTCCTGCTGCCGGTGCTGCTGATGCTGCTCGAGCGCGCCGGGATCGTCTCGCGCGCGCAACTGGTCAGCGCGCGGCGCTATGCCATCGTCGGTGCGTTCGCGATCGCCGCGGTGCTGACGCCGCCGGACATCGGCTCGCAGCTGCTGCTCGCGGTGCCGCTGGTCATGCTCTATGAAATGGCGCTGATCGGGATCTGGTTCACCGAACGCAAGCGCGCCAAGATCGCGGCCGAGGCCGGCGAAACCGCCTGAGGCCCGCGGGCGGCCCGATCGCCCTCTCGATAATGCGAATGCAATAGCGGTCGCCGCGGGCGGCTGCTGGTCGCTATGGCATGAAAAAGGCCCCCTCCCGGTAGGGAGAGGGCCTTCGCGCGATCCGGGCGTGCCGGACCGGCTTACTTGGCGTCGTCGGCCGTCTTGGCGACGGTGCTGCCTGCCGACGAGACGTCCTTGCCGGCGCCTTCGATCGTGTTGCAGGCGCTAACCAACAGTGCTGCCGTCACGACGGCCAATCCCATGATCTTGCGCATAATAGTCTCCCAATTGAAAAGGCGTGGTGCCACCGTGCAAATGCGCGACGTGCGCGTATCGTTCCGGTTGGCGATCAATCTATGTGAAGAAATGATTGGGCCCGGAAACGCCTCCGGGGGGGGAGGTAGGCGTTTCCGGGCCCATGGTATGGATAGCGAGAGCGGGGGGGCATAAGGTCGCTATCCGAACAATAAAACGGCCTTCGCGCTGTTCGGTTCCCGGGATTTTCGCTGCGAGCGCACAAAAATCGAAAAATTTGCGACGCTGCGTCTCGGTCAGTCGCGGCCGGTGATGGCGACCGAAATTTCGTAGGCGCCGATCAGCGGATCGTGATGCAGTTTCGAGCGGAGCTGGCGGGACAGGCCCTCCATCACGCGGCCGTAACGCTCGCCGACAACCTGGCGCAGCACATCGCCCTCGATCAGCGCGGGCGAACTGATGCGGACCGTGGCGCGCTCGGCCACGTCGCTCGGCTTGACCGAAATGCGGATCTGCGCACCGGGATTACAGCTCATCGCCAGTTCGACGATCTCGGTCAGCAGGAAGGCGATGGCGGTGGCGATATCCTGGTTGACCAGGAACGGCTCGACATCGAGCACGATGCCGAGGCTGTTGGCTCCTTCCGGGGCAGTGGCGCGAATGTTCGAGGCGAGTTCGCCGACCACCGAGCGGAGCGAAAGCCCGCGATGCTCCTCCATCTCGGCGAAATGGTGGCGGTGGACCACGGCGAGCGCATCGACGCGGCGCTGGATCCCGGCATAGGCGGCGGTCGCCTCGACCGACTTGGCGCCGCGCGCATGGAAATTGATCAGGCTGGAGATGACCTGCAGATTGTTCTTCACGCGGTGATGCACCTCGCGGGTCAGGCGCGTCTGGCGCACCAGGCCATCGGCCAGGCCCGCCTCATGCTCGGCCACGGTGCGCGTGATGGTGCGGAACGTATCACCCAGTTCGCGGATCTCCTGTGCGGGCAGCGCGCGAACCTCGGCCGGATCGATGATCTCGCCCGGGACATAGGCCGCCACGCTGCTGCGCAGCTTGCGCAAGGGGCGGATGAGCAGGCGATCGACGACGAACCAGCCGATGCTGGCGGCGGCGGCCCACATCAGGATCGGCAGCAGCATCGCGATCAGCAGCGGCGAGGTGATCGGCAGGCTGCGGATCGTCATGCGCAGCGACAGATTGCCGATGCCGAGATCGGCACGCTGCGCCTCGCGCCGTTCGAGCGCGGTGCGCGGCGGCAGCGGCACCAGCGTCAGCGAATCCTCCCCGGCGGCGAGCTCGGCCTGATAGTCGGGGGTGAAGCCGCTCGGCTGGCCGATCGCGGCGAGGAAGGGGATCGGGAAGAAGGCGCTGGCGCTGGTCGCGCCGCGGCTGCCGCGGATCGCCAGCACCAAGCCGCGATCGGGCACGATGCGCGCGGTGATCGGGCTGACCAGGGCGGCCGGCTTGATCATCATCGATTGGGGCAGTGCGGTGCCGCAGAGCACGCGGCGCTCGGCATCGACGATCGCGAACCGCGTGCCGCTTGCCGATTGCTGCGCGAACACGCCCTGCGCGCGGGCGCAGCTCGGGGCGTCGCCGGGATCGGCCTCTAGGGCGTTGAGGGCGACACGCAATGCGGTCATGTCGCCGACCAGCTCGATCGCCAGACGCCGGCCACTCTCGGAGGTGGCGACGCCGAGGCGCGCGCGGGCATCCTCATCGGCATTCTGCGTGCTTTTCAGCGTCGCGAAGAAGCCGATCACGGCGAGCGGCAATAGTGCCGCACTCAGAATCAGGAAAATCTTGGCGCCCGTGGGTATCTGCTTCAGCATCGCCAGGGGGCGATTGAGCCGCGGGACGGCGCCGCCGTCGTCGGGGTCGGTCACGATATCGCGGTCATTTCATCAATCTAGTTTGCCCAAGAGGTCCAGCATTTCGCTGGGAATGCTTTCCTCGACCGTCTTCTGATACACGGTGCGCAGCGCGGCGCCCATGTCGCGGTCCTTATTCTGGACCTTGGCATTCTGCACCTTCGCCCCCGGCACGTTCTTGCTCGCCTTGCCTGCCGAATTATCGCCCGATTGCAATGCCGTGCCCCTTGCAGCGTCCGGCGCGGGCCGGGTCCTTAGAATCAAACAAACGCCGACATTGCCAAGCGTTCACTCATAACGACCGGAAACGGAAGACGGCACCGATCCGCCTCGCGTAAATTGCGTGACGACAGCATGAAACCAAATAGCGCGCCGATTGTTCCACATGCGATGCGAAAAAGTCCGGCCCCTGGCTGATGCTTCGAAACGCATTGCATTGGCGCCGGCCGGCTTTCACAAGGACGGCGCTATTTTCATGTCAGGAGACCCCGACAGCCATGTCGCTTGGACAGCAGCTTGCCCCCCATCTTCCCTTTCTGCGCCGTTATGGCCGCGCCCTTACCGGCAGCCAGACGCATGGTGACCGCTATGTCCGCGCCACGCTGGAGGCGCTCGTCGCCGCGCCAGACGAATTCCCCAAGGAGGTCGATCCACGACTCGGCCTATACCGCATGTTCCAGGCGATCTGGAGCTCGACCAATTACGACGAGACGCCGGAGAATTCCGGTGCGAGCGACGGCGACGATCAGGAATCGATCGCGCGTGCCCGGCTCGCGCGGATGACGCCGCTGTCGCGTCAGGCGCTGTTGCTGACCGCGATGGAAGGCTTCACGCCGGAAGACACCGCCTATCTGATCGACGTGGATCATTCCGAAGTCGACAGCCTGGTCGCCGAAGCGCTGGCCGAGATTGAGAAGCAGACCCGCGCCCGCGTGCTGATCATCGAGGACGAGCCGATCATCGCCATGGATATCGAGACGATCGTGCGCGATCTTGGCCATGACGTGACGGGCGTCGCCGTGACGCGCGACGAAGCGCTCGCGCTGGCGATGGAGGATCGCCCGGGCCTGGTGCTCGCCGACATCCAGCTGGCGGACGATTCGTCGGGCATCGATGCGGTGAAGGACATCCTGGCCGAATTCAGCGTGCCGGTGATCTTCATCACTGCCTTCCCGGAACGCCTGCTGACCGGCGAGCGGCCCGAGCCGACCTTCCTGATCACCAAGCCGTTCCAGCGCTCGACCGTCAAGGCGGCGATCAGCCAGGCCTTGTTCTTCGATTCGGCAACGGTACCGCAGCTCTGACAATCGGGGTCCGTATCGACAAAAGTTCCCACTGATACGGACCCAAAACGTTTTTGACGGGTTTGGCTTTCCATGACTGACCCGAACGAAAAAATCCGTATGTCCGGCGATGAAGCGCGCGCAGGCGCCACGCCCGGCATGACCCGCTACATTCTCGGCATCTCGCTGGTGCTCGTCATCGTCATCTTCGCGTATCTCTTCTACGCGGGTTGATCCGGGCGATACGCGAGGCGTCCGCTGGCAATTGGCTGGCCCCTTACCTATGTTAGTGACCAGCGAGGCGAATAGCGGGTGGCAATGATTGATTCCGAAACGAGCGACGACGAAACCGGCCAGGAAGTCGTGGTCGAGCATGTCGCGCTGTCCGATCCGGAGTTCAAGAAAGAGCTCGCGCAGGTCATTCCGCATCTGCGCGCGTTCGGCCGGTCGCTTTCGGGCAATCGCGACCTGGCCGACGATCTGGTGCAGGAAACGCTGATGAAGGCCTGGGCCGCGCGTCAGCGCTTCCAGGCCGGCACCAATATGCGCGCCTGGACCTTCATCATTTTGCGCAACCTCTATCTCAGCCAGATGCGCCGTGCGCGCTTCAAGGGCGAATGGGACGATCTGGTGGCGGACAAGATCCTTGCCGCCCCGGCGAGCCAGGATCGCCATGTCGAGCTCGGCGACATGCAACGGGCCTTGCTGCACCTGCCGCAGCCGCAGCGCGAGGCGCTGATCCTGGTCGGCGCGGGTGGCTTTGCCTATGAAGAAGCGGCCGAGATTTGCGGCGTGGCCGTCGGCACGATCAAGAGCCGTGTCGCGCGTGGCCGCGTCGCGCTGGAGACGATCCTCGGCGATGGTTCGCTGCCGTCGCGGCGCACGCACAGCAACGAGCCCGGCATGACGGCGCTTGATACGATCATGGGCGAAGTGGAAAGTCTCAGCCGCGATCGCGGCTGAGGCGACTACCGGCGCGTCGGCGCGACGCGATCGAGCGCGCGCAACAGCTCAAGCATATCCGCCGGGACGCCGCGTGGTTCGTCATAGGCCCGGTGCAGCGCGCCGCTCAACATGTCGCCCGCACGCGGCGCGGCGACGCGAAAACCGCTGCTGCATGCCTGGTGGCGCATAGTATCGACCGAGTGGGACATGCTAGCTAAACGAACATTTGTTGGTTTTGTTGCTTCGAATATCTTGACATCTTTTTCGGCGGGAGCGGGCGAATGACGAAATCTGTCTTCGACTCGCGCCTTGTTGACGCCGTTGCGCGGGCGACGGCACATGCACCGTTCCTGGCGATGATCCTGTCGCGCGAACCCGAGATTGCCGAGCAGCTGCGTGCGGGCATCCTGCCGCCGCTCGAGTCGCTCGCAATCGACGATCCGGCGATGCCGCCGGGGCGACGGCTGCGGCTCGAGCGGCGGCGGCTGGCGCTGCTCGTCGCGATCGGCGATCTCGCCGGCCTGCTCGACCTGACCGCGGTGACCGGCGCACTCAGCGACTTCGCCGATCGCGCGCTCGAGACCGCGATCCGCACTGCGATCCACGAGCGCACGCCGGATGCCGCGCCCACCGGCTTCACCGCGATCGCGCTGGGCAAGCAGGGCAGCCACGAGCTTAATTATTCCTCCGATATCGATCCGATCCTGCTGTTCGATCCCGCGACCCTGCCGCGCCGCGCGCGGGAGGAGCCACAGGAAGCCGCGGTGCGCATCGCCAAGCGCGTGGTCGAATTGCTGCAGGCGCGCGACGGCGATGGCTATGTGCTGCGGGTCGATCTGCGCCTCAGGCCATCGCCCGAGGCGACACCTGCGGCACTGCCGGTCGAGGCGGCGATCGGTTATTACGAATCGCAGGCGCTGCCGTGGGAGCGCGCCGCGTTCATCCGCGCGCGCGCCGCGGCGGGCGACATCGCGCTGGGGCAGGGCTTTCTCGATACGATCCGGCCGTTCGTGTGGCGCCGCGCGCTCGATTTCGGCGCGATCGGCGAGATTCGCGGCATTTCGCGCCGGATCCGCGATCATCACGCGCAGGGCCAGGCGTTCGGCCCCGGCTTCGATCTCAAGCGCGGTCGCGGCGGTATCCGCGAGGTCGAGTTCTTCGCGCAGATCCACCAGCTAATCCATGGCGGGCGCGATCCGGCGTTGCGCGCGCCGGCGACGCGCGACGCGCTCGGCGCGCTCGCCGCGGGCGGCTGGATCGACCCCGACGAGGCGCGGTCGCTGTCGGCGAGCTATACGGCGCTGCGCACGATCGAGCACCGCGTGCAGATGATCGACGATCGCCAGACGCATGCCCTGCCGGTCGGCGATGCGCTCGATTCCGTGGCCCGTCTGCATGGCCTGGATCGGGGCGACGAGCTGCTCGATCTGCTCCGCCCGCATGTCACCGCCACGGCGCGGATCTACGATGCGATCGAGCCCGACGAGGGCGACGCGCTGTCGCACGATCGCACGCGGCTTGCCGCCCAGCTCGCCGCCGCCGGCTTTGCCGATACGACCGGCGCGGTGCAGCGCGTCGAACAATGGCGTGGCGGCAGCTATGCCGCGCTGCGCAGCCCGGCCGCTCTCGCTGCACTGGAGGCGGTGCTGCCGGCGCTGATCGAGGCGCTTGGCACCGCACCCGATCCGCATGCCGCGATCCTCCGGCTCGATGCGATGCTGTCACGCCTGCCCAGCGCGATCAATTTCCTGCGCCTGCTCGAGGCCCGGCCGGCGCTGGCGCGGCTGCTCGGCGCGATCCTGAGCCATGCCGCGCCGCTGGCCGAGGCGCTCGGGCAGCGCGCCTCGCTGCTCGACGGGTTGATCGACGCCACCGCGCTCGACGCGGTCGGATCGATCGACGAGCTCGCCGGCGAAATGGCGGACGATGGGGATTACCAGGCGCAGCTCGACCACGTGCGCAAGATCGTCGGCGAGAAGCGCTTCGCGCTCGGCGCACAGATCGTCGCCGGCGCGAGCGACCCGCTGGAAGTGTCGGCCGGCTATGCCCGCGTCGCCGAGGCGGCGATCCACGTGCTCGCGCACGCCACGATCGAGGAATTCGCGCTCAAGCATGGCCGGGTGCCCGGGAGCGAGCTGGTCGTGCTGGCGCTCGGCCGGATGGGTGGCGGCGCGCTGACTCATGCCTCGGATCTCGATCTGATCTATCTGTTCACCGGCGATTTCGCGGCCGAATCGGACGGCGCCAAGCCGCTCGGCGCGGTGCTCTACTACAACCGGCTGGCGCAGCGGCTCACCGCCGCGCTGTCCGTCGCCACCGCCGCCGGGCCGCTGTACGAAGTCGATACGCGGCTGCGCCCGTCCGGCACGCAGGGGCCGCTCAGCGTCTCGCTGGACGGCTTTGCGCGCTACCAGCGCGAGAGCGCCTGGACCTGGGAGCATATGGCGCTGACCCGGGCGCGCGTCGTGTTCGGATCGCCCGACGCGGCCGCCGCGACGATGGCGGTGATTGCGGCGGTGCTTGGCGGCGATCGCCCGGACCGCGACATCATCGCCGATGCGATCAAGATGCGCGCCGAGATGGCGGCGCACAAGCCGCCGACCGGGCCGCTCGACGCCAAGCTGTCGCCCGGCGGTCTGGTCGATCTGGAATTTGCCGTGCATGTCGCCCAGCTGGTGCATCGCACCGGGTTCGACGCCAATCTCGGCCGCGCTGTCGAGGCGCTGGTCGCCGCCGGCCACGCGCCGCCCGGCATGCGCGCGGCACATGATCTGCTTACGCGGCTGATCGTCACATTGCGGCTGGTGGCGCCCGACGCGCAATTCCCCGAGCCGACCACGCAGGCGCTGATCGCGCGGGCGATCGGGCTGCCGGGCTGGCCCGAAACGCTTGCTGCACTCACCCGGACGCGGCAGGAAGTGATGCAATTCTGGCATGATATCGGAGGCAGGCATGGCGATTGAAGAGGGTGCAGCGCTGCCCGACGTGACAGTGACGGCACCGGACGGCACGCCGCTCCACCTGCGCGATTATGCCGGCCGGCCGGTGGTGATCTATTTCTATCCCAAGGACGACACGCCGGGATGCACGCGCGAAGCGCAGGAATTCGGTGAAGCGCTGCCGGCGTTCGATGCGCTCGGTTGTGCGCTGCTCGGCATCTCGCAGGACAAGCCAGCCAAGCACCAGAAGTTCATCGCCAAATACGACCTCGCCGTGCCGCTCGCTTCGGACGAGGACGGCACCGTCCTGGCCGCCTTCGGCACCTGGATCGAGAAGCAGCTCTACGGCAAAACCTATATGGGCATCGATCGCTCGACCTTCCTGTTCGATGCCGACGGGAACCTGGTGCGCAGCTGGCGCAAGGTGCGCGTGCCGGGGCATGTCGCGCAGGTGCTCGACGCGGTCCGCGCGCTCTGAGAAAAAAGCCAATCGGATCAACGGAATCGCCGCGAAACGCGAAAGCGGCGATGTCGTTCCCTACAAATTGCCGGTCGATCGGTCGACGAATCAACGACTCGCCGCGCGACTCCGGCATTTGACCGCGAGAACGCGGTCTCGCCCTTGCCCTGGTAAGACACCGTGGGTCAGAACGGACTGGTCAGGAGCGCGGAGGGGCTGCGATCGTGACAGTTCAGGGGCGGGCGCCGGAATTTCCGGTTTCCAAAGCAAGATCGCCGGGGACTTGATGACGAAGATTTCAACTGCGCGCGTCGCGGACAAGGTTGCACGGGTCCGCACGTGGTTTGTTACCCGGGACTTCATTTTCCATGACGGTCGCGCGCTGCGCCGTTTCAGCATCGCCGGCCGCACGCAGGCGGTCGCCGCCAGCGCCGCCGCGGTAGTGATGTGCTTTTCCGCTTATGGCGTTGCCCAGGCCGCGGTGGGGGCCGCATCGCTGACCGGCATCGTCGAGGCGCCGCTCTCGCCCGAAACCAAGATCGAGCAGATGCAGGCCAAGGTCGCCGCAATGCAGGCCGATGTCGCCAAGATCCGTACCGTCGCCCAGGCGCACGCCGCGCGTGTCGAGCAGCGCCAGGCGCTGATCTCGGCGGTGGTGACCGGCAAGGGCGATGCCGCCGCGATCACCGCGGCCGCTGCGCCGATCGATGCGCAGGACACCAAGCTCGCCGCCAGCGTGATCGCCCCGCTGCAGAAGATCGAACGCCGCCAGGTCGCGCTTGCCGTGCAGGCCCGGCTGATCGGCGAACAGCGCCTGGCCATGACCGTCAAGCATGTCCGCGGCCTCGGCATCGCGCCATCGCGCGTCGCGGCCCGCGTGCCGGCGATGGGCGGTCCGTTCGAGGCCGCCGACGCGGCCACGACGACCACCGAGGCACAGGCCGATCTGCAATTCCGCTCGCTGTTCATGACCTGGAAGAAGCTCGATTCGCTCGAGCAGGGCGTGATCGCGATCCCGTCGGTCCAGCCGGTCGAGCATATGAGCTTCACGAGCAATTTCGGTGTCCGCTCGGATCCGTTCCGCGGCACTGCGGCGATGCATGCCGGGGTCGATATTCCCGGCCCGGTCGGCACACCGATCTACGCGACGGCGGATGGCACGATCGGCCGCGCCGAACGCTCGGGCGGCTATGGCAATCTCGTCGAGATCAACCACGGCAAGGGCATCCAGACGCGCTACGGCCATCTCTCCAAGATCCTCGTCGCGCCGATGGCGCGCGTGAAGCGTGGCCAGTTGATCGCGCTGATGGGCTCGACCGGCCGGTCGACCGGCCCGCACCTGCATTACGAAGTGCGCATCGACGGTCATGCGGTCAGCCCCGTGCCGTTCCTGCAGACCGCCGACTATCTTGCCGGCGTGCAGGATCGTGCGGCGCGCATGACGCCCGTCGCCATCGGCGGCCCGGCACCGGCGACGGATTGATCCGCCGCGCGGCGGATCATTGCGGGCAGGGGCTTCCCGGTCCGCGCGGTTGCCGTTGGCGCCGCGACCGCCTATCTCCAGCGCATGGCCACCATCGCACACGCTGAAGTTACCCTGACCCCGTCCGCCGCCGCGCGCGTCGCGGCGATCGCGGCGCGGCAGGGCAAGCCTGCCATTCTCCGGCTCGCGGTCGATGGCGGCGGCTGTTCCGGCTTCCAGTACAAGTTCGAGCTCGCCGAGACGATCGCCGACGACGATGCCGTCGCCGAAACCGATGCCGCCCGGCTGGTGGTCGATTCGATCAGCCTCGATCTCGTGCGTGGCTGCGCGGTGGACTATGTGGAGTCGCTCGGCGGCGCGGCGTTCAAGGTCGAGAATCCCAATGCCGCGTCGGGTTGCGGCTGCGGCTCCAGCTTCTCGGTCTGACCGTCCCGGTGAAAATCGTCAGCTTCAATATCAACGGCATCAAGGCGCGCCTGCCGCGCCTGATCGAATATCTCACCGAGCAGCAGCCGGACGTGGTGTGCCTGCAGGAGCTCAAGACCAGCGACGAGACTTTCCCGATCGATGATATCCGCGCCGCCGGCTATGGCGCGCTGTGGCATGGCCAGAAAAGCTGGAACGGGGTTGCGATCCTCGCCAAGGGCAGCGATCCTATCGAGCGCCAGCGCGGGCTGGAGGGCGAGATCGAGGACGAACATAGCCGCTATCTCGAAGCCGAGATCGATGGCCTGATCGTCGCCTCGATCTACCTGCCGAACGGCAACCCGCAGCCGGGGCCGAAGTTCGACTACAAGTTGCGCTGGATCGAGCGGCTGTCGGCGCGGGCGCGCACGCTGCTGACCGAGGAGCGGCCGGTGGTGCTGGCCGGCGACTACAACGTGATCCCCAATGACGACGACACCTTTTCGGTGCGCGCGATGGCCAGCGACGCGCTGATGCAGCCGGAGAGCCGTGAAGGGTATCGCCGGCTGGTTGCGCAGGGCTGGACCGATGCGTTGCGCACGCGCTTCCCCAAGGGCGGCGTGTGGACCTTCTGGGACTATCAGGCGGGCGCGTGGCAGCGTGATGCCGGGTTCCGCATCGATCATCTGCTACTCTCGCCGATCGCCGCCGACCGGCTGGTCGATGCCGGCGTCGACAAGGAGTATCGCGGCCGTGAAAAAGCCAGCGATCACGCCCCCACCTGGGTCCGTCTCCGCTAGGAAATCACCATGACGCTGCGCCTGATGCTCGCCGACCTGATCCTGTCGGCGATGGTTGCGGCGCCCGCTCTGGCCGAGGAGCGCGATTATTGTCCTTCGCGCCCAGGGCTCGGCACGACGCCGTGTACCATCGCGCCCGGCAAGGTTTCGCTCGAAACCGCGTTGGCCGACTGGACGCGAGACGACAATGCGGACGAGCGCGAGGACACGATCCTGTTCGGCGACACACAATTACGCTTTGGCGTAACGGATACGCTCGAGCTGCAGGCCGGCTGGACGCCGTTCGGCCAGGTGCGCACGCGTGACAAGGCGGCGGGCGGGGTGGAACGGGCGGCGCGCGTCGGGGATGCCTATCTCGGTTTCAAGGCCAATGTGGCGAGCCCGGACGGCAGCGGCTTTTCCGCCGCCGTTTCGTCGTTCGCGACCGTGCCGGTCGGTCGCGCGCCGGTCGGTGCCGGTGACTGGGGCGCGGGGCTGCTCGTCCCGCTGAGCTACGATCTGAGCGATACGTTCAACCTGCAGTTCACGCCTGAAATCGACGCTGCGGTCGATGCCGACGGCCATGGCCGCCATCTTGCCTATAGCGGCGTCGCCGGTCTCGGGATCAAGCTCAACGACCAGCTCAGCACCACGCTCGAAGTGCAGCTGAGCCGCGACCGCGATCCGGCGGAGAAGACGCATCAGGCGCTCGCCGGCCTGTCGCTCGGCTATATGCTGGGTGACGACCTGCAGCTCGATTGCGGTGCCAATGCCGGGCTCGATCGCGCCGCACCCGACATCCAGCTCTATCTCGGCGTGTCGCGCCGCTTCTGATCCGCCGAGGATTGGCGCGTCATGCCAACAGATCGCGTTTAATACCGCATCACGAAAGCTATAATCTCGCTAAGTCATTGGAAATGCTATCCTCAGGTGTTTGGCATGCATAATGCACTAACACAGTCACGATCGGCAGAAACGCGCGATCGGATGGAGGATATTATGATCAAGACCGTCGTCATCGCGCTCTCGGGCGCGCTCATCGCCGCTGCAACGCCGGCCTTCGCCGACGCCGCTCGCCCCAGCGCGGACACCACCACCGCCCAAATCGCCACCACGAAGGAAGCCCCCAAGCAGGCGGCGGTGTCGTCCAAGCAGCGCTACTGCGTCACCGATACGCTCACCGGTTCGCGCCTGCCGGTCAAATCATGCCAGACGCGTGACGAGTGGCTCAAGCAGGGCTTCGATCCGCTCGCCAAGCACTGAGCCGGCGGAACGCCCGCGGCGCGATCCGCGCCGCGGGCCGGTCCGTCACAGCTCCTTGGCGTAGATCTCGTACTTCTTGTTGATCTCGCAATTGATGATCTCGGCGATCGATCGCATCCCCTGATTGTCGTCGAGGATCCAGCCGATCTCGCCGCGGGTCGCGCCATAATTGGCGACCGCCGCCTGGCGGATATATTCGATCATCATCAGCGCCAGCTGGCTCGCCATGCGCGACGATTGCAGGTGCTTGACCACGCCCATCAGCGGGACGCGCATCGTCTTCACCTTGGGCGCGCGCAGCCACCACAGCAGTTTCGCCCAGCCGAACGGCAGCAGATTGCCGTTGAGCGGCGCGATCGCCTCGTTCAGGTCGGGCAGCGTGATCATGAACGCGACCGGCTCGCCATCCACCTCGGCGATGCGGATCAGATCCTCGAACACGATCGGCTTCAGCTTCTTGCCGACATCGGCGATCTCGGGCGGGGTGAGCGGCACGAAGCCCCAATTGTCCGACCAGGCATCGTTGAGGATATCGAGGATGATCTTCGCCTCCTGATCGAACTTCGACTTGTCGACGTTGCGGATGCGGATGCGCGGGTTCTTCTCGCCGGCGGCGATGATCCGTCCGCAGATCGGCGGGAAGGTCTTCGTGATGTCGAGCTCGTAGGTGTAGAGCGTCTTCACCCCGGCATAGCCGGCGGATTCGATCCATTCCTGATAGTGCGGCTTGTGATGCCCCATCATCACCGTGGGCGGGTGATCGTGCCCTTCGACCAGCAGGCCCGGTTCCTCCCAGATCGACAGGCTGATCGGCCCCAGCGCGCGCGTCATGTCCTTTCCGCGCAGCCAGCCCTCGGCGGTATTGATCAGCGCGTGCGCGGTATTGCGGTCCTCGGCCTCGAGCATCCCCCAGCAGCCGACGCCGGGCCCGAAGCCCTGTTCCGGCGGCAGCGTCAGCGCCAGCGTATCGATATGCGCCGAGATCCGGCCGACCACCGTGTCGCCGCGGGTCGCGATAAACAGCTGCCCCTCGGCATGGCTGAACCAGCCATTCTTCTTGGGATCGATCTTCTCCGCTTCCTCCTGCTTCAGCGGCGGCACCCAATTGGGGTCGTCGGCATTCAGGCGATAGGGCAGGGCGATGAACGCCTTGCGATCGGCCTTCGTATCGGCGGGACGGATGGAGAGCGGGGGATTGGCCACGGGCTTGGCACCTCTTTGAGACTGGCCGCCCAAGTCCCGCGTGCGCGCGCGAGTGTCAAGCAGCCGTTGATTGCCACCGTCGCGCCACTATCTTCCTGTAATGCAACGCACCATGGACAGCGCTCTCTCTTTCGACCGGCAGTCTGCCGATGCTAACTCGCCTGCAGCCCGCGTCACGCGCGAGCGCATTGCGGACGACCGCGCGATGTTGCGCACGGCCGCCGAGCTGACGCGTGACCTGCTGCCGCACCGGCCGATCGTCTATTGGGCGGATCTGATCGCCTCGGCGGTGATCGGCTATGGCGCGCTGGTCGCTGCAGTGATGATTCCGACGACGGGCCTGGCGATCCTGGCCGGTGTCGTCTCGGTACTGGCGTTGTATCGTGCCGGCAGCTTCATCCACGAACTGACGCATTTCAAATCGTCTGCGGTACCCGGCTTCCATCTCGGCTGGAACCTGATCGCCGGCATCCCGCTGCTGTTGCCGAGCTTCATGTACGAAGGCGTGCACAATCTGCATCACGCCCGCACGCGCTACGGCACGGCGGAGGATCCGGAATATCTGCCGCTGGCGCTGATGAAGCCCTGGACGCTGCCGCTGTTCATCGTCGTGTCGGCGCTCGGCCCGGTGGCCTTGCTGTTCCGCTATGCCGTTCTGTCGCCGTTGTCCGCGCTCTTCCCGGCGATCCGCCGGCTGACGGTCGAGCGCTATTCGTCGCTGTCGATCAACCCGGCCTTCCGCCGCCGCCTGCCCGAGGGCGAGGCGAAGCGCGCCTGGCTGTGGCAGGAAACGCTGACCAGCCTGTGGGCGATCGCGTTGCTGACGATGGTGGCGACCGGCGTCATCCCGCTGCGCGCCTTCGCCATCGGCCTGGCGATCCTGTCGGCCTCGATGGTGATCAATCAGGTGCGCACGCTGGTTGCGCATCTGTGGGAGAATGAGGGCGAGGCGATGACTGTCACCGGCCAGTATCTCGACAGCGTCAACGTGCCGCCGCCGGCGTTCCTGCCGATGCTGTGGGCGCCGGTGGGGCTGCGCTATCATGCGCTGCACCACTTGCTGCCGGGCCTGCCCTATCACGCGCTGGGCGAAGCGCATCGCCGCATCACCGCCGCGCTGGACACCGATTCACCCTATCACAAGGCAAGCTATGCCGGCCTGCCGGGTCTGGTCGGCAAGATCGCCCGCTCGACGATGGTGGCGCGCTAAGCGAGCTCAGGTCGCGATCGGCATCAGGCACAAAAAAGGGGCGCTCCATCGGAGCGCCCCCGTCGTTCGATCGTAGCAGCTTTTAGATCGCCGCCATCTTCGGGCGCGATGCGCTGTGGCCGCCCAGACGATAGAGCATGTCTTCGGCGGTGGCGGGGTCGATCCCTGCCGTGCCGGTGTCGACCGACACGAACACGCCGCCGTCATTGATGCGATCGCCGTAATAGCGCGCATCGTCGCTGCTGACCCCGTGATCGGTCATCACCTTTTCGAGGCCACCGACAGCGCCGCCGATCGCCGCGCCGGTGATCGCCGCGCCCGGAATCGCCGCCGAGGCGATCGCGCCGGCAGCGACCAGCGGGCCGACGCCGGGAATTGCCAGCGCGGCAATACCGAGCAGCGTGCCGATCCCGGCACCGGCGGCGACCTTACCGACGAATTCCTGCGTGTCTGCGCCGCTGCCATCGGTGGTCGTGTTCTTGCCGTCGTGCTGCGCGACGATCGAAATGGCGCTGTCGTTGACGCCGGCACTGCGCAGTTCGGCCAGCGCACGCTCGGCATCGGCATGCGAATCGAAGACGGCAGATACGATATTGGTGGTCATGATGGTTCCTGTCACGGTTCGAAGCTGGGGAGCCTTAGAAGCCGTCGGCACCTTTATTGTTCCGCGCAGGCGGGGTTATCGGTCTGCTAACCTCACGCATTGGCTTGTTTTTTCGGCGATAGCGTTCCGCTCTTCCGGTGCCGCGAAAAGCGCTTACTCCTCGGTGCGTACCAGCACGGCTTCGCCGATCAGGAAGAAGAGCAGGAAGGGGGCCCAGGCTGCCAGGAATGGCGGATAGGCGCCGAGATTGCCCATCGCGAGCGCGAAATTGTCCGCCACGAAATAGGCGAAGCCTAGCCCCATGCCGATGGCCGCGCGCAGGAACAGTTTGCCCGATCGCGCCACGCCGAACGCTGCCACGGCGCCGAGCAGCGGCATCAGGATTGCCGACAAGGGCGCGGACAATTTGTGCCAGGCAGCACCTTCCAGCGCCTTGGTTGGGCGCCCGGCATCCGCCAGATCGCCGATCGCCTCGCGCAATGCGCCGAACGACAGGCCTTCGGCATTGACGGTCGCCAGCGTGAACTGGTCGGGCCGCACGCCCTTGGCCACCACCATCGTGCCCAGGCTGGTCTGGCGTCCGCTCGCGACATCGAAGCGCGTCGCATCCTCGATCCGCCAGGCGGTGCCGGTATAGGTGCCGCGCGGGGCCTGCACGATCGCCACGAGATTGCCGTTGGCGCGATCGTACAGCGTGATGTTGCCGAGGCGTGCAGCCGCACCCCGGCCCTTGATCTGCCCCACTTCGATCAGGTCGTCGCCGTCGCGCACCCAGACGTTGGAGCGGTCGCCGCGATCGATCGGCAGCGGACCGTAATTGACCTTCTGCCACTGTGCGAGCGTGGCCGAGGCGCGTGCGACGATGCGGTCGTTGAACACGAACGACACCATCGCGACGACCAGGCTGGCGGCGATCAGTGGCGCCAGCACCTGATGCGCGGATAGGCCCGAGGCCTTGAGCGCGATGATCTCGCTGTTTTGGTTCATCGTCGACAGGGTCAGGATCGTGCCGAGCAGCACGGAGAAGGGCAGGATGAAGGCAATGATCTGCGGTGCGCGCAGCGACACGTAATGCCATACCTGCGCGTCGCCATTGCCGGGATAGGCCAGGATGTCGCCGGACTGGCCGAGCAGGTCGAGCGCCTGCAGCACCAGCACCAGCGCGCCCATGATTGCGAACGTGCGCACCACGAACAGCCGCGCCATATACAGCGCGACGACCCGCGACGGGAAGAATTCCAGGAAGTGCTTCACGCCTGCGCCTCCGGACGGCGGCCGGGAATGCGCCGCACGATCCATTTGCCGACCTTGCCCGCGACGCGCTCCAGCCCGCCGATCGGCTGCCCATCGGGTACATAGGCGATGGTGTAGAACATCCAGCCGACCAAAGCAGCGAACAGCACGAACGGCGTCCACAGGGCGATCAGCGGATCGATCCTACCGAGGCTGCCGATCGCCTCGGCATATTGGTTGATCTTGTGATAGGTGACGACCATCACGATCGCCAGGAACACGCCGAGCGCCGAGGTCGAGCGCTTGGGCGGGATGCCGAGCGCCAGCGCGAGCAGCGGCAGCAGGAACATCGTCGCCACCTCGACCACGCGGAAGTGGAACGCGGCGCGACTGGTATCGCGCAGATCGTCGGTCGCGGCGGGGTTGCGGCCGATCTGCGCCAGTTCCGGCAGCGTCAGTTCCAGATTGCGCTGGCCGCGCTGCCGGAACGCGCCATATTTGGGCAGCGGGATCGGCAGGTTGTGCGTGCTGAACGTCAGCACGCGCGGCGAGGCAAGGCCGGGCGCGTCGTTGATCAATACGCCGTTGCTCAGCTGGAAGACGATCTCTTCGGGATTGTCGGTGGCCATGAACTTGCCGGTCTCGGCCGTCACCGCATAGGATGCGCCATTCTTCGTCACCGCCTTGACGAAGATGCCGGAAAGCTTGCGGCCCTGCTCGCGGCTCTGCTCGATGCGGATCGTCATGTTGGCGCCGAAATGCGTGAACTCGCCGACCTTGATCGAGGCGCCGAGCGCACCGGTGCGCAATTCGAAGCGCAGCCCTTCATAGGCGTAGCGCGCGCGCGGCTGGACGAAGCCGACGATCGCCAGGTTGGCTGCCGCCAGCACGAAGGCGAACATGAAGGGCACGCGCAGCAGCCGCCAATAGCTCATGCCGACGCCGCGCATCACATCCAGCTCGGAGCTGGTGGCGAGCTTGCGGAATGCCAGCAGCACGCCGAGCAGCAGGCCGATCGGTATGCCGAGGCCGAGATATTCCGGCAGCAGATTGGCCAGCATCTTCCACACCACGCTGATCGGCCCGCCTTCGGTGGCGACGAAATCGAACAGTCGCAGCATGCGATCGAGCACCAGCAGCATCGCCGAGATGACGAGCGTGGAGAGCAGTGGCAGCAGGATCAGCCGGACCATGTAGCGATCGATCGACTTCATGGGGCGGAGAGGATCTTTCGCGAACGGGCGCCGGCGCGCGGGAAGCACTTGCTATACCGGCGCGCACGGCGTCCGTCAGCCGCTAAATGGCGTTGGCGATACGATCGCGCGCCGGGCGGCGACAGCCGAGGCGGGGCTATTCCGCGGCGATGCCGTGCGCCGCCGCTCGCGCCGCGGCCATTGCCGCGCCGATCGCGCGTTCCAGCTGCAGGATCGTGAACGGCTTGCGCAGCACATGGTGACCGCCGAACTGCGCCTCGCTCGTCTCGCCGGCATAGCCGGTGACGAACAGGACGGCGATATGCGGATAGGCCGGCGCCAGGCCGGCGATCATTTCCGGCCCGGTCTGCCCCGGCATCAGCACGTCGGAGACGATCATGTCGATCTGCGGCGTCTGTTCGAGCATGGCGGGGGCGGCGAGCGGATCGGTGCAGGCAATGGTGTGATGGCCGAGATCCTCGAGCGCGCCCATCGTCGCGGTGAGCACGCGCGGATCGTCCTCGACGACCAGGATATTGAGCGCGGCGCTGGGCTGGGCGTGGACCGGCTCGACCTGCGGCTCGGGCTTGGCCACAGTCTCCGGAATGTGCCGCGGCAGGTACAGCGTCACCGTCGTGCCCTTGCCCGGCGTCGAGGTCAGGCCGATCTCGCCTCTGGCCTGGGCGACGAAGGCGAAGATCTGGCTGAGGCCGAGACCGGTGCCCTGACCGATCGGCTTGGTGGTGAAGAACGGCTCGAACACGCGTTCCATCACGTCGGGCGTCATGCCGTGGCCGGTGTCCGTCACCGCGATCGTCACGTACTGGCCGGCGGGGCAGCGGCCGATGGCGTGTTCAGCGAGCCGGGTCGTCGCGGTGACGATGCTGAGCTTGCCGCGCCCGCCCATCGCGTCGCGCGCATTGACCGCGAGATTGAGGATGACGTTCTCGAGCTGATGGCGATCCGCACAGGTCAGCCAGCCGCCGCACTGATCGCGCGCGCTCACCGTGATCGCGTCGCCCAGCGTGCGATCGAGCAGATCGGACATGCCCGCGACCAACGCGCCCGGCGCGATCGGTTCGACGCGCAGCGGCTCCTCGCGCGAGAAGGCGAGCAATTGCCGGGTCAGCGCGGTGGCGCGGTTGGCGCCCTCCATGGCATTGTCGATATGCCGGCCGGTGGCATCCGGATCCTTGGCGATGCTGCGCCGGGCAAGCTCCAGCCCGCCCACCACCACCGCCAGCATATTGTTGAAGTCGTGCGCGATCCCCCCGGTCAGCTGGCCCACCGCTTCCATCTTCTGGACCTGGCGCAGCTTGCTTTCTTGCTTGCTGAGTTCGCTTGTGGCGGCTTCCACCGCGACCTGCAGTTCGTGGGCACGCTCGCGCGCGGTTTCGGCCTCGGCGCGCGCGACCGCCTTCTCGCCCAGCGCGCTGAGCGTCAGCCAGCCGAGCACGATCGCGCCGAGCACGATCGCCATGCCGAACACGGCGAGGATCGCGGCGAGCCGGTTGGCGCGATCGATCGAGCGCATGGCGACGGCGGTGCGCTTGGCGAGCAGCTCGCGCTCCTGCGCGATGACGTTGTCGAGCAGGGTGTTGATGCGGAACAGCGCGTCCGATTGGCGTGCCGCATAATAGCGCGACAGGGCTTGGTTGTTCTTGCCGTAATTGGTGCTCAGCGCGACCAGCGCGAGCTCGGCGCCGCGCTCGTCATAGGCTTTGCCAAGCGCGGCGATGCGGCTGGTCTGGCCGTAATCGTCATCGGTGACCTGATCGAGCCGGGTGATCTGCGTGCCCGCGAGCTTCCATTCGTCGACGTACAGCCGGCCGAGCTGCTTGTCGGTGCTGATCACGTAGCGGCCAAGCGATGCCTCGCTGCGCGCGATCGTGCTGGAGAGCGTGCGCGCGAGGATCATCACCTCGTAGCTGTGCGATTGCAGGCTGAGGGCGCGATCGCGCTCGCGATTGGCGCTGGCCAGCGTCAGGATCAGCGCGACCAACACGGCTGCGCCCAGCACCGCCATCACGACCAGCATGATGGTGCGCCAGGCGGATTGAGGCTCCCCCGGAGCCGCGCTCTCGCCGTCCAACCCACTCATAAGGGCAAGGCATACACGCCTGGGCGGGCGGTTGAAAGCGCCCGGCGACTCAGCCGATGACGCCGACAGCCCGGCCGGAAGCCTCGAACATCGCCAGTACGGTATCGATCTGCGCCGGCGTATGTTCGGCGCACAGCGAACAGCGCAGCAGGAACGTGCCGGCGGGCGTCGCCGGCGGACGGGCCATGTTGACGTACAGGCCGCCGTCGAGCAGCGCCTGCCACATCGTCACGGCCTGTTCCTGATCGTCGAGGATGATCGCGATGATCGCGCTGTCGGGATTTTCCGTGCCGAGCCTGAAGCCCAGCGCCTTGAGCCCGCCGTGCAGCTTGCGGGCATTGTCCCACAATTGCGCGCGCTTCTTGTCCGCGGTCATCAGCTTGCGGATCGAGGCCGCGGCGGTGGCGACGACCGACGGCGGCAGCGAGGCGGTGAAGATGTACGGGCGGCAGGCGAGGCGGATCGCCTCGAACTTCGGGTGGTTCGACACGCAGAAGCCGCCGACCGTGCCGACCGACTTGGAGAAGGTGCCGACAACGAAATCCACGTCGCAGCCTTGGTCTTCGTATACGCCGCGACCATGCGGCCCGAAAAAGCCCATCGAATGCGCCTCGTCGCTGAGCACCATGGCGCCGTGCTTCTTGGCCACCGCGACCATTTCGGCGAGCGGCGCGATATCGCCGAGCATCGAATAGACGCCTTCGAGGATGACCAGCTTGCCGGCCTCCTTGGGCAGGCGGCCGAGCCGCTTGTCGAGATCGGCGACATCGTTGTGGCGGAAACGGACGATCTCGGCATTGCCCTGCTTGCAGCCGTCATAGATCGAGGCATGGCTGTCGGCGTCGAGGATGACATACTCGCCCTTGCCGGCGAGCGTCGAGATCATGCCGAGATTGGCCATATAGCCGGTCGAAAACACGATCGCGCCGGTCATGCCGTAGAAGTCGCGCAACGCATCCTCGACCTCGATATGGTCGCGGAACGTGCCGTTAAGCATGCGGCTGCCATTGGTGCCCGAACCGAACTGGTCGAGCGCGGCATGGCCAGCGGCGATCACGTCGGGATCGAACGTCATGCCCATATAATTGTAGGTGCCAAGCAGGATCGTGTCGCGGCCGGCAATCACCGCTTCGGTCGGCGACGTGACCCGTTCCATGACGATCGCGAACGGATCGGTCACGCCGGTATCGATCAGCGCCTGGCGCTCGGCGATCAGCGCGTCGAACTTCGACATCAGGTCGCGCTCGGGGGCAACCTCGGCGGGATCGGCGGGCAGCTTTTCGGTGGCGAGGCCGGCGTCGGTCATCGGCTCAGCCCTTCAGCTTGGCGACGGCATCGGCGAGCTGACCGACCGTCTCGATCTCGGCCTGCATGTTCATCGTGATCAGGATGTCAAATTCGTCCTCGATCGCAGCAACGAAGTCCATCACCGTCAGGCTGTCCCACTCCAGATCGCCCTGGAAGGTGGTGGCCTCGGTGACGGTCACGCCCTTCTTGTTGAAGGGCTCGATCTGCGCGGCGATCGTGTCGAAAATTTCAGTACGGTCTGTCATCCGCAAGTCCTTATGCAATTGCCCACCGACTTGCCAAGCGAATGCGGCGGGAAGGGGGCGCAGGTGCGGCGGATGGGGATGCGGTAGTCCTCCAACTGCCGTCATCCTGACGAAAGTCAGGATTCATCCCTCACCTCGGACGATCGGATTTGAGGCGCGATGGATCCTGAATCGAGTTCAGGATGACGGCAGTGGGTAGCGGGCGTCTATCGCAACAAGCCGTTCGCCCGGTACCAAGCCGCCGTCGCCGCCAATCCTGCGGGCGTCGCAATCTCCGCACGCCACAAATCCCCTGACGGCCGACGGCTTGGCTCGGCCGCCCAATCGGGATGCGCCAGATAGTTCACCCGGTCCTGGGTCAGCTTGGCCTTGTCGCCACGGAGCAGTTTGTCGGCCGACGCGGTCAGCGACAGCAGACCCTTGGGCAGGGGCAAGGTCAGCACGCGCTGCCCCACCGCGGTCCCGACGGCGCGGGCGAATGCTTCATGCGTCCAGCTCCTGCCATCGTCGGGCTCGAGGATCACCCGTCCGGGATCGCGCTCGACCAGAATCAGCAGCAGGCGCGCGAGATCGTCGACATGGATCAGCGACAGCCGCCCGGGCGGCGGCATCAGCGCGAGCCCGAGGCGGGCGAGGCGAAACACGTCGCGCATCTCCAGGTCGCCCGGCCCGTATACCGCCGGCGGGCGCACCACGGTCCAGTCGAGCGCGCTGGCTGCGACGACATCCTCGCCGCCGCGCTTCGACCAGCCGTAATGGGAGAGATCGGGCTCGCGCGCGGACAGCGACGAGACGTGGATGAAGCGCTGCGGCCCGTGCGTAAGCGCGGCCTCGACCAGCGCCCGTGTGCCGGCGATGTTGCCGGCGGCGAAGCCATCGCGCGTCGGCGCGTTGACCACGCCGGCGACGTGGATCGTCGCGTCCGCGCCCGCGAGCAATCGGGGCAGGGCGTCCGTCGAATCGAGGGCACCGATAATCCAGGTAACGCCGTCGCGGGGTTCTTGCGGGCTGCGCGCCAGTGCCCGCACCATATACCCGCGCTCCAGCGCGAGATCGATCAGGCGCTTGCCGACAAAGCCGGTGCCGCCGGTCACGGCGATGGTGGTCACGATGCTTCCTCACCTGCTGCTTGCCCCTTCACCGCTTCCCCGGCGAAAGCCGGGGCCCAGTCGGAAAGGTGGAAATGAGGAAGCGCATCACTCGCCAATGATCGTTCCACGCGTGGGCCCTGGCCTTCGCCGGGGAAGTGCAGGGGTGGGAAATTGGCCCTCACAATACCGCCATATGATTGCGATGCACCAGCGCCCCGCGCGGCGCATAACCAAGGATATCCGCCAGCGCGCTCGTCCGCATGCCGACGATCCGCGCCGCTTCCGCGGCATCGTATTCCGCCAGGCCGCGCGCCAGCACCGCTCCGTCCGGCCCGACCACCGTCACCAGATCGCCCCGCGCGAAGGCGCCCTCGATGCGCGTCGCCCCAGCGGCCAGCAGACTGTTGCCTTTCGCAAGCGCGCCGGCCGCGCCAATATCGACATGGATCGCACCCTTTGCGGTCAGCCCGCCGGCCAGCCACGCCTTGCGTGCGGGCGCCGATCGCTCAGCCACGAATAAGGTATGCCGGGCGGCCTTCGACAGTGGATTTGCGATCCGCCCGCTGGCGATCGCGAGATGAGCGCCCGCCGCATTGGCGATCCGCGCCGCCGCGATCTTCGAGACCATGCCGCCCGATCCCATGCCGGAAGCGGAGCCGCGATCCGCCATCGCCTCGATCGCGCCGTCGATCCGCTCGACCCGCGCGACATGCACCGCGCCCGCCAGCGCCGGATTGCGATCGTACAGGCCGTCCACATCGCTGAGCAGCACCACGCCCTGCGCGCCCGCCGCCTGCGCCACGCGGGCGGCGAGCCGGTCATTGTCGCCGAAGCGGATTTCCTCGGTCGCCACGCTGTCATTCTCGTTGAGCACCGGCACGACGCCCAGGCCGAGCAGGCGATCAAGCGTCGCCGCGGCGTTGAGATAGCGCCGCCGATCCTCGAGATCGTCGAGCGTCACCAGCATCTGCGCGGCGGTCAATCCCTCGGCGGCCAGCACCTCGGCCCATACCTGGCTAAGCGCAATCTGCCCCACGGCGGCGGCGGCCTGCGCATCCTCCAGGCTCGCCCGTCCGCCCTTGGTGAGCCCCAGGCGGCGCGCACCCAGCGCGATCGCACCGGAAGAAACGACGGCAACCTGCTGGCCGGCGCGCCTGCGCTCGGCGATATCGGCAGCGATCCCCTCCAGCCACGCCCGCCGCACGCCGCCATCGGGATCGACCAGCAACGCCGATCCGATCTTGACGATCAGGCGCGGGCAGGTGGCGGGCGGGAAGAGCGACATGAGGATGCGTTAGCACGCTTTGCGCAGGAGTTAAGCCATCGCCCAATCGCATCGCCTACCCAAACGCATTTGGCACTGATGACGACCCCAACCTGTAAGTACCGTTCTCCCGTGAAGCAGGAGCCCAGGGTAACAAAAGACTGCGCTCCGGGCTCTGGACTCCTGCGTTCGCAGGAGAACAATAGGGCTATGGCGGTACCGGCAACCCGCCGAACAGATTCGGGGCTACGAAGGAGTCAATCGAGCGCGAATATCTCGCTGTGGGGGATCGTGACGCCGAGCGACGGGATCGGAATGCCGCTTTGGCCCGAAAACATGCTGTCCATCCAGCCAATCGGCGACTGGCGCTCGATCGTTCGACACATCTCATTGGCGGTATCCACGAACGCAATTGTCTGCACGCTGGGGATGGACTTATATTCTTCCAGCTTGGTGCCCTGATCAAACGTCGCCGTCGTGCGCGACAGGATTTCGACGATCACCTTCGGGTTGTCGAGCGTCTTGGCCTGCGTCAGCATATCCCGTGGCGGCTGATCGCAATAGATGCTGATGTCGGGATAGCGTAGATCAATGTCGCTTACGCGAAGCGCCATCTCCGAACCATATGGACGGCAGGATGTGCCGCGCAGCTTGTGACGAAGCCAAACAAGGATGTTGCCCTGCACCCAGGCATGTGGCTCGGTGCCGCCGGTCATCATGTAGATGACCCCGTTATCCAGCTCGAATTTCTTGTCGGTGCCGAAGTCCATTGCCAGGAATTCGTCCGCCGTGATCGGTCGATAGGCTGGATCGTGCCGCATAACCCAGGATACCATGGAGACGGTCGACCGGTAAAGTTGGCTATCCGGCCCTCAAACCGGCGACCAGGCAATCTCGTCCTCGCCCTCGTCATCTGGGCCGACCATCCCGCCCGATGGCCCGATCGCCTCCAGCATTTTGTCGAGCACCCAATCGAGCCCGGTGCCGGCCGCGCCAGAGATCGGAATGACTTCCGCCCCGCTCGCTTCCTCGAGCTCGGCCGACAGCGCCGCGATCAGCTCGTCGTCGAGCGTGTCGATCTTGTTGAGCGCGACGATCACCGGCTTGTCGATCAGGCCCGCGCCGTAAATCTCCAGCTCGTCGCGCACGATGCGGTAGCTTTCCGCCACGTCCTTGTCGTTGGCGTCGACCAGATGGAGCAACACGCTGCAGCGTTCGATATGGCCGAGAAAGCGGTCGCCGATCCCGGCGCCGTCGGCGGCACCCTCGATCAGGCCGGGAATATCCGCGACGACGAATTCCTGGTGCTTGTGCCGCACCACGCCGAGCTGCGGGCGGGTCGTCGTGAAGGCATAGGCGCCGACCTTGGCCTGCGCGTTGGTCACGGCGTTGATGAAGGTCGATTTGCCGGCATTGGGCAGGCCGACCAGGCCGGCATCGGCAAGCAGCTTCAAGCGCAGCCAGACCCACATTTCCTCGCACGGCCAGCCGGTGCCATGCTGGCGCGGCGTGCGGTTGGTGGAGGTCTTGTAGCTCGCATTGCCGCGACCGCCATCGCCGCCGCGCAGGAACACGACCCGCTCGCCGACTTCGGTGAAATCGGCCAATACCTCTTCCTTGTCTTCGCTCAGCACCTGCGTGCCGACCGGCACGCGGATGATCAGATCCTCGCCGCCCGCGCCGGTCATGTTGCTGCCGGCGCCGCCCTTGCCGCGCGGCGCGCGGAAATGCTGCGTGTAGCGGAAGTCGATCAGCGTGTTGAGGCCGGCGACCGCCTCGAACACGATGTCGCCGCCCTTGCCGCCATTGCCGCCATTGGGGCCGCCATATTCGATGAACTTTTCACGGCGAAAGCTGACGGCACCGGGGCCGCCATCGCCGGAACGAACGAAGATCTTTGCTTGGTCGAGAAAATGCATGCGCGCTCCATAGCGCAAGTGCGCAATTTTGCCAGCGGGCGTGCGTCAGGCGGCCGGCACGCTGACATGCGCGGCGATCAGCGTCTGCAGCGCCAGTTCGCGTGCCGAGGTGCGCGGCAGGCCCAGCGCCTTGGCCATCGGCCCGCCGAGCAGCGCATCGCCGAGCGCGGTCAGCACGAGCTGCAGCGTTTCCTCATGGATCGAGGTCCGGCCCGGCGCATGGCCTTCTGACAGGTCGTCGACCAGCTTGTGGATCGCCTCGAGGATCGGGTCGAGCGCATCCTCGTTCCCGGTCAGGATCATCCAGCTCGCCATCGCGCCAGCGCCGCGCGCGAACGCATCGAACGTCATGTCGACCACTTCGCGCGGATCCTGATCGCCGGCGCGCGCGCGTTTTGCCGCGTCGCCGATCTGCGCAGTAATCGTGCCGGCGAGATGCGCGATCAGCGCCTTCTGCAGATCCGCCGCCGAGCCGAAATGGTGCAGCAGATTGGCGTGCGTCCGCCCGATCCGCGCCGCTACTGCCTTCAAGGTCACGGCCTGCGGCCCATCTTCGACGAGCAGCGCGCGCGCCGCCTCGATCGCCGCTTCACGTGATTGTTCGGGAGAGAGCCGGCGGCGGGCTATTGACATGAGTGTAAGTAAAACCTAGAATGATGGGCAATGGCGACTGTCGTCTCTTTCTGTTCGAGGTTTTCATGACGAAAGCAACTACTCCGGCGGATCTGACGATCACGCCGCGCGATCTACGGTTCGGCCGGGGCACGCAGATGCGGCGCTGGTGGCTGAACGACGATCCCTATGCGACCGCGTTCTACAACGCCTTGTCGGTGACCTTCCCCAAGGGCGAGGGTTTCTTCGTCGATAGCGTGCGCGCGTTTCGCGACGGCACGCCGCCGCAACTGCGCAGCGAAATCCAGGCGTTCATCAAGCAGGAAGTGATTCATACGCGCGAGCATGTCGCTTTCAACCGCCACGTCACCGATCAGGGCTATGACGTCGCGCCGCTGGAACGCGATCTCGATGCCGCGCTGGCGCTGACCAAGGGCAAGCCGGCGATCGCCAGCCTGGCGGCGACGATGGCACTCGAACATTTCACCGCAATGCTCGCGCACCAGCTGATCGCCAATCCCAAGCATCTCGCCGGTGGCGACGAACAGGCGGCAGCGCTGTGGCGCTGGCATGCGGCGGAGGAGATCGAGCATAAGGGCGTGGCCTATGATACCTGGCTGCATGCGACGCGGGACTGGAGCCGCTGGCAGCGCTGGAAGATCAAGTCGATCGTGATGGTCGCGACGACGATCAAATTCTTCCAGGGCCGTCGCCGCGGCATGCTCGAACTGCTGCGGCAGGACGGGCTGACCGGGCCCAAGGTGTGGGCGCGGCTGGCTTGGTATGCGTTCGGCAATCCGGGCATGGCGCGCAAGATTCTCGGCGCGTGGATCGCCTTCTTCCTGCCTGGCTTCCACCCGTGGAACCACGACGATCGCAAGCTGATCGCGCTCGCCGAAAGCGATTATGCCGCGGCGGTGCTGCCGCGCGCCCAGAAGATCGCGGTCGCGGCCTGATCCACGGCCGTCACCCCCGCGCAGGCGGGGGCCTATCACTGCCCGTTTCATATGCTAGCTTATGCGGATGCAGCGATAGGCCCCTGCCTGCGCAGGGGTGACGGGTGGGGGCGTGGCGGGCTACGTTTACATCATGACGAATGGGCCGAGCGGTACGCTGTATATCGGCGTTACCAGCGATATCGTCCGGCGCGTCTGGCAGCATCGGGAGGGGACGGGTTCGGCGTTTTGTCGGGAGCATGGGCTCAAGCGGTTAGTGCTAGTCGAGACCTATCCTTCGATCGCTGACGCGATCGCTCGCGAAAAGGCGCTCAAGAAATGGAAGCGTTCTTGGAAGCTCAACCTGATCGGTCGAGCCAATAGCGACTGGGCGGATTTGTGGGAGGTCATCGCCTAACCCGGTACGTCACCCCTGCGAAGGCAGGGGCCTATCGCTATCTCCGCACGCACCAACGCTAAACGAGACAGCGATAGGCTCCTGCCTTCGCAGGAGTGACGAGCTGAGAGTCAGGCCGCCAACCTTTCCTCGCATCGTCGCCCTTCGTCGAGATCGAGCTCGAACACCGCGCAGGGCACATCAGCGCCGCGTGCGCGCGAATGGCGCGGTTCGACCCGCCCGGTGAAGTGAAAGCCGAGCTTGGTCAGCACGCGGCCGGAGGCAGGATTGTCGATGAAATGGCCGGCATGCAGCCGGCGCAGCCCCATGGCATGGCGCGCGATCTCGATCACCTGCCGTCCCGCCTCGGTGGCATAGCCGCGACCCCAGGCGTCGGGTGTCAGCCAATAGCCGAATTCCGCTTCGCCATCCGTCGCGGGATCGATGGCGATGCCGCCGATCAGCCGCGGCGCTTGCGCCGGCGATTCGAAGATCAGGAAGTTTGGCGTCGTCGCGCCGCGGGGCATCGCCAGGAACGATTCGGCATCGTCGAGTGCATAGGGCCAGGGCGCACGCGCCAGCTTGTCGACGACCTGCTCGTGGCCGATCGCCGCGGCCAGCGCGGGGGCATCTTCAGGCCAGCCGGGCCTGAGCGTCAGTCTCTTGGTACGAGCGAACATCGTTACTCTCCTCGTGTGCGGTCGGCCAAGCACGTCCACGTGACGCGCCGGCGACAGGGCAGGGGAGGGAGCAATAAAAAAGGGAGCCGGGGTGGACCCGTCTCCCTTGTTCGGACCGCTTGCGCAGACCCGGGTCACCCTGGTGGGCAACCCGGCTGGTTACCCGATGTTATTCGGCAGCAATCGCTACCGGCATGTCGACCGAGCAGAATTTGCGGCCGAGCTTGCCTTCCTTGAACGTCACGCGGCCTTCGGTCAGCGCGAACAGGGTGTGATCCTTGCCCATGCCGACATTGGTGCCGGGATAGAATTTGGTGCCGCGCTGACGCACGAGAATGTTGCCCGGGACGACCGATTCGCCACCGAACTTCTTCACGCCAAGGCGACGACCGGCCGAATCGCGACCGTTGCGCGATGAACCGCCTGCTTTCTTATGTGCCATCTCGAACTACTCCTTACGCCTGAGCGGCCGGGGCTTCGGCGCCCGTCGCATCGGTGGTCGGCTTGTCAGCCTTCTTCTCTGCCTTGTGATCACCGATCGCGGTGATGCGCAGGATCGTGTGCTGCTGGCGATGGCCGTTCTTGCGGCGATAGTTCTGCCGGCGACGCTTCTTGAAGACGACGATCTTGTCAGCCTTCGCCTGCGCGATGATCTCGGCGGAGACCAACAGGCCCTCGACTGACTGGAGCTCCGAGCCTTCGCCAGCGAGCAGCACGTCGCTCAACGAGATCGACGATCCTGCTTCACCATCGAGCTTCTCGACGACGATCTTGTCTCCGGCGGCGACGCGGTATTGCTTGCCGCCTGTGCGCACGACTGCGAACATGGCCTACATCACTTTCAAAATAACGAGCCCCACGTCGAGCAAGCCCGACGCGGGAAAGAAGCGCCAGCTAAGTCAGGGCGGCGCTGCTGTCAACCGAAACGGTGTGCTTTGCGCCGTGTCGCGACGCGACACCGTCGCGTGACATTTCGGACGGTGCGCCGCGCCGCGACGATGGGGACATTCGGATAACCGCATAGGATGGTTGAGAGAAGCGGGCAGGGCGCGCGCGATGATTACATAGGGGCTCTGGCAAGCGTCGGCCGCATTCCACCCTTTCGATCGCTACCGGTATCTTCCGCCGCGCTAACAGCGCCGGCGCGCGCAGGTTGCTGCGACCGATGCCGCGCTGCCGACGGCAGTCGCCGCCGAGGCCGAGTCGCTCCAGGACAAGATGATCGCAAGCGGCACGCGCGTGGCGAATCGCGCTGGCGCGAGGCCCCCATTTTGGGCCTGGTGCCGGTTCCGGCGGCGGCTAGTGCCGGTGCTGCGGGCGCAGTGTGTAACGGCCGTCGGCATAGTCGGTGAACAGGCCGTGGATCGCCGGATGGTCGACCGGCTCGTCGCTGTCGTCGGGGATCAGGTTCTGCTGACTGACATAGGCGATATAGCTCGATTCCATATTCTCGGCGAGCAGGTGGTAGAAGGGCTGGTCCTTCTTCGGGCGGATGTCCTCAGGGATCGAATCATACCATTCCTCGCTATTGGCGAAGATCGGATCAACATCGAAGATCACGCCGCGGAAATCGAACATGCGGTGGCGCACGATCTCGCCGATGCCGAAGCGCGCATGGGCGATCGGCGGCAGCGGGATGGTCGCATCGGCGGGCGTCATGGGAATGTGTGAGCGGGACATACAACTAATCTAATGTCCTTTTCGCGGTGCACAAGCTGGAGGCTTGCCACACCCCGATTAGTCGATTAGACGCCCGCCTTCATCGACCGATGCGGCCCCTCCAGGCGGCATCAAAGACCTCGCGGAGAGGTGGCAGAGTGGTCGAATGTACCGCACTCGAAATGCGGCGTGCCCTCGCGGGTACCGTGGGTTCGAATCCCACCCTCTCCGCCATTATTCCTGCTCGGGCGCCGCCCGGGCGGCCGGTCGATCTACCCGACCCGGCACAGCTCGGACGGTGCCGGCCAGGCCCGCCGCAGCATCGCCCGCTATGGACATCGGCGATCGGCGCGACTAACAGGCGTGCAAATTCAGGCCTGGGATTTTCTTGGATATTCGTCGCCGTGCGGCGGATGTGATCCTCGATTTCGGCCGTTTTTTGATCCATCCTGCAGCGGACGCCCTTCCGCCGCATTCTGAACGACAAGTGCCCGAAAGGCCCAGATACGAATGGCGTACAAGGAACCGACTTTCCAGGATCGCGCAGCGCTCGCTGCCCAGGCCAAGCAGAAGGCGCTGGAGAAGCTGAAGGCGAAGCCGCAGATCGATCCGGAGGTTGCCGCCGCGCGCGCCGCTGCACGTCAGGCGCGCGAAGCCAAGGAATTGCAGCGTCGCGCCGAAAAGGCCGCCGCGATCGAACAGGCCCGGCTCGACAAGATCGCCAAGGCCGAAGCCGAGCTGGCCGCGATCGAGGCCGAGAAGCAGCGGCTGATCGATGCCGACATCGCCGCCAAGGCCGCCCGCGATGCGCGCTATGCGGCACGCAAGGCGAAGCGTTAATCCTGACCCTATACGGTCCTGCTGCCGCTCCGCAGGATCGCTTCCAGCCGCTGAGTGACCGCGCGCGGTGTCGCGCGGTCAGCGATCACGGGAAATAGACCCGGCCGACGCGCATCGGCCCGGCGCAGCGCCGGGCCGGCGTCCTCCGGTCAGCCGCCCTGCAGCTTTTTCAGGATGCTCATCGACTGTTCGGCGCCGTTCTGCGGCGTCATTTCGCCGGTACGATCGGTGATCTCTGCCCAATGTGCAGCGATGCCTTCAGGCGACAGATCGTCTCCCGTGAGCAACTTGCCCTGCGTCAGCGTCACATAGGCGGCCTGGAACACGCCGGCGCCGGCGCCGACGATCATGTTGGTCGGCGCCTCCTCCGATACCAGATACAGCGCGGCAGGCGCGACCTTATCGGGCGAGAAAGCGGCGAAGGCCTCGGCCGGGAACAGATCCTCGGTCATCCGCGTGCCTGCGGTCGGCGCGATCGTGTTGACCTTGATATTGTTCTTGGCGCCTTCGATCGCCAGCGTCTTGGTCAGCCCGGCAAGGCCGAGCTTGGCCGCGCCGTAATTGGCCTGGCCGAAATTGCCGTACAGGCCGGTCGACGAGGCGGTCATCAGGATGCGGCCGTAATTCTGCGCGCGCATGCCTTCCCACACCGCCTTGGTGACGTTGGCCGAGCCGTTCAGGTGGACATCGACGACGAACCTGAAATCGGCCGGCTCCATCTTGGCGAAGCTCTTGTCGCGCAACACGCCGGCATTGTTGATGACGATATGGACGCCGCCCCAGGCCTCGGTCGCCTTGGCGACCATTTCCACCATCTGCTCGTATTCGGTGACGCTGCCGCCGTTCGACATGGCGATGCCGCCGGCTGCCTCGATCTCCTCGACGACCTTCAGCGCGGCATCGCTGTGGCCGGTGCCATCGCGCGTGCCGCCGAGATCGTTGACGACGACCTTCGCGCCGCGCCTGGCGAGTTCGAGCGCATAGGCCCGGCCGAGGCCGCCGCCGGCGCCGGTGACAACGGCGACTTTGTCATCAAAACGGATGGTCATGAAAAAAGCGCTCCCGAGATGTGGTGAGCGCTTTCCTAGGCCATCGATCGGCGCTGGCAAGAGGGACGGGCGCCACGCGGCGCCCGTCCCGGTATAGTTTACTTGCCGCCCGGGTTGATGCAGCTGTCCGTCACGGTCTTCGAGCAGCGCGGATAGCTGGCCTTCGGCGCCGGGGCCGGCGGCGGGGCGAGCGGGCCCATCGTCATGGTCGTGGTCGGCGCGGCACCGGGCATCGGGGCGGCGGGGTCTGCCGGCATCGGCATCGGCGCGGCAGGGTCAGCCGGCATCGGCGTCGTCGCGGCCGGATCGGCGGGCATGTCGGCCGGCGGAGTCTGCATTGTCGGATCGCCGGCGGGCGCCTGCATCGCGGGATCTGCCGCTGGCGGCGTGGTCTGCGCGAATGCGGGGGCGGCAAATGCCAACGCGGCAATGAGCATGATTTTCATCACATATTCTCCTGTAAAAACGAGCGCGCCAATGGGGCGGTGCAGGTCAAACGCACATCCCCGGGCATTGCTCCATCGTTACGATAACGATTCGTCCGTCAGGCGCCGGTATCCAACGCATAACCTGCGGATCGCACGGTGCGGATGATGTCCGGCCGGTCCTCGCCGTTGATCGCCTTGCGCAGGCGACGGATGTGCACGTCGACGGTGCGCGATTCGATGTCGCTGTCGTGACCCCAAACCGCATCCAGCAGCCGTTCACGGGAAAAGACCCAGCCAGGATGTTCGAGGAAATGCTTCAGCAGGCGGAATTCGGTCGGCCCCAAGGGCACGACCTCGCCGCCGCGGCGGACCTTGTGGCCGACCGTGTCCATCTCGATGTCGGAATAGGTGAGCTGTTCGCCGGCGAGCGCCGGACGGACGCGGCGCAGCACGGCGCCGACGCGCGCGACCAGCTCGCGCGGGCTGAACGGCTTGGTGACATAATCGTCGGCGCCGGTTTCCAGCCCGCGCACGCGATCTTCCTCCTCGCCGCGCGCGGTGAGCATGATGATTGGCACGTTCTGTGTTTCAGGCATGCGGCGCAGGCGTCGGCACACCTCGATCCCCGACAGGCTTTCGACCATCCAGTCGAGCAGCACGATATCGGGCGTCTTTTCCTTGGCGAGCAGCAGCGCTTCCTCGCCATCGGGGGTGTGCGCAATCTCGAAATCCTCGCGCTTGAAGTGATAGACGAGCAGTTCGGCCAGGGCCGCGTCGTCTTCCACCAGCAGCATCCGTGCGCGTGCCATATCAGCTCTCCGTCGCGTTTGAGGCGCCACGATCGCGTTCCACCATATGGTGGCCGGTCGCGGCGAAATAGACCATCTCGGCGACGTTCGTCGCATGGTCGCCGACCCGTTCGAGGTTCTTGGCGATGAACAGCAGGTGCGCCATTTGCCCGATCGTCTTGGGATTTTCCATCATGTGCGTGACGAGCACGCGAAACAGGCTGTCATAGAAATCGTCGACCTGTCGATCGCGCCGGCACACGTCGAGCGCCGCCTCGGCATCGCGCGCGGCGAAGGCATCGAGCACGTCGTGCACCATCGAGATCGCCAGGCCGGCCATTGCCGGCAGGATCGACAGCGGCTCGACCTCGCCGTGATTGTCGATCAGCGGCACGCGCTTGGCGATGTTCTTGGCATAATCGCCGATCCGCTCGATCACGCCGCCGATCTTGATCGCCGCGACGACCTCGCGCAGGTCGTCGGCCATCGGCGCGCGCAGCGCGATGATCTGGACCGCCAGCTGCTCGACCTTCATTTCGATCGCGTCGATCGCCTTGTCGCCGGCGACGATCGTCGCCGCCGCCTCGAGATCGTGGCGCGTGAGCGCCTGGACGGCGTCGCGGATCGCCTGTTCGGCGAGCCCGCCCATCTGCGCGATCAGCGCGCGCAGCTCGCCGATTTCTTCGTCGAAGGCCTTTACGGTGTGCGTGTTCACGGGTCCGTTCCTCTCAGCCGTAGCGGCCGGTGATGTAATCCTTGGTGCGCTCCTGGCGCGGATTGGTGAAGATGTCCGACGTGTTGCCGTATTCGACCAATGTCCCGAGGTGGAAGAAGGCGGTGCGCTGCGAGACGCGCGCGGCCTGCTGCATGTTATGCGTGACGATGACGATCGCGTAGCGGCCCTTGAGCTCGTGGATCAGCTCTTCGATCCGCGCGGTGGCGATCGGATCGAGCGCCGAGCAGGGCTCGTCCATCAGGATCACTTCGGGATCAACCGCGATGGCGCGGGCGATGCACAACCGCTGCTGCTGGCCGCCGGACAGCGCCGTGCCGCTTTCGCTCAGGCGATCCTTGACCTCTTCCCACAGCCCGGCGCGCTTGAGCGATTTCTCGACCACTTCGGCGAGATCGGTTTTGTTCGCGGCGAGCCCGTGGATGCGCGGGCCATAGGCCACGTTTTCGAAGATCGACTTGGGAAACGGGTTGGGCTTCTGGAACACCATGCCGACGCGGGCGCGCAGCTGCACGACGTCCATGCTCGGGGCATAGATATCCTCGCCGTCGAGCCGGATGTCGCCGGTCACCTTCGCGCTGGCGACGGTATCGTTCATCCGGTTGAGCGTGCGCAGGAAGGTCGATTTCCCGCAGCCCGACGGGCCGATGAAGGCGGTGACCTCGTCCTGGTCGACGTCGATCGACACGTCGGTAATCGCCTGTTTCGTGCCGTAGAACACGTTCACGTTTTTGGCGGACATCTTGATGGTCATGACCAGCGGGTCTCGAATCTGTTGCGGAGGTAGATGGCGAGCCCGTTCATCGCGAGCAGGAAGACGAGCAGCACGATGATCGCGGCGGAGGTCTTCTCGACGAAGCCGCGATTGACCTGATCGGACCAGAGAAAGATCTGCACCGGTAGCACGGTGGCGGGATCGGTGATGCGTCCGGGCGGCGCGACCATGAAGGCGCGCATCCCGATCATCAGCAGCGGCGCGGTCTCGCCCAGCGCGCGCGCCATGCCGATTATCGTGCCGGTAAGGATGCCGGGCAGGGCGAGCGGCAAAACGTGGTGGAACACGACCTGGATCGGGCTCGCGCCGACCGCCAAGGCAGCGTCGCGGATCGAGGGCGGCACGCTCTTGATCGCGTTGCGCCCGGCGATGACGATCACGGGCATGGTCATCAGCGCCAGCGTCAGCCCGCCGACCAAGGCGGCGGAGCGCGGCAGATGGAAGAAATTGAGGAACACGGCGAGCCCGAGCAGCCCGAAGATGATCGACGGCACCGCGGCCAGATTGTTGATCGAAACCTCGATCAGATCGGTCCAGCGGTTCCGCGGGGCATATTCCTCGAGATACAGGGCCGAGAGCACGCCGACCGGGAAGGCGATCAGCAGCGTGACGAGCATCGTATAGAGCGAGCCCTTCAGCGCGCCCCAGATGCCGACGGTGGTGGGATCGGTCGAGTCGGAAGCGGTGAGGAAGCTCGGGTTGAAACTGGTCGAGAGCAGCTTCTGCGTGGTCAGTTTCGCGACCGTCGCTTCCGCTTCTGCCGCGCCCTGTCCCTTGGCGGCGATATCGATCGTGTCAGAGGCGGGGACGTCGATGATCGCCGTGCCGCGCAGCAGCGTGGGATCGGCCTTGACCGCGGCGCGGACGCGCAGCCACGCGCCGTCGGACAGCAGTTTGTAACCGTCCTTGCCGAACTGCGCGGTGGCGGCGGCATCGGTGGCGCGCTCGATCCCGGCGGCGGCGAGCGCGAAGTCGGCGCCCGGGCCGGCCAGCCGCGCCGGATCGAGCGTCAGCCCCGCGGCGGGGAAATGGACACGCAGCTTGAGCTGGGTCTGCGTGAAGCCGCCCAGGCCGTTGATCAGCATGGTGATCATCAGGAAGGCGAGGAAGCCGGCCGACAGCACCACCGCCGCCAGCCCGAACAGGCGGAAGCGGCGTTCGGCGGCATAGCGCTTGCGGATGCGGCGCTGCATCGCATTGGTGCGCCAGTCGGTCGGCGCGCGCTCGGCAAGCGGCGTCGACTGCAGCGGCAGGCCGGGGACGAGCGTGTCAGTCATAGGCTTCGCGGTACCGCTTCACGACGCTCAGCGCGACGATGTTGAGGAGCAGGGTGATGATGAACAGCGTGAGGCCGAGCGCGAAGGCGGCGAGCGTCTTGGGGCTGTCGAATTCCGCTTCGCCGGTCAGCAGGTCGACGATCTGCTTGGTCACGGTGGTCGCACTGGCGAACGGGTTGAGCGTCATCGTCGCGACGCCCGACGCCGCCATCACGACGATCATCGTCTCGCCGATCGCGCGGCTGATCGCCAGCAGCACGCCGCCGACCACGCCGGGGAGCGCGGCGGGCAGCACGACCTTGCGGATCGTCTCGCTGCTCGTCGCGCCCATTGCCAGGCTGCCGTCGCGCATCGAAGCGGGGACGGCGGCGATCGAATCGTCCGCCATCGAGGAGACGAACGGTATGATCATCACGCCCATCACCAGGCCGGCGGCGAGCGCGCTTTCCGAGCTTGCCCAGCTGACCCCGATCCACACCGCGAAATCGCGCACCGCCGGCGCGACGGTCAGCGCGGCGAAATAGCCGTAGACCACGGTCGGCACGCCGGCGAGCATCTCAAGGATCGGCTTCATCCAGCGGCGCACGCGCGGGGCGGCATATTGCGTCAGATAGATCGCGCTCATCAGCCCGAACGGGATCGCCACGATCATCGCGATCACCGCGCCGATGAAGAAGGTGCCCCAGAACAGCGGCACCGCGCCGAGCGACGCGCCGGGATCCTTGGCGGAGATCACCTGCGGGCTCCAATGCGTGCCGAACAGGAAATCTGTGATCGGCACGATGCGAAAGAAGCGCGCGGATTCGAACAGCAAAGAGGCGACGATGCCCACCGTCGTGAGGATCGCGATCAGCGAGGCGGCGAGCAGCAGCAGCATCACCACGCGCTCGATCTTGCTGCGCGCCCGATAATCGGCGCGGACGCGGGTATAGGCCCAGGCGCCACAGGCAAAGGCGAGCAGCAAGGCGGCGGCGCTGCCGATCCAGTCGTAGCGCGATTGCGCCGCGGCATAGGCCGGCGCCAGCGTCTCGGCGAGCGGGTGGAACGCGCCATAGCCGCGGCCTTCGGCCAGGTTGCGCGCCTCGGACAGCACGGCGGCGCGCTCGAAGCCCTTGGGTGGCAGCTCCTGCGCCGCCGGATTGGTCAGCACCAGATCGGTGACCAAAGCTGGCGAGGTGAACGACCAGATCGCGATGAACAGAGCGGCGGGCAGCACCGTCCACATCGCGACATGCGTGGCATGATGCGACGGCAGCGAACCGAACCGCGCGCTGGTCTGGCGGCGGAAGCTGACCGCGCGGACGCGGGCGGAGAGCCAGCCGATCAGGCCGAGCCCGATGATCAGAAAGAGTAGCGTGAGGCCGGACATCAGGTAATTCTTTCCCCGGCGAAGTTCGGGCCCCGCCGTCTGCCGGGGGGGCAGCTGAGATGTGGAATGGCCATCACTTCAGCTCCGCCGCATCGAGTGACGTGCGCCTGGCCACCACGGCTGCCGCTGCCGCGCGTACGTCTGGCGGCGAGGCGATCAGCCCCTTGGCCGTCAGCGGCCCGCCCGGGCCCCATGCCGCGACATAGGTCTTGAGGAAATTGGCCAGCCCCGGGATTGCCGTCAGGTGCGCCTTCTTGACGTAGATGAACAGTGGCCGCGATCCGGGATAGCGCCCGTCGGCGATCGTCGCATAGGTCGGCACCACGCCGTTGAGCGGCACGCCGTTCACATTGTCCCGATTCTCTTCGAGATAGGAATAGCCGAAGATGCCGATCGCATTGGGATTGGATTGCAGCTTCTGGACGATGAGATTGTCGTTCTCGCCGGCATCGATATAGGCGCCGTCCTCTCGGATACGGTTGCACAAGGCGGCATAGCCGTCCTTGTCGCTATCCTTCATCGCTTTGGACTGCGGCGCGACTTCCGCGCAGCCTGAGTCGAGGATGAGTTCGGTCAGCGCGTCGCGCGTGCCGCTGGTCGAGGGCGGGCCGTAGACCTGGATCGGCGTGGCCGGCAGCGCGGGATCGATATCGCGCCACAGCCGGTTCGTGTTGGGCCGGCCGCCGGGCGCGGCGGCGAGCGCGCGGTAGATCTGCGCCGGGGTGAGCGTCATTTTCGGGCCGTTCTTGGCCTCGGCAAAGGCGATGCCGTCGAGCCCGACCTGAATCTCCATGATCTCGGTCACGCCGTTCGCGGCGCAGGCCTTGAACTCGGATGGCTTCATGCGCCGCGACGCCGCCTCGATATCGGGATGGCCTGCACCGATCCCTTCGCAGAACAATTTCATGCCCGAGCCGGTGCCGGTCGATTCGATCACCGGCGCCTTGGTGCCGGGCGTGCCGTTGACGAACTGTTCGGCGACGATCGTGGTGAAGGGATAGACGGTCGACGAGCCGACCGCGGTGATATGGTCGCGCGAACCCGCGCCGCCGCCGCTCGCCTGGTCTTCGCAGCCCGCGAGCGCGAGGGCGACAATCGATATGGCGAGAACCCTCAGCACGAAATACCGTCTCCAGCGAAGGCGTATCGGCCCGGCGCGATCCGCCTAGCAGCGGTGAGGGGCTGCATTGTGACAGTGGCGTTGCGGTTTTATGACAAGGACTAAGGTGGCGCCGCTTATGACGCATCGTTCTCCTGCGAAAGCAGGAGCCCAGGATCTCGAACGGTGTCCTTTGCAACCCTGGACTCCTGCGTTCGCAGGAGAACAGTTTTGAGGAGTGCGTTAAGCCCGCCCGCTCGCGCCGTGCGCGGGCAGCAGGATCGATACCGTCGTGCCGGTGCCGACCAGGCTGGTGATGTCGAGCCGCCCGCGATGCCGCTCGACGATATGTTTGACGATGGCGAGGCCGAGGCCGGTGCCGCCGGCGGCGCGGCTGCGGCCGGGATCGACGCGGTAGAATCGCTCGGTCAGGCGCGGCAGATGTTCGGGCGCGATGCCTTCGCCGCGATCGGCGACGCTGAGGCGGATCATCCCGGCCTGTTCCTGCAGCAGCCGCACCGTCACCGGCGCATCCTTGCTGCCATATTTGATGCCGTTGCCGATCAGATTGTGCAGCATCTGGCTGAGCTGCACGCGGTCCCCCGCCACGGGCGGTACGCCGTCGGCGATCTCGACCAGTACTTCGCCCTTGGTGATCTCGCCGCGCACTTCCTCGATCAGATCGGTGAGATCGACCGCACGATCGGGCAGGCGGTATTTCTCCGCTTCGATCCGGCTGAGCGAGATCAGATCCTCGACCAGCCGCTGCATCCGCCGCGCCTCGTCGTCCATGATCTTGAGGAAGCGCGCGCGGATCGCCGGATCGTCGCCGGCTTCCTCGTTGAGCGTCTCGATATAGCCGAGGATCGAGGCGAGCGGGGTGCGCAGCTCGTGGCTGGCATTGGCGACGAAATCGACGCGCATCCGCTCGGCGGCGTAATTGTTGGTCTGGTCGATCAGCTGCACGATGCGCTGCCCGTCGCTGCCCGCACCGACGCGCATCTGCCAGCGCTGGTCGAGCGTGCCCAGGCCGACCAGATCGATCGGCTCGGTCACGCCGGGCGCGATCGGCCCGACCAGCCGTTCGGCGGCGGCGGGGTGGCGGATCGCCATGCGCACGTCCTCGCCGACGATGTGCCGCCCGAGCAGCGCGCGCGCCGGCGCGTTGGCCTGCACCACGCGGCCCCCGGCGACGATCAGGATCGGCTCGACGATCACTTCAAGCACGTCGTCGAGCGCCGGCGCGGGAAGGTCCTCGGCTGCGGGCACGCCGGACTCGGCGATCTCGGCCTCACTCGTGCCAGCGGCGGCAAGCACCGCGGCGATCCCGCCGATCAGCGTCACCAGCGTCGGCTGAATGTCATGCCCGAGCAGGAACACGGCCAGGGCGGCGATCGCGACGATGCCGATCGCGGTTAGCGTACGAAGACCGAAACCATGGAACATCGGGAGCTTCCTTAGCGCAATCGTGCTTAACGCGGCTAGGCCCGCTTGCCAGTTTCCGGGGATTATGAAAGGGCTATAGCATGAGCGATGAGATCCGCGCTGCGGCAACCGCACCCGAAGGCACCACGCGGCGTCGTGCGCTGATGCTGGGCGCGGTCGGCGCGACGGCAGTGATCTCGATCCGCCCGGCGCTGGCGCAGACCAATGCCTCGGTGCTGACGTGCGAAATTCCGGTGCCCGATGCCGGCCGCGCGGGCTCGGCGATCGCTGCCGACGGCTCGGTCGTGCCGGCCGGCACGGCGGGGTCGTTCCCGGCCAACGGCAAGGTGTTCAAGGGCCAGGACGTCAAGGTCGCTTTGTCCGGCGGGCAATTGCCCGGCACCGATTACGAGACCAACCGCGCCTACACCAATTACATCCGCAAGCTGCAATCCGGCACCAGCGGCTTCACCTGCTTCGCGTCGCTGCAGATGCCGCGCGGCTGAGGCCGCGCGTGACCCTGTACCGCGCCTGCCGCGTCGAGACACTGGCGATCGCCTGGCTCGACGATTTCACCGTGGTGTATCATCGCCCGTCGGGCATCACGCACCTGCTCACCGCGCCGGCACCCGAAATCCTTGCGGCGCTTGGCGAAGCGGGGATGACGTTGCCGGATCTGCACGCGCGGCTCGCTGCATCGTTCGAGCTCGGCGATGCCGATGGTGGTGGGCTGCCGGCGCGGATCGCCGAACTGGTCGCCGCCGGTCTGGTCGAGCCGGTATGAGGCACGCCTTTTCGGTGCGGATCGGGCCGGTCGGCTTTCGCGTCGGATCGGACTGGCGCGCGCCGATCGCGCAACTCGCCGACCTGTATGCCGGCTATCCCGCGCCGCAGGATGGCGTGCCCGATTTCACGGTGCGGCTGTTCGCGGCGCGGCCGTGGCGGCGCGTCGTGCGGCCGTCGGTGATGATCGGCGGCGATTACGTGCTGCCCGAAGCAGCGCCGCTGCCGCTCGCGCAGGGGCTGCTTGCCGCGGAAATGGGCATGAACCTGCAGATGGCGCTCGGCCAGCGCCGCTATCTGCTGCTCCACGCCTCCGCGGTCGAGCGCGACGGGCGCGCCTTGCTGATGACCGGCCAGTCCGGCGCGGGCAAATCGACGCTCGCGGCGCTGCTGTCGCGACGCGGCTGGCGACTGATGGGCGACGAATTCGCCTTGCTCGATCCGGCCACCGGCCTGGTCCACGCCTTTCCGCGGCTCGTCAGCCTCAAGAACCAGGCGATCGGCGTGGTCGAGCGCGCGGCACCCGAGGCGCGCTTCGGGCCGCTGCTCGCGGGCACGCCAAAGGGCGATATCCGCCATCTCGTGCCGGATGCCGCGGCCGTCGCGGCGATGGACCGGCCGGCGCGGCCCGCGCTGCTGCTGTTTCCGAGCTTCGGCTTCGACCCCGCCGAGCGGGTCGTCCCGCCGAGCGAAGCGTTCGTGCGGCTGACCCAGGCTTCGACCAATTACGTGGCGCTGGGCGAACGCGGATTCGACGCGCTGACCGGGCTGGTCCAGGCGATCCCGGCCAGGGCGATCGACTATCCCGACACCGACAGCGCGATCGCGCAGGTCGAAGCGGCGTGGGCGGCGTCGTGAGCGCCTACCTCCATATGCGGTACTCCTGCGGACGCAGGAGCCCAGGGCCACGTGCACCGGCGCTTGTGGCTCTGGACCCCTGCTTTCGCAGGGGAACGCTAGGCCAAGGTGCATCCCGATGACCGATGGCTGGCTGCTCGCCCGCGCCTTGCGCAGCCCCGATAGCACGCGTGCGCTGGACGCGGCCGGCTGGACCGACCTGCTCGCCATCGCCCGTGCCGAACAGATGATCGGCACGCTGGCCTATCGGCTCGAGCCGGTGGCAAAGCCGCCCGCCGTCGCGCGCATCCTCGACGACGCGCGTGCCTCGGCCGATCATGGCCGGACGCTGGCTTTGTGGGAGGCGGAGGCCGCGCGCCGCGTGCTGGCGCCGCTCGGCATCAGGCTGGTGCTGCTCAAGGGCACCGCCTTCGTCGCCGCCGACCTGATGGCGGGGCAGGGGCGGTCGATCGGCGATCTCGACATCCTCGTGCCGCATGCGTCGTTGGACGCGGTCGAGGCCGCGTTGCTTGGCGCGGGCTGGGAATGGGTCAAACCCGACCCCTATGACGACGCTTATTATCGGCAATGGATGCACGAGCTCCCGCCGCTGATTCACCGCGATCGCGACCGGATGATCGATGTCCACCACACGATCCTGCCGCTGACCGCGCGCATCACGCCGGATGCGGCGGCGTTGCTGGACGGTACGATCGAGGTGGCGCCGGGGTTGTGGACGCTGTCGCTGGCGGACATGATCGTCCATGCCGCGGCGCATCTGTTCGCCGATGGCGATCTCGCCGGCGGGATGCGCAACCTGTGGGACGTGGATCGCCTGTGCCGCGAGTTCGGCGAAGGCCAGCCCGATTTCTATGCCGCTGTCTGTGATCGCGCCCGACACCACGGCCTGCTGGCGCAAGTCGAACGCGCGTTTCGCCTCTGTGCGCGACTCTATGCTACGCCGCTCACGATCGACCTGGCCAGGCGGCGCAGCGACACGCTCTATCTCCGTCGGCTCACCGCACGCGACGGCTGGGGCCGTGCGACCCGCGCCGTGACGCGCCAGGCCTTCTATATCCGCTCGCACTATCTGCGCATGCCCCCCGCGATGCTGGCGCGGCATTTGTGGACCAAGTGGCGCAAGGGCGGCGCGGGCCCTTCGGCCGGCTGATAGATGTCGCTAAGCTGACTGGCGAGTTCAGCACGCCGACATGCGTACAGTGGCAAACCCCTTCTCGTACAAGTGGATCAATCGAGGGAAGGGTCGCATCATGGCCAATAAACGCTGGACCGATCAGGACGTCGAGGACTTGCGCCGGCGCGTCGAGGCGGGGCAGGGCGTGCGCCAGATCGCCACCGAACTGCAACGCTCGCAGGAAGCGACGCGCGCCCGGATGCAGATGCTTGGCTTGACCAAGCCGCGCCAGTTCAAGGCCGAACGCGCCGCACCGGTCGAACAGCCGGTGCTGCAGGGCGCGGAACAATAGCGGGGGTTCGCGGTTTGATCGACGTTACAAATCAGGGAGAAACAATATGTCCGATTACCGCAACACCGAAACCGTCGTTGTCGAGAAGCGCCGTGGCGCCGGCGCGACGATCGCGATCATCGTGGTCGCCATCCTGGTCATCGTCGGCCTTCTGTTCGCCACCGGCTTCTGGAGCGCGGACGTGAAGAAGGACGGCGCGTTGCCGGAAGTTTCGGTCAAGGGCGGTGAGCTTCCGTCGGTCGATCTCGATTCGAAGGAAGTGGTCGTCGGCACGACGAAGACCGAGGTCGAAGTGCCCAAGGTCAAGACCGAGACCGAAACGGTCGACGTCCCGACCGTCGGCGTCAAGGACAATGGCGAGAAATAAGCCTCGTCGTTCACGCGGATCGAAGGCCCCCGCCCGCAAGGGCGGGGGCCTTTTTCGTGTCCGGGGGGCCGTGGTGCCCGGGCTCTGCGCGGGATCGGATCGCTACGGACAGCGGGGCGCGGCGGCCGGGGTTACGCCGCCAGCCGCTGCAGCGTCGGAATCAGCTCGTCATAGCGGTCGATGATCGCGTCTGCGCCCAACTCCTCGATCGGCTGGTGCAGAAACCCGAAGCTCACGGCGATGCCGGGGATGCCGGCATTCCGCGCCGCCATCATATCGTAGATCGAATCGCCGACGAATGCCGTGCGCGTCACCCCGACCTCGCCGCCCAGCCGGCCGATCATCGCGTCGATCGGCGCCCGGTGCGGCTTCGACAGGCCCTTGCCGAGCGTATCGCCACCGATCAGCGTGGCGAAGCGATCGAGCAGGCCGAGTTCGCCCAGCAGCTTGCGGGCCATGCTTTCGAACTTGTTGGTGACGATCGCGACCTTCACGCCGAGCGCATCGAACCGGTCGAGCGCCTCCAGCGCCCCGGGATAGGGCCGCGATTGGACCGCGATATGTGCTTCGTAATGCGCCAGCATGCGCTTGTAGAGTGGACGGAACGCCTCCGGCGTACACCCGCCGGTCGCCTCCAGCCCGAGCGTCAACATATGCTTGGCACCGCCACCGATCATCGTCTCGACCTGCGCGATGCTGAGCGTCGGTCGCCCGGCAAAGGTCAGCGTTTCGTTCACCGCTGCGGTCAGATCGCCTGCGGTATCGATGAAGGTGCCGTCGAGGTCGAAGCCGACGATCGCGAAGGGAAAGTTGCTCATCAGCGCCGGCGTGCCAGCATTGCTATGGAATTGACACTGTTTTGGTGGCAGGCGGCAAGGAAATGGGAGCCCCGATGACAGCCCGAGACGCGAATCCAGCCCGGCCGATCGCCGCGATCATCCTTGCCGCCGGCAAGGGCACGCGCATGAAATCCGATCTGCACAAGGTGCTCCACCCGATTGCCGGACGGCCGATGCTGCTGCATCTGGCGGCCGCGGTCGCCGAGCTCGGCGCCGAGCGCACCGTGGTGGTCACCGGCGCGGGGCGCGCGCAGGTCGAGGCGGCGGTCGCGCCGCTTGGCATCGCGACCGCGCTGCAAGCCGAACAGCTCGGCACCGCGCATGCCGTGCTGCAGGCCGCGGGGGCGCTCGAGGGTTTCGACGGCACCGTGCTGATCCTCTACGGCGATGTACCGCTGGTCGGCAGCGCGACGATGCGCCGCATGATCGAGACGCTGCAGGGGGCCGACGCGCCGACCGCGGTGGTGCTCGGCTTCCGCCCCGAGACGCCTGGCGCCTATGGCCGGATCATCGCCGATGCCGATGGTCGAATCGCCAAGATGGTCGAGGCCAAGGATGCGACGCCGGCCGAACTGGCCGAGACGTTGTGCAATTCCGGGCTGATGGCGGTGCGGTCGACCGATCTGTTCCGCCTGCTCGCGCTGGTCGGCAACGACAATGCCGCGGGCGAATATTATCTGCCCGATATCGTCATGCTCGCGCAGGCCGAGGGCGGGGCCTCGATCGTGATCGAGACGCATGGCGACGAGGTCGCCGGGGTCAACAGCCGCGGCGAGCTCGCCACCGTCGAGGTGTCGTGGCAGGCTAGGCGTCGTGCGCAGGCGATGGCCGGGGGCGCGACGCTGATCGCACCGGAGACGGTGTGGTTCGCGCACGACACCGTCGTCGGCCGCGACGTGGTGATCGAGCCCAACGTGTTCTTCGGCCCCGGGGTGACGATCGCCGATGGCGCGACGATCCACGGGTTCAGCCATATCGAGGGTGCAACGATCGGCACCGGTGCCGAAGTCGGCCCCTATGCCCGGCTGCGTCCGGGCGCGGTGCTCGGCGAACGATCCAAGGTCGGCAATTTCGTCGAGATGAAGAAGGCCGTGCTGGGGGCAGGGGCCAAGGCCAACCACCTCACCTATCTCGGTGACGCGGAAATCGGCGCGGGCGCCAATATCGGCGCGGGTACGATCACCTGCAATTATGACGGCTTCTTCAAGGCGAAGACCGTGATCGGCGATGGCGCGTTCATCGGATCCAATAGCGCCCTGGTCGCGCCAGTGACGATCGGTGCCGGTGCGATCGTCGCCGCGGGATCGGTGGTGACGGCGGATGTCGAGGCGGACGCGCTGTGCCTGGTTCGCCCGCCGCAGACGTCCAAGTCAGGCTGGGCGAAGCGGTTCCGTGCGGCGATGACGGCTAAGAAAGCTGGCAAGTGATATCATGCGGTGATATCATCACCGCATGGCCAGCCGTGCGCTCATTTCCCTGGGTAATGATCGGATCGCGCAACTCGATCGGATCGCGAAAGCGCGCGGCCTGTCGCGCGCGGCAGTCATTCGCGAGGCCGTCGATCGGGTGATCGAGGAGGATGCAGCCGATATCGACGATCAGGCGCGCCGAAAGGCTGCAATTGACGCCGGGTTCGGTGCCTGGGCACACCGCACGGATATCGGCGATGCGGTCGAATGGCAGCGGCGCGAGCGGGCCGGCTGGACCCGCCCATGGGATGACGATTACGAGAACGTGAAGGCGGAGTTCCCCGATTTGTTCGACGCGGAGGACGATCGGCAGCGCCAGATCTATCTCGATATGCGTGCAAAAAAGGCGGCCGATGATCCGGCGGAGGCCGCTTGAGCGGCTACAGCTTAGACGCGAACATCATCATTGACGCATTGTTGGGTGTCCCCGATGCGAAGCGGGAAATCGATCGCGCGGGACGCTCGGGCACGTTATGGATCAGCCGGATGGCCTGGATTGAAGTTTTGTCCAAGGGGACCATGCAAGAAATTGCATCGGCAGAAGGGTTTATGGGCGCCTTCGACATCGACGAACTCGATGGCGGGATTGCCGCGCGCGCAGCCGCGCTGCGGCGCGAGCTCCCCAAACTGAAATCGCCCGACGCGATCATTCTCGCCTCGGCACAGGCCAACGGCCGCATTCTCGTCACGCGCAATACCAAGGATTTCCCGGCCGAGATGCCGGGCATCCGCGTTCCCTATACTCTCTAACGGCAGACCAGACATGTGCGGCATTGTAGGAATTCTCGGGCATGGGCCCGTGGCGGATCGTCTGCTCGACGGGCTCAAGCGGCTAGAATATCGCGGCTATGATTCGTCGGGCATGTGCACCGTGCATGACGGCCAGTTCGACCGCCGCCGCGCGCCCGGCAAGCTCGCCAATCTCGCGCGCCGCCTGGCCGAGGATCCGCTGCCCGGCGACGGCGGCATTGCGCACACGCGCTGGGCGACGCACGGCGCGCCGACCGAGGATAATGCGCATCCGCACATCGTCGGCGACGTGGTGCTGGTGCACAACGGCATCATCGAAAATTTCAAGCCGCTGCGCGACGAACTGATCGCCGAGGGGCGGCAGTTCCTGTCGCAGACCGATACCGAGGTCGTCGCGCATCTCGTCGATCGCGAACTGTCGCGCGGGTTCAAGCCGAAGGAGGCCGTCGCCAACGTGCTGCCCCGGCTGCACGGCGCGTTCGCGCTGGGCGTGATGTTCAAGTCCGAACCCGATCTGCTGATCGGCGCGCGATTGGGCGCGCCGCTCACCGTGGGCTATGGCGACGGGGAGAATTTCATCGGCTCCGACGCGCTGGCGCTCGCGCCGCTGACGCAGCGCATCGCCTATCTCGAGGAAGGCGACTGGGCCGTCGTCACCCGCGCTCACGTGCAGGTCTATGACAAGAACAACGAGGCGGTGGAGCGGCCGATCGTCAATTCCGGCGCCTCCGGCCAGCTGATGGACAAAGGCAATCACCGCCACTTCATGCAGAAGGAAATCTACGAGCAGCCGGTGGTCGTCGCGCAGACGCTGCGCTCGTATCTCCGCCCGCTCGAGGAACAGGTCGCTTTGCCCGACATGGAGTTCGATCTGGCGGGTGTCGAGCGCGTCGCGATCGTCGCCTGCGGCACGGCATACTATGTCGGCATGATCGGCAAATACTGGATCGAGCAGCTCGCGCGGATCCCGGTCGAGATCGATTTCGCCAGCGAGTTCCGGTACCGCGATCCGGTTTTCACGCCCAACATGCTCGGCGTCGTCATCTCGCAATCGGGCGAGACCGCGGACACGCTGGCGGCGCTGCGCCATATGAAGGAATCGGGCCTTACCACCGGCGGGATCATCAATGTGCCGACCAGCAGCATGGCGCGCGAGGTCGATCTGCTGCTGCCGACGCATGCCGGCCCGGAGATCGGCGTCGCCTCGACCAAGGCGTTCACCTGCCAGCTGGCGGTGATGGCGGCGCTGGCGGTCAACCTGGCGCGTGCCAAGGGCAAGCTCACGGCGGAGGAAGAGCGCGAGATCGTGCATCATTTGCGCGAAGTGCCCGAGGCGATGAGCCATGCGCTGGGCCATGATGCCGAGATCGAGGCGATCGCGCCCAAGATCGCGGCGGCGCGCGACGTGCTGTATCTCGGCCGGGGCCCGGAATATCCGATGGCGCTGGAAGGCGCGCTGAAGCTCAAGGAAATCAGCTATATTCATGCCGAGGGCTATGCCTCGGGCGAGATGAAGCACGGGCCGATCGCGCTGATCGACGATAGCGTGCCGCTGATCGTCATCGCGCCTTCGGGCCCGCTGTTCGACAAGACGGTGAGCAACATGCAGGAAGCGCAGGCGCGCGGCGCGCAGGTCGTGCTGATCTCCGATGCGGAGGGCATTGCCCAGGCCGGCGAGAACACGATCGCGACGATCGAGATGCCCAAGGTCCACCCGCTGATCGCGCCGCTCGTCTATGCCGTGCCGGTGCAGCTGCTCGCTTACCACGTGGCCGTATTCAAGGGCACGGATGTCGATCAGCCGCGCAATCTCGCCAAATCGGTGACGGTCGAATGATCGAAACGCTCTCCACCAATGTCGCGTTCGGCGGCACGCAGGGCGTGTATCGCCACGCGTCCAGCGCGACCGGCACCGACATGACCTTCGCGGTCTATGTCCCGCCGCATGCGCCGGGCGCGAAACTGCCGGTCCTGTGGTATCTATCCGGCCTGACCTGCACGCACGCCAACGTCACCGACAAGGGCGAGTATCGCGCGGCCTGCGCCGAGGCGGGGGTGATCTTCGTCGCGCCGGACACGAGCCCGCGCGGCGACGACGTGCCCGATGACGAAGCGTATGATTTCGGCAAGGGCGCGGGCTTCTATGTCGATGCGACGCAGGCGCCGTGGTCGGCGAACTTCAAGATGCGCTCCTATATCGAGGACGAGCTGCCCGGCGTGATCGCCGCGGCATTTCCCGCCGACATGGCGCGGCAGGGGATCACCGGCCATTCAATGGGCGGGCACGGCGCGCTGACCATCGGGCTGCGCCATCCCGAGCGGTTCAGGAGCGTTTCGGCCTTCGCGCCGATCGTCTCGCCGCTCAACTGCCCGTGGGGCGAGAAGGCACTCGGCGGGTATCTAGGCCCCGACCGTGCGGCGTGGCGCGAATACGATGCCTGCGCGCTGATCGAGGATGGCGCGCGGGTGCCCGACCTGCTCGTCGATCAGGGCGATGCCGATCAGTTCCTCACCGAGCAGCTCAAGCCCGAATTGCTGCGCGCGGCGTGCGACGCGGCGGGGATCGATCTCACGCTCCGGATGCAGCCGGGCTATGATCACAGTTACTATTTCATCTCGACCTTCATGGCCGACCACGTGCGCTGGCACGCCGCGCGGATGGCGCGCTGATGGCACGGTATGATGTCGTGATCGTCGGGGCCGGCCATGCCGGCGCGCAGGCGGCGATCGCGCTGCGCCAGGCCAAGTTCGCCGGCAGCATCGCGGTGATTGGCGACGAGCCGGAGCTGCCGTACGAGCGCCCGCCGCTGTCCAAGGATTATCTTGCCGGCGACAAGCCGTTCGACCGGCTGCTGATCCGCCCGCCGGCCTTCTGGAGCGAGCGCGACGTGGCGATGCTGCTTGGACAGCGCGTGACGGCGGTGGATGCCGCGGCGCATACCGTGTCGGTCGGCGAAACCGCGATCGGCTATGGCCGGCTGATCTGGGCCGGGGGCGGCAGCCCGCGGCGGTTGAGCTGCAGCGGGCATGATTATGCCGGGGTGCACGGCGTGCGCACCCGCGCCGATGTCGACAAGCTGATGACCGAGCTTGCCACCACGACGCGCGTCGTGGTGATCGGCGGCGGCTATATCGGGCTCGAGGCGGCCGCCGTGCTGACCAAGCTCGGCAAGCATGTCACCGTGCTGGAGGCGCAGGACCGCGTGCTCGCGCGCGTCGCCGGCGCGCAACTGTCGCGTTTTTACGAGATGGAGCACCGCGCGCACGGCGTCGAGATTCGGCTCGGCGTGACGGTCGATGTGATCGAAGGTGCTGCCGACAAGGTTACTGGCGTGCGCCTCGCGGACCGTGAGATCGTCCCCGCTGACATGGTAATCGTCGGCATCGGCATCGTCCCCGAAGTCGCGGCGCTGCTTGCCGCCGGCGCAGAGGGCGGCAATGGCGTCGCGGTCGATCGCCACTGCCGCACCAGCCTGCCGGATATCTATGCCATCGGGGATTGTGCGCTGCACGCCAACGATTTCGCCGACGGCGCGCCGATCCGGCTGGAATCCGTCCAGAACGCCAACGATCAGGCGACCTGCGTCGCCAAGGCGATCGCCGGCGTGTCCGACGCGCCGTATCACGCGATCCCGTGGTTCTGGTCCAACCAATATGATCTCAAGCTGCAGACCGTCGGCCTGTCGATCGGCTATGACCAGACCGTGCTGCGCGGCGATCCCGCGACGCGCAGCTTCTCGCTCGTCTATCTCAAGGCCGGCCGCGTGATCGCGCTCGATTGCGTCAATGCGACGCGCGATTACGTGCAGGGCAGGGCGCTGGTGCTGGCGGGCGCGGCGCCTGATCCGGCGCGGCTCGCCGATCCGGGCCAGGTGCTGAAGGAACTCGCATGACGCCGCTGATTGCCGGGATCGAGCTTGGCGGCACCAAGTGCAACCTGATCCTGGCCAGCGGGCCCGAGGATATTCGCGAGCAGGTTCGCATCCCGACGACCACGCCCGAGGAAACGCTGGGCCAGATCGAGGCGGTGCTCGATCGCTGGTCGGGCTATGACGCGCTCGGCATCGCCAGCTTCGGCCCGGTGTCGATCGACCCGCAGGCGGCCGATTACGGCTATATCACCGCGACAACCAAGGCCGGCTGGTCGAACACCGATGTCGCGGGTCGGTTGACCGCGCGTGCCGGGGTGCCGACCGGGTTCAACAGCGACGTCGCCGGCGCGGCGCTCGGCGAAGGCAGGTGGGGCGCGGCGCAAGGCCTTGCCGATCACGCCTATATCACCGTCGGCACCGGCGTCGGCGTCGGCCTGGTGATGCGCGGCGAGCCGACCAACGGCATGACGCATCCGGAACTCGGCCATGTCCGCACCACGCGGCTGGCGGGCGACGACTGGGCCGGGATCTGCAGCTTCCACGGCGCCTGCGTCGAAGGGCTTGCCTCGGGCCCGGCGATCCAGGCGCGCACCGGCGTCCGCGCACCCGATCTGCCGCTCGATCACCCAATATGGGACACGGTGGCGCACACGCTGGCGCAATTGCTCCACACGCTGGTGCTGACGGGCATACCGCGCCGCATCGTGATGGGGGGCGGGGTGATGACCGGCATGCCGCACCTGTTCCCGATGATCCGCGAACGGCTGGTGGCCAGCCTGGGCGATTACGGCGCGACCGGGCTGATCGCCCCGGTCGACGCGTTCGTCGTGCCGGCCGCGCTCGGCAACGATGCCGGGCCGCTCGGCGCGGTCGTACTGGGCCTGCGCGCGCTGACCCGCTGAACGGCGCACCGGCCCGGGACCGTCACGGCTAGCCCCGGCCGAACGTCGTTTACGACGCCTTAACCGCGTTCTCATACCCTTCCGCAAGGGGGGCCATGTGCCCATGTATTCAGATACGGCGGACAAAAAATGCGGATCCTCATCGTCGACGACGAACCGGGCATGCACGATTCCTACAAGCGCAGCTTCGCGCCGGTGTCTGCCGATGCCGGGCTGCTCGGCGCGATGGCGGCCGATCTGTTCGGCGATGATTCCGAGCCTGTGCCCGAACCCGAACCGGAAGCGACGTTCGAGCTGACGCACGCGATGCAGGGGCTGGATGCCGTCGGCCATGTCGCCGCGGCGATCCGCGACGGCGATCGCTATGCCGTCGCGTTCATCGACGTGCGCATGCCGCCGGGCATCGACGGCAAGGAAACCGCCCGCCGCATCCGCGCGCTCGATCCCGATATCAATCTGGTGATCGTCACCGGCTATTCCGATTTCAGCCCGCTTGAGATCAGCCGCGCGGCCGGCCCGGCGGACAAGATCTTCTATATCGCCAAGCCGTTCGAAGTGGCCGAAGTCACCGCCACCGCGACGGCGCTGGGGCATCGCTGGCAGGTCGATCGCGAGCTCGCCGCGGCGCGCGAATCACTTGCCGCGCAGGTCCAGCTGCTGCGCGAACAGAGCCATGAGCTCGCCGCCAACGAAAGCCGCGCGATCCACATGGCGAACCATGATTCGCTCACCGAAGCGCCCAACCGGCTTGCCTTCCGCCAGGCGCTGACCGAACGCGCGCGCACCGATGCGACGTTCGCGGTGGCGATGGTCGATCTCGACCGCTTCAAGCTGGTCAACGACACGCTCGGCCATCTCGCCGGCGACGAGCTGATCCGCCTGATCTGCGGCAATTTGCAGCAGGCGATGCCGGCCGGCGGCATGGTCGCGCGCCTGGGCGGCGACGAATTCGGCCTGCTGTTCGATTCGCCCGGCGTCGAGGCGGCAGAGATGGAATGCGATCGCATGCTGCGCGGCTGCTGCGGCACGTTCAAGGTGCTCGGCAATTCGGTGCAGGGCGGCGCCTCGATCGGCGTGATCCTGTCCGCGCCGGCCGGGCTGCGCGACCCCACCGATCTGATGCGCCGCGCCGATCTCGCGCTCAACGATGCCAAGCGCGAAGGCCGCGGCATCGTGCGTGTTTTCGACGAAAGCATGGACGAGAACGTCAAGCTGCGCCGGTCGATCGAGGGCGGCTTGAGCAAGGCGATCGAGAAGGGCGAACTGCATCTCGTCTACCAGCCGATCGTCGCGCGCGAAGGGCTGGAAATCGTCGGGTTCGAAGCGCTGCTGCGCTGGAACACCGATGCGCACGGGCCGATCTCGCCCGCCGTGTTCATCCCGATCGCCGAGGAGAGCAACCTGATCCATGAACTGGGCGATTGGGTGCTCGAACAGTCGCTCGACATGGTCAAAGACTGGCCCGGCCAATATGTCTCGGTCAATTTCTCGCCGCGCCAGTTCCGCCGGCACAATTTCGTCGGCCGCATCCTCGATCGGGTCCAGCGCGCCGGGGTCGATCCGCAGCGCGTGCAGATCGAGATTACCGAGACGGCGATCTTCGACGATGCCGATCGTGCCGCCGAGACGCTCTACAAGCTGCGCCAGATGGGCTTCCGCATCGCGCTCGACGATTTCGGCACGGGCTATTCCTCGCTCTACAACATCCGCAAGTTCGCGCTCGATTGCCTGAAGATCGATCGCAGCTTCATCGATGGCATGGGCCGCGAGCGCGAGAGTGCGGCGATCGTGCAGTCGATCGTCCATCTCGGTCGCTCGCTCGGCCTCGGCGTGATCGCCGAGGGCGTCGAGACCGAAGCGCAGGTACAGGCGCTGCGCGTCGCCGGCTGCTCGCACCTGCAGGGCTATTTCTTCTCGCGCCCGGTCGAGGCGGCGGTCGCGCGGACGATGGCGGCTTCATTGTACCTGACCAACGGCGAGGATGACCTGACGGTCGATCCGCCGGCGCAGCTGGGCACCGGGACGCAGGGTTGATGCCGATGCCCGTCAAAGGATGGCGGGTGGGGATCGGCCGGTTGCGCAGCCCGGCATCGCTCGGGGCGAAGCTTGTCCTGATCCTCACCGCAGTCGGCCTGGCCGGGTCGGTCGCGATCACGCTGCTGCTCGCCAGCGTCATCACACCCAATTTCAACGCGCTCGAAAACAGGTCGATCGACGCGCATGTCGATCGCACCCGCGCGGCGCTTGGCGAATATGCCTCCAAGGTCGAAAGCGCGGTGCGCGACTATGGCGACTGGACCGACAGCTACGATTACATGGCCAGGCAGACGGCCAAGTTCGAACAGGACAGTTTCTCGCCGCTGGCGATGAGCAACCTCGCGGTCGATGGCATGGCCTATGTCCGCGACGACGGCCGCATCGTCATCGCGCGCTGGCTGGATCCGCAGCGCGCGGCCGACCAGCCGGCGATGCGCGCGCGGCTGATCGCGGCGATCCGCGGAATCGATTTCCGCAAGCTCGTGGCCAAGAACAATTCGGCCAGCTTCTACCTGCGGCTCGGGCCGGTCGTCGCCGCCGTCGGCGTCGCACAGGTACGCCGCAGCGACGGCACCGGCACCCCGCGCGGCTATGTCCTGATGGCCCGCACCGTGACGTCAACGCAGATGTCCGCGCTGCTGCAGCTCAGCGCCAGGCTCGATCTCGCCAACCGCGCTAATACGGAGACGATCACATCGGGCGCGAGATCGCTCGCCATTTCTGTCCCGATCCGCGGGCCCGATGGCAAAGCGGTGGCGAGCGCGGTGTTCGGCGTGCCACGCGACATCTCCATCCTCGGGCAGCGCATGTTGCTGCTCGCGGTGGGCGGGGCGGTGCTGCTGCTGCTCGTGCTGCTTGTGGTGCTGCGCCGCGCGATCACGCGCCTGGTGCTCCGCCCGCTGCACCGCGTGGAAAGCCATATGCAGGTGGTCCGCGCCAGCGGCGCGCTCGGCCTGCTCGACGAGGAGGGGCGGCGCGACGAGATCGGCTCGCTCGGCCGCAGCTTCAATTCGATGCTGGGGCAGCTCAAGGACCTGCGCGAACAGCTCGAAGTGCAGAGCTTCGCGCTCGGGCGCACCGAAAGCGCGGTCGCGGTGATGCACAATGTCCGCAACGCGCTCAACCCGATCAGCACGATCCTGTCCAAGGGCATCACGCAGCCGCCGCCGATCGACCGCGCGCTGCTCGATCGCGCGGTCGGCGAACTGGCGCGCGACGATCTGCCCCCGGCGCGGCGCGAAAAGCTCGTTCAGTTCGTAGCGGCGGCGGTCGATGCGGAAGCGCGCGATCGCGAGGATCGCCGGCGCCAGTTGCAGGACGGCCGCGAGGCGATGAGCCAGGTGCTGGAGATCATCGGCGCGCAGCAGCATGCAGCGCACGAACGCCCGCCGCTCGAAGCGTGCAACGTCACCGAAATCGTCGCTCGCAACGCGACGATCGCGCGTTATGCCGGTGGCGTCTCGATCCTGTTCGACTTCCCCGCGCGGCCGCACATGGTGATGGCCAATAGGCTGATCCTGAGCCAGGTGATCGGCAATCTGTTCGCCAATGCCGCCGAAGCGGTCGCCGCGCGCGGCACCAACAGCGGCACCGTGTCCGTGACGATCGTGGAGCGGGAGGGCATCGCCAGTATCGCGATCCGCGACGATGGCGAAGGTTTCTCCGCCGATACCGGCGCGACCTTGTTCCAGCGCGGCTTTTCGACCCGCGCGCACAAATCGGGCGGGCTTGGTCTGCACTGGTGCGCCAATTCGATGACGGCGATGGAGGGCGCGCTCAAGCTGGAAAGCGAGGGCCTGGGCAAGGGCGCCTGCGCGACGCTCGCGCTGCGCGTCGCCGACATCGCCGAGGTGCGGGCGGCGGCATAAATCGGGGGGTAGGGTAGCCGCCCGCGCTCAGGCCGCGCGTTGCCCCGCCGCCGCTTCCTGCCGGCGCAGATACGGCGCCACCAGATCGCGCTCGCGGAACCATGCCTGCCGCTCTTCGCTCAGCGTGGCGAACGTGCCGATCACCCGGCGGCAGCCGGCGCTGTGGCACTGGCAGGTCATCCGCCAGTCGCTGTCCGCCAGCGTGGTCGAATAATCCCAGGCGATCTCTTCGCCCGCGGCGATATCGCGCACCGCGATCAAAAACACGCCGGCATCGGTGAAGCGCAGCCCGGCATTGGGATCGCAGCTATGGTTGATCAGATCGTCGATGCGATGCGACGGGCCCATATAATGTTGCGGCGTCACCTGCACGAAGCGGTCGCGCGCACCGCGCAGCACGGTCGGCACCTTGTCGGCGCGGACCCGCCGCCCGGTGAAGCGCACGATCGTGTCGCCTTCGGCAAACCCCTGCGCGGCATAGACGGCCTTGCCGAGATGCGTCTCGCCCACCGAGAACAGGTTGGCGGCGGGGGGATAGGCATCGAGCACGTAGAAGCGGCCATCGCGGAAGCCGAGCGAGCGCAGCGGATTGATCGTCGTGAGGCCGACCATGAACCACACGCTGGCGTGGCACAGCAATTCGACGAAGATGTAGGAATATTCGCCGACCAGCTCGCCATTGACGCGCGTTGCCACCAGCAGGGTGGCGAGATCGCCGAGTGTCCACAGCCCCCAGGCCGGCGAGCGTTCGCGGTTGCGATCCTGCAGCACGCTCTGCCAGGTTGGCCAGAAACTGATCGGCACGGCAACGAGCACCACCATGTGCGCCCAGAAGGCGGTGGAGAAGGCCAGCCACAGGATCAGCGCGGCGAGGCACAGCCCCATGCACAGGATCTCGCCCTGCGACGGCGCCTCCCAGCTGGAACGGTGCCAGATGCCCAGCGTCACGACGATGCAGGCGAGCGTCGACAGGCCGAATACCCAGCTTTGCGGCGTGCCCGGGTTGACCGCGGCATAGGTCGCCGCCTCGACCGCGATCGACGCGCTCCAGATCATCCACGAGGCACGGTTGGGCTGCACCAATTGGCGCCGGATGCCGATCAGGTACAGGCCGTACCCCGCTATGCTGCACGCGACCGCAATGATGAACCAGGGCTCGACGGGCATAAGGGGACCAGATGGTTAAGCCGCATTTTACCGCGAACGCGGACTCGCGTCTACGGTGCGATCGCGCCACGCCTTACAGCGGCAGGACCGCCTGCTCGCCCGCCTCGTCCCCGGCCTCCTGGATCGCCGATAGCGTCAGGCCGAGCAGCCGTACGCCCGACGCGACTGGCAGCAGCGCTTCGAGCAGCACCGTGCCGGCGGCGAGAAAGCCCGCGCGATCCGCCACCGGCAGCGTCGAGGAGCGCGCCCGCGTGATCGTGCGGAAATCGGCATAGCGCAGCTTGAGCGTCACCGTGCGGCCCTGCGCCGCGCTGCGCTCGATCCGCACCCATGCGGCATCCGCGACCCGCTCGAGCGCCGCGATCAGGTCGGCCTGCTCGGTCAGATCCGTGCCGAACGTGCGCTCCGCCCCGACCGACTTGACCGCGCGGTCCGCCCGCACCGGGCGGTGATCGATGCCGCGCGCGGCGCCGAACAGATAATCGGCGCTGCTGCCGAACTGCGCGCGCAGCAGCTCCAGTGGCTGCGCGCCGAGATCCGCGCCGGTCAGGATGCCGAGCCGCTCCATCTTCGCCGCGGTCACTGGCCCCACGCCGTGGAAACGCCGCACCGGCAGCGCGGCGACGAATGCTGCGCCGCGCGCCGGGGGGATCACGCAGATCCCGTCCGGCTTGTTCTGGTCCGAGGCGAGCTTGGCGATGAACTTGTTGTACGACACGCCGGCCGAGGCGGTGAGCCCGGTCTCGGCCTTGATCCGCGCCCGAATCTCCTCTGCGATCGCCCGTGCCGAGCCCAGGCCGCGGACATCCTCGGTCACGTCGAGATAGGCCTCGTCGAGCGACAAGGGCTCGATCAGCGCGGTATAGTCGGCGAACACGTCGCGGATCTGCTGGCTGATCGCGCGGTAGACGTCGAAGCGCGGCGGCACGAACACCAGCGGCGGGCAGCGCTTGAGCGCGGTGACCGAGGGCATCGCCGATTTTACCCCGAACGTCCGCGCCTCGTAACTCGCCGCCGCGACCACCCCGCGCGCCTGCGCCGATCCCACCGCCACCGGACGGCCCTTGAGGCTGGGATCGTCGCGCTGCTCGACGCTGGCGTAGAAGGCGTCCATGTCGATATGGATCACCTTGCGCTGCGGAGGAGGATCGTCGGCCATGCTCAGGCCATCATAGCCGCGCGGGCAGGCGCAAACCAGAACAAAGCGGGAATTGGCACCGGGACATCAAGGCCGGGGCGCTGCAATCTCGAACCGCGCGCCCCGTTCGGACGGCGCCAACACAATCGTCGCGCCCGCCGTGGCGAGCAGCGAACGAACGATCGGCAGACCAAGACCGGTGCCGTTCTCGGCACGCCGCGTCGTGAAGAACGGCTCGAAAATGCGCTCGTGATCGGCCCGCGGCACCCCCGGACCGTTGTCGGCGACGGCGATTGCGACCAGCCCGGGCGCAACATCCACATCGATCCGAGCCGCCGTGGCGCCCGCCTGCCGGCAATTCTCCAGCAAGGTCCCGAGCACCGCTTCCAGCGTCGTATCCGATATCGCCACGTAAGGCAGGTCGCCGTCCGGTATCGTCACGGTAAATCCCGGCGAGCGATGCGCGTCCGCCACGCGCACAAGCACCGGCGACAGCGCGGCGCGGCCGATATCGCCGGCCGTCATGTCCGCCCGGGCGAGGTCGAGCAGGCGCGTGACCAACAATGTCAGCCGGCCCGCATCGGCATCGGCATTGGCCAGGAACAGGGCGCGTTGCGCATCGCTCATTTCGGCGCCGTGATCGGCGAGCAGCTCCAGCACGCCACGGATGCCGGCAAGCGGTGTCTTGAATTCGTGGCTCACTGCATGGGCAAAATCGCGCAGGTAGCGCGAGCGCTGCTCGATCGCGACCGCCATCGCTGCGAAGTCGGCGTACAGGCCCTGGATCTCGATCGTCGCGGTGGGCGGCACCGGCGGGATCGTGCCGCGCCCACCGGCCACGGCGCGCGTCGCCAGGCCGAGCGCCTCGATCGGCCGGGCAATGCCCCGCGACAGCAGCCCGCTCAGCACCACGAGCAGGCCGAAAATCGCCACGATCCCCACCACGATCTTGCCGCGATCCTCGTAGATCCCGCGAAACAACGACCGCGCCGACCGTGACAACAGCAGCACAGCGACGACGCGGCCGCCTGCCACGATCGGCCGCGCGTGATGCACGCGAATCGCCGCAGCGCGCGACAGCCATTCGAACCGATAGGTCGCGCGATAGTCGGCATTCTGCCGGAGCACCGTATCTGCCCGTCCGCGGAGTGCGGCGCGCACTTCGGGCAAGGCGGCATAGCTGCCCCCCGCGGTACTGCCATTGACCGCGCGGCCGTCCGCATCGAGCAGGATGATCGATGCCAGCGTCGTGCGCCGCGTTACGGCGATCACCGGCAGCAGCCGGGCCGCCGCCATCGCTGCATCGTTGCGTGGCGCGCGGCGCGGGCCGGCCGCGTCGGGCCGTTCGGGCAGCACCGGCGTGGCGTTCAGATCGATCCGCAAGCGCTCTGGCCGGAAATCGGTCGGGTCGGGCATTGCCGCCACGCTGCCCGGCCACACCATCGACGCGGCCGCCGACAGCGCCACGCCTTGCGCGATCAATTCCGCCTCGGTCTGGCGCACCAGGGTATTCTCGTACACGCGCAGGAACACCGCGCCGAACCCGGGCAGGGCTGCGACCAGAAACAGCGTGGCGAACAGCAGGGTGCGCAGCCGGAGCCGCGGCCAATGCCGCTTCAACCAGTGCTTGAATGCCGTCACGTCCCGCTGCACGCGCCCAAGCAGTACCCGATCCCGGCGCGCGTCTCGATCAGATCGAAACCGCCGGCCTTGGCGAACTTGTGACGAAGGTTGCGGATATGGCTGTCGATCGTCCGGTCGGTTACGGCAAATCCCGGTCCGTGCAGCCGGTCGATGATCGCGTCGCGGCTGAACACCTTGGCTGGCATCGAGGCCAAGGTGCGCAGGATCGAAAACTCGGTAACCGTCAGCGGCACGTCCGCGCCGTCCCAGCCGGCACGCCACCCTTCGGTATCGAGCAGCAATCGCGCGTGGCGGATGGTGCCGCCGGCTTTGTCCACCTCCGGCGCGCGCGCCGCGGTACGCCTGAGGATCGCCATCACCCGCGCGACCACCTCGCGGGGGGAAAACGGCTTCACGACATAATCGTCCGCGCCGAGTTCGATCCCCAGCACGCGATCGATCTCGTCGTCACGCGAGGACAGGAACAGGATCGGCACGTCGCCATTGCTGCGCAACTGCCGGCACACCTCCAGCCCGTCCATTCGCGGCATGTTGATGTCGAGCACGACCAGATCGGGGGCGGCGCTCGATGCGAGCGCGAGCGCCGCTTCGCCGTCGCCGGCCTCGATCGTATCGAGTCCTGCTTTGCCCAGCGCGAAGATGAGCAATTGGCGGATGTGCGGATCGTCGTCGACGATCAGGATGGTGCGGGGCATGGGGCATAGGATCATCGTTCCTGCCCCGGCGTCAACGGCGGCGTCGGCGGAACGATGCCGATCGGTGCCAGGGGCGGGGCCGGGGCCGGGGCCGGGGCCGGGGCGGGTACCGCGAAGGGCGGCGCCGGCAGCCAGCTGCCGTCGCAGGATCGGCCCTCCGGCGCGTCGCGAGGTTTCACCGCCGCCGGCCCGCTCATTGCCAACGCCTTGTCCAGCCGCCGCGCATTGCGCAACGATGCCGTCCACGGACTGCGCTGCTGCCACAGCGCATCGTCCAGCGCTTCTTGTCGCACGAACGCCACCTGGTCCTGCAACGCCGCGCCCGACACGCGCCGCTCGAGCGCGATCAGCGGCAGCAAGGCCGATGCCCCGAGACCGCGGAGATAGCACAGATCGAGATCGTTGGTGGTGCGCGCGTGCGCCACGTTCCACTGCGCCGCCGTCGCGCCGAGATCGACCACGCTGGCCGCACTGAGCACCACCGTCGCCGCAAGCGCGTTGGCATTGATCAGCCACGCCGCGCTGCGTCCGGCCAGCAGCCGCCAGCAGATCAGCACCAAACCCATGCCGACCAGCCCCATCCAGGCGAGCGCCGAAATCCGCCACACGGTCAGCGAGTAGGCCTCGATATAGTCGATCAGGCGCAGCACGCTGGAGGCGACCAGCATGAGGTTCTGCGCGACCCACAGGACCAGCAGCCGCCGCACCATCGGGCTTTGCGCACCGGCGCTTCCCGGCCGCAGCGCGAGCAGCACGAACAGCCCGGCGAGAATCGCGGTGGCGATCAGCGTATAGGCGCCGCGATGCGCGTAATCGGCCAGGGTCACCGTGCCTGGAAGCCGCGCGCCGCTCCACAGGAAGGTCAGATCGAGTGCGTTCTGCAGCGCGAACACCGCGTTGAAGCAGCACAGCGACAGCGTCAGCGTGCCAAGCGGCACGTCCGGCAGGATCGGGCGTCTTTCGGCCGCGCGTTTGCCGAAGCGGCGCGCGGCAGGGAAGGGGCGCAGGCTCGGCCAGACGAGCAGCGACACCCCGATCCATAACAGCGCGTGTAGCACCGCGGTCATGCCGTTGGGCAAGTCCAGCTGCGCAAAGGTGTCGGCGATCAGCGGATTGGCCCAGGTGAAGAGGGCAAGAAACAGCGCGCTGCCGAGCAACGGTAGCGCCACCACCTTGCCCACCGCGCGGATCCCGGCGCGATCGTCACTGCGCTTGATAAGCCGCAGGGTCCACGCGTCGCGAAACGGTGTCGCCAGGCCTAGCGCCCCGTGCATGACAAGCCGCTGCGCCCAGCGCGCCGCATCGTCGAAGCGGTGGCGCGGCAGCAGTGCCGCGAGCGACAGCGCGGTCCAGAACATCACCCAGGCGAGCAGGCTGGGCGCGTCGATCAGCACCAGCGCGAACAGCAGCGCGGCGCACAGGGAAACCAGAGCGCCCACCCGCCGCCGCACCGGGCCGAGGACCAGCAGCAGCATCCCCGCCCACGCCAGCGCAAAAATCCCCGGCGCCGGCCCGGCGGACCGGAACAGCAGGATATCGGCACACGCCATGAGCGCGGCCAGGCCAGCCAGCTTTGCAGCGAAACTGAAACGTCGTGGCAATCTGGCGAACATCGATTCGTCTCCCTTGGGCAAGTGGCCGCTATGACGGGCGGACGTGGCGCCGCGGCTGCGGGGACGGTGCGTTTGTCGCGCGGAGCCGGTGCAGATTCGATGCAGCGCACTTTGCGCTTGATCACGCCTGGTGCTGCGGCTAGGCGCTCCCACCTGCAATGTTGTCGGGGCGTGGCGCAGTCTGGTAGCGCACTGGTCTCGGGGTCCAGGGGTCGTAGGTTCGAATCCTATCGCCCCGACCATTGCAGGTTTCACCCCGAACGCCGCGCGCCGCATTGCGCGCTTCCCCGACGCCGCTTGCCTGCTAAGAGCGGCGCGGATGTCGCCACTCGAATGCCTCGCCGCGCTGCTGATCCTCGCCAATGTCGTGCTCGTCGCGCAGCGCAGCGTGTGGAACTATGCCTTCGCGATTGCCGGCGTCGCGCTCTACGCGTGGATCTTCTACGAGGCGAAGCTGTACAGCGACATGCTGCTGCAGGGGTTCTTCCTGGTCATCAACCTGTACGGCTGGCGCCACTGGTCGCGCTCGCTCGCCACCGCCGGCACGGTCACCGTCTCGCGCCTCGGCGCCGGCGATCGCGCGCTATGGCTCGCCGGCATTGCGCTGGCCACTGTCGCCTGGGGGGCGGCGATGCACCGGCTGACCGATGCTGCGCTGCCGTTCGTCGATGCCGGCATCGCCATGGCGAGCATCGCGGCGCAGATCCTCCTCTCGCGCCAGAAGCTCGAAAACTGGCTGCTGTGGATCGCAGTCGATCTGGTCGCGATCGGCGTCTATGCCACGCGCGATCTGTGGCCGACCGCCGCGCTGTACGTCCTGTTGCTCGGCGTCTCGATCTGGGGCTTGCGCGACTGGCGCCGGGCGGAGCGACAAGCATGACTCGGACGATCTGCCTGCACGGCCCGGAAAGCACCGGCAAGTCGACGCTCGCGCCGCGTCTTGCGCGCGCGCTCGGCGGCGCGGTGGTCGACGAATATGGCCGCACCTATGCCGAGGAACACGGCACGGATTTCACCATGGCCGATCTGGTGACGATCGCGCAGACGCATGACCGCGTGACCCGCGCGATGGCCGGTGGCGGGATCGACCCGCTGATCATCGATACCGATCCGCTGATGACCGCGGTATGGGCGGACATGCTGTTCGGCACGCGCGATCCGTGGTTCGACGCCTGGCACGGCACCGCCGATCTCTATCTGCTGCTCGATATCGATCTGCCGTGGATCGAGGACGGCACGCGGATGTTCGGCACGGTGGAAGCACGGCAGCGCTTCTTCGATCTGTCCCGCGCGGAACTGGAGCGTCGCCAGGTGCCGTGGGCGCTGGTCAGCGGCGTCGGCGACGCGCGCCTGACCAACGCGCTGGCGGCGATACGAGCGGTCTGGCCGGCATAGCGACCGTGCCGGACGCGCCTGGGGCCGCGGCGTGACGGCGCCGGGCGATGGCGCGTTTGGTGGATGAGTCCATTTCGGCGGCAATCCGGTCCGGGATGGTGGTGATCCGGCTATGTCGGCGAGGGGATTGAGGCGGGAGGCGGGGATGGACGTTCGGCTGCTCGTGCGCGGCGATCGCGCGTGTTTCCGGCGGCCGGAATTCGCCGAGGATATGGTGAGCTATGATGTTATCACCCCGCTTGCTGCACGGTGCGTGCTGGAAGCGGTCCATGCCGGTGCGCCGTTCGGCTGGCGGATCGAGGAGATTCGGGTGTTGCAGCCGCTCCGCATGACCTGGATGGCGCTGGCCGAGGTTGAGCGCGGGGCCGCGGTGGACGGCATCGTCGGCGGGCGGCGCGACCGGCGGATGGCGCAGGTCCTGACCGACGTGGCCTATGTGGTGACGGCCCGCGCCGAAGTGGCCGACCCGCCGGCGCTGTTTCACGAGAAGGTCGTTCGCGGGCGCTTCGTTCGTCCACCCTGCCTGGGGCATCGCAGTTTTCCGGCCGAGATCGCGCTGCTCGACGAAGGCGCGCCGTTGCCGGAAGGCGCCCTGGCCGGCAGCGGGGCGGTCGATCTGGGCTGGATGCTGCACGATTATCACGAACAGAGCCGCGCGCGCTTCTTCCGCCCGACCATGATCGACGGCGTCATCGATCTGCGCCAGCCCAATTCGCTGATCCTTGCGGGATAGCGCGCCGCACCGTATCGCACGCCGCATGATCAAACGTGCGCTCCCCGTCACCCGCGAGGCCGATTTCTCCGCCTGGTACCAATCCGTCATCACCGAGGCCGACCTCGCCGAGGAATCCGGCGTGCGCGGCTGCATGGTCATCCGGCCGTGGGGCTATGGCATCTGGGAGCGGATCCAGCGGCTGCTCGACGATCGCATCAAGGCGACGGGGCACGAGAATTGCTATTTCCCGCTGTTCATTCCGCTCTCCTATTTCGAGAAGGAAGCCGAGCATGTCGAGGGCTTCGCCAAGGAAATGGCGGTCGTCACGCATCACCGGCTGGTCAGCGACGGCAAGGGCGGGCTGGTGCCCGATCCCACCGCCAAGCTGGAGGAGCCGCTCGTCGTGCGCCCAACTTCGGAAACGGTAATCGGCATGGCGTTTGCGCGCTGGGTGCAATCGTGGCGCGATCTGCCCGTCCTGATCAATCAATGGGCCAATGTCGTGCGCTGGGAGATGCGCACGCGGATGTTCCTCCGCACCAGCGAATTCCTGTGGCAGGAGGGGCATACCGCGCATGCGACTGAGGCCGAGGCTGTGGAAGAGACGCTGAAGATGCTCGAAGTGTATCGCAGCTTCGCCGAGGACTGTGTCGCACTGCCGGTGGTGGCGGGCGAGAAGCCCGAGAACGAGCGCTTCCCCGGCGCCGTCGCGACCTATTCGATCGAGGCGATGATGCAGGACGGCAAGGCGCTGCAGGCCGGCACCTCGCATTTCCTCGGTACCAATTTCGCGAGCGCGCAGAATATCCGCTTCCAGAATGCGGCGGGCGAGCTCGAACTGGCGCAGACAACCAGCTGGGGCATGTCGACGCGGATGATCGGCGGGCTGATCATGGTGCATGGTGATGACGACGGCCTGCGCGTGCCGCCGCGCGTCGCGCCGTGGCAGGTGGTGATCGTGCCGATGCTGCGCGATCAGCCGGAGGACGCGGCGATCGTCGACTATTGCAAGGCGCTGCAGGCCGAGCTCGCCGGGCAGTCGGCCTTGGGCGAGCCGGTGCGCGCGCTGCTCGATCTCAAGCCGGCCAAGGCGGCGACCAAGCGCTGGGGCTGGGTGAAGAAGGGCGCGCCGATCGTCATCGAGGTCGGCGGGCGCGACGTGGCCGGCGGCAACGTCTCGGTCATCCGCCGCGACCGGTTGTACCAGGAAAGCGGCAAGCTCGACAGCGCGGTCGTCGCGCGCGGCGATCTGGTCAGCGGCGTGGGCGCGATGCTGGCGGAAATCCAGACGTCGCTGTTCGACGAGGCACATGCCCGGCTGCGCGCCAACATTGCGCCGGTGGAGGATTGGGCCGGCGTCGAGGCGATGTTCGGCGCCGGGGCGAAGAATCCCGGCTGGGTCGACGTGCCCTGGTCGAAGCCGACCGGCGCCGCGCTCGATGCGGTGGTCGAGCGGCTGAAGGCGCTCAAGCTGACGATCCGCAATGCGCCGGTGGGGCAGACAGGCCATCCCGAACGCGGTGGTGGCGTGGCCACCTGCATCTTTACCGGCGAACCGGCAGTGGAGCGCGTGCTGATCGGGCGGAGTTACTGACGGCAACCGCCGGGCATCGCGATGCCCGGCGGCGCAGCACTTATTTCTGCAGCGCGGCGAGCAGCGTATCGGCGGCCCGGGCCGACGAGGCAGGGTTCTGCCCGGTGATCAGCAGCCCATCCGACACGACATGGACGCCCCAATCGGCGGTCTTCGAATAGTTGCCGCCGCGCTCGGCCAGCATATCCTCCACCAGGAACGGCACCACGTCGGTCAGCCCGACCGCCGCCTCCTCGCTATTGGTAAAGCCGGTAACCGACTTGCCCTTGACCAGCGGGGCGCCATCCGCCGCCTTCACGTCACGCAGCACACCGGGGGCATGGCACACCAACGCGATCGGCTTGTCGGCCGCCAGCGTGTCTTGGATCAGCGAGATCGAAGTCGGGTCGTTGGCCAGATCCCAGAGCGGACCATGGCCGCCGGGATAGAAGACCGCATCATAGTCGGCGACATTGACCTCGGCGAGCCGCTTGGTAGCGGCAAGTGCCGCAATTGCCTCGGCATCGGCTTCGAAACGGCGCGTCGCATCCGTCTGTGCGTCGGGCGCGGCGCTGCTCGGATCGAGCGGCGGTTGCCCGCCCTTGGGCGAGGCGAGGGTAAGCTCGGCGCCGGCATCCGTGAACACGTAATAGGGCGCGGCGAGCTCTTCGAGCCAGAAGCCGGTCTTCTTGCCGGTATCGCCGAGATCGGCATGCGAGGTGAGGACGACGAGGATCTTCATGATGGGTCTCCGATGGCGGCGCGCTTGGGTGGCGGCCGAGGATGCCTCATGTAGTGCGTCGCCGGCGCGTTACGACGTTCGGTCCGTCATCGCTTCGCCGCCACCTCGATCTTCTTCACAGGCGCACTGGCGGGCACGCGCGTGCGGATGGGGGCTACCCCGCGGTAGCTGCCACATCGAATGCTATGGCGGCTGTCGCCCAGTTGCAGTCATTCAAGCGACATCGCATAAGTGTTTATGATGCGATGGCTTACCCGTCTTTGGTTAGTGCTATTTTCGGTCGGGTGGCTAATGCCGTTCACCTATTCAATTTTAGCTGCGTTCGATTTTGTGTGGCGATGGGTATGGCCCATGGCTGCATCAAACGATGGGCAACATGTCAGCCCATTCCACCCGTTCGAGTATTCAGCGACGCTGCTTTGCGTCAGCATGGTGTGGCTTGGCATAGTTATTACCTATTGGGTTCTGCTGGCGACAAGGCCGTCGATCAACGGCAGCTAACCACCACCTACGGACACTCACCGTTTGCTGATTGTCGCCCCGACATGCGCCGCGCCGCGCGCTTCGGCGAGCTGCACCTGGCGGTGGCGCTCGGCATAGCCGGCGCGCTGCGTCTCGTCGCGCGCGTCGTGGCAGGCGGGGCAACTGATGCCTTCCGCGTATAACGGCGACAGGCGCTCGTCCGGGCTCACCGGCATGCGGCAGGCGTGGCACAGGCTGTGCGTGCCGGGCGCCAGGCCATGGCCGACGGCGACGCGCTGATCGAACACGAAACATTCGCCCTGCCAGCGGCTCTGCTCGGGTGGCACCTGTTCGAGATATTTTAGGATGCCGCCTTCGAGGTGATGCACGTCCTCGATCCCTTCGGCCTTCAGGAAGGCGGTCGATTTCTCGCAGCGGATGCCGCCGGTGCAGAACATGGCGATGGTCTTGCCGGCAAGTTCCTCGCGGTGTGCGCGGAACCAGCCGGGGAAGTCGCTGAAACTGTGCGTCTGCGGATCGATTGCGCCGGCGAACGTGCCGACGCGGACCTCGTAATCGTTGCGCGTGTCGATCACCACCGTGTCCGGCCGCTCGATCAGCGCGTTCCAGTCGGCCGGTTTGACGTAATGGCCGGTACCGCCGAGCGGGTCGATGTCGGGCTCGCCCATCGTCACGATCTCGCGCTTGAGCCGTACCTTCATGCGGTGGAAGGGTGGCGTCTCGGCGCTGCTGTCCTTCACTTCCAGCTCGGCGCAGCCGGGCAGGGTGCGGATATGCGCCAGCACGGCGTCGATCGCGCCCGCGCCGCCGGCGATCGTGCCGTTGATGCCCTCACGCGCCAGCAGCAGCGTGCCCTTGACGCCCTGTTGGGTGCAGATCGAGAGCAGCGGCGCCTTGAGCGCGGCGGGATCGGGAAAGCGGGCGAAGCGGTAGAGCGCGGCGACACGGATCGGGGAGGGGGCGGTCATATTGCCTTGCGCTTTACGGCCGCCCCCCGCCGCTGGCAAACATGCCGGCTTGCGCCTGGGGGCGCCCGGCGCGGATCAGGCAGGAAACAACGCTGCCCAGCGCTCGGCGAAAGCGCTGCGCTCCTCCTCGCCAAGATGCAGGCCGATCTTGCTGCGACGCATCAGTGCGTCTTCCGGGCTGCGCGCCCATTCGCGATCGTGCATCCAGCGCGCCTCGACCTCGGTGAGCCCGCCGCCCATGTCCGCGCCCATCCCGGCCTCGTCCGTCACGCCGTGCAGCATCTCGCCGAGCAAAGTGCCATAGGCACGGGCCATGCGCGCGCTGCGCGCCGTACCGAGGAACGGCCAGGCGGCGCGCGTTTCGGCCAGCAGGCCGGCCCAGCCGGCGCCGCTTGCGCCCGGGAACAGGCGGTCGCGGGTCGGCTTGCCGGCCGCGAAGCCCAGCGGTTCTGATAGCTTGCCGACGGCTTCTTCCGCCAGATGCCGCGCGGTGGTGATCTTGCCGCCGAAGATGGAAAGCAAGGCCGGGCCGTTGGTGTCGAGTTCGAGTACGTAATCGCGCGTCACCGCCTTGGCCTCGCTGGCGCCGTCGTCATAGAGCGGGCGGACGCCGGACCAGGTCGAGGTGACGTCGGCCGGTGTGATCTGCTGCGTGAAGTGGCGGTTCACCGAGTCGCACAGATAGGTGATTTCGCTCGCGTCGATCTTGGCATCTTCCGGCGCGTCCACCGGCACGTCGGTGGTGCCGATTTCGGTGAAGTCGCCCTGATAGGGGATGGCGAAGACGATGCGGCGGTCGGGTTGCTGCAGGATATAGGCGTGGTCGCCCTCGAACAGCTTGGGCACGACGATGTGGCTGCCCTTGACCAGCCGGACGTTGCTGGCGGCGTTGACACCGAGGCTGCCGAGCATCTGGTGCACCCAGGGGCCCGCGGCATTGACGATCGCGCGCGCCTCCACGGTGCGCCAGTCGGACAAGGTCGCGCGCCACACGCCATTCTCGCGGCGCGCCGATTCGACCGCGGTGCCGACCAGCACGTCGGCGCCATTGGCGGCGGCGTCCATCGCATTGAGCACGGTGAGCCGCGAATCGTCGACGAAGGCGTCGGAATAGACGAAGCCCTTTCGGCCGCCCTTGAGCGGCGCGGTATAGGCATGATCACTGCCGCGCAGCGCGCGCGAGCGCGCCAGCGTCATTTTGCCGCCGAGAAAATCGTACAGATACAGGCCGATCCGCACCATCCACCACGGCCGCACCGCATTTTCGTGCGGCAGGACGAAACGCATCGGGCGGATGATATGCGGCGCGGCCTTCACCAGACGCTCGCGCTCACGCAACGCCTCGGCGACGAGCTTGAAGTCGTAATATTCGAGATAGCGCAGGCCGCCATGGATCAGCTTGGTCGATGCCGAAGAGGTGTGCGCGGCGAGATCGTCGCGCTCGACCAGCAGGACCTTAAGGCCATTCAAGGCGGCCTCGCGCGCGATCGCGCAACCGTTAATGCCGCCGCCGATGATGAGGAGATCGTAAGTCACGCCGCGTGCGTTAGCCGAGTATGCGGCGATTGTCGAAGGATAGGACAGCGTTGTCGGCGGGCTCGCGCCGTACGGTTCACTACGTATTTTTCCAGTCGCGTGCCGGGCCCTAAATCGAGCCGGCTGAGGCGGGGGTTTAGATGATCCGATCCATTGCGCATCCGACCGACTTTTCGCCCGCGGGACAGGCGGCCTTCGAGCATGCGCTGGCGCTGGCGCTGGTCAACCGTTGCCCGCTCGATCTGCTGCACGTCCACAACCCGCGTGCCGATGAAGACTGGGATCGCTTCCCGCACGTCCGCGACGTGCTGCAACGCTGGGAAAAGCTGCCGCCCCGTGCGCGGATTGCGGATGTCGCCGCGGTGGCGGGCATCGACGTGCGCAAGGTCGAGATACGCGATGCCGCACCGGGCGACGGGCTGGTGCGCTTCCTGCACGATCATCGCCCCGATCTGATCGTGCTCGCCAGCCATGGCCGGAGCGGGCCGAGCCGGTGGCTCAGTCCATCGGTGTCGATCGGGGTGGCGCGCGAGACGATCCTGCCGACGCTGATCCTGGGCCCGCATGCGCGGCCCTTCGTCGATGGTTCGACCGGCCGGATCGCACTCGGCTCGGCGCTGATGCCGGTCGAGCATGCGCCATCGGCGCAGGCGGCGGTGCCGCTGCTGGAACGGCTGCTTGGCAATCTCGAGGTGACGATCGAATGCCTGCATGTGGGCCCCACCGCGCCGGTGCTACGCGACCGGCAGGGGGTGCCGATCATGGTCCACCGCGCCGACGGGCCGGTGATCGAGACCTTGCTCGAATATGCCTCGCGCGCACGGCTGATCGCGATGCCGATGGCGGCACGGCGCGGCCTGATCGATCTGCTGCGCGGCAGCACGACCGACCGCGTCGTCGGCGAGGCCAGCTGCCCGGTCCTCGCGCTGCCCGAGGGCGAATAGGGCCGCGCCGGCCAGCACGCGGAGACCGCTGCGTCGAGATCGGCTAGACGTCGCAACGCCGCCGGTTGACCGCGACCGAGTCGGATTGTATAGGCGCCGCTGCTCAGTGGGACCTCCTGGCCCTGTTGTGCTGCTTGAACATTGCTGGATGCATTCCAGGACCCGGGGGATCGCTTGCGATCCGTGCTGGTCCTTTTTGTATTCCCAACGAAGCTCTGGCTCCAGCAAAGTAACCAATTTTCCAAGGTGAAGAGATTCAATGCCGACGATCAACCAGCTGGTCCGCAAGGGCCGCGATCCGCAGAAGGCCAAGTCCAAGGTCCCTGCAATGGAGCAGAACCCGCAGAAGCGCGGCGTTTGCACCCGCGTCTACACGACGACCCCGAAAAAGCCGAACTCGGCGCTGCGCAAGGTGGCTAAGGTTCGCCTGACCAACCAGCGTGAAGTCATCAGCTACATCCCGGGCGAGGGCCACAATCTGCAGGAGCACTCGGTCGTGCTGATCCGCGGCGGTCGCGTTCGCGATCTTCCCGGCGTGCGCTACCATGTCCTGCGCGGTGTGCTCGATACACAGGGTGTCAAGGATCGTCGCCAGTCGCGTTCCAAGTACGGCGCAAAGCGTCCGAAGTAAGCCGGGCAGTTATCTGACCCACCAAGGCTGAAGTTTAGAAGGAAATTGAAATGGCACGTCGTCGTCGCCCAGAAAAGCGTATCATCCTCCCCGATCCCAAGTACGGTGATGAGGTTCTCTCCAAGTTCATGAATTCGGTCATGCTCGACGGCAAGAAGTCCGTCGCGGAACTGATCGTCTACGGTGCACTCGAGACCGTCGAATCGCGTGCGAAGAAGGATCCGCTCAGCGTTTTCCATGACGCGCTGAACAACGTGAAGCCGAACATCGAAGTGCGCAGCCGCCGCGTTGGTGGTGCTACGTACCAGGTGCCGGTCGAAGTCCGCTTCGAGCGCTCGCAGGCGCTGGCCATCCGCTGGCTGATCGGCGCGGCGCGCAACCGCAGCGAGAACACGATGGCCGCACGGCTGTCGGGCGAGCTGCTGGATGCCGCCAACAACCGCGGCAACGCGGTGAAGAAGCGCGAAGACACGCATCGCATGGCCGAAGCGAACCGCGCCTTCTCGCACTACCGCTGGTAACGGCGGCATTGGCAAGGGCCGGCCGGCAATGCCGGGTGGCCTTTCGCCGGTAACGCAAACTACCTATATCGGACGAGCCGGGGGTGACCCCGGCTTCTCCACATCCAAGGAATAACGATCATGGCCCGCAGCCATCCGCTCGACCGCTATCGCAACATCGGCATCATGGCGCATATCGACGCCGGCAAGACGACGACGACCGAGCGTATCCTGTATTACACCGGCAAGTCCTACAAGATCGGCGAAGTGCATGAAGGCACCGCGACGATGGACTGGATGGAGCAGGAGCAGGAGCGCGGGATCACGATCACGTCCGCCGCAACGACGTGCAAGTGGCGCGCCGAAGAGGGCAAGGGCGAAGAGCATCTGATCAACATCATCGACACCCCCGGCCACGTCGACTTCACGATCGAAGTCGAGCGTTCACTCCGCGTGCTCGATGGTGCGGTCGCCTGCTTCGACGGCGTTGCCGGCGTCGAGCCGCAGTCCGAAACCGTGTGGCGCCAGGCCGACAAATATGGCGTGCCGCGCATGTGCTTCATCAACAAGCTCGATCGCACCGGTGCCGACTTCTATTTCTGCGTGCAGTCGATCATCGATCGTCTGGGCGCGCGCCCGGCCGTGCTGTATCTGCCGATCGGCATCGAGGGTGGCTTCAAGGGCCTCGTCGATCTGGTCGAGAACCGCGCGATCATCTGGCTCGAAGAGAGCCTGGGCGCGAAGTTCGAATATCAGGAAATCCCCGAGGACATGGTCGAGAAGGCTGCCAAGTATCGCAGCGAGCTGATCGAGATGGCCGTCGAGCAGGACGATGCCCTGATGGAAGCCTATCTCGAGGGCAACGAGCCGAGCACGGCCGACCTCAAGAAGCTGATCCGCAAGGGCGCGCTGGCCATGGCATTCGTGCCGGTGGTGTGCGGCTCGGCGTTCAAGAACAAGGGCGTGCAGCCGCTGCTCGACGCGGTGGTCGACTATCTGCCGTCGCCGCTCGACGTTCCCGCCATTCAGGGCCTCAAGCTCGACGGCGTGACGCCGGACGAGCGTCCGTCGTCGGACGAGGCGCCGTTCTCGGCCCTCGCGTTCAAGATCATGAACGATCCGTTCGTCGGCACGCTGACCTTCGCGCGCATCTATTCGGGCAAGCTGGAGACCGCGTCGCAGGTCACCAACTCGGTCAAGGACAAGAAGGAAAAGGTCGGTCGCATGCTGCTGATGCATGCGAACGAGCGCGAGGACATCCAGGTGGCTTACGCGGGCGACATCGTCGCTCTTGCAGGCCTCAAGGATACCACCACCGGCGACACGCTCTGCGCGATGAGCGCACCGATCATCCTCGAGCGGATGGAATTCCCCGAGCCGGTGATCGAGCTGTCGGTGGAGCCGAAGACGAAGGCCGACCAGGAAAAGATGGGCATCGCGCTCAATCGTCTGGCACGCGAAGATCCGTCGTTCCGCGTGTCCTCGGACGCCGAGAGCGGCCAGACCATCATCAAGGGCATGGGCGAGCTCCATCTCGAGATCCTGGTCGATCGCATGAAGCGCGAGTTCAAGGTCGAGGCCAATGTCGGCGCGCCCCAGGTGGCGTATCGCGAATATCTGAAGAAGCCGGTCGACGTCGACTATACGCACAAGAAGCAGTCGGGCGGCACGGGCCAGTTCGGCCGCGTCAAGGTCAAGGTCACGCCGGGCGAGCGCGGTTCGGGCATCGTCTTCAAGGACGAGATCAAGGGCGGTAATATTCCCAAGGAATATATCCCGGCGATCGAAAAGGGCTTCCGCGAGACCGCGGCTACCGGTTCGCTGGTCGGCTTCCCGATCATCGATTTCGAGATCCTGGTCTATGACGGCGCCTACCATGACGTCGATTCGTCGGCGCTGGCATTCGAAATCTGTGCCCGCGGCGCGATGCGCGAAGTGGCGCAGAAATCGGGCATCACGCTGCTCGAGCCGGTGATGAAGGTCGAGGTCGTGACGCCCGAGGATTATCTCGGTGACGTGATCGGCGATCTCAACAGCCGTCGCGGCCAGATCCAGGGCACCGATACGCGCGGCAACGCGCAGTCGGTCGATGCGATGGTCCCGCTGGCCAACATGTTCGGCTATGTGAACGCGCTGCGCTCGTTCACCCAGGGCCGCGCGAACTATTCGATGCAGTTCTCGCATTACGAGGAAGTGCCGTCGAACGTGGCTGACGAAGTGAAGGCGAAATTGGCCTGAGCGTGACGCGCTAGGGCTGGCGTAACATCAACTAGGTCGTTAAGGGGCCACGTTCGCGTGGTGCCCCCTTGGCCGCGAATCTGATTCAAGAAGAGGCAAAAATGGCAAAAGCAAAGTTCGAGCGGAACAAGCCGCATCTCAACATCGGCACCATCGGTCACGTCGATCATGGCAAGACGTCGCTGACGGCAGCGATCACCAAGGTTCTGGCTGAGACGGGCGGCGCCACGTTCACCAGCTATGCGAACATCGACAAGGCTCCGGAAGAGCGCGAGCGCGGCATCACGATCTCGACCGCCCACGTCGAGTATGAGACGGAAGCACGTCACTACGCGCACGTCGATTGCCCGGGCCACGCCGATTACGTGAAGAACATGATCACCGGTGCCGCCCAGATGGACGGCGCGATCCTCGTCGTTTCGGCGACCGATGGCCCGATGCCGCAGACCCGCGAGCACATCCTGCTCGCACGCCAGGTCGGCGTGCCGACGATGGTCGTATTCATGAACAAGGTCGATCTGGTCGACGACGCCGAGATCCTCGAGCTGGTCGAGCTGGAAATCCGCGAGCTGCTGTCGTCGTACGACTTCGATGGAGACAACATCCCGGTCATCCAGGGTTCGGCCGTTTGCGCGCTCGACGACAAGCAGCCCGAGATCGGCCATGACGCCGTGCTCAAGCTGATGCAGGCCGTCGACACGTATCTGCCGCAGCCCGAGCGTCCGCTCGACAAGCCGTTCATGATGCCGATCGAGGACGTGTTCTCGATCTCGGGTCGTGGTACGGTCGTCACCGGCCGCGTCGAGACCGGCATCGTCAAGGTTGGCGAGGAAGTCGAGATCGTCGGCATCCAGCCAGCCGTCCGCAAGACCACGGTCACGGGCGTCGAAATGTTCCGCAAGCTGCTCGATCAGGGCCAGGCTGGCGACAACATCGGCGCGCTGATCCGCGGCGTTGGTCGTGAAGAAGTCGAGCGTGGCCAGGTTCTCTGCAAGCCCGGCTCGATCAAGCCGCACACCGACTTCCAGTCGGAAGTGTACGTGCTGTCGAAGGACGAAGGTGGCCGTCACACGCCGTTCTTCGCCAACTATCGCCCGCAGTTCTACTTCCGTACGACCGACGTCACCGGCACCGTCGAACTGCCTGAGGGCACTGAAATGGTCATGCCGGGCGACAACGTCGCGCTGGGTGTTAAGCTGATCGCGCCGATCGCTATGGACGTTGGCCAGCGCTTCACGATCCGTGAAGGCGGCCGCACCGTCGGCTCGGGCATCGTCAGCGGCATCACCGCCTAAATCTTACGCCCGCAAGGGTTTGAGACAGGGGCCCGGCCTTCCCGCTTGGGGAGGCCGGGCTCTTTGCGTCTGGGGCGAATGCGATCGGGCGGCGGCGTCACCTATCTTCGTCACCCCGGACTTGTTCCGGGGTCTACTGCGCGGCAAACCTTGACGTCGATGGGTGGGGGGGCGCCTGGCGTCTATATTCTCGCCTACCGGGAATTTGGGGTGATGTAGGTCGAGGTGACGTCGAATCTTGTCGGACGCATCATCCAGCACCGCGAAGGCCGCTTCGACCGGCATGCCATGAAGCAGGGCATTATGCCGCGGGTCTAATTTGAAGTTGCGAGAGCGATGGACTCTGCGATCGCTAGCGAGAAGCAACCAAAGCGCTGCTGTGGGATGATCTGGCGGTGGGGATAGCGCTTCCGCCGCTACTGTCAGCGCCCTGTGCCGTACCAGGCCCCGGAACAAGTCCGGGGGGATGAAAGGGGAGGGCGACGCGCCTAACGCGCCACCGCGCCGCGCTTTCCGGCTTGATCTCCCATCCGCACCTGTGTAGTGGCCCGCCTTCGGTTTTTCACTCAACAGCAAGAGCGCCGGCAACGGCGCCCGCTCTTTCGCATCGGTAGGGACTTCATGGAAACGCAGAATATTCGCATTCGTCTGAAGGCGTTCGATCACCGCGTGCTCGATCAGGCAACCGGCGACATCGCCGATACCGCCCGTCGCACCGGCGCCCTGATCCGTGGTCCCATCCCGTTGCCCACGCGCATCGAGAAGTTCACGGTCAACCGTGGCCCGCACATCGACAAGAAGTCGCGCGAGCAGTTCGAAGTCCGCACCTACAAGCGCATGCTCGACATCGTGCAGCCGACCCCGCAGACGGTCGACGCGCTGATGAAGCTCGACCTCGCCGCCGGCGTTGACGTCGAGATCAAGTTGGCATAAAGCCGCGCTTCACGAGATTCGGTGCCGCCCCGGCTTATAGCGGGAACGGTGCCAGATACGGGATACCGCCAGGCTTGCCTGGGTCTGCGTCCCCCGACACGCTTCCTTCGGGAGGCACCAGCCCGGGTCGGGGCTCACGCATTATATTTCGGGCTGACAAGGTCTTCGGCGGGGCATCTGCTTTGCTGGGGGCCTTCACGCACCTTCGGGAATTCCCCCGGGGTGCCTCTGTTACAAGGAGCATGATCATGCGCACTGGCGTGATCGCGAAGAAAATGGGGATGACCCGCTTGTTCCGGGACGATGGGCGCCATGTGCCTGTCACCGTGCTGGCGTTGGAGAATCTCCAGGTAGTGGCCGTTCGCGAGGCCGACCGAGATGGGTATGTCGCAGTCCAGCTGGGCGCGGGTACCGCAAAAGCAAAGAATGTCGCCAAGCCGCAGCGTGGCCATTTCGGCAAGGCCGAAGTCGAGCCCAAGGCGAAGGTTGCAGAATTCCGCGTCAGCGACGACGCCGTGCTGGAAGTGGGCGCAACCATTTCCGCCGACCATTATGTCGCTGGCCAGATCGTCGACATCCAGGGCGTGACCCAGGGTAAGGGCTTCGCCGGCGGCATGAAGCGTTGGGGCTTCGGCGGTCTGCGCGCCACCCACGGCGTGTCCGTCTCGCACCGTTCGCTCGGTTCGACCGGTCAGCGCCAGGATCCGGGCAAGGTCTTCAAGAACAAGAAGATGGCCGGCCAGATGGGCAACAAGAACCGCACCCAGCAGAATCTGGAAATCGTCTCGACCGACGTCGAGCGCGGCCTGATCTTCGTCAAGGGCTCGGTCCCTGGCTCGAAGGGTGGCTGGCTGCTCGTCAAGGATTCGATGAAGGTCGCGCGTCACGCCGATGCGCCGTACCCCGCCGGTCTCCGCCAGGTCGCCAACAACAACGACACCGCTCCCGCCGAGACGCCCGCTGACGTCGCGACCGTGGACGCGACCGACGGCCAGGAGGGCTGAACATGAAGGTCACCACTCAGTCCTTCGATGCGAACGCCAAGGGCGCTGACATCGAGCTCAACGACGAGGTCTTCGGTCTCGATCCGCGCGCCGACATCCTGCACCGCGTTGTCACCTGGCAGCTCGAGAAGCGCCGCGCGACGGCACGTGGCACGCGCGAGCGGGCCGATGTCGCCCGCACCGGCAAGAAGTTCGGTCGCCAGAAGGGCGGCGGTACGGCACGTCACGGCGATCGTCGTGCGCCGGTCTTCGTCGGTGGCGGTAAGGCACACGGTGCCCGTGTTCGCGACTTCAACCCGTCGCTGAACAAGAAGGTTCGTGCGCTCGGCCTGAAGATGGCGCTCAGCAGCCATGCCAAGGCGGGTACGCTGGTCGTCATGGACAGCCTGACGGTCGAAGAGAACAAGACCAAGACGCTGCTGGCGAACTGGGCGAACCTCGGCTTCGGCAAGACCGCTCTCGTGATCGACGGCGACATGGTCGAGCAGAGCTTCGCGCTTGCTGCCGGCAACGTCCACACGATCAACGTTCTGCCGGCTGCCGGCGCGAACGTTTACGATATCCTGAAGCACGACACGCTGGTCCTGACCCGCGCTGCCGTCGAAATGCTGGAGGCGCGCTTCAATGGCTAAGAAGCAAAAGGGAGACATCGATCTGCGTCATTACGACGTGATCGTTGCCCCGCACATCACCGAGAAGGCGACCTTGCTCAGCGAGAATAACGCCGTCGTGTTCCGCGTCAGCAACGACGCGACCAAGCCCGAGATCAAGGCTGCCGTCGAGGCGCTCTTCTCGGTCAAGGTTCTGGGGGTCAATACGATCGTCCAGAAGGGCAAGACCAAGAAGTGGAAGGGCGTGCCCTACACCAAGTCCGACATCAAGAAGGCGATCGTCACGCTGGCCGATGGCCAGTCGATCGACGTGACGCAGGGGGTCAGCGCGTAATGGCACTCAAGCATTATAATCCGACCAGCCCGGCGCGGCGTGGTCTGATCCTCGTCGACCGTTCGGGTCTGCACAAGGGCGGCCCCGTCAAGGCGCTGACCGAAGGCAAGCGCAAGACCGGTGGCCGCAACAACAAGGGTCACGTGACGTCGCGCGGCATCGCCGGCGGCCACAAGCAGCGCTATCGCATCATCGATTTCAAGCGTCGCCTGTGGGAAGTCGAAGGCACGGTCGAGCGGATCGAATACGATCCCAACCGCACCGCGTTCATCGCGCTGATCAACTATGGTGCCGATGAGGCTGGCAAGGACAACGTTGCCTATATCATCGCGCCGCAGCGCCTGGCCGTTGGTGACAAGATCATCGCCGCCAAGAAGACCGACGTGAAGCCCGGCAACGCGATGGAACTGGGCCAGATGCCGGTTGGCACGATCGTCCACAACGTCGAGATGAAGCCCGGCAAGGGGGGTCAGCTCGCACGTTCGGCCGGCACCTATGTGCAGGTCGTCGGTCGCGACAAGGGCATGGTGATGATCCGCCTGAACTCGGGCGAGCAGCGCTACATCCATGCGAACTGCATGGCGACGGTCGGTGCCGTGTCGAACCCCGACAACGGCAACACCAACCTCGCCAAGGCCGGCCGCAACCGCTGGAAGGGCATCCGCCCGCTGACCCGCGGCGTCGCCAAGAACCCGGTCGACCATCCGCACGGCGGTGGTGAAGGCCGGACCTCGGGCGGCCGTCATCCGGTTACCCCGTGGGGCAAGCCGACCAAGGGTGCGCGCACTCGTCATAACAAGTCGACCGACAAGATGATCATCCGGTCGCGTCACGCCAAGAAGAAGGGCTAAGAGCTCATGGCACGTTCCGTCTGGAAAGGTCCGTTTGTCGACCTTCACCTGCTCAAGAAGGCAGAAACCGCGCAGGAAGCTAATGCGCGTGGCGCGATCAAGACCTGGTCGCGTCGCTCCACGATCCTGCCGCAGTTCGTCGGCCTCACGTTCAGCGTCTATAACGGCCGCAAGTTCGTGCCGGTCACGGTCAACGAGGATATGGTTGGGATGAAGCTCGGCGAGTTCGCGCCGACCCGCTACTTCCCGGGCCATGCGTCCGACAAGAAGGGCAAGCGCTAACATGTCCAAGCCTAAATCGCCCCGCAAGGTGGCCGACAACGAAGCGCTGTCGGTCGGCACGCAGATCCGTGGTTCGGCGCAGAAGCTCGGCCTCGTCGCTGCGCTCATCCGCAACAAGAAGGTCGGGGATGCGATGAACATCCTTCAGTTCTCGACCAAGGGCATGGCCGTCGAAGCACGCAAGGTGCTCGCGTCGGCGATCGCCAATGCCGAGAACAACCACAACCTCGATGTCGACGCGCTCGTCGTCGCAGAGGCGTCGGTCGGCAAGTCGATCACGATGAAGCGGTTCGCCACGCGCGGCCGCGGCAAGTCGACCCGCATCCTGAAGCCCTTCAGCCGCCTGCGCATCGTCGTTCGCGAAATGGAAGAAGAAGCGTAATGGGCCAGAAATCGAACCCCATCGGTCTGCGCCTGCAGATCAACCGTACCTGGGACAGCCGCTGGTATGCGGAAGGTGCTGACTATGGTCGTCTCCTTCTCGAAGACCTCAAGATGCGCGCCTACATCATGAAGACGCTGCCGCAGGCGGCGATCTCCAAGGTGGTGATCGAGCGCCCGGCCAAGCTGTGCCGTGTCTCGATCTTCGCTGCACGCCCCGGCGTGATCATCGGCAAGAAGGGCGCCGACATCGAGAAGCTTCGCCGTACCCTCGGCAAGATGACGACGTCGGACGTGAGCCTGAACATCGTCGAGATCCGCAAGCCGGAAGTCGACGCCAAGCTCGTCGCCCAGGGCATCGCCGATCAGCTCGAGCGCCGCATCGCTTTCCGTCGCGCCATGAAGCGTGCGGTCCAGTCGGCCATGCGTCTCGGTGCCGAAGGCATCCGGATCAACTGCGGTGGCCGTCTCGGCGGCGCCGAAATCGCTCGCTCGGAATGGTATCGTGAAGGCCGCGTTCCGCTGCACACGCTGCGCGCGAACGTCGATTATGCCGAAGCGTCGGCGCACACCGCTTACGGCGTGTGCGGCGTGAAGGTGTGGATCTTCAAGGGCGAAATCCTGGGTCACGACCCGATGGCGACCGACCGGATCATGATGGAGGCTCAGACCTCCGGCGTGCGCCCGGCGCGCGACGACCGCCGCTAAGGACGCATAGACATGCTTCAACCGAAGAAAACCAAGTTTCGCAAGGCCTTCAAGGGCAAGATCCATGGCGATGCCAAGGGCGGCACGACCCTCAACTTCGGCTCGTACGGGCTGAAGGCGATGGAGCCGGAGCGTCTGACGGCGCGCCAGATCGAGGCGGCTCGCCGCGCGATCACGCGTCACATCAAGCGCCAGGGGCGTTTGTGGATCCGCGTGTTCCCGGATCTGCCGGTCACCGGCAAGCCTGCCGAAGTCCGCATGGGTAAGGGCAAGGGTTCGCCGGAATATTGGGCGGCGCGCGTCAAGCCCGGCCGTATCCTGTTCGAACTGGATGGCGTGCCCGGCGATATCGCGGCGATCGCGTTCAGCCGTGCAGCGATGAAGCTGCCGATCAAGGTGAAGGTCGTTGCCCGTCTCGGCGACACCTCGCATCTGGGAGTTGCATAACATGGCCCGTATCGACGACCTCAAGGCGAAGTCCGAGGATCAGCTGGGTGAAGAGCTCGGCAACCTGAAGCGCGAGGCCTTCAACCTGCGCTTCCAGGCCGCGACCAACCAGCTCGAAAAGCCGAGCCGGGTTCGCGAAGTCCGCCGCGACATCGCTCGCATCAAGACGTTGCAGACCGCTCGCTCGCGCGATGCGGCTGCCAAGTAAGGATTAGATCATGCCAAAGCGCGTGCTGACGGGGCTGATCGTCTCCGACAAGGGCGACAAGACGGTGGTCGTAAACGTGGAACGCAAGGTCAAGCATGCGCTCTACGGCAAGATCATTCGTCGTTCGAAGAAGTATCATGCTCATGACGAGAGCAACGAGTTCAAGCAGGGCGAGACCGTGCGGATCGAAGAGACCGCACCGATTTCCAAGCTGAAGACCTGGAAGGTGATCGATCGGGTTAACACCCATGCGACGCCAGAGCGGGTCGAGACGGACGCAACGGCTTAACAGCCATTCGTAGGCGGCACCGGTCGGAATCGGTGTCATAGTGAGAAGGAACCGGATCTATGATCCAGATGCAATCCAATCTCGACGTCGCTGACAACAGCGGCGCGAAGCGGGTTCAGTGCATCAAGGTGCTTGGCGGGTCCAAGCGTCGTGTTGCAGGCGTTGGCGACATCATCGTCGTCAGCGTGAAGGAAGCCGCTCCCCGCGGCCGCGTGAAGAAGGGCGACGTTCACCGCGCCGTCATCGTGCGGACGGCCAAGGACATTCGTCGTGCCGATGGCACCGTCATTCGCTTCGACGGCAACGCTGCCGTGCTGGTCAACAAGAACGAGGAGCCGATCGGCACCCGTATCTTTGGCCCAGTGGTGCGCGAACTGCGCGGCAAGAAGCATATGAAGATCATCTCGCTTGCGCCGGAGGTGCTGTAATGGCCGCTGCCAAGATCAAGAAGGGTGACCGCGTCATCGTCCTGTCCGGCAAGGACAAGGGCAAGACCGGCGACGTGACCCAGGCCCTGCCGCGCGACGGCAAGGTCATCGTGTCGGGCGTGAACATCCACGTTCGCCATACCAAGCCGAGCCAGGGCGACCCGCAGGGTGGCCTGGTCCGTTCGGAAGCACCGATGCACGCCTCCAAGGTTGCGCACGTGACCGCGGACGGCAAGCCGACCCGCGTCCGTTTCGAGACCCAGGACGGCAAGAAGGTCCGTGTGGCCGTCAAGACCGGGGAGAAAGTCGGTGGCTGAGGCCCAGAACGCAAAGCCGCGCATGCGGCAGATGTACGACGACACGATCATCAAGGCGATGACCGAGAAGTTCGGCTACAAGAACGTGATGGAAATCCCGCGGATCGACAAGATCGTCCTCAACATGGGCGTTGGCGAAGCGACGCAGGACAAGAAGAAGGTCGACAAGGCCGCCGGCGAGATGGAATTGATCGCCGGGCAGAAGCCCGTCGTGACCAAGGCCAAGAAGTCGATCGCGCAGTTCAAGCTGCGTGAGGGCATGCCGATCGGCGTGAAGGTCACCCTTCGCCGCGAGCGCATGTACGAATTCCTCGACCGCTTCATCACCATCGCACTGCCCCGCGTCCGCGATTTCCGCGGCCTGAACCCCAAGTCGTTCGACGGCCGTGGCAACTATGCCTGCGGTTTGAAGGAGCAGCTGATTTTCCCGGAAATCAGCTATGACCAGGTCGATCAGGTGCGCGGCATGGACGTGATCGTGACGACCACGGCGAAGACCGATGACGAGGCGCGCGAGCTGCTTCGCCTGTTCGGGTTCCCGTTCCCGATCGAAGAAACCGCAGACGAAAAGAAGGCGGCGTAAGATGGCCAAGGTAAGTTCGATCAACAAGAACGAGCTGCGCAAGAAGCTCGTGAAGAAATATGCTCCGAAGTATGCCAAGCTGAAGGCGATCGCCGCCGACAGCACGCTGAGCGACGGCGAGCGGATCGAGGCCCGTCTGAAGATGGCCGAAATCCCGCGCAACGGGAATCCGACGCGCATCCGCAATCGGTGCGAGACGACCGGTCGTCCGCGTGCCTATTACCGCAAGTTCCGCCTCTGCCGTATTCAGCTTCGTGATCTCGCCAACAAGGGCATGATCCCGGGCGTTACGAAGTCGAGCTGGTAAGGATCCGTAGAGATGTCATTGACCGATCCCCTGGGTGATATGCTCACCCGCATCCGTAACGGCCAGCGCGCGAAGAAGGACTCTGTCCTGACTCCGGGTTCCAAGCTCCGCCAGCGCGTCCTCGACGTGCTGCAGCGCGAAGGCTATATCCGTGGCTATAGCGAAGAGCAGATGGGCCCAGCGGCCGGCATCCGCATCGAGCTGAAATATTTCGAGGGCCAGCCCGCGATCAAGCACGTCGCCCGTGTCTCGAAGCCCGGTCGCCGCGTCTATTCGGGTTCGACCGAACTGCCCCGCGTCATGAACGGCCTGGGCATCACCATCGTATCGACGCCGCGTGGCGTTCTGTCCGACGCCGAAGCGCGCGAACAGAATGTCGGTGGCGAAGTGCTGGCGGAGGTATTCTGATGAGCCGCATCGGCAAGAAGCCGGTCACGATCCCAGCGGGCGTGACGGCAAACATCGAAGGCGCGATCCTCAGCGTGAAGGGGCCCAAGGGCACTCTCTCCATGCCGATGCGCGACGAGATCAGCTATGTGCTGGAAGACGGCGGCATCGCAGTGAACCCGGCGAACGACACCAAGCGTGCGCGGGCATTCTGGGGCATGCAGCGGACGATGGTGCAGAACCTGATCACCGGCGTGTCGGATGGTTTCACCAAGAAGCTGCTGATCAACGGCGTCGGCTATCGTGCGGCAGCGCAGGGTCGTAACCTGAACCTGAAGCTCGGGTACAGCCACGACGTGAACATCAACGTGCCGGAAGGCATCGAGGTCGCCACGCCGGACAACACGACGATCCAGATCACCGGTTCCGACAAGCAGAAGGTCGGCCAGCTGGCCGCGGAAATTCGTCAGTGGCGTAAGCCCGAGCCGTACAAGGGCAAGGGCATCAAGTACGACGGCGAGTTCATCTTCCGCAAGGAAGGGAAAAAGAAGTAATGAGCACCAAGGGTCTCTCTCTCTTCGCGAAGCGTCGTCTTCGCGTTCGCACCGCGCTCCGCGCGCGTGGCGGCACCCGTCCGCGGTTGTCGATCCATCGCTCGGGCCGGCACATCTACGCGCAGGTCATCGACGACGCGCAGGGCAAGACGCTGGCAGCAGCCTCGACGCTCGAGAAGGACGTGCGTGGCACGACCGGCGCGACGATCGACGCGGCGACCTCGGTCGGCACCCGCATCGCGGAAGCAGCCAAGGCTGCCGGCGTGACGCAGGTCGTGTTCGATCGCGGCGGCTTCCTGTTCCACGGTCGCGTCAAGGCGCTGGCCACCGCGGCACGCGAAGCCGGATTGGAGTTCTAAGACATGGCTGACGACAACATTCCGACCGAAATCGCAGCGTCGCCCGATGGCGCGCCGGTTCCGCAGCAGGAAGCGCCGCGCGGTCGTGGTGGTCCCGGCGGCAACCGTGGCCCAGGCGGCGGTGGTCGTGGTCCTGGCGGCGGTGCGAACCGCGGCGGGCGCGACAATCGCGGCGGTCGCGACAATCGTGGCGGCCGTCCCGGCAGCGACGATGGTGGCGAAGAGCTGATCGAGAAGCTGGTGCACATCAACCGCGTCTCGAAGACGGTCAAGGGCGGTAAGCGCTTCGGCTTCGCTGCGCTGGTCGTGGTCGGCGACGGCAAGGGTCGTGTCGGCTTCGGTCATGGCAAGGCACGCGAAGTGCCGGAAGCCATCTCGAAGGCGACGGCCGCTGCCAAGAAGGCAATGATCCGCGTGCCGCTCAAGGACGGTCGTACGCTGCATCATGACGGCCGTGGCCATTTCGGCGCCGGTCTCGTGACGGTGCGGTCGGCGCCTGCCGGTACCGGCATCATCGCCGGTGGCCCGATGCGCGCCGTGTTCGAATCGCTCGGTGTGGGCGATGTGGTGACCAAGTCGGTCGGCACGTCCAACCCGTACAACATGATCCGTGCGACCTTCGAGGCGCTGACCACGCAGGTCAGCCCGAAGTCGGTCGCGCAGCGCCGTGGCAAGAAGATCGCCGACCTGCTCGGCCGTGGCGGTGCGGAAGCACCCCAGGCCGAAGCCGACGCGATCGTGGAGTAAGACAGATGGCTACCATCAAGATCACCCAGATCGGTTCGCCGATCCGCCGCAAGGCAGACCAGCGCGCGACGCTGATCGGCCTTGGGCTCAACAAGATGCACAAGACCAGCGAGCTCGAGGATAGCCCCGAGGTCCGTGGGATGATCCGCAAGGTCTCCCACATGCTGAGCGTCGAGAAGTAAGATCCGCTCTCCCGTACGGGAGAGATCGGGTGACGGTGAAAGGGCTGGCGTAATGCCGGCCCTTTCGCTATTCGCCCACACCTTCCCCCCCGCTTGGGGATGGAGTCCCCATCAGCGCGACAAAAGCGAAAGCGAGTGCACGACATGAAATTGAACGAAATCCGCGATAACGACGGTGCCCGTAAATCCCGCATGCGGGTCGGCCGTGGTATCGGTTCCGGCAAGGGCAAGACCGCAGGCCGCGGCCACAAGGGTCAGAAGAGCCGTGAAGGTGTCTCGATCGCCGGCTTCGAGGGCGGCCAGATGCCGCTCCACATGCGTCTGCCGAAGCGCGGCTTCAACAACATCTTCGCCAGCGATTTCGCGGTGGTGAACCTCGGCGTGATCCAGAAGCTGGTCGAGGCCGGCACGATCGAAGCCGGCGCGACGCTCGATCATGCCGCGCTCAAGGCAGCCGGCGTTGCCCGTGGCGGCAAGCATGGCGTGCGTCTGCTCGGCAAGGGCGAATTCTCGGCCAAGCTCAGCTTCACCGTCGCCGGCGCGTCGAAGGGCGCGATCGAGATGGTCGAAAAGGCTGGCGGCACGGTCAACGTGATCGAGGTCGTGCCGGCTGCCGAAAAGGCTGCCGCCAAGAAGGGCGTGAAGTACCAGGAGCGCAAGGCGCACAAGGCTTCGTTCAAGGCATAAGTTTGCGCGTCCGCCACGGCGGACGCACGACAAGTGCTAGGCAAGCCCGCTTGCATGACTATATGGGCGGCGGGGGCGGATAACGTTTCCCGCCGCTTTTGTTTCCAGGACAATCGAAGATATGGCATCAGCAGCCGATACGATGGCCCAAGGCCTCAGCCTGTCGAAGTTCGCACAGGCGACCGATCTCAAGAAGCGCTTGTGGTTCACCATCGGCGTGCTGATCGTGTTCCGGATGCTGTCCTATGTGCCGCTGCCGGGCGTCGATCCGACTGCACTTGGTCTGCTCAGCCAGCAGACCCAGGGCGGCGTGCTCGATTTCTTCAACGCCTTCTCGGGCGGGTCGCTCAGCCGCATGTCGCTGACCGCGCTTGGCGTCATGCCCTATATCACCGCGTCGATCGTGGTGCAGCTTGCCACCTCGCTGTCGCCGACGCTTGCGGCGATCAAGAAGGATGGCGAGAGCGGGCGCAAACGGCTCAACCAGTACACCCGCTACGGCACGGTCGCGCTGACCGCGGTGCAGGGCTATTTCATCGCCGTCGGCCTCGAGGCGCTCGGCGCCAGCCAGGGCGTACAGGCGATCGTCGAGCCGGGCATGATGTTCCGCGTCGGCGCGGTCATCTCGCTGATCGGCGGCACGATGTTCCTGATGTGGCTCGGCGAGCAGATCACTGCGCGCGGGATCGGCAACGGCATGTCGCTGATCATCATGGCCGGCATCGTCGCCAGCCTGCCGACGACCTTGTACAACCTGTTCGAGGGTGGCCGGTCCGGCTCGCTCGACGCGGTCAAGATGTTCGGCATCGTCGTCGCGGTCGTCGGCCTGATCCTGTTCATCTGCTTCATGGAGCGTGCGCAGCGCCGCATCCTGATCCAATATCCCAAGCGCCAGACGCAGCGCGGCATGCAGGCCGATCGCAGCCATCTGCCGCTCAAGATCAACACCGCTGGCGTGATCCCGCCGATCTTCGCGTCGTCGCTGCTGCTGATGCCGCTGACGATCAGCCAGTTCGCCGGGCAACGCGTGGCGGGCGAGAGCCAGTGGGGTGATTTCATCATCACACTCAACCAGTATCTGCAGCACGGTTCGCCGGTGTACATGGCGCTCTATGGCGCCGGGATCATCTTCTTCTCGTTCTTCTACACTGCAGTGGTGTTCAATCCGGAAGAGACGGCGGACAATCTGAAGCGTTATGGCGGCTTCGTGCCGGGCATCCGCCCGGGCAAGAATACCGAGACCTATTTCGATTATGTGCTGACGCGCATCACCGTGATCGGTGCCGGCTACCTGACGATCATCTGCCTGTTGCCGGAATATCTCGTCTCGGCGCTGTCGATCCCGTTCTATCTCGGCGGCACTAGCCTGCTGATCGTGGTCAACGTAACGATGGATACGGTGACGCAGATCCAGTCGCATTTGCTGGCGCACCAGTATGGCGATCTGATCAAGAAGGCGAAGCTGAAGGGTGGCCGCCTCCGCTGAGCGGACGGCGGCGCTGACGGGGCAGACGAGAGGATTGCAGGCGTGAATATCATTCTCTTGGGGCCCCCGGGCGCCGGCAAGGGCACCCAGGCGGCCCGCTTGATGGCCACGCACGGGCTGGTTCAGCTCTCCACCGGCGACATGCTGCGTGCCGCGGTCAAGGCGGGTACGCCGACCGGCAAGCAGGCCAAGGCCGTGATGGAAGCCGGCGGGCTGGTGTCCGATGATATCGTCTCGGGCATCATCGGCGAGCGGCTCGACGAGGCGGACACCGCCAATGGCGTGATCTTCGACGGCTATCCGCGCACTGCGGCACAGGCCGAGCAGCTCGATGCCCTGCTGGCGGCGCGCGATCGCACGCTCGATTTCGTGATCGAACTCGAAGTGAACGAGGACGCGCTCGTCGAGCGGATCGTCGGCCGCTATACCTGCGCCCAGTGCGGCACGGGGTATCACGACACGTTCGCCAAGCCCCAGGTTGCCGGCGTGTGCGACAAATGCGCCTCGACCGAGTTCAAGCGGCGGCCCGACGACAATGAGGAAACCGTCCGCACGCGGATGGAGGAATATCGCGCCAAGACCGCGCCGATCCTGCCGATCTATGCTGCGCGCGGCCTGGTCCATGGCGTCGATGGCATGGCCGATATCGATCATGTCACCCAGTCGATCGAGGCGATCCTGCAACGCCGCTAGCCTTGGGCGTTGCGCTGACCGGCAGGGTGCATATGCTGCGCCCGAAACGGGAGGCGGCCGATGAAATATCTATTGCTGGCAGTTGGCATGGGGGCGTTGGCGGTGCCCGCGCGTGCCGATGTCGTGCAGGCTACGCCCGCCGGGTTCGAGCTCCGTCAAGCGGTCACGATCGACGTGTCGATCGCGCGTGCCTGGGCGGCGCTCAAACTGCCGCAGCGCTGGTGGGACAAGGACCACACTTATAGCGACGACAGCGCCAACCTGTCGCTCGACGCGCAGGCGCCGGGCTGCTTCTGCGAACGCTTGCCCGATGGTAAAGGCAGCGTCGAACATGCCCATATCGTGTATGTCGCGCCGGGGCGGATGATGCGTCTGGTCGGATCGCTGGGGCCCCTGCAGGCCGAAGCGGTGACCGGCACGCTGACCTTCAAGCTTGACCCGGAAGGTGATTCCGCGACACGCATGACGATGACCTATGTGGTGGGCGGCTATGTGCGGGCAGGGGCGGATACGCTCGCACCGAAGGTGGACGAAGTGCTGGCGCTGCAGCTGATCAATCTGAAGACCTTCGCCGAAAGCGCTACGGCGGCGGCTCCGGCCTCGAAGAAGCCCGCCGAGCTGGGCCGCTAGCCGGCCGCGGTAAGCAAGCCGAGGATCTTCTGCGCGCCGATGCTGGTGAGCTGCGCGACCGTGTCGTGCTCCAGCAGTTCGATCAGCTCCTTCTGCTCCAGCGCGCGCAGCCAGCGCGTCGCCACGGAGGGGGGCAGGCCGACCAGCCCAGCCAGGGTCGCGGCATCGCTGTGGCGCCCTTCCGCCTCGTCGAGATAGATCTGCAGCAGGATCGACATCGCGTAATCCGAAAACAGGTCGCTTCCCAGCAGGTCGCGCCGGATCTCGTTGAGCAACGCCAACTGCCGCGCCGCGCGCCATAACGTGACGGGGGCGAAGCGCTGCTCCTGGGGGGCGACAAGGTACAGCGTGCCGATCAGATGACCGGTGTCGCTGCCGGCGCTGATCCGCGAGACATGGACATCGGTTTCGACCGTATCGGAATCGGGCAGCAGATAGCGTTTGCGGAACCAGATCGGCGCGCCGTCGCTGGGAATGCGATCGACCAGCAAGGCGTTGCGCCGCCGGTCGGCGTGGTGGGTAATGTCGAGATAGGATTTGCCGATGATCTCGCGCCGCGGTCGCTGCAGTGCATCGCATACGGCACTGTCGAGCGCGATAATCCTGCCATCGCCGTCCGAGACGGAGTGCCCGATCAACACAATGTCTCTCCCTGTTAAGCAAACTCGCGTCGCGCCATTTTTGCGTACGCATCTTATCCTATGCCACCATCGTAAATTAACAACATAAGGTTGTCAGATCACGTCATACCGGGATGGTATTTCTCGTCCGGCGCGGGCATTGGGGTTGGATGGACGCCCTAACGCTGTTTGGCCTGTTCGCGGTCACCTTCATGCTGGTCTGCTACATCAAGGAAGATGCGAGCCATTGGTGGACGCTGGCGTTTGCCCTCGGCTGCGTGATGGGCGCGGCCTACGGCTTTCTGCAGGGCGCATGGCCGTTCGGGCTGGTCGAACTTGCCTGGACGGTCGTCGCGCTGCGGCGCTGGTGGCGCATGCCCGCGCGACGCGGGCTAAACGCCGCGTAAGGGCGGCTGGCACGTCGCGTCACCGCGGTCAGACGAGCGCTGACTCGGTTGACACGCCGTCGCTGGCGGCTTACTGGACCCCATTCCGAACCACCGGTCCCGGCGGCACTAATCAGTGTCCGCCGCATTCGTGCGTTAGGAATGTGTCGCAACGCTATGAGATGGGTCGGCTGCCATGCTGGCCCGTGGAGCAGGAGAATTTAATTCATGGCTCGTATTGCAGGGGTCAACATCCCGACCAACAAGCGCGTCGTCATCGCGCTTACCTATATCCACGGCATCGGCAACACGCATGCCAAGGCGATCGTCAAGAAGCTGAACATCGCCGAAGAGCGTCGCGTTCAGGACCTGACCGATCAGGAGGTGCTTCAGATCCGCGAGACGATCGATGCCGATTACACCGTCGAAGGTGATCTGCGTCGCGAAGTGTCGATGAACATCAAGCGCCTGATGGATCTCGCCTGCTATCGTGGTCTGCGTCACCGCAAGGGCCTGCCCGTCCGCGGCCAGCGCACGCACACCAACGCCCGCACCCGCAAGGGCAAGGCCAAGCCGATCGCCGGTAAGAAGAAGTAAGTCGTCGCCCGCGACGATTTACTCCGCCGGAGGCAGGTGCGTGGCTGAGCGCCCGCCGGTCTCCGCACAAAGGATTAGGAACCAAAAATGGCACGTGAACCAGCACGCATCAAGCGGCGCGAGCGCAAGAACATCACCTCGGGCGTTGCCCATGTGAACGCAAGCTTCAACAACACCATGATCACGATCACCGATGCCCAGGGCAACGCGATCTCTTGGTCCTCGGCCGGCGCGATGGGCTTCAAGGGAAGCCGCAAGTCGACCCCGTACGCTGCGCAGGTCGCCGCGGAAGACGCCGGCAAGAAGGCTGCCGAGCACGGCGTCCGCACGCTGGAAGTCGAAGTGAAGGGCCCGGGTTCGGGTCGTGAATCGGCGCTGCGCGCGCTGCAGGCCGTCGGCTTCCAGATCACCGCGATCCGTGACGTGACCTCGATCCCGCACAACGGCGTGCGCCCGTCGAAGCGCCGTCGCGTCTGAACTACCGCTCGGCGGCGCGCGGTTGATCACGCTGCGCCGCCGATTCTCTCATGGCCCGCGTGGTTCCACGCCGGTCCAAAACCAAGGGGAAGCCCATGTCCGTCAATGCGAAAAATTGGCAGGAACTCAAGAAGCCCAACGGTCTCGAGAAAAAGGCCGGTACCGGTGACGGCAAGCGCAAGGCGACGTTCGTTGCCGAGCCGCTGGAGCGTGGCTTTGGCCTGACGCTCGGCAACGCGCTGCGCCGCGTGCTTCTGTCGTCGCTGCAGGGTGCTGCGGTGACCTCGATCAAGATCGAGAACGTGCTGCACGAATTCAGCAGCCTCGCCGGCGTGCGCGAGGACGTGACCGATATCGTGCTCAACGTGAAGCAGATTGCGCTCCGCATGCAGGGCGAAGGCCCCAAGCGGCTGCAGCTCTCGGCGACCGGCCCTGCGACCGTCACCGCCGGCGACATCGCCGTCTCGGGCGATATCGAAGTGCTCAACCCGACGCTGGTGATCTGCCATCTCGACGATGGCGCGACGCTCAACATGGAGCTGACCGCTGACGTCGGTAAGGGCTATGTCGCGGCGGTCGCCAACCGGCCGGCGGATGCGCCGATCGGCCTGATCCCGATCGATGCATTGTACTCGCCGGTCAAGCAGGTGAGCTACAAGGTCGAAAATACGCGCGTCGGCCAGGAGCTGGATTACGACAAGCTGACGCTCAACATCGAAACCGACGGCACGGTCACGCCCGAGGACGCGGTCGGCTATGCCGGGCGCATCCTGCAGGACCAGCTGGCACTGTTCGTGCAGTTCGACGATTCGCTGGTCACGCGCTCCGCGCCGATCGGCCAGGCGGCGCCTGCTGCGGGTGCGGGCGACGTCGCCGGCGACACGCAGCAGATCAACCGCTACCTGCTCAAGAAGGTCGACGAGCTCGAACTGTCGGTGCGCAGCGCCAACTGCCTCAAGAACGACAACATCATCTATATCGGCGATCTGGTCCAGAAGACCGAAGCCGAGATGCTGCGCACGCCGAATTTCGGGCGCAAGTCGCTGAACGAGATCAAGGAAGTGCTGTCGTCGATGGGCCTGCGGCTGGGGATGGAAATCCCGGGCTGGCCGCCGGAGAATATCGAAGAGATGGCCAAGAAGCTCGAACAGGAGATTATGGGCTGAGCTGCACAGGGTTAGCGCAAGCTAACCCTGAGACAGCGATAGCCCGGCCGGCGGGCGGGGGAGCGGCACGGCCCCGATCCGCGCCCGTCCGACGCTTCTCTAAATATCAAAAAAGGCCGTCCCGCGAGGGGCGGCCTTTTTGCTGTCCGGTGCGGCGAGGCGGCGGCAACAAGCCCGTCGCTTCAGCCGGGTTGCCGACCGTCAGCCCCGACGCTTGTGCCCGTGTCGGTCACCAGCGTGCTCACGCCAAGGCTGGCGCGCCGCTATGCCTGTGAAGGGGCGGCCGAGGCATCAGCAGCGCTCGGCCGTCGGCCCGGCGCTAGCGCAGCGGCTTCACGGTCAGCCCGGTCCACTTGGCCGCGAACGCCCAATTGTCCGCCGCTTCCTCGATCACCTTGTCGGTCGGCTTGCCGCTGCCATGGCCGGCGCGCGTCTCGATCCGCGCGAGGTGCGGGCGGTCGCCGATCGCCGCCGCCTGCAGCGCCGCGGTATATTTGAACGAATGGCCCGGCACGACGCGGTCGTCGGTATCCGCGGTGGCTACCAGGATCGCCGGATAGGCCTTGCCGCTCTTCACGTTGTGATACGGCGAATACTTATAGAGCGTACGGAAATCGGCTTCCTTCGCCGGATAGCCGTAATCGTCGACCCAATAGCGCCCTGCGGTAAAGCGGTCGAAGCGCAGCATGTCCATCACGCCCACCGCCGGCAGCGCCGCCGCGAACAGGTCGGGCCGCTGATTGGTCACCGCGCCAACCAAGAGGCCGCCGTTCGACCCGCCCTGGATGGCGAGGCCGTCCTTCGCGGTGATGCCTTCCTTCTTCAGATATTCGCCCGCGGCGATGAAATCGTCGAACACGTTCTGCTTGTTGGCCAGCCGCCCGCCATCGTGCCACGCTTTGCCATATTCGCCGCCGCCGCGGATGTTGGCCACCGCCAGCACGCCGCCCTGTTCGAGCCAGGCGAGCCGCGTCGCCGAGAAGCTCGGCGTGACCGAAATGTTGAACCCGCCATAGGCATAAAGCAGGGTCGGTGCCGGCCCGGTCACGTCCTTGCGCTTGACCACGAACATCGGGATCTTGGTCCCGTCCTTCGAGGCATAGAAGCGCTGCGCCACGTCGTACTGCGCGGGATCGAACGCCACCTTGGGTGCCGCCCAGACCGTGCTCTTGCCGGTCGCAACGTCGTAGCGATAGATCGTCGCCGGCGTCGCGAAGCTGGTGAAGCTGTAGAACGTCTCGTTGCTGTCGATATCGCCGCCGAAGCCGCCGACGCTGCCGATGCCCGGCAATGCCACGGTACCGTCCGCCTTGCCGTCGAGCGTGTAGCGCCGCACCTCGCTTTTCACGTCGGCCAGATATTCCGCGATCAGCTTGCCGCCGATGATCCGCGCGCCTTCCAGCACCGCGCCGTTGGCGTCCTCCGGCACGATCTCGGTCACCGGTGGCTCGGCCGAGCGCGCGTACAGGTTCATTGCCACGATCTTCAGCCGCGGCGCATCCTTGTTGGTCGCCCAATAGAAATTGCCGCCGACATTGCCCACCAGCGACCATTCATTTTCCAGCCCCTTGACGATCGTCCGCGGGGTCGGCTTGGGCGCCTTGAGATCGATGACCGTGATCTCGTAGCGATTGTCGGTTCCCTCGGTCGAGGTGATCACCAGCCAGCGACCGTCGTCGGTTACCTCGACCATGTGGCCGCGCTTGGGCGTATCGGGCGTTGCATAGATCAGCGTGTCGGCGCCCTGCGCCGTGCCCAGCTTGTGGAAATAGACCTTCTGGTTCTCATTCAGCGCCTGGAACTTGGCGCCCTCCGCCGGCTGGGCGAAGCGCGAGTAATAGAAGCCGCTGCCATCCTTCGCCCAAGCGAGGTTCGAGAATTTGACCCATTCGATCGTGTCCGCCGTCACCTGGCCGGTCGCCACGTCGAGCACCTTCACGGTGCGCCAGTCGGTCCCGCCGTCCTGCACCGTATAGAGGACCTTGGATCCGTCCTCCGACGGCACCCATTCGGCCAGCGCCGTCGCGCCGTCCTTGGACCAGCTATTGGGATCGATCAGCACGCGGCCTGCGCCGTCGAGCGTATCCCGCACATACAGCACCGCCTGGTTCTGCAGCCCGCTGTTGCGGCTGTAGAAATAATGCGCCCCCTTGTGCACCGGCAGCCCGAAGCGCTCGTAATCAAGCAATTCCTTGAGCCGCGCCTTGAACACGTCACGCCCCGGCAGGGTGGCAAGATAGGCATTGGTGACGGCGTTCTGCGAGGCGACCCAGGCGGCGACCTGCTTGTCGGTGCGCACGTCGTTCTCGAGCCAGCGATAGGGATCGGCGACCTTGACGCCGAACTGCGTGTCGACCTGCTCGACCTTGCGGGTCTCGGGATATTGCATGGGGGCAGCCTTGGTCTGGGAGAATGCGGGTGCCGAGACGGTCATCAGGGCAATCAGCGGAAGGGCACGGCGCATCCAGAACTCCAGGCAACAAAAAGGAGCCGTACTCATAACGAGTACGGCTCCTTTTTGAAGGCCTTCCGAGGGGAGGGCGACGACGCTTACGCGTCTTCGTAATCGTCCTCGTTCATCAGCGGGCCCGAATCCTGACCCTTGGCCGAGACGTCGCGGTCGACGAACTCGATGATCGCCATCGGCGACGCGTCCGACAGGCGGATGCCGGCCTTGATCACGCGGGTGTAACCGCCGTTGCGCGTCGCATAGCGATCGGCCAGCACGTCGAACAGCTTGATCAGCTGCGCATCGTCGAGCAGCCGCGCATGCGCTAGGCGGCGGTTCGACAGGCCACCCTTCTTGGCGAGCGTGATCAGCTTCTCGACGTAAGGACGCAGTTCCTTCGCCTTGGCGACGGTGGTGGTGATCTGCTCGTGCTTGATCAGGGCGGCGGACATGTTGCGGAACAGCGCGATGCGATGTGCCGAGGTACGCTGCAGTTTACGACCGCCTACGCGATGCCGCATGGGTAATTCCTTCGTTCGTTAGGGGGCCGTACAAGGTACCCCAGACCAGGCAGCATCAACGGTCGCTGCCAGCACCGAGCGCGCCCTCAACGCGATTCCGCACTACAAGTCAAGCCCGGGCGCCGCCATGGCATGACCCGATACGGGCCCAGTTGCCTTTCGCGAGCGCCGCGCCGATCCCGCGGGTGGATACACAATCGTTAGATTTCAATGGTACAGCGTTGGCGATGAGAATGATCTGCAAGATGCGCGGTCACCAACCCGGCGCCGAGACCTGGAATGAAGGGCTGTTCTACGCCACCTGCGGGCGTTGTCGCGGCGATATCGTCCGGCAGCGCGGCGGTGCGTGGGAAGTCGTGCCGGCAGGGGTGCGCGTGGTCTGGCATCCCGCCGGGCACCAGGGACTGCACTGGAGCAAGGTGATTAGTCGCGCGCGCGCTAAAAAGGCCGAGCTGCCGACGGCGGCGCTGCCGATGATCCGGCAGGCCGAGGGCGACAAGTAACGCCGCCATGGCCGGCGCCCGTCCGGGAGGACCGTTATGCCGGCATGGCGGCGGTGCGCCCGGAGCTAGAGCGCGCTGTCCTGCGGCCATAGCAGCAGCCGATGCCCGTCATGCACGCCGGTGATGTGCACCGGTGCGCCGACAGGCAGGTCGAGCGGCGTATCGAACGGATAGAAATGCGCGCTCCAATGCGAGCTGGCGCCGGGCCCGGGGCGGTTTTCGTACGTACCTTCGGCATCGAGGCGCAGGCGGATCCACTGCACGATGCCGCCGATTGGGCCGCCGTCCGTCACCAGCGTCGCGTTGCCGCGATGCGGTTCGGCGGGGGCGGGGGCGGCAAAATCGAACGCCAGCAGTGCGGTGGGGGCGCTGTGGAGGAGGAGCGTCGGATCGCCGATCGATACCGTACGCGGCACTTGTGCCAGCGCGTCGAACTGGGCGAAGTTGAAGCCGGATACGGTATGGGTGCGCAGCGCCTCGGCACCGCTCCAACTGGCCAGCGCAACCATCACGTCGCCGCCTGACGGAATCATCTGGCCGCCGGGGGCGAGCAGGCGCTGTGCAGCATCGGCCAGCGTATCGAGCACGCCTTCGGCCAACAAATTGTTCGAGACGATCTCAGACACGATCACGTCGGCATGGCCCTCCAGATCGGCATCGCGATCGAGCTCGGTGGAATTGCCGGTGACGATGCGGATCTGCCTGTCATAGCCATTGGCGGCGACGATGCGGCGGGCAGCATCGGCGATCACCGGATAATGTTCGCACGCCACGACACGCCCGGCGCCGGCGCGTGCCGCCATCATCGACAGCAGGCCGCTGCCCGCGCCGATATCGAGCACATGCGTGCCCGGCGTCACCGCGCGGCGAATCGCGGCGTCGAACGCGGCGTTGCGGGGGGCATCCTGCAGCATGCTGAAATGCCAGCGCGGCACGCTGTGGCCGATCAAGTGCTGCGTGTCGGCGGCAACCTCGACATCGTCGGGTGCGCAGGCGCGCGCCTGGATCGCAAGCTGATAGACCCGGCCGCGCAGGCCGATGCGTAGCGCCAGGCTGGCCAGCGCGGCGAGCCTGCGGCCGTCCTGCCCGGCGGCCACGACCATCGGTTCGAACCGCGCGCGTTGTGCGGCATTGCTGTCGTTGCTCGTCATGGGCGGTCCAAAGCTCTTTCCTCGCGCGGCGCTTCTGCTATCTGGCGGCATGACCCATCCGACCGATTCCATTCTCATCGTCGATTTCGGCAGCCAGGTAACGCAGTTGATCGCCAGGCGCGTGCGCGAAGCTGGCGTGTACAGCGAGATCGCGCCGTTCACCACTGCCGACGCGGCATTCGCGCGCATGGCACCCAAGGGAGTCATCCTGTCGGGCAGCCCGGCCTCCGTCCTGACCGACGGAAGCCCTCGCATTCCACAGGCGATCCTGGACAGCGGCGTGCCGATCCTGGGCATCTGTTACGGCCAGCAAGTCCTGATGCACCAGCTTGGCGGATCGGTGACGCTGGGCGAGAGCGGCGAGTTCGGCCATGCCGTGATCGAGGTGACCGACGACTGCGCGTTGTTCGATGGCGTGTGGCAGCTGGGCGAAAGCCATACGGTGTGGATGAGCCATGGCGACAAGGTCACGGCGCTGGCGCCGGGCTTCCGGCCGGTGGCGGTGTCGCCAGGCTCGCCGATCGCGGTGGTCGCGGACGATACGCGCAAATATTACGCGACGCAGTTCCACATGGAAGTGGCGCACACGCCAGACGGCGCCAAGCTGATCGCCAATTTCGCGCGGCACGTGTGCGGCCTCAGCGGCGACTGGACGATGGCCGAGTTCCGCGCCGCCAAGATCGCCGAGATCCGTCAGCAGGTCGGCACCGGCCGGGTCATCTGCGGGCTTTCCGGCGGCGTGGATTCGTCGGTCGTCGCGGTGCTGATCCACGAGGCGATCGGGGAGCAGCTGACCTGCGTCTATGTCGATCACGGGCTGATGCGCGCGGGCGAAAGCGAGCAGGTCGTGACGCTGTTCCGCAACCACTATAATATCCCGCTGGTGCACGTGGATGCCGAGGCGACCTTCCTGGCGGGGCTCGCCGGCATCACCGATCCGGAGGCGAAGCGCAAGTTCATCGGCGGGGCGTTCATCGATATCTTCGAGGCCGAGGCCAAGAAGGTCGGCGGCGCCGACTTCCTGGCGCAGGGCACGCTGTATCCCGACGTGATCGAGAGCGTCAGCTTCACCGGCGGGCCATCGGTGACGATCAAGAGCCATCACAATGTCGGCGGGCTGCCGGACCGCATGAACATGCAATTGGTCGAGCCGCTGCGCGAATTGTTCAAGGACGAGGTGCGTGCACTGGGCGTCGAGCTCGGGTTGCCGCCGGCGTTCGTCGGCCGGCATCCGTTCCCCGGGCCGGGCCTGGCGATCCGCATCCCCGGCGAAGTGACCAAGGAGCGTTGCGACATCTTGCGCAAGGCGGATGCGATCTATCTCGAGGAGATCCGCAAGGCCGGGCTGTACGACACGATCTGGCAGGCATTCGCGGTATTGCTGCCGGTGCGCAGCGTCGGCGTGATGGGCGACGGACGGACCTATGACAATGTGCTGGCGCTGCGCGCCGTGACCTCGACCGATGGGATGACCGCGGAAGCGTTCCAATTCCCGGGCGATTTCCTGCCGCGCGTGGCGACGCGGATCGTCAACGAAGTGAAGGGCATCAACCGGGTGACGTACGATTATACGTCGAAGCCGCCGGGCACGATCGAGTGGGAGTGATCGAGACACGCGATCCTGCGGGGCAGGATCGCGGCTCGATCGCTCCGTGGCTGCAAGGCCGCCGGGGTTGCCGCGGGCGCGCCGCACTGGCGATCGGCATCGCGCTGCTTGCGGCCCCTGCCACAGCGGCCGATCCGCCATCGTGGACGCAGCCGACCGCGCCGTTCCACCTGATCGGGCCGGTCGATTATGTCGGCACCGAGGGGCTGGCGGCCTATCTCATCCACACGTCGGCGGGGGCGATCCTGATCGACGGCACGATGGCCGAGAATGCGGCGGCGATCGAGCGATCGGTCGCGGCACGCGGTGTGCAGATGCGCGACGTGAAGGTCCTGCTGCTCAGTCACGCGCATTTCGACCATGCCGGTGGGCTCGCCGCGCTCAAGCGGGCGAGCGGGGCGCAACTGGTGGCGGGGGCGGCCGACCGTGCGGCGCTGGAAAGCGGCGTGCCGCCCGGCGAGACCAGTTACGGGGTGATCCGCTTTCCCGCGGTCAAGGTCGATCGCGCGATCCGCGACGGCGAGCGCGTGCGCCTGGGCGGCGTGACGCTGACCGCGGTGGCGACGCCGGGGCACACGCCGGGCTGCACGAGCTGGTCGCTGCGGCTGCGCGCGCGCGGCAAGCCGGTGGATATCCTGTTCGCCTGTTCGGTGACGGTGGCGGGCAACAAGCTGGTCGGCAATCGCCGCTATCCGGCGATCGTCACTGATTTTCGCGCTAGCCTGGCCCGGCTCAGCGGGATGTCGGCGGATATCGTGCTGCCGTTCCACCCAGAGCTGGCCGATCTGCGCGCACGCGCGGCGCGGGACACGCTGGTCGATCGTGCCGCGCTGCCCATGATGGTGCGCGATGCGCGCGCGGCGTTCGACGCGGACCTCGCCAAGCAGCGGCAATGATCGCTGCGGCCACCATGGCGGATCGCGCGCCGGTCGTCGCTTTGTGGCAGACGGCGGGGCTGACGCGCCCATGGAACGACCCACTGGCCGATTTCGCACAGGCTCTGGAGGCACCGGGCAGCACGATCCTGATTGCGCGGCGCGATCACGGCATCGTCGGCAGCGTGATGGTCGGCTTCGACGGGCATCGCGGCTGGGTCTATTATCTTGCCGTAGCCGCCGAAGCGCGCCGCGCCGGGCTCGGACGGGCGCTGATGGCGGCGGCGGAGGACTGGCTGCGGATGCAGGGTGCGCCGAAGATCCAGCTGATGGTGCGCGCGGATAATGCGGCGGCGCTCGGTTTTTACGAAAGTCTTGGGCTCGAGCAGCAGAACGTCGTCACGCTCGGCCGCTTCCTTGCGCCATGAGTGCTGCCCTCGCGAAGGTCTTCGACTGGCCTATATTTGCGTCTGCTTGGGCCGTGACAGCAAAGACAAAGTAATTGATTCCAAGTCATAAGTTGAGCTAGTCATAGCGGCGTGTCCGGATTGGTCCGGCTGGTTGGCGTTGTGCGCGTTCGGTCACTGCATGGCATGGAGAACGCCCCATGACTCTGGAAGCGTCACTAGAGCTCGCCGATATCAATGCCGACGATTTGGAAAAGCTCAACCAGGCCATCCGGACGCGCGCTGCGCAGTTTCACATTGCCGACAGCGATATCGACTATGCGCAACTGCTCTTCCTGATCGCAGCGACGGCGGTGGCGAGCGCGTACAATCTCTATCCCTGCAACCCGCCAAACGACCCGAACTATTACGACGTCAACGTCGTCCAGGTGCTGGAAACCGCGGAAGCCAGCTATCGCGCGAAGACGTCGCCGTCGGCGGCCGCGCGGCTGGCGGCGGACCGGGCAAGCGGCGATTGCGACCTGGGCTTCATCAATTTCGGCTTCGCCGCCACATCGATCGACAACCTCTACAACATCCTCGCGCTGCGCGGCACGCAGACGGCCGAGGAGGCGGTGTACGACATTTATAATTGGGACGATGTGACGCAGGCCGTGCTGCCGACGCAGACCGGCGTCGGCGCGGACCAGGGCAATGTGAAGCAGGCGCTGTGGGATTTCTATTCTGAAGGGCTGGCCGGCTACGACCGCGACTCGCTGGCGCAGGCGTGCATCAACGCCATCCAGGCGACCGAGCAGGCGCATCCCGGCCTGCCATGGCTGGTCTGCGCGCACAGCCTGGGCGGCCCGATGGCCAATCTGGCAGCGATGGATGCGACGCTGAGCGGCGCCATGCCCATGCCGCTGGTCATCACCTTCGGCAGCCTGCACCTGGGCGATGCGACGTTCGCGGCGAACTATACCAGCATCTGCCCGGTGACGTACCGGATGGCCAATCTCGCCGATTTCGTGCCGGCGATGATCGCGCTGGAGCCGGGCACCGACACGACGCACTATGTCCATGTCGGCGAACCGGTCAGTTTCGTCTGGCAGACGTGGAGCGACTGGCAGAACCATTCGATGACGCAGACCTATCTGGCGACGATCGGCAGCCAATGGGATGTGGTCACGATCGGCCCGGTGCAGTTTCCCTGCGCGACGGCGCCGCCCGCAGCCGGCGGGTGACGATGATCGCGGCATGACGGGGTGGTTTGACGCGCGATCGCGGTGCGGTAAGGCGCGGTCCCGGACCGATTATCCCGAGGATGCGATGACCGCCTTGCTCTACGGCATACCCAATTGCGACACGGTGAAGAAAGCGCGGGCATGGCTCGAGGCGCACGGCGTGCCCTACACCTTCCACGATTATAAGAAGGCCGGGATCGACGAGACGCTGTTGCGCGACTGGACCGCGCGGCTCGGGTGGGAGGCGGTGCTCAATCGCGCCGGGACGACGTTTCGCAAGCTGCCCGAGGCGGATCGCGTCGCGCTCGACGAGAACAAGGCCGTGGCGCTGATGCTGGCGCAGCCGTCGATGATCAAACGGCCGATCATCGTGCAGGGCGACGTGCTGCTGGCGGGGTTCAAGCCGGATACCTATCTGGACAAGATCACGACATAGGAGCGCGCTTATGCCTACCGCCAGCTGGAACGGCACGGTCATCGCCCGATCGGACGATACGGTCGTCGTCGAGGGTAATCATTATTTCCCCGCCGATAGTGTCGATGCGAGCCTGCTCGAGGAGAGCGCGACGCACAGCCATTGCCCGTGGAAGGGCGATGCCAGCTACAAGACACTGGTGGTGAACGGCGCGCGCAACCCGGATGCGGCGTGGTATTATCCCGCGCCCAAGGATGCGGCGGCGGCGATCAAGGGGCGGTTCGCGTTCTGGAAGGGCGTGACGGTCGCCTAGCGCGCGGATGCTAACTCACCCCCGAGGATGCGGCGACTTGGGCTGAACGGCGCGACTGTTGCTTTTTCGTAATGACTTCTGCAGCCTGCTCCCGCACCGGGAGGAGAGTCGTCATGGTCGAGCGTATCAGGCCGCCCAGCTGGTTCTGGCTGATCGCCCTGTTGGCCATCCTGTGGGGCGTGATGGGCGTGGTCGCGTTCTACATGGATGTGACCATGTCGCCCGCGGCGATCGCCGACCTGTCCAGCTATGATCGCGCTTTACGCGCGAGCCGCCCCGGCTGGTTCATGTGGCTCTATGGCAGTGCGGTGTGGACTGGGCTGATCGGCGGCGTCCTGCTGCTGCTGCGCTCGGCGCTCGCGCACGGCGTGTACGTCGTCTCGCTGGTGCTGGTGATCGCGATGTTCGGCTATATTTTCGCGGTGACCGACTTGATCGCGGTGAAGGGGTTCGGCGTTGCCGCGGGTTTCCCGATCCTCGTCGCGCTGATTGCCGGGGCCGAAATCTGGTTCGCCGCGTGGGCACGGCGCCGGGCGTGGCTGGCCTGATCAGCGCTCCTGCCATTGGAACAGTGATCGGGCAGATCGACGATCGCCGCAGTGCGCCGGGCGATAGCGCGGTCGCGCCGCCTGTCCTGGCTGCTCTGGTATTGGGCCCGGGGCCGGTTTAGAAGAAGTGATGTCCACGACCTTCACGATCGATACCTCGACCAGCCGTGCGAACCCGACGCCGGCACCGATGAAACGCCTGACCGTGCCGGCAATCCAGCGTCGCAAGGGCAAGGAGCCGCTGGTCATGCTGACCGCGTACACCGTGCGGATGGCGCAATTGCTCGACCCGCATTGCGACCTGCTGCTGGTCGGCGACAGCCTGGGGCAGGTGATCTACGGCTTTCCGTCGACGCTGCAGGTCACGCTCGACATGATGTGCGCGCATGGCGCCGCGGTCGTCCGCGGCTCGTATCACGCAGTCGTGGTGATCGACATGCCGTTCGGCAGTTACGAGGCGAGCCCGGAACATGCGTTCGCCTCCGCGTCGCGGGTGATGGCGGAAACCGGCGCGGCGGCGATCAAGATGGAAGGCGGGGAGGCGATGGCGCCGACCGTTGCGTTCCTGACGGCACGCGGCATTCCGGTGATGGGGCATATCGGCCTCACCCCGCAGGCGGTGAACGCGCTGGGCGGATACGGCGCGCGCGGACGCAGCAATGCCGAACACGCCAAGATCATCGGCGATGCGCGGGCGATCGCCGAGGCGGGCGCGTTCGCGATCGTCGCCGAAGGCGTGGTCGAGCCGCTGGCGCGCGCGATCGTGGCGGAAGTTTCCTGCCCGGTGATCGGCATCGGCGCGTCGGCCGATTGCGACGGCCAGGTGCTGGTGACCGAGGACATGCTGGGCATGTTCGAGCGCACCGCACGCTTCGTGAAGAAGTTCGACGATCTGGGCGCGCGCATCACCGCGGCGGTGGAGACGTATGCGGGCGATGTGCGGTCGCGGGCGTTTCCGGGGCCGGAGCAGACCTATCAGCCGAAGGAGTGAGCGCCGAGTACTGTTCTCCCGCGAACGCGGGAGCCCAGGGTTATGGTGGGTGCCGCTTGTGGCCCTGGGCCCCTGCTTTCGTAGGGGAACGGCAGAGGGATGTTGAAGGGGCCAACCCCGCAGATTGATTCCCTTCCCCTTGGCCGCGCGCGCGGCTAAGGTCCGCGCCTTTCCTGCCCCTATCCAATAGTTGTATCTGGAGCCTGCCTTGGCCGTCCCGCCGAAAACCGACGAAGCCTTCCTGCGCGAGGTCGATGAAGAACTCCGCCGCGACCAGCTGACCAGCGTGTGGACGCGCTATGGCCGCTGGATTATCGTCGCCATCGTGCTGGCGCTCGCGCTGTTCGCAGGCTTTCTGTATTGGCGCCATCACCAGACCGAACAGGCCGGCGTCGAGGGCGAACAGTTGCAGGCCGGGTTCGACCAGCTCGCCGCCAAGCCGACGGTCGTGCCGAAGCAGCTGCAGACGCTGGCGGACTCGAAGGTCGATGCCTACCGCGTCACCGCGCGCTTCCTGCTGGCCGATCAGCTGCTGCTCAAGAACGATCTCAAGGGCGCCGCCGCCAAGTTCGCCGAGGTCGCTGCCGATACGTCGCTCGACCAGCCGTTCCGCGATCTCGCGCTGATCCGGCAGACCAGCGCCGAATTCGACACGCTGAAGCCCGAGGTCGTGGTGTCGCGCCTGTCGCCGCTCGCGGTGGCCGACAACCCGTGGTTCGGCAGCGCCGGCGAGATGGTCGCCGCGGCCTATCTGCGGATGAACCGCAAGGATCAGGCGAGCAAGATGTTCGCCGGCATTGCGCGCAGCGACAAGGTGCCCGAGACGATCCGTCTACGTGCGGTTCAGATGTCGGGTGCGATGGGTGTCGATGCGATCGACCAGACCGAGGAAAAGAAGGCTCCATGATGACCAGTAATCGCGCGACCGGGCTGAAGACGTCCGTCGCGATCGCGGCGCTGATCGCGCTCAGCGCCTGCGGCATCTTCAAGGGGGGCAAGACCAAGACCCCGGTGCTCGGCGATCGCGTGCCGATCCTGTTGTCCGAATCCGCGGTCGAGGCGGACAAGACGCTGTCCGGCGTGCAGGTGCTGTTGCCCCCGGCCGAGACCAACACGGAATGGACCCAGCCGGGTGGCAATGCCGCCAAGGCGATGGGGCAGCTGGCCCTGCCGGACACGCTGACGCGCGCATGGACCGCACAGATCAATGGCGGCAGCAACCGGCAGCGACTGGCCTCGCCGCCGGTCGTGTCGGCCAATCGCCTCTATGCGATGGATGTCGACGGCGTGGTGCATGCCTTTGCCGCGGACACGGGGGCAAAGATCTGGGCGACCGACATCGTCAAGGGCGACGAGAATAAATCGGCGCGGTTCGGCGGCGGCGTCAGCTTCGACGACGGCAAGGTCTATGCCACCGATGGCCTGGGCGACGTGGTCGCGCTGGATGCCGGCACCGGGGCCGAGGTGTGGCGCGCCAAGCCGGGCGGCCCGCTGCGCGGTTCGCCGACGATCGCTTACGGCAACGTCTATGTGCTAAGCCAGGACAACCAGCTCTTCTCGCTCGCGCAGGCCGACGGCAAGGTCGCCTGGTCGGCCTCGGGCAGCCTCGAATCGCAGGGCGTGTTCGGCGTCGCGGCACCGGCGGCGAGCTCGGGCACGATCGTCGCCGGCTTCTCCTCCGGCGAACTCAACGCCTATCGCTACGAAAACGGCCGCGCCTTGTGGCAGGACGCGCTGTCGCGCTCGGCGATCTCGACCTCGGTGTCGTCGCTCGCCGATATCGATGCCGCGCCGGTGATCGATCAGGGCCGCGTCTATGCGGTCGGGCAGGGCGGGCGCACCGTGGCGATCGATATCGGCACCGGGCGGCGCATCTGGTCGCAGAACTTCGCCGGCATCTCGACACCGTCGATCGCGGGCGAATGGCTGTTCCTGATCACCGACGATGCCAAACTGGTCTGCCTGTCGCGCGCCACGGGGCTGGTGCGCTGGATCAGCCAGCTCAAGGCGTTCGACAATGAGAAGAAGCGCTCGGGCGCGATCACCTGGTTTGGGCCGGTGGTGGCGGGCAACCGCCTGATCGTGACCAATTCGAACGGCGAGATCGTGTCCGCTGCGGTCACCGACGGCGCGGTCGGTACGGTGATCAAGGGCGGCGCGCCGTTCAATCTGGCGCCGATCGTGGCCAATGGGACGCTGTATGCGCTGGACATGAAGGGGCGGATCACGGCGTATCGCTGATCGCCCGTTTCCCAAGCCGTCATCCTGAACCAAGGTCAGGATGGCGGCCGAAGGAAAAGGGGCGCAGCGCGCTAATCCCTGCGCGTGACCTTTGCCGGCAATGCCGCTAAGGGGGCGCCATGTCCAAACTCCCTGTGGTCGCGATTATCGGCCGGCCGAACGTCGGCAAATCGACTCTGTTCAATCGCCTCGTCGGCAAGAAGCTGGCGCTGGTCGACGATCGCCCCGGCGTGACGCGCGATCGGCGCGAGGGCGACGCGACGCTCGTCGGCGTCGAGTTCCGCATCATCGATACCGCCGGCTATGAGGATCACGACGCGGCGACGCTGCCGGGCCGGATGCGCCAGCAGACCGAGGCGGCGGTGGCACAGGCCGATGTCGCGCTGTTCATGTTCGACGCGCGCGTCGGCATCGTGCCGCTGGAGGAAGAGATTTCGCGCTGGCTGCGCGGCTCCGACACGCCGATCATCCTCGTCGCCAACAAGGCGGAAGGGAAGGCCGGCGAGGCCGGGATCCTCGAATCGCTGTCGCTCGGCTATGGCGACCCGGTGCAGCTCTCCGCCGAGCATGGCGAGGGGATGGGCGACCTGTTCGAAGCGCTGCAGCCGTTCATCGATGTCGAGCCGATCGAGGACGAGCCGGAGTTCGACGAGGACGATCTCAGCGCGCCGCTCAAGCTCGCCATCGTTGGGCGCCCGAATGCGGGCAAGTCGACGCTGATCAACCGTATCCTCGGCGAAGAGCGGCTGATTACCGGGCCGGAAGCAGGAATCACGCGCGATTCGATCGCGGTCGACTGGACCTGGACCGACGAACATGGCGAATCGCGCGCGGTGCGGCTGATCGACACGGCGGGGATGCGCAAGCGCGCCAACGTGCAGGACAAGCTCGAAAAGATGTCGGTCGCCGATGCGCTGCACGCGATCGATTTCGCCGAGGTCGTCGTGCTGCTGCTCGACGCGACCCGCGGGCTCGAATCGCAGGACCTGCGCATTGCCGATGCGGCGCTGCAGGAAGGCCGTGCGGTGATCGTCGCGCTCAACAAATGGGATATCGCCGAACATGCCAGTTCGCTGTTCAACGGCGTCAAGGCGGCGCTGGAAGAGGGGCTGAGCCAGGCGCGCGGCATTCCCGTGCTGACCGTGTCGGCGGCGACCGGCAAGGGGCTCGACATGCTGCTCAAGGTGGCGTTCGAGACGCGCGAGATCTGGTCCAAGCGCGTCGGCACCGGCGAGCTCAACCGCTGGTTCGAGAAGGCGGTCGACGCCAATCCGCCGCCGGCGCCGGGCGGCAAGCGCATCAAGCTGCGCTACCTGACCCAGGCCAAGACGCGGCCGCCGGGCTTCGTTCTGTTCGGCACAAGGGTCGATCAGTTGCCGATGAGCTATCAGCGCTATCTGATCAACGGCATCCGCCGCGATCTCGGCTTCGGCGCAGTTCCGGTGCGATTGACGCTGCGCGCGCCCAAGAACCCGTTCGACAATTGACGCCGATCCGGGGCGGTTTGGCCCCGATCTAGTTGCGTTTTACTTTTTTTACATAGATCAACTCTAATGCCGGCGCGTGTGAACCGATCATTTACCCTGCGCGAATAGGAGGGAGTCACAACATCGGGGCAGTGCCGCCCCTGGTGCGGAGATTGCCGTGTCGTTCGAAGGCAGCACATTGGTGGATTGGTCCGCTTATCAGCGCGCGCGGAGCGAGCTGGGCGCCGGGTTCGTGCGCATCCTGGGCTATTTCCGCGAGGACGGGGTCAAATCGGTCGACGCCATCGAGGCGGCGATGCGCGCCCAGAATGCCGCCGCGCTGGTCATTCCGGCGCATACGCTGAAGGGCGAATCGGCGCAGTTCGGCGCGACGCCGCTCGCAGCGCTGGCCGAGACCATTGAGGAAATCGCGCGCAGCTGCGTCGAGGATCACGACACGCCCGAACAGGCGCTCGAGCATGTCGTGCAATTGCGCCCCTTGTTCACACAGACGCTGGCGCTGCTGGAGCGCGAGGCGAACCCGCTGGTCGAGCGCAAGCCAACGGCGGGGTTCGGGCGTCGACCGATTTGAGCGGTGCGAGCCTGACATCCAAGCAAATCGCCCTGGATGGCCCGCCATGAATGCCATCACTAGCATCGGAACGCTCGCTGCGAATGGCCCCTTCGACGACGCCTGTCGGCGCGTCAACGAGTGGCGGGGGCGATGCATGCACGCGCTTTCCTGCGCTGAGGATGCGGTTACTAAGTGTCTTGTCGTTCTGGCGCAGGTTCCCGATCGCGGCCTTACGGTGAGGCTTCAGCACCTGATCGGTCAGCGATATGATGCACTCTGCGTAGCAGTTGCCGCGGACGGAGCATTCGCACACGAAGGACGGGCCGCATCCGTCGCCCTTCAATCGATGCTGACCCATGCTACGTTCAGGAATGAAATTTGTCATGGCGTCGCAAAGGTGGCAGTCGACCGCAGCGATCGTTGGGTGCTTGTCTTACGCACGACGACGTTACGCGCGAACCGCATGGAACGTAGCACTCTAGTAGTGGAAGAGGCCGAGGGGGCGCAGCAACTCATCGAGCTTATTCGCGCGTCGCGTGACCTTTGCAGTAAGCTCGGTATGCTGAGGAAACAGTTCGAACCAACAGCCGGTATCTCTGCCGACATGATGTGATCCGCGTGGGTTCCTGACAGGCCTCTGCGCCCATAGAAAACGGCCGGTCCGTCGGACCGGCCGTTTTCGCATTGTACGAGTAGTCAGGCGATCTCTTCGTTCGCCGGCTTGCTCTGGAGCTGGACGTAATTCTCGATGCCCATGCGGGCAATCATCTCGAACTGGCGCTCGAGCGTGTCGACATGCTCTTCTTCGCTGTCGAGGATGCGGCGGAACAGGTCGCGGCTGACATAATCGCGGACCTTCTCGCAATGCTCGATCGCGTCGCGCAGCGGGGGCAGCGCTTCGATCTCGAGATCCAGATCCGCCTGCAGCACTTCCTGCACCGTCTCGCCGATGCGCAGGCGACCGAGCAGCTGGAAATTGGGCAGGCCATCGAGGAACAGGATACGCTCGGCGACCCAGTCCGCATGCTTCATTTCGTCGATCGATTCGTGGCGCTCGAACTCCGCCAGCTTGCGTACGCCCCAATGATCGTACAGCCGGTAATGCAGCCAATATTGGTTGATCGCGGTGAGCTCATTCTTGAGCACGATATTCAGATATTCGATTACCTTTGGGTCGCCACGCATGTCAGTCTCCGTTGTCAGCGCCGATCATAGCGCGAACGGCGGCGTAACGACAGGCGAAAATGGCTGATTTCTGCGGCTTTCAGTGCTTGCGACTGTTACGCAGCAGCACGTTCGGCATCGATAATGGATCGCGCGAACGGCACGCATTGGCCGCATTTCGGCTGCCGGCCAAGGCTGCGATAGGCCTGGCATGCGCTGGTGGCGCCATTGCGCGCCGCTTCGCGCACCTGGGTTTCTCGAATGGCATTACAAACGCACACGACCATGAAACAGCCCTCCGGACACGAAGGGTTATGACGCTACTGCGACTTGTTCGCAAGCTTATTTGCGGGTGATTCGCATTATGATGCGCGCGCCGTCTCCTATGGCCGTCATCCTGACGAAAGTCAGGATGACGGCGTGAGGTGAGCGAATCGCGTCAGGCGAGTTTGGGTTCGGCGCCCATCAGCGTGGGGAAGAAGCCTTCGTGGACCGCGCGCAGGTCGGCGATGCTGACGGCCCAGTCGCCCTCGTCGAGTTCGAAGATCACGCGGTCGTTGATCACCCGACCGAGCGGATCGGCGGGGACGTCGGCCTTGTGTGCGGCGACCATGAAGTCGGCCAGGCAGGTGTCGCAGACGGTGACGACGTACACGCCCTGGTCTTCGCCGAACAGGCTGCCGGCAACGCCGAATGGCTGTGGCTCGGTGACGAGCACGCCGAGATTGGAGGCAAGCGCCATTTCCGCCAGCGTGACGGCGAGGCCACCATCGGACACGTCATGGCAGGCGGTGATCGCGCCGTTCTGGATCTGTGCGCGGATGAAATCGCCGGTGCGGCGCTCGGCGGCGAGATCGACCGGGGGCGGGGGGCCATCCTCGCGGCCGTGCAGTTCACGCAGCCACAGCGACTGGCCGAGATCGCCGCCACGCTCGCCGATCACCAAGACGGTATCGCCGGTTCCCTTGAAGCCGATCGTGCAGCTCTTCGACCAATCGGCAAGCAGGCCGAGGCCGCCGATCGCGGGAGTCGGCAGGATCGCGGAGCCGCCGCCGGTCGCCTTGCTCTCGTTGTAGAGCGACACGTTGCCGCTAACGATCGGGAAGTCGAGCGCGACGCATGCCTCGCTCATCCCCTCCAGGCAGCCGACGATCTGGCCCATGATCTCGGGGCGCTGCGGGTTGGCGAAGTTGAGGCAGTTGGTGACGGCGAGCGGCGTGGCGCCGACCGCGGTGAGATTACGCCACGCCTCGGCAATCGCCTGGCGACCGCCTTCGACCGGATCGGCGAAACAATAACGCGGCGTGCAATCGGTGGTCATGGCCAGACCCTTTTGCGTGCCGTGGACGCGCACCACCGCAGCGTCGCCGCCGGGGCGCTGCACCGTATCGCCACCGACCATGTGATCGTATTGCTCCCAGATCCAGCGCCGGCTGGCGATGTCGGGCGAGCCCATCAGCTTGATCAGGTCGGCAACCGGATCGGTGCTTTCCGGCACGTCGGTCAGATCGGCGCGCTTGGGCGTGGCGACGTGCGGCCGATCGTAGAGCGGGGCATCGTCGGCGAGCGGCCCGAGCGGGATGTCGGCGACCACGTCGCCCTTCCACCTGAGCACCATCCGACCGGTGTCGGTGACATGGCCGATCACCGCGAAATCGAGCTCCCACTTCTTGAAGATCGCTTCGGCGAAATCCTCGCGGCCAGGCTTCAGGACCATGAGCATGCGCTCCTGGCTTTCGCTCAGCATCATCTCGTACGGCGTCATGCCGGTTTCGCGCTGCGGCACGTCGTCCATGATCAGCTCGATGCCGACGCCGCCCTTGCTGGCCATCTCGACCGACGAGGAGGTCAGGCCGGCGGCGCCCATGTCCTGGATCGCGACGATCGCGTCGGATCCCATCAGTTCGAGACAGGCCTCGATGAGCAGTTTTTCGGTGAAGGGATCGCCGACCTGCACGGTCGGGCGCTTGGCTTCGGCATCCTCGCCGAAATCGGCCGAGGCCATCGTCGCGCCGTGGATGCCGTCGCGGCCGGTCTTGGAACCGACATAGACGATCGAATTGCCGATGCCGGAGGCGGCGGAATAGAAGATCTTGTCCTGCTCGGCGACGCCGACGGTCATCGCGTTGACCAGGATGTTGCCGTCATAGGCGGGGTGGAAATTGACCTCGCCGCCGACCGTCGGCACGCCGACGCAATTGCCGTAACCGCCGATGCCGTGGACCACGCCGGCGATCAGATGGCGCATCTTGGGATGATCTGGGCGGCCGAAGCGCAAGGCGTTCAAGTTGGCGATCGGGCGGGCGCCCATCGTGAACACGTCGCGCAGGATGCCGCCGACGCCGGTCGCAGCACCCTGATAGGGCTCGATGTACGACGGGTGGTTGTGGCTCTCCATCTTGAAAATCGCCGCCTGGCCGTCGCCGATATCGACCACACCGGCATTCTCACCCGGGCCGCAGATGACCTGCGGTCCGGTGGTGGGCAGCTTCTTGAGGTGGATGCGCGAACTCTTGTAGCTGCAATGCTCCGACCACATGACCGAGAAGATGCCGAGCTCGGTGATGTTGGGCTCGCGCCCCATCGCCGCGAGCACACGCTCATATTCTTCTGCGGACAGGCCGTGGTCGGCCACGATTTGCGGGGTGATGGCGGTCATGCGGGACGCATTAGCGGGGCGCGGCGGCCACGTCACCCCGGACGTGCTGCGGCGCCCAACAGATGCGGGGCGTTCGGAATCCACCTCGCGAATCGTCGGCGGGCTAACCGCGTCTTAATCTAGGTCGCTTAGCGCGAAGGGCATGGGCATGACCGATACGCAGCGGATCCAGTGCATGGCGCCATCGAGGCCGCGCCCGGCGTGCCCGCCGCGTCTGGGCGATGCCCCGTTCCTGCCCCCGCTGCCGGCGGGGTGGCAATGTGACCTGGAGTCGGAAGCATTGACCTGGAGCCGCGGCGTGTTCGACCTGTTCGGCATTCCGCGCGGCACGCCGCTCGATCGGCGCGCAACGCTCGATTTCTATCTGCCCGAGTCGCGGACCGAACTGGAGCGGTTGCGCAGTGCCGCGCTCGCGACCTACGGGAGCTTCACGTTCGAGGCGCAGATCCGGCGCGCCGATGGCGACCTACGCTGGATGCGCGTCTCGGCCGATGTGCAGAAGGTGAACGGGCGGGCGGCCGTGCTGTATGGCACGAAGCGCGATATCACCGCGGAGATAACAGGGTACCCAGTGGCCCGGCCGGCGATGCCCGCGCAGCAGCGGTGAGCGACCGAGCCCGATAGCGTCATCGCCCCGGCGAACGCCGGGGCGTTGCTTGTTGGGAGGCGCTAGCGCCGCCGGCGGTGGAGCCAGCGGCGGAACAGGCCGCGCTTGCTGAACCCTTCGAACATCTCCGCCGGGCCTTCAGGATCGAGCACCTCGTTATCCGCCAGCCATTTCTCGACCGCGCTGATATCGGGCACTTCGTACTGGACGAGGCTGCGCCCGTCGCCGCGCAGGCCCTCGATCGTGGCGATCAGCGACCCCGTCTCGGCGATGCGCGCGTCGACCAGCGCGGGTGCGACGCCGAGATGCTCGGCGATCAGGCCGTTGCGGATCGTGATGATGCACGCGCGGTCGGCGCCGTGATCGGCATCGATCGTCACGTCGCATTCGGTATCCAGGCGCATCGAGCGATTGTTGAAATTGGACGAACCGACACGCAGCACCTCGTCGTCGATCACCAGGATCTTGGCGTGGACGTAGATCGGTTCGCCGCCGGCGGTGACCGGGTGATACATGCGCAGCCGCCGATGCACGTCGCGATGCTTGAGCGCCTCGATCAGCCGGGCGCGTGCGGTGTCCATCGCGATCGGCTCGAGCCAGCCCTGCGCGGTGGTCGGATTGATGATGACGATTTCGGGGCCGTCGGGCTCGTCCAGGCGGCGGGCGATCGCCTCGGCGATCTTGCGCGAGGCGAAATACTGGCTCTCGGCATAGATGCTGTGCTTGGCACTGGCGATCAGATCGAGATACAGATTCTCGATCTCGGTCACCGGCGCCCGATCCGGCATTTCCGGTTCGGACCGCGAAATCGCCACTTCCACGTCGGTAAAATCGACATCGAGTGCGTCGGGCCAGCAGTCGTGCGGTTGCGAGGGCGCAGGGATCGGCTTGCCGCCGGCCAATACCCAGCGATCGCGGCACAGTTCGCCCAGCGCCTTGGCGACCGGCCCGGCCATCGCGGTGGTTGCGTCGTGCCACGGCTTGTACTGCTTGTGGGTGCCGGGTGAGGTGCGGTGCGGCTGGTCGTCGAGATGCTCGCGCGTATCCCAGCGCTCGCTGGTCATGTCGATACCGCCGGCAAAGGCTAGGCAATCGTCGATCACGATGATCTTCTGGTGATGCGACGCACCGAACGGATGATAGCCGTCGAGCTTGGTATGGATGCGCTTGTGCATCATCCATTTGACGACGGTGAAAATCGTCGAGCCGCGCGCCAGCGTCTTGATCGCGCCGGTATCCCAGCGCAGCGTGTGGACGTGCAGCCCGGGATTTTGCTCGACTAGCCAATAGATGAAATCGCCGATCGTGCGCGGCGCGCCATCGTCGATATCGCCATCGGGCGCGAGATCGATCCGCGCGTCGAAATCCCAGCCGACCAGCAGAATCTGTGACCGCGCCTTGAGCATCGCGGCGCGGGCCATCTTGAAATAACGTTCGGCGTCGACGATCACCGTCGCCTGCGTGGCGGATTCGATGCGCCAGCAGTTGCGGCCGGGTTCGAGGACGCTCATCGGATGGCGCGCACGGTGGAATGCCCCTTTGTCGGTCGGGCGCGAGCCCGTTTAATGTTCGTCATCCCGGACCAGGCCCGGGATGACGGCGTGGAGCAGGCAGGCGCGTCTACCCCTGCTTGGCCAACCATTCCTCGAGCCACTTGATCGTATAGTCCCCTGCCTGGAAGTCGGGATCGTCGAGCAGTGCCTGGTGCAGCGGGATCGTCGTGGTGGGCCCGTCGATGACGAATTCCTCCAGCGCGCGGCGCAGGCGGCGGAGCGCGCCGTTGCGCGTCGTGCCGTAGACGATCAGCTTGGCGATCATCGAATCATAGTAAGGCGGCACGCGGTAGCCCGTATACAGACCGCTATCGACGCGGACGTGCATCCCGCCGGGCGCATGGAACATCGTCACCAGGCCGGGCGAGGGGGCGAAGGTGCGCGGATCCTCGGCGTTGATGCGGCATTCGATCGCATGGCCGCGGAACACCACGTCCTGCTGGCGCAAGGTCAGCGGGCGGCCCTCGGCGATCTGAATCTGCTCGCGGACCAGATCGAGCCCGGTGATCATCTCGGTGACGGGATGCTCAACCTGCAGCCGGGTGTTCATCTCAATGAAGTAGAATTCGCCGTCTTCCCACAGGAATTCGATCGTGCCGGCACCGCGATAGCCCATGTCGGCCATCGCCTTGCTGCACACCGCCCCCATGCGCTCGCGGTCTTCCTGACCCAGTACCGGGGAGGGAGCTTCCTCGAGCACCTTCTGATGACGGCGCTGCAGGCTGCAGTCGCGCTCGCCGAGATGAATCGCATTGCCCTGGCCATCGCCGAACACCTGGAATTCGATGTGCCGAGGATTGCCGAGATACTTTTCCATATAGACGGTGGCGTCGCCGAACGCCGCCTTGGCCTCGCTGCCGGCCTGGCTCATCAGCGTCTCGAGCTGATCCTCGGACGTGCACACCTTCATGCCGCGCCCGCCGCCGCCCGAGGCGGCCTTGATGATCACCGGATAGCCAATCCGCTCGGCGATCTGCTTCGCTTCGGCAATGTCGCTGATCGCGCCATCCGACCCGGGGACGAGCGGCAGGCCGAGCCGCCCGGCGGTGCGCTTGGCCTCAACCTTGTCGCCCATCGTGACGATATGCTCGGGCTTGGGCCCGACGAAGATGATGCCGTGCGCCTCGACGATCTCGGCGAACTTGGCGTTCTCCGAGAGAAAGCCGTAGCCGGGATGGATCGCGTCGGCACCGCTGATCTCGGCCGCCGAGATGATATTGGCGATGTTGAGATAGGATTCCGTCGCGGCCGGCGGGCCGATGCAGATCGCCTGATCGGCGAGACGCACGTGCATCGCATCGGCATCCGCCGTGCTGTGCACCGCGACCGTCTCGATGCCCATTTCGTGGCACGCGCGGTGGATGCGGAGCGCAATCTCGCCGCGATTGGCGATCAGCAGTTTCTTGATCTTGGGCATCGGGGTTACGCGACCACCACGAGCGGCTGGTCGAATTCGACCGGCTGCTTGTCCTGCACCAGGATCGCGGTGACCGTGCCGGCGGAGGGCGCGAGGATCGGGTTCATCACCTTCATCGCCTCGACGATCAGCAGCGTGTCGCCGGCGGCAACCTTGTCACCCACGGCAACGAACGGCTTGGCGGTCGGATCGGACGACAGATAGGCAGTGCCGACCATCGGCGACTTGACCGCATCGGTCGGGATCGCGGCCGGCGCGGGATCGCTGGCGACGGGCGTGCTGGCGCTGGCCAGCGGCGTCGGCGCGGGCGCATAATGCAGCGGCGCGGCGACCGGCGCGGCGGCCGCGGCCTTGCGGGCGATGCGGATCTTGCGCCCGCCATCCTCGACCTCGATCTCGGTCAGGCTGGTATCGTCGAGCAGTTGGGCAAGTTGGCGCACCAGATCGACATCGATCCGCATGGCGTCGTTTTGATTAGTATCGGTCATGCGACCCTGAACTCCTTATACGGGAACCCCATTCCCTTTATCGGGCCGCGTCCTGTCAGAGACGCGCGGCGGCTTCAAGCGCAAGGACATAGGAAAGCGCGCCGAAGCCGGCGATGGTTCCCTTGGCGGCCTTGCTGATATGGCTGTGGTGACGGAAGCGTTCCCGCGCGTGCGGGTTGGACAGATGCACTTCGATCACCGGCGTGACGATCGCCTTCATCGCATCGAGAATCGCGATCGAGCTGTGCGTGTACGCCCCGGCATTGAGGATCACCGCCCGCGCGCCCTCGGCCTGCGCCTCGTGCAGCCAATCGACCAGATGGCCTTCGTGGTTGGACTGGCGCATGTCGATCCGCAGATCGAGCTCGCGCGCGCGATCCTCGAGCATGCCGGCAATATCGTCGAGCGTGTCGTCGCCGTAGATTTCGGGCTCGCGCAGGCCGAGCAGATTGAGGTTCGGGCCGTTGAGCACGTAGATGGTGTTGGTCACGGGCGGCTTTCGATTGAAGGTGCGTCGCTCGCAACCCTATATGACTGGGACGGGCCGACCAACCCCTGGGCGTCGGCGCGGCTATACGGAGAATGATGTGCACAGCGACGGAACGGTATCGATCACGGTCAATGGCGAGCACAAGCGGGTGCGCAGCGGGCTTTCCATCGCCGAGCTCGCAGCGGAACTGGGGCTGGTGCCGGAGAAGGTGGCAGTGGAGCGTAATGCCGAGATCGTGCCGCGCTCGACGCTGGCCGACGTGATCGTCGAGGATGCCGACGAACTGGAGATCGTCCATTTCGTCGGCGGCGGCGATCATCTCGCCGCGCTCAAGCCCGATCAATGGACGGTCGCTGGCAAGACCTTCACCTCGCGGCTGATCGTCGGCACCGGCAAGTATAAGGATTTCGCGCAGAATGCGGCGGCGGTGGCGGCATCGGGGGCGGAGATCGTGACGGTCGCGGTGCGCCGCGTGAACATCAGCGACCGCAATGCGCCGATGCTGACCGACTTCATCGATCCCAAGAAGATCACCTATCTGCCCAATACCGCGGGCTGCTTCGACGCCGAATCCGCCATCCGCACGCTGCGCCTGGCGCGCGAGGCGGGCGGCTGGGAACTGGTCAAGCTCGAGGTGCTGGGCGAGGCCAAGACGCTGTATCCCGACATGGTCGAGACGCTGCGCGCGTGCGAGATCCTCGCCAATGAAGGATTCAAGCCGATGGTGTACTGCGTCGACGATCCGATCGCCGCCAAGCGGCTGGAGAATGTCGGCGCGGTGGCGATCATGCCGCTCGGTGCGCCGATCGGCTCCGGGCTCGGCATCCAGAACAAGGTGACGATCCGGCTGATCGTCGAAGGCGCAAGCGTCCCGGTGCTGGTCGATGCCGGGGTGGGCACCGCGTCCGATGCGGCGGCGGCGATGGAACTGGGCTGTGACGGGGTGCTGATGAACACGGCGATCGCCGAAGCGAAGGATCCGGTGCTGATGGCGGCGGCGATGAAGGCCGGGGTGGAAAGCGGCCGGATGGCGTACCGCGCCGGCCGGATGGGCAAGCGCATGTACGCCGATCCGTCGAGCCCGCTCAGTGGCCTGATCTGAAGGTAGAGGGGCAGGGAAGGCCGCGCACGGAACCGCGCCGCTGCCCGACCGTTTTATCTCGCAGAACCGATCATGCCATGATGCGGCGCCGGTCGGGATGGAGACGGATCATGGGCGAGCTCACCGACAAGATCAAAGGCAATGTCAACGAAGCCATCGGCAAGGTGAAGCAGCACAGCGACGATCCCGCGACGCGGGATGAGGGCGCGGCGCAGGAAACCGAAGGCAAGGGCGAGCAGGTCAAGGGCAAGATCAAGGGCATGCTCGGCGACGATATCTGACGCGATCGTCATTTTTCGAAAAGGGCCGTGCCGGGCGACCGGTGCGGCCCTTTTGCCATGCGACCGACGCGGCGACGTTGACAGGCGGCGGCGGGCAGTGACACCTTCGCGGTCATGAGCAATCGCAGCGGCCGTGTCGCCGGCGTCGTCAAATGGCTTGCCGTCGCGGCGCTCGCGCTGACCGCAGGGGCGTCGGCGCAATATCAGGCGCCGCAGCATACCCAGCCAGCCCCGTTCATGGCCGCGCTGCCGCCCGAGGTTTCCGCCTATCTTGCCGATCTCGGCTTGAGCTCCGAGCGCGACCGCGACGCCGCCTGGACCTTGGCCGAGCACCGCCGCGTCGACCGGGCGCTGGCCGCGCTGCAGCCGCAGCGCACCGGCATCGTCGATGCCTATGTCATGGCGATCGCGCTCGATAGCGATCCGGTATTCGGCCGCGAGGCGCGCGAGGCGGGCAGGGTGCTCAGCCGGCGCTACGATGCGGCGGGGCGGACGATCGTACTGGCGGGCACGGATGGTTCGGCAGCGAGCAGTCTGCCGCGTGGGTCGCCGGATACACTTGCCTTGGCGTTGGCACGGATCGCCGAACTGATGGACCCGAAGGAGGACGTGCTGGTCCTCTACACCACCAGCCACGGTGCGCCGATCGGCATTGTGTATAACGATGCTGACCAGGGCTTTGGCATGATCTCGCCCCAACGCCTATGGGCGATGCTCGGCAAGCTCGGCATCGAACGGCGCATGGTGCTGATCAGCGCCTGCTATTCGGGCGTGTTCGTGCCGCTGCTTGCCAGTGAGGACAGCGTGGTGATTACCGCCTCATCGGCCGATCGCACCTCGTTCGGCTGCCAGGCGGACAATGACTGGACCTTTTTCGGGGATGCGCTGATCAACCATGCGCTGCGCAAGGCGCAGCCGATCGGCGCCGCGGGGACCGAGGCGGTCGGGCTGATCGGCGCGTGGGAGGCGCAAGGCAAGCTGACGCCGTCCCAGCCGCAGGTATCGATCGGATCGCGGACCGGCGCGTGGCTGGCGGCGTTGGATGCGCGTGGGCCGAAGGCGACGAGCATGCCGGTGGGGCGACCGGCGGTATCGATGCTGGACGGGAAGTAGGCGGGTAGCGGACGCGTGGCGGGGCAACCTGCCTAATTCATCCGTCTGACGGGAACCCGCCGGGCAAAACGCCGTTCGCGCCTCATGGCCACGCAAACCAAATATCCGCTTCTCGCCAAGCCGCATATCCGCCTGTCCGGCCCGGTCGATCAGTTGATGTACCAGAGCTTCCGGGAACAGCTCGATGCGTGCCCGGACGACGGCACGTTGGTCGTCGCGCTGACCACGCTGGGCGGCGATCCCGAGGTCGCACGGACGATGGCGGACGATATCCGGCTGCTCGAGGAGCATGACGGGCGCGAGATCCTGTTTCTCGGCAAGGTAGCGGTCTATTCCGCCGGCGCGACGTTCATGGCGGCGTTTCCGGTCCACCGGCGCTTCCTCACGCGGCATACGCGGCTGATGATCCACGAACGCGGGATTTCCAAGCAGATCAATCTCGACGGCCCGCTGCGCATGGTGGTCGCGTCGATCAAGGCGGCGCTCCACGAGGTCGAGCATTCGATCGAGATCGAGGAAGAGGGCTTCCGCGATATCGTCAACGGCAGCAAGGTCGAGTTCGAGGACCTGCGCGAGAAAGCGCCGTCCAACTGGTATATCGAAGCCGAGCAGGCGCGGGACCTTGGGTTGGTGCTGGACGTGATCTAGGCGCGGCGCGCACACCGCACCGCACCGCACCGGTTGAAAGCGAGGCTGCCGGTCGCCAGATGAAAGGAACGCTGCGCCGCAAGTCATTCGACGCGCTTCCCTGGTCCGCACGACAGCGCTGGCCGACCTCCCCGCCTCGGGGGCCAACAAGGGGTTGCGCTGCGAGTGCGAAAGGCATAGCCGAACCTGCGATTGTCTATCGCCTCAGGGACCGTACAGCATGGCCGAATTCTCGCTGCCCAAGAACAGCATCGTCTCGAAGAAGGGCAAGGTCCACAAAGCCGCTGCCGACGCCAAACGGGTCAAGAATTTCAAGGTCTATCGTTACGATCCCGATACGGCGGAAAATCCGCGCTACGACACGTTCGAAATCGATCAGGACAATTGCGGTCCGATGGTGCTCGATGCGCTGATCAAGATGAAATCCGAGCAGGATAGCTCGCTGACCTTCCGCCGCTCGTGCCGCGAGGGGATCTGCGGGTCGTGCTCGATGAACATCGACGGCAAGAACGGCCTCGCCTGCACGACCGCGATGGACGACGTGAAGGGCGACATCACGATCACGCCGCTGCCGCACATGGAAGTGATCAAGGACCTGGTCCCCGATTTCACGCACTTCTACGCGCAGTACAGCTCGATCAAGCCGTGGCTGCAGACCGTCACGCCGCCGCCCTCGGGCAAGGAGCGGCTGCAGTCGCCGGAGGATCGCGAGAAGCTCGACGGGCTGTACGAGTGCATCCTGTGCGCCTGCTGCTCCACCTCGTGCCCGTCTTACTGGTGGAACAGCGACAAGTTCCTCGGCCCGGCGATCCTGTTGCAGGCCTATCGCTGGCTCGCCGACAGCCGCGACGAGATGACCGGCGAGCGGCTCGACGAGCTCGAGGATCCGTTCCGCCTGTATCGCTGCCACACGATCATGAACTGCGCGAATGTCTGCCCCAAGGGGCTGAACCCGGCGAAGGCGATCGCCGAGATCAAGAAGATGGAAGTCGAACGCGTCGTTTGAGCGTTGAATCGGGCGGGCGCGTTGCCTCACCACTGCCGTCATCCTGACGAAAGTCAGGATCCATCGCGCCTCCGGGACAATTGGACGTGGGGCACTATGGATCCTGAATCGAGTTCAGGGTGACGGTAATGGGGCGGGGGTGTCTGCCACAAGGAGGGATCGCCGCGCTTGTCTGAACCCACCATCCCTGCCTTCACCTACGAAGACTCCCCCACCGAGCCCGGCTGGAAAAGTTGGGCGTTCCGTGATCCGACCCGCTTCAACGGCTTTCTCGAGCCGCTGCTCGTCAAGGTCGAGGGCGATATCGCGCGCGTGCGGATGACGCCGCTGCACCAGCATTCCAACATGCGCGACAATATGCACGGCGGCGCGCTGCTCGGCTTCATGGATGTGGCGCTTTTTGCGGCGGCGCGCGGACTGGGGGCGTTGCAGGCGGGCGGGGCGGTGACGCTCGATCTGTCGGCGCAGTTCATCGGCGGCGGGCAGATCGGCGCGCCGATCGAGGCGCGTGTCGAATTGTTGCGCGAGACCAAACGGATGTTGTTCCTGCGCGGGCTCATCGTGCAGGAGGGACAGCCGACGATCGCCAGCTTCACGGGGACGCTGCGTAAATCCTCGCCGCCGGCAGGATTGGCGTGACACCTGCCCACAAGGCGCTTCCCCGGCGGACGCCGGGGTCCAGTCGTGCTGTCAGAGGTAAGATCCCGCTACGCCAGCCAACCATCGTCTCCCAACTGGACCCCGGCGTCCGCCGGGGAAGCGCACTATGAAGCAGACCAATGTCCTCCTGGCCTATCAGGCGTTGATCGCCTCGGGCGAGCTCCGGCCCGATCCCGAACAGGCCGCCGCCGCGGCGCGACTCGCCGCGCTCGCCACCGAGCTCGAGGCGCCGGCCAAGAGCGGTGGGGTGTTCGCACGGCTGATCGGCAAGAAGGCTGCGGCACCACGCGGCCTGTACGTCTGGGGTGGGGTCGGGCGCGGCAAGTCCATGCTGATGGACCTGTTCTTCGATTGCCTGACGATCGATCGGAAACGGCGCGTGCATTTCGGCGAGTTCATGCTCGAAGTGCACCAGCGTATCGCGGCCGAGCGCGCCAAGGAACTGGGCGATCCGATCCTGCCGGTGGCGCACGCCATCGCCCAGGAGGCGCGCTGCCTGGCGTTCGACGAGATGATGGTGACCAACAGCCCCGACGCGATGATCCTGTCGCGGCTGTTCACCGAATTGCTCGCGCAGGGCGTGGCGATCGTCACCACCTCCAACAGGCCGCCCTCCGACCTGTACCTGAACGGGCTCAACCGCGAGCATTTCCTGCCCTTCATCGCACTGATCGAGGCCAAGCTCGACGTGCTGCCGTTGAACGGGCCGGTCGATTACCGTCGCGATCGCCTGGGCAGCCAGCAGACCTGGCTGGTGCCCAACGGCCCCGAGGCGACGCGGCAATTGTCCGACGCCTTCTTCCGGCTGACCGACTTTCCGGTCGAGGATCGCGAGCATGTGCCGAGCGAGGATATCGCCGTACAGGGCGGGCGCACGCTGCACGTGCCCAAGAGCATCAAGGGGGTCGCCGTGTTCAGCTTCAAGAAGCTGTGCGGCGACAATCGCGGCACCGCCGATTATCTCGCCATCGCGCGCAAATACCATACGGTGATCCTGGTCGGCATTCCCAAGCTGGGGCCGGACAGCCGCAACGAGGCGGCGCGCTTCGTCGGGCTGATCGATGCACTGTACGAATATAAGGTCAAACTGCTTGCCGCCGCCGATGCCCAGCCGGACCGCCTATACGAGACGGGAGATGGACGGTTCGAATTCGATCGCACCGTGAGCCGGCTCGAGGAAATGCGCTCGGAGGACTATCTTGCCGCCGGGCACGGCGTGGACTGAGCTCTGGCGCGCGGTGCAACGAACCGTTTCGAATAGCGTTTGCACCATACGACCCATTTATGCCTGCAATTGATATTGCGAACGATTTGCAATAGGTGGTGGATTTGCCTCGATTAAGGTTGCCCCCGCGTCGAATCCAGCCTAAGGCGCGGCAACTTTAGCAACTCGAAGGACGATGGATGGCCCGCAAGAAGATCGCGCTTATCGGCGCGGGAAACATCGGCGGGACGCTCGCGCATCTCGCGGCGCTCAAGAATCTCGGTGATGTCGTGCTGTTCGACGTGGTCGAGGGCGTGCCGCAGGGCAAGGCGCTGGATCTGTCGCAGTGCGGCCCGGTCGAAGGCTTCTCGGGCAAGATCACCGGCACCAACGATTATGCCGATATCGCTGGCGCGGACGTGATCATCGTCACCGCCGGCGTCGCGCGCAAGCCCGGCATGAGCCGCGACGATCTGCTCGGCATCAACCTGAAGGTGATGAAGGCGGTCGGCGAGGGCATCGCCGCCAACGCGCCCGACGCGTTCGTGATCTGCATCACCAATCCGCTGGACGCGATGGTCTGGGCGCTGCGCGAATTTTCCGGGCTGCCGCATCACAAGGTCGTGGGCATGGCCGGCGTGCTCGATTCGTCGCGTTTCAGCCATTTCCTGGCGGAAGAGTTCCAGGTTTCGGTCAAGGACGTCACCAGCTTCGTGCTCGGCGGCCACGGCGACACGATGGTGCCGGTGATCCAGTATTCGACCGTGTCGGGCATCCCGGTGCCGGATCTGATCAAGATGGGCCGCTCGACGCAGGAAAAGATCGACGCGATCGTCCAGCGTACGCGCTCGGGCGGTGGCGAGATCGTCGCTTTGCTCAAGACCGGCTCGGCCTATTACGCGCCGGCCACCAGCGGCATCGCGATGGCGGAGGCCTATCTGTACGACCAGAAGCGCGTGCTGCCCGCCGCGGCGCACCTCACCGGTCAGTACGGCATCGATGATCTGTATGTCGGCGTGCCCGTCGTGATCGGCGCCGGCGGCGTCGAGCAGGTCGTCGAGATCGCGCTGGACGAGGAAGCCAAGGGCAACCTCGCCGTGTCGGTCGATGCGGTCAAGGAACTGCTGGTGGCGTGCAAGGCAATCGACGGCTCGCTTGCATGATGTTGGCGGCGATGCTTATCGAGGGGGCTGTCGTGCTTTCGGCTCCCGTCGATCCAATCGCCGCCTTTCGCGCCGTTTGTATGGAGGGTGGTGCTCGTTTTGCTGATGGTGCAGCCAAGTCTGTGAAGCCTGGCGATATCTCGCCCAAAATCCGCCGCGTCTATCGGCCCCCTGCTGAAGCGACATTGTTCGCCGCGAAAGGTGCTGGCGGGGAAGTTATAATCGCAACGGAGAATTCCGTGCGACAAGATGGAACGAAGCATTGCGAGGTGTTTGCAGAAAATCTCGGCGAGGAGCGTTTGAGTGACTTAGGGTTTCGGGTCGGCCCTCCAAAGGCATCACCCGCAGCAATCCGCAATTTCAACTCGGCATATGACGTGACCTCGGACCAAGGATATATCCTGAAGGCGGTCAAGGTTGGGGCGGGCGATATGGTCATTCGATCTATCGCTCTTACGCCTGAGCAATCTGAGCGTCGGCAAAATGACTACCGGACGATTTCAGACCCCGCTGTGTCAAAAAAAGAGCGTAACGCCGCCGCGCGACGCATTGCAGAAGAAGGCAATTAAATAGATGTCCATCCTCGTCGACAAGAACACCAAGGTCATCACGCAAGGGATGACCGGCAAGACCGGCAGCTTCCATACCGAGGCGGCGCTGGCATATGGCACGCAGATGGTCGGCGGCGTGACGCCGGGCAAGGGCGGGACGACGCATCTGGGTCTCCCCAACTTCAACACCGTCGCCGAAGCCAAGCACGCCACTGGTGCCACCGCATCGGTGATCTACGTGCCGCCCCCCTTCGCGGCGGATTCGATCCTCGAGGCGATCGATGCCGAGATCCCGTTGATCGTCTGCATCACCGAGGGCGTTCCGGTCCTCGACATGGTCAAGGTGAAGCGCTCGCTGTCGGGCTCCAAGTCGCGGCTGATCGGGCCGAACTGCCCCGGCGTGCTGACCCCGAACCAGTGCAAGATCGGCATCATGCCGGGGTCGATCTTCAAGGAAGGCTCGGTCGGCGTCGTGTCGCGTTCGGGCACGCTGACCTATGAGGCAGTGTTCCAGACGTCGAATGCGGGTCTCGGCCAGACGACCGCGGTCGGCATCGGCGGCGATCCGGTCAACGGCACGAACTTCATCGACGTGCTCGAACTGTTCCTGGCCGACGACGCGACCAAGTCGATCATCATGATCGGCGAAATCGGCGGCGACGCCGAGGAGCAGGCGGCCGAATTCCTGCGCGACGAAGCCAAGCGCGGCCGCAGCAAGCCGATGGCGGGCTTCATCGCCGGTCGCACCGCGCCTCCGGGCCGTCGCATGGGCCATGCCGGCGCGATCGTGTCGGGCGGCAAGGGCGATGCGGAAAGCAAGATCGCGGCGATGGAAGCCGCCGGTATCCGCGTGGCGGACTCGCCCAGCGAGCTCGGCACGACGTTGCTGGCGGTGTTGAACGGTTGAACAATTCCTTCTCCCTTTGGGAGAAGGTGGCGCGCAGCGCCGGATGAGGGTGACTAGTCACCACGTCACCCTCACCCTCCCAAGCTTCGCTTGGGCCCCTCCCTCTCCCAATGGGAGAGGGGTAAAAGGAAGAAGACGATGGGCTATGAAGGCCAGGATTTCGCGGATTTTGCCGGCGGCGTGAGCCCGGCCTTCATCGAGACGCTGTATGCGCGGTTCAAGGACTCGCCCGAGAGCGTCGAGCCGGGCTGGCGGACCTGGTTCGAGGGGCTGGAAGGCGCCGCGCAGGGGCCGAGCTGGGAACAGCCCAACTGGCCGCTGAGCAGCACCGATGACCTGACCGCGGCGCTCGACCCGACACAGATGGAGCCTGCGCCCAAGCCCGCGCGTGGCGGGGCCAAGCCGGCGGCCGCTGCAGCGCCCGCCGCCGCCCCCAGCCAGGAGGCGATCGCCAAGGCCGCCGCGGATTCGATCCGCGCCATGCTGCTGATCCGTACCTACCGCGTGCGCGGGCATCTCGCCGCCAATCTCGATCCGCTGGGGCTCAAGCCGACGCGTGAGCTGCCGGCGGATCTCAAGACCGAATATCACGGCTTCTCGGAAGCCGACATCGATCGCCCGGTCTATCTCGGCGGCACGATGGGGCTGCAATGGGCGACGGTGCGCGAGCTGGTCGACACGCTGCGCGCCAATTATTGCGGCAATGTCGGCCTCGAATATATGCACATCTCGGACGTCGAGGAGCGCCGCTTCCTGCAGGACCGCATGGAAGGCAAGGACAAGGCAATCGAGTTCACGCCGCTGGGCCAGAAGGCGATCCTCAACAAGGTGATCGAGGCCGAGCAGTGGGAGAAATTCTGCGGCCGAAAATATGTCGGCACCAAGCGCTTCGGGCTGGACGGCGGCGAGAGCATGATCCCGGCGCTCGAATCGGTGATCAAATATGGCGGCCAGATGGGCGTCAACGAGATCGTGTTCGGCATGGCGCATCGTGGCCGGCTCAACGTGCTGACCAATGTGATGGCCAAGCCGTTCCGCATCATCTTCCACGAATTCGGCGGCGGATCGGATAACCCGGACGACGTGGCCGGATCGGGCGACGTGAAATATCACCTCGGCACCTCGACCGACCGCGAGTTTGACGGGATCAGCGTGCACATGTCGCTGGTCGCCAATCCCTCGCATCTCGAAGCCGAGGACCCCGTCGTGCTGGGCAAGGTCCGCGCGATCCAGACGATCGCCGGCGATACCGAGCACAAGGCGGCGCTGCCGGTGCTGATCCATGGCGATGCGGCGTTCGCCGGCCAGGGGATCGTGTGGGAATGCTTCGGCTTCTCCGGCATCCGCGGCTACAATACGGGCGGTTGCGTCCATTTCGTGATCAACAACCAGATCGGCTTCACTACCAGCCCGCAATTCGCGCGCTCCTCGCCTTATCCGTCGGATGTCGCCAAGGGCGTCCAGGCGCCGATCTTCCACGTCAATGGCGACGATCCCGAGGCGGTGACCTTCGCCACCAAGATGGCGATCGAGTTCCGCCAGAAATTCCACCGCGACGTGGTGATCGACATGTGGTGCTATCGCCGCTTCGGCCATAACGAAGGCGACGAGCCGAGCTTCACGCAGCCGCTGATGTATGATCGCATCCGCCAGCATCCCCCGGTCAGCGAAGTCTATGCCGCCAAGCTGATCGAGCAGAAGATTGTCGATCGCGCGTGGATCGACGAGAATATCAAGCAGTTCACGACCTTGCTGGAAGGCGAGTTCGAGGCGGGCGCGAACTACAAGCCGAACAAGGCCGACTGGTTCGCCGGGCGCTGGTCCGGCCTGCATGCGCCCGCCGATGCCGAGACCGCACGGCGCAGTGTCGACACGGGCATCGAGCAGAAGCTGTTCGATTCGCTCGGCCGCACGTTGACCACGGTGCCGGAGGGGCTGACCGTCCACAAGACGCTCAACCGCGTGCTCGATGCCAAGCGCGAGATGTTCAAGTCGGGCGCTAATTTCGATTGGGCGACCGGCGAAGCGCTGGCGTTCGGCGCGTTGCTGTCGGAGGGCTATGGCGTGCGCCTGTCGGGGCAGGATTCGGGCCGCGGCACGTTCAGCCAGCGTCATGCGGTGTGGGTCGATCAGACCGACGAGCACAAATACGTGCCGCTGCAGACGATGGAGCATGGCCGCTTCGAGGTGCTCGACAGCCCGCTGTCCGAATATGGCGTGCTCGGCTTCGAATATGGCTATGCGCTGGCCGACCCGAAGACGCTGGTGCTGTGGGAGGCGCAGTTCGGCGACTTCATGAACGGCGCGCAGATCATGATCGATCAGTTCATTGCGAGCGGCGAGGCCAAGTGGCTGCGCGCCAATGGCCTGGTGATGCTGTTGCCGCATGGCTATGAAGGGCAGGGGCCGGAGCATAGCTCGGCGCGGCCGGAGCGTTTCCTGCAGATGTGCGCGCAGGACAATATGCAGGTCGCCAACTGCACCACGCCGGCCAATTACTTCCACCTGCTGCGCCGGCAGATGCATCGCAGCTTCCGCAAGCCCCTCGTCGTGTTCACGCCGAAATCGCTGCTGCGCCACAAGCTGGCCGTCTCGCAGGCCGCCGATTTTACCGGCGACAGCCATTTCCGCCGCCTGCTCAGCGATCCCTCGGCCCCGGCCGCGGAGAACGTCAAGCGGCTCGTGCTGTGCACCGGCAAGATCGCCTACGACCTGATCGAGGCGCGCGATGCGGCGGGCGACACCAACACCGCGATCGTGCGGATCGAGCAGCTCTATCCGTTCCCGGGTGAGCCGCTGGTCAAGCGCCTCAAGGCACTGACCAACCTCGAAGCGGTGATCTGGGCACAGGAAGAGCCCAAGAACATGGGCGCGTGGAGCTTTGTCGAGCCGTTCCTCGAAGCCTGCCTGGTCGAGGCGGGAGGTGCGGTGCAGCGGCCGCGTTATGCCGGGCGGTCGGCATCGGCGTCGCCCGCGACCGGTCTGATGCGGCGCCACCAGGTGGAGCAGGCGGCGGTGATCGCCGATGCGCTCGGGCACAACGTGCGCGAAGAAATTCGCCGCACGCAGAAGAACTGAACACTGGCTGTTCCCCGGCGAAGGCCGGGGTCCAGTCGCGATGGTGGATGTAACTTAGCGCAGCGCTCGACCAATCGACGTTGCGGAACTGGGCCCCGGCCTTCGCCGGGGAACGAGAAGGCGGATTAGATATGGCAACCGAAGTAACAGTCCCCGTCCTGGGCGAATCGATCACCGAAGCGACGCTCGGCGAATGGCTCAAGCAGCCCGGCGACAAGGTCGCAGCCGACGAGCCGATCGCCAGCCTGGAAACCGACAAGGTCTCGGTCGAAGTGCCGAGCCCGGTCGCCGGGATCATGGGCGCCCATGCCGTACAGGTCGGCGAGACCGTGCTGGTCGGCGCGATGATCGCGACGATCGATGCCGGTGATGGCGCGCCCGCCGCGGCCGCTGCGCCGCAGCCCGCCGTAACGGCGTCGCCTGCACCACAGGCGGCCCCCGCCGACAGCGCCGGCCAGCAGGCGCCGGCGGCGCCGAGCGATGGCCCGGCCGCGCTGTCGCCGTCGGTGCGCCGCGCGGTGCTCGAACACGGTGTTGATCCCTCGACCGTCAAGGGCACCGGCAAGGACGGCCGCCTGACCAAGGACGACGTCGCCACGGCCGCGAGCAGCAAGCCCGCGCCGGCTGCTCCTGAGGCGCCGGTTGCCGCATCGGTCGCCGCCTCGACCGGTCGCAAGGAAGAGCGCGTGCGCATGACGCGGCTGCGCCAGACGATCGCCAAGCGCCTCAAGGAAGCGCAGAACACCGCCGCGCTGCTGACGACGTTCAACGACGTCGACATGACTGCGGTGATCGAGGCGCGCACCAAGTACAAGGATCTGTTCGAGAAGAAGCACGGCGTGCGGCTCGGCTTCATGGGCTTCTTCGTGAAGGCCGCGTGCATGGCGCTGAAGGACATCCCCAGCGTCAATGCCTCGATTGAGGGCGATGAGATCGTCTATCACGATTATGCCGATATCTCGGTCGCGGTGTCGTCGCCGGGCGGGCTGGTCGTGCCGGTGGTGCGCGATGCCGATCAGATGTCGGTCGCGCAGGTCGAGAAGACGATCGGCGATTTCGGCCGTCGCGCCAAGGATGGCAGCCTCAAGATGGACGAGATGAAGGGCGGCACCTTCACCATCTCCAACGGCGGCGTGTTCGGCTCGCTGATGTCGACCCCGATCATCAACCCGCCGCAGTCCGCCGTGCTCGGCCTGCACCGTATCGAGGACCGTGCGGTCGTGGTCGACGGGCAGATCGTGATCCGCCCGATGATGTATCTCGCGCTGAGCTACGATCACCGCCTGATCGACGGGCGTGAGGCGGTGACGTTCCTGGTCGCGCTCAAGAACGCAATCGAAGATCCGACGCGGATCCTGATCGACCTATAAGTCCCAGCACCACCCTGGCGAGAGACCAACGCCGGGGCCAGTTGGGACGGCAGATGTAATCGGGCGCGGTGCTCACCATATCCGTCCCGCAACTGGACCCCGGCGTGCGCCAGGGTGGAGATGACAATGGCTGACTATGATTTCGACGTCCTCATCATCGGCTCGGGCCCCGGCGGCTACGTCGCGGCGATCCGCGCGGCGCAGCTGGGCTTGCGCACCGCCTGCATCGAGAGCCGCGAGACGCTCGGCGGCACCTGCCTCAATGTCGGCTGCATCCCGTCCAAGGCGATGCTGCACGCGAGCGAATATTTCGATGCCGCGGCCAACGGCACGATGGCCAAGATGGGCATCAAGGTCACGCCTGAGCTCGATCTGCCGCAGATGCACGCGCAGCGGCTCGACGCGGTCAAGCAGTTGACCGGCGGCATCGCCTTCCTGTTCAAGAAGAACAAGGTCGAGTGGATCAAGGGTCGCGGCAGCTTCGTCGACGCGCATACCGTGCAGGTCGGCGAGCGTACCGTCACCGCCAAGGACATCGTCATCGCCACCGGCTCATCGGTCACCCCGCTGCCCGGCGTGACGATCGACCAGAAGGTGATCGTCGATTCGACCGGTGCGCTGGAGCTCGATCGCGTGCCGCGGCACATGGTCGTGATCGGCGGCGGCGTGATCGGCCTCGAGCTCGGCAGCGTATGGCGCCGCCTGGGCGCGAAGGTGACCTGTGTCGAGTTCCTCGATCAGATCCTGCCCGGCTTCGATGGCGAGATTCGCAAGGAATCGAACAAGATGTTCAAGAAGCAGGGCATCGAGTTCGTGCTCTCGACCAAGGTGACGCAGGTTGCCGTGTCGGGCGAGACGGCGACGCTGACGCTGGAGCCCGCCGCCGGCGGCGAGGCGACGACGATCGAGGCGGATTGCGTGCTCGTGTCGATCGGGCGCCGCCCCAACACCGATGGCCTGGCGCTCGACAAAGCGGGTCTCACCGCCAACCAGCGCGGGCAGATCGAGATCGATCATCGCTTCCAGACCACGGTGCCGGGCGTGTGGGCGATCGGCGACGTCGTGCCGGGGCCGATGCTCGCGCACAAGGCCGAGGACGAGGGCATTGCCGTTGCCGAGAACATCGCCGGCCTCACCGGCATCGTGAACCACGACGTGATCCCGAGTGTCGTCTATACCTGGCCCGAGATCGCCGGCGTCGGCCTCACGGAAGAAGCGGCGCGCGAGAAGGGCGAGGTTAAGGTCGGCAAGTTCCCGATGGCGGGCAACAGCCGCGCCAAGACCAATCACGAGCCCGACGGTTTCGTGAAGATCATCGCCGACGCCAAGACCGATCGGGTGCTCGGCGTCTGGGCAATCGCCGTGCCGGCCGGCACGATGATCGCCGAGGCAGCTTTGGGCATGGAATTCGGTGCGACGTCGGAAGACATCGCCTATACCTGCCATGCGCATCCGACGCATTCCGAGGCGATCAAGGAAGCGGCGATGGCGGTGCGCGGCAAGGCGATCCACGTCTGAGACGGCGTGCAGCGCACCGCGGCATTTTTATCGCAGTCGCTGATAAAACGCTCTTGAAGCGCGAAAACGCCTTTCCTATATCGGTTTGGCAGGGCTCGTGTCCCCCCCTTTCGCGGGTCTTGCTGCTCACCTTTTAGGTGAGCTCCTCCCTGAACCTTGGCCACCTCGTGCGAAAGCGCGGGGTGGTTTTTTTTTGGGTTACTCGGCGGCGAGTTGCGTCGGCGCGGCCAGCGCCTCGTCGGCCAGCGCCAGGATCATGCGGCGCAGCAGCCGCGCCGTTGCCGCCAGCCCCGGGCCCGGCGCATCGAGCGCGGCGTCGAGATACAGCGCGCGATCGAATTCCACCTGAATTGCATGGATCCCGCGGGCCGGCGCGCCGTGGCGCTCGAGAATATGCCCACCGGCATAGGGCATGTTGAGCGCACAGGGCAGGCCAGCGATCATCGTCTCGGATTCGAGCCGCGACACGAACCGCGCCGCGGCCGATTTGCCGAATCGGTCGCCGAGCACGATCTGCGCGCCATCGGGCAGAGAGGGCATCGAATGCACGTCGAGCAGCACTGCTACGCCGAACGTTGCCCTGGCACGCTCCAGCGCGGCGTGCAGCGCGGCATGATAGGGGCGGTGGTCCTCGGCGATCCGCGCCGTCACCTCCTCGCTGTCGAGCTTGCGGCGCCACAATTCGCCGGCACCGGCGATGCGCCGCGGGATGAGCCCCAGGCCGCCGCGCAGCTTGGCCGAGGGCAAGCCCAGCGCGCGTCGATCGGCGCCGCCATCGATATGGGGATCGCGCTCATTCTCGGCGCGGTTCAGATCGATCCCGGCGCGCGCGCGGCGCTGGACCAGCATGGTTTCGGTCGTCCGCGCGGCCAGCGCCAGCGCGTCGACGTGGCGATCTTCCAGCGGCCGCAGCGCCTCCACCGGCACGCGTAGCGCCGCGCGCAGCGCCAGTGAATAATCCCGCCCCGCATGCGGCACGGAAACGATCACCGGACTGACCGGCGCCAGCGTGCCATGAAGATCGAAGGAGGGGGGACGCAGCATCGTCATTCACCCTATGCAAGCCGCGCGGCGGCGGCAAATCGTCATGCGAGGCTGGAGTTTCTTAAGGGCTTTGCGCTAGATCAGGCGTCTCGTAAAACTCGGATGGCTTACACGCATGATCAGAATATTGCTGGCCGAAGACGACACGGTGATGCGCGAATATCTTTCGCGTGCGCTCGAACGGTCCGGCTATGCGGTCAGCGCGGTGGATCGCGGCACGGCGGCGATCCCGCTGCTCGAAAGCGAGCATTTCGATCTGCTGCTGACCGATATCGTCATGCCGGAAATGGACGGCATCGAACTGGCGCAGCGCGCCGGCGAAATGGTGCCGGACCTGCGCGTGATGTTCATCACCGGTTTTGCGGCGGTGACGCTGAAGGCCGGCAAATCGATGCCCCAGGCACGTGTCCTGTCCAAGCCGTTCCACCTGCGCGATCTGGTGCTCGAGGTCGATCGCATGTTCGAAATGGAACATGCCAGCGGCAATATCTGATGCGGCGTCTGGCAAGGGTTGCGCAGCGGCAAAGGCTTCGCTAAAGCCCGCCCCTCGCTACGGTTCGCCGCAGCGACGTGGGCGTGTAGCTCAGTGGTAGAGCACTGTGTTGACATCGCAGGGGTCGCAAGTTCAATCCTTGCCACGCCCACCATTAAAAGGGCCGCTAACTCGTCGAGTTAGCGGCCCTTTTCTGTTTCTGGCGAGAGCGCTCAGCGGGCGATGACGGCACGCCTTGGGGCGGGGCGGGCAAGCGCGGCCTTGAAGGCGCGCTCGGCGACCGGCGCCATCACGGCATAGCCGGCAGGCGTGGGATGGACATGATCGGAGGACAGGCCTGCGCGCATGCCCAGCGTGCCCGGTTCGGCCAGCGCGGTCCAGTAATCGGCATAGATCGAGCCGGTCGCCGCGGCATAGGATTTGAGCCAGGTGTTCATCGCGACGATCTTGCTGCCCGTGTCGAGGCCGGGGCGCCACGGATAGCTATCCGCCGGCGGGATCGACGCGAGGATCACGCGGATGCCGTGCGCCTGGGCCAGCTCGGTCATGGCGCGGATGTTGGCCTTGCTCTCCTCCGGCGTCATCGGCCCGGTATTGGCGGCGATATCGTTGGTGCCGGCCATGATCTGGACCACCGCGGGGCGCAGCGCGATCACGTCGGCGGAAAAGCGCACCAGCATCTGCGGCGTGGTCTGCCCGCTGATCCCGCGCCCGATGCGCCCCGGAGCAAAGAATGCCGGGGCCTTTGCATACCAGCCTTCAGTGATCGAATCGCCGAGCAGCACGATGCGCGGCTGGCCGGCGACGGGCGCAGGCAGGGCGGCATTGGCCGCGCGGTAGCGGTCGAGATAGGCCCAATCGGTGTGCAGGCGCGCCTCCGTTTCCCTGGCCCATTGCGCCTTTTGCTCGGCCGTCGGATCGGCGTGGGCGGGCAGCGCGATCGACAAGGCGGCGGCGAGCAGGAAGCGAGTGGCAATCATCGAACGGTCCTGTCTTGCGGGTCAGCGATAGAGGTGCGCCTGCGGGGCGTAGCGGTCAATCGCCGCACCGGGTCATCGGCACCGGCGCCGAATCGATCCGTGCGTCGGAGAGCGACAGGCCCAGCGTGCCGCTCGTGGCGATCACCAGCGGCGCGGTGACGTGCGCCATGTCGATCCCGCGATTGGCGAAGCATTGCAGCGGCACGATCACCTGCTGCCATACGCCGGGCGCCGCCGCGGCAAGCGTCTTGGTGATCGGCACGGTGACGGCCTTGCCATCATTGCTGACCATGCCGAGGCTGACGGCAGTGCTCGGCGCCCGGTCGACGCGCAGATCAACGACAAGGCTGAGCTCGCCGTTGCTTTCGCGCGTGAGATCGAGCGGGCGATCCGCCTCGACCCGGGCGTCAGCCGGGCCACCGGCCCAGACCAGGCGGCGTGCATCCTCCTGGCGCCGGCGATCGACCGCCGAGACGGTGAGCCGCTGCGTCGCGGTGGTTGCGCTGGGCCCGAGCAGCCGGACCTTCGACTGGTCCAGCTCGACCAGCGTCAGCGACCAGCCTTCGGGCACGCGGCCCTTGCCGAACAGCGTGCCGTTCGCGGCGGCAGCGAGCCCCGCCGGACGCGCTTCGTCGAGCGTGGGTACCGTGCCCGGCTTGGCGTAGCTCAGGCCATAACCGTAGGCGAACAGCGGATCATAGCCGGGATCGCGACGATTGAGCACATATTGATCTGGCCGCTTGGGCCAGGAAAAGCTCAATTTGCCGGTAAAGTCGTGCGCCACGGCGCCGTCCCTGGCGCGGAACAGCACATCCGCCACGCCGCCGCCCTCGCTGCCGGGCAGGAACGCCGCGACGAACGCGTCCGAGGCGTTGAGCTCGGCATTCACCCAGAGCGGGCGGCCCGACAGGAACACCGCGACGACCGGCACGCCGGCCGCCTTCAGCCTGCGCAGCAGCGCGAGATCGGACTTGTCGTCGGCGCTATATTCGAGCGTCGGGCGATCGCCCTTGAACTCGGCATACGGCTCCTCGCCGAAAACGACGATCGCCGCATCGGGCTTGCTGGCGAACGCGCCATCGGGCGACAGCGTCGCGGTGCCGCCCGCGGCCTTCACCGCGCGGTCGATGCCCGACCAGATCGTCTCGGCATTGGGGAAGTCGGCATTGGTCGTGCCGCCGCCTTGCCAGGTCAGCGACCAGCCGCCCGCCTGTTGCGCGACACTGTCCGCACCGGCGCCGGCGACCAGGATGTTGGCCGACGGCTTGAGCGGCAGCACGCCGTCATTCTTGAGCAGGACCATGGATTCGCGCACCGCGCGCCGGGCGATCGCGCGGTGTTCGGCAGCGCCGATCAGTTCCATCTTGCCGGCCAGCGCGCGGGACGACGGACGGCCGCGATCGAACGTGCCGGCGCGGATCTTCACCCGCAGGATGCGGCGCACCGCATCGTCGAGCCGGGCGGCGGATATCTCGCCGGACTGCGCCTGGCGCAGCGTGTTGGCGTACAGCGTCTTCCAGGCGCTGCCCGAATACATGAACATGTCGAGCCCGGCATTGATCGCCGCGGCGCAGCTTTCGTTGGTGCAGCCCTCGACCTGGCCGTGGCCGTTCCAATCGCCGACGACGAAGCCATCGAAGTGCAGGCGATCCTTGAGCACGCCGGTCAGCAGGCTCTTGTGACCATGCATCTTGGCACCATTCCAGCTCGAGAAGCTGGCCATCACGCTTTGCGTGCCGGCCTCGATCGCGGCCGGATAACCGCCGAGATGTACGTCGCGCAGCACCGTTTCGGGAATATGCGCATCGCCCTGATCGCGCCCGCCGGTGCCGCCATCGCCCAGGAAGTGTTTGGTCGTGGCGATCACGCGGTCGGGCGCGAGGAACTCGCTCGTGCCGACCTTGCCCTGCACGCCTTCGATCACCGCGCCGGCATAATCCGCCTGCACTGCCGGTTCTTCCGAATAGCTTTCATAGGTGCGACCCCAGCGATCGTCCTGCACCACGGCCAGCGTCGGCGCGAAGGTCCAGTCGATGCCGGCCGCCGCAGTCTCGATCGCGGTGACGTGGCCGATCTCACGCATCAGATCGCGGTCACGCGCGGCGCCCAGGCCGATATTGTGCGGAAAGAGCGTGGCGCCTGGAATGTTGTTGTTGCCGTGCACCGCATCGGTGCCCCAGATGACCGGGATAGCGGGGCGGCCATCGTTGCGGATCATCGAGGCGTCGTAAAAGGCATCGGCCAGCGTCAGCCAGGCGATCGGCGGTGCCAGATCGTTGCCGCCGGGGCCGGAATTGCCGCCGTTGAGAATCGAGCCCAGCTTGTAGGTCTTGAGATCGGCGGGCTCGATGCTGGCGATATCGACCTGGATCAGCTGGCCGACCTTGTCGGCGACGGACATGCGCCTGATCAGCGCGTCGATCCGCGCCTCGACCTTGGGGTCGCGCACCGGGCGCGCCGCGGCGGTCGGCCAAAGCTCGGGATGGGCGATGGAAGTCGGCGTGCCGGCGGTGAGGGGAACTGCCGTCGACTGCAGCAGCAGCGCGATCGTGAACGCCGTGAAACCCATCGCCATCTCGCTCTCCCCATCGACAGCGGATTCGCGATCCGCCTTATTGCGGCGACGTTAGCGCTACCGGCGGGGGCCGGGCAACCGAATTTGGTAGGGAAGGATCGTTGCCCGTCGCCGCACTGGTCGGCGACAGCCACGGCGCCAGCAACGAGAATGCTGGCGCCGTGCGTCGGTGCCGCGCTTATTGGTCTAGGAACGACCGCATTTTGCGCGAGCGCGACGGATGCTTCAGCTTCCGAAGCGCCTTCGCCTCGATCTGGCGGATGCGCTCGCGCGTCACCGAGAATTGCTGGCCGACTTCTTCCAGCGTGTGATCGGTGTTCATGCCGATCCCGAACCGCATGCGCAGCACGCGCTCTTCGCGCGGGGTCAGCGACGCCAGAACCCGGGTGACGGTTTCCTTGAGGTTGGCCTGGATCGCGGCATCCACCGGGATGATCGCGTTCTTGTCCTCGATGAAATCGCCGAGGTGGCTGTCCTCCTCGTCGCCGATCGGCGTTTCGAGGCTGATCGGCTCCTTGGCGATCTTCATCACCTTGCGCACCTTCTCGAGCGGCATGCTCAGGCGCTCGGCCATTTCCTCGGGCGTGGGCTCCCGGCCCTGCTCGTGGAGAAACTGGCGGCTGGTGCGGACCAGCTTGTTGATCGTCTCGATCATGTGCACCGGGATACGGATCGTGCGCGCCTGATCGGCGATCGAGCGCGTGATCGCCTGACGGATCCACCAGGTCGCATAGGTCGAGAACTTGTAGCCGCGGCGATACTCGAACTTGTCGACCGCCTTCATCAGGCCGATGTTGCCCTCCTGGATGAGATCCAGGAACTGCAGGCCACGGTTGGTGTACTTCTTGGCGATCGAGATGACGAGCCGCAGGTTCGCTTCGACCATTTCCTTCTTGGCGATGCGCGCCTCGCGCTCGCCCTTCTGGACCATGTTGACGATGCGTCGGAACTCGCCGAGCGACATGCCGGTCGCCTGGCTGATTTCCGAAATCTCGTTGCGGATACGATCGACCGAGTCGCTCTCGTTGGTGACGAACGCAGTCCATTTCTTGTCGAGCTTGCCGAGATTCGGGATCCACTGCTCGTCGAGCTCATGCCCGATATAACGATCGAGGAAATCCTTGCGCGGCACCTTGTGGCGCTCGGCGAGACGCAGCATCTGGCCGCCCAGCGCGGTCAGGCGCCGGTTGAACGCGTAAAGCTGATCGACGAGATATTCGATCTTGGCGTTGTGGAACTGAACGCTCTCGACCTCGGCGGTGAGTTCCTCGCGCAGCTTGTGATATTTGCGCTCGTCGGCCGCGCTCAGTTCGCCGCCGCCGCTCATCGCGTCGAGCCGCGACTGCTGCACCTTGCTGAACTTCTTGTAGAGCGCAGTGATGCTGGCGAAGCGCTCGAGCGCGATCGGCTTCAGCTGCTCTTCCATCTGCGCGAGGGAGAGCGTGTTGTCCTCCTCCTCGTCGTCGGACGGGCGCGGCGTGCGCCGCTCCTGCATCGAATCGTCTTCTTCCTCGGCGGGCGCCTCCTCGGGCTCTTCCTCTTCCTTGAAGCTCGGACCAGCGGTCTTCTCGCTGATCTCGCCCGATCCCTCTTCGTCATCGGTCAGCGATTCGGGCGCCGGGTCCTTGGACAGCATCGCGTCGAGATCCATGATCTCGCGCAGCTGCATCGTGCCTTCATTGAGCGCGGTCGACCAGTCGATGATCGCGTTGAACGTGATCGGCGATTCGCACAGGCCCAGGATCATCGTGTCGCGGCCGGCCTCGATCCGCTTGGCGATCGCGATCTCGCCTTCGCGCGACAGAAGCTCAACGGCCCCCATCTCGCGCAGGTACATGCGCACCGGATCGTCGGTGCGATCGATGACCTCTTTCTTCTTTACGTCGAGCTGCTGCGGGCCGTCGTCCGATGCGTCGACCGATTCGACCTCGTCCTCGTCGGCGGGCTTCTCGTCGCCTTCCTCGCCAGCTTCGTCATTCTCGACGATGTTGATGCCCATTTCGCTGAGCGCGGCGCTGAAATCCTCGATCTTGTCGGGGGACGTCTCGTCCTGCGGCAGCGCTTCGTTGAGCTGATCATAGGTGATGTAGCCGCGCTTCTTGGCGCGCGCGATCACCTTCTTCAGGGCCGCGTCGTTCAGGTCGATCAGCGGTGCATCGCCGGTTTCGGTCGTCTCGGCAGTATCCGCCATGTCGGTCTTCGCCATCAATTGCCCTCAGCACTAAATACCCTGGCGTCTTCGTTCGCCTGCACCAGATTGGCAAGCCGAGCGTCGAGCGCCTGTTGTTCCTTCACCAGCGCTACTTGCCGTTCGAACGCCGCGTCCCAATCGAACGTCGCGTCAGTCGAGCGCGCCTGCATTTCTGCCGTCGCATAGGCCAGTGCCGCATCCACTTCCGGTCGCGAGACCAGGATCGCGATCGCCTCGTCGAGGTCTTCGCGCGCCTGTATCGGTTCCGCATCCTTCTGTGTGAACGAGCAGGATAATTGATCGGCCCGCAACAGATCATGCGCGATTATATCAAATCCAGATGCCGCCAATATGGTGAGGAGGCCGTCACTATCAAGCATCTTTCCCGCATGCGCATCTTCCACCGCGAGATCGACCACTGCTTCGAACAGATTGCCGAGCGCGCCATCGGCAAGTTTGAGGCTTCCCAGCACTTCCATATGGCGGGCGATTTCCGCCGGATGCCGGATCAGCCCGGCGAGCACAGCCTTGGCCAGAATGCGATCGATCCCGCCCGCGCGCACGCCTTTCACGCCTTCGCCGACCGGCCCGGGCGGGGCTTTCCACGGCTGGCCCTGCTTGCGCGCGCTGCGCGGCTGCGGCGTGAAGGGGCGGAACGGTTCGCGCTTGCGGGCATAGAGATCGTCGAAGCGGCGGCGGAATTCGGCGATATATTCGTGCTTCACGTTCTGATCGACGATCAGCCCGGCAAGCTCGTTGAGGCGATGCTTGAAGCCGGCTTTCTGCTCCGGCGTGTCGAGCGGCTCGAGGGCAAGCTCGTGCGCCCACAGCTTGTCGACCAGCGGGTCGGGGCTCTTCAACAACGCCTCGAACGCCGGCGCGCCTTTCGCGCGGACCAGATCGTCGGGATCCTGGCCTTGCGGGAGCGTGACGAAGGCGAGGCTGCGGCCGGGCCCGAGCATCGGCAGCGCGCGGTGCGCGGCGCGGATCGCGGCTTTCTGCCCGGCGCTGTCGCCGTCGAGGCACAGGATCGGCACGTCGCTCATCCGCCACAGCCGTTCGAGCTGTGCTTCGGTCAGCGCGGTGCCCAAGGGCGCGACCGCCTCCTCGAACCCGGCCTGGGCGAGCGCGATCACGTCCATATAGCCCTCGACCACGAGCACGCGGCCGGTCTTCCGCGCAGCCGGGCCGGCCTTATCCAGATTGTAGAGCGTGCGGCCCTTGTCGAAGAGCGGCGTCTCAGGGGAATTGAGGTATTTCGGCTCTCCCTCACCAATGATCCGCCCGCCGAACGCGACGGTGCGCCCGCGCGGATCGCGGATCGGGATCATAAGCCGGCCGCGGAAGCGATCGTACGGCGTTTTCTGCTCGACCGAGATGAGCAGCCCGGCCTCGATCAGCAGCGGATCGCCATAGTCCTTCAGCGCGTCCTTCAACTTGCCGCGCGAATCAGGGGCATAGCCGAGCCCGAAGGCGCGCGCCGTCTCCTGCCGGATTCCGCGCTTCTCCAGCACGCCGCGCGCCTCGGCGCCGGCGATGCCGTTGAGCTGATCGGTGAACCAGCGCGCGGCATCGGCACACGCCTCGTGCAGTCCCTTGGCGGCCTCGGCCTTCTCCGCCGCGCGTGGGTCCATCGCCGGCAATTCCATGCCCGCGGCCTGGGCGAGTTCCTTCACCGCATCCATGAACGGCAGGCCGCGCTGATCGGTCATCCAGCGGATCGCGTCGCCATGCGCCGAACAGCCGAAGCAATGGTAGAAGCCCTTGTCGTCGTTGACGTAGAAGCTCGGCGTCTTTTCATTGTGGAACGGGCAGCAGGCACGGAACTCGCGCCCGGCCTTTTGCAGCTTGGTCGTGCGGCCGATCAGCGTGGACAGCAACGTGCGGCTGCGCAGCTCGTCGAGGAATTGCGGGGAGAGAGTCATGCCTTCTGCTCCCCCTGCCCGCTTGCGGGAGGGGGCTGGGGGGTGGGCGCGCGGCTCGTTTCCGCCGCTGCCGCCAGTATCGTCTCCAGCACGCCGTCCATGTTGCTCGTTAGATCGTTGTTCCAGAATCGGATGACGCGGTAGCCGGCCTGCTCGATCGCCTGAGTTCGGTTGGCATCGTATTGCATCGCCTCGGCATGCTGGCTGCCGTCCAGTTCGATCACCAGCTTCCTCGATCGACACACGAAATCGACGCGATATCCAACGATCGGCATCTGCCGGCTGAACTTCAGCCCGCCCAGGCGGCCGCCCTTGAGCTGCAACCATAGCATCGTTTCGTGCAGCGTCGGATTGTTTCGCAGCGCGCGCACTTCTGCCGTCGGTCGGCCCAGCCGGAACCGGGAGCCCACCCCCGGCCCCTCCCGCGAGCGGGAGGGGGGAAGAAGGGGGCGCTCCCCCATCTTACGCCAGCGCCGCCTTCACCAGCCCGCTCGCCTTGCTCATGTCGAGCTCGCTCGCGTGTCGCGCCTTCAGCTCCGCCATCACGCGGCCCATGTCCTTCATGCCGGCAGCACCCAGCTCGACCTTGATCGCCTCGATCGCCGCCGACGTCTGCGCTTCGTCCATCTGCTGCGGCAGGAAACGTTCGATCACGGTGACCTCGGCGGTCTCCGCGTCGGCCAGTTCCTGGCGCCCGCCCTTCACATACATGTCGATCGATTCGCGGCGCTGCTTGACCATCTTCTGCAGCACTTCGATCACCAGCGCGTCGTCGCTCTCGGGGGCCTTGCCGGTGCGCGCCTCGATGTCGCGGTTCTTCACGGCGGCCTGGATCAGGCTGACGGCATTGCGGGTCACCTTGTCGCCGGCCTTCATTGCGGTGATCTGCGCGGCCTTGATGTCGTCTCGAATCATTCTACGTCCTTTTTGTCGTGGGCGCCGTCTAGCCGGTTTAAGCGATTGACGCATCCCGTCGGCGTCTCTAGCCAACGCCGCTTAGCGACATCGACAACCAAATGGAGTGCCCGCCGACATGGCCGACGCCAAGCCTATTGCCATGCCTGCCAAGGTTCCGGAGGGCGCGACCGGGGTGCTGGTGCTGTCGACCGGGGACGTGGCATGGGGGCGGGGCTTCGGCGCCGAGGGCGATGCGGTGGGCGAAGTCTGCTTCCACACCGCGATGACCGGCTATCAGGAAGTGATGACCGATCCGTCCTTCGCCGGGCAGATGGTGACCTTCACCTTCCCGCATATCGGCAATGTCGGTGCCAATCCGGACGATCTCGAGGCGAACGACCCGCACGCGCTTGGCATCATCGTGCGCGAGGACGTGACCGAGCCGAGCAATTTCCGCTCGGTCGAGCGGCTCGACGCATGGATGGCCAAGCATGGGCGGATCGGCCTTGCCGGGATCGACACGCGCGCGCTGACCAAGCGCATCCGCGTCGGCGGGGCCCCCAATGGGGTGATCGCGCATTCGGCATCGGGCGATTTCGATATCCCCGCGCTGCTGGAAAAGGCGCGCGCCTGGCCGGGGCTTGAGGGCATGGACCTCGCCAAGGACGTGACGACCGAGACGCATTACGGCTGGGAAGGCGGCATCTGGCGGCTGGGCTTTGGGTACGGGGCATCCCCCTCCCGCGTGCGAGTTTCAGGTCGGTCAGGCTCCCAGCCTGACCTGAACGATGTGGGGCATCGTTCACCTGAAACTGGGCTAGGGGAGGGCATGTCCGCAACCGCCCCGTCCGACAATGTGACAGGCCCTCCCCCAACCCCTCCCGCAAGCGGGAGGGGAGAAGAGAAGCCCCACGTCGTCGCGATCGATTACGGCGCCAAGCGCAACATCTACCGCAATCTCGCCGCCGCCGGCGCCAAGGTCAGCGTGCTGCCCGCCACCGCGACCTATGACGAGGTGATGGCGCTCGCGCCCGATGGCATCTTCCTGTCCAATGGCCCAGGCGATCCCGCGGCGACCGGCGTGTATGCCGTGCCGGTGATCCAGCGACTGCTCGAAACGCGGATCCCGCTGTTCGGCATCTGCCTCGGGCACCAGCTGCTCGCGCTCGCGGTCGGCGCGCGCACCACCAAGATGTTTCAGGGCCATCGCGGCGCCAACCATCCGGTCAAGCGGCTGGCCGACGGCGTGGTCGAGATCACCAGCATGAACCACGGTTTCGCGGTGATCGGCGAGAGCCTGCCGGACACCGCGCGCGAAACGCACGTGTCGCTGTTCGACGGCAGCAATGCCGGGTTCGAACTGACCGACCGCCCCGCGTTCAGCGTGCAATATCATCCCGAGGCGAGCCCGGGCCCGCAGGACAGCCTGTATCTGTTCGAGAAATTCGTCGGTAGCTTGAAGGTGGCGGCGTGATCATCGCGCTTCTTCTGGCGCTTGGGCTGCAAGCGGGCAGTGCTACCATGCCTGGCGGGTTTGCTCACGGGGATTGGCGTGGGCGTTGCTACCGCGACGGTAATCTCGGTGGCGTGCCCAAGGCATTGTGCCGGGCAACGCTTCCCGGCGCGGTGACGGTCGAGCTTGAGCGCGACGCTGCACAACTGGCGATCGTCGTTCGGGTAGCTGGCTGTGCGATTGATCCCGCAGCGGGCTATATCGGCGCAGCCATGCTGAAGTCGCCCGCGCGTGCGAAGCTGCTCCGCGTGATGATCGACGAGCAGATCAAGATGGCCACAAAGCAGTGCGGATCGGCTGTGGTCAAGCCAAGGCTCGCGGATGTCGATCTCGTCGCGCTGCTTGGTGAAACCGATGGTTTGGAGCCGATACGATGACCCTTCCCGATGTTTCCCCCGAGCGCCTCGCCGAGGAATGGGCGGCGGATAAGGATGTGCTCGCCAGCCTGCGCGAGAATGGCGACATTGCCGAGATCGTCCGGCCGGTCGATGTCAGCTTCCGCGGCGACGACAAGGCGCTCGATCGGCTCGAGCAGCATGCCGCCGAACTGGGTTTCACGGTGATCGAGCGCGAAGAGGACGAAGACGGCGAAATGTCGCTGTTCCTCGGCTGCGAACAGGCCGCCGACGAAGCCTCGATCAAGGCGCTGACGCTCCGCTGCCTGCAGATCGAGCTGCTGTACGACGTGGAATATGACGGCTGGGGCTGCACCTCCGAAGACGGCACCGACGAAGACGGACAAGATTAATGCCAAAACGCACCGACATTTCCTCCATCCTCGTGATCGGTGCGGGGCCGATCGTCATCGGCCAGGCGTGCGAGTTCGATTATTCGGGCACGCAGGCGATCAAGGCGCTGCGCGAGGAGGGCTATCGCATCGTCCTGGTCAATTCGAACCCGGCGACGATCATGACCGATCCCGAGCTCGCCGACGCCACCTATGTCGAGCCCATCACGCCCGAGATCGTCGCCAAGATCATTGCCAAGGAGCGCCCGGACGCGGTGCTGCCGACGATGGGCGGGCAGACCGCGCTCAACACCGCCCTGGCGCTGTTCAACGACGGCACGCTAGAAAAATACGGCGTGCAGATGATCGGCGCGGATGCCGAGGCGATCGACAAGGCTGAGGACCGGCAGAAGTTCCGCGAGGCGATGGACCGGATCGGCCTGGAAAGCGCGCGCTCCGGCATCGCGCATTCGGTCGACGAGGCCTTCGCGGTGCTCGAGCGCACTGGCCTCCCGTCGATCATCCGGCCGTCGTTCACGATGGGCGGATCGGGTGGCGGCATCGCCTATAATCGCGAGGAATTCGAGGCGATCGTGCGCTCGGGGCTCGACGCGTCGCCGACCACCGAGGTGCTGATCGAAGAGTCGCTTCTCGGGTGGAAAGAGTATGAGATGGAGGTCGTTCGGGACAAGAACGACAATTGCATCATCATCTGCTCGATCGAGAATGTCGATCCGATGGGCGTGCATACCGGCGACAGCATCACCGTCGCTCCGGCGCTGACGCTGACCGACAAGGAATATCAGATCATGCGCAACGCGAGCATCGCGGTGTTGCGCGAGATCGGCGTCGAGACGGGGGGCTCGAACGTGCAGTTCGCGGTCAATCCGGCGGACGGGCGGCTGATCGTGATCGAGATGAACCCGCGCGTGTCGCGCTCGTCGGCGCTCGCCTCCAAGGCGACCGGCTTCCCGATCGCCAAGGTCGCCGCCAAGCTGGCGGTGGGCTACACGCTCGACGAGATCACCAACGACATTACCGGCGCGACGCCGGCGAGCTTCGAGCCGACGATCGATTACGTCGTGACCAAGATCCCGCGCTTCGCGTTCGAGAAGTTCAAAGGCGCCGAGCCGCTGCTGTCGACCGCGATGAAGAGCGTCGGCGAAGTCATGGCGATCGGGCGCAATATCCATGAGAGCCTGCAAAAGGCACTGCGCGGGCTGGAGACCGGCCTGTCCGGCTTCAACATGGTCGAGCAGCTCGCCGGCGCGCCGCGCGCGGAGATCGAGGCGGCGCTGGCCCGCGCTACGCCGGATCGTCTGCTGGTCGCGGCACAGGCGCTGCGCGAAGGTTTCACGGTCGCCGAAGTGCATGCGATCGCCAAGTTCGATCCCTGGTTCCTCGAGCGGATCGCCGAGATCATCGCGGCCGAGGAGCAGGTGTGCCGGCACGGCCTGCCGATCGAGGCGGCCGGGATGCGCAAGCTCAAGTCGATGGGCTTCAGCGACAAGCGGCTTGCCTATCTCGCGCTGAAATCGGCCAATCTGCGCGGCAATGCGCGCGGCATCGCGCGCGGTTCGGGGCTGATCCACGATGCCGTGGTGGCGATGACTGGCGGCGTGACCGAGGACGAGGTGCGCGCGCTGCGCCACCGGCTCGGCGTGCGCCCGGTATTCAAGCGCATCGACACCTGCGCCGCCGAATTCGACGCCAAGACGCCGTATATGTACTCGACTTACGAGGCGCCGAGTTTCGGCGAGCCGGAATGCGAAAGCATGCCCAGCGCGCGTCGCAAGATCGTCATCCTGGGCGGCGGGCCGAACCGGATCGGTCAGGGGATCGAGTTCGATTATTGCTGCTGCCATGCCTGCTTCGCGCTGGAGGAAGCCGGCTATGAGACGATCATGGTCAATTGCAATCCGGAGACGGTGTCGACCGATTACGACACGTCGGATCGCCTCTATTTCGAGCCGCTGACCGCCGAGGACGTGCTGGAGATCCTCCACAAGGAGCAGCAGAACGGCGAACTGGTCGGCGTGATCGTGCAGTTCGGCGGGCAGACTCCGCTCAATCTTGCGCGCGCGCTGGAAGCGGCGGGCATCCCGATCCTCGGCACCTCGCCCGACGCGATCGATCTGGCGGAAGACCGCGAGCGCTTCTCCGCGCTGGTGACCAAGCTCGGGCTGCTGCAGCCGGCCAATGGCCTGGCGCGCAGCCGCGACGAGGCGGTCGCGGCGGCCGAGCGGATCGGCTATCCGGTGCTGATGCGGCCGAGCTATGTGCTCGGCGGGCGCGCGATGGAGATCGTCGACTCGCTCGAACAGCTCGACAATTACATCGCCACCGCGGTGCACGTGTCGGGCGATTCGCCGGTGCTGATCGATCAATATCTGCGCGACGCGATCGAGGTCGATGTCGATGCGATCTGCGACGGGACGGATGTTACGGTCGCCGGCGTGCTCCAGCATATCGAGGAAGCCGGCGTGCATTCGGGCGACAGCGCCTGTTCGATCCCGCCTTATTCGCTGTCCGACGAGATCATCGCCGAGATCGAGCGGCAAACGGTCGCGCTGGCGCATGCCTTGTCGGTCGTAGGCCTCATGAACATCCAGTTCGCGGTCAAGGACGGCCTGGTCTATCTCATCGAGGTCAACCCGCGCGCCTCGCGCACCGTGCCGTTCGTCGCCAAGGCGATCGGCGCGCCGATCGCCAAGATCGCCGCGCGCGTGATGGCGGGCGAGAAGCTCGCCAGCCTGCCGAAGATCGACCGGCACATCGATTATTACGCCGTCAAGGAAGCGGTATTCCCGTTCAACCGCTTCCCCGGCGTCGATCCGGTGCTCTCACCGGAAATGAAGTCCACCGGCGAAGTGATGGGGATCGATAGCAATTTCGCCATCGCCTTCGCCAAGGCGGAGCTCGGCGCGGGCACTGTACTGCCGCGCACCGGCACGGTGTTCATCTCGGTCAAGCCGAGCGACAAGCCGGTGATCCTGCCGGCCGCGCGGACGCTGGCCGAACAGGGCTTCCGCATCGTCGCGACCGACGGCACCGCGGCGTTCCTGATCGCCAACGGCGTCGCGGTCGAGCGCGTCAACAAGGTGGCGCAAGGGCGGCCGCATATCGTCGACCGGATGAAGGACGGCGCGATCGATCTGGTGTTCAACACCACGGAGGGCTGGCAGTCGCTCAAGGACTCGCAGCCGATCCGTGCGGCGGCGCTGGTGCAGAAGATTCCGCACTTCACCACCGCGGCGGCCAGCGTCGAAGCGGCCGGCGCAATCGCGGCGCTTGCCAACCACGACCTTGAAGTACGGCCGTTGCAATCCTATTATTCGCACTCGCACAACTAACCCCCACATACCAAAACGTGCGGGCAGGCTCGAAACGGGCCGGCCGAATGGGGCAATTGACGAAGGACGAAAAGGGATGGCGACCGTCGAAAAGATGCCGATGCTGCAGGAAGGCTATGAAAAGCTGAATGCGGACCTGAAACGGCTTAAGGCGGAGCGCCCGACCATCGTCGACGCGATCGAGGAAGCGCGCGCGCATGGCGATCTTTCGGAAAATGCCGAATATCATGCCGCCAAGGAACGCCAGGGCCAGATCGAAGCCTCGATCAGCGATATCGAGGATAAGCTCAGCCGTGCGCAGGTTATCGACCCGCGCGATCTGACCGGCGACAAGGTTGTGTTCGGTGCGACCGTGACGCTGATCGACGAGGACGAGAAGGAATCGACCTACCAGATCGTCGGCCAGACCGAGGCCGATGCGAAGGGCGGGCGTATCTCGTACAATTCGCCGCTCGGCCGCGCGCTGATCGGCCGCAAGGTCGATGACGAGGTCGAGGTAACGGTGCCGGCCGGCGATCGCTGGTATTCGGTGTCCAATATCGAGTTCATCTAACTGAACGGCATCGATCTTCCCCGCGGGCGATACACCGATGCGCTGATCGCGTTCGCGGTGTTCGCCGCGTTGGTGCTGCTCGCCATCGGCTGGCAGGTCGCAGCGATCCAATACGGCTTTATCCCGCGGGACTTCCTGGCCAACGGCTGGAGCGATGACCCGATACGGGCGTGGCTGTCGCCGATCGCCTCGGTGTTTATCCCGCGCGATCTGCTGTCGGCGGTGTTCGATCTGGTGTTGCTGCTGATCACCGGCCGGTTCGTCGAAAAGGCGCTGGGGCCCGTGGGGCTCGGCGTGGTGGCGCTCGCCGGCACTTATGCCAGCGCGGCCGGACGCCTGCTGCTGACTCCCGGATCGTTGGTCCCGGGGGCAGGGCTCGATCCGATCTTCTTCGCGATGATCGGCTGCTACTTCATGCTGTACGGCCTGCCGCGCAGCCTGCCGATCGGCGTCGGGCAGGCGCGGCCGGTGCGCATCGCGATGCTTGCCGGCATCTGGTTCGGCATCCAGCTGGTGTTTTCGCTGGTCGGGCAGAATTTCGAACTCTCGGTCAGTTATGTCGAGCCGATCTTCGCGCTGATTGCCGGCATGGCGCTGGCGCGGCCATTGCTCAAATGGCAGTATCGCCGCGCCTGAAGCGATCGTGCGCTGGCCGTGCGTCGCACCGCGGGGCCGCGCTTCACGGAACCGTTGCGGCTGCGTATGTGTTCGCAGACGGATACCCCATCGGAGACCAGACATGCGCATCGCGATCATCGGCACGGCAGCCCTGCTGACCTTGGGCCTTTCGGCCTGCAACAAGCAGGAGATGACGGTCGGCGCGCCGGTCGCCGGCGGGGCGCGCGCCACGGCGATGCTGCGCACTGCGGATAACGCCGATGTCGGCATGGCAAGCGTGAGCGAAGTCGCCGGCGGCCTGCGCTTCACGATCGACGCCAAGGGCATGCCATCGGGCACGCACGGTGCCCATGTCCACATGGTCGGTCGCTGCGACGCGCCGGACTTCACCACCGCGGGCGGGCACTGGAACCCGACCGGCATGAAGCATGGTTCGATGAACCCGCAGGGGCCGCACGAGGGCGATCTGCCCAATCTCATCGTCGGCACCGATGGCCGCGGCACGCTCGGCATCACCATCCCGGGCGCGACGCTGGCGGGACTGCTCGACGCGGATGGTTCGGCGCTGGTGGTGCACGCCGCAGCCGACGATCTGATGACCGACCCGTCGGGCAATAGCGGCGGGCGCATTGCCTGCGGCGTATTCTCTGCCGCCTAGTCGCATTCCATCGCCGATCGGCACTGGTCGATCGGCGATGATCCCGTTGCGCGACAGTAACGGCGCGCAGCGGCCAAGTTGAGTGATCGAATTTATGCTAAGCCTCCCCCCGGGCGACTGGACGAGTCGCAGTATCGGGGGGTGGTCATGGCAATACTTAACGCAGTCGTTGATATCTCGCATCATAACGGCACCAAGATCGACTTTGCCAAGGCGAAGGCCGATGGCATTATCGGCGTGATCCACAAGGCGTCGCAGGGGCAGTCGGGGCGCGACCCGATGTATCAGGCGAACCGCGCCAAGGCGACGGCCGCGGGTCTGCTCTGGGGCGCCTATCACTTCGCCACCGGCAGTGACGGCATCAAGCAGGCCGTCAACTTCCTCGATCGCGTCGGCGCCACCGAGCACACGTTGCTGGTGCTCGATTTCGAGCCCAATCTGACCGGTCCGTCGATGTCGCTGGGCGAGGCGCGCGCCTTCGTGACGCACGTGCATGACGTGACGGGCAGGTGGCCCGGCTTCTATTCGGGCCATTATATCAAGCAGCTACTTGGTACAAAGAAGGATCCGATCCTCGCCAATTGCTGGTTCTGGCTGGCGCAATACGGGCCGACCCCGGTCGTGCCGCCGGCCTGGCCGACTTGGACGATGTGGCAATATACCGATGGCGCGATCGGGCCCGAACCGCACAGCGTGAAGGGCATCGGGCTGTGCGATCGCGACAAGTTCAACGGCAGCGAGGTGCAACTGCGCAAGTTGTGGGGCGTGTGATCGGATCACCTTAGCGTGTAAGGAAATGTTGCTCTCGGGGTAGTGCCCCAAATCGCTTGAAAAGCGCGCGCTCAACCCCGATATTCAGGAGTATCCGGCATGAGGCCGGGCATAGGAGTTTCTTGGAAATGGCTAATTGGTCTGACCCACGTCCGAACGGCGCGACTTTCGCGACGGCGGCGGGTGCGCGTACGGAAGCGTACGACGCTGGCCTTCGGTCGTACATGCTTTCGGTCTACAACTATATGACGTCGGGCATCCTGCTCACCGGCATCGTGGCGCTGCTGTTCGCGCGCTCCGGCTATGCCGAGCAGGTGTTCATGAACCCCGGCCTGCTCAAATATGTCATCATGTTCGCGCCGTTGGCGATCGTGTTCGGCATGAGCTTCGGTCAGGGGCGGATGTCCACGCCGACGCTGCAGGCGATGTTCTGGGGCTTCGCCGTGCTGATGGGTCTGTCGCTCTCGACGATCTTCCTGCAGTATAGCAGCACCTCGATCGCCCAGGCGTTCTTCGCCACGGCCGCATCGTTCGGCGCGCTGTCGCTCTACGGCTACACCACCAAGCGTGATCTGTCGGCGTTCGGCACGTTCCTGATCATGGGCCTGGTTGGCCTGATCGTCGCCTCGTTGCTCAACCTGTTCTTCCAGTCGGGCGTGCTCGCGCTGGTGATCAGCATCGTCGGCGTGCTGCTGTTCGCGGGCCTCACCGCCTATGACACGCAGCGCACCAAGAGCATGTATGCGCAGGTCGCCGGCACGGCCGATGAGGGCCGCGTGGTGATCATGTCGGCGCTGTCGCTGTACCTCGACTTCATCAACATGTTCCTGTTCATCCTGCGCATCTTCGGCTCCAGCCGCAGCTAAGCGCTGGACAGAGACGGCCAATGGCCCGGCGGGGAAACTCGCCGGGCTTTTTTGTGCCGGATGGGGGCAGGTTGCCGTTCGCCTGCGCGCCTTGACGGATGCGAGGGACGCCGAAAAGCGCTATCCTTACCCCCAACGTGCCGCAGGTCCGATCGTGTCGCGGCGGCGATCGTCCGGGCGGTGGCAGGGATCCCGGCCTCGCCGGGATGGCGGCAATCAATGTGGCGGGCTGTTGCCCCAATCGAATAGGGAATGACCGAAATGCGCCTGTCGATCGACGTCGAGCTCGATTACTGGATCGACGATCAAGCCGAGGTCCTGCTGCAGATCGAGGCGGCGGCGATGGTCGACCAGCATCTCGAGCATCAGGACCTGCGCATCTTTTGCCTCGAGCCGCTGCGTGCGGTGCCGGGTGAGGATGCGATCGGGCAGCGCACCTGGGCCAAGGCCTCGGGCAGCTTCCGCGTCGATTATAAGGCGGTGGTGAAGATCGATCGTGCCGGCGTGGATTTCTCGCAATTGCCGGCGACCGATCTGTCCGATCTGCCGGGCGACGCCGTGCCCTATCTGATGCCGAGCCGCTATTGCGAGTCCGAGCGGTTCGAAGGATTCGTGCAATCCGAGTTCGACGGCCTGACCGGCGGCGCGCTGGCAGCGGCGATCGGGCAATGGGTGCAGGCGAACCTGACCTATCAATCGGGCAGCAGCAGCGGAATCACCACCGCGCTGATGACCTTCGCCGATCGCCGCGGCGTGTGTCGCGATTATGCGCATCTGGTGGTCGCGCTGGCGCGGGCGGGCGGGATTCCGGCACGCTGCGTGTCGGCGTATGCGCCCGGCGTGTCGCCGCCCGATTTCCATGCCGTGGCCGAACTGTGGCTGGACGGCGGCTGGCATCTGATCGATGCGACCGGGATGGCGCGCTGCGATGATCTGATTCGCGTGGCGGTCGGGCGCGACGCGACCGACATCGCGTTCATGACCGTCTTCGGCACCGCGACGATGAATCGCCAGATGGTGATGGTAAAACGGCTCGCTGATGACGACAGCGGTCTCGGCGACGGAACGGGCGCGTTGGACGATCGTTCTACTAACGGAACAGCCGAAAGAGGATTGGGCATGGATATCAATGCGATCGACCAGAAGGCGCTCGACAGCCTGTCGGTGGCGCCGCCGAACCCCGACGACGCCGGCGGCGATGCCGGTCATATCCAGCATCCCCGCCAGGATGCCGGGCAGGACAAGTCGATCGCCGCGCGACTGGAGCGCGATCCGGAAAACAGCGATGCACGGCTCGATGCCGGGCTCGACGAATCGATGGATGCGTCCGACCCGCCGGCCTCGACCCAGCCGGTGCACAACAATGCAGCACCCGAATCGTCCGGCTTCGATGCCGATGCGGAAGCCAAATTGCAGGCCGACAAAGCCAGCTAAGTCTTTGTACCGAGTTGCGTATGCGTAAATGACGAGGCCCGTCACCCAAGCGGTGGCGGGCCTTTCTATATTGGGAAACGTCGTGGGGAGTAGCTGCGCGCCGGTTTCGGTTCGCCGCATAAATGTGACGCGCATGTTGCAACGCACAACCAACTATGTTGCCATGCGATATCGGGCGAACCGGTCTCTAAGCATTGCGTTAACCAACATGGCGCAAGATCGCCCGACGCCAAGTTCGGTTCCACTTTTGCGGGGCGGGTGACAGTATGGGTTCGAGAATGAAGCCGGCGACCGGGGCGATGACCCTGGCTGAGATGAAGGAATTTGCGAGCTTCCCTGCGGCGACGCAGCGCTACGTGCGGCGCTCGCTGGATATCGGCCTGGAGCGCGAGGATGCGCTGCAGCGCTGGTCGCGCGACCTGGTCGAGACGGCGAGCATCCGCGCCCAGGCACGCATGTACGAGCGGCTGGCGGATCTGCGCGCCACCGTACCCGACGATGCCGGGCTCGACGCGGTCGAGCCGTTCCTCGCGCCGCTGATCACGGTTTCCGCCTTCGACCTGGGGCAGGGGCGGCTGACGACCTTTTCGGCCTATCGGTTCCTCTACGAGCGGCTGATCGGCGCGGACGTGCGGCCCTGGCTGCCTGCGGCGTTCTGCTCCGCCGCCGCGCTGCCGCATCTTCATCCCGATCTGCGGCGCAAGCTGCTCCAGTCGATCAGCGAAGCGGCCGCGACCGCGTCGGGATGGTCGAACCGGGCGCCGGCCTTCTTCCCCAGATGGGTCGAGAAAGTCGAGGGCGCGGTGCTGCGGCACTGAGGTAGTGGTTGGGCGCTAGCGGCAGGCGCGCCAGCCCATCGGGCCGCGGTCGGCCTGATCAAGATGCAGGTGATCGCGGTGCGCGGCATTATAGTCGGGCGACAGCACGGTCGCGAAGACGCGGCAGCCGCCGTCGCGCACGGCGCGTAAAAACGTGCCTTTGTCGCCGGTATCCTGCCAGTTCTTGAGCACGCTGATGCGCGTGCCATCCGCCAGCCGGAAGCCGGCGACGTCGAGCGCGTTGGCGCTGGCATGCTCGCTGAAATCCCCCTGGCTGCGGCCGTACAGGCGGCGACAATTATAGCTGCCGAGATGCTCGATGCTGGCGACGCGCTGGCCGAAAAGGCGTTGGGCGGCGGGCTGGATCACGTTCCATTCCCATACCGACAGGCCGGCTGCGACCGGGCACGAGATGCCGACATTGGCGGGCGCGAAGGCGATCCGCCGCGCGCCGCCGGTCAGCCGCACGCCGTCGTCATAGCCGCACTGGCCGTCGCGCACGGCGGGCAGGGCGGTAAAGCCCACGCCGGCGCGGTCGAGCAGCGCGCGGCAGGCGGGGAAATCCGTGCCGAGTGCGGCGATCTTGCGCCCGGTGAACATGCCGGCCGGCTGCGCCAGATCCAGCGGCGTCCAGGGCAGATCCTGTGGCCGGCCGCGGGTCAGCGCGAACAGCGCCAGCGCCGCGACGGCAAGGACGGCCAGCGCGACGAGCCAGCCGATCACGCGGCGCACGACGCGCATCAGCCGCGCACGGTGCTGGTCAGTGGCTCCGAGGTGACAGGATAGCCGAGATCGTCAGGGATGCAGAGATGGTCGCCGCCGTTACGCTGCTCGATCCACGGCGTGACGGCACGGATCGGGTAGCGTGCCGCGTCCGCCGCCGCCGCGTCGAAGCTGGCGAAGCGCGCCAACCGTTCGAGATTGCGCCGCGTCGGGAAGATGATCGTGACGCGCCCGGCATCGGCATCGTCGAGCACGGCCTGCGCGCTCGACCAGAACAGCCGCACATTCTCGGTCGCGTCGACCCGCGGTTCGGGCGCATCGTCCGGCAACCGCGCCAGATAGAACATCGTGTCGAAGATCCGCATATGCGCGTGCGCCGGCAACCACCGCGCGAACGGCGTGAGGATTGACGGATCGAGCGTGAGGCCGGCCGCGTCAAGCACCTGGCCGAACGCGCTGCCGTCGTGGAGTGCGGCGCGCAGCGTCTTGAGCGTGGCGGCGTCGGGGGTGGGAAGGAGGCCGATCGGCAGGCCGACCTCCTCCAGCGTCTCGCGGATCGCGGCGACGCGGCCGGCGCCGTCGTCCGGATCGCAGCCCAGCGCCAGCGCCAGCGCATGGTCGCCGGGATCGATCCGGCCGCCCGGGAAGACCAGCGCGCCGCCGGCGAACACCATCGCCTTGGCTCGTTCGACCATCAGCAGTTCGGGCGCCGCGCCGGGCCGCTCGCGGAACAGCACCAGCGTGGCGGCGGGGATCGGAATCTGGGATGTCATTGGTCGGAATGTAGGAAGGCGGGTGGGACGTGGCTAGATGCGGACCGCGCGGCGCCGCGTTATGACCGATCGCATGCCGGGCTGGTGGAGCTGAGGGGAATCGAACCCCTGACCTCTGCAGTGCGATTGCAGCGCTCTCCCATCTGAGCTACAGCCCCGCTCCACGCTCGGCCACAGGCCGATTTGCCGCCTTTAGCGAGCCTTTTCGGGCGATGCAACCGCCCGTTCCAACGCCCTTTTCCGGCCGCTCGCGACAGGCCGCCGGGTTAGCGCGGTCAGGCGTTTCGGCGCGCGCCCAGGCCTGGAACCAGGCATGCTCTGAGCGATTGATAGTCTCGACGAGCGGGCAGAAATGAGCCCGCCGCCGCAGGAGCATCCCTTTCAGGAGACCTCAGATGGGCTATGACCGCTACAATCCCAATGTCGGTTCGCAAGGCGACTATTCAGGCACGCGCGATCCGCGAGACACCGATTCGCCGCGCGGGCGCGACGATGGCCGCTATTCCGGCACCGCCGATTATGCCTCCGCCGGACGATACGGCGATGCCGATGGTTACGGACGGCGCGACCAGGGCAATTCCCGCTACGACAATCGCGATCAGCAGAATGCCGGGCGCAGCTTCCAGAACCGGCCGGGCAGCGGCGGCGCCTATCAGGGCAGCTATGCCCATGACGGGCACCGTTTTACCGACGAGGATCGGGGGGGCGATCGCGGGCGCGATCGCGGTTATTACCAGCCGGAGCAATCCTCCTATCGCGGTCAGGATCGCGCGCGCGGCCCGCAGCAACGCGCGGGATATGGCCGCCAGCCCGAGGGTTACGACTATGAGGATCGCGGCTTCATCGCGCGTGCCGGCGACGAAGTACGGTCGTGGTTCGGCGATGACGAAGCAGAGCGCCGCCGCGAATGGGACAGCCGCCAGGACGAGCGCGCTTATGCCCAGGGCAGTTATGGCCGCGACGACGATTATCATCAGTGGCGCAAGGGCCAGATCGACGCGCTCGACCGCGACTATCACGAATATCGCCAGGAAAACCGCAGCAAGTTCGAGAATGAATTCGGTTCGTGGCGCAGCGAGCGGCAGACGCAGCGCGGATCGCTCGGCAAGGTCACCGAGCATATGGAAGTGATCGGATCGGACGATCAGCATATCGGCACGGTCGACAAGGTGCGCGGCGATCGCATCCTGCTGACCAAGAACGACGTCGATGCCGGCGGGCACCACCATTCGATCCCGTCGCGCTGGATCGACAGCGTCGCCGACAAGGTCAAGGTGCGCAAGACGGCCGAGGAAGCCAAGGCGCACTGGCGCGACGAGGAGAACAACCAGGCCTTGCTCGGCGATGACTCGCGCGGCCAGCACAAGGACGCCGACGGCAACGGGCCGCGCATGCTGAACCGGAGCTTCCCGGGCACCTATTGATCGGGTGATCAGAGCGACAAGAAAGGCCCCCGCCGACGACGGCGGGGGCCTTTTTGTTGGGCGACGAGTCCAGCGCTTCAACTACCACCCCGTCGAACACCGGGGTGGTGCTTGACAGTTGGCTCAGATCCTCGCGTTGAACGTGTCGCACTGCGCCGGATCGCCGCTGTCGAGCCCGCGCTTGAGCCAGGCCTGACGCTGTGCCGAGGTGCCGTGCGTGAAGCTGTCGGGGACGACGCGGCCCTGCGATTCCTGCTGCAGCTTGTCGTCGCCGATCGCCTGCGCCGCAGTCATGCCTTCCTCCAGATCGCCCGGTTCCATCCGGTCACGATTCTGCGCCGCCCACACGCCGGCATAGCAATCCGCCTGCAGCTCGAGCTTCACCGACGCGGCATTGCCTTCGCTGCGACTGCCGCGGGCCTGGATCTGCTGAACCTGTGCCGAGGTGCCGAGCAAACTCTGGATGTGATGGCCGAATTCGTGCGCGATGACATAGTTCTGCGCGAAATCGCCCTGCGCGCCGAAGCGGTTGGCGAGTTCGTCGAAGAAGCTGGTGTCGAGATAAATGCCCTGATCGGTCGGGCAGTAGAACGGCCCCATCGCGCTCTGCGCCGCGCCGCAGCCGGACTGGCCATTGCCGCTGAAGAAAGACAGTTTCGGTGCCTGGAAGCGCTGGCCGGATTTGGCGAAGATCGCTTCCCAGGTGTTTTCGGCCGAGCTGAACGCGTTGCAGGCGGCGCGCTTGGCCGGATCAGACGCGCAGACCGCCGCCGCGCCGGTGCCGGCACCTTGCGACGCGGGCGCCGATTGCTGCGTGGGGGCGGTGAGCGAGCCCAGGCTGCCCAGGCCGCCGCCGAATACCGCGAACACGATCAGCAGCACGACCACGCCGCCGCAGCCGAACTTGCTGAACACGAGCGGCAGAAAGCCGAGCAGCATCCCGCCGCCACCGCCACCGCCGCCCAGATTGAAACCGCCGCCCCGGTTGCCCTGGTCCTCGACGTTGATGTTCGGATCGAAATCGTCGAGCCGCATGGCGATGCCCCCTTGAATCGTTGCTGTACCGGCATGAATGCGCAGCCGCCCGTCTTGTTGCAAGACAGGCGAAATAGCGCTCCTGCCTGTGCCGGGGGGGGATAATGTTTGATCCGCCCGCAAGCTCAGCGCATGGCAATCCTTGATGGCCGATGTCGAACCCAAGCCCCGCCGCCGCGCGAAGACGCTGCCTCTGCCCGATTGCGTGGCGCTCGTGCTGCAAGGGGGCGGGGCGCTGGGCAGCTACCAGGCCGGGGTGATCGAGGGGCTGGCCGGCAGCGGGATCGAGATCGACTGGGTGGCCGGCATCTCGATCGGAGCGGTCAATGCGGCAATCTATGCCGGCAATCCGGAAGCGCTGCGGGTCGAGCGGCTGCGCGCTTTCTGGGACCGGATGACCGGAGCACTGCCGAGCTTTCCGATCTTTCCGGACGACCGCGTCCGCGAGCTGATCCACGAATGGTCGGCAAGCTATGTGATGATGACCGGGGTGCCGGGCTTCTTCAAACCGCGCGCGCTGTCGCCGATGTTCGCCGCGCCGGGCACGCCGGAAGCGCTAAGCTTCTACGATTCGGCGCCGCTCAGGGAAACGCTGGATGCGCTGATCGACTGGGACCTGCTGAATAGCGGGGCGGTGCGGCTGTCGGTCGGCGCCGTGGACGTCGAAAGCGGCAATTTCCATTATTTCGACACGACCGAGACGCGGATCGACGCGCGGCATATCATGGCCTCGGGCGCGCTGCCGCCGGGCCTGCCGCCGATCGAGATCGACGGGCGGCTGTGGTGGGATGGCGGGCTCGTCTCCAATACACCGCTGACGCACGTGTTGGATCACCAGCAGGGGTCGCTGCTCGCTTTCCAGGTCGACCTGTTCGCCGCCGCGACCGATCTGCCGCGCACGATCATGGATGTCGCCGCGCGGGAGAAGGAGATCCGCTTTTCCAGCCGCACGCGCCAGGTGTCCGATCAGGTGATGCGCGTCCGCGCGGATCGCGAGGCGGCGCGCAAAGTGCTGGCCAAGCTGCCGCCCGAGATGATGGACGATCCCGACGTGCAGGCGTTGGCCGCCCGCTCGGCGGAGGATCCGGTCAACCTCGTCCATCTGATCCACCGCGCCAATGCCTGGGAGGGCGGCAGCCGCGACTTCGAATTTTCGATGCGGACGATGCGCGAGCATTGGCAGGCGGGCGCCGAGGCGGTGGCCGAGACGATGGCCAATGCGCAACTGGTCGCGGCGAATATCGAGACGGGTAAGAGCGCCGCGTTCGATCTCGGGCGCAAGGTACTGCCGCAGCGCGATGTTATGTCGAAGAGTTGAGGGGAGAGAAAGAATGTTCCTGAAGGGCAAGAGCGCGATCATCACCGGGTCCACCTCGGGCATCGGGTTGGCCTATGCCAAGGCGTTCGCCGCGGAGGGCGCGAGCGTGGTGATCAACGGGTTCGGCGACGCGGCGGCGATCGAAGCGGAGCGCGCCGCGCTGGAAGCGACGAGCGGCGCACGCGTGCTGTACGACGCTGCCGACATGACCAAGCCCGATGAGATCGCGGCGCTGGCCAGGCGCTGTCACGGCGAGCTGGGCGGGCCGGACATCATCGTCAACAATGCCGGCATCCAGCATGTCGCCCGGATCGAGGATTTCCCGCACGACAAATTCGAGGCGATCATCAAGATCAACCTGACCTCCGCCTGGTATCTGATCCAGGCCGCCATGCCCTATATGAAGGCGGCCGGCTGGGGACGGATCATCTCCACCGCCTCGGCGCATTCGCTCGTCGCCAGCCCCAACAAGTCCGCTTACGTCATGGCCAAGCACGGTATCGTCGGGCTGACGAAGACGATCGCGCTCGAGGCGGCGACCGATGGCATCACGGTGAATTGCATTTCCCCCGGCTATGTCTGGACGCCGCTGGTCGAAGGGCAGATCCCCGATACGATGAAGGCGCGGAAGATGACGCGCGAGCAGGTAGTGAACGACGTGTTGTTGGCCGCGCAGCCGACCAAGCAGTTCGTCACGCCCGAGCAGGTGGCGGCGTTCGCGCTGTTCCTGTGTGGCGAGGCGGCGCAGCAGATCACCGGCGCGAACCTGTCGATGGATGGCGGCTGGACCGCGGCCTGAACGCCTTGGCAAGCCGGGCGCGGCGTGGTTCTATGGCGCGGCAAGAAAAGAATGGTCGCGTACGAATGGTGAAAATGGGGTTTGGCCTGGCCGCGTGCGCGATGCTCGCGGCCTGTGGCGGCGGTGGCGGCGGTGGCGGCGATCGGCCGGCGACGGCGGTCGCCGCGGCGCCGCTGGACTGGCGACGGGTCGCGACCGAGGCCGATCGTACGCGGCTGCGCAACTGGCGTGTGGCGTGGATCGAGGCGATGACCAAGGCGCGCGCCGCGGGCAACGGCAAGGCGATCGACGCGCAAGGGCCGCTGTTCGATCCCGATCACGCGCTGGACGGCGCCATGCCGCCCCCGGGCGACTATCGATGCCGCATCTTCAAGCTCGGCGCGCGCGGCACCGGGGCGAAGGATTTCACATCCTATCCGTTCTTCGGTTGCCGGGTGGAGGCCGAAGGCGACGTCTCGAGCTTCTACAAGACGGAAGGGTCCCAGCGGCCGGTCGGGCTGGCATTCCCCGACGGCCAGCGTGCGATCTTTCTCGGCACGATGATGCTCGGCGACGAGCGGAACGCGCTGGAATATGGCCGCGACGCCAATCGTGACATGGCCGGGATCGTCCAGCGGGTCGGTGCCCGCCGCTGGCGTGTCGCGTTACCCTATCCGCGCTTCGAATCGACGCTCGACGTTATCGAGATGCTGCCGGCCGGCTGAGCGCGGGCGTGGCATCCGCCGCCTATGCCGGTCCTGCCGGTTTGAACACGGCGGCGTTTTCGCGCTTCTCCGGGCGGATATAGATCGAGGACAATTGCGGCACGGCCAGCCGCAACTGATCCTCGATGCCCTCGATCAGCGTTTCCGCCTCGCCCATCGTTACCTGATCGTGAAAATCGGCGCTGATCGCGACGAAGATCGCGTCCGGCGCGGTGTGGATCGTGCGGACATGATTGACGCAGGTGATCGCCGGGCTGGCCTCGACCACCGTGCGCACCTTGGCGACGATCGCCGGATCCGCGCCTTCGCCGATCAGCAGGCCCTTCGCCTCGCGCGCCAGCAGCATGGCAACGGCGGCGAGTATCACGCCGATCGCGATCGACGCGATGCCGTCGAGCCGGGCATCCTGATAGGCATGGCTGGCCCACACGCCCAGCCCGGCGATGAGCAAGCCGGCCAGCGCCGCCGAATCCTCGAACAGGACGATGAAGCCGGCGGGGTCCTTCGACTTGTGGATCGACTGCCACCAGCCGGCATCGCCCTTTGACGCGGCGAATTCGCGCATCGCGATGACCCAGGACGTGCCCTCCAGAAGCAGCGCGATGCCGAGCACGATATAATTGATCGTCGGATCGCGCAGCGGTTCGGGGTCGAGGAAATGCGTATAGCCTTCGTAGATCGACACGCCCGCGCCCACCGCGAAGATCAGGATCGCGACGACGAACGCCCAGAAATACAGTTCGCGGCCATAACCGAACGGATGGGCCTCGTCCGGCGGCCGCTTGCCGCGATGCTGGCCGAACAGCAGCAGCACCTGATTGAGGCTGTCGACGACCGAATGGAATCCTTCGGTCAGCATCGAGGATGAGCCGGAAATGCCCGCCGCGATGAACTTGGCGACGGCAATGCCGAGATTGGCGGCCAGCGCCGCCAGGATGACGATATTCGACCCGCCGTCTTTCGTTGCCGCCATCGATCCGTGTCCCATTGGTGCGCGGGGCGCTCTATGCGCAACCGTTGCCAGCCGTCCAGTACGGTGGCGGTCCTGCCGGAACGGGAAATGCCCGCCGAGCATCGCGCTCGACGGGCATCCTTTCCTCCCCAGGAAACTCGGTCGGCCCGGCCGCGCGCTGATCGGAGCGGGCGGCGGGGCCGGTGTGCGGCCGCTTAGGTCATGGAAATATCATGCGAACCACCCCCGCGCGTGGAGCCCCACGGTGAACATGTCTGCCGCCGCGCGCGTCGCCGTGTAGTCTTGTAAAGACATGACAGAGTAAGGCATGGCGGGTAGGCGTTCTTTGTAAAGGAGCCGGGGATGGCCGATCGTAAATTGTTCGCCGGGCATGCGGTTCGGCGGCTCCGGCGCCAGTCGGGGCTCACCCAGGCGGCGATGGCCGAGGTGCTGACGATCTCGCCGAGCTATCTCAATCTGGTCGAAAAGAACCAGCGGCCGCTGTCGGCGTCGCTGCTCGTCAAGCTGGCCGAATCGTTCGATTTCGATCCGCGCGCGCTGGCCGCGGGCGAGCCCGGCGGCGGCGAGGCGGCGATCCGGCGGCGCCTGGCGGATCCGATCTTCGCCGATCTGGAGATCGACCGCAACGAAATCGAGGAATGGCTGGCCGGGGCGCCGGGCGGCGCCGAGGCATTTGCGCGCGCGTTCGACCGGATGGCGACGGGCACGCAGTCGGACGGCGGGGCGGCTGATCCGATCGCCGAGGTGCGGCGCGAGATCGAGCGCTGGCGCGGCCATTTCGCCGATCTGGATGCGATCGCCGAGGCGCTGGCGGACGAATTGCGGCTCGGCGCGGGCGATCTGTACGGCGCGATCGCCGAGCGGCTTCGGGTGAAGCATCAATTGGGCATCCGGGTCTTGCCGGTCGACGTGATGGCGCAGCTGCTGCGGCGGATGGATCTGCATGCGCGCCAGCTGCAACTGAGCGAGACGCTCGACCCCGCATCGCGCACCTTCGCCGCCGCATTCCAGCTCGCCCAGATCGAGGCGCGCGGCGAGATCGATGCGCTGGCCAAGGGGGCAGGGTTCAGCGATCGCCAGGCCGAGCGGCTGTTTCGCCGCCATCTGGCGGGCTATTTCGCTGCCGCGGTGATGATGCCCTATGCGCGATTCCTGCGCGCGTGCGAGGCGACCGGCTATGATCTCGAACTGCTGCAACGCCGCTTTGGCGCCGGTTTCGAACAGGTCGCGCACCGCTTGACCACCTTGCAGCGCGTCGGCGCCCGGGGGCTGCCCTTCTTTCTGGTGCGGATCGACCGCGCCGGCCAGGCATCGAAGCGCTTTTCCGGGGCAAGCAATGCCGCGCTGGCCGAAGCGGACGGGCGCTGTCCGCTGTGGCGCGTGCATTATGCGTTCGATCGGCCGGGGACGCTGGCCGTCCAGCTCGTCGAACTGGAGGATCAGTCCCGCTGGCTGACATTGTCGCGCACGGTGACGCCGCAGCGGCGGCGCTACGGCGATGTGCCGGCGGAATTCGCCATCGGCATCGGCGTGGCGGCGGCGCATGCCGGTACGCTGGCGGCGGCGCGCGGGATCGATCTCAAGGGCGAGGCGACGCCGATCGGGCTGGGCTGCCGCGCCTGCCAGCGCGAGGCCTGCCCGCAACGCTCCGCGCCGCCGCTGGGCCGCGTGCTGACGATCAACGAGCGCGAGCGCGGGATCAGCGCGTTCAGTTTCGGCGGCGATTGAATGATTTGGCGGTGACTCCTCCACGTATTCATGTCAGTCCGAGACAATAGTCCTGACTATGTCCCTGTTGTGTGGAGTATCGTTGTGCAGCGGCGATTCGGATCCTTGGTGGCCTTGGCCGCGATGCTTTCGGCCTGTGGCGGTGGTGGTGGCAGCACTGGCTCGTCCGCCGGAACCGTCATCGGCGCGACGCCGACGCCGATCGCCACACCGTCGCCGACCCCCACAACGGCCGCAGGCTGCTCGCTGCGCGCGCGGCAGGACTGGGTCGCCGCGCAGATGCAGGAATGGTATCTGTTTCCCGAGACACTGCCGACCGGGCTCAATCCGGCCAGCTATGGCACGGTCGATGACTATCTCGATGGGCTGACCGCCAATGCGCGCGCGCAACGCAAGGATCGCTATTTCACCTATCTGACCTCGATCGCCGAGGAGGATGCCTATTACGCCTCCGGCGCGACTGCCGGCATTGGCGTGCGCCTCGCACTCGATTCCGCGAACCGATTGTTCGTCGCGGAGTCGTTCGAGAATGCGCCGGCCTGGCTGGCGGGGGTACAGCGCGGCACCGAGATCGTCGCGATCGGCACGTCCACGGCAAATCTGCGCACCGTCGCGTCGATCATCACCAGCGAGGGTTCGGCCGGGCTGAGCAACGCGCTGGGACCGGACACGCCGGGAACCGCGCGCGTCTTCCAACTGTCCGGCGTTGGCGGCGACCGCACCGTGACGATCGCCAAGGCGGATTACGAACTCCAACCCGTGGGCCCGGATGGCGCGCGCGTGATCGAGGATAACGGCAAGAAGATCGGCTATATCAAGGTGCGCACGTTCATCTCGACCGCCGATCCGCAGTTGCGCAGCGCCTTCGCCACGTTCCGCGCGCAGGGCATCACCGACATCGTCGTCGATTTCCGCTACAATGGCGGCGGTCTGCTCTCGATCGCCGAACTGATGGGCAATCTGCTCGGCGGCAATCGCTCGACGTCGGACGTCTTCGATTATGTCACGTTCCGTCCCGAGAAATCGTCGAACAACACCACCGCGCGCTTCGCGCCGCAGCCGCAATCGGTGAATGCGACGCGCATCGCGTTTATCGGCATGGCGGGAACGGCGTCGGCAAGCGAGTTGGTCATCGCCGGCATGGTCCCGTATCTCCGCGCCAATGCCGGACTGATCGGCACCAATACCTATGGAAAGCCCGTTGGGCAGATCGCGCGCGACAATGCGGGCTGTGACGATCGGCTGCGCGTGATCGCGCTATCGCTGCAGAATGCCAACCGGCAGGGCGCCTATTTTGACGGCGTGGCCGGCACGGTCGAGGCGAGTTGCCGCGCCGGCGACGATCTGAGCCGGCCGATGGGCGACCCCGCCGAGGCCTCGACACGCCAGGCCTTGGACTTTCTGGCCGGGCGCGCATGCACGCCGATTTCGACTGCGCCGGTCGCCAACGCGCGCAGCGCGGCGGCGGCGGGCCGCCCGGCCGAACTGCTGTCATCGATGCGCCCCAACACCGCGCAACGCGAAGTGCCCGGACTGTTCTGAGCCTGGTCAGCGCAACAGGTAGACGATCGCCATCAAGAGTAACGCGACGAGCAGCAGGCTGCTACCAAGCAACAGTCTGGTCACGGTGTCGGTCAACGGCCTATTCACCGTTGCGGTGGCGCGGATATCGCCGCCCTGCTGCTCGCGATGGTTGCGCCGATAGTGCAGAATGGTACGCAAATAGTGCGGTAGACCCGTATTTGTCATGATTGCTCCCCTAAACAAGGACTGCCGCGGGATCCGGGGTACAAGCAACGCCTGTCCTACCCGAAACGGGTATAGAAGGGTGTAACACCCTTACTTTGGTGCTTAATTTTGAGGCTACCGTATCTCGAACAGCACCTCCGGCTAAAGGAGTAACCGGGGATCAGGGGGGAAGGCATGACAGAGGCCGCGATATCGGGTTTGCCGATCAGGCTTATATCCCGATTGCTGGCCGAGATGCAGACCAGCATCCTGAGCGCGGGGATCCCGGCCTTTGACGGGGATCTGGATCGCTTCGGCATCTTCGCGCTGATCGTGCGACAGAGCGGATTGGGGGCAGGTGAGGGCGCGACGCCTGCAGCGATCTCGATCAACTCGCTCGCCACCTCATTGTCGCGGCCGTTCGAAACGATGCGGCGTCACGTCAATGCGCTGATCGCCGACGGACTGTGCATGCGGACCAGCGCCGGGGTGATTGCCGCGCCCGGCTATCTGGAACGCCCGGCGATCGCGCGGACCTTGCAGGTCACGCATGACAGCTTCGTGCGCATCGTGGAGGATCTGATCGCGTTCGATCAACCGATGCCGATGCAGCGACGGATTGCTTACGATCCCAGCGTGTCGGTGCGTGCCGGCGCGGACATGATGCTGGCGGTAGCTGATGGGAATATGGTGCTGCATCACCAGTGGATGAACCTGGCGCTGTTTTCCACCGTGCTGTGCGCCGCCATGCGCGATGTGACGTACGACCCGATCCTGGCGCGGCTCTATGCCACCGCGACCAACGTCGTCCCCGACTTCCTGTGCCGGCCGGTGCGGCCCAGCGTGGTCGCGCGGACCCTGCATCTGCCCTATTCCACCGCGCAGCGCCGGATTGCGCAGATCGTGGCCGGCGGGACGGTGACGAAGGCGCGCGGCGGCTTGCTTCCCGCACAGGCCTGGATGAACGCGCCGGACGTGGTGGCGGTCAGCACCAGCAGCTTTCACAATATCCGGCGAATCCTCGGCGTCGCGGCGGCGGCCGGCTTCCCATTCGATAACCCGGCATCCGCTTATCTCGTCGGAAGGCCGCCACGCGCGCAGTTCGACTGAAGCTGTAAACACTTTACGGGATGACACCTGGCGCTGCGCGTTCGTTGCACTATCGCACGCTGCCGCACGGCTGCGACGGATGGAGTGCGTTGTAAACCTGTCTACAAGGAGGCATCCAATCAGCGGGAATTCTTGATGACCTATCAGACGCACATCGCAAAGACGACGGATCTGATCCGTAAACACAACGGCAGCTGGGACGGGATCGATGCCGAGGCGGTCGCGCGGATGCGGCTGCAGAACCGCTTCCAGACCGGGCTGGATATCGCGCGCTACACCGCGGCGATCATGCGCCGCGATATGGCGGCCTATGATGCCGACCCGGCGAACTACACGCAGTCGCTCGGCTGCTGGCACGGGTTCATCGGCCAGCAGAAGATGATCAGCATCAAGAAGCACTTCGGCACTACCGATCGCCGCTACCTCTATCTGTCGGGCTGGATGGTCGCGGCGTTGCGCAGCGATTTCGGGCCGCTGCCCGATCAGTCGATGCATGAGAAGACCAGCGTGCCGGCGCTGATCGAGGAACTCTACACCTTCCTGCGCCAGGCCGATGCACGCGAACTGGGCATGATGTTCCGCGAGATTGATGCCGCGCGCGCGGCCGGCAATAGCATCGAGGAGCAACGGCTGCTGAACGCGGTGGAGAATTACCAGACGCACGTCGTGCCGATCATCGCCGATATCGATGCCGGGTTCGGCAATGCCGAGGCGACCTATCTGCTGGCGCGCAAGATGATCGAGGCGGGCGCCTGCGCGCTGCAGATCGAGAACCAGGTCAGCGACGAGAAGCAGTGCGGGCATCAGGACGGCAAGGTGACCGTGCCGCACGAGGACTTCCTCGCCAAGGTGCGCGCGTGCCGCTACGCGTTCTTGGAACTGGGTGTCGAGGACGGCATCATCGTGACGCGGACGGACTCGCTGGGTGCGGGGCTGACCAAGCAGATCGCGGTCTCCAAGACGCCGGGCGATCTCGGCGATCAGTACAACTCCTATCTCGATTGCGAGGAGATCGATCCGGCGACCGCGCAGAATGGTGATGTCATCCTCAACCGCGACGGCAAGCTGTTGCGGCCGAAGCGGCTGCCGTCGAACCTGTTCCAGTTCCGCGCCGGCACCGGCGAGGATCGCTGCGTGATGGATTGCATCGCCAGCCTGCAGAATGGCGCCGATCTGCTGTGGATCGAGACCGAGAAGCCGCATATCGACCAGATCGCCGGGATGGTCGACCGGATCCGCGAGGTCGTGCCCAACGCCAAGCTGGTGTACAACAATTCGCCGTCGTTCAACTGGACGCTCAACTTCCGCCAGCAGGTCTATGATGCCTGGGTGGAAGCAGGCAGGGACGTGTCGGCCTTCGATCGTGCGCGGCTGATGTCGGTCGATTATGACGGCACCGATCTGGCGGATGAGGCGGACGAGCGCATCCGCACCTTCCAGCGCGATTCCGCGGCGCGCGCCGGCATCTTCCATCACCTGATCACGCTGCCGACCTATCACACCGCGGCGCTGTCCACCGACAATCTCGCCAAGGAATATTTCGGCGATGCCGGCATGCTGGGCTATGTGAAGGGCGTGCAGCGCAAGGAGATCCGCGAAGGGATTGCCTGCGTGAAGCACCAGAACATGTCCGGTTCCGACATCGGCGACGACCATAAGGAATATTTCGCCGGCGAGGCGGCGCTGAAGGCCGGCGGCGCGCACAACACGATGAACCAGTTCGCGGCGTGATGCGCACGGGCGCAGCGTAGCGGCGCCCGAAACGCATCACGCCCGGCCGGCGGCGGCTCTGGGCCGCCGACCGACGACGCGGCTTTGCCGCGGCACGACCCAGTCTCGCAGTTCAAGCAAGCGGGTCGCTATCCCAGGGAGGGGTGCCCAAGGGCCGGAGCGTCATGCTCCGGCCCTTTTGCTGTGGCACCTCTTTGGCGCAGCATTATCCCTGCTTGCCCAGCGCCGCGGCGATCCGCGCCGCGAGCCGTGTCGCGACTTCCTCCTTGGGCAGGCGTTCCCAACTCTCCACGCCGCCGGCGGTGACGATGTGCACGGTGTTGGCGAGGCCGCCCATCACGTCGCCTGACACGTCGTTGGCGACGATCCAGTCGACATTCTTGCGCGCGCGCTTGGCGGTGGCGTGCGCGATCACATGTTCGGTCTCGGCGGCAAACCCGATCAGCAGCGCGGGCCGCTGCGCGCTGCGCGCGAGGCCGGCCAGGATATCCGGGTTTTCGATCAGCTGCAGCACGGGCGGCGCGCCGCTCTTCTTGATCTTCTGCCCGGTGTCCGCAACGCGCCAGTCGGCCACCGCGGCGACCATCACCGCGGCATCTACGGGCAGCGCGGCATCGACCGCGGCCTGCATCTCGCGTGCGGTTTCCACGTCGATGCGGGTCACGCCGGCGGGTGTCGGCAGCGTGACCGGGCCAGCAATCAGCGTAACGTGGGCGCCGAGCGCGGCCAGCGCGGCGGCGATCGCGAAGCCCTGGCGGCCGGACGAGCGGTTGGCGAGATAGCGCACCGGATCGATCGGCTCGTGTGTCGGGCCGGCGGTGACGAGGATGTGGCGGCCGTGCATCAGGCGGGCAGCGCGGCCCTGATCGCGACGAGGATCGCCGCCGGTTCGGGCAGCCGCCCGGGGCCGAACTCGCCGCACGCCATCGCGCCCTCGTCCGGCTCGAGCACCGTCACGCCGTCGCCGCGCAGCGTCGCCACGTTGCGGCGCGTCGCCGCGTGCTGCCACATCCGCACGTTCATCGCCGGCGCGGCGAGCACCGGCTTGTCGGTGGCGAGCAGCAGCGTGGTGGCGAGATCGTCGGCGATGCCGGCCGCCATCTTGGCCATCAGGTCGGCCGTGGCGGGTGCGACGACGACGAGATCGACGGCGCGGCTGAGCTGGATATGGCCCATCTCGGCTTCGTCCTTGAGATCCCACAAGCTGGTATAGACCTGGTTCTCGGACAAGGCGGCGAGCGTCATCGGGGTGACGAAATGCTGCCCGCCGGCGGTCAGCACGCAGGTGACCGCGATATCGGCCTTGCGGCACAGGCGGATCAGTTCGCAGGCTTTATAGGCGGCGATTCCGCCGCCGACGATCAGCAGGATCTTCATCGAATCATCCTCGTCACCGTGATCCGGCGCCGGTCGCGGGCGGCGACGATCAGGTCGCGCAGGCCATCGGGCAGGAAGGCGAGGCCGATCAGAATCGTGGGCGCGATCATCAGCCCCCAATAGAAGGTGTCGGTGCGCCCGAACAGGCCGAGCAGCAGCGCATAGGCACCAATGGTGGCGAGCGCGCGAAGCGCCAGCGGGTCGCGCCACGCCGCCCAGCCGAACAGCGTCAGGCCGACGAGCAGCGCCGCCAGCCAGGCCGGCGCGAGGTTCAGCGCAGTCGAGATCGTCATCGTCTTCACGAAGAAGCCGAAGCCGAGCAGGCCCGACCAGCCGGGGGAGGTGGGATCGAGCGGGCGCACGACCTGCGAGACGGCATAAGCGTGCAGCGTGACGACGACGGCGAAGATCGCGAGCGTCGCGACCCAGCCCCAGGCCTCGCGGCGATGCCCTTCGGCAAAGGCGAGCATCGCCATGATGCCGACATAGAGCACCGCCGTCTCGCGGATCAGCATCGCGATCATCCCGAACGCCGCCGCTTCGACCCAGCGGTTCGGCTTGCGCAGCGCGAGCGACAGTGCGATCAGCAGCCCGGCCCAAACCTCGTGAAAGCCGACCAGATCGGCCTGCACGAACGCCGCCATGCCGCCCGCCAACAGGATCACCGCGATCGCGCGCGGCGGCGCGCGAGCGAAGGCGGGGCGCAGCCGCACGAACCACGCCAGCAGCACGCCGGCGGCAAGCAGGTAGAGCAGGGCGATGGTCACCGGCGCCGGTAACAGGCTCTGCACCATGGCGAGCGTCGGCAGCCGGAAGGTGATGAACGGGCGCAGCGGATAGTTGCCGGTGCGCAGCGCGGCGGCGGTAACGGCATAGTAGTTGCCGCCGGCGCGCACACCCGAGACGATCGATTCGTACAACACGACATCGGCCATGTCGTCGGCGCGGGTGGCCGGGCTGTGGCTGACCGGCGGCGGCCCCGGGCTGGCCAACGCGGTCAGGCTGGCGGCGAGCACGAGCACGAGCAGCGCAAGCCCCCACCGCGCAGGGATGGGCTTCAGCGCTGCGAACCGGCTGGGGGCGCTCAGCCAGAGTGGGGTGAGCGGGCGGGACATTACCCGACCAGCGACCAGACGATCGCCGCCCCGAGCACCGCGCTGAGCAAGGCGACGGCAAGATAGCGCCAGCCACCGCCAATGCGCACGACCTCGATCTCGCGCAGCGGCGGGCTCGGCGGGGCGCCGCCGGGGGACGGGTAGCGCGCCTCGATGTTGCGGATCAGTTCGGGCAGCCGCGCCAGCGTGCGCAGATCGGTGATGATCTTGTCGGCAACGAATGCTTCGGGGCCGAGCTCGGTGCGGATCCATTCGCGCACGAACGGCGCGGCGGCATCCCAAAGATTGATATCGGGATCGAGACTGGTAGCGACGCCCTCGACCATCACCATGGTCTTCTGCAGCAGCAACAGATGCGGCTGGGTCTGCATGTCGAAATCGCGCGTGATGTTGAACAGGCCGTCGAGCATCATGCCGATCGACATGTCCTTGACTGCCATGCCGCGCATCGGTTCGCCCACCGCGCGCAGCGCGGTGGCGAATTCGGCGACATTGTGATGCGCCGGCACATAGCCCGCCTCGAAATGGATTTCCGCGACGCGCTTATAATTACCGGTGATCAGGCCGTAGAGGATTTCCGCCAGCCACACGCGGGCGCGCCGATCGATCCGGCCCATGATGCCGAAATCGATCGCGGCGATCTTGTTGCCGGGCAGCGCGAATAGGTTTCCCTGATGCATGTCGGCATGGAAGAAACCCTCGGCGATCGCCTGGCGGAGGAACGCATGGACAAGCGTGTTGGCGAGCAGGCGGACGTCGTAGCCCGCATCGACCAAGGCGGCGCGGTTACTCAGCTTTATCCCGTCGACCCATTCGAGCGTCAGCACCTTGCCGCTGGTGCGCTGCCAGTCGATCGCCGGCACGACGAAATCGGGCTCGGCGGTCATCGATTCGGCGAGTTCGGAGGCGGAGGCGGCCTCGCGGCGGAGATCGAGCTCGCGCGCCGTCCAGCGCTTGAACGTCTCGATCACCAGGCGCGGGCGCAGACGGGAAAGCTCGCCACCCATCGCCTCGACTTGGGCGGCAGCCCATTGATAGGTGTCGATCGCGCGGGCGAAATCTTCCTCCACGCCGGGGCGCAGGACCTTTACCGCCACGGTGCGGCCGTCGGTCGTAATTGCGCGGTGAACCTGCGCGATCGACGCCGCGCCGACCGGTACCGGATCGATCGATTGAAACAGCATGCTGGGATCGCGGCCGAACGCCCGGGTCATCGCGGCGTGAATCGTCTCGTACGGGACGGGCGGAAGCGCGTCCTGAAGGCGCAAAAGGTCATTAGCCGCCGCTTCGCCGACGATGTCGGGGCGGGTGGCGAGCGTTTGTCCGAGCTTGATCGCGGCGGGGCCGATCGCCTGGAGCGCGTCGGCATAGGCCGGGATCTTCGGCACGCGCGCGCCGATCCGCGCGATGCGAACGAGGCGGCGGATCGGGGCAGGGGTGTTTGGATCGCGCTCGATCCCGCGCAGCGCACCGTGGCGTGCAAGGATGCGGCCCCATTTTACCAGACGCCAGAGGTGGGTGGTGGTTTGGGTCACGCCTGCTCCCTTCCCGCATGCGGGAGGGGCTGGGAGAGGGCCTGTCGAATAAGCGTTGCGGAGGCCGTGAACAGGCCCTCCCCCGACCCCTCCCGCATGCGGGAGGGGGGAAGAAGCGTAACGCGCATCAAATCTTCCAGCCGCTGTGGATCGCGACGAGCCCGCCGAGCATCGGTTCAACCTTGGTCTGCACGAAGCCGGCCTCGGCAATCATGCCTTTGAACTTTTCCATGTCGGGGAAGCGGCGGATCGATTCGATCAGGTAGCGGTACGATTCGGGATCGCCCGCGAGCAACTGGCCGAGCTTCGGCACGACCTTGTGCGAGTAAGCGTCGTACACGTCGCCGAAGCCGGGCCACAGCGTGGTCGAGAATTCGAGGCAGTAGAAGCGACCGCCGCGGCGCAGCACGCGGTGCGCCTCGCGCAGCGCCTTGGGGATGTCTGTCACGTTGCGGATGCCGAACGCGATCGTATAGGCATCGAAGAAGCGATCGGGGAATTGCAGCACTTCGGCATTGGCCTCGGTCCAGACCAGGCCGTCGATGCCGCGCTTGGCGGCGCGTTCCATGCCCACTTCGAGCATCGCCGGGTTGATATCAGCGACGGTCACCGCCGCGCCGGACGCCGCGAGCCGGAAGGCGATGTCGCCGGTGCCGCCGGCCATGTCGAGCACCTGCTCCCCCTCGCGTGGCTTCACGCGGCGGACGAAGCGGTCCTTCCACAGCCGGTGCATGCCGCCCGACATGGCATCGTTCATGAGATCGTATTTCGCCGCGACGCTGGTGAACACGCCGCCGACACGGGCGGTCTTTTCCTGCGCGGGAATGTCTTCGTAGCCGAAGGAGACGGTATCGGGCGTAGGGGTGGGCGCTGGATCGGTCATGGTGCGGCTCTAGCCGAGCGCGGGCGCGGCGCAAACCACGATGATGGCGCGAGCCTGCTTCTCGTTACCGCGCGTCGGGCGGGCGCCAGCGTCGCACTGCTATCGCAGGCCGTCATCCTCGCCACAATATCGTCATCCTGAACTTGTTTCAGGATCCATCGGGCGGCTAAGCCCCGGACAATTAGGTGAGTGTCGCCATGCCGGCACAATGGATCCTGAAACACGTTCGGGATGACGGAGTGTGGGATGCCTGAACTACCAGAGGTCGAGACGACGGTGCGGGGCTTGCGGCCCGTGCTGGAGGGCCAGCGCCTGGCCTCGGTCGAGACGCGGCGCGGGGATCTGCGGCGGCCGTTTCCCGAAGATCTGCGCCAGCGCATGACGGGGGCCACCGTCACCGCGCTTGGCCGGCGCGCGAAATACGGGCTGATCGAGACGGATCGCGGCGATACCCTGATCTTCCATCTCGGCATGTCCGGCAGGTGGCGGGTCGATCCGGCCGAACTGCTTACGCACGATCATCTGCTCATCGCGACCGACAGCGGGCGGCACCTGGCGCTCAACGATGCGCGACGATTCGGCTCGGTCGATCTGTGGCCGACCGCCGATATCGATGCCTATCCGCCATTCCAGGGAATCGGCCCCGAGCCATTGGGCCCCGAGCTTACCGCGGGGCATCTGCATGATGCGCTCGGCGGGCGGAAGGCGTCGATCAAGCTGATGCTGCTCGACCAGCGCATCGTCGCGGGGCTCGGCAACATCTATGTCTGCGAGGCGCTGTATCTCGCGCGAATCTCCCCCAAGACCGCTGCCGGTCGGGTGTCGCCGGTGCGGTTAGAGCGGCTCGTAGAGGCCATCCGCGCGGTGCTGCTGGCCGCGATCGACGCCGGTGGATCGACGCTGCGCGATTATGCCAAGCCGGATGGCGAACTCGGCTATTTTTCCAAGCAATTCGCGGTTTACGGCCGTGAAGGAGAGCCGTGCGGCTGCGGCGGGCTGGTCAAACGCTATAGCGAGGGCGGCCGATCGACCTTCTGGTGCCCGAAATGCCAGCGATGAGAGTTGACCGCCGCGCCGGCGCTCGGTAAGGAGCGCGCTTTCCGGGGCTGCGGGCTTTGCCGTCCGCGCCCCTTTCTATTTACCAGATGAGGGCTTCATGGCGAACACGCCACAGGCGAAAAAGCGTATCCGTCGTAACGCGGCACGCACGATTGTGAACGGCAACCGGGTTGGTCGTATCCGTACCTTCGTCAAGAAGTGCGAATCGGCGCTGATCGCCGGCGACAAGGATGCGGCTGCTGCTGCGCTGGTCCAGGTCCAGCCGGAGCTGATGCGTGGCGTCGCCAAGGGCGTGTATCACAAGAACACGGCCTCGCGGAAATTCTCGCGCCTGACCAAGGCGGTCGCCGCACTCGCCTAACGGCGACGACGACGACGAAGCACATCGCCCGCCGGGACAGCTCCCGGCGGGCTTTTTGTCGTCCCTGATGCAGGTTAAGGCGCGCGATCGATTCACCCGCATGCGCAAATATCCTCAATCCGGAACGGGTATAGAACAGGCGCGGAAACGCTGCGATTCGCACGCCGGGTTTTCGCGCGGTCGGTGAAAAGCCAAGCGATTGCAGTGTCTTATAAGAAATTCGACGTGAATCCTTGGCGCGTTTTGTGTCAACCCGGATTATTTCGGAAATGTGACCGGTCGAGGCCTTGCTCGACTCGCCACGATCTTCTCTAACTGACCTCCGGCGGCGGCGATTCAGCCCGGCCGACTCTATCGTAACGGCCTCGGCGTCGGACGGATGTGATTCCGCCCGCGGGGAGCGTTTGCGATTGGGATTCATCAGCGCGGGGGGCAAATCGCGCCGTGGGTATAGAGGGTGCGAGTATCGTGGGTTTTGACGTGGATCAGCTGGGCGACGCGGCGCGCGCATGGGGAACCGTCCGCGGCCACCTGCGCGAATCCGCCGGCGCGCGCCTGTTTGATCAGTGGCTGAAGCCGATGGAACTGATCGACGACGGCGCGGACGACACGATTCGGCTCGCGCTCCCGTCGGCGTTCATGACCAACTGGGTCCGCAACCATTATGCCGATCGGCTGGCAGCGGAATTCCGCGCCATCCTGCCGGACGTGCGCAGCGTATCGATCGAAACGCGCGCCGCCACGGCGCCGGCCGCGGCGCCGGCCCCGACCGTGCTGAGCGTAGCGACCTCCGCCGCGCCGGTCGCGGTGAAGCCGGTCGAGCCCTCGGCGCGGCCGCCGCTCGACCCGCGCTTCACCTTCGACCGGTTCGTCGTCGATGCCTCGAACAAGGTAGCCTTCAACGCCGCCAAGGCGCTGGCCGCGCCGGGCGCGCCGCGCTTCAGCCCGCTGTTCCTGCATAGCGGCACGGGGCAGGGCAAGACCCACCTGATGCATGCGGTGGGCGCGGCCTATCTCGAGGCCGTGCCGGACGCGCGCGTGATCCTGATGTCGGCCGAGCGCTTCATGTTCGAATTCGTCTCGGCGATGCGCGCCAAGGACACGCATGCGTTCAAGATGCGCCTGCGCTCCGCCGATCTGCTGATGATCGACGATCTGCAGTTCATTGCCGGCAAGGATGCGACACAGGAAGAATTCTTCCACACGATCAACGAAGTGATGGCGGCGAACCAGCGGCTCGTCGTCTGTGCCGATCGCTGCCCGCAAAGCCTCGACGGCGTCGAAGCGCGGATCACCTCGCGCCTGTCGGTCGGCCTGGTGGCGGACATCAAGGCGCCGGACCTGCCGCTGCGCCAGGCGATCCTGCAGCGCAAGCTGGTCGACATGCCCGGCGCATCGGTGCCGGGCGAGGTGCTGGATCTGCTTGCCGGTCGGATCACGCAGAGCATTCGCGATCTGGAAGGCGCGCTGGGGCGGATCGTCGCCTATGCGCAACTGACCGGCGACAGCGTCGATCTCGATTTCGCCGTGGCGACGCTTGGCGACGTGCTGCGCGGCGCCGAACGCCGCGTGACGATCGACGAGATCCAGAAGGCGGTCTCGGCGCATTTCGAATTGAAGCCGGTCGATCTGGTGTCGGCCCGGCGCGCGGTGGTCGTGGCCCGGCCGCGGCAGATCGCCATGTATCTGGCCAAGCGCCTGACGACGCGCTCGCTGCCCGAAATCGGGCGCAAGTTCGGCGGGCGCGACCATTCGACCGTGATCCATGCGGTGCGGCGGATCGAAGCACTGCGCGACACGGACCGCGAAATCGACGGCGCCGTACGGATCCTGCTGCGCGAGCTTGAGGGCTAAGCGCGACCGGCTGCGGCCGCCAGCGAGGCCGCTAGATCTGCAATCCCATGGCGCGCTGCGCCGCCAATAGCGTCGGCGCGGCCAGATCGCGCGCTTTCTCCGCGCCGCGGTCGAGCAGGCGGCTGACTTCGGCGCGGTCGTCGAGCAGGCGCAGCATGCGATCCCGGATCGGGCCGAGCGTTGCCACGGCGAGATCGGCCAGCGCCGGCTTGAACGTGCCGAAGCCCTGGCCGGCATAATCCGCGATCACGCGATCGGGCGTGCTGTCGGCCAAAGCGGCATAGATCGTCACCAGGTTCTTGGCTTCGGGCCGGTCGGCGAGGCCGGCAACGGTGTCGGGCAACGCATCGGCGTCGCTTTTGGCCTTGCGGAACTTGCCGGCGATCGTCTCGTCATCGTCGACCAGATTGACCCGCGCCTGTTCCGACGGATTCGATTTCGACATCTTGGTCGCGGCGTCGCGCAGCGACATGATACGCGGCGCGGCCGCGCTGACCATTGGTTCGGGCTGCGTGAACAGATCGACCTTGTAATCGAGGTTGAACTTGGCGGCGATGTCGCGCGCAAGCTCGAGATGCTGCTTCTGATCGTCGCCGACGGGCACATGGGTGGCGTTGTAGAGCAGCACGTCCGCCGCCATCAGCACGGGATAATCGTACAGGCCGACGCTCGCGCCTTCGCGGTTCTTGCCGGCCTTGTCCTTGAACTGCGTCATGCGGTTGAGCCAGCCGACGCGCGCCACGTTGTTGAGCAGCCAGGCGAGCTCGCTATGCTGCGGGACGCGGGTCTGGTTGAACAGGATCGAGCGCTCGGGATCGATCCCGGCGGCGATCACCGTCGCGGCCATCTCGATCGTGTTCGCGCCGAGCTCGGCCGGGTCGATCCATTCGGTCAGGCCGTGCAGGTCGGCGATGAAATACAGCGTCTCGCCGCCCTGTTGCTGGATATCATCCTGCATCGCCACCCATTGCTTCACGGCACCGAGATAGTTGCCGAGGTGGAGATTGCCGGTGGGCTTGATGCCGGAGACGACGCGCATGTCAGGAAACTCTCAAACCGCCTTGCGCCGGAACATCACCCGCAGATCGGCGGGGGTGTAGGCGCGCAGCACGAAACAGGCGACCGCGTAGACCAGCCCGCCGGTGCCGACCAGCACGAACATCGCCATCCAGCGGGTCAGGCTCGGGCCGGTGGTATAGGGCGTGAAACGGTCGGTGAGCAGATACATCGCGATGCCCATCAGCAGCGCTGCGCCGAGCAGGCGGACGGCGCGGCGGCGCAGACGGAGGTCCGGCACGAAATGGCCGCGCGTGCGCAGCGTCCTGTACAGCAGGAACACGTTGACGCAGCTGGCAAGCGCGGTCGCGAGCGGCGGGCCGAGATGCTGGAGCGGCACGATGAAGGCCAGATTGAGCACGAAATTGATCGCGATCGCGATCGTCGCAAAGCGCACCGGCGTGCGCGTGTCCGACCGGGCATAATAGCCCGGCGTCAGCACCTTGACGAGAATATAGGCGGGCAGCCCGATCGAGAAGGCGGCAAGCGCGCCGGCGGTTGCGACGGTATCGTCCGCCTTGAACGCGCCGTGCTGGAACAAGGCGGCGACGATCGGGGCGCCGCACGCAATCAACGCGACGGTAGCGGGCAGCGTGAAGAACAGCGCCAGCTCCATGCCGCGATTCTGCGTATCCATCGCGTCCGCCTCATGGCCTAGCCCCAATTGGCGCGAGATTGTCGGCAGCAGCACCGTGCCGAGCCCGATGCCGATCAGGCCAAGCGGCAGCTGGTTCAGGCGATCGGCATAATAGATGTACGATACCGAGCCTTCGGGCAGCAGGCTGGCGGCGAGCGCGGTGGAGACAACGAGGTTGATTTGCACCGCCCCGGCGCCGGCCGCGGCGGGCCAGATCAACGACAGCAGCTTCTTCACGTCGGGGTTGAGCCGCGGCATGCGCAGCCGCAGCCGAACGCCCGCGGCGCGGCACGACCAGCCGAGCCACAGCAGTTGCAAAGCGCCCGATACCGTCACCGCGATCGCCTGGTTGCGCGCGGTGCCGAGCGGATCGGTATGGAAAAACAGCAGCGCCGCGATCAGCGTCGCGTTGAGCAGGATCGGTGCGGCGGCGTTGACCCAGAATTTCTGCAGCGAATTGAGGATGCCGCCGAGCAGCGAGACCAGGCTGATCAGCAGCAGATAGGGAAAGGTGATCCGCGATAACTCAACCGCGAAGGCGAACTCGCCGGCGCTGGCATTCTTGAATCCGCCCGACAGCAGATAGGTGACCGGCCAGGCGGCCAGCTCCATCACGATCGTGAACACGATCAGCATCGGCAGCAGCACCGACAACGCGTTTTCGGCAAACGTCACGGCCCGCGGCATGCCGTTCTCGCCCTCGGCCATCTTGCGATTGAACATCGGTATGAACGCGGCGGAGAAGGCCCCTTCCGCGAACAGCGCGCGGAAAAGGTTGGGCAGGCGGAACGCGACGAGGAAAGCATCCGACGCGAAGCTCGCGCCGACAAAGCGGGCGAACAGCGAATCGCGGACCAATCCGAGCACGCGGCTGGCGAGGGTGAGCCCCCCGACGGACCCCAGCGCGCGTGTCAGGTTCATGGCCATGCCTTTTGAAAAGTGCTCCTGCGCAAGCAGGAGCCCAGAGCCGCTATGGTGCCGCCCGTCGCCTCGGACTCCTGCTTTCGCAGGACCACGGGGGCGCGGACGCGGTCAGGCTCAAGCAGTGCCGACTTCGCCGGTGGTGACGGCGGGCTGGCCTTCGGCATCGGCCTGCTGCTGATACAGCGTGCCGAAATCGATCGGCTCGAGCAGCAGCGGCGGGAAGCCGCCGTCGCGCACCGCATCGGCCAGCACGCGGCGGGCGAACGGGAAGATCAGGCGCGGCGCTTCGCCGAGCAGGAACGGCTGCAGATGCTCGGCGGGGATGTTACGCAGCCCGAACAGGCCGGCGAACGACAGGTCGACGATGAATGCGACCTGGCCCTCGGCCTCGGCGCGTACCTCGATCTTGAGCACGACTTCATAGACGTCCTCGCCGACCTGGCCCGAGCCGATGTTGAACTGCACGTCGATCTGCGGCGCGGTCTGGTTCTGGTAGATCGCGGGAGCGTTGGGATTTTCGAACGACAAATCCTTCACATATTGCGACAGCAGGCCGACGGCGGGCGCCGTATCTTCGCCGTTGGTGTAGGGCTCGGTCGTCACGCCGCGGTCCTGGTCGCTCATCGAAACTCGTCCTTTGAATAGAGTGGGCCATATCACGGCTCAGGAGCGCGCGCCTAGCAGGCGGCGTGCCCATGTTCAACGGTTTGGCGGTTTGGGGGAGCATTTGAAAGCCCCGCGTGTTACGCCTATGTTGCGTGCCCGCACCTGCGCGTTTGGAGACCAGAGTGTTTTACGTTGTACTGCTTGCGATGGTCGCCGGATTTGTGGCGCTACGTCTCTATATGGTGCTGGGCAAGCGCACCGGCCATGAACAGGCGCTGCCCAAGGCGGCCGAGGAGCGCGCGCCGATCACCGTGCTGCCACGCCCGATCGAGGGTGCGCCCGAGCCGCGCGAGATCGCCAACCGCCACATCGACAGCAAGGCCGAAGCGGGCCTGCGACAGATAGTTGCGGCCGAGCCCGGGTTCGACATCGGCCAGTTCGTCGAGGGCGCCAAGGGCGCGTATCGCATGATCCTGGAAGCCTATTGGAAGGGTGACGAAGAGTCGCTCGAATGGCTCGTCGAGTCCGACGTCAAGGCGGCCTTCGGCGAAGCGATTGCAGCGCGGGCGGAGACCGGCCACGTGCTCGACAACCGACTGGTGTCGATCGAACGCGCGGTGATCACCGATGCATCGCTCAACGGCAGCGCGGCGCGCATCACCTTGCGCTTCGATGCCGATGTCGCGGCGATCACCCGCGATGCCGAGGGCAATGTCATCGCTGGTTCGATGAGCGACGCGGTTGAGACGCACGACGTGTGGACCTTCGCACGGACGCTGAAGAGCAGCGATCCGAACTGGAAGCTCGCCGATACCGACGAAGCGTGATGCGCATGACAAGGGCGCGCGGACTGGCCGGCGTCGCGCTCGGTCTGCTGCTTGGTGCGTGCAGTGGCGGGATCGTGCCGCCGAACGGCGTGTCGCGCACCCCGCCGCCCCGCACCACGGGCCGGGACAGCTATCAACCGCCGCGACAGAACAATGTACCGGTGCGGCAGCCGATTCCCGCCGTTCCTTTGCCGCCGATCGCCACCGTGCCGGCCCTCGGGGCGACTACGGCCGCGGCTGCGGGCGTGGTCGCGGGGCCGGTATTCGCTTCCTTGCCGATCAGCGATGCGCAGGCGCGCGATGCGCTGGCCGCGTTCCGCATCTCCTGTGCCTCGCTGGTGCGGCGCACCGACACGTCGGGGCTGACGCGCGGTAGCGACTGGCAACCGGCATGTGACGCGGCCAGGTCGGCCGGCGATGCCCGAACCTTCTTCGCGCAATGGTTCGAGACCGCACAGGTCGGCGATGGCCGCGCCTTTGCAACCGGCTATTACGAGCCGCAGATCCACGGCGCGCGCGAGCGGCGCGACGGCTATGTGCCGATCTATGGCCGGCCGAGCGATCTGGTCGAGGCCGATCTCGGCCTGTTCAGCGATGACCTGAAGGGCAAGAAAATCCGCGGGCGGGTCGAGAAGAACGCCTTCATTCCCTATTTCGATCGCACCGCGATCGAGCAGGGCGCGCTCGACGGGCGCGCGCCGATCATCGCCTGGGCGGCAGACCCGGTCGAGCTGTTCTTCCTGCAGGTGCAGGGATCGGGACAGTTGCGTCTGCCCGATGGGACGGTGATGCGCGTCGGCTACGATACGCAGAACGGCAGATCCTATACCGGGATCGGCGCGCTGATGAAGGCGCGCGGGTTGCTCGGCCCCGGGCAGACATCGATGCAGGGCATCGTGCAATGGCTGCATGACCATCCGGCCGAGGGTCGCGACATCATGCGCGAGAACAAGAGCTATGTGTTCTTCCGCGAACAGCAGGGATCGCCGCTGGGCGCGCTCGGCCTGCCGGTGACGCCCGCGGTGAGCGTGGCGGCGGACGTGAAGTTCGTGCCGCTGGGCGCGCCGGTGTTCCTGTCGATGGACCGCACCGACGCCAACGGTCTGTGGGTGGCGCAGGATACCGGCGGCGCGATCAAGGGTAGCAATCGCTTCGACACCTTCTGGGGCGCGGGCGACGATGCGCGCGCCACTGCTGGCGGGATGAGCGCGCGTGGCACGGCGTTCCTGTTGCTGCCGATCGGCACGATCGCGCGGCTGAATGCGGCGCGGGGCTTCCCGGCGCCCTAAATGGCGGACCGGCCGTTATCGTCGGGCGAAGCGGCGCTATGGGCGCGCGTGCTGGAGACGGTGCGGCCGCTGCGCGTGGCGCCCAAGCCGGTGGCGAAAGTGCCGGTGACGAAGGTCGCAGCGAAGCCTTCGAAGCATGTGGTCGCGGCACCGCCAGCCCTCCTCGCTGGCAAGGGTGGGGCGGGGGGCAAGTCGAGCGAGAGCGCGATGTTCGAGAAGTTGCTGGACCTCGGCGTCGGCAGCGTCGTCACGAAAGCACGCGCAGGCGCACGCGCAGGCCCACGCGCGCACCCCCAACCCCTCCCGTCGAAGGAGGGGCGCAAGAGCAACACGCTCGACGGGTCGTGGGACAAGAAGCTCGCCCGCGGCCTCGTGTCGCCGGACTGTTCGATCGATCTGCACGGACACAACCTCTCCACTGCCTATGCGACGCTGGATGGCGCGCTCGACCAGGCGATCCGCATGGGCGATCGCGTCGTCCTGCTGGTGACGGGCAAGCCGCCCCGCGCGGAGAGCGAGCGGCCGCACGCGCGCGGCGCGATCCGCGCGGCGGTGGGCGACTGGCTGGCGGGCTCGCGGCACGCCTCGGCGATCGCCGCGGTGCGCGGCGCGCACCCGCGGCACGGCGGCGCCGGCGCATTGTATATCATTTTGCGAAGGTCAGACCCGAATCGAGTTTATTAACCTCTCAGCGGTTATTTTCGGCTCGGGGCCGCTAGATCGGTCCACAGGCCGGGGACCTTACGAGCGCAATGGAAGGAGTGTCGCTAAAGAGCCGCGCTATTGCGTTCGCGATGTGCGCCGGATCGGTTGCATTCATCCTGGCGCTGGTTGCGACGACGCCCGAAGGGCCGATCGGCATCGCCGATGTGGCGCGCGCGCTGATCGCCGCGATCGTCTGCGCCGTATTGAGCTGGGCGTCCGCCGAACGCGCGCTGGCCAGCACTGCGGCAGCGATCGATTCGGCAATCCTGCGCCTCTCGCATGCCGCGCAAGGCGATCTGACCAGCGCCATCCCGTCGGAGATCGGCACCTGCGTGCCGGATCTCTCCAATGCGATGACCGGGCTGTTCCAGCAGATCAGCATCAATCTCGAAAGCGTGCATCGGCTGGCGATGTTCGATTCGGTCACCGCGCTGCCCAATAGAACCAATTTCCGGCGTACCTGCGAGCGCATGCTGAGCGATCTGCCGCCCGGCACGATCGCCGCCCTGTTCTTCATTGATCTGGATCGATTCAAGACCGTCAACGATACGATGGGCCATGCGATGGGCGACATGCTGCTCGGCATGGTCGCCAATCGCCTGCGCGCGGTGGGCGACCGGGTGAGCGACGATACCGGCGCGCCGCAGCCGCTGATCGGGCGGCTCGCCGGTGACGAGTTCACCATGTTCGTCAGCCACCTCGCCGATGCTAGCGAGGCATCGCGGATCGCCCGCGGCCTGCTGTTCGCGCTGGCCGAGCCGTTCGATCTGCTCGGCACCGATGTCGAGATCGGTGCCTCGATCGGCATCGCCATGCGTCCCGATCACGGCACCAACCTGACCGATCTGATGCGCGCCGCGGATGCCGCGATGTATCATGCCAAGGCCAGCGGGCGGGGGCGGGCGGAATATTTCACCAAGGAGTTGGCCGATCGGATTGCCGACCGGGCGCGGCTGGAAATCGATTTGCGCGAAGCGATCGAACAGGGGCAGTTCACGCTGGTCTACCAGCCGCAGGTCAGCGTGCCCGACGGACGGATCGTGGCGGCCGAGGCGCTGTTGCGCTGGCAGCATCCGCGTGACGGCACTACACTGCCGGGCGCGTTCATCCAGCGCGCCGAGGAAACCGGGCTGATTGTCGAGATCGGCGAATGGGTGATCGCGACGGTAGCCGAGACGATCGAACGCTGGGGGCGGCTAGGCATCGAGCAGCGGCTGGCGATCAACATCTCGCAGCGCCAGCTGGATCATGCCGCTTTCTTCAAGCGGCTGCGCGCAGCGATGCGTCTGGCCAATGCCCCGGCCCGGCTGCTCGAACTGGAAATCACCGAGACGCTGGCCATGCATTGCTCGCAGGACGTGATCGAGGCGATCGCGCAGTTGCGCGCGGACGGCGCGACGATCGCGATCGACGATTTCGGCACCGGCTATTCGAACCTGTCGCGGCTGCGCGACCTGCCGGTCGATCGGGTGAAGCTGGATCGCAGCCTGATCATTGATATTGCCGAGAGCGCCGAGGCGCGGATGATCGCGCAGGCCGTGATCGGGCTGATCCATGGCCTGGGCTGCGAGGCGGTGGGCGAGGGGATCGAAAGCCAGGCGCAGGCCGATGTGCTGCGCGTGATCGGCTGCGACGTGATCCAGGGCTTCGCGATCGCCGAGCCGATGGACGAGGCCGCATTCGTCGACTGGTCGCGCACCGACGCGCGCCGCGCGCTCCGCGCCCGGGCGTAACGATGGGCGCTAGCGCAGCGCGCGGGCGATGATGTCGGCGTAGATATCGCGCAGCGTTTCGAGATCGGCGATCGCCACCGCCTCGTCGAGCTTGTGCATCGTTGCGTTGCACAGGCCGAATTCGACCACCGGGCATAGCTTCGACAGGAACCGTGCATCGGACGTGCCGCCGGTGGTGGAAAGTTCGGGGCGAAGTCCCGTATGCGCCTCGATCGCATCGCCGATCAGCGTGGAGAAGGCGCCCGGCGGCGTCAGGAACGCCTCGCCCGAAATGCGCGCGGTAACGGTGGCAGCCGGCGCGTGGCGCTGCACGATCGCCTCGATCCGCTGAACCAGCGCCGCACCGTTCTGCTCGTCGTTGAAGCGGACGCTGAGCCGCGCCGCGGCATGCGCGGGAATCACGTTGGTCGCGGGGTTGCCGACGGTGATGTCGGTCGCCTCGATGTTCGAGGGCTGGAACCAGGCGTTGCCGTGATCCAGCACGATCGCGTCGATCTCGGCCAGTGCCGCAACGAGCCTGGGGATCGGATTGTCGGCAAGCTGCGGATAGGCGACATGCCCCTGGCGGCCGGGCATATCGATCCAGATATTGACCGATCCGCGACGACCGATCTTGATCATGTCGCCGAGCCGGGCCGTCGAAGTCGGTTCACCGACCAGGCATAGGTCCGGCGCGATGCCGCGGTTGGCCATACGATCGATGATCGCGGGCGTGCCGAAGGTCGCCGGGCCTTCCTCGTCGCCGGTAACGATCAGGCTGATCGTGCCGGCGCTGGTGACGGGAATGGCGGCAACAAAGGCGGCGATGGCCCCCTTCATGTCAACCGCGCCGCGGCCGTAAAGCAGACCGTCGCGCACGTCCGCGGCGAACGCGCCGCTGGTCCAGCCGGTGCCGGGCGGGACGACGTCGAGATGTCCGGCAAAGGCGAAATGCGGGCCGGCGGTACCGCGGACGGCAAGCAGGTTCTCGACCGGGCCATCGGGCGCCGCGCCGACGACAAAGCGATCAACCGCGAAGCCGAGCGACAGCAACGCCGCTTCGAGCACGTCGAACACGGCGCCGCGCGCAGGCGTGACGCTATCGCAGGCGATCAGCGCCGTGGCGAGATCAAGGACATCGGGACGTTCGGGTGGCATATGTGGCTCAGACATGGAGGGGACATTGCCCAAGCTCGATCTCGATACAATCCCGCAGACCAATGCTACCGGCTACCCGGCGCCGTTCGACGCGGCGGTGGCAGGACGCTGGTACCGCCGCATGGCCCCGGTGGCGGGGCTGACCCAGATGGGCGCGAGCCACGTCACGCTGAAGCCCGGCGCCTGGTCGTCGCAGCGGCACTGGCATCGCAGCGAGGACGAATTGGTGGTGATGCTGTCGGGCGAAGCGGTGCTGGTCGAGGATGACGGCGAAACGGTGCTGCGCGCCGGCGACGTCGCGGCGTTCCCCAAAGGCATGGCCAACGGACATCATTTGCAGAACCGCAGCGACGCGGACTGCGTGTTCGTCGCGATCGGCACCGGCGCCGACGAGGGCGGCTGCTATTCAGACATCGACATGGATTTCGCGCCGCACGGCTATACGCACAAGGACGGCACGCCGTACGCAGCGCAGCGGATCAAGTAGCGGAAGGCACCTCGAACTTCTCGATCACCCATTCCTCTTCCTGTGCGGCGGCGATCCAGTCCTGCATGAAGGGATGCTGCAGCACCGCGTCCATATAGCCGGCGGCGAAGCGCGCGATCGGCAGGCTATAGGTGACGATGCGCGTGACGACGGGCGCGAACATGATGTCGGCCGCGCCGAACGGGCCGAACAAGAATTCGCCGTCGCCGCCAAAGCGTGCGCGCGCCTGCGCCCAGAGCTCCATGATGCGCGCGAGATCGGCGATCACGTCGTCGTCGGGCTGCACGGGCGGGAAGGACTGGCGGATGTTCATGCTGTGCTTGCGGCGCAGGGCGGTGAAGCTTGAATGCATTTCCGCCGACATCGAACGCGCCATTGCGCGCGCGGCATCGTCGGCTGGCCAAAACAGGTCGCGATCGGTCTTCTCGGCGAGATATTCGATGATCGCCAGGCTGTCCCACACCACCGCATCGCCATCCCACAGGATCGGCACCTTGCCCGAGGAGGGGGCGAATTCGTCGCCTTCGCGGCGCTTGTCCCATGCCTCGTCGTACAGCGGCACGACGACTTCCTCGAACAGCAGCCCGGATTGCTTGCACGCGAGCCAGCCGCGCAGTGACCAGGAGGAATAGGCCTTGTTGCCAATGATCAGTTTCATAGGGAGGCGGGATAGCGGCGGCAGGCCGCACAGGCAACGCGCCTGATCAGTTGCCGGGGGCGGGTGTCGGTGGCGCCGGTGTGGGCGTCAGCACGCGCCCGTTGACCCGGATCGGCCCGACCGGCTTTTCCGACATCGGGCTGGACGCGCCGGTCTTGCGGCCGCGCAGATGATCGATTTCGGCCTGGCGGCGCTGCAGGTAGAAGGCGCGCGTGTTGGCGTAGGGATCTTCCTGGCCGTCGTGCAGCGCGGAGAGCGTCTCGTCGAATTCGGCGCGGTGATCGAGCGCGCCGAGCACGCCGAGCGGGGCCGCAACTTCCGGGCGGGTGAAAGTCCGGCCGAACACGAGCGGCATGGTCAGGCGATCGACCGCGCCGCCGAACAGATCGCGTACCGTGGTCGGTCCGACGATCGGCAGAAACATGAACGGGCCGTTGGGGACACCGTAGAAGCCGAGCGTATCGGCGAACCCGTTGCCGCGGCGCGGGAGCTTGAACGGCTTGCGTTTGGCCATGTCGACCACGCCAAGCGCGCCGATCGTCGTATTGAGTGCGAAGCGGCCGACCGTTTCCGCGGCCTTGCCGATCTTGTGCTGCAACACGAAGTTGATGAACACGACCGGTTCGCGCAGATTGTACAGGAAGTTGTGGATGCCCTGGCGGATCGGAGAGGGCACCTTCTTCTTGTAGACCATCGCGACGGGCCCGACGATCGCATCGTCGACCGCATTGGTAAGCTCGAACGCCTTGAGATTGGCGCCGCGCAGCGGATCGGCAGCATCCGACGCCGAGCGCGCAGTGACCACCACATCGGCCTGGTGCGGCGGCTCAGCGGCTGGTGGCGCGGTATCCTGCAGCGGTAGCGGTGTGAGCGACGGTGCGGGCGTCTCGATCGGCTGGGGTACTGCCTGATCGACGGGGGCAGTGATCGGCGCCGCCGGAGCGGCCGGCGGCTCGGTCTGCAGCGGGGGCGCAACCGAGAGCGCCGCAGCCGTCGTCAAGATCAATAGGCCCACGTGCCGCCCTTCCAGAAATACGGCTTCGCCTTACCGTCATGTTTGCGAAATATCCCTGAAGCACAGTCTCGCCGCGGCACGAAACGCTAATTGCCGGGCGGCACCACGACCGGCGCCCCGGCCCGGCGCGCATCGCCGCAAGTCGCTGATATCGGCCGCTCCGGTTGGGTGCCGTCGGCGGTCAGCCGATCGCTTCGATCACCGCCGCGCGCAATTCGGCGATGCCGAGTCCGGTTTCGCTGGAGGTCAGCAAGATATCCGGGTGGGCGGCAGCGCGCTTGCGCGCTTCCTCGGCGGTTCGAGTCGCGACGTCGGCAAGGTCGCTGGCCTTGATCTTGTCCGCCTTGGTCAGCACCAGGCGGTAGCTGACCGCGGCCTTGTCGAGCATCTCGAGGATCTCGCGGTCGACATCCTTGATGCCGTGGCGCGAGTCGATCAGCACCAGCGCGCGCTTCAGTTCCTGCCGGCCGCGCAGGAAATCGTTCACCAGGAAGCGCCACTGCTTGACGATGTCCTTGGGCGCCTTGGCATAGCCATAGCCGGGCATGTCGACGAGGCGGAAGCCGAGCGGCTCGCCGACATCGAAGAAGTTGAGTTCCTGCGTGCGGCCCGGGGTGACCGAGGTGCGCGCCAGCGCCTTGCGCCCGGTGAGCGCGTTGAGCAGCGACGATTTGCCGACATTGGAGCGGCCGGCAAAGGCCACTTCCGGCACGCTCGCCTCGGGCAGGAATTCGAGCTTCGGCGCGGACTTCAGGAACGCGACAGGGCCGGCGAACGTCTTGCGCGCGCGCTCGACCAGATCGGGGTCGAAGGTCGCGGTTTCGAATGGCGCGGGGGCGGACGCTTCGGGCGGTGTGTCGGTCATCTGTTCGGTCCGTTCATATCAGGCTGGCGAGCCTCATTCGTCACCCCGGACTTGTTCCGGGGTCCACTACGCCGCGAGCGCTCCCGCCGAGCCGCTTGTCCATAGCATGCCGCCCGGTGGACCCCGGAACAAGTCCGGGGTGACGCTCGGGCGGGTCAAGCCGGCGGTGGCTATTTCGCCGTCGCTTCCTTCATCCCCGGATGCCGCGCGTAGAGCACGCGCTGCTGCAGGATCGTCAGGCAGTTTGAGGTGATCCAGTAGACCTGCAGACCGACCGCGAACGGCGCCATCACGAACATCAGCACCCAGGGCATGATCGCGAAGATCTGCTTCTGCGTGTCGTCCATCGGCGCGGGGTTGAGCTTGAACTGGAAGTACATCGAGATGCCGAGCAGCACCGGCACGATGCCGATGGCCAGGAAATGCGGCGGCGTGAACGGCAGATAGCCGAACAGGTTTAGGATCGTCGCCGGATCCGGCGCGGAGAGATCCTTGATCCAGGCGACGAACGGCTGGTGGCGCATTTCGATCGTCAGCAGCAGCACCTTGTACAGCGCATAGAAGATCGGGATCTGCAGCAAGGTGGGCAGGCAGCCGGCGAGCGGATTGACCTTCTCGGTCTTGTACAGCTGCATGATCTCCTGCTGCTGGCGCGGCTTGTCGTCCTTGTAGCGCTCCTGCAGCGCCTTCATCTTGGGCTGCAGCGTCTTCATCGCCGCCATCGACTTGAACTGCTTCTGCGCGATCGGGAACATGATTCCGCGGATCGTGAAGGTCAGCAGGATGATGGCGACGCCGAAATTGCCGACCATGCGGAACAGCCAGTCGAGATAATAGAAGATCGGCTTTTCGACGATGCGGAACCAGCCCCAATCGATGCCGTGATCAAAGAAGGCGATGCCCTCCTTGTCGGTATAGCGATCGAGCAGGCGGACTTCCTTGGCGCCAGCGAAGAAGCGCGACGTCTGCGTCAGCGCCTTGCCGGGGGCGAGCAGCCGCGGCGTGACCGAATAATCCGCCTGATAGGCCTTGTTGGCGCCGGCGCGGAACTGGCCGTCGAACGGCACCGCCTGATCGGGAACGATCGCGGTCAGCCAATATTTGTCGGTAAAGCCGAGCCAGCCGCCAGTGGTGGAGAATTTCTGCGCAGCCTCATCCACGTCGGAGAAGTTCGTGCCGTAATCCGCGCCGCCATTGTGCGCGGACATCGGGCCGACCTGAACGGTCCAGGTATCCGGTTCCTTGAACACCCCGTTGCGGTTGACCAGGCCGTAGGTCGCGACCGGCACCGGCGCGGCGCCGGCATTGGCGACCGTCTGGCGGATCGTGAACATATAGCCGTCGTCGACCGACAGTTCGATTCGGAAACGCTGCCCTTGCGCGTTGGCGGCGTCGAGCGTGACCGGCTTGCCGGGCGACAGCACGTCGCCGGTCGCTTTCCACACCGTGTCAGGCGCGGGCGGCTTGAGCCCGTCGTCGCGCCAGCCGAAGCCGGCGAAATAGGCGTCCGGGCTGCCCGAGGGGGAGAGCAGGCGGATCGGCTTCGAATCCTTGGCGATCGTTTCCTTGTAGGTCTTCAGGATCAGATCATCGATCCGCGCGCCCTTCAAGTTGATCGAGCCGCTCACGGTCGGCGTGTCGATCCGTACGCGCGGCGTTTCGCGCAGCACGAGGGTGCGATCGCGCACCGCGGACGGCGCATCGGCGGCGGGATCGGCACTTGGGTTGGGCACGACCTGTGCCTTGCCCTCAACGATCTTGGTGACCGGCGGGTTGGCGGCGGGGAAGAACTTGTTCTGCAGCACGGGCCAGCCGAACAGGATCAGCGCCGCGATCACCGCGAACAGGATGAAATTCTTCTGGTCGTCTTTCACTGGTCAGCAATCCGTTCGCGAAGTTCAGGAACCGGGTCGTAGCCCGATCCGCCCCAGGGATGGCAGCGCCCGATCCGTCGTGCCGCCAGCCATCCGCCTTTGAGGGCGCCATAGCGGCGAAGCGCCTCGATTGCATAGGAAGAACAGCTTGGCGCGTAGCGGCAGGTCGGCGGCAGGATCAGCGAGGGGCCGAGCTGCCAGCCGCGGGCGATGAGGATGAGCAGCCGGGCTAGCATGTGGCACCGGCCGAAAAACCGTCGTCATCCTGAACTTGTTTCAGAATCCATGCGCGGACAGAGTCCAAAAAACCGGTGTCCATGAGGCGGATGGCCGCGCCTGGATCCTGAAACGAGTTCAGGATGACGGTTTGGTGGTGATTCACCGCATCACCTTGGCCAGCGCCTTGGCCAGCTCGCTGCGCAATTGCGCATAGTCACGCTCGATCCCGCCGTTGCGGCCGATCAGCACATGATCCGCGCCGCGAATCCCGCGCTCGGGCAACAGATCACGCGCCAGCGCACGCAACCGCCGCTTCATGCGGTTGCGAACCACGGCGTTGCCGATCTTCTTGGTGACGGTATAGCCGATACGCATATCGGGCGACCCGTCTTGGCGGTCGCGCACGAGCAGGACGAATCCCGGCATCGGTGCGCGCCTGCCCGCATTCGCCGCGAGAAAATCGCGGCGAACCTGCAAGGTCGATATGCTGGCGGCGCCAGCGGGGTTGGTTAGGCCGACAGCTTCTTGCGGCCGCGGTTGCGGCGTGCGCGCAGGATGTTGCGGCCGCCCGGGGTCGCCGAGCGGAGACGGAAGCCGTGACGACGCGCGCGCACGAGATTGCTCGGTTGAAAGGTCCGCTTCATCGGTCATTCCCTAAAATCTAACCCGGGGGGCATCTGAATGTAAGAAGGCCGCCACGGGGGCGACCTTGAAGCCCGGGCCATTAGGCAAGACGGCCGGGAAAGTCAATTCGCCGCCGCCGCTTTGTCGCGTGCATGACGGCGCAACGCGCTGCCGCGGCGCATCATGCGATCGACGAAACTGCCGACGCGCGGGAATCGCCGCTTGAGCCGCGCCCAGCGCTGTCGCGCCCAGGCGGAATTGCGCAGGACGAGAATCATGCCGCCGGCGAACAGGAAGGCGCCGCCGGGACCGGGAAGCGGGGCCACGATCCCCGCGCCAAGGATCAGGAGGATGCCGAGCGTGAGTTGCCCGTAACGCTTGAACGGGTGGGTGGCGGGGCGAGGGGCGACAGTCACCTGCAATAAGTGGGGCCGGTGTGTTGTTTTGGCAAGACAGCCAGGATTGTCGCCGCGGAACTGCTTCCGCTGCGCCAGCACCACCTTGTTCCCCCCCCCGAACGCGGGGGGCAGGGACGAGAGCGATGCCGTGTGGTGCTCTGGGCTGCCGCTTTCGCGGGAGAACATCAGCTATTAGCCGCGAGGACTGATCGGCAACCCCGTGAGCGGTGAGAGCAAGGGGCGCGCTCTTTCCCCCTTGAAAAAAGCAGCTATGCTCGCCCGACTTCGGGGGGAGGCGGCTGCATGGTGGCAAGCGTATCGACCGTCGCCTATCTCGGGCTCGATGCGCGGGCGGTCGAGGTGCAGGTGCAGCTGATCCCCGGGCTGCCGGGCTTCTACGTCGTCGGGCTGGGCGACAAGGCGGTGGCGGAAAGCCGTGAGCGGGTGCGCGGGGCGATCGCCGCGATGGGGCTGGCGCTGCCGCCGAAACGCATCGTCGTGAACCTGTCGCCGGCCGACCTGCCCAAGGAAGGGTCGCATTTCGACCTGCCGATCGCGCTTGCCCTGCTCGGTGCGATGGGCGTGGTCGATGCCGAGACGCTGGCGGATTACGTCGTGGTCGGCGAATTGGGGCTCGATGCGCGGATCGCGCCGTCGCCGGGCGTGCTGCTCGCTGCGCTGCATGCCTCGGCGATCGGCAAGGGGCTGATCTGCCCGGCAGCGCAGGGGCCGGAGGCGGCCTGGGCGGGATCGATCCAGGTGATCGCGGCGCCCGACATCCTGGCGCTGCTCAACCATTTCAAGGGTCACGGGCTGCTGCCCGCGCCGCAGCCCGGCGCGATCGAGGAGGGCTTTGTCGGCCCCGATCTGGCACAGGTGAAGGGGCAGGAAACGGCCAAGCGCGCGCTGGAGATCGCGGCGGCGGGCGGGCATAACCTGCTCATGATCGGGCCGCCCGGCGCGGGCAAATCGCTGATGGCGGCTTGCCTGCCCGGGATCCTGCCACCGCTCGATGCCGCCGAAGCGCTCGACGTGTCGATGGTGGCGAGTGTGGCGGGCACGCTACAGGGCGGGCGGCTGACGCGCACGCGGCCCTATCGCGCGCCGCATCATTCCGCGTCGATGGCCGCGCTGGTCGGCGGGGGGCTGAAGGTGAAGCCGGGCGAGGTCAGCCTGGCGCATCTCGGCGTGCTGTTCCTCGATGAATTGCCCGAATTCCAGCGTGCCGTGCTCGATTCGCTGCGCCAGCCGCTGGAAACGGGCACGGTGAGCGTGGCGCGTGCCAATGCGCACGTAACCTTTCCGGCGCGCGTGCAACTGGTGGCGGCGATGAACCCGTGCCGCTGCGGGCATCTCGGCGATGCGGCGCTGGCCTGTTCGCGGGCGCCGCGCTGCGCGGCGGATTACCAGGCCAAGGTCAGCGGGCCACTGCTCGATCGCATCGACCTGCATGTCGAGGTGCAGGCGGTGAGTGCGGCCGATCTGGTGCTGCCACCGCCGGCCGAGGGCTCGGCCGAGGTGCGGGAGCGGGTGTCCGCGGCACGACGCGTCCAGCTCCGCCGCTATGCCGATCACGGCATGCGCACCAATGCCGAGATCGACGGCGATCTGCTCGCCGCGGTGGCCACGCCGGACGAACCGGGGCGCAAACTGCTGGCACAGGCGAGCGCGGCGATGCGGCTCTCGGCGCGCGGCTATACGCGCATCCTGCGCGTGGCACGGACGATCGCCGATCTTGCGGGACATGGTGAAGTCGGGCGCCTTCAGGTCGCCGAGGCGCTCAGCTATCGGCGGCAGGCGCCGCGCAACTAACGCGCTGGCGCGCGCTCCATGTCGAGCAGCCGTTGTTTGGCGGCCAATCCGCCGGCGAAACCGGTCAGGCTGCCGTTCGCCCCGATCACACGGTGGCAGGGTGCGATGATCGAGATCGGGTTGCGGCCGTTCGCCGCGCCGACCGCACGCGAGGCGCCCGGGCGGCCGATCTGGCGCGCGATCTCGCCATAGCTGCGCGTCTCGCCGAACGGGATGGTGATCAGTGCCGCCCACACGCTTTTCTGGAACTCGGTGCCGTGGAAATCGAGCGGTACGGTGAAGGCGGTCAGCGTGCCGGAGAAATAGCCGGCCAGCTGGCGTTTTGCCTCGCCGAGCACCGCGTGGTCGACATCGTCGGCCAGCTCGATTAGCTCGACTGAATCGCTCAGGCGCACACGGCCGGGCGCGTCGTTTTCCCACAGGATTGCCGTCAGGCCGGCATCGCTGGCGATCAGGCGGAGCATGCCGACCACCGATTCTATCGTCGTATATACGTAGCGCATCGCGGTTCCTCGCATCGTCACGATTGATCTAACGCGGCGCGACGATCGGCGCATGCCGGTTCCTGCGCTTAAAGCCGGCGCGATATCGGGCCACTCGGGCCGCCGGTACAAAAAGGCTGGACGGCGCTGTCCCGTCTATGCCATTCGGCCCTCCGCGATTACGGGGGGCGGAGACGCCCCGATCCTCAAGCCGATGCGGGCGTGGTGGAACTGGTAGACGCGCCGGACTCAAAATCCGGTTCCGAAAGGAGTGTCGGTTCGATTCCGACCGCCCGCACCATTTTCCGATCGTCGCGCGAAACCCGGAGTTCAGGCCCAGGAACTGCCGCGCTGCTCGCTGGGGGAGGCCAGATGGGCGACATGCGCACCGTCGGGCTTCACGCCCGCCTCGTCGGTGTCGATGCCATATTTGTCGGCCAACAGCGCCATGGCGAGCCCGACATAAGCGGCGATCGCATGATCGCCTTCGCGATCGAGCAGATCGCAGGCATTGTACAGCTTTTGGTAAACTTCCAAGGCGTTCATGACGTTCACCCTCCGTCTGCCGAGTTTCCTAAGACGCGACTCCAATATTTCGGCAGATCCCCCTAAGTCCCTGCGTAGCATAGATGGCGGCATAATAAAAGATATGCGATCGCGCGGGGGCGATCGACTTGGCGTCATCGCGGCAGGATGATCGTCGCGTCCAATCCACCTTCCGGTCGATTTCTCAATCGAATGCTGCCGCCCGCATCGGACACGATCGCGCCGGCCAGCGCCAGGCCGAGGCCGATTCCGCCGGTATCTCGGTTGCGGGACGTTTCCAGGCGGGTGAAAGGGGCGAACACATCGGCGAGCCGATCTTCGGGGATGCCGGGGCCTCGATCCGCCACGCGTATCTCCACCCGCGACGGCGCGGCCTGCACGGTGACCGCGGCGGACGTACCGTATTTTACCGCGTTTTCGATCAGGTTGCGCACTGCGCGGCGCATCAGCGAGGGGCGCAGACGCATCTGCAGGCGCGGCGTTTCCTCGTCGAACGTCACGTCGGCGCCGAGATCGCGGAAATCCTCGACCACGGCATCGACCAAAGCGGCAAGGTCGACCTCGGTGAGAGGTTCGCTCGGTCGGCCGAGCCGGGCAAGCGACAGGATGTCGTCCAGTGTGCGGTCCATCTCCATGATCGTGTCGGCCATCTTGATGCGATCAGCATCGTCCTCGACCGATTCGATGCGCACGCGCAGCGCCGCGAGCGGAGTGCGCAAATCGTGCCCGATTGCACCGAGCATGCGATCCTTCTCGTCCAACATCGCCGTAACGCGCAGGCGCAGCGCATTGAACGCGGCGACCACCTCGCGCAGATCCTGCGGGCCGCCCTCGGCGATCGGCACGTCTACCTCGCCCGGCGTGAAATCGCGCGCGGCACTCGCCAGGCTGCGCAGTGGACGCGAGATGCGGCGGCCGATCCACAACACCGGGAGCAGGATGATGCCGTAGAGGATCAGCGTCTGCGCGATCAGGCGTAGGAACAATTGCCCTTCGCCGCGCGGCCAAGGCGTCGCCGACACCAGCCAGCCGCCGCCGGCGCGCTCGACGGCGATGATCAGTTCGCCGCCGCCGGGCCGGCGCAGCCGGTCGCGCGGCCGATCACGCGGGGGCCCGCGACGTTGCAGGCTGGGCGGCCGATCATCCACCACGGCAGTTTCGATCCGGCCGACGGTCAGCCCCGATTCGCGCAGCGCATCGCGGATGCCGCGTTCGATCTCGGGGCGATGTTCCGCCGCCTTGTCGATCGGCGAGGTATCGAGCAGGCGCACGCGCCCGCGGTTCGGCGAGAGTTGCGCCTGATCGGCGCGCTCGACCGCGTCGACGATGCGTGCCACGGCCGGGCCGGTGGCCTGTTCGAAGCGGAAATTGCGCCGTTCGTTGAGCAGCATCGAGAAATTGATGATCTGCGCGATCAGCAGCGCGAGCGCGATCAGCAGCGCCATCTGCCCGGCAAGGCTGCGCGGCCACAGCCGCAGCCGCGTCACAGCCGCGTCACTTCCGCCGCCAGCGTGTAGCCGCCGCCCCACACGGTCTTGATCAGCTCGGGATTCTTCGGATCGGCCTCGATCTTGCGGCGCAGCCTGCTGACCTGATTGTCGATCGCGCGATCGAAGGCGGCGGCCTCGCGGCCCTGCGTCAGATCGAGCAGCTGATCGCGCGTCAGCACCTGGCGCGGGCGGGTGACGAGCGCGTGGAGCAGGTTATATTCACCGGTCGACAGCGGAACGGAGACGCCGTCGCGATCGACCAGGGCGCGCTCGCCCGATTTCAGTACCCAGCCGGCAAAGGCGAACGAGCCGCTGTCCGGCGCATGTTGGCGCGCGCCGCCCGCCGCGGCGCGGCGCAGGATGACCTTGATCCGTGCCGACAGTTCGCGCGGCGAGAAAGGCTTCACGACATAATCGTCGGCGCCCATTTCGAGGCCGACGATCCGGTCGGTCTCCTCGCTACGCGCGGTGAGCAGGATGACGGGGATCTCGCTCGTCTCGCGGATGTGGCGGGTGAGGCTCAGCCCGTCTTCGCCGGGCATCATGATGTCGAGGATGACGAGATCGATCGCATAGGCGGCAAGGCGCGTGCGTGCGGTCGCGGCATCGCCGGCCTGGGTGATGCGGAACCCCTGCTTGGTCAGATATTGCGCGAGCGGTTCGCGGATCGAGCGCTCGTCATCGACGAGCAGCAAATGTGGCGTGTCTCCCATTGCTTCGGCGCTTAGCATGATGTTTCCCCATTGGAGAAGGTGCCGGGCGACGACACGCCGCCCGGCATCGGCTCAGTCGTCGGCGGGCGGGGGCGGGGGCGGCATGTCGCCACCCGGGCCACCGGGGCCACCGGGTCCTCGGCCGGGGCCGCGCATCGCCGCCATCTCGGCCTGATCGATATAGCCGTCACGGTTGGCGTCGAGGCGATCGAAGCGCTGGTCGGCCTCGGCGCGCGCCTCGTCACGGCTGACCTTGCCGTCCTTGTTGGCGTCGGCGTGACGCAGCATCATCCCTGCCATGTCGCCGCGACCACGGGGCCCGCGTGGGCGCATTTCCTCGCCGGTGAGCTTGCCGTCCTTGTCGGCGTCCTGCGCCTTGAAGTGCGCATTCGCCGCGGCGGTGGCCTCGGCGAAGGTGATCGTGCCGTCCTTGTTGGCGTCGTCGCGCAGCAGTTTCTCGCCGCGGCGGCCGGTCTCGATCTCGTCGCCGCTCAGCTTGCGATCGCTATTGGCATCGCGCTTGGCGAAGCGCGCCTCGGCGGCGGCAAAGAATTCGGACCGCGTGACGACGCCGTCCTTGTCGGTGTCGGCGGCCATCGGACCGCGCGGCGCGAGCATCGCGCTGGCGGTGACGGCAATGCCCCCGACCGCCGAAGTGGCGAGTGCGGCGGCGATGAGAAGCTTCTTCTTCATGTGCATGGATCCCGGACTGAGGGGCGCGGCCTGTCCGCTTTCCCTGATGACCGTACTGCACCGCGCCTGTCGCGATTGTGTGTCAAGCCGCGGGAGATTTGTCGCGAATTGTCGCAACGACGGAAGGCCGGGCAGTCGACGGGCAAGGCGGGCGGTTCAACAAGGGCGGCGCCAAGCATGCACTTCACCAGATTTTATAGATGCCGGCTTATTTCCTGTCGCGGGGGGACATAGATCATGATCAACGCCATTTCCGGCTCGACTGCCGCCATGCGCACGATTCAGTATCGTTCGCCGACCATCGCAAGGGCACCAATCGCTACAGCAGGTGGATTCGACGCTGCGATGGCGGCGTCGTCTGCCGCGACGAACCGAAGCACTGCATCAGTTGCGAAGGTCCCAGTTGCGGCTGGCGCGGTTCCTGCCGACTTCGATATGAACTACTACAATGTCGAGCACACACAGGCGGAATTTGCCGCTTATTATGCCGAAGGCGCGCGCCAGATCAGCGAGTCGCAAGGTTTGCCTTACGGCCAATATGACTTCACCAAGGTGAGCCCGAAACAGCTTCATATCATATCGACCGACATGGTGGTCAATCACGGCGCATCACTCGATGACACGTCCGGTTTTCTGCCATTGATGCTCAATGGTACATCGACCAGCAACTGGTCGATGTCGGAAGAGCCGATGGATATGATGTCGATCGTGACGGGCCAGCAAGAACATGAAGCCTCGGTGGGCAATTCGATGATGGCGGACCTTCTGCAGCGCAGTCTCGATCTCATGGCAGCCGCTCACCAAGCCGGTTCGGGATCACAGGATTTTGACATTGCCGAGCTCACCGATTTGCTCAAGCGTGCGGCTGGTGCCAACACAACCGGCTCTTAGCCGCGCGCCACGCGCTGACGATCGTCGTGCCTGATTTCCTGTCGCACCACGCGTTACGACCAAAGCCGACACCGCCTGGTCAGGCGAAGATCGCCACGCTTTGCATCGCCTGGGCGATGGGGACGCCGTCTGCGTTCCACAGCATCATCGTCTGGCTCGAGCAGCCGTTCTTGGCGTAGTCCGATTTGGCGGAGAGCAGCCACCAGCCGTCGGTCGTCGCCGGGGTGGCGGTGAGCAGGTTGACGATCCAGGTGAGCGAGCTGAGCGGCACGGGCTGCTTGCCGAGCAGCTTGAACGCGGCAGGCGGCAATGCGTCCGCGACGGCCATCACTTCGACCATCGGATCAAGGCCCGCGCGGTCGCGCAGCCGGCCCCAGCGCAGCCACTCGGCGTCGCCCAGGCCCTCCTTGTAATCGAAGAAATTGAAGTTGCCGGTGAAGAATTCCGGGGGGCCGGTGTACAGCTCGGCATCGGGCGCGGGCGGGCGGACGTCGCTGTGCAGGCGCCCGTCGAGATCGATGCGCGACGGCTGATCGGACATGAACACGAAGGTCGCGCGGTAGCCGAGGCCGAGCTCGGAGACGATGTCGGCCTGGATGAACGCGGCGTTGCGGCCGCGGCGCAGCTTGGTCGCGGTGACGGTGACCGCGCCGGCGAGCGGGCCGATGAAGCTGACCTGGGCGGAGCGGAGCGGCGGCAGGTCCGGCTCGCAGGCCTGCGCGGCGTGCAGCGCGAGCGCGCTGGACAGGCCGCCATACGCGGTGCGGCCCTGCAGCCAATTGGGGGTGATCGTCGCGGTGAAGCCGCCCTCGGTCGGGGTGGCGGCGGCGAGGATGTCGGTGATCGAAGTCATCGGGGCTTATCCTGAAATCGAAAATGCCAGTCGGCCGGCGTTCGCCGGGTTGGCGCCGGGGTGGAAGCGCGGGCGCATCAGATGGCGTCTTGCTGCAGACGATCGCGCAGCTCGCGCTTGAGGACCTTGCCGATCGCACTTCGCGGCAGTTCGTCGATCGCGTGGAGCGCGCTGAGGCGCTGCGTCTTGCCAAGCTGCGCGTTGGTCCAGTCGCGGATCTCGTCGATGCTCGCATCCACGCCGGTGTGCGGGACGTAGAAGCCGACCGGCGTTTCGCCCCACGCTTCGGAAGGCACGCCGATCACGCTGCATTCCGCGACCGCGGGGTGGCGGGCGAGCACCGCTTCGAGATCGGTGGGATAGATGTTGAACCCGCCGGAGATGATCAGATCCTTCTTGCGATCGAGCAGGATCAGGAAGCCGTCTTCGTCGAAGCGGCCGACATCGCCGTGGCGGATATAGCGATTGCCGTCCGCGTCGTGCCATTCGGCCGCGGCGGTGGCCTCGGCACGGCCGTGATAGCCGGTCATCATCGTCGGGCTGCGGCCGACCACTTCGCCCATCTCGCCCGGCGCCACTTCCTGGCCGTCATCGTCGATCAGGCGGATCTCGTGGCCGGGCAGCGGCGGGCCGACGGTGTGCAACTTGTCCGGATGCGCGCTGGCGTTGAGCCCGGTCGAAGCGCCGCCTTCGGTCATGCCGTAATATTCGACCAACAGGCCCGGCCAGCGGGCGACGATATCGGCCTTGAGCGCGGCCGAGAAAGGCGCGCTGGTGCCGGTCTTGAGCCGGAAGCTGGAGAGATCGAAGCGATCGAAATCGGCCAGCGCCATGATGCGCTGATACTGGACCGGCACGAGCATCGTGTGCGTCGCGCGGTGGCGCTCGGCGAGCTGGAGATAGCCGCGTGCGTCGAATTTCTTCATCAGCACGACGGTGCCGCCCCAGCCGAGCGTGGGCAGGAAGCTGACCAAAGTGGTGTTCGAATAGAGCGGGGTGGCGATCATCGTCACCGCTTCGCCGAACCCGGCCGCGGCATTGCGGGCGATATGCGCCCAGCGCATCGCGTGGCTCTGGACGATGCCCTTGGGGCTGCCGGTGGTGCCCGAGGAATAGATGATGTTGAAGCCGTCCGCTGGCCTGATCTCGACCGGCGCGGGCTGCGCGCCTTCGGGCGCAAGCCAGGTGGCGAGCGATTTGAGGTGGACCAACGTGCCGGGAATGCGCTGCCCGGCGAGCGCCTTCGCCGCGTCGGCATCGACGAAGGTGATCGGCGCGCCGCAATCAACGATCATCGCGCTGATCGAGTCCGGCGTCGCGGAAGGGGCGAGCGGCGTGGCGACGCAGCCGGCGCGCAGCGCGCCGAGAAACACCGCGGCATTCTCGATGCCCGCCGCGGCGACGATCGCGACGGCCGAACCCGGCGCCACGCCATCGCGCTGCAGCGCCGCGGCAACGCGATCGACCAGCGCATCAAGCCCGGCATAATCGAGTTCGCCGCCCGCCTCGGCCAGCGCGACCTTGCCGGGCTGTGCCCGGGCATGCGCGCGGATCAGATCCGGCAGCGTGGCAAAGTCGCTTTCGAGAAGCTGGGCGGCGGTGGTGGTGTCGGTTCCCATGGTTCGACTCCGCTAGTCTAGCGAAGAGCGAAATGCCATACGCGATATTCTAAAAGAGAATCGACGAGGGGAAAACCATGCTGTTCTACGACGCCGTCAATCCCGCGCCCAACCCGCGCCGCGTGCGCATCTATCTCGCCGAAAAGGGCCTGAGCGTGCCGAGCGAGATCGTCTCGATCACCGCCGGCGAGCATAAGAGCGAGGCGTTCCGCGCGGTCAACCCGCTGGGGCAGATCCCCGCGCTCCAGCTCGACGACGGCAGCGTGATCACCGAAAGCGTGTCGATCTGCCGCTACTTCGAGGCGCTGCACCCCGAGCCGGCGATGTTCGGCGTGGGCGCGCAGGGGATCGCCGAGGTCGACATGTGGATCCGCCGCGCCGAGCTGCGGCTGATGACGCCGCTGGCCGGCGTGTGGATGCACACGCACCCGTTCACCGCCCGCGTCGTGAAGCCGCAATATACCGACTATGGCGAGAGCCAGAAGCCGCGTGTGCTGGCGGCGATGAAGGAGTTCGACCGCGTGCTGGCGGACCGCGACTGGCTCGACGGCAAAAGCTATTCGATCGCCGATATCGTGCTGCTGACGACGGTGGATTTCGCCACGTTCGTCGGCGTCGGCATTCCTGCCGAGCTGCAGAACCTGACCGCCTGGCAGGCCCGCGCCTCGGCCCGGCCGAGCGCGACGGCGTAAGGCGGGGCTGTGTCTTCTTTCCAAAAAGCCGCGCGCAATTGACTCGGTGCGCGATTCCCAACCAGTGAAATGTGCCGGTTGGGGAAAACCGGCTTGAGGGGGGATTACATGAACAAATTGGCTATCGCGCTTTCGAGCGCATTTCTCTTGGCGTGCGCAGCTCCGGCCATCGCGCAGACCGTGCCGGGATCGCCGCTGGTCGTCGGCGGCGCGGCGCCAGCGGTGCTGCGCGCCGGCACGCAGGTGCCGCTCAAGATGGCCGAAGCGCTGACCACCAAGGGCAAGGACCTCAAGGTCGGCTATCGCTTCCAGATGGAGACGGCCGAACCGGTGATGGTCGGCGGCCAGATCGTCATTCCGGCAGGCAGCCCGGTGACCGGCGAAGTGACGGACGTGCGCTACAAGGGCATGTGGGGCAAATCGGGCCGGATCGGCGCGCGCGTGCTGTTCGTACGCGCCAACGGCCGGCAGATCCGCATGACCGGCGCGGTCGACGACAAGGGCACGACGGGCACCGGCGGCGTGGTCGCGGCGGTCGCCTTCCTGCCGGTCGCGGGCTTCTTCACCACGGGCACCAGCGCGAACATCCCGCTCGGCGCGCCGGTCAATGCGTTCATCGACGAAGATGTCGCGGTGGCCTTTGCCGGTGGCGCGCCAGAGGCGATGGTGGTGACGCCCGTCGCACCAGTGGTGGCGCCGGTCGCCGCCGTGCCGGTCGCACCGGCCAAATAGGTCGGTTGGGGCGGCGATCGCGCCGCCCCGCGTCTCGCAGGCGCGGGGGCTGCTCACGGGTGCGCCGGCAACGGCGCGGGACCGCGCACCCGTCCCGCCACGATCAGCAGCGCGGCCAGCGCGAGCAGGCCGGCGAGCAGGAAGGCGGCGCCGGGAAAGCCGTGTTCGACGCCGGCCGCCAGCGTCTGCGTCATCATCAGCGGGCTGAGGATCGCGGCGACGCTGCCCAGGCTGCCGAGCCCGCCCTGCAGCGCGCCCTGTCGCTCGGGCCCGACCATGCGCGACAGCAGGCCGTTGACGGCCGGGCCGACGAAGCCGGACAGCGCGCCGACCAGCATGACGGCATAGACCTGCCATCCGGCGGTGACGATCGCCATGGCCAGGAAGCCGGCCGCGCCGGTCGCCAGCCCGATCAGCAGCGCGCGCCGATCGCCGATCCGCCCGATCACCGGCGCGACGAGCAGCGCCTGGACCAGCGCCATGATCAGCCCGACATAGGCCAGGCTGAGGCCGATCGCGCCCGGGCTCCAGGCGAAGCGGATCGTGGCCCAGAACGCCCAGGTGGCGGGGTAGACCTGATGCGCGAGCTGCCAGAGGAAGGCGACGGCGAGCAGGGGCAGGGCGATGCGCTGATCGAACAGCGGGCGGAATGCGCCGACGATATGCGCGTCGCGCAAGACGAACGGCCGGCGATGTTCGCGGCCGAGCGTTTCCGGCATCGCGACGGCCATGATCGCGGCATTGCCGAGCGCCAGCAGCGCGGCGGCGACGAACGGCGCGCGCGGCCCGAGCCCGGCGATCACCCCGCCCAGCGCCGGCCCGATGACGAAGCCGATGCCGAACGCGGCGCTGACATAGCCGAACGCCGCGCTGCGCCTGTCCGGCGGGGTGACATCGGCGATCACCGAGCTGGCCGGGCCGTAGATCGCGCCGGCGATCCCGGCGATGCCGCGGCCGAGGAACAGCCAGGCGAGCGACGGCGCGGCCGCCATCAGCGCGTAATCGATCCCGAATGACAGCATCGAGGCGATCAGCACCGGGCGGCGGCCGAAGCGGTCGCTGAGACTGCCGAGGATCGGGCCGGCGACGAACTGCGCCAGCGCGAAGGCGACCAGCATATAGCCCGCGATCCGCGTCGCCTCATCGATCCCGACCTGGCCGAGCCGGGTGATCAGCGCCGGGAAGACGGGGATGACGATGCCGAAGCCGATCGTGTCGATCAGCACGGCGGCGAGCAAGATCGGCACCGCGCGGTCAGCGAAACGCACGGGCGGTCTCCTCGTGCCGGGCGGGGCGAAAGTCGCGAAAGTCGCACGCGCCCCGCGCGCGAGGCGCAGCACGGCGGGAAAAGGCGGGACGCGTGCGGGCCGTACCGTGTCTCACTGCTCGTCTCCCGGCGCCAGGCGGTGCGCGATCCGGGCGCGAAGCCAGGATCGCGGAACATTGGCCGAACATGACACAAGCGGCGCGTGTAGGACAGCGCCGGATCGCGGCGCACGGAAGGCTTTGCTTGCGCCCCGTTCTGTGCCATCTCTGCCATACCCGATATTCAGAATCGTACAGAAGGATGAGGATCCATGGCTTCCGCTGCCGAACTCGATGCTCCTACCAGCCCGATCGACACATTTCGCGCCGAGGTGCGCCAATGGCTCGCCGAACATTTCCCGCCGTCGCTGAAGCATAAGGACAATGCGATGTCCGCGGTCGACGGGCCGACCGAACTGTCGGCCGAGGAACTGGCGTGGAAGGAGGCCGTCGCCAGCAAGGGCTGGGGCGTGCCGAGCTGGCCGGCGCAATATGGCGGCGCCGGGCTCGACAAGGCGCAGGTCCGCGTGCTGAACGAGGAAATGGGCCGGATCGGCGCGTGGAACCCGATCGGCGGGATGGGCGTGATGATGTTCGGGCCGACCCTGCTCGAATATGGCACCGAGGCGCAGAAGAGCGAGCATATTCCGGCGATCGCCAACGGCACGGTGCGCTGGTGCCAGGGCTATTCCGAGCCCGGCGCAGGCTCCGATCTGGCCAGCCTGCAGATGTTCGCCGAGGACAAGGGCGATCACTATCTCGTCAACGGCCAGAAGACCTGGACGAGCGGCGGGCAATGGGCCGACAAATGCTTTGCGCTGGTGCGGACCGACAAAACGAAAAAGCATGAAGGGATCAGCTTCCTGCTGATCGACATGGATGCCGAGGGCGTCGAGGTGAAGCCGATCCGGCTGATCTCGGGCTCGTCGCCGTTCTGCGAGACCTTCTTCACCAACGTGAAGGTGCCGAAGGAGAATCTCGTCGGGCGCGAGGGCGAGGGCTGGACGATCGGCAAAAGGCTGCTGCAGCACGAGCGCTCCAGCCTGTCGGGCGGCGGATCGGCGCGGCTGTTCGCCGGCAAGCCGATCGGCGCGCTGGCGAAGGAATATCGCGGCGAGGACGACAAGGGCCGCGTGCCGGACCAGGATCTGCGCATGCGCATCGTGCGCCACGAGATGGACAGCCGCGCCTTCGCGCTGACGCTGCGCCGCGCGGCGCTGGAGGCGAAATCGAACCAGGGCCCGTCGGCGGCGACCAGCATCATGAAGAATGTCGGCGCGCGCATCACGCAGGATCGCGCCGAGCTCGGCATCGAGATTATGGGCATGAACGGGCTCGGCTGGGAAGGCGAGGGGTTCAGCGCGGACGAGATCGCGCAGACCCGCACCTGGCTGTGGGGCAAGGCGGTGTCGATCTATGGCGGATCGACCGAGATCCAGAACAACGTGATCGCCAAGCGCATCCTGGGGATGCTCGACCACCAGTAACATTCTCCCGCTCCCCGCCGGGGAGAGGGACGACAGGCAAAGCGACGCCGGGAGCGGGGCAGGGCGGAGCGGGCGGTGGAACACCGTACTCCCCCGGCCTCCCCGGCGGGGAGAGGGAGTTTTACGACATGGCCGTATTGAACGAAGAACAGACGATGCTGCGCGACATGGCGCGCGAATGGGCGGACAACGAGGCACCGGTGAGCGCGTTCCGCAAGGTGCGCAACGCCGCGCCGGCGGAAGGGTATGACGCCGCGGCATGGCGCGCGATGGCGGAGATGGGCTGGGCCGGGATCGTCGTGCCGGAAGAACATGGCGGCTCGGCGTTCGGCTATCTCTCACTCGGCATGGTGCTCGAGCAACTGGGCCGCAACCTGACCGCCTCGCCGCTCGCCTCGACCGCGGCGGCGGCGGCGGCGATCGCGCTCGGCACGTCGGATGCCGCCAAGAGCGACTGGCTGCCGAAGATCGCCGCGGGCGAGGTGATCGCGACGCTGGCGATCGACGAAGGCCCGGTGCACGATCCGGCGAACATCGCCACCACCGTGTCCGGCGGCACGCTGACCGGCACCAAGGCGTTCGTCGCCGAGGGCGACAGCGCGCAGCTGTTCGTCGTCTCGGCCCAGGATGGCCTGTATCTGGTCTCGGGCGATCAGGGCGTGACGCGCGCGCCGCGCAAGATGGCGGATTCGCGCAGCCATGCGCAGGTCAGCTTCGCCGGCGCCGCGGCGGAAAAGCTCGGCGGGCCCGAGCTCACCCAGCAGGTGATCGATCTTGCCACCGCGGCGCTGGCGGCGGAGATGCTCGGCATGGCGGAACAGGCGTTCGCGGTGACCAACGACTATCTCAAGCAGCGCGTGCAGTTCGGCCAGCAGCTCTCGACCTTCCAGGCGCTGCAGCACCGCATGGCCAAGATGTTCACCGAGCTCGAACTGATGCGCTCGGCGGTCGAGGGCGCGCTGGAGGCGATCGACGCCAAGCGCAGCGACGTCGATCAGGCGGTGAGCCTGGCCAAGGCGGTGGCGAGCGACACGCTGCATCTCGTCAGCCGTGAAATGGTCCAGCTGCACGGCGGCATCGGCATGACCGACGAGCATGATGCCGGCCTGTATCTCAAGCGCGCGCGGGTGCTCGAGACGATGTGGGGCAATGCCGCATTCCACCGCGAACGCTTCGCCCGGCTCAACGGCTATTGAGCCATCGCCGCACGGACCGGCCGGCGCGCGTTTCGAAAACGCGTTCTGGCCGGTTCGGCTGTTTGAAACTATGACTTTTTGGCAACAGAGAGCGATCCGTAGCGTAATTTACCGATAGTAATGCTTGACGGGCGATCCGCGATCCTGTCAATTCGAGGATAAGGTACGGAGCTATAAAGCCCCGACCGATCAGGAGAGAATGATGCTCAGCAAGCAGTATCTGTCGGCGTGCGCCCTCACTGTCCTCGCGATCGGGATGGCCACGCCGGCAGCGGCGCAGCAAACCGATGCTGCCACGGGCGCCCCATCCGAAGCCGCCGCCGCCCCGCAATCCGACGAGCTCGGCGCCGATATCATCGTCACCGCCCAAGGCCGCGCGCAGGCGCTGGCCGACGTGCCGGTGGCGATCTCGGCGGTGAACGCCGAATCGCTGCAGAATTCCGGCGCCAACGACATCCGCCAGCTCAACCAGCTGGCGCCGTCGCTGCTGGTCTCCTCGACCGGTTCGGAGGCCAATGGCAGCCCGCGCATTCGCGGCATCGGTACGGTGGGCGACAATCCCGGGCTGGAAAGCTCGGTGGTGGTGTTCATCGACGGCGTGTACCGCTCGCGCTCGGGCATCGGGCTCAACGAACTGGGCGAGATCGACCGGATCGAGGTGCTGCGCGGGCCGCAGGGCACGCTCGGCGGGCGTAACTCCTCGGCCGGCCTGATCAGCATCGTCAGCCGCCGCCCGTCGTTCGAATTCGGCGCCAATGGCGAGGCGACCTACGGCAATTACGATTTCGTCCGCCTGGCCGGCGGCGTCACCGGCCCGATCAGCGAGAAGATCGCGGCGCGGCTCGACGGCGTCTATGTCAAGCGCGACGGTTTCTACCGGGATGCGATCAACGACACCCGGGTCAACGATCGCAACCGCTATTTCCTGCGCGGGCAATTGCTGTTCGAGCCGACCTCGGACCTCAGCATCCGGCTGATCGGCGATTACAGCAAGCGTAAGGAATCGTGCTGCGGTGCGACCTATGTCGATTCCTCGGTCAATCCGTATATCGGCAACGTCAACAATCCCGCCACGCCGCTCACCACCGGTCTGCCCAACGGCAACAACATCGTCAACGTGCTGCGTGATCTCGGACAGAATTTGGGCGCGCTCAACCAGGGCTATTCGCGCGACATCTCGGTATCCCGGGGCCGCAGTTTCGACGGCAAGACGCAGGACTGGGGCGTTTCGGGCCAGATCGACTGGGATCTGGGCGGCGTCAAGCTGACCTCGATCACCGCCTACCGCGACTATTACAACGCGCAGGGCGCCGACAACGACTATAGCTCGGTCGACATCCTGTACGCCGCCGCCGACGGCAACAACCGCCGCGCGTTCAAGACCTTCACGCAGGAAGTGCGGTTGCAGGGCACCGCGTTCGACGACAAGCTCGACTGGCTGGTCGGCGGCTTCTTCATGGACGAAAAGTTCCGCGGCAAGAGCAACCTCAAGTTCGGCAGCCAATATGGCCGCTTCGCGACGTGCCGGATCATCTCCGGCGGCGGGCTCGCCGGCCTCTATTCGCCGACCAGCCCGGGCTGCGTCGCGCCGGGGGTCGGGCCGGCCACGCTCGCCGCGGTCGGCGGGGCGGACATCGCCGCCGGGTTCCAGACGCTCGACGGGATCAACAATGTCGGCTCGACGGTGGACCAATATCGCCAGAACACGCGCAGCTTCGCCGCGTTCACACACAACATCTTCCACGTCACCGACACGCTCGATCTGACGCTGGGCCTGCGCTACACCGACGAGCGCAAGCGTTTCAGCGCGACGTTCGGCAACAACAATACCGGTTGCGTGACGCTGCAGAACACGCTGACCGACGAGGCCAATATCACCGCGGCGCAGATCGCGGCGAACCCCGGGCTGGCGACGCGCCAGGCGCTGGCGCGCGCGCTGATCGGCCTGGGCTGCCAGGGCAATGCGACCGCCGAACTCAACGGCGTCAGCATCAACGACAAGCGGCACGAGGACGAGTTCACCGGCACCGCGATCCTGTCGTGGAAGCCGATCGAGGACCTGATGCTCTACGGTAGCTTCTCGCGCGGCTATAAGGCGGGCGGCTTCAACTTCGATCGCTCGGCACTCAAGGCGCCGCTGCAGCCGATCGCCAACGGTACGCTGACCACGACCTTCGCGGCGCTGGGCGGCGCGCAGGCGCTGGTCGGCAATCTGCAGTTCGAGCCGGAAAAGGTCGATGCGTTCGAAATCGGCGGGAAATACGCCACCGGGCCGTTCAGCCTGTCGTTCGCGGCGTTCCGCCAGCAGTTCAAGAGCTTCCAGCTCAACACGTTCGATGGCGCGGTCTTCCTGGTGCAGAACATCAACGGCTGCAACAGCTCGCTGAACGGCGGCGATCGCGATCAGAACACCTTCCCGACCGCACCGAACTTCAATGCCAATCCGGCGGCGAGCGGCCGGTGCGCGCAGGACGATGTCGGCTGGGGCGTGTCAGCGACCGGCGTCGAGCTGGAGGCGCAGCTGGTGCCGGCACGCGATTTCCGCGTCTCGGCCGGGCTGACCTATGCCGAGACGAAGTATCGCAAGGACCTGGTCGGCAGCAATTCCGGTGCGCCGCTCAGCCCGGCATTGCGCAAGCTGCCCGGCGACAACCTGTCCAACGCGCCCGAGATCGTCGTGACCGGATCGGCCGCCTGGACGCCGCCGATCGGCGGCAGCGGGCTTTCCGCGCTGTTCTACGTCGATACGCGCCTGTCGAGCGACTATAATACCGGTTCGGATCTGTTCCTGCAGAAGGAGCAGGACAGCTTCGCGCTGGTCAATGCGCGGATCGGCCTGCGCGGCCCGGATCAGCGCTGGGCGATCGAGCTTTGGGGCCAGAACATCTTCGACAAAAACTATGCGCAGGTCGCGTTCAGCTCGCCGTTCCAGGCCGGCACGGCAAGCGCGCCGTTCACCGATCCGCAATATCCGGCCGGGCGCCAGCTGACCTCGCAATACCTCGCTGAACCACGCACCTACGGCGTGACCTTGCGGGGCAAGTTCTAACGGAAACAAAACGTTACCGATCGATACACCCTAGTTGATGACTGACTGCCCTCCGCCCGGCATGATCGGGCGGGGGGTTTTTTTACGAGGACGCTGCATGACTTTGGCCACGACGCATCCGGAAATCGCCGATACGCTGGCGCTCAAGCGGCGCACCATGACGCTGGCGCTGCTCACCACGGTCTATTTCTTCAGTTATATGGACCGGCAGATCCTCGCCATCCTGCTCGAGCTGATCAAGGCCGATCTCAAGCTCAGCGACGGCCAGCTGGGCGTCCTCTCCGGCCTCGCCTTCGCGATCTTCTATGCCGTGCTCGGCATCCCGGTCGCGCGGCTGGCGGACAAGGGCAATCGGCGCAACATCATCGCCATCGCGCTGGCGATCTGGAGCGTGATGACCGCGCTGTGCGGGCTGGCGCAGAATTTCGGGCAGTTGCTTGCGGCGCGGATCGGCGTCGGCGTGGGCGAGGCGGGATCGAGCCCGCCATCGCACTCGATCATCGCCGATCTCTATCCGGCGGATCGCCGCGCCGGCGCGATGGCGATCTATTCGCTCGGCGTCGTGCTGGGCGCCGGCGTCGGCACGTTCATCGGCGGCACGGTGGCGCACATCTGGGGCTGGCGCGTGGCGATGCTGACGATCGGGCTGCCGGGCGTGGCGCTGGCGGTGATCGTGTATTTCTTCGTGGTCGAACCGCGGCGTGGCCTGTCCGACGTCGACCGGCTGGCGCACAGCCATCCGATGCCGAGCCTGGCGACCGGGTTCAGCACGATCTGGGCCAATGCCGCCGCGCGGCATCTGGTGATGGCGGTGACGATCACCTCGCTCGTCGGCTATGCGCTGAGCGGCTGGGGGCCGAGCTATCTGCAGCGCTCGCTGGGGCTCAGCGTGCTGCAGATCTCGCTCTACATCGCGCCGATCGGCACCGCGTTTGCCGCCTTCTCGGCGGTGATGGGCGGCAAGCTGGCCGATCGCGTCGCGCGCAAGCACGGGCTGCATGCGCAGAGCAGCATGGTGGCGTGGCTCAAGGTGATCGCGTTTCCGTTCGTGCTGCTGTTCTTTCTCTCCGACAATCTGGCGGTCGCGCTGTTCGGCTATTTCGCCTCGCTGCTGTTCGCCAGCTCCTATCTCGGGCCGACCTTCGCCCTGCTGCAGGGGCTGGCGCCGGTGCAGCTGCGCGCCTTGTGGGCGGCGATCACCTTGCTGGTGATCAATCTGCTGGGCCTGGGGCTCGGGCCGGCGGCGGTCGGCTGGCTCAGCGATGCGTTCCGCCCGACCTTCGGGGACGAGTCGCTGCGCTATGCGTTGGTTTGTGTCGGCATGCTGACGCCCTGGGCGATCTTCCATTACTGGCGCGCCGGCGTGCTGCTGCATCGTAGCGAAAAGGTGACGGCGGCGGGCTGACACCCTACATCCGGGTCATGCCCAAGAAATCCACCGGCTTGCCGACGCGCGAGCAGATCCTCGACTTTATCGCCACGTCCACCACGCCGGCCGGCAAACGCGAGATCGCCAAGGCGTTCGGCCTGACCGCGCAGGAGAAGATCGGGCTCAAGCAGCTGTTGAAAGACATGGCCGATGAAGGCCTGATCGACGGCGCCGGCGCGCGCGCGTTCCACAAGATGGGCGGCGTGCCGCGCGTCACCGTGCTGCGCATCGCGGATGTCGATGATGGCGGCAATGTCTGGGCGGTGCCGGAGAACTGGCATGCCGAGACGCCGCCGCCCAAATTGCGCGTGCGCGAGAAGGGCCGGCGTGGCGCGCTGGGGATCGGCGACCGCATCCTCGCACGCACCGAAGAAGCCGGGCAGGGCTGGATCGCGCATCCGATGAAGCAGCTCGCCAAGGGCGAGGAACTGGTGCTCGGCGTGCTGCGGCAGGAAGGCGGCAAATTGTGGCTGACCGGCGTCGAGAAGCGCGATCGCAGCGAATATCTGGTCGCCGATGCGGGGGGCGCACAGACGGGCGATCTGGTGCTGGCGGAGAAGGGCGGGCGGCCGCCGCGGATCACCGTGCGCGTGACGGAAGTGCTGGGCGATCCGTTCGCGCCGCGCAGCTTCTCGCTGATCGCGATCCACAAGCTTGGCATCCCGACGGTCTTCTCGCCCGAGACGCTGGCGGAAGCCGAGCGCATGGCAGCGCTGCCGCTCGGCGACGATCGCGAGGATCTGCGCGATGTGCCGATCGTCGCGATCGACCCGGCCGATGCGCGCGATCACGATGATGCGGTATGGGCGGCGCCGGACGACGATCCCGCCAATGAGGGCGGGTGGAAGGCGATCGTCGCGATTGCCGATGTGAGTTTTTATGTGCGGCCGGGGTCGGATCTGGATCGCGAGGCGAGGAAGCGGGGGAATTCGGTCTATTTCCCGGATCGCGTGGTGCCGATGCTGCCGGAGATTCTGTCCGCCGAGGTGTGTTCGCTCAAGCAGGGTGTCGATCGCGCGGCGCTGGCGTGCCATCTGCGCGTGGACAGGAATGGCGAGCTGAAGAGCTGGCGGTTCACCCGCGCCGTGGTGCGGCTGGCGGCGAATATCGCGTATGAGGATGCGCAGGCGGTCGCCGACACGTTCTCCCGCGAAAGCGGGAGCCCAGAGCCAAGCAGCGCAGCGCCGGTGACCCTGGACCCCCGCGTGCGCGGGGGAACGATAGAAGAAGCGTTGCGGCCGCTGTGGGACTGCTGGCACGCCCTATACAAGGCGCGCGAGAAGCGTGGGCCGCTCGATCTCGATCTGCCCGAGCGCCGCGTCGTGCTCGACGAGAAGGGCCGCATCATGTCGGTCGCCCCGCGCGAGCGGCTCGATTCGATGCGGCTGATCGAGGATTATATGATCGCCGCCAACGTCGCCGCGGCCAAGGCGCTGGAGGGCAAGAAGGCGCCGGTGATGTACCGCGTGCACGAGCCGCCGAGCCGCGAGAAACTGGTCGCGCTGAAGGACTATCTCAAGACCTTCGGCGTCGAGTTCGCGCTGGGGCAGGTGGTGCAGCCGCGCACGTTCAACCATATCCTCGATAAGGTCGGCGATGTCGATTTCCGCCCGCAGATCATGGAGCAGGTGCTGCGCACGCAGACCCAGGCCTATTACGGGCCGATGAACCATGGCCATTTCGGGCTGGCGCTGGGCAGTTACGGGCACTTCACCTCGCCGATCCGGCGCTATGCCGATCTGATCGTGCATCGATCGCTGGTGGCGGCGTTCAAGCTCGGGCCGGGCGGGCTGACGCAGGGCGAGGCCGAGGGGATGGAGCGGATCGGCGAGGGCATTTCCGCGCTCGAGCGGCGCGCGATGGAGGCCGAGCGCGACACGATCGACCGCTATGTCGCCGCGTTCCTGGCCGAGCGGGTCGGCGACGTGGTCGATGCGCGGATCACCGGGGTGACCAATTTCGGCTTCTTCGCGACGGTCGAGGGGATCGGCGGCGACGGGCTGATGCCGGTGCGCGATATCGGCGGCGAATATTTCCGCTTCGACGAGGCCGCGCGGACGCTGGTCGGCGAGCATTCGGGGACGACGTTTGCCAGCGGCATGCGGCTGCCGCTGCGGCTGGCGGAGGCGAACCCGGTGTCGGGCGGGCTGCGCTTCGAGATGGTCGATGGCAAGGCGGAGCGGGTCGATCGCGAGACGAAGGTGCGGCCGACGCGCGAGATCAAGCGGCGCGGGCGGCCGGCGAACATCCGGCACCAGGGGAAGAAACGGTAACACTCCTCCCCGGAACGGGGAGGGGGACCAGCGAAGCTGGTGGAGGGGCCGGGCCGACAACGCTCCGGTTGCGTTGCCGGCCCACCCCCTCCGTCAGCCTTTGGCTGCCACCTCCCCGTGCCGGGGAGGACAGTCAGCCCGCGGTAAACGTCAGCCCGGCGCGGGCGATCAGCCGCTCGCGCAGCGGCGCGCCCATCAGTGCGCCGGGCGTCCAGATGCCGCCGGCCCCTTCAACGTCGTGCACCAGGCACAGCGCGGCCTCCGAAATCATCCGGCTGGTCGAGCCATAGCCGGGATCGCGATCGCCGGTGACGACCGCGTCGAGCCGTGTGCCATCGGGCATCTCGCCGATGAACAGCAGATCGTAGAAGCCGTTCTCGCGCTCTTCCTGGCTCGGGCCTTCGCCGGGCTTGGGGCCCTTGTCGCCGGCGAACGGGTTCATCTTGGCGATCGCGTCGGCGGCGGCGCGGCCCATTTCGCCCAGGCCCGGCGCGACCATCATCTCGTCATAGACGAAGTCCGCGCCGTACGCCTGATCGAGCAGGAAATTGGTGCGGTGGACGTTCTTGGTGTTGATCGGCGCCATGATGAACGGCGCGACCCAGGCACCGATCGACGCATCATATTCGGGCAGCAGCCCCTTGGGCTGGCTCGGGCCGTCGAAGCCCGGCGTCAGCGCGAACGGGTTGATCAGCAGGCCGAGGATCGAGGGATCGCGCGCGGCGGCGGCCATCGATGCCTTGAGGCTGGCGACGGTGCCGCCCGACGCACCGCCCTGCATTTTCCGCACGCGGCCCTTCACGTGGCGCACCGGGTGGCCGAACTTCGCCTTCGCCGCTTCCTGCAGCGTCAGCACGCCGAGATCGAACGGGATGGAGTCGAACCCGCAGGAGAAGACGATCCGCGCGCCGCTGCGCCTGGCCGTCTCGTGATGCGCGTCGATCATGTGGCGCATCCAGGCGGGCTCGCCGCACAGATCGACATAGGCGGTGCCGGTGGCGGCGCAGGCGGCGACGAGATCGTTGCCGTAGAGCTGGTACGGGCCAACCGTGGTCAGCACGACCTTGGTGCGTTCGCATAGCGCCGTGAGGCTGGCGGGGTCGTCGCTGTCGGCGACGATCAGCGGCGTGTCGGCCGGGGCGCCGATCGCGTCGCGCACCTCCTGCAGCTTGGTCAGCGAGCGGCCGGCCATCGCCCAGCGCGGCGTGTCCTGGCTCAGCAGATATTCGGCGACCAGCCGGCCGGTGAAGCCGGTGGCGCCGTAGACGATGATGTCGAAATCTTGCATGATTCTCCCCTCCCGCTTGCGGGAGGGGTCGGGGGAGGGCCTGCCTCACTCCTGCGCGGTAGCTGTAACATGCCCTCCCCCAGCCCCTCCCGCAAGCGGGAGGGGAGTAGTTAGGCCCCTCCCGCAAGCGGGAGGGGAGTAGTTAGGCCCCTCTTGTAAGAGGGCGGGGCTTACGCGGCCTCGCTGAACTGCAGGCTGGCGAGCCGCGCATAGAGGCCGTTCTGCCCGATCAGTTCGGCATGGCTGCCGCTCTCGACGATCCGCCCCTCGTTCATCACGATGATGCGCTTGGCGGCGCGCACGGTGGCGAGGCGATGCGCGATGACCAGAGTGGTGCGCTGCTGCATCAGCCGCTCGAGCGCCTGCTGCACCAGCTGTTCGCTCTCCGCATCCAGCGCGCTGGTCGCCTCGTCGAGCAACAGGATCGGCGCGTCGCGCAGCAGCGCGCGGGCGATCGCGACGCGCTGGCGCTGGCCGCCGGACAGGCGCGCGCCGCCTTCGCCGAGGAAGGTGCTGAGCCCGTCGGGCAGCTTGCGCAGGAATTCGGCGGCATTGGCGGCCTCGGCCGCGGCCCAGAGCTCGTCGTCGCTTGCCTCCCACTTGCCGTAGCGCAGATTGTCGCGCGCGCTGGCGCCGAAGATCACCGTTTCCTGCGGCACCATGGCGATGCGGCGGCGGATCTCGGCCGGGTCGGCAGCGCGCAGCGATACGCCGTCGAGCCGCACGTCGCCGGCGGACGGATCGTAGAAGCGCTGGATCAGCTGGAACAGGGTGGTCTTGCCCGCGCCGGACGGGCCGACCACCGCGACGGTATCGCCCGGCGCGATCTCGAGCGAGAAATCGTGCAGCGCGGCGGTGTCGAGCCGGGTCGGGTAGCGGAACTCGACATGGTCGAAGCTGAGCGCGCCGCGCGGCGGGACGGGCAGGGTGGCGGGGTGCGCCGGCGGGGCGATCTCGGGCTGTTCGCGCAGCAGTTCGCCGAGCCGGCCAGCGGCACCGGCGCCGCGCAGCAGATCGCCGTACACCTCGGTCAGCGCCCCGAACGCGCCGGCGACGATCCCGCCGGTCAGCACGAAGGCGGCGATCGATCCGCCGCTGATCCTGCCCGCGGCGACATCGACCGCGCCTTCCCACAGCACCAGCGTGATCGAGCCGAAGATCAGCCCGATGACGATTGCGGTCATGAAGGCGCGCAGCGCGATGCGCCGGCGCGCGGCGGCAAAGGTCGCGGCGACGGCATCGGAAAAGCGCTTTGCCTCGCGGCTTTCCTGGCCGAACGCCTGGACGATCTTCATCGCGCCCAGCGTCTCGGTGGCGATCGAGCCGACATCGGCGACGCGATCCTGCGACTGGCGCGATTGATTGCGTACCCGGCGGCCGAGCAGCGCCATCGGCAGGATGATGATCGGAATGCCGAGCATCAGCATGCCGGCGAGCTTTGGCGAGATGGCGAACAGGTAGATCAGCCCGCCGACACCGGTAAAGGCGTTGCGCAGCGCGACCGACACGGTGGTGCCGACGACCTGCTCGATCAGCGTGGTATCGGAGGTCAGGCGCGAGGCGATTTCGGACGGGCGGTTCTGCTCGAAGAAACGCGGCGTCAGCGTCAGCAGATGCGCCTGCACCGAGGTGCGGATGTCGGCGACCACGCGTTCGCCGAGCCAGGAGACGTAATAGAAGCGCACCGCCGTCGCCAGCGCGAGGATCACGACGATCATCAGCAGGTAATGGAACGAGGTATCGACCGCGCCGCCGGCGCCCGGCCCGAAGCCGCGATCGATCACGCGCTTGAAGCCGTAGGGAATGCCGATCGTCGCCGCCGAGGTGGTCAGCAATGCGAGCCAGGCGATGCCGATCTGACGCGGATATCGTTTGGCATGATGCCATACCAAGGCGAGATCGCCGAGGCGACGTTTCCGCGCGGGTTCGTCGGCGGGCGCGGGGCTTGGCTGGGCATCGGACATGGCCACCAGCGCTAGCAGGCCGGCGGCGGTCGCTCAACGGGCCTGAGGGTAACCACGTACGATCATTGCCAGCATGATCCGATGGGTTTATGCCGCAGTTGCGAACAGGTTCCTTTTTCAAATATCGGGTATGCGATGCTCTACAACGCTTATGAGATGCAGAAGTCCATGCTGGCCGGTGCCAGTGCGATGGCGGGTTTCGGCGCGGGCTGGCTGAACAACCCGGCCAATCCCTTCTCCTATCTGGGCGGCGGCACCGTGCTGGCATCGGCGCTGGAAGTGTTCGCGCATGCCTCCGCCCCGCGCGGAAAGCCGGCTTTCGGGCTGGAATACACCACGATCAACGGCGCGCAGGTGCCGGTCGAGGAAGAGATCGTGCTGCGCAAACCCTTCGGCCAGCTGAAGCGCTTCAAGCGCGCGGGCGTGGCCGGCGAACCCAAGCTGCTGATCGTCGCCCCGATGTCCGGTCATTACGCGACTCTGCTTCGCGGTACGGTCGAGCGGATGCTGCCGGTGGCGGATGTCTATATAACCGATTGGCGCGATGCGAAGCAGGTGCCGCTGGCCGACGGCGCGTTCGATCTGGACGACTATATCGATTACGTCACCGAATTCCTCGACGTGATCGGCAAGTCGGGTGACGGCGAACGCGCGCATATGCTCGCGGTGTGCCAGCCCTCGGTGCCGTGCTACGCCGCGACGTGCCTGATGAGCGCGGACCAGCATCCCTATCGGCCCAAGACGCTGACCATGATGGGCGGGCCCGTCGATACGCGCGAGGCGCCGACCGCGGTCAACACGCTGGCGACCGAACGGCCGCATGCCTGGTTCGAGCAGAACGTGATCGCGACGATCCCGGCCAATTATCCCGGCGCCGGGCGCCGCGTCTATCCCGGCTTCCTGCAGCTTGCCGGCTTCATGTCGATGAACCTCGGCAGCCACATGAATTCGCATTACGAGATGTTCAAACACCTCGTGCAGGGCGACGGCGAAAGCGCCGATGCGTCAAAGGATTTCTACGAGGAATATCGCTCGGTCTGCGACATGACCGCGGAATTCTACCTGCAGACGATCGACGTGGTGTTCCAGGATCACGCACTGCCGCGCGGCATCATGCAGCATCGCGGGCGCACGATCGATCCGGCAGCGATCAAGGATGTCGGCATCCTCGCGATCGAGGGCGAGAAGGACGATATTTCGGGGCTCGGCCAGACCAAGGCGGCGCTCACCATCGCCACCGGCCTGTCCGAGTCCAAGAAGCGCTATTACATGGCCGAGGGCGCCGGCCATTACGGCATCTTCAACGGCAGCAAATGGCGCGACCGGATCGCTCCGGTGGTCGAGGAATGGATGGCGGCGAACGCCTGAGGCGCCGTACCGCGGCGGTGCGGATGCTGCCGCCGCCAGCCGCTGGTATGCTGACTGATGGCTGGGGTTCGCGGCGGTGGTTACTAGCCCAACCGTCATCCTGAACTTGGTTCAGGATCCATCGGGCGGCTAGGTGCCGCGGTCGCGGTGAGCGTCGCCGTTGCGGCACTATGGATCCTGAAACGAGTTCAGGATGACGTGCGGGGTGGGCGGGGGGCGCCTTCGTCGGACGCTGCCCCCCCGGCCAGACGGCAGTCGCCAGACGGCAGCCGCCAGGCGCCGCACACCGGCTCCCGGCGACGGCGCGCCATATTACGTCGCGGTGGTGCTCACCTTGGCGTGGCTGCCGGACTCCGACGGCTTGATCGTGCCGCCGACCAGCATCTTGAGCCGGCCGCTGAGCGAGATATCGGTTTCCCACAATTCGGCGCTGTCGATGTCGAGCCGGATCAGCGCCAGGTTGGGATCGCTCTTGCCGCCGGGAAACCAGGCCTCGACCTGCTTGTTCCAGAGCTTGTCGATCATCGCCGGATCGTTGCTCTCGCTGATCGTGCCGGACAGGCAGGCGAAGAAATCGTGCCCCTTGGAGACGAACTGCGCCATCGCCGCGCCGCCGCCGATCAGGCGATTGTCCTTGCCGACGAAGAAGAACAGCGTGTCGACCAGATCCTTGTCGAGCTGCGCGGTCAGCGGCTCGCTATGCTGGTGCGCGTCGGTCAGGCCGACCATCACGAACGGGCTGTCGGCCATCTTGTCCCACAGCGTCTGCTTGATTTCCTGCGTATCGGCCATGCGGTGTCTCCTCGATTGGTTCGGTAGGATAACGTCTCGCGGGCAAAGGGTTTCCTTGTCGCGCAATTGCGCCGCGCCGGGCATGGCGGGCGGATGATCAAGCGCTTCTTCTCCCCGATCCTCGCCGGCGCCACGCTCGGTGACCGGCTCATCGCCTGTGCCGCGGCGGCGATCGGCATCGCGCTCACCGGCCTGCTCAGCGCGCTGCTCGTCGATGGGCATACGGCCGCGTTGCTGGTCGCGCCGATGGGCGCCTCGGCGGTGCTGATCTTCGCGGTGCCCGCCAGCCCCCTGGCGCAGCCCTGGCCGGTGGTCGGCGGGAACGTCCTCTCGGCGTTGGTCGGCATCACGATCGCCTGGGCGGTGCCGATCCCGGCGCTCGCCGCCGGGCTGGCAGTGGCGGTGGCGATCCTGGTCATGTCGCTGACCCGCTCGCTGCATCCGCCGGGCGGGGCGGCGGCGCTGCTGGCCGTGCTGGGCGGACCCGGCGTGGCGGCGGCGGGCTATTGGTTCGCGGCGGTGCCGGTCGGGCTGAACGCCGCGCTGCTCGCGCTATCGGGCGTGCTCCTTCACCGGGTTACCGGCCACAGCTATCCGCATCGCGCCGTGCCGGCCGGCAATCAGGTGCTCGCCACGCGCGATACCGTGCCACACCCGGAGGACGTGGATGCGGCGCTGGCCGATCTTGGCGAAACGTTCGACGTCAGCCGCGAGGATCTCGACCTTTTGTTCCGTCGCGTCGAGTATCACGCCGCCGTGCGCAAGAAGCGGGCGCGCTGAAGAGTCCGCTGACAAGGCAGCGTATCAACAAACGTCATAGCGAGTGTGTAACAAATCAGGTTACCATTCCGTCGGCGGCAATACGGCCGCCGACATGGAAAGGAATACCTATGACGGTAGCCGATCTGTGCCTGATCCTGGGCGCACTGTTCGCCTTTGCGACGCTGATCGTAAAGGTGATTGAGGTGACGCGTAAGGAATAAGGTGCACGGGCGGGGTTCGGTTGACAGGCCGGACCCCAAACGTAAGCGCCATATGTTTGAGCCCCGACCGTGACAGCGGCCGGGGCTCACACAGAAAGGCGCCTATGACGTCGCCGTCATCATAGATATCGCATTTCTACGGAAATTCAAGATCGCTTACAGGACCTCGAACAGGCCGGCGGCACCCTGGCCGCCGCCGATGCACATCGTGATCACGACATGCTTGGCGCCGCGGCGCTTGCCTTCGATCAGCGCGTGGCCGGTCGCGCGCGCGCCGGTCATGCCGTACGGGTGGCCGATCGAGATCGCGCCGCCGCTGACGTTCAGAAGCTCATCGGGAATGCCGAGCTTGTCGCGGCAATATAGCACCTGCACGGCGAACGCCTCGTTCAGCTCCCACAGGCCGATATCGTCCATCTTGAGGCCGAAGCGCTGCAGCAGCTTGGGGATCGCGACGACCGGGCCGATGCCCATCTCGTCCGGCTCGGTGCCGCCGACCGCCATGCCGATATAGCGGCCGAGCGGCTGCAGGCCGCGCTTCGAGGCGATCGATTCTTCCATCAGCACGCTGGCCGACGAACCGTCGGACAGCTGGCTGGCATTGCCGGCGGTGATCGTGAAGTCTGGGCCCATCACCGGCTTGAGCGACTGCAGGCCCTCCAGCGTGGTGTCGGCGCGGTTGCCCTCGTCCTTGGCCAGTGTCACTTCCTTGTAGGTGACTTCCTTCGTCTCCTTGTTGACGATCGCCATGTTCGCGGTGACCGGCACGATTTCCTTGTCGTAATAGCCCGCGGCCTGCGCGGCGGCGGTGCGCTGCTGCGACTGGAGCGCATATTCGTCCATCACGTCGCGGCTGATGCCGTAGCGCTTGGCGACGACTTCGGCGGTCTGCAGCATCGGCATGTAGACGTCGCGGTGCATCGCGATCAGCTCGGGATCGGGCGCAACGCGCATCTGCGGCGTCTGCACCAGGCTGATGCTCTCGACGCCGCCGCCGATCGTGATGTCCATATTGTCGGTGATGATCTGCTTGGCCGCGGTGGCGATCGCCATCAGCCCCGAGGCGCACTGGCGATCGACCGACATGCCGGCGACGGTGACCGGCAGGCCGGCGCGCAGCAGCGACGTGCGCGCGATATTGCCGGCCTGATGGCCCTGCTGTAGCGCGCAGCCGAACACCACGTCGTCGACATCCGCGCCGTCGATCCCGGCGCGCTCGACGGCGGCCTTGATCGCATGGCTGGCGAGCGTGGGGGCGGGGGTGTTGTTGAACGCACCGCGATAGGCGCGGCCGATCGGGGTGCGGGCGGTGGAGACGATGACGGCTGAACGCATGGTTGGGCCTTTCTAGCTCCCCTCCCGCTTGCGGGAGGGGCTGGGGGAGGGCGTGTGGGGAGCGGCACCTGTGACAGGCCCTCCCCTAACCCCTCCCGCAAGCAGGAGGGGAATGGTAGTTCAAACGAAGATCTGGCTGATCCATTCGGCGATCATCGCCGGCTTGTCCTCGCCTTCGATCTCGACGGTGAACTCGTTGGTCTGCTGCCACTGGCCGGGGCGCTTCTCGGCAAACTCGAGCAGCTTGAAGTGGCCGCGGACGCGCTTGCCGGAGCGGACGGGGGTGAGGAAGCGGACTTTGTTGCCGCCGTAATTGACGCCCATCTTGACGCCCTCGATGCTCACCGGATCGATGATCTTGGAGGACAGGAGCGGCATCAACGACAGGGTGAGGAAACCATGCGCGATCGTGCCGCCGAACGGCGTCAGCGCGGCCTTGGCGGGGTCGATATGGATGAACTGGTGATCCCCGGTCGCATCGGCGAACTTGTCGATCATCTCCTGGCTGACCTCGACCCAGTCGGACACGCTTTCGGTGCCGATCCGGCCGGCCATTTCCTGTACGCTGATCGTCGCCACTGGGGGATCCCTTCGGTTGTGAACGTGTCGCGGCAAATGACACCAGACGTGGCGTGGTGCAAGCCTTCGACCGACCGAAAGATGGAACGGGCCGGCATGAATGGCGCAGCCGCCTTCGCGTCAGCCTTGCTGCAGCCCGGACCCGATATTCGAATCGCTCAGTTTTCGCTGCCGCCCTCGAACCCCGGATTGTTTTCGGGCGACGGCGTCGCTTCGCGTGTAGAGGTTCCGGTGGCGCGGGCCGGCGCGTCGGCGCGCGGGGCGGCGTAAGGCAGGACCATGCCGCCCTCGGGCGCGGCGGTGAATTCGGTCTGCGTCGGATAGGCGAGCTCGATGCCTTCCGCGTTGAAGCGCCTGATGATCGCCAGGCCGACCTTGTGGCGGGCCTCGAAAAAGCGCGCAAAGGCGGCGTCGACCGAATCGAATTCGAGATCGAAATCATAGCTGCTCGAGCCGAACTGCATGAAGCCGGCGCGGACGAATTTCTCGCCGCAGCCCTCGACGACCTCCTGCAGCATCGCCGGCAAGGCTTCCATCTGCTCGATCGGGGTCCATTGAACGAGCCCCAAAGTGAACTTGATGCGCCGATATTCGCGACGCGTATTGTTGAGGATTTCCTTGTTGAGCAGATTCTTGTTGGAGATGATCCGCTCTTCGCCGGTGGCCGAGCGGATGCGGGTCGATTTGAGCCCGATCGCCTCGACCGTGCCGCCGCTCGTATCGTAGCTGACCACGTCGCCGCGGCGGAACGGGCGATCGAAGATGATCGCCAGCGCGGCGAACAGATCGGCGAAGATGCCCTGTGCGGCGAGACCGATGGCGATGCCGCCGACGCCGAGGCCGGCGACCAGACCGGTGACGTTGACGCCGAGATTGTCGAGCACCACGATCAGCGCGATCGCGAACAGCGCGAAGGTGACGAGCAGGCGGATGATGCCCATCGCGCTGCCCAGCGCTTCGCCGGAATAATTCTCCGCCTCGGTACGGTGACGCACCGCGCCGAGGATGATCTCGCGCGCCCAGATCGCTGCCTGGAACACCGCGGCGACGGTGAACAGGAAGTTGATCGTCGTCGCCACTTCGGCCGGCGCGCCGGCATAGCCCTCGACCAGCTTGACCGCGACCATCACGATGAAGAAATTGCCGGTCTTGGCGATCGCCTTGCCGAACACGGTGCCCCAGCCGGACGGACCCGGCCCCTCGTGACACAGCCGCTGGCCGAGCGCGCGCGCCGCATGCAGCGCGAGGAAGATGCCGGTGCCGATCGCGCCGGCGATGATGATCTGCAGCCAGTGCGTCTGGAACCAGACATAGCTGGCGTCGAGCAGCGTCTGTGCCTGCGTATCGAGATCGGCTTTGGGGATGATCGGCTTGGTCGCGGCGGCAGTGTTGGACGTCATGAAAATCCTTTAGGCGGCCTTGGCGCGCGGCGCCGGCTTGACCGGATCGAGGAACGCGATCAGCCCGCGCTCGGCACGCGACAGATAGTGCGTCTGGCGCGGCAGTTTGGCGGCGGCGCGGAACTTGCCCTGGCCCTTCTTGACGATGGCCAGCAGCGCGGGGTGGACATAGGATTTGCGCGCGATCGCCGGCGTGTTGCCGAGCGCCTCGGTGACCGGCTCGAGCATCTGCTTGAGCGTCAAGTCATGTTCGGCGGTGACCAGCGCCTCATAGGCGATGACGCTCGCGCTCCAGGTGCGGAAATGCTTGGCAGTATAGTCCGCGCCCATTGCAGTGCGGATATAGTCGTTGACGTCCGACGAGGTGACCGGATGGCAGCTGCCATCCGCGCCGACCCAGCTGAACAGGTGCTGGCAATCGAGATCGGAGCATTTCTTGACGAAGCGGCTGAGCGAGCGATCGGTGATCGTCAGCACGCGCAACTTGCCCGACTTGGCCTTGTATTGCAGCTTGATCGTCTGGCCCTTGAGCTTGGCGTGGCGCTTGCGCAGCGTGGTCGCACCGTAGCTTTTATTCTCTTTCACATAGCCTTCGTTGCCGATGCGGACATGGCCGAGATCGAGCAGCCGAACGATCGCCGCGACCGCGGCGTCCTTGCCGAGGCCGGGGCGCTTGAGATCCTGCTCGACGCGCGCGCGCAGCTTGGGCAGCGCGGCGCCGAACGGCGCGCACAGATCGTATTTCGCGCTTTCGCGCTTCTCGCGGAAATTGAGATGATAGCGATATTGCTTGCGGCCCTTTTCGTCCCAGCCGACCGCCTGAATATGGCCGTTGGGCTTGGGGCAGAACCACGCGTCGCGATAGGCGGGCGGCAGTCCGATCGCGTTCAGCCGGTCGATCTCGTCGCGATCGGTGATGCGCGTGCCATCGGCGTGGAAATAGCCCCAGCCGTGCGACATCTTCTTGCGGGTGATGCCGGGATCGGAATCGTCGTGATAGATGATGCGGGCGCTCATGCCCTGGAAAATGCGCAGGGCAGGGGGTTCGTTCCACCTGCGTCACCGCGGGGCGGTCCGGCGCCTGCGACGGCGCGGCTATTCGGCTGCGACGGTCCGCCTGCCCGCCGGGCCGCGCCAGCGGTTGACCCAGCGCTGCGCGGGGCGCTCGATGCCGTGATACAGCACGACCGAGCTGGCCAGCACGAGCAGCAGGAAGGCCGCGATCATCGCCGGCGATACCGCGCGCGGATCGCTCACGAAGGCGAGCTTGAACGCGATCCATAACAGGAAATGGCCGAGATAGGTCGCGTAGCTGATCTCGCCGAGATAGTGCAGCGCGGCGCCGTCCAGCGGGTTGTGGCGCAGGCCCGAAGTCAGCGCGAGCAGGAGCAGCAGCGTCGCGAACAGCAGCGGCACGGCAAGCGTTTCGGGCAGGCCGAACCACCACAGCAAGGCAAGGCAGAGGGCGACCACGGCGGCGCCGGCGGCAGGGCGCGCCGGTGCCGCCCGCCAGCGCTGCCACAGCGCGCACAGCGCCGTGCCGACGGCGAATTCGATCAGGCAGCGCAGCAGCCCGAACCGGGCGATGTCCTGGCCGAGCGTGAGCGCGCCGCTGCCCGCCATGATCGCATGGAGCAGCAGGCACAGCACGGCGATCGCCGCGACGACCGCCGCGACCGGCAGGCGCCGCCAGTCGAACGTCAGTGCCAGCAGCGGGAACAGCAGATAGGCGCCGAGCTCCGCGCTGATCGACCAGCTCGGCACGTTCCAGCTCAACCGATCGGTGAAGCCCCAATTGTGCAGCAGCAGGACGTGCAGCGGCAGTTGCGCGAAGGGATAATTGTCCGGCTCGGCGCGGCCGGTGGCGACGAACAGCAGCGCAAGTGCGACGGCGAAGGCGAGCATCACCAGATGCAGCGGCCAGATGCGCGCGATGCGCTTGCGCAGGAAGCCGGGCACCGCCGCCCAGCGGTCGCGCCGGATCCGCTCGCCCCAGCTCAGCGCAATGACGAAGCCCGAGAGCAGGAAGAAGAAATCGACCGCGAGATAGCCCTTGCCGAGCCAGCCCACCACGCGCTCCGGCAGGCCGGCGATGGCGAAGCGGATATGGTAGAGTACGACGAGCCACGCCGCGATCCCGCGCACGGCGGTCAGCGCGCGCAATTCGGGCGGCGCGACCGGACGCCCGGTCATGCGGTGGCGGGCGCGGGCGGCGGCGCGCGCTTGCGGCGGATCGGCTGCCACGCCGCTTCGCTGCGTTTCCGCGCCAGATAGGTGTCGAGCCCGATCTGCGCGCCGATCAGCATGAACACGAACGGCTGGAACGCGATGCCGATGAATGCGGCGCCGAGCAGGTAGCAGAAATGCGCCATCTGCAGCGCGCTGGCCAGCGGGCTGATCCATTCCTCGCCCGGCAGCTGGCGGCGGTAGCGGCGGCGCAGCACTTCCATGCGGAACAGGCCGGTGACGTTGATGATCAGCCACAGCGCCAGGCCGGGCCAGCCCTGTTCGCCGAGCATCTCGAAATAGGCGCTGTGGAAGGCGCGGGCCTGATCGACGGTGAGCTTGCGCTCGATCGTCGTGGTGCCTTCGACCTTCTGCACCGTCTCGGTATCGTAGGACAGGCGGTTCTGGCGGTACATTTCGAAGCCGCCGCCGAACGGATGATCCTTGGCGTAATCCCAGGTCCATTTCCACACGGCGAGGCGGGTGGAGGCGGATTCGTCCGCCTTGTAGGTCTTGATCGTGCTCATCCGGTCGGTGAAGGCGGAGGGCAGGAACGGCACCGCGATCATCCCGAGCACGGCGAGGATGCCGAGGAACAGCACCTTGCGCTTGCTGTCGCGCAGCATCAGCATGGCGAGCAGCGCGATGCACAGCAGGCCGGTGCGCGTCGACGTGCCGACCGGGATCAGCAGGCAGGCGAACACCAGGCAATAGCTGAAGCCCTTCACGCGCCAGTCGGGCGGGAAGATCGTGCCATATTTCGTGAACCACAGGATGATCGGAATGATCGCCACCGCCACGGTGCTGATCGTGCTGCCTTCGTAGAGCCCGCTATTGTTGGTCACCATCAGATCGAGCTGGCCGTAGCCGCCGCCGCCGCTGGCGACCGTCTTGATCCCGCCGACGATGATGATCGACGAGGCGGCAAGGATCATGATCAGCAGCAGCGCCTCGATGCGCAGTTTCGTGCGCAGCATCAGCGGCAGGAACGCGGCGAAGGCCAGCGCCTTCCACACCCATTCCCATTTGCTCACCGCCTCGATCGGGAAATCGGCGCTCTTGGTGGTGGCGAAGCAATAGAGCAGCAGCAGCACGATGAGCAGCTGGCGCGGGGCGACGCGGCTGTCCTTCTTGTCGTCGACCAGCGCCCAGGCGCCGACCGTCAGCCCGACCGCGATCAGCGAGATCGGCACGGCGTTGAGCAGGAAATAGGTCAGCCGCTGCGGGCTGACGATATCGATATAGACATAGACCAACGCGAAGATGAACGGCCGGCGGAAGCCGAACGCGAAGAAGGCGGCAAGAAAGGCGACGAAAACGAGATCACGCATCGGGCGGGCCCTGCCGTTCGTCGTCGAGATCGGGCCGGCGCAGCAACAACCACGCGGCGAGCAGCATCAGGCCGTGGCTGATGGCAAGCGCGAAATTGTCGATCATAAGCGGGCGGTGTCCGAAGCAGTGGCGCACCGGCGATACGCGCCCCGGGTTGACGTGCCGTTAAACACTGGCATGGCAAAGCTGCTTGCACGATGCGCATCCTCCATATCCTCGATCATGCCTTGCCGCTGCAGAGTGGCTACACCTTCCGCACGCGGGCGATCCTCAAGGCGCAGATGCAGCGCGGCTGGCAGGTCGCGGCGGTCAGCGGCCCGCGGCAAGGCGCGGGCGACCACGATGTCGAGACGGTCGACGGGATCGATTTCCACCGCACGCAGCCCGGGCGCGCCTGGCCCAGCCCGCTGCAGGAGCTGAACGAGATCCGGCGCTTCGCGCGGCGCATCGACCGCGCGGTGCAGGCGTTCAAGCCCGATCTGCTGCACGCCCATTCGCCGGTGCTCGATGCGCTGGCGGCGCTGCGCGTGGCGAAGAAGCGCGGCCTGCCGCTGGTCTACGAGATCCGCGCCTTCTGGGAGGATGCAGCGGTCGGCAACGGCACCGGCACCGAGGGCTCGGCGGTATACCGCGCGACGCGCGCGCTGGAGACCTGGGCGGTGGGCAAGGCGGATGCCGTGGCGGTGATCTGCGACGGGCTGCGCCAGGACCTGCTCGCGCGCGGCGCGGCCGGCGACAAGATCTTCGTCTCGCCCAACGGCGTCGACCTCAACCTGTTCGGCGCGCCACTCGACTTCGATGCGCCGCTGGCGCTGTCGCTCGGCCTGCATGGCAAGGAAGTGATCGGCTTTATCGGCAGCTTCTACGATTATGAGGGGCTAGACGATCTGATCGCGGCGATGCCCGCTTTGGTCGCCAGCCGGCCCGCGGCGCATCTCGTGCTGGTCGGCGGCGGGCCGATGGAGGCGGCGCTGCGCGCGCAGGCCGCAGCCTCGCCGGTCGCCGCGCATATCCATTTCATCGGGCGCGTGCCGCATACCGAGGTCGAACGCTATTACAGCATCGTCGACGTGCTGGCCTATCCGCGCAAGCGCATGCGGCTGACCGATCTGGTCACGCCGCTCAAGCCGCTCGAGGCGATGGCGCAGCGCCGGCTGGTCGCGGCGTCGGACGTCGGCGGGCATCGCGAGCTGATCCGCGACGGCGACACCGGCACGTTGTTCGCGCCGGACGATCCCGCCGCGCTCGCCGCGGCGCTGGCCGCGCTGCTTGCCGATCGCGGCAGCTGGGCGGCGCGCCGCGCGGCGGGGCGCGCGTTCGTCGAAAGCGAGCGCAACTGGGCGGTAAACGTTGCGCGTTACGCGCCCGTTTACCAAAAACTCATCGACTCTCGTGCATCAGGCGACTCATGGCATCGCTCCCCCGTAAACGCATAACCGTCCCACTCGCCCCGCTGGTCGCGGGCGTGCTGGCGACCGTCGTCGCGCTCGTCTTCGCGCTGCTGCCGGGCGACCTGCTCGGCGAGATCGTGCTGAGCAGCGGCGTCGCCGCGCTGGTCCCGGCGGCCGAGCCGCCGCTCGGCGCCACCGCGCGCGCCGCGCTGATCCTGATCGGCGGCGGCGGCATCGGGCTGGCGGCCTGGTTCGCGACGTTCCTGCTGGTCGGCACGCGATCGATCGCGATCGGCGGCCGCGCCGCGACGGTCGACAACCTGCCGGTGCTGCGCCGCGCCGATGCGCATCCCGACGCGCCGGCCCGCCGCCCGCTGTTCGCCGCGCAGGATCTCGGCACGCCATTCCTCGACATCCGCGCGCCGGTGCATGTCGTCGTCGACGACGAGGAAGCCGAGGCGCCGGTCGCGGCGGCCGCGATCCCGCCGTTCGAGCGTGCGCTGCCGGCCGATCTCGATCTGCCGCTTTCCGCCTATGATCCGCATGCCGTGCGCAGCGACACGATCGCCGCCGCACCGGCGCCCGCGTCGCGCCCGCCGGTGTTCGACGCGGGGGAGCGGTTCGAGACGTTCGAGCTGACGCCGATGGTGCGCAGCGCGCCGGACGTGGCGGCGCCCGTCCCGGCCGCATCGCCGCGGGCCGAATTCGATCCCTCGGCGAGCATCAATGCGCTGCTCGACCGGCTCGAAAAGGGCGTTACGCGCCGCATGCCCGCGGCGCCGGCGACGCGCGACGAGAGCCTGCAGGAATCGCTCGCCTCGCTGCGCCGGCTGGCGATGACCCGCTAAGCGCCGGCCAGGCCTGACCGGCGACGCTTATTGCTCGATCGTCAGTGCCTCGAGCTCGATCGTCACGCCGCTCGAGTCGCGGGTCAGGCCGGCGATATGGATATCGGCGACCAGGTGTCCGCGCAGCAGCAGGTCCGCATCGGGCAGGGCGGCCAGCCAGGCATCGAGCGCGGGGCTGGGCAGGGCGGTCCAGCGCATCGTGTGCCGCGCTCCGGTAAAGGTCGCGCTGGCCCAGCGTAATCAGTCCGAGTCGACGATTTCCAGCGGGCAGCCAGCGGCGCATGCGCTGCGATACAGCGCGCGGACCAGCAGGGTGCCGGCATCGGGGCCGCGGCTCATGGCCGCCCGCTCGCGGCGATGAACGCATCGACCCGCGCGCAGATGCTCCGCCCGGCATCGCGCCCGTTGCGCAGATCGCGCACCAGCCGCGGGTCGTTGACCGCCAGCCGGCCGAACCTGGTGGCGGGCATGTCGGTCGCGCGCAGATAGCGCTCGATCTTGCACAATAGGGTCATCTCCAATCCTCCGAGTCCTGTTGGTGTTCCCGGTCTGTTCCAGCATTTCCAACTTGTCTAGGAAATTTCCTACGGATAGGATGCGATGATGGTGCAGGACGATCCGCGCGGCTTTCTCGACCGGCTGGTGACCGAGCGGGGGGAGAGCTTTGCCGCGCTGTCGCGGCTGTTGCGGCGCAACGACGCCTATCTGCAGCAGTTCGTCAGACGCGGCAGCCCGAAGCGGCTCGACGAGCGCGACCGCAAGCTGCTCGCGGCCTATTTCGGCGTCGACGAGGGCGCGCTGGGCGGGCCGGCCGCTGCGCCGAGCGCGCCGGTGATCGGCGTGCGGCTGCTCGACATCGCGGCCTCGGCCGGGCCGGGCCGGCTGATCGACGAGGAGCGCGCGACCGCGCTGCTGCCGTTCGATCGCGCGATGCTCGAACGGCTCGGCATCCGATCGACGCGGCTGGCGATGATCGCGGCCGATGGCGATTCGATGGCGCCGCTGATCGAGCATGGCGACCAGATCATGGTCGACGAGGCGGACACGCGGGTCGGCGCGCGCGGCGCGGTCTATGTCGTGCGGCTGGACGGGGTGCTGATGGTCAAGCGCGTCGCACGCGTGGCGGACCGGCTGACGATCGCCAGCGACAATCCCGCCGCCGCGCCGATCGGCACGCGCGCCGCGGGGGAGGTGGACGTGCTGGGCAAGGTGGTGTGGCTGTCCCGCTCGTTGCGGTGATCGCGCGCTTTGTCAGCCTGAACCGGGACCTGGGCGGATGACACCGGCTTGTCGGCCGACGCTGGTGGGTTCGGCGGGTGGATGCGACACGATATCCTAGTTCGGTGAACGGTCTTCCGAGGAATAGGACGATGACGCCGCTTTGATCACAAACAACGGGACGCATGCCGTTGCGTGCGGCCTTAGTCGCCCCGCTCCTTCGAGGGGCTGAAGAATGAAATTGTTAGACGGGAAAGTGGCGATCATCACGGGCGCGAGTTCAGGGATCGGAAGGGCGGCCGCGACGCTGTTTGCCGCCCATGGTGCGGCCGTGGTGCTCGTGGCGCGACGATCAGGACCGCTGGATTTGGCGATCGAAGACATCCGGGATCGAGGGGGGCGGGCGATTGCCGTGGTTGGCGACGTCACGGAAGAGCGTACACACCGCGAGGCTGTCGCCGCCGCACGGGCGACGTTCGGCGGCTTGCACATCGCCTTTAACAATGCGGGTTTGGCTGGAGCGATAAAGCCGCTGGCCGATATCGAGCCGGGGGAGTGGGCGAACGTGCTGGCGGTGAACCTGACCGCCGCGTTTCTGGGCGCCCGGGCACAGATCCCGGCAATGCTGGAGCACGGGGCGGGCGCACTTGTGTTCACCGGGAGCTTTGTCGGCAACAGCGCGGGGCTGCCGGGCATGGGCGCTTATGGAGCGGCAAAGGCGGGGCTGATGGGCCTGGTTCGCGGCATAGCGGCGGATTATGGGGCGAAGGGTATCCGGGCAAACGCGCTTCTCCCCGGCGGCACCGATACCGAAATGGCCGGAGATGCTGCCCAGCGCGAATGGGCTGCCGGCCTCCACGCGATGAAGCGTATCGCCCGCCCGGAAGAGATCGCACAGGCGGCGTTGTTCCTGGCCAGCGATATGGCGAGTTTTGTCACCGGGTCGGCGCTATGGGCCGACGGGGGCAACGCGGCAGTGAAAGTATGATCATACCCCACCAGCGGCAGCTTGCGCAGTCCCCGGCGCGATAGCGGTCGCGTATCGGGCGTGGCTCGGATGCAGGATCCGTTGCCTCTCGCGATCAACTATCCGATGACGAGCGGAATCCTGAATCCCGTCCGGGACGACGGCAGGAAACTACCGCCGCCGGTCGATCAGCCAGATCGCGATCGCCATGCCGGCGCCCGCGGCGGCGCCGAGCAGGAAGCCGCGCGTCGCTTCCTGGAACAGGAAACCGATGCCCGCGCCGAGCATCGCGCCGACGGCGATCAGGAAGCCGCCGGCCATCGAGCTGCGCGGGGAATGTTCGGGAGGAGAAGCCATGCCGCCTCCTGCCATGTCCCGTGCCGGTACGCCAGCGTCCCGCAGTGGGACCGGCGGGGCAGCGCGCGGCCATGCGTTTACCATCGTCTCGCGGGGCAGGCGCGGCGGCGCGGGTTGTGGCACGACCGCTGCATGCCGGGCGCATGTACTTGTTGGAGTGTTCCATGTCCCCCCTGCCGTATCTTGCCGACCGCGCCCAGTTCCACGACGCGGCGGAGCTGATTGCCCGATTCGGCGACGATGCGGGCTATGAGGCGGCGGCACGCGCGGACCGCAGCCGGGATCTCGGCAATCATATCCACTTCTGCCGCTGGCGGCAGATCGAGCGGCTGATCGTGCTGCTGGCGGGCGACCGGGCGATGGGGACGGTGCATTGAGGCTGGCCGCACCGCGCTGACGCCGGGTGTGGCGCGCCGCGAGTCCCGCGCTGCCGGGACCGCCGACGCCGGCCAAGCGCGCGGTCCTGCGACCGACATGGCCGTTTTCTCGACCGCCTGCGCGTTTTGGCCCAAAGCACCGCTGTCGCGTGACGCTTTGTGTCGCTAGGACGGCGCCATGTTCGCTTCTGTCGGGCGGCGTGGTGCGACGAGTTGCACCGCCGCATTTCTTCTCGCCGCCACGGCCCCCGGTGCGTTGGCGCAGCAGCCAACCGCGTCGATGCCGGCGGGGCCCGGCGATGCGGCGCAGGACACGCCCGATCTGACCGCGCTCGATCCGAATGCGCCGATGGCGGCGCTGCCCGATCTCGGCGTCGACTGGCCCGATCTCTCGGCACTGCCGGCCGAGCCGGTCGATCCCGCCGCGCAGACCGAGGTGACCGGCGAGACGCGCTATGCGGTCGCGGTGGAAGGGATCGATACGGTCGCCACGCCGCTGCTGCGCCAGCGCTTCGACGAACTCTCGACGCTCAAGACCAACCAGGGCCAGCCGGCCAATGCCGCGCAGCTCGACCGGCGCGGGCGCGAGGATGCCGACCTGCTCGTCGGGCTGCTGCGCGCCGAGGGCTATTACGATGCACGCGTGACTGCACGGATCGCGCCGCAAAAGGGGCGGCCGCTGGTCACGCTCGAGGCCGAGCCGGGCGTGCAGTACAAGTTCGCCGGGGTGACGCTGAACGGAATCACGGCGGCGGGCGACAAGAGCGCAGGGCTGCAAAGCGCGTTCGGCGTGAAGCCCGAGGATGCGGTCAACGCCGATACGATCGTCGCCGGCCAGGCGGCGCTGAAGAGCAGGATCGGCGAGGAGGGCTTTCCCTTCGCGCAAGTCGGTGAGCCGGAGATCGTGGTCGATCGCGCGACGCGCACCGCGACGCTCGATCTCAAGGTCGATCCCGGCGGGGCGCGGCGCTTCGGGCAGATCACCAGCCCGCCCAACAAGGTGTTCGGCCCGCGCCACATGCAGGATATCGCGCGCTTCCGGCCGGGCGACGTCTATAGCGAATCCGCGGTGACCGATCTGCGCCGCGCGCTGATCCAGACCGGTCTGGTCTCGACGCTCGATCTGAAACCGGTCGAGGGGCAGGTGCCGGGCACGGTCGATCTCGCCGTGACGGTCGAGCCGGCGCCGCCGCGCACCGTGGCGGCGGAGCTCGGCTATGGCACCGGCGAAGGCGCGCGCGCGGAGCTCAGCTGGACGCACCGCAACCTGTTCCCGCCCGAAGGCGGGCTGACCGTGCGCGGCGTGCTCGGCACGCGCGAGCAGCTCGGCAGCCTGGTGTTCCGGCGCAACAATTTCCACGCCCGCGATCGCGTGCTGACGCTGCAGGCGGTCGGCTCCAGCCTCAACCGCGACGCCTATCAGGCGACGACCTTCTCGCTGCAGGGCTCGCTCGAACGGCAGACCAACATCTTCTTCCAGAAGACCTGGACCTGGTCGCTGGGCGCGGAGCTGACCGCGTCGGACGAGCGCGACGTGATCGTCTCGACCGGTGCGCCGCGGCGGCGCACCTTCTTCATCGGCGCGCTGCCGACCAGTCTCAGCTATGACGGGTCGGACGATCTGCTCAACCCGACGCGCGGCTTCCGGCTGAGCGGGCGGCTGTCGCCCGAACTGTCGCTGCAGGGCACGGCGTTCGGCTATGCGCGCGTCCAGCTCGACGGCAGCAAATACCAGGCGATCGGCGACAGCGTGGTGCTCGCCGGCCGCGTGCGGCTGGGCACGATCGCGGGCGCGCCGCGCGACGCGGTGGCGCCGTCCCGGCGCTTCTATGCCGGCGGTGGCGCCTCGGTGCGCGGCTATAGCTACCAGGCGATCGGGCCACGCGATCCCAACAATGATCCGATCGGCGGGCGCAGCCTGACCGAGTTCGCGATCGAGGCGCGGATCAAGGCGTTCGGCAATTTCGGCATCGTGCCGTTCCTCGACGGCGGCAATATCTACACCTCGCCCTTGCCCAAGTTCAGCCAGTTCCGCTTCGGCACCGGGCTCGGCGTGCGCTATTATTCCAATTTCGGGCCGATCCGCGTCGATGTCGGCACGCCGATCAACCCGCAAGCAGGCGATGCGCGGATCGCGGTCTATGTCTCGCTGGGGCAGGCGTTTTGAGCGACGAGACCGCTCCGGTCGCCGGCCCGCGCCGCTGGTGGCGCTGGCTGGTGCTCGCCTTGCTCGGCATCGTCGCGCTGCTGGCGGCGGTGCTGTTCGTGCTCGACACCAGCATCGGGCATCGCTGGATCGCCAACCAGATCGCCGCGCAGCGGCCGTCCAACGGCCTGCGCTACAGCGTCGGGCGGATCGACGGTTCGGTCTATTCCAATGCAGCGCTGATCGACGTGCGCGTGCGCGACCAGCGCGGGCTGGTGTTCGTCGCGCCGCGCGCCGAACTGGGCTGGAACCCGTTCGCGTGGATCCGCAACACGCTCGACATCAAGCGGCTGGCGATTCCGCAGGCAACCTTCCTGCGCGCGCCCGAGACGATCAAGACCGGGCGCAAGACGCCGATCCTGCCCAACTTCGACATCGCGATCGGCGATCTGCGCGTCGATCGCCTGACCATCGGCACGACCGGCAAGGTGCGCACCGCGCGGCTGCGCGGCCGTGCCGATATCCGCCGCGGCCGCGCGCTGATCGATCTCGCCGCGGTGGTGCAGGGCAGCGACACGCTGACCGTCAAGCTCGACGCCGAACCGGATCGCGACCGGTTCGACGCGCTGATTCACGCGCGCGGCACGGCCGACGGGGTGATGGCGACGCTGTCGGGGCTGAACCGCCCGATCGCGCTCGACGTGACCGGCGACGGCCGGTGGAGCGCGTGGAGCGGCACGGCGGTGGCCGATATCGCCGACGTGCGCGCGATCGACCTGCGGCTCGGCAACAAGAGCGGCGTCTATGCGCTGACGGGCACGCTGGTGCCGGCGCCGTTCACCAAGGGCAAGGTGATGCGGCTGACCAGCCCGCGCGTGCGGGTCGACGGCAGCGCGACCTTCGCCAATCGCCGGCTCGAGGGCGTGCTCAAGCTGCGCTCGGCGGCGCTGGCGGTGGACACGACCGGCGTGGTGGATCTCGCGCAGAACGCGTTCCGCAACGTGCGCATCCTGGCGCGGCTGCTGCGCCCGGCGGCCCTGTTTCCCAACATGACTGGGCGGGCGGTGGAGCTGCGCGCGATCCTCGATGGCGCGTTCGCCACCGCCGCGTTCGATTACCGGCTGTCGGCCGAACGTGCTGCGTTCGACGATACCGGGTTCGAGGCGGTGCGCGCGGGCGGCAAGGGGCGTTTCTCCAAGGCGCCGATCCGCGTGCCGATCAGGCTGGTCGCCGCGCGCGTCACCGGGGTCGGCGACGTGGCGGGCGGGATCCTGCGCAATCTGAGCGTCGAGGGCGTGCTGCAGGTCACCGCGCAGACGCTGATCGGCAACGATCTGCGCCTGCGCTCGGACAAATTGACCGGGCGGATCAATCTGGTGCTCGATCTTCGCACCGGGCGCTACGAGGTCGGGCTCAACGGCGCGCTCGGGCGCTATCTCATTCCCGGGCTCGGCATCGTCGATGTGACGACCAAGCTGCAGGTCGTGCCCGGGCCGAACGGCCGTGGCACGCGCGTGATCGGCACCGGCACGGCGCAGATGGTGCGGCTCGACAATGCCTTTTTCCGCTCGCTCGCCGGCGGCCTGCCGCGCATCGTCACCGGGCTGGAGCGCACGCCGGACGGCATCCTGCATCTGAAGGGGCTGCTGCTGACGGCGCCCGATATCCGCATCACCGGCAACGGTTATCGCCGGCGCGACGGCACGTTCCACTTCGAGGGCAGCGGGCGGCAGGCGACCTATGGCCCGCTGACGCTCAAGCTTGACGGCAAGATCGACCGGCCGACGCTCGATCTCGTGTTCGCGCGGCCGAACGACACGCTCGGCCTCAGCGACGTGATCGCGCATCTCGATCCCACTGCGCAGGGCTATGCCTTCACCGCGCGCGGCGGATCGCGGCTCGGGCCGTTCAGCGGCGACGGGCAGATCCTGCTGCCGCGCGGCGGCGATGCGACGATCGACATCGCCCGGCTCGATGTCAGCGGCACGCGCGCCACAGGCGCGCTCACCGTGGTCGATGGCGGGTTCGACGGACGGCTGGCGGTCGCCGGCGGCGGGCTGAACGGCGAATTGCTGTTCCGCCCGGTCGGCGACGTGCAGCGCATCGAAGCGCATCTGGCGCTGGCCAATGCGCAGCTCGACGGCGTTACGCTGCGCCGCGGGCGGCTCGACATGGTCGCCTTGCTCGATCCCGCCGGCACCTCGATCGAGGCGACGGCGACCGGCGCGGGGCTGCGCCGTGGCGGGCTGACGATCGGGCGCTTCGCCGGCAATGCCACGCTGCGCGGCGGCGTGGGCAGGATCACCGCATCGATCGCCGGCTCGCGCGGGCGCGCGTTCGATATCCAGTCGGTCACCGAGGTGACGGCGGACAGCTACAGCGTCTCGGCGCAGGGAACGCTCGACCGGCGGCCGCTCAAGCTGCTCACCCCTGCCGTCTTTACGCGCGACGGTGACGGTTGGCGGCTGGCGCCGACCAGATTGAGCTTCGCCGGCGGCCATGCGCAGGTCAGCGGCCTGTTTACCGCGACGTCGAGCGCGATCGACGCCACCGTCTCGCGCATGCCGCTGGCGATCCTCGATATCGGCTATCCCGGCCTCGGGCTGGGCGGCAGCGCGTCGGGCAAATTGTCCTTCGCGCAGGGCGAGGGGCAGGCGCCGACCGGGCGGATCGACATGACGGTGCGTGGCCTGTCGCGCTCGGGGCTGGTCCTGTCGTCGCAACCGATCGATGTCGGCATTGCCGGCGTGCTGCAGGCCGACAAGGCGGTCGCGCGCGCGGTGATGGCGAGCGGCGGCAGGACGGTGGGACGGGCGCAGGCGCGGCTGATGCCGCTCGGCAGCGGCGATCTGGCGGACCGGCTGCGCAACGCCGCCTTGTTCGGGCAGCTGCGCTACAATGGCCCGGCGGACACGCTGTGGCGGCTGACGGGAATCGAATTGTTCGACCTGACCGGCCCGGTGGCGATCGCCGCCGATGTCGGCGGCCGCGCCAGCGATCCGCAGATTCGCGGCGTGGTGCGCGCGAGCGGCGCCAAGATCGAAAGCGCGATCACCGGCACGGTGCTGACCAACGTGCAGGCAAGCGGGCAGTTTGGCGGATCGCGGCTGCGCATCGCCAATTTCACCGCCGATGCCGGCAAGGGCAAGGTGGCCGGCAGCGGCACGTTCGATCTGGCGGCGACGAACGGCTTCGGGATCGATCTCAAGGTACAGGCGCGCAACGCCGCCCTGATCAACCGCGACGATATCGCCGCCTCCGTCACCGGGCCGCTCAGCTTCACCTCGGATGGCTCGGGCGGGCTGATCTCGGGCGACGTGACGCTCGATTACAGCAGCTATCGCCTGGGCAAGGCGACCGCGGCCAGCGCCGTGCCGCGGCTCAATATCCGCGAGATCAACGTGCCCGATGGCGGCGACGAGGACGATAGCCCGCGCAAACCCTGGCAGCTCGACATCCGCGCCCGCGCGCCGAACAATCTGCGCGTCACTGGGCTCGGCCTGGCGAGCGAATGGTCGACCGATCTCAAGATCGGCGGCGTGCCGGAAAATCCGGTGATCACCGGGCGCGCCGATCTGATCCGCGGCGATTATGAATTCGCCGGGCGCGAATTCGATCTCGAGCGTGGCGTGATCCTGTTCGACGGATCGGTGCCGGCGAACCCGTCGCTGGATATCGCCGCCAATGCCGACACGACCGGGCTCAATGCGACGATCCGGGTGACCGGCTATGCGCTGAAACCCGAGATCAGCTTCTCGAGCATCCCGGCGCTGCCGGAGGACGAGCTGCTCTCGCGGCTGCTGTTCGGCACGTCGATCACCAACCTGTCGGCGCCCGAGGCGCTGCAGCTGGCGGCGGCGGTGGCGGCGTTGCAGAACGGCAGCGGCGGGCTCAACCCGATCAACGCGGTGCGCCGCGCGGCCGGGCTCGATCGCCTGCGCATCCTGCCGGCCGACCCGCAGACCGGGCAGGGCACGTCGGTCGCCGCGGGCAAATATATCACCCGGAGGCTGTTCGCGGAGATCGTCACCGACGGGCAGGGCTATTCGGCGACGCAGGTCGAATTCCAGGTGACCCGCTGGCTGTCGCTGCTGTCGAGCATCTCCACGCTCGGGCGGCAGAGCGCTAACGTCCGCGTGTCGAAGGACTATTAGGCGCCGTCATCCCGGACTTGATCCGGGATCCATCAAGCCGCTTAGATAGCGCCCGATTGTCAGTAGCCTGGGTTTGCCGCCCGATGGATCCCGGATCAGGTCCGGGATGACGGTGGGGGGTAGGCGGCCGCCCTGCGCCGCCACAGATGCAGCCCGAGCGTGACCAAAGCCGCCGCCGCCAGCACGCCGATCACCACCTGCTCGGCCGATTTGATCCGCCCGAACAGCCGTTCGATCCCGTCGGCGAAGACAAAGCCGATGCCGGTGAACAGGCACGCCCAGAGCAAAGCGGCGGCGAGGTTGAGTGCGGCGAAGCGGCGCGTGCGGATGCCGGTGGTGCCGATCGCCATCGGCGCGATGGTGCGCAGGCCGTAGAGAAAGCGGAAACCGAACACGAAGGCAGTGGGGTGGCGTTCGAACGCGGCGAGCGCGCGGGCGAAGGTGGGGCGGGCTTCGGCGCGCTTCACGCGCGGGTGATCGCGATAGTATCGGCCGAAGGCGAAGAATGCCTGATCCGCGACGAACGAGCCGGCCGCCGCCGCCAGCGCGACCCCGGCGACCGGCAGCATGCCGTTGTGCGCCAGCACCCCGCCGGTCACTACCATCGTCTCCCCCTCGATCCCGGCGCCGAGGAAGATGGCGGCGAGACCATAGCGGGCGATGAGCAGTTCGATCGACATGGCGCCGACCGTGGCGACATTCTTTCGCGCCTGCCACCCCCGCGCGGAGATAGTTGGCGCGGCGCGGGTTAAGGCAGCATGATGTCGAACACCGAGGTATGATGACCGTTCCCCAAATGCTGTCCGTCGCCACGCTGGCGGGCATGATGGCGCTCTTCATCTGGGGGAAGTTCCGCTACGACGTGGTCGCGATCCTCGCGCTGCTGGCGTCGCTGGCGCTCGGCATCGTCAAGCCGAAGGAAGCCTTTTCCGGCTTTTCCGACGATATCGTGATCATCGTCGGCTCGGCGCTGGTCATCTCCGCTGCCGTGCAGCGCTCGGGCTTTATCGAGGTCGCCTTGTCGTTCGTTTCTCGGCGCGTGACGCGGGTGCGATCGCAGCTCATGGTGCTGACCGCGGCGGTCGGCTTCGCCTCGGCGCTGGTCAAGAATATCGGCGCGCTGGCGATGCTGATGCCGGCCGCGTTCCAGATGGCCAAGAAGAACAATACCAGCCCGTCGGTCTTTCTCATGCCGATGGCGACCGCGTCGCTGCTCGGCGGGCTGATCACGCTGATCGGCACCTCGCCCAACATCATCGTCAGCCGCGTGCGTGAGGAGATGACCGGGCAGCCGTTCGGCATGTTCGATTATGCGCCGGTCGGGCTCGGGCTGACCGTGATGGGGCTGATCTACCTGCGCTTCGCCTATCGGCTGCTGCCGCGTGACCGGCGCGCCGCGCCGACGATGGGCGAAGCACTCGATATCAAGGGCTATGTCACCGAGGCGGAAGTCGTCGAAGGATCGCCGGCGGTGGACGAGACCGTCGCCGCCTTCCTCGACCGCCACGAGCGCGAAGTGACGATCACGCAACTGGTCCGCGCCGGGCTGCGCAGCGCACCGCACGATCATATCCTGCTGCGCGAAGGCGACACGCTGATCCTGGGCGGCGATCCCGATGCGCTCGAGCGGGTGATCGCCAAGGATCGCCTGAAGCTGGAGGGCGAGGATCGCGAGAAGGTCGATGCCGATGACGATGACGAGATCGGCGTGATCGAGGCGGTGATCAATCTCGGCTCGCCGCTGATCGGCCAGACTGCCGGCCGGCTGGCGCTGCAGGCGCGCTACGGCGTCAATCTGATCGCCATTTCGCGGCGCGGCGAGCATCTGTCCAAGCGGCTGGCCAATACCGAGCTGCGCGGCGGCGACGTGATCGTGCTGCAGGGGCCGCTCCAGCAATTGCCCGAACGGCTGCGCAGCCTTGGCTGCCTGCCACTGGCGCAGCGCGAATTGCGGCTCGGCGCCTCCAAGCGCGGCTGGCTGCCGATCGTCATCCTGGCGGCGGCGATGCTGTCGACCGCGACCGGCTATGTTCCCGTCGCGGTGGCGTTCTTCGCCGCCGCCGGGTTGATGATGGCGAGCGGCGTGCTGCCGGTGCGCGAAGCCTATGATCATGTCGAATGGCCGATCCTGATCATGCTCGGCGCGCTGATCCCGGTCAGCGATTCGCTGCGCACCACCGGCGCGTCGAACGTGATCGCGACCTGGCTGGCCGAGACCGCCTCGGCCTTGCCGGCCTGGGGCGCGGTGGCGCTGATCCTGGCGGCGGCGATGGCGGTCACGCCGTTCCTCAACAATGCCGCAACGGTGCTGGTCATGGCGCCGATCGCGGCGACCTTCGCCGGCGATCTCGGCTTCCGGCCCGAGGCGTTCCTGATGGCGACGGCGGTCGGCGCGGGGTGCGATTTCCTCACCCCGATCGGGCATCAGTGCAACACGCTGGTGATGGGGCCGGGGGGATACCGGTTCGGCGATTATGCCCGGCTCGGCGCGCCGCTGTCGGTGCTCGTGCTGGTGGTCGGCACGCCGCTGATCATGGCGGTATGGCCGCTGCACTGAGGCAGCGGCCATCCGGGTTCAGGCGGGCTCGCCGACGATCGTCTTCAGCTCCATGAAGTCGACCAGCCCGTATTTGCCGCCCTCGCGACCATTGCCGGACTGTTTGTAGCCACCGAACGGCGTGCCGCCGCCGCCGGCCCAGGCGTTGATCGTCACCAGCCCGGCGCGCAGCTTCGGCGCGATCTTCGCCGCCTCCGCCGGATCGCCCGAGATCGCCGCCGACAGGCCGTAGACCGTGTCATTGGCCATCTCGATCGCCTGCTCGGCATCGTCATAGCTGCTGATCGTCGCCACCGGGCCGAACGTCTCCTCGCGGTAGATCCGCATGTCCGGCGTGACGTCGGCGAGGAGGGTCGGCTTGACAAAGAAGCCCGCATTGCGCCCGTCGGGCCGGCCGGTGCCGCCGGTGACGAGCGTCGCGCCCTCGTCGATCGCCGACTGGATCAGATCCTGGATCTTCTCGAACTGTGCCTTGTTGACGACCGGGCCGATATGCGCGCCCATCACGCTGGCGGCATCGACCTTGGTCGCCTCCATCATGGTCTTCACCACTGCCGTCGCGTCTGCCACCTGGCTGCTGTGCACCAGCAGGCGGGTGGGGGCGATGCAACTCTGGCCCGAATTGGCCAGCACGCCCGAGACGGTCGGCGGCAGCACGGTGGCGAGATCGGCGCCCTGCAGCACCAGGTTCGGCGCCTTGCCGCCCAGTTCCTGATGCACGCGCTTGACCGTCGCGGCGGCGGCGGTGGCAACCGCGATGCCGGCGCGGGTCGAGCCGGTGAAGCTGACCATGTCGACGTCCTTGTGCGTCGACAGTGCCGCGCCGACCCCGGGCCCGTCGCCATTGACCAGATTGAACACGCCGGCCGGCACGCCGGCCTTGTCCATGATCTCGGCCAGGATGACCGCACAGCCCGGCGCTTCTTCCGACGGCTTGAGGATCATCGTGTCGCCCACCGCGAGCGCCGGCGCGACCTTGGCGCAGATCTGGTTGAGCGGCCAGTTCCACGGCGTGATCATCGCGACGACGCCCAAGGGCTCGTGCACCACGCGGTTCTTGCCGACCTGTTCGGAGAAATCGAATTCCTGCAGCGCCTTCAGCGTGCCGAGGAAATAGCCGAGCCCGGCGGGCACCTGCGCGGCCTGGGCGAAGCCGATCGGCGCGCCCATCTCCTCGCTCGTCGCGGCGGCGAGATCGGGGATGCGCGCCTTATACTCCTCGATCACGCGCTCGAGCAACGCGACGCGCTCGGCGACCGACGTCTGTGAAAAGCTGGCAAACGCCTTTTTCGCCGCGGCAACCGCCTTGTCGACATCGGCCTGCGTGCCGAGCGTGATTTCGCTCACCGGCTGTTCGGTCGAGGGATCGATCACCGCGTGGCGCGTGCCGCCTTCGCTGTCGACCCATGCGCCATCGATATAGTGTTTGAGATAGCTTTTCATCATCGCCTCCTGGTGATTTTTGAAGATGCGGTACGCGGGATGGGGGAGTGATGACGGGCCGTGCGAAGCGTTGCAAGATGAAACGCACACGTTAGGGTCGGCCGCTGGATTGAGGAGACCCGACATGACGCGCACCGCCCAGATCACCCGCACCGGCGGGCCCGAGGTGATCGAGTGGATCGACGTCGATCTGCCCGATCCCGCGCCGGGCGAGGTACGCATGCGCAACACCGCGGTGGGGCTCAATTATATCGACACCTATTACCGCACCGGCCTGTATCCGACCAAGCTGCCCGGCGGGCTCGGCTCGGAAGCGGCCGGCGTGGTCGAGGCGCTGGGCGCGGGAGTGACCGGGCTGGCGATCGGCGACCGGGTCGGCACGTTCGGGCCGGGACTGGGGGCGTACGCCACGGCGCGCAATGTTGCCGCCGACAGCCTGTTGCCGCTGCCCGACGATGTCGACGACCGCACCGCCGCGGCGATCCTGCTCAAGGGCTGTACCGCGGAGTTCCTGATCGAACGCTGCGCCAGGGTGCAGGCCGGGCAGACCGTGCTGGTCCATGCCGCGGCGGGCGGGGTGGGGCATCTGCTGGTCGGCTGGCTGAAGGCGATCGCCGCGACCGTGATCGGCACCGCCGGCAACGAGGAGAAGGCGGCACAGGCGCGCGCCGCTGGGGCGGATCACGTGATCCTGCACAAGAGCGAGGATACCGCCGCGCGGGTGCGCGAGATCACCGGCGGGCAGGGCGTGCCCGTGATCCTCGACGGGATCGGCAAGGCGACGTGGCAGGTATCGCTGGACAGCGCGGCGCGGCGCGGGCTGGTCGTCAGCTACGGCAATGCCGGCGGCGCGGTCGACGGGGTGGCGCTCGGCGTGCTCGCGGCGAAGGGCTCGCTGTTCGTGTCGCGGCCGACGCTGTTCCATTATTACGTGACGGCCGAGGAGCGGTCGGCCGGCGTCGCGCGGCTGTTCGAGATGCTGCGCAGCGGCGCGATCACCGCCGAGATCGGGCAGACCTTCGCGCTCGAGGACGCCGCCGAGGCGCACCGCGCGCTCGAAGCCGGCGAGACGCGCGGCGCGACGGTGCTGACGGTATAACGGCGGCGCGCGGCGGGGCGACGGCGCGGTCGCCATGTCGATTGGCCCTAGGCGAACGAGGGGCCAGCAACTATGTCGCGGGGGTTCGCGTTCAGCCCTTGGCAACGCGATGTCGTCTTAGGGGTGTTCGTGCAACTGTTACTGTTCCTCTCCGCCATGCTGAGCGCGCTGACCGGCGTGATCTCGGGCGTGCGCGTGGCCGAGGCACCGTTCCAGCAGGGCGCGGCGCTGAGCGCTGCGCGGACCGCCGGCGTCGCACGCGCCGCTGCGGTGCGGCCGCTGCGGTCGTGGCTGGCGCTTGCCGGGCAGCCGACGATGGTCGCTGCCGCGATGGCGCCCGTCGCCACGACGGACTGGGCGCTGGCCGTGCCGGTCCCGCTCTATCTGAGCAGATTGCGCCAGTAAGCGCCTGAGCGTCGCGTTTCGCGCGCTCTCCCCGATCGATCTTACTCGTCGCCGCTTCCCGCGCGCGCGCCCATCTGAACGTACAGGAATTCTCCATGCTCGGCGGCTTTGCCAAAACGCTCTTCGGGTCGTCCAACGACCGTTATGTCAAATCGCTTGGCACCATCGTCAACAAGATCGGGTCGTTCGAGCCGACCATCTCGGCCATGTCCGATGAGGAGCTCGCCGACCAGACGGTCAAGTTCCGCGCGCGATTGGCCGAGGGCACCAAGCTCGACGACCTGCTGCCGGAAGCGTTCGCGACGGTGCGCGAAGCGGCCAAGCGCGTGCTCGGCCAGCGCCATTACGACGTGCAGCTGGTCGGCGGCATCGTGCTGCATCGCGGCGAGATCGCCGAGATGCGCACCGGCGAGGGCAAGACGCTCGTCGCGACGCTCGCCACCTATCTCAATGCGCTGCCCGGCGACGGCGTGCACGTCATCACCGTCAACGACTATCTCGCCGCGCGCGACGCCGAGTGGATGGGGCAGGTGTACAATTTCCTCGGTCTCACCACCGGCACGATCGTGCCGAACCTGACCGACCAGCAGCGCCGCGAGGCCTATGCCGCGGACATCACCTACGGCACGAACAACGAATTCGGCTTCGATTACCTGCGCGACAATATGAAGTATGAGCGCAGCTCGATGGTGCAGCGCCCGTTCGCCATGGCGATCGTCGACGAGGTCGATTCGGTGCTGATCGACGAGGCGCGCACGCCTTTGATCATCTCCGGCCCGACCGACGACAAATCGGATCTGTATCGCTCGGTCGATCTGGTCGTGAAGCGGCTCGATTCAGGCGATTACGAGAAGGACGAGAAGCAGAAGACGATCATCCTGACCGAGGACGGCACCGAGAAGGTCGAGCGGATGCTCGAGGATGCCGGGTTGTTGCAGGGCGACAATCTGTACGATTTCGAGAACACGCAGGTCGTGCATCACCTCAACCAGGCGCTGCGCGCGATCGTGATGTTCAAGGCCGACACCGATTACATCGTCAAGGATGGCAAGGTCATCATCATCGACGAGTTCACCGGCCGCATGATGGACGGCCGGCGCTGGTCGGATGGCCTGCACCAGGCGGTCGAGGCCAAGGAAGGCGTCGAGATCGAGCCCGAGAACCAGACGATGGCCTCGATCACGTTCCAGAACTATTTCCGCATGTACCCCAAGCTGGCGGGCATGACCGGCACCGCGGCAACCGAGGCGGCGGAATTCTACGACATCTACAAGATGAATGTCGTGACGATCCCGACCAACGTCGACATCAAGCGTGTCGACGAGGAAGACGAATTCTACAAGGATACCGCGGACAAGTTCGCGGCGATCGCCAAGAAGATCAAATATCACGCCGATCTCGGCCAGCCGGTGCTGGTCGGCACCGTATCGATCGAGAAGTCCGAACTGCTCAGCGAATTCCTCGTCAAGGAAGGCGTCGAGCACAAGGTGCTGAACGCGCGCTTCCATGAGATGGAGGCGCATATCGTCGCCCAGGCCGGGCGCAAATCGGCGGTGACGATCGCCACCAACATGGCGGGCCGCGGCACCGACATTCAGCTCGGCGGCAATCTCGAATTCATGGTCGAGGACGAACTCGCCGACATGCCCGAGGGGCCGGAGCGCGATGCGGCGATCGCCCGCATCAAGGCGCAGATCGCGGTCGAGAAGGCCGAAGTGCTGGCCGCCGGCGGTCTCTTCGTGCTCGGCACCGAGCGGCACGAAAGCCGCCGCATCGACAACCAGCTGCGCGGCCGCGCCGGGCGCCAGGGCGATCCTGGTCTCAGCCGTTTCTATCTCAGCTTGGACGACGATCTGCTGCGCATTTTCGGGCCGGACACGCTGTTCGCGCGGATGATGCGCAACAATATCGGCGATGGCGAGGCGATCGGCAGCAAGTGGCTGAGCAAGGCGATCGAGACCGCGCAGAAGAAGGTCGAGGCGCGCAACTACGATATCCGCAAGCAGGTCGTCGAATATGACGACGTGATGAACGACCAGCGCAAGGTGGTGTACGAGCAGCGCAGCGACATCATGGATGCCGAGACGGTCGGCGACGTGGTCACCGATATGCGTGCCGAGACGGTCAACGCGATCGTCGGCGAGGCCTGCCCGCCCAACTCCTATCCCGAACAGTGGGATATCGCCGGCCTCAAGGAAAAGCTGCTCGCCAATCTCGCGATCGATCCGCCGATCGAGGAATGGGTGACGGAAGACGCGGTCGATCCCGAACTGGTCGTCGAGCGGGTGCGCGAGCTTGCCGATGCGCAGGTCGCCGACAAGGCCGCGCAGCTCGAGCCGGACGTGTGGATCTCGGTCGAGAAGTCGATCCTGCTGCAGAATCTCGATCATCACTGGAAGGAGCATCTCGCCACGCTGGATGCGCTGCGCCAGGTCGTCCATCTGCGCGCCTATGCGCAGAAGACGCCGATCAACGAGTATAAGCAGGAAGCCTTCTCGCTGTTCGAGCGCATGCTCGACAATATCCGCGAGGACGTGACGCGGACCATCGCCTATGCCGAATTCCGCGCGAGCGAGGCGCCCGAACTGCCCGAACTGCCGGACTTCATCACCACGCATTTCGACCCGTTCACCGGCCTGGACGACAGCAACGATATGGATGCCGGCTCGCTCGGCCTGATCCAGACGCGGCTTCCGCCGCTGTCGATCCCGCAGCCCGACGGCAGCAATATCGGCGAGGATCCGGCCAGCTGGGCCGGCGTGGTCAGCCGCAACGCGCCATGCCCGTGCGGCTCGGGCAACAAGTACAAGCATTGCCACGGCGCGGTATGAGCTAGGTTGATACCGTCATCCTTACGCAGGTCATGATCCATCGCGCCTCATCGGCGATCGTCCGTGCAGCGCGATGGATCCTGAAGCGAGTTCAGGATGACGAAAGTGGGTGGGAGAGGCGCGGCTCTAGTAGCGCCTCCGTACGCGGCAAGCGGGCTAAATGTCCGGAGGTGGTGGAAAGCGGTCCGGCCGCTATTGAACGGTCGGGGCAGTTAGCAGACATTCGACAGATGCCCACCAGCCAGCACACGATCGTCAATAAGCAAGATGGACCAATCTATATTTCGACTGAGCCATGGCCGGAATGCTACGAGCTTGAGCCCGGTGATCGGCTGACGCTTTCCTATGGGCTCCCGCAGAGCGGCGACGCGTTGGAAGTTCAGTTCATCAATGAACGCGAACTTGTGCTCTGGCCCACGGAGCTTGATCCGGAACCGGTCGTGCTCATCAATGACGCGTCCGCCGAAGGACGAAGCTGGAAGTTCAAACACCAGTAGCTGGCATTGGCGATGATCCGCGCTCTCGCATCGGCGTCCACGCGGCACGTTGGGATCCTGAACCGCGTTCAGGATGACGGTAGCGTGGGAGACCGCGCCGAGCGCAAAAAGGCCTCCCCGCCATATGGCAGGGAGGCCCTTTCGTAACCGCCGATGCTGGTGCCGTTATTTCGGCACCACCACGCTCGGCCCGATGCTGTCGACCACTGCCCGGGCGTCGAAGGCGCGGATATTGTCGCGGGGCTTGGGGCCCTTGCCGAGCACGATTTCCGCGGTCGCCTCGAACTTGTCGACCGTGCGGATGTCGATGTCGCGATCCCAGAAGGGATCGCCGCCGAAGCCGTTCCACGAGCGCCAGCCAAAGCCGCGGCCGCGATAGCGCCAGCTTGGGCCCCAGCCGCCGAAGCCGCCATAGCCGAAGCCGCCATAGCCGAACCCGCCGACGCCCGGCGTGGAATAGGTCCGCGAGCGCAGATCGGTATCCTTGTCGACCAGGATGAAATTGTCATAGCCGCGCGACAGCGTCAGTTCGGCCGCGCGGAACAGCAGATAGCGCTCGACCGTGTCGCGCGACGTATAGGTATTGCCGGCGAAGCTGACGAGGTAGCGGTTCGGCTCGACCTGGCGATCGCTATAGCCGGTGCGCGCAAAGCCCGAGCCGGTCGCCGGACGGTAGGCAGTCTCGGTTGCGCAGGCGCCGAGCGTCAGGGTCGCCGTGGCGGCGAGCAGCGCACCGCCGAATTTCAATCTGGACATGTCTTCCTCCGACGGCGGCCCCTGCGGTGGAACGGCCGATAAGTTACGAGATGGGGAACGAACGATAGGGCGCAAGTATCCTTACGGACCAATAGCATATCGGCCATGGCGGATTAACCGGGGCTGACGAAACGTGCGTCTGGCGCGGCGAACCGTAATAAAAGCTATCGCGCCGATCCGCCCCGGCAATGCTAGGCGGTGGGCAGTGGGCCAGTGGAAGGAAGCAGCGTGAGCGGCACGGGCATCATGACGCATAGCGATATCCTGCTGCATCCCGATCCCTCCCGCACGGTGATCAGGCCGTTCTCGCCGGAAGACCCGCAGGGCTTCGTCGTGCCGGGCCATCCGCGCGCGGGCCGGATCATCGATCGCGTGCTGGCGATGGACGACAGCGAGCTCGAGATCGACCGCGCCCGCGTGACCGACTCGCTCGACGAGCGCCACCGTGATGTGGAGATGCTGCTGATGCGTCGCTTCGACGAGGTCGCGCGGCAGATCGGGCTCGACGTGGCGGCGATCGACCAGCGGCGCGCGCTGCTCATCGGGGCCTATTTCTGCGAAGAATATTCGTTCGAGGCCGCGGCGCTGTTCAATCCCAGTATCGTCGCGCATCCCGATCAGACCGGCGTGGCGCCGGGCGCGCTGCGCTTCATCCTGTCGTTGCGCGGGATCGGGGAGGGCCATGTCTCCTCGGTCACCTTCCGCACCGGCAGCTGGACGCCGGGCCGGGCGCCCGATGTCGATCCGGCAAGCGCGACGGCGGTGCCGCCGATCATCGAGCAGGATGGCGGCGCGAACGGCGCCACCGCGATCCGGCTGCATTGCGGCGGCAGCCGCGAGGTATCGGAATCGGTGCTGTTCCCGATCACGCCGAGCCAGCGCCAAGGGATCGAGGATCTCAGGCTGGTGCAGTTCAGCGAGGAGGACGGGTCGCAGCATTATTACGGCACCTACACCGCGTTCAGCGGCGCCGCGGCGCGCTCCGAACTGCTGTCCTCGGCCGATTTCCGCAGCTTCGAGATGCGACCGCTGGAGGGCGATGCGGCGGGCGGCAAGGGGATGGCGCTGTTCCCGCGGCGGGTGAACGGCCGCTATGCGATGCTCGGGCGGCACGACAACGAGAATATCTGGCTGCTCGAATCCGACGATCTCTATACCTGGAACGGCGGACGCCGGATCGTGCGCCCGCGATATTCCTGGGAATTCGTCCAGATGGGCAATTGCGGTTCGCCGATCGAGATCGAGGAGGGCTGGCTGGTGCTGACGCACGGCGTGGGCACGGTGCGCAATTACTGCATCGGCGCGTGCCTGCTCGACAAGCAGGACCCGGCCAAGGTGCTGGCGCGCATGATGCTGCCGCTGGTCCATCCCAGCCCCAAGGAGCGCGACGGCTACGTGCCCAACGTGGTGTATAGCTGCGGCGCGCTGGTGCGCGATCGGACGCTGCTGCTGCCCTACGGCGTGGCCGACGATTTCGCGACCTTCGCGACGGTCGGGCTGGACGACCTGCTGGCGGCGATGGCGTGAATCGCCGCGCCCCCGCCGCTCAGGCCGCGACGTAGCGATCGACGAACGCCTGGTGCGTCGGCAGCCGCGCCACCGTACCGGCGATGCCGGCGGCGAGATCGCCGAGTGCGCCGGCGAGCTGCGCCGGCGGCATCATGCGCGGCATCAAATGGTGGCGCTTGGGTACAAGCCCCTGGCCGAGCATCACCTGTAGCCAAGAGCTGACGCGGAACAGTTCGTCGCTGCCCTGATAGGCCTGCGCATTCTCGCCGAACAGCGCGAGCCGCGCGGCCAGCGTGTCGGGGATCGCCATCTCGCGGCACTGCCGCCAGAACGGCTCGTCGCGCGCGTTGAGGTGATAGTGCAGGATGATGAAGTCGCGCACGCCCTCCAGTTCGCGACGCGCCATGTCGTTGAAGCGCGCGGCGACCGCCGGCGTGCTGCCGCCGAACGGGAACAGCTGCACCAGCCGGGTCAGCGCGGTCATCATCAGATGGATGCTGGTCGATTCGAGCGGTTCGACAAAGCCCGAGGCGAGGCTCAGCGCGATGCAATTCCTCTCCCAGGTGCGCTGCCGCCGGCCGGTGGCGAAACGGATCAGCCGCGGCTCCACAAGCGTCGCGCCCTCGATCGAGCCGCGCAGCAGCGCCTCGGCGGCATCGTCCGAAAGATGCTCGGCGGCATAGACGATGCCGTTGCCGACCCGGTGCTGCAGCGGGATGCGCCATTGCCAGCCGGCCTGGTGCGCGATCGCGCGGGTATAGGGCAAAGCGGGGGCGACCGCTTCGGTCTGCACCGCCAGCGCACGGTTGGTCGGCAGCCAGTGGCTCCAGTCCTCGTACCCGATGCCCAGTGTCTCGCCGATCAGCAGCGCGCGAAACCCGGTGCAATCGAGGAACAGATCGCCGGCGATGCGCTCGCCCGATTGGAGCTCGAGCGCGGTCAGGTCGCCGCTCTCGCCGTCGCGCTCGACGCGGGCGATGCGGCCCTCGACACGGCGCAGCCCGGCCGCCTCGCAGCGCTCGCGCAGATAGCGCGCATAGCGCCCGGCATCGAAATGATAGGCGTAGTTGAGCGGCGCTTCGCCGCCGAGCGCGAAGCGTTGCGCTTCGGCCGCCTGCGCTTCGTAGCAATAGGCGCCGATCGGCGCGGCGCTGCCGTCTTCCTGCGCGGACAGCCAGAAATGCTGGAAATCGCCCATCCAGGTCGATTTGCCGACATCGCCGAACGAGTGGAGATAGCGCGCGCCGGGCTTGGTCCAGCCTTCGAACGCGATGCCGAGCTTGAACGTCGCGCCGGTCGCGCGGACGAACTCGCGCTCGTCGAGCCCGAGCAGCGCGTGGAAGGCGCGGATCGTCGGGATTGTCGCCTCGCCGACGCCGACCGTGCCGATCTCCTCGGATTCGACGAGCGTGACATCGAGCAGCGCGCCCAATTGCCGTGTCAGCAGCGCCGCGGCGAGCCAGCCGGCAGTGCCGCCGCCGGCGATGATCACGCGCGTCCGGGGCGGCATATCCATCGCTTGTCCCTTCACCGATTGAGCCGTTGCAGCAAGGTGGCGCGCAGCCGCCGCGCCGCCATGGCATCCAGCGGACCCAGCGCGCCGCGCGCCTCGGGCGGCAGGTGCGCCCCGGCGCGCGCCGCATCGCCGAACACGTAATAGTCGAACAGCGCCTGCCACCCCGCTTTCTCGTGTTCCGGCCGGTCGCGCAGGCTGAGCAGCGCGTGCAGCAACGTGTTCTGCGGCGTGTCCATGAAGCGGGGCGAGGTGTTCCACCAATAGTTGATCATTGCGTTGAACGGATCGAGCGCCTCGACCTGATGCCACCACAAGGCGGGATAGATCAGCGCATCGCCCGGCTCCATTTCCGCCACTTCGGCCATGGCAAGCGCATCGGCGAAGCCGGGATGACGCGCCAGATCGGGGGCGTCGAAATCGACCATCGAGACGACCTGGCCGGCGGGCGTCGGATCGAGCGGGCCGGGATAGAGATTGGCGGCCTGGTCCGGCGGGAACAAGGTGAAGCGCCGCCGCCCGACCAGCGTGACCGCGATATTGTTCGACATGTCGTAATGCGCCGAGGCGATCGTGCGGTTGCCGATCCAGATGCTGACCAGCGGCGGATGATCCAGCAACTCGGCATCGCCGAAGGGCAGGGCGGCCTCGGCGCGAAGCCCAGGCATATATTGGTCGATATCGGTCGAGCCGATATAGAGGGCGGGCGCGGCGGGATCGTCGAGCCCGGCCAGCAACCGATCGAGATAGGCGGAGAGCGATCCGCGCTCCCGCGCGAAATTGAGCGTGGTGCAATCCGCGCTATAGCCGAACCGCCCGCCGATCGCCGGATCGCCGATATAGGCGGTGACCGGCCGGCCGCCGTCGAACTGCTTGAGCCAGTCGATCGCCGCCGGGGCGCCGCGTTGCCCGGCGGCGACCAGCGGCAGATCGCGTGCGATGCCGCGCAGGATCGCCGGGCGACCATCGGCGATCAGCGCCGCGACGGGCAGGCTGGCGGCCTCGGCCCCTTCGATGACACGCGTGCGGCGGGCGATGGCGGGCATCCTGCTCAGCCGCTCGCCCGGGGCAGCGCCTGCTTGCGCGCGATCAGCCCCTGGATGTTGGCAAGCGACACGGCGGCCAGGATGGCGAGGCGCAGCAGGCCCGAGCGGTGCAGCCGCTCGAGCGGTTCGCCGGTCAGCGCGGCGAGCCGCTCGATATCCACCACCAGCACGTCCGGCACGGTGTAGCGCCGTTCCTCGCTGACATCGATGGTCAGCGTGACGGGAGCGAGCAGCCCGGCCGCGTCGAGCGCGGCATAGGCGGCGGGCGCGCTTTCCATCCCGGCATAGAGCAGCCGCAGCACGCCGGTGACATGATCGAGATAGGGCGCATTGCCGCCATGTTCGAGGAACAGCGGCAGGCCGTCGTCATCGCCGACGCGGGGATCGTCGAGATCGACCTGCACCATCGCCTCGCCCGGGCCATCGCCCGCCGCGTCCCTGACCATGCCGATCGAGAAGGGGCCGCGCCGGTGGCTGGCGGGCACATAGCGGCTGGTCCAATGGTCACCGGCCAGAAACAGGTTTTCGTCGCGGTCCAGCCCGAGCAGCACATAGGCGTGCAGCCCGTCGTCGCGACGCCGGAAGATGATCGCGAACTCGCGCTGCGCTTCCTCGAACTCGGCGGGGAATATCGGCGCCTGGTTGGCGGCGTCGCCGAACGCCGCGCCGGCGCGCGGACTGACGCGCAGATCCGCATGGTCGATATTGTTGATCTGTACGGGATTCATCCACTCCGATCCTGTTTTGTCCAAGTCTATCAGTCAGGTGTCGGCGGACAAAAAGAAAAAGGCCGCCGCGCGGTGCGACGGCCTTCCTCCCCCCACGACCAGGCGCGGCGCTGGGCCGCGCCCGGATCCGATCAGAAGCGGAAGCGCGCGCCGGCGTAGAAGCGCGGCTTGAGCTCCTGGACATAGACCAGGTTGGTCTCGGTGCGGGCATATTGACGGAACGGCTCGCTGGTCAGGTTGACCGCTTCGAGCGACAGCGAGATGTTCTGCGTGATGTCGTAGCTGACGCTCGCATCGAGCGTGCCGAACGCCGCCGTGAACAGCGGGTTGCGATTGGCACCCTGGTTGGTCGCCGCCAGATACTTGTCGCGCCAATTGTACGAGATGCGCGCCGAAATGCCGTTCTTTTCGTAAATGCCGGTCAGGTTGGCGCTGTCGCCCAAGCCGGTCAGCGCGAAGATGTTGACGTTCGGATCGGCATAGGGGTTCACGTTCACGTTGCCGTCGACCTTGGTGTACGAGGCCGCGAAGCCGAACCCGGATTGCCCGAAGAAGTGGGTCCAAGCGAATTCGAAGCCGTGCAAATTGGCCTCGCGGTTGTTGACCGGCTCGCTGATCGCGAAATTGACCAGCGGGTCGTTGGAATCGCCGACGAGGTTAACGGCGAGCGCCAGATCGGTGTAGAAGGTGCCGCGGAACTGCCCGGTCGCCGGATCAAATGCGTTCTGGAAGGCGGTCGTCGCCGCTGCCTGGTTGCCGCCATTCTGTTGCAGCAAGGCGGCATAGGCGAACAGGTTTTCGTCGGTCGTGGCGATATTGTTGTTGCGCAGATAGGCCAGCGCGATGCCGGACCGCGAGCCCGGCGCGCCCGCCCCGGGATCGCGCAACCCGAACAGGTTGCCGTTGGTCACCTGGCTGCCGACGAAGTTGCGCACGTCCTTGTTGAAGAAGCCGACCGAGACGAAGCTGGTGGGCTTGTAATACCATTCGACCGACACGTCGAAATTGTCCGAGACGAGCGGCAGCAACGCCGGATTGTGGCGCGATGCCGGTGCCGTTCCCCCCGCGCTCAGCGCGGTCGGGCGGTTCGGCTGGTTGGCCGTCACGGAGGCGAACAGATCGCTATAATCGGCACGCGCCAGCGTGCGGCTGAACGAGGCGCGCGCCACCACATCGTCGACCACTTCCATCTTGAAATCGAGCGACGGCAGCAGATTGTCGTATTTCGACTTGACGTTGACCGTCCCGGTGGACGCCCCGCCCAGCACGGCGAAGTCATTGTCCGACTGCCATTCCAGCGCGGTCGGGATGGTCTGGATGGCGAGCGAATTGACCCTGGTCTGCTCGTAGCGAACACCGATCAGCGCGCTGGCGGGGCGCCCGGCAATGTCGCCCGACCAGTTCATCTGGCCATAGAGCGCCCAGGTCTTCTCGCCCACCGTGTCGTCCGTCGCGCCCTGCAGGATCCGCCCGCGGCCCGGCACATTCGCATAATAAGGCGAGAAGACGTTGAGCAGGTCGACCGCATCGCCGCGGAACGCGACCAGCGCCGACCCGGTCGAGTTCGGGTTATACTTGTCGAACTTGCAGGTCAGGCAGAACGTATCGACGAGATCGCCGGCGAGCTGGTTGACGATGCCCGTGTCGGTGATGCCCCAGTCGCCCAGCAACTGCTGCGTATTGGAACTCGCCGAGCGCGTCCTGGCGTCGACATAGTTGCCGCCGAACACGAAGCGGCTCTCGTTGCCCAGATCCCAGCCCAGTTCCGCGCTGAACTGGTTGACCCGCGATTCCTGCCGCGAAAAGATCTCGCGCGCAATCTGCGTGCCGACGTCGCCGATATCGAGCAGGTTGTTGCAATTGCCGCCGCGGCCGCCGTTGGTCGCGTTGCAGTCGTTCAGCGTTTCGGATTGCTGCGGAAAGCCGTTGCTGAAATCGACCCGGTGCGTGGCGCGAACGGGCGCGCCGATCGAGATCGTCGTCGCCGAGGTGCCGTTCGCATTGTCCGGATCGGTCGTCGACTTCGAATGGTTCGCGTCGAGCTTCAGCGACAGCACGTCGGTGAAGTTCCACTTCACGTTGGCGCCGAACGAATACAATTCGGTCTTGGTGGCGAAACGCTGCTGCTCGTAGCCTTTGTCCGCCTGCTTCGCCTCGGCCAGGATGATCGCCGACTGCATCTCCTTATTGTCGTCGAACGTGATGTCGCTGAACGGGCGCTGGAACCAGTTGGTCTGCTCGCTGCGCTCATCGCTCAGCTTGTTGCGGGCATATAGGCCATCGACCGTGATCTCGAGCCGGTCGGTCGGCTTGAACTGGATGTTGGCCTGGCCATTGAGGCGCTCGCGCCGGTTTTCCGAGAATTGGTAGCGGCTGTCGTTCGGGATCTGCACATACGGTGTGGTCGGACGGTTGGTGATCTTGGTCGCCGCGTTGATGTAAGTCGTCGTATTCAGGAAATCGCTCAGCGGCACGATGTTCCAATAGTTGGGGTTGGACTGGACCGAGGCGGATTCGCGCAGCTGATAGCTGCCGAACACGTTCACGCCGAACGTTTCGGCGTCGTTCTTCCAGTTGATCAGGCCCGAGACTTCCGGCGTGATCCGGCTGAGATCCGATTCGGCCTTCTCGACCGAACTGTCGTACAGCGCCTTGGCGCCGATCGACCCCGACAGGCCGTCCTCGCGCGCATCGAGCGGGCGGCGGGTGACGACGTTGATCGCCGCGCCGATGCCGCCCGACGGGATATTGGCCCGGCCGGTCTTGTACACTTCCAGCGCGGCGACGCCTTCCGACGCCAGGTTCTGGAAGTCGAACGAGCGGCCGGTGCCGACCGCGAATGCGTTGCCGGTGCTGAGGTCGATATTGGTCGAGGCCAGCTGGCGCCCGTTCAGCGTGACCAGATTGTAGTTGCCGCTGAAGCCGCGCACGGCCACCGTCGAGCCTTCGCCGTTGGAGCGGCTGATCGACACGCCGGTGATGCGCTGCAGCGACTCGGCGAGGTTGGTATCCGGGAACTTGCCGATATCTTCGGCCGAGATAGCATCGACGACGCCAGCGGACGTGCGCTTGATGTCGATCGCGCGATTGAGGCTGGCGCGGATGCCGGTGACCACGATGTCCTGTTCATCGGTGTTCTGCGGGTCCTGCTGGGCGACGGCCGGCGAGTCGGCGGGCGCGACCTGCGCTGTGGCGGGCAAGGTGAGGCCGGCGGCCAGCGCCAGACCAGATGTCGTGCGGGCGAGCGCGGTGGCGAAATTGGTGGCTTTCATGATGTCCCCTCCTGAAATTCTCACGGTCGCTGCCGTCGCTTCTCACCCCTTTGCGGGGTTGAGAGCCGTGATTAGTGGTATCGCTACCAAAATGTATGACATTGTCAACGGCGCCCAGTCAAAATGGCGAAATAGAATGGAAATCGGCCCTCTGATGGGTGCTGTTCGCGCCCCGGGGCAGCAGGAGCTTGGCAAGGCCAAGACCGGGCAGATGCCGAGCTTGCAATCCCGCGCCTTCGCAAACCCTCAATTGCCGGACGGACGAAGAAATACTGTCACGGGTTAAGATGCCGACGACAGATGAGGTGAATGAAAATGGCGATGCTGCAGTGCAACTATCTCCCGCTCATCCATTGATCGCTCGACTTTCGTCGTCGCGCGCCAAGGCTGAGTATATTGGTTCCAGACACTGTTCGGGAAACACATGTTGCTGTTACGAAGGGGCGATGAATGCGGGGGATACATGGGGTGGCGGGGCACAGGGTTGTGCGCGTGTCGTGCGGCGCTGGCCGGTCGCCGGAATGACCCGCTTGCCGAGCGCAGTATCGCCTCATATGATAGCGCTATCTATTCCAGATCTCGCAGAAGATCGATATTAGGAGGGAACAGCATGCGCACTCACTGGACCGTCGCGATGGCCGCCGTGCCGCTTGCCTTGGCCACCACGCTGGCGGTCGCGCAGCCCGATGCGGCGCCGCGCAGTGCCGATGGCCGGCGGTTTCTGGCGCAGCCACTAATCAAGGACCTCTATGTCGCCGATCCCTCGGCGCATGTCTTCAACGGCCGGCTCTATATCTATCCCAGTCACGACGTGGATGCCGGCATTCCGGACGACGATCTCGGCAGCCAATATGCGATGCATGATTACCGCGTGCTGAGCATGGCGCGTCCCGGCGGTCCGGTCACCGTGCATCCGCTGGCGATCGACGTGAAGGACATTCCCTGGGCGTCGAAACAGACCTGGGCGCCGGATGCGGCCTATAAGAACGGCGTCTATTATCTCTACATGCCGGCGCGCGACAAAGACGGGGTGTTCCGCATCGGCGTCGCCACGTCGCGGTCGCCGGTCGGCCCGTTCAAGGCCGAGCCCGAGCCGATCCGCGGCAGTTATTCGATCGATCCGGCGGTATTCAGCGATAGCGACGGGCAGAGCTATATGTATTTCGGCGGCATCTGGGGTGGGCAGCTGCAGCGCTGGGCGAGCGGCAGCTACGATCCCGCGGCCGGCGACACCGATCTGCGGCAGGATGACAAGCCGGCGCTGTCGGCCAAGGTTGCGCGCCTGACACCGGACATGAAGCAGTTCGCGGAGCCCCCGCGCGACGTGCAGATCGTCGATGCTGCCGGCAAGCCGATCCTCGGCGGCGATCACGAGCGGCGCTTCTTCGAGGCCTCGTGGATGTTCAAGCGCGGTGGGCGCTATTATTTCACCTATTCGACCGGCGACACGCATTTGCTGAACTATGCGATCGGCGACAATCCCTATGGGCCGTTCCGCTATACCGGCCATATCCTGTCACCGGTGCAGGGCTGGACGTCGCATCACTCGATCGTGCAGTTCCGCAAGCGCTGGTGGCTGTTCTATCACGACACGCAATTGTCGAACAAAAACCATCTGCGCTCGGCCAAGATGACCGAATTGTTCTTCAACGCCGATGGCACGATCAAGCCGATCGATCCGTTCACCGACTGACCCATCTCGAGGGACCGGCCGCGCATGCCGCGGCCGGCGGCGTGCGTTCCGCTTGCATCCGGCGGCGAGGTTCGACAGGCTCGCTGCAAAACGGGGGTCGGCATGGGTAGATGGTGGGCGGTGATCGTGGCGCTGGTCGGCGCGGTCCTGTTGGCGGTGATCGCGACGACGCCGCCGGCGCCGCGCCCCGCGAATGCGCCGCTCGACCAATTCGCCGCAGGCCGCGCGATGGCCGACATCCGCGGGATCGCACGCGCGCCGCATCCCACCGGCAGCGCGGAGAATGCGCGGGTCCGCGCCTATCTGATGCGGCGGCTGGCCGGCATGGTGCTCGCTGTGCGCACCAGCAGCACGCCGGTGACACCGGCGGCGGCCGAGCGCATCGCCGCATGGCGCGGCACGGCGGGCACGGCACCGGCGGCGGTCAATATCGTCGCGACGCTGGCCGGTCGCGACCCGACGCTGCCCGCGGTGCTGCTGATGGCGCATTATGACAGCGTCGGCGGATCGCCCGGCGCGGCGGATGACGGCGCCGGCGTTGCCACCGCGCTGGAAACGGTGCGCGCGTTGCTGGTGGCCGGCCGGCCCGCGCGCGACATCATCGTGTTGCTGACCGACGGCGAGGAAGTGGGGCTGGAAGGCGCCACTGCCTTCTTCGCGCGCGATCCGCTGGCCAGGCGGGTCGGCGTGGTCGTCAACATGGAGGCGCGCGGCGGCGGCGGGCGCGCGTCGATGTTCGAGACGGGCAGCGACAATGGCGCGATGATGCGGCTGTTCCAGCGCGCGGTGTCCCGGCCCGTCGGCACCTCGCTCAGCGTGTTCATCTATCAGCACCTGCCCAACTCGACCGATTTCACGCCCGCCAAGCAGGCCGGCCTGCCCGGTTTCAACTTCGCCTTTATCGGGCGGCCGGGCCTCTATCATTCGCCGCTCGCCACGCCCGACGCGCTCGATCAGGGATCGGTGCAGGACATGGGCGGGCAGGTGCTCGATCTGACGCGCGCGTTGCTGGCGGCGCCGGTCCTGCCGGGCAAGGCGGCGGATCTGACTTTCTTCGATGCCTTCGGGCTGGTGCTGCTGGCCTATCCCGCGCCGCTCGGCTGGGCCTTGTTCGCCGGCGCTGCCTTGCTTTTCGCGCTGGCCGGATGGCGACAGCAGGGCGGGCGAGATATTCTGCGCGGCGCGGCAGCGACCGCCGTGCTGGTCGTGCTGGCCGGAGTGCTGCTCTATCTGGTCAATCTAGTGTCGGGGGCAGATGGGCCGGTCAATTATTACGATCGGCTCGCGGCGATCCCGCGGTTGCAGGTGCAGGCCGCCCTGCTGTGCGCGGCGGCGGTGCTGACGGTGTGGACCATGGTCGGCGCAGGGCGGCGATCGGCCACCGCCTTCTCGATCGGCGCGGCGCTGCCGCTGCTGCTGCTGGGGGGCGCGGCGCAATGGGCGGCGCCGACCGTGTCCGGCGTGCTGTTATGCCCGTTGCTGCTGGTCGCCGCCGCGACCGCCGCAGGCGCCTTTGGCGGGGTGCGGATCGGCACGGCGGCGGGGATCCTGGCAGGGGCGATCGGGATCGGCTTCCTGCTCGCGCTCGGCTTCTTCCTGCTGCAGGCGGTGGGGCCGGACACGCCGTTCGTCGCCGCGCTGCCGCTGGCGCTGGCTGCCTTGTTCCTCTGGCCGCTGCTGCCGCCTGTCGCGCGGCAGCGGGGGATGGTGACGGCGGGCGCGCTGGTCCTGCTCGCGCTGGCGATCGCGCTGTGGGTACGGCTCGATCCGATCGCGGCGAGCGTGCCGCAGCCGGCGGCCCAGGCCCACGCCTGACCGCGCGTTCCTCGCGCAATCGGTTGCTGACCGACGAGGCGTGCACCATCCTTGATCTCTCAGGGCGTTGGTTTGGCGCGGTTGTCGAACGCGATCGCTGAGCGCGGCTGAACCGAATGCCGCAACGCTGCGTTGACCCTCCGATGCCCCATGCCAGCAATATCGTCCTCTGTGCCGGACCCGACAGCCCGCACGCCTTCGACATCATCCCGCTCCAGCCGCGCAACGGCACGCTCGACGCGCGCTGCCCGATCTGCCGCGGCTACGGGCAGTGGAATACCGAGATCGATCTGGTCAGCTTTCGCTGCAAGCGCGCGATCTGCGATACCTGCCACGGCGCCGGCTGGATCGAGACCGGCGCCGATCCCATCGGCGTTCCGGACATCGTGATGACACCCGAAGGCTATGCCAAATGGGTGGTGCGCTATGTCGGCCGGGAAGAGGCGGCGACCGCGCCCGCCGCGGCGGGCGTCGCCAAGCTGTAGGGAAGGCTAATCGTGGACCGGTGAGGACAGCACGTCGCGCAGGTTGATCGTCAGCTGCATCGTCAGCGCATGATCCATCTGCGCGCGGGCGCCGTGGCCGGGGCGATATTGGTTGAGATAGCCCAGGTCGACGATCGCCGCCCGCCCGATCGGCAGCGACGCGCCGACGATATTGCGCATCCGCTCATAGCCGCGGCGCTGGCCCCACGACGTGCTGTTGGGGAGGTAGAAGCTTTCGTGGCTGACGAACAATGCCAGCCCCTTGGTGCGCAGCGGCAGATTGTAGCGCAGCAGCGGGCGGATACGGACGCCGATCTCGTCGCCGCGCGGGTTGAAGCGTTCGTCGACGCGGAAGCGGGTGACGAAGCGCCCGAACGTGCCCACCACCTGCTGGCGCAGGCGATCCTCGTCGGCGCCATTATTGCCATTGTGCGCGCCGACCCGGCGATAGCCCAGGCCCAGTTCGATCCCAGGCGCGACGCGCAGCCCGAGCAGTGCGCCATATTCGGTCTGGTATAGCCCGTCCTGCCGATCGCTGACGCGCGCGATCTGCTCGAGCGTGAGCTTGGCGCCCTCGGCCAGCGGCACGTTGACGTTGACCTGCGACCAGAGCTGCACGTCCTGCTGCTGTGCCGCCGCCGGGCGCGCGACCAGTGCGAGCGGCACCGCAGCCAGCCCCAGGCGCAATGTACTGCCAACCCCGGACATCGCCCGTCAGCGCCGTCGCGCGCGCCAGATCGCGACCGCGCCGGCCAGCGCCAGCACCGCACCGCGCAGCACCCAGGGGCGCTGATCGAGCATGAAGCTCGACGCCGGCCACATGATGATCCCCAGGCCCTGGCCGACCCATAGCAAACCCATCGCCACGGCGATGACGCCGACGATCAGCAGCAGGACCCGGGGGATACGCATCAGCGCTTGTCCACCGGAACATAGTCACGCTGCGTCGGGCCGGTGTACAGCTGACGCGGGCGACCGATCTTCTGTGCCGGATCCGAGATCATCTCGTTCCACTGCGCGACCCAGCCGACGGTGCGGGCAAGGGCGAACAGCGCCGTGAACATCGTCGTCGGGAAGCCGATCGCCGAGAGGATCACGCCCGAATAGAAATCGACGTTCGGGAACAGCTTCTTCTCGATGAAGTACGGATCGCTCAGCGCCATTTCCTCGAGCGCGATGGCCACGTCGAATACCGGATCGGTTACGCCCAGTTCGCCCAGCACTTCGCGCACCGTCTGCTGCATCACGGTCGCACGCGGATCGTAATTCTTGTACACGCGGTGACCGAAGCCCATCAGGCGGAACGGATCGTTCTTGTCCTTGGCGCGGGCAATGTATTCGGGGATGCGGTCGACGGTGCCGATCTCGCGCAGCATGTTGAGCGCCGCCTCGTTGGCGCCGCCATGCGCCGGGCCCCACAGGCAGGCGATGCCGGCCGCGATGCACGCGAACGGATTGGCGCCCGAAGACCCTGCGAGACGGACGGTCGAGGTCGAGGCGTTCTGCTCGTGATCGGCGTGGAGGATGAAGATCCGGTCCATTGCCTTTTCCACCACCGGGTTCACCACATAGGGCTCGGCCGGCACGCCGAACGTCATGCGCAGGAAATTGCCGGTATAGCTCAGCGAATTGTCCGGATGCATGAACGGCTGGCCGACCGAATATTTATACGCCATCGCGGCGATCGTCGGCATCTTGGCGATCAGCCGATGGCTGGCGATCATGCGCTGCTGCGGATCGCTGATATCCGCCGAATCCTGATAGAAGGCGCTGAGCGCGCCGACCACGCCGCACATGATCGCCATCGGATGCGCGTCACGACGGAAGCCGCGATAGAAGGTCGCCAGCTGCTCGTGCAGCATGGTGTGGCGGCTGATCGTGTAGCTGAACTTGTCGAGCTCGTCCTTGGTCGGCAGCTCGCCGTTGAGCAGCAGGTGGCAGACCTCCATGAAGCTCGACTGTTCGGCCAGCTGGCCGATCGGATAGCCGCGGTGCAGCAGCACGCCTTCGTCACCATCGATATAGGTGATCGCGGAATCGCACGACGCGGTCGAGGTAAAGCCGGGATCGTAGGTGAACTTGCCGGTCTGGGCATAGAGCTTGCGGATATCGATCACGTCGGGACCGACGCTGCCCGACATCACGGCCAGTTCGAGATCCTTGGCGTCGACGTTCAGCTTTGCGGAATCGCTCATCAATCGTCCTTTATTGGTTGCGCCGGTCAGGCGGTGATCTGATCGGCGATCCGGCCGAGGCTTTCGTCGCGGCCTAGAAGGTCGAGCACCTCGAAGATTCCGGGCGAGGTCTTCTTGCCGGTCAGGGCTGCGCGTAACGGCTGCGCAACCTGGCCGAGCTTGATGCCTGCATCCTCGGCTGTCTGCCGAACCGCTTCTTCGAGGCTCTCCGTATCCCAGCCGGCGAGCGCGTCAAGTTTGCTGTGTGCCGATGCGAGAAGCGCACGCGATTCCGCGGTGAGCAGATCGCTCGCCGCCGGATCCAGCACGAGGGGGCGCGTACGGAACAGGAAGGCGGCGCTGGTCGCCAGTTCGTTGAGATTCGCCGCGCGCGGTTTCAGCGCGGGCATCGCACGGCGCAGCAGATCGAGCTGCTCCGGGGATACCGCAAACTCGAGTCGCTCGGCGAGCAGGTCGGCGAGGCGGTTGTCCTCGGCCTGGCGGAGATAGTGGCCGTTGAGATTTTCGAGTTTCTTCAGATCGAAGCGCGAGGGCGAGCGGCCGACGCCGGCGAGGTCGAACCATTCGACCGCCTGTTCGCGGCTGATCACTTCGTCATCGCCATGCCCCCAGCCGAGCCGCAGCAGGTAATTGTCCAGCGCCTCTGGCAGGATGCCAAGCTCGTCGCGATACGAATCGACGCCGATCGCGCCGTGCCGCTTGCTCAGCTTGGCGCCGTCGGTGCCATGGATCAGCGGGATATGCGCGTAGATCGGCTCGGGCCAGCCCATGCCGCGGATCACCGTCAGCTGGCGGAACGCGTTGTTGAGATGGTCGTCGCCGCGGATCACATGCGTCACGCCCATGTCGTGATCGTCGACCACCACCGCGAGCATATAGGTCGGCGTGCCGTCCGAGCGCAGCAGCACGAAATCGTCGAGCTCGGCATTCTGCACGGTGACCGCGCCCTGGACCTGATCCTGGATCGTCGTCGCGCCGTCCTTCGGCGCCTTGATCCGCACGACATAGGGCGCGCCCTCGGGGGCATCGCTCTCCGGGCGATCGCGCCAGCGGCCGTCATAGCGCATCGGCTGCTTGGCGGCCTTCTGGCTTTCGCGCAGCGCGGTCAGCTCCTCGGCGGTGGCATAGCATTTATAGGCATGGCCGGCGGCGAGCAGCTGGTTGGCGACCTCGGCGTGGCGGCTGGCGCGGGCGAACTGATAGACGGTCTGGCCGTCCCAGTTGAGCCCGAGCCAGCTCATCGAATCGAGGATCGCCTCGATCGCCGGCTGGGTCGAGCGCGCGCGATCGGTATCCTCAATGCGCAGCAGGAATTCGCCGCCGTGGTGGCGCGCGTACAGCCAGTTGAACAGGGCGGTGCGCGCCCCGCCGATGTGCAGGAAGCCGGTCGGCGACGGCGCGAACCGGGTGACGACCTTGGCCGCGGGAGATGTACCGGAAGCCGGGGCTTCGGTTGTGGCTATTGCGCCCAAACGCGCATCCTTTCAGACTTGAAAACTATGGCCAGCTCAGCCGCCGACGCCCCTAGCATGCGACCTTGGCCGCGCCAAATCCTGGGCGTGCTCGACGCGGGACGCGGCGGGCTGGAGCGCTGGCTGGAGGCGGAGCGCGACCAGATCGTGCTGTGGCTGCCGGTCGCGTTCGGCGCCGGCATCGCCGCCTGGTTCGTGCTGCCGGACGCAGCGGCGTGGATCCCGGCGCTCCTGATGTGCGCAGGCGGGGCGCTGATCGCGCTGGCCGCCGGGCAGGGCGGGCGCGCATCGCGAGGCCTGGCGGTGGGGTTGGTTGCGGCGGCGCTCGGCCTCGTCCTGGTCTGGTGGCGCGCCGAGCGGGTGGCGGGGGTGGTGCTCGTGCGGCCGATCATCGTCGCGTTCGAGGCGCGTGTGCTGCGCATCGAGCCGCTGGCGGCGCGGGGCCTGGTGCGCCTGCGGCTGGCGACGCGCAGGGTGACGGACCCGGCGACCGACCGCGGCGGGCGGCAGACCGTGCTGCCGGCGATCGTGCGCGTCAATCTGGCGGAGAAGGACGTACCGACGGGGCTGACGCGCGGCGCCACGATCGCCCTGCGCGCGCGGCTGATGCCGCCGCCCGAGCCGGCGGTGCCGGGCGCCTATGATTATGCCCGCGTCGCCTGGTTCGATCGGATCGGCGCGACCGGTAGGGGTTTCGCACCGGTGGCGATCGTCGCGCCGGGCGCGGCCGCCGGCGCGGACCTGCGCACGCGGCTGTCGCAGCATATCCAGCAGCGCGTCGAGGGCAGCGCGGGCGGGATCGCCTCGGCGCTGGCGACGGGCGATCAGGGCGCGATCAGCGAGGAGGATGCCGAGGCGATGCGGCGCGCGGGGCTGGCGCATCTGCTGTCGGTCAGCGGGCTGCACATCACCGCGGTGGTGGCGCTGGTGATGCTGCTGGTGCTGCGGGTGCTGGCGCTCAGTCCGTGGCTGGCATTGCATGTGCGCTTGCCGCTGATCGCTGCGGCGGCGGGCGCGGCGGCGGCGGTCGGCTATACCGTGCTGACCGGCGCGCAGGTGCCGACGATCCGCTCCTGCGTGGCGGCATTGCTGGTGCTGGTGGCGCTGGCGATGGGTCGGGAGGCGATGACGCTCCGGCTGGTCGCGGCGGGGGCGCTGGTCGTGCTGCTGCTGTGGCCGGAGGCGCTGGCGGGGCCCAGCTTCCAGCTGTCGTTCGCCGCGATCACCGCGATCGTCGCACTGCACGAGCATCCGGCGGTGAAGGCGTGGTTCGCGCCGCGTGGCGAAGGGCGGTGGCGCGGCTTCGGGCGCGGGATCGGCTCGCTGGTGCTGACCGGGCTGGCGGTGGAACTGGCGCTGATGCCGATCGCGTTGTTTCATTTCCACAAGGCCGGGCTGTACGGGGCGCTCGCCAATATCGTCGCGATCCCGCTGACCACGTTCGTGGTGATGCCGCTCGAGGCGCTGGCGCTGGCGCTCGATACAATGGGGCTGGGCGCGCCGGTCTGGTGGCTGACCGACCTGTCGCTACGGTTGCTGCTGTGGATCGCGCGGACCACCGCCGGCCTGCCGGGATCGGTCGCCGCGCTGCCGGCGATGCCAGCGGGCGCTTACGCGCTGATCGTCGTCGGCGGGCTGTGGCTGGCGCTGTGGCGGACGCGCTGGCGGCGCCTGGGGCTGGCACCATTGCTCGTCGGGCTCGGCTGGGCGCTGCTCGCACCGTCACCGGATCTGCTGGTCACCGGCGACGGGCGGCATGTCGCGGTGCGCACGGCGGGCGGCGGGCTGGCGATGCTGCGCGACCGGACCGGCGACTATACCGCCGACATGCTGGCGGAAAATGGCGGAGTCGATGGCCCGCCATTGCTGCTCGCCGACCAGCCCGAGGCGCGGTGTACGCGCGATCTGTGTCTAGTCGAGCGGGTGGCGGGCGGGCGGCGCTGGCGGATCCTGGCGACGCGCAGCGCGTATCTCGTGCCGGCGCGCGACCTGATTGCGGCGTGCCGGCAAGCGGATATCGTGGTGAGCGAGCGGCGGTTGCCGCGGCGATGCGTGCCGCGTTGGCTGAAGCTGGATCGGCCGACGCTGGCGCAGACGGGCGGGGTTGCGATCGCGCTGGGGGAGGGGGTGGTGCGGACCGTCCGTGCGCCGGGGGATCGGCATCCTTGGCGGGTGCCAAGCCGCCGTTGAAGATGCGCGCCGCGCATTCAACGTTACTTCCCCGGCGAAGGCCGGGGCCCAGTTGCGACGATGGCAGTGATCGGGCGCTGTGCCAGCCGACTTCTGTCTCGCGACTGGGCCCCGGCCTTCGCCGGGGAAGGTCTGCGGGCAGGGACCGAGCGGAATCAGGCCAGGATCAGTCGTAGCGGCGCAGCAGCCCGGCCAGTTTGCCCTGCACGCGCACCTGTTGCGGCGCGTAACGCTGCGGATCATAGGCGCGGTTGGCCGGATCGAGCCGCACCATCGCGCCTTCGCGGCGGAAATATTTGAGCGTTGCTTCGGCTTCCTCGATCAGCGCCACGACGATCTCGCCATCGCGGGCGACGTCCTGGCGACGGATCAGCGCATAGTCGCCGTCCAAAATGCCGGCCTCGACCATCGAATCGCCCGACACTTCGAGCGCATAATGATCGCCCTTGCCGAGCAACGCAGCGGGGACGGAGAGCATCGAACTGCCCTCAAACGCCTCGATCGGCACGCCGGCGGCGATGCGGCCGTGCAGCGGAATCTCGATCACGTCATTGGCGGGCTCGGGCAGCACGGTGCGCGACGGGGCCGGGGCCGCCGCCTTGCTGGCGAGCTTCACGACGTCGCCACGCTCGGGCATCTTGAGGATCTCGAGCGCACGCGCGCGATTGGGCAGGCGGCGGATGAAGCCGCGTTCCTCGAGCGCACTGATCAGGCGGTGCACGCCGGACTTCGACTTGAGGTCGAGCGCCTCCTTCATTTCCTCGAACGAGGGCGACACGCCGGTTTCCTCCAGGCGATCACTGATGAAGCAGATAAGCTCGTGCTGCTTGCGCGTTAGCATTGCGTTCCTCCGTCAGAACAGACGCGGAACTAATATGGAACAACACGGGTGCCGTCAAGCGAGATTAAGGATTTCCGCCGAGTCGCCGATCTGCGCTGCAGGCGCATGCGGCTGGCGCACGATCAGGCAGGTGGCGCGGGCCAAGGTGCGCAGCATCGAGCTGTCCTGAATGGTCGAGGCATAGGCCTTTCCGTCGCGCAGTTCGCCGCGCAGATAATCGGTGCGGTGATCGTTGGCGGGCAGCGCTTCGCCGAGCGGCACGGCAATCGTCGGCGGCAGCGGATCGCCCGCGCCGGACATGGCGGCGATCAGCGGCAACAGGAACAGCTGCGCGGTGACGAAGGCGGAGACCGGGTTGCCGGGCAGGCCCAGCACCACGGCGTCGCCGAGCCGGCCGGCCATCATCGGCTTGCCGGGGCGCAACGCGATCTTCCAGAAATCGATCGCCCCGCCGGCGCCCTCCAGCGCTGGTCGGACGAGATCGTGATCGCCGACCGAGGCGCCGCCGGTGGTGACGAGGATGTCGGCGTCGACCTGCGCGAAGGCGGTCGTCATCGTCGCGAGATCGTCGGGGATGATGCCGAGATCGATCACCTCGACCGGCAGCGCGCCGAGCATCGCGGCGAGCATCAGGCCGTTTGATTCGGGAAGCTGGCCGGGCGCGAGCGCGCTGCCCGCCGGCACCAGTTCGTCGCCCGTGGCGGCGATGGCGATGCGCACGGTGCGGGCGACGGGCAGGGCGGCGTGGCCGCCGATTGCCGCGACGGCGAGCCGCGCCGGGGTGAGACGCTCGCCGGCGGCGACGAGCACGTCGCCACTTTTGAAATCGAGCCCGCGCACGCGCACATTGCCGCCGTGGCGGCGTGGGCCCTCGCCGGTCAGGCGGATCGTGGTGCCGTCGGGCGTGGCTTCTTCCTGGACGAGCACGCTGTCCGCGCCGCCCGGCATCGCCGCGCCGGTGAAGATGCGCACTGTCTCCCCCGGCGCCAGCGTGCCGACAAAGGGCCGGCCGGCGGCGCTTTCGCCGATCAGCGTGAAGGGGCCGGGGCGATCGGCATAGCGGATCGCATAGCCATCCATCGCCGACAGGTCGGTGGCGGGCTGCGTGCGGCGCGCGCGGATGTCGGCGGCCGCCCAGCGACCGGCGGCGGCGGCAAGCGGCAGGGTTTCGGTCGGGGCGGCGCGCGCAAGGGCGAACAGGCGGGCTTGCGCCTCGGCGACGGGAAGCAGGGTCATGCGCGGCGGCGTATCGCGCGCGGGCGGCGGGGTCGAGGGGCGATCGCACTGGTCGCCGCTGTTGCCCGGATCACACACATCGCGACTATTGCCGGCATGTTGCTGGACTGTCACGATTCGGTCTTAATCGCGGCCTAGGGCGACGCCAAGCGCGGGGCATGCCTCTCCAGAAAATCAGCAAGATCCGGCACCGGACAACGGTGACCGGGCGATGTCGTGCGCAAAAATCCGATCAACTATTCTTCCCGGGGAACCCTTCATGCTGAACACGACCGTGATCAAATCGACTCTGCTCGTCGGCGCTGCCTTTGGCGCGATGCTCGGCGCGACCGCCGCTGTGGCGCAGGACACGACCGGCGTGGCCGTGACCGATACGGGGTCGGACAGCGATCTCGGCGAGATCGTGGTGACCGCCGAGCGCCGTTCGGAAAATCTGCAGAAGGTGCCGGTGTCGGTCGCCGTGGTCGGCGGCGACGCGCTGCGCGACTTCCAGACCGGCGGTGAGGACATCCTCAGCCTCGCCGGCCGCGTCCCCGGCCTCTATGCCGAGAGCACCACCGGCCGCATCTTCCCGCGCTTCTACATCCGCGGCCTTGGCAACATCGATTTCTATCTCGGCGCGTCGCAGCCGGTGTCGATCATCCAGGACGATGTCGTGCTCGAGCATGTCGTGCTGAAGTCCAACCCGGTGTTCGACGTGAACCAGGTCGAAGTGCTGCGCGGCCCGCAGGGCTCGCTGTTCGGCCGCAACACCACCGCCGGCATCATCAAGTTCGACACGATCCGCCCGGGCCAGACGTTCGAGGGCCGCGGCTCGGCCTCGTACGGCAGCTACAACACGATCACCGCGGACGTCGGCATCGGCGGCCCGATCGTGGCCGACAAGATCGCGTTCCGCCTGTCCGGCCTGTACCAGCACCGCGACGACTGGGTGGACAACACCTTCGCCGGCACCAGCTTTGACGGGACGAAGGGCGGCAAGAACGCGCTCGGCGGGTTCGACGAGAAGGACGTCCGCCTCCAGCTGCTGTTCACGCCGACCGACGCGCTGTCGGTCAACGTGTCCGGCCATGCCCGCGACTATAAGGGCACGTCGACGATCTTCCATCGCGGCGCCTTGGTGAAGGGCTCGAACAACATCCAGCGCGAGCCGCGCGACCGCGTCGCGCTCGACGAGGCCGATAACAACCCGCAGGCCTACAAGACCTATGGCGGTTCGGTGAATGCCGCGCTCGACATGGGCTTTGCTACGCTCACCTCGATCACGGCCTATGAAACCACGTCGGGCTATAGCCGCGGCGATACCGATGGCGGGGCGGCGGCCAATTTTGCCGGCCCTGCTTTCTATGGCGAGAGCCAGGGCAATATCCGCGATCTCGATCAATGGACGCAGGAGGTCCGCCTTGCCAGCAACGGCGATACGGCGTTCAAGTGGCAGGTCGGCGGTTTCTATTTCGACCAGCGCGACATCACCGATTTCTACCAGCGCCGCTTCTTCCTGACCGCGCCGTTCGTGCCCGCCAACAGCAACACCAACAATCCGGGCAACTGGGTCCGGCTGCACGACGTCAACACGTCTTGGGCGGTGTTCGGCCAGGCGAGCTATCGCATTGGCGACAAGCTGACGCTCACGGCCGGCGGCCGCTATACCGAGGATCGCAAGCGCACCGAACTGCTCAAGCCGGCAATGACTGGTGCAACGGTCAACTTCCCGGCGACCGCGCCGCGCAGCGTGAAACTGGTCGGCAAGGAACCGAGCTGGGACGTGTCCGCGCTGTATGAATTCAGTGCTGACGCCAGTGTCTATGCGCGTGTCGCGCGCGGTTTCCGTGGCCCGACGATCCAGGGCCGTTCGGCCGTGTTCGGTTCGGCCTTCACCACGGCGGATTCGGAGACGATCATGTCGTACGAAGCCGGTATCAAGACGCGCCCGTTCAGCAACATGCGCTTCAACCTGACCGGCTTCACCTACCGCGTCGACGACATCCAGCTCAACGGCAACGATCTCAACGGCAACGGCGTGCTGTTCAACGCCGATCACGCCAATGCTTACGGCGTCGAGGCCGAACTGGAATGGCGCCCGATCCGCAACATCACCTTCTCGCTGGGGGGCAGCGCGCTGCATACCGAGATCAAGGACAAGAACGTCTTTGCCCAGGTCTGCCAGCTCAATGGCGCGGTGACGTGCACGGTGCAGGATCCGACCAAGTCGGTGACCATTTTCGGGGCGCCGGCGACGCTGGCGCAGATCGACGGCAACCCGCTGCCCAACGCGCCGAAGTGGCAGCTCGACGCCGCCGTGCGCTACGACATCCCGCTGTGGAACGACGGCAACCTGTTCGTCTCGACCGACTGGAATGCGCAAGGCTATACCAATCTGGTGCTGTACAAGACGGCGGAATTCTATGCCGATGGCAATATCGAGGGCGGCGTGAAGGTCGGCTATACGACACCGGATCGCCAGTATGAGATCGCCGCGTTCGCGCGCAACATCACCAACGAGAAGAACCTCAAGGGCGTGATCGAGAACTACAACGCCGCGGTGTTCAACGAGCCGCGCGTGATCGGCGTTTCGCTCGCCGGAAAGTTCTGATCTGAACGGTTTGGACTGATTTGGGGCGGTGCGCTTAAGGCGCGCCGCCCTTTTTCATGCACCCGTCATCCTGACGCAAGTCAGGATCCATTTCGCGTCTCGGGCGATCGGACGTGGGGCACGATGGATCCTGACGTTGGTCAGGATGACGACAATTCAGGCAGGTTCGGCGCGCCGCCCTTTTTCATGCGCCGTCATCCTGACGGACGTCAGGATCCATTTCGCCTCTCGGGCGATCGGACGTGGGGCACGATGGATCCTGACTTTCGTCAGGATGACGGCAACTCAGGCGGGTTCGGCGCGCCAGTCGCCCGATTTCCCGCCGGTCTTGGTCAGCAGGCGCACGCCGTCAATCTGCATGGCTTTGTCGATCGCCTTGGCCATGTCGTAGATCGTCAGCAGCGTGACGGAGACCGCGGTCAGCGCTTCCATCTCGACGCCCGTCTTGCCGTCGGTGCGCGCGGTCGCGGTGGCGGTGACGCCGGTCTCGTCGGTGACCAGCTCAATCGCCACGCGCGTCAGCGGCAGCGGGTGGCAGAGCGGGATCAGGTCGCTGGTGCGCTTGGCGGCCATGATCCCGGCGATCCGCGCCACGGCGAGCACATCGCCCTTGGCGGCGGCGCCGGTGCGGATAGCGGTGGCGGCTTGCGCGGACATGGTGATGCGGCCGGTGGCGGTCGCTTCGCGCGCGGTCACTTGCTTGTTCGAGACGTCGACCATGTGCGCGGCGCCGGCGGAGTCGAGATGGGTGAGGTCGGTCATGCGCTTCGTCCTGCTACCACCCCGGCGGACGCCGGGGCCCAGTCGGGAGGGTTGATGTCACGGGGCGCTGCACGCGCCCATAATCGTCTCGCTACTGGGCCCCGGCGTGCGCCGGGGTGGTAGAGCGGGAAATCAGCCCACCAGCGCCCGCGTCGCCGCTTCGACATCGTCCTGCCGCATCAGCGCTTCGCCGATCAGGAAGCATTTCACGCCATGCTCGGCCATCGCGTCAAGATCCGCGCGGGTGGTGAGGCCGCTTTCGGCGACGAAGGTGCAGTCCTTGGGCGCTTTCGAGACCAGGTCGTAGGTCCGCGCGAAATCGACCGTGAAGTCGCGCAGGTTGCGGTTGTTAACGCCGATCAGCCGGGATTTGAGCTTCATCGCGCGGTCCAGCTCGCGCCGGTCGTGCACCTCGACCAGCACGTCCATGCCGCACTCGATCGCGCTGGCCTCGATCTCGGCGAGCAAGGCGTCATCGAGCGCGGCCATGATCAGCAGGATCGCGTCGGCGCCGATCGCGCGCGCTTCGGGCGCCTGCCACGGATCGATCATGAAATCCTTGCGCAGCACCGGCAGCGTGCAGGCGTCGCGCGCCTCGGTTAGATACGAGTCGGCGCCCTGGAACCACGGCTCGTCGGTCAGCACCGACAGACAGGCGGCGCCGCCGGCCTGATAGGCACGGGCATGCGCCGGCGGATCGAAATCGGCGCGGATCAGCCCCTTGGACGGGCTGGCCTTCTTGATCTCGGCGATCAGCGCATGGCCGGTGCCGGCCTTGGCGTCGAGCGCGGCGCGAAAGCCCCGCGGGGCGCTTTGCTGCGCGGCGCGGGCGTCGAGATCGGCCAGACGGATCGTCGCTTTCCGCGCGGCGACTTCGGCGCGCTTCGTTTCCAGGATGCGGTCGAGAATGTCGGTCATGAATAGGCGATCCAGGCGTCGAGCAGGGCATTGGCCCGGCCGTCATCGAGCGTTTCCGCGGCAGCGGCGGCGGCATCTGGCAGGGCGGCGCTGTGGCCGGCCACGATCAGCGCGGCGGCGGCGTTGAGCAGCACCGCATCGCGATAGCCGCCGGTCTCGCCGTGCAGCAGGCGGCGCAGCGCGGCGGCGTTGAAGGCCGGATCGCCGCCATGGATCGCGGCGATCGGGTGGCGCGGCAGGCCGGCATCCTCGGGCGCGATGCGCGTCGGGAGCGCCGCGCTGCCGACATTGACGACGATGCTGGGGCCGGCGCCGGACAGTTCGTCGAGCCCTTCCTCGCCCGAGACGACGATCGCCGCCTCGGTGCCGAGCTGCTCCAGCGCCTCGGCATAGAGGGCGGTATAATCGGGGCGGGCGATGCCGATCAGCTGGCGCGGGGCATGGGCCGGATTGGCCAGCGGGCCCATCAGGTTGAAGATCGTACGGCGGCCGATGCGGCGGCGGATCGGCGTGATGCGCTTCATCGCCGGGTGATGGTTGGCGGCGAACAGGAAGCAGATGCCGAGATCGTCGAGCGTCGCCTGGGCGAGGCGGCCGGCGCGCTCCATGTCGAGCCCGAGCGCTTCCAGCGTGTCCGCGGCGCCCGCCTTGGACGAGGCGGCACGGTTGCCGTGCTTGGCGACGGGCACGCCGCACGCCGCGACGACGAGGCTGACCGCGGTCGAGACGTTGAGCGTATGATGGCCGTCGCCGCCGGTGCCGCACACGTCGATCGTGCCCGGCGGCGCGGTGATCGGGATCAGCCGCGCGCGCAGCGCCCTGGCCGCCTCGGCGATCTCGAGGCTGGTTTCGCCGCGCTCGGCCAGCGCGATCAGGAAATCGGCGATCGCCTCCTCGGAGGTGCGCGCGTCGAGGATGTCGGCGAACGCCTGGGCGGCGGATTCGCGGGCCAGCGGCGTGCCGGGATCGGGCAGCAGGGTGAGCGTGGTCACGCCAATTCCCGCACCGGCAGCCCGGCCAGCCGCAGGAAGTTGGCCAGCATGGCATGGCCATGTTCGGTGGCGATGCTCTCGGGGTGGAACTGCACGCCGTGGATCGGCAGCGTCTCGTGCCGGAAGCCCATCACCGAGCCGTCGTCGCTGCGCGCATTGACGATCAGGCCGGCGGGGATGTCCTCGACGATCAGCGAGTGATAGCGCGTCGCGGTGAACGGGCTGGGCAGGCCCTCGAACAGGCCGGTGCCGTCATGCGTGACCGGCGATGTCTTGCCGTGCATCAGCCCGCCGCGCACGACCGCGCCGCCGAAATGCTCGCCGATCGCCTGATGGCCGAGGCACACGCCGAGCAGCGGCTTGCCGGCCTCCGCGCAGGCCGCGACGAGATCGAGGCTGATCCCGGCATCGCGCGGCGTGCGGGGGCCGGGCGAGATCAGGAAGGCCTGCGCATTGCTCTCGATCGCATCGCGCACGGTGAGCGAATCGTTGCGCACGACCTTCGTCTCGGCGCCGAGCTCCATCAGGTAATGGACCAGGTTCCAGGTGAAACTGTCGTAATTGTCGATGACCAGGATCATGGTCGCCGCCATAGCCTAAGCGCAGGGCCGCGCAACAGCGCCGCGTTCGGCGATCATTCAGGGTGGAGCAATCCACGGCCATACACGTTGAGCGTGAAACAGGAGTTTGCCGATCATGATCCGCCTATCGCTCGCCATCGCTCTGCTCGCCGCGCCGGGCGCCGGGCTGGCCCAGCAGCAGACCTCCAATGCCGCGCAGCAGGCGGAAAGCGGCAAGGCGGTGCAGCGCATCCGCAACGTGCAGCTGCAGCGCGGCGAGAAATGCCCGACCGCGACGACGGACGACGAGGTCGTCGTCTGCGGTACGGTCGAAGAGCCGTACCGCATCCCCAAGGCGCTGCGCGAATCGAAGCCCGATGCGGTGCAGCAGAGCTGGGTCAACCGCGCCGCGACGATGGACGAGGTCGGCCGCGAGGCGGCGGGCCTGCCCGATACCTGCTCGCCGGTTGGCTCGGGTGGTCAGACCGGCTGCACGCAGAAGCTGCTGCGCAATTACGCCGCCGAGAAGCGCGAGAAGAAGCGCATCGCCGATTCGACGCCGTGACCACCTAAACGGCCGTCATCCTGACGAACGTCAGGATCCATGCCGCCCCGCAAACGATCGGACATGAGGCGCGATGGATCCTGACGTCCGTCAGGATGACGGGCTCGAGTTTACTGCCCGAACCCGCTTTCGCCGGCGCGTGCGATCGCTTCGCGCGCGGCGGCGAACAGCGCGCCGGCCTTCGCTTCGCATTCGCGCTGTTCCGATGCCGGATCGCTGTCGGCGACGATCCCGGCACCGGCCTGGACGTGCATCACGCCGTCTTTGACCAGGGCGGTGCGCAGCACGATGCAGCTGTCCATCGATCCGTCGGGCGAGAAATAGCCCACGCCGCCGGCATAGGCGCCGCGCTTTTCCGGCTCCAGTTCGGCGATGATCTGGCACGCGCGCACCTTCGGCGCGCCGCTCACCGTGCCGGCGGGGAAGCCGGCGAGCAGCGCGTCGATCGCGTCATGCTCGTCCGACAGTCGCCCGACGACGTTCGACACGATGTGCATCACATGGCTGTACAGCTCGACCGTATAGCTGTCGGTCACCGTCACCGTGCCCGCGGCGGAGACCCGGCCGGTATCGTTGCGGCCGAGATCGAGCAGCATCAGGTGTTCCGCGCGCTCCTTGGGGTCGGCGAGCAGTTCGGCACGGTTGGCCGCGTCCTCGGCCGGCGTCCTGCCGCGAGGGCGGGTGCCGGCGATCGGGCGGATCGTCACCTCGCCGTCGCGCACGCGCACCAGGATCTCGGGGCTCGATCCGGTCAGCGAGAAGCCCGGCAGATCGAGATGGTAGAGGAACGGCGAGGGATTGATCCGCCGCAGCGCGCGGTACAGTTCGATCGGCGGCAGCGGGAAGGGCGCGGTGAAGCGCTGCGCCAGCACGACCTGGAAGATGTCGCCGGCGCGGATATAGTCCTGCGCGGTGGCGACCATCTCGGCATAGCGGCCGGGGGCGAGCGCAGGCGTCTGCTGCGGGATCGCGGGATCGGCGAGCCGCACCGGTTCGGGCAGCCCGGCCGAGGCGAGCTTGGCGGCGACCGCGTCGATCCGTTCCTCGGCCTCGGCGACGATCGCGGCGGGATCGCGCGCAGCGTCCGGCCAGACCGGCGCGACCAGGAACAGCGCATCGGCCAGCCGGTCGAAGATCAGCACCACCGTCGGCCGCACGAACATCATGTCGGGCACGCCGAGCGCATCGCCCGCCGGCACGTCGAGCCGCTCGACCAGCCCGACCGTCTCATAGCCGAAATAGCCGACCAGGCAGGCCAGCGCGCGCGGCAGCGCTGCCGGCACGTCCATCCGGCAATCGGCGACCAGCGTGCGCAGGGCCTCGAGCGTCGGCGCGGCGCAGGGGGCGAACGCCGTTTTGTCGCCGAGCCAGTCGCGATTGATCTCGGCGCTGCTGCCATGCGCGCGGAACACCAGATCGGGGGCGAGCCCGATCAGGCTGTGCCGGCCGCGGATCGCGCCGCCCTCAACCGATTCGAGCAGGAAATCGCCGCGCCCCGGCTCGATCAGCTTCAGCGCGGCGGCGACCGGCGTCTCGGTATCCGCGATCTGCCGGCGCCAGACCAGTGCCGGCCGGCCCTCGGCGAGCGCGCGGGCCGCCTCCTGATCGGCCATCAGGGCAGGCGGGCGCTGGCCGCGCCGCCGAGCTCGGCCTTGAGCGCGGCGATGCCCTTGTCGTTCTTCTTGACGCCGATCTTGGCCTGCACCGCCTGGGTGAACTGTTCGGCATATTCGCGCCCGACCGACTGGCCGATCGTCGCGCGCTGCTGATCGATCACGGCCTTTTGCCCGGCGGCATTGCCGCGCTCGATGCGATCGAGATGCACGACGAACCAGCCCTCGTTGTTCGGCGCCTCGAGCAGCTTGGTCGTGCCTTCGGACATGCTGAACAACAGCGTCAGCGGGGGCGGCGCGCCGCGCGGGTTGGCGGCCAGCTGCGCGCGCCCCGCCTTCATCGGCTGGAGCGGCGGCGTCTTGACCCCGCTGGCGGCGAACAATGCGGGGAAGGAGCCGCCCTTGCCCGCCTTGGCGACGATCCCGGCGGCGATCGCACGGGCCTGGCGCCGCGCCTTGTCGAGCGCCAGATCGCGCGCGACGACGGCACGGACTTCGCCGAGCGGCGGCGCGGCGGGCGCGACGACGCGGCCGAGCGACACCACGGCGAAGCCGCCATCGGTGCCGAGCGGCACCATCTGCGGCGCATCGCCCTGCTCCGCGGCGAAGGCGGCGGCAACCACGGGGACGAAGTCCGGTGCGGCCTTGATCGCCGGGTTGCTCGGATCGCGCCCATCGCCGAGCAGCGGCGGGGTGGTGCGCGCTTCGAGCTTCTGGTCGGCGACGATCTCGTCGAACGTCGCGCGATTGGCCGCGGCATCGTCGATCGCGTCGTGGATCTTGCCGAGCACCTGCTGGGTCTTTTCCTTGGTCACCGCGGCGAGCAACTCGGTGCGCGCCTGGGCGAACGTCTTGCCCGGCACCTGCACGACATCGTCGATCCTGGCGACGGTGTAGCCGAGCGGCCCGCGCACCGGGCCGACGATGCCGCCCTTGGCCGCGCCGAAGATCGCCTCGACGACGGCGGCGTTGCTCTGCTTGGCGTAGGTTGCCTTATCGGTGGCGGTGAACGTGCTCGGCTCGAGCCCGGCGGCGCGCGCCGCCTCGGCGATCGCGGTGCCGGCCTTGAGCTTGGCAGCAATGGCGTTGGCGGCCGCCTGATCGGAGACGATCACCTGCTGGAACGTGCGCTTCTCGCTCGGTTCGAACGATGCGCGCTGCGATTGGTAGGCGGCGGTCAGCTCCGCCTCGCTCGGCGTGGTCTGCGCCTTGATCTGGTCGCCGGTGACGACGGCATAGCGCACGATGCGGCGCTCGGGGATCGTGTAGCGCGCGATGTTGCGCTTGTACCAGGCGGCGAGCTCGGCGTCGGTCGGCGCCGGGCCGGCGGGGATGGCGCGCGTCGGAATGATGCCGATCTGGCCTTCGCGCTTCTCCAGCGACAGCGAGGCATAGGGCAAGGCAAGCTGCGATGGCACCTGGCTGGCGCCGATCGTCGGCAGGATCATCTGGCGGGCGATCGTCTCGCGCGTGATGTCGGCGCGCACCTGCGCGTCGGTCAGTTTGCGCTCCTGCAGCAGGCGATCGTACAGCAACTGGCTGAATGTGCCGTCGGTGCCCTGCAGCGCCGGGATGCTGGCGATCTGGCCATCGACCGAGCGCTTGCTGACGACGAAGCCGGCATCGCGGCCGAACTGTTCGAGCGCGAGCCCCGCGACAAGCTGGTTCATCGTTGCTTCCAGCCCGCCGCCGGAAACGAACTGCCCCATGTCGAGATTGGGCTGCTGCTGGCGATAGGATTCGAGCGCGTCCTGCGCGCGCGCGCGCAGCTCGGTGCCGGACAGCTTGGCCTTGCCAACCGTGACGACCGAATCGCCGGACGGCGCGCCGGTCGATTGCAGCCCGGTGATGTCGGTCGCGGCAAAGGCCAGGCCGATGATCGCGAGAAAGCCGAAGGTGATGACCAGGCCGACCTTGGAATGGATCAGGCGGCGGATGACACTGAGCATGGAGGACCGATCTGTTGCGGTGCGTGAAGTTCGTGGAGCCGCTTTACGGGCAGCATCTCTAGGCTTCAAGGTTGCGCAGGCGGCAAGCCGCGCTCTATCGCCATGGGCAGGATAGTGGAGAGGGTTCGGGCATGGCGCGACGCAGGCTGGTGGCAGGCAATTGGAAGATGAACGGGGCGCGGGCGACGCTGGGCGAACTCAGCGCGATCGCGCTGGCGGCGCAGCAGGCGGGCAACGTGGACGTGGCGATTGCGCTGCCAGCGACGCTGATCGCGCCGGCGGGCGCCGCCGCGCCCGGCCTGACGATCGGCGCGCAGGACGTGCACGCGGCGCCCAGCGGCGCGCATACCGGCTGCCTCTCGGTCGCGATGATCGCCGAGGCCGGCGCCCAATTCTCGATTGTCGGGCACAGCGAGCGGCGCGCGGACAATCACGAGACCGATGCCCAGGTGAAGGCCAAGGCCGAGGCGCTGCGGGGAGGGGGGCTGCGCGCGATCCTGTGCGTCGGCGAAACGCTGGCCGAGCGCGACGCCGGCCAGGCCGAGGCGGTGGTGGCGGGGCAGTTGACCGGGTCACTGCCCGCGGGGGCGGCGGCGGACTGGCTGTCGATCGCCTATGAGCCGGTCTGGGCGATCGGCACCGGGCGGACGCCGACCGTCGCCGACGTGGCATCGATGCACGCCGCGATCCGCGCGACGCTGCGCACGCTGATCGGGCCGGAGGCGGATGCGATGCGCTTGCTCTATGGCGGGTCGGTGACCGGCGACAACGCCGCCGAACTGCTCGGCGCGGGTGATGTCGACGGCGCGCTCGTCGGCGGCGCCAGTCTGAGTGCGGCGAAATTCGTGCCGATCATCGAGGCGGCCGTGGCGCTCGGCTAGCCGTTGTCGGCGTTAGTCATGCGGCTCCTGCTCCGGCCATTGCCGGGTCAGGAGCCGGAGGCGTTCAGCCCTTGCGTTCTTTGGCGAGTGCGTTGGCCTTCGCGCGGCTCGGGCCGGCTTCCTTGAAGATGTCGCGCACCGCATCGGTGCTCAGGCCGTGCTTGCGGGCGAAATAGCTGACTTCATAGGGCTGGCCGCTTGCGACGAGCGCGGCGTCGGAGGATTTGCGTGGCGTTGCGCGCGTGGTTGCGGCCTTGCGCGGGGCGGATGTGCGGGCCGCGGTCTTGGGCGCGGCGGTCTTGCGGGTGCCCGATTTGCGCGTGGCCGGCGCCTGCTTCTTGCCACGACGGAAATACCAGGCGGCCAGCGCCGCCGAGCCGATGAACGCCGCGCCGATTCCGGCGAGCTGCGCCAGCACCGTGGGCTCGATCGCGACGGACGGGTCCGGCGCCGGCGTGGCGACGAGCTTGGCGCCGTCATTGTGGGCCGCTGGTTGCAGCGGATAGGGCGACTGCGCCGCTTCGGGCACGGGGGGCTGATGTGTCATGTCGCGCTTAACGCACTGCGGCGGGCAGAGTTTCGTTTCGCGTGCGACGCTGTTGGCCCGCTGCAGCTGTTCGCGCCCTACTTTATGCGTAACGCCCCTTGAGCAACGCCCAGGCCGCGCGCAGCCCGAGCGCGTCGCCGCCCTTCGGCCGGCCCGGCTTGGCCGCTGGCCGCCAGGCGAAGGTATCGAAATGGATCCACGGCGTGTTCGCTGGCACGAACCTCCGCAGGAACAAGGCGGCGGTGGTCGCACCGGCAAAGCCGCCCTCGGCCGAATTGACCATGTCGGCGATGCTCGATTTGAGCATGCTGTCATAGCCGTCCCATAGCGGCAGCCGCCACAGCGGATCGCCGACCTCGCGGCCTGCGGCGAGCAGCGCCTCGGCCAGCGCATCGTCGTTGCTGAACGTGGCGGGCAGATCGGGGCCCAGCGCGACGCGCGCAGCGCCAGTCAGCGTGGCGTAATCGATGATCAGATCGGGCCTGGCCTCGCCCGCCTTGGTCAGCGCATCGCCGAGCACCAGCCGGCCTTCGGCGTCAGTATTGGTATTCTCGACCGTCAGCCCGGCGCGCGAGCGCAGCACGTCACCCGGGCGGAAGGCGTTGCCGGCGATGCTGTTCTCGACCGCGGGGATCAGCAGGTGCAGCCGCACCTTGAGCCGCGCAGCCATCACCAGCCCGGCGAGCGCGAGCGCGTGCGCCGCACCCCCCATGTCCTTCTTCATCGCCGCCATGCCGCTGCCGGGCTTGATGTTGAGCCCGCCGGTATCGAACGTCACGCCCTTGCCGATCAGCGCGAGCCGCGGGTGGCTGGGATCGCCCCATTCGAGCTCGATCAGCCGTGGCGCGCGGTCGCTTGCCGCAGCCTGGCCGACGGCATGGATCATCGGATAGCCCTGGGCGAGCGGCGCGCCCTTGGTGACCGTCAGCGTCGCGCCGTGGACCGCGGCAAGCTTTGCCGCTTCGGCCTCCAGCTCCGCCGGCCCCATGTCGGCGGCCGGCGTGTCGACCAGATCGCGCACCAGCGCGGTCGCCGCGGCAAGCCGCACCGTCTCGTCGATCCGCCCCGGCTCGCCGGTGAGCAGCACGCGCGGGCCGGTCGCGTCACCCTTTTTATAGCGATCGAAGCGATGCTGCGCGAGCAGCCAGCCGAGCATGGCCGCGCCCGGTTCGCCGTCCGCCAGCCGATAGCTGCCTTCGGGCAGTTGCGCGCCGAGCGAGGCGATGCGCCACGGCGAGCCCTGGCCTTCGTTGCACACCAGCAGCATCGCCCAGTCGTCCGCCGCGTCGCCGGGCAGCACCGCGCGATCGCCCGCCTTGCCGGTCAGGCGGTGCGCGGTGACCGCAGTGCGGGTGCGCTGCGGCTGGGCGCCGAGCCACCCGGCAAAGGCGTCGGGATGGACCACATGGATGCGGCGGGCGGGCTGGCCGCGGTCGGGCTGAAGCAGCGAGGCAAAATCGGTCATGTCCCACGCTCTAGCGCAAAGCGCCCCCGCTTTGCCAACCGCGCGCCACGGCACGCGATCGCCCGCGCGGTAAACGCAGGTTTCAAAAGGCGGAACCAACTCGGCGTGGTTCCGTTGCGCTTGTAACTTTTTGTTGCTGGGACACTGCTATCATGCCGAACCGCCGCCGCTGGCCCGCCGCGATACTCGGGATCGTGATCGGGCTGATTGGAATCGTGCTGGCGGTGGGCGGCGTGGTGCTCGCCGTATCCAGCGGCTCGCTCTATTACGTCCTTACCGGGCTGGCGATGATTGCGTCCGGCGTGCTGCTGGTCCGCGGGCGGATCGCAGGCGTGTGGCTCTATGTCGCGATCTTCGTGCTCACCTTCCTGTGGGCGATGTGGGAGGTCGGGCTCGATCCCTGGCCGCTGGTGCCGCGCGTCGTTGCCCCGCTGGTCCTGCTGATCGCCGCGTTGCTGGTAATGCCGACGCTCGAGCAGCGCAGCGGTCGCTGGAAGCGCGGACTGATCGGTGCCGGCGCGGTGGCGGTCATCGGGGCGCTGTTCTTCGGGGTGCTCGGCATGCGCGATACGACCGCGATCGCCGCGCTGCCGGGGCAGAGCGCGCCGGGCATGGTCGATCCGTCAGGTCAGGCGACCGGCGCGGACTGGCCGGCCTATGGCGGCACGACGAGCGCGCGGCGCTATTCGCCGCTGACGCAGATCAGCCTCGACAATGTCGGCAAGCTCGAAAAAGTGTGGGAGACGCACACCGGCGGGCTGCCGACCGATCCGCAATTCACCAAATTATACGGCACCGAGAATACGCCGCTCAAGGTCGGCAACCTGCTCTACACCTGCACCGCCAAGAACGTCATCGTCGCGCTCGATCCGGCGACCGGCAAGCAGGCCTGGCGCTTCGATCCGAAAGTGCCGGACGACTGGATCCCGTACACCACCGCCTGCCGCGGCGTGGTCTATTATGCCGTGCCCAATGCGCCGCAGGGCAGTCTCTGCGCGACGCGCATCGTCGAAGGCACGCTCGATTCGCGGCTCATCGCGGTCGACGCGCTGGACGGTCGTCCGTGCCCCGGCTTCGGCACCAACGGCCAGACCGATACCAAGATCGGCATGGGCGATGTCTATCCCGGCTATGCCTCGATCAACTCCGCGCCGACCGTGGTGCAGGGCGTGGCGGTGGTCGGCCACCAGATCCTCGACGGCCAGACCAAGAATGCGCCGTCCGGCGTGATCCAGGGCTTCGACATGGTCACCGGCAAGTTGCGCTGGGCGTGGGACATGATGCACCCCGAATGGACCGGCTATCCGCCGGCCGGCCAGTCCTGGTCGCGCGGCACGCCGAACAGCTGGACCGGCGCCTCGGGCGACGAGCGGCTGGGACTCGCCTATGTCCCGATGGGCAATGCGGCGAACGATTATCTGAGCAGCCATCGCAGTCCCCAGGAAAACCAGTTCGCCACGTCGCTGGTCGCGCTGGACGTCAATACCGGCAAGCCGCGCTGGACCTTCCAGGCGGTCAAGAAGGACGTGTGGGATTACGATTTCGGCAGCCAGGCGACGCTGGTCGATTATAAGGGCGTGCCGGCGATCGTCGTGCCGACCAAGCAGGGCGATTTCTACGTGCTCGATCGCGCGACGGGCAAGCCGCTGACGCCGATCGGCACGGTGCAGGCGCCGGGCGGCGGCGTCGAGCCGGCGGAACGCGCGCCGACGCAGATCGTGTCGCTGTGGCATACGCTGCGCAAGCCGGTGCTCACCGAGCGCGATATGTGGGGCATGTCGCCGATCGACCAATTGTTCTGCCGGATCCAGTTCCGCCGCGCCGATTACCGCGGCTTCTTCACGCCGCCGAGCGTCGGCAAACGCTCGGTCGAATATCCCGGCTATAATGGCGGCAGCGATTGGGGCGGTGTCTCGGTGGATCCCGTGCGCGGCATCATGATCGCCAATTACAACGACATGCCGAACTATGTGAAGCTGGTCCCGCGGGCCGAGGCGACCAAATTGGGCGTGCTGCCGCGCTTCATGACGCCGGGCAAGTCGTCCTCGACCTCGCACTCGATCGATCCGCAGTGGGAATCGCCCTATGCCGTCAACGTCAATGCCGGCTGGCGCGTGCCGTGGACCGGCATGCTGTGCAAGCAGCCGCCTTATGGCGGGATCCGCGCGATCGATCTGGCGACCGGCAAGACTTTGTGGGATCGCCCGTTCGGCACGGCGCGCAAGAACGGGCCGTTCGGCATCCCCTCCTATCTGCCCTTCCATATCGGCACGCCCAACAATGGCGGCAGCGTGGTGACGGCGAGCGGGCTGGTGTTCATCGCCGCGGCGACCGACGATCTGATCCGCGCGATCGACCTCCGGACGGGCAAGACCGTATGGAGCGCGCCGCTGCCGGCCGGCGGCCAGGCGACGCCGATCGTCTACGAGCAAAGCGGGCGCGAATATCTCGCGATCTTCGCCGGCGGGCATCACTTCATGGAGACGCCGGCCGGCGACAGCATGATCGCCTATGCCTTGCCCAGATCGTGAGTGAGGGGGCGGGGCGGTGGTCTGCCCCTTCCCCTGGGTACCCCACTCTTCGGCGTGGAAGCGGCAGCGAGGTGTTTGCGGAAGACATCGGGCGATCCGCGCCATAAGCTGCGCGCTCTTTGAGCGGGGGATGCGCGTGAAGTTTCGTCATATCTTGGGCATCGTCGGCCTGGCGACCGCCTCTTCCGCCGCCGCGGCGGCGCCCGATGCCGCGACGCTGGCAACGGTCGATACGATCTTCGCCGAGTGGCAGCAGAGCGCGCACGTCCCCGGCCTGGTCTACGGCATCGTCGCCGACGGCAAGCTCATCGCCGTCAGGGGGCTGGGCGTGCAGGATATCGACAGCAAGACGCCGGTCGGGCCGGACAGCCTGTTCCGGATCGCCTCGATGTCCAAGGCGTTCACCGCGCTTGCCATCCTGCAGCTGCGCGATGCCGGCAAGCTCTCGCTCGACGCGCCGGCTGAAACCTATGTCCCCGAACTCAAAGGCTGGACCTATCCGACCAAGGACAGCCCGCGCATCACCGTGCGCAACCTGCTGACGCACAGCGCCGGCTTCGTCGAGGACAATCCCTGGGGCGACCGCCAGCAGGTGATGCCCGAGGCGACGTTCACCGCCTTCCTCGACGCCGGCGTGCCGTTCGCCCGCGCGCCCGGCCTCGGCATGGAATATTCCAATCTCGGCTTCGCCACGCTCGGGCGGATCATCTCCAACGTGTCGGGAATGCGCTACCAGGATTATATCCGGCGCACGATCATGGCCCCGCTCGGCATGCGCGCGACCGGCTATGACGTGTTCGCCTCGCTCAAAGCGCGGCGCAGCATCGGCTATCGCTGGCAAGACGGCGCCTGGCTGCGCGAACCGGACATGAAGGACGGCGCGTTCGGCGCGATGGGCGGGGTCGAGACCAGCGCGACCGACTATGCCAAATGGGTCGCCTATCTGCTCGCCGCCTGGCCGGCGCGCGACGATGCCGATGCCGGGCCGGTCAAGCGCGCCACGGTGCGCGAGATCGTCACCGGCGCGAACTTCGCCGGCGCCGTGCCGCGCAATCCGGCGATCGGCGGCGCGCCGTGCCGCCAGGCGCGCGCTTACGGCATGGGCTGGTTCGTCACCGACGATTGCGATCTCGGCCGCGTCGTCGCGCATTCCGGCGGCTATCCCGGCTATGGCTCCTATGTGATGCTGTTGCCCGACAAGGGCGTCGGCCTGTTCGCCTTTTCCAGCAAGACCTATGGCGGCGCGACGCTGCCCGTCTTCCAGGCGGCGCTGGCGTTGCAGAAAGCGGGGGCGCTGACGGACCGGGCGATCCCGGTGAGCGCAGGCCTGGCCGGCGCCTATGATGCGGCGCGCGCGGTCTGGCGGTCGGGCGAAATCGGTGCCGCGCCGCTCGCCGACAACGTGCTGCTCGACCATGACGTGGCGGCCTGGCGCGCGATGATCGCCGGCGTGCGCGGCGTGGTCGGCGAGTGCGCCATGCGCGAACCGGTCGTGCCGATCTCGGCGATGGAGGGGCGGTTCAGCTGGACCTGCGCCACGGGGCAGGTGAGCGGCCGCGTGCAGCGCGCGCCGACGCCCGCGCTGTCGATCCAGGCGCTGGAATTCGCGCCCGTTCGGCCCTGATCATCCCGCCCTGCTCAATCGTCGTGCTGGCGGTCGAGCGAATCGAGGATCCGCGCACCGGCCATGAACACCGCGATCGGGCAGACCGCGAACAGCAGCCAGCCGCCATAGCCCGGATATTGCTGCAGGTAATGCACCCCGCGCTCGACCGATCCGAGGCCCAGGCCATAGATTACCAGAAAGGCTTCGAACTTCGTCTTGATGACGAACAGGCTGGCGAATTTTCTCCACATGCCAGACGCTTAAGCAAGCACCGGGCCAATGGCGGATTCGTGCGGGGGCGCCACCGCCGAAGATGGTTAAGTGTAAGTTAACTCGACAATGCCGAGCGCCTCGATCAGCGCCGCGCGGGCCGCTTCCACCCGGGTGATCAGGGCCGGGTCGGCGAGATCGTCGATCGCGATCCGCTCCGGCCAATGCGCCTCGACCACCGCGGCGATGCGATCGAGCCCGGCGGCATCGACCAGGAAGCGCGGATCGATCGTCGCCGGATCGGCCACGACGCGCAAGCGCAGGCAGGCCGGGCCGCCGCCATTGGCCATCGACTGGCGCACGTCGACCACGTCCAGCTGCCGGATCGGGCCGTTGCCGGCGACCAGCTCCTGCAGCCAGCCCCATACCGCCGCATTGTCGCGCGCCTCGCTCGGCAGGATCAGCGCCATGCCTGCCCCGCGCGCGGACGCGGCACCGCCGGCCGGCAGCGAGACGAGCTGTGCGTTGAACAGATAGGAGGAGACCGCATCGGCCAGGCTCACGCGATCGGCGGGCACGATGATGATCTCGACCGCGGGCAAAGCCGCGCGCAGCTCGGCATAGAAAGCGTCGGGGTCGGCGAATGCCTGTTCGTGCGCGAACAGCACGCGTTCGTTGGCCACCGCGACGACATCGTTGTGGAACGCGCCGGTGGCGATCGCCGCCTCCGACTGGGCGACGAACAGCGTACGCGCCGGATCGAGCCGGTGGCGCCGCGCCACCGCCGCGCTAGCTTCGCGGTGCTGCCGCGCCGGGAACGGGCCGCCGCTGACGCCGTAGACAAACACTTCGACGCCCGGCGCGTCATGCGTGGCGCACAGCCGCATATGGTTCGCCGCGCCCTCGTCGCCGAACGGGGGCGGGACGGGGCCGTGCACCGCGAATGCCGGATCGGCGAAGGCGAGGCGCAATTGCGCCAGCGTGCCCGGCCATTCGTGGCTGCGATGCGGCATCGTCACGAGGTTCGCGACGGTCAGGTGGCAGCGTCCGTCGGCGGCATCGGGGGCGGGGGAGACGGTCGCGGCATTGGCCGCCCACATCGCCGAGGCCGACATGGCCTGCGCCCGCAGATGCGGCGCGGCGGTGGCATAGTCCGTGGCCAGGCTGTCGAGCCAGGGCAGGTCGGGCCGGGCATGCGGCAGCAGGATGCCCTGCGTCAGCCCGAGCGCGAGATTGGCGCGCATCTTGGCGATCCCCTCCAGCGCCGCCGCGCGCGGCTGCGATACGCGCCCGGCATTACCGGTCGCGGCGAGATTGCCGGGGCTGAGGCCAGCATAATTGTGGCTCGGCCCGATCAGCCCGTCGAAATTGATTTCCGTGAGCATGTCAGATCCGCCCCACATGAACCACCGCATCGCCCGGCCGCACGTCGATCGCGTCGGCGCAGGCCTCGTCGATCGTGATGCCGCCGTCGCCGACCTGCACCGCGCCATAGGCGCAGCGGAATTCGGCCAGCGTGCCCGTTGCGACCAGCGCCTGATCGCCGCCATCGCCGTCGACTGCCGCGACGGTATCGCGCTTCGCCTCGCAGATCGCGCGGACGCGGTCGGTCTTGGCGGTCATCGTCGGGCCGCCGTCGAAGATGTCGACGTAATTCTCGAACGCGAAGCCCTCATTCTCCAGCATGCGCATTGCCGCGCGGCCGCTCGGGTGCGGCAGGCCGATCGCCGCGCGCGCGCTCTCGCTGAGCATCGCGGTGTAGATCGGGTGTTTGGGAAACAGATCGGCGATGAACTGGTGGCCGTGGATCGCGTTGAAATGATCCGCATCCTGGAAATTCATCCCGAAGAAGCGCCCGGCCAGGCCATCCCAGAACGGCGATCCGCCCGCTTCGTCGATCACCCCGCGCAGTTCCGCCAGGATGCGATCGGCAAAGCGCGCGCGGTGCTGCGCGATGAACAGATAGCGGCTGCGCGCGAGCAGCATGCCGAGACCGCCGGCGCGTTCGCCCGGGTGCAGGAACAGCCCGCCGACTTCGCTGCAGCCTTCCAGATCGGTGCTCAGCGACAGCATGTCGGCGCGGAACGTGCGGCTCAGTTCCTTGCTGTGCTGCGTGAGGTTGCCGAGCCGGTAGCTGTAGAACGGAAAGCGCTGCCCGACATGCGTGAACAGCTGGCAGGTGCCGCGCACATCGCCGGTCTCGACATTTTCCAGCACCAGCACGAACGTCTCGTCGGTCAGCGTACCGTCGTCGATGCGCGCGAACGCCTGGTGGCTGCGCTCCAGTTTGGCGCGCAGCGATTTGCGATCGGCGGGCAGGTTGGTGAAGCCACCGCCGGTCAGCTTGGCCATTTCGTACAGCGGTTGCAGGTCGCCGTCATGCGCGGCACGGATCCGAAACGTCATTGCAGGCCCTTGGTGATGATCCGCGCGATGGTGAGCGCCGACAGCGCGGCGCGCTCCGGCAGGCTGTCGGGGATGAGAAATTCCTGTGGCGAATGGATCGCGCCGCCGCGCGCGCCCATCGTGTCGATCACCGGCACGCCGCACGCGGCAATATTGTTGCCGTCGCACACCCCGCCGGTATGCGCCCAGGCGATCGCCAGGCCGAGATCGCCGCCCGCCTGGCGGACCAGTTCGAACAGTTTCGCCGCCCCATCGTCGATCGGCTTGGGCGGTCGGTTGAAGCTGCCGTGCAGTTCGATGCGCACGTCATGCTCGGCGGCGACCATCGCCACCGCGCTGTCGATATGCGCCTGCGCGCGGGCGATGTCGTCGAGCGTGGCGGGGCGGAAATTGACGCGCAGCACGGCGAGGTCGGGCACCACATTGTTGGGCCCGCCGCCCTCGATCCGCGCGGGATTGACCGCCAGGCGCGGCCCGCGCGCCTTATTCAGCCGCAGCGCGATATCGGCGGCGGCAACGATCGCGTTGCGCCCGTCCTCCGGGTTGCGCCCGGCATGCGCGCTGCGCCCGTGCACGACGATCGAAAAATTGCCCGTGCCGCCGCGCGCACCGGCCAGCGTACCATCGGGCAGCGCCGGTTCGTAGGTCAGCGCCGCGCTCTTGCCGCGCGCGGCCTGGGCGATCAACGCGGCGGAGGAGAAGGATCCCGTTTCCTCGTCGGAATTGATCACCACCTCATAGCCGATCCGTAGTGCCAGCGGCGATCGCTCGATCGCGGTCAGCGCCGCCAGCATGATCGCAAGCCCGCTCTTCATGTCGGCGACGCCCGGGCCGTTGAGCGTCCCGTCGGCCAGCCAGGTCAGCGCCTGGAACGGATGATCGACCGGATACACCGTGTCCATATGACCGGTGAACAGCATCTGCACCGGGGCCTCCGGGCGGACGGCAAGGTGCAGATGCCGGCCATGCTCGATCGCCGAGACCGCGCCGTCGGCGGCGACGCTTTCGGCCGCGGCGGGGGTGACGAGGTCGATCGTGCCCGGCAGCACGGCGAAGGCATCGGCCAGCATGCCGGCGACGGTCGCAAGGCCGGCGAGGTTGCGCGTGCCGGAATTGATCGCCGCCCATGCCTCGACCTGCGCCAGCATCGGCTGCGCGCGCGCGGTGTCCAGGAGGTCGCGTTCGATCGTCGAGAGGTCCGTCATCCGGGCGGGTCTAACCGGTCAAATGGCTTTGCTCCACCCCCCGCCCCAAACCGTCATCCTGAACGCGTTTCAGGATCCATTGTGCCGCAATGGCGACCCTCACCCCAGACCGCACGACCAAGCCGCCCGATCGATCCTGAAGCAAGTTCAGGATGACGCTGCGGGGGAGCTAAAAGCTATACACCAACGCCGCCCGGCTCGTCGTATCGGTGCTCACGCGCCCGATCGGCGGCATGCTTTCATATTGCACGCTGTACGACAGTTTTGCCGCCAGCGGCCCGATCAGCTTGGCGTTGAGCGCGGTGGTGCTCGAAACGGTGCTGTTGGCGCGCTGCACATAGGCCGATGCGTCCTGACTGAACGATACCGCGTTCGACAGTTTGAGATCGAAATCGAGCGAGCCGCGCGCCGCCATGCTGCTTTCGATCGTCGAATCGGTAAATTCGGTGTGGCGGAAGGCCGGGCCCAGTTCGACGTCGAGCGTCACGCCGTCCTGCTTGATCGCATTGTAACCCGCGCCGAGCGACGCGGAATAGCGATCGTAATAGCCGAGGAAGCGGTCGCTCTCATATTGCGCGGCGCCGTAGACATAGCCGCGCGGCGAGAATTTGAAGTTCGGCTCGTATGCGGCAAGATAATGTTCGCGGCTGACCAGGCCGAGGCTCTCCTGATAATCCGCCGCGAGCCGCAATTTGTGGCGCCAGCGCAGCGTCTCGCGCTGCAGGTTGAGCGCCCCGCTGACCCCGATATTGTCGGTATTGCCGGTGGTCAGATAGCCGCCGACCTCGGCATTGCCGGTCCACAATTCCCACGGCCCCGCCGCGCGCAGCTTCGCCAGCCGGGCATTCTCGCGCTCGGTGCGCCAGCTGTTGGCGATATGGCTGATCGCGTCGGCGCTGTCGGGCGCCGCGCTGCGGGCATATTTCTCGACGATCGCCACTTCGGACGGGTTGCCGGCGGCGATCGCCGCGTCGAGCATCGCCTTCACCGGTCCCGGGATATCCGCATTGGCCAGCAACAGCGGCGAAAGAAGCAACAAAGCGCGCATGCCGTAGGGGATAGCCCGGTGAGGCGCATCGGTATACCAAATCCGTCGCGCTTCGGGCTCGGTTCGCCGCTAGGCGAGCTGGTCGGCGAAGGCGGCGAGCACCTGTCGGTAGAGCTCGCGCTTGAACGGCACGATCAGCTGCGGCAGGTCGGCGGGCGCGATCCAGCGCCAGGCGCGGAATTCCTGATGCTTGGTGGCGATGTCGATGTCGCTGTCCTGCCCCAGGAAGCGGTACAGGAACCAGCGCTGCACCTGACCGCGATATTTGCCCTTCCACACCTTGCCGATCAGCTCGTCGGGCAGGTCATAATAGAATTCCTGCGGCGCGACCGCGATCAGCGCGACCTTGTCGGGCGTGACGCCGATCTCCTCGCCCAGCTCGCGCAGCGCGGCGGTCTCGGCATCCTCGCCGTCGTCGATTCCCCCCTGCGGCATCTGCCACGCCTCCATCGAGGTATCGATTCGCTGCCCGACGAACACGTCGCCGTGCGCATTGAGCAGCATCATGCCGGCGCACGGCCGGTAGGGCAGGGTGGAATGACTCATCTGATAACCCGATTCAGCTGTTGGCCCGGCGGTATGCGGAACGGCGATACCGAGCCCTGGGCCGATACGCTACCGGGCCTCTGCGGAAGCAGGAGCCGGAGCTCGAACGCGGCGCGCGCGATGTCGGCCCCCGCTGCCGCAGGCAAGGTCGGCAAAGGAAGCGTCAGGCCGCCGCCTGCGCCATCACCCGCTCCCCTTCGGCTTCCACCACCAGCGTCTTCAGCGCCGCGAAGGCGCCGGCGACGTCACCGACGGACGAGGGGATCGCCTGGCGGAGCGTGATGAAGCCGTGAATATTCCCCTTGGCCTCGCGAAACACGACCGCGACGCCGGCCTGGGCAAGCGCGGCGGCATAAGCCCGTCCCTGGTCGCGGATCGGATCGAGGCTCGCGGTCACCACGACCGCCGGTGGCATCCCGGCGAGATCGCCCTTCAGCGGTGACGTGCGGATATGCTCCGCCTCCGCGCCATAGGCGGCGTTGAACCATTCCATGCTCGCCCGCGTCAGCAGATAACCCTCGGCGAATTCGCTGTACGAGGGATAGTCGGCCGTCGCGTCGGTGGCCGGATAGAAGGCCAGCTGCGCCACGACCGGAACCTTGGCCGGGGCGTCGCGCAACGCGGCGGCGGTGACGATCGCCAGATTGCCCCCGGCACTGTCGCCGCAGACGACCAGGCTGGTCACGGCACGGTTGAGTTCGGCCGGGCTGTCGGCGATCCAGCGCGTCGCTGCCTCGCAATCGTCTGGCGCGGCCGGCCACGGCGCTTCCGGTGCCAGGCGATAATCGATCGAGATCACCGGCAGATCGAGCGCCCGCGTCATCGCGGCGCAGAAGCTGGCATGCGTCGCGATATCGCCGATCACGAAGCCGCCGCCATGGAAGAAGGCGACCGCCGGCCCGGGCGCGCGATCCGCGCGCGTATCGAACAAGGTGGCGGGAATATCCCCGGCCGGGCCCGGAATGGCGAGATCGAGTCGCGTGCCCAGTTCGCCGATCGGCGGATCGGCGATATCCTTCATCGCCAGATATTGCGCGCGCGCACCGGCCGGATCCATCTCGTGCATCTTGGGCCCCGGCATCGCGTTGACGAAGCCAAGGAAAGCTTTGGTGTCTGGGCGCACGAACGGTTCGGTCATCACTCTCTCCTGTCGTCGTCGATGGCGCGACGGCTTGTTGCTTCCTAGGTTAGCAGCATGATCGCGATCGTCCATCACCCCGATTACGTCGCCCCGGCGCCGGCGCGCAGCACCTATCAATGGAACAAGAACGGCCTGATCCGTGATCTGCTCGATCCGCATGAGATCGACTGGCACGTGCCCGATCCCACGCCGCTCGCCTGGCTCGAGGCGGTGCACGATCCCGATTATGTCGCCGAAGTGCTCGCGGCGCGCGTGCCGCGCGAAAAGGAACGCCGCACGGGCTTCCCGATCACGCCACAGGTTGCGCGCCGCGCCCGCGTCGTGCCGGGCGGCACCTATCTCGCCGCCCGGCTGGCCCTGCAACACGGCTTTGCGGCGAACAGCGCCGGCGGCAGCCATCACGCGCTGGCCGCGACGGGCGCGGGATACTGCGTGTTCAACGATCTCGCCATCGCCGCGGTGCAGCTCGCCGCCGAGGGCATCCGCACGATGATCGTCGATTGCGACGTGCATCAGGGCGACGGCACCGCCGCGCTCACCGCCGGCCGCGGCGACATGACGACCTATTCGATCCACGCCGAGAAGAACTTCCCCGTCCGCAAGGCGCGCTCGACACTCGATGTTCCGCTCGCCGACGGCACCGGCGATGTCGCCTATCTCGACACGCTGCGCGCGACGCTGACGCCGCTGCTCGATGCGGTGCGGCCCGATCTGATCCTCTACCAGGCCGGGGTCGACCCGTTCGCCGACGATCGCCTCGGCCGCCTCGCATTGACGCAGGACGGGCTCGACCAGCGCGAGCGGCTGATCGCCGGTCTGGCCATCGAGCACGGCCTGCCGCTCGCCAGTACGGTCGGCGGCGGCTATGGCACCGACGCGCTGGAAGTCGCGCAGCGCCACGTGCGCAGCGTGCTGACGCTCGGCCGCGCCTTCACGAGCGACCGCGCGGGGAACAACCGCCTGCTCGTTCGTTAGGCCAGTCGATGACCGATCCGACCCTGCTCTGGCTCCGCCGCGACCTGCGCCTTGCCGACCATGCCGCACTTCTCGCCGCTGTCGACGAGGGGCCGGTTATCCCGATCTATATCCTCGATGACGACACGCCGAAGCATCGCAAGATGGGCGGTGCCTCGCGCTGGTGGCTGCATCACAGCCTGGCGTCGCTGGACAAAAAGTTGCGCGATAAGGGCGCGCGCCTGATCCTGCGCCGCGGCGTCGCAGCCGAGGTGCTCGCCGAGCTTGCCGAACAGACTGGCGCCAAGCGCGTCCATTGCCTCAGCCATTACGAGCCGTGGTGGCGCAATGCCGAGCATGCCGTGGCCAGGAAACTCGACCTCGTCTGCCACGACGGCAATTACCTCAGCCCGCCGGGCACGATCACCACCGGTGCCGGCCAGCCGTACAAGATCTACACGCCGTTCTGGCGCGCGCTGAACGAGCATATGCCGCCGCCGCCGCCGCGCCCCGCGCCCGATGCAATTCCCGCACCGAACCACTGGCCAGACAGCGACCGGCTGGCCGACTGGCAGTTGCTGCCGACCAAGCCCGACTGGGCCGGCGGTTTCGCCAAGGAATGGACTCCGGGCGAGGGTGGCGCGCACGAGCGGCTCGCCGACTTCCTGCCGCACGCTGTCGACTACGATACGGGCCGCAACCTGCCGTCCGACGAACTGACCTCGCGCCTCTCGCCGCACCTGCACCACGGCGAGATTTCGCCCGCGACCGTCTGGCACCATGTGCTGAAGGCGAAGGGCGATGCGACGATCTATCTCAAGGAAATCGCCTGGCGCGATTATGCGCAGAACGTGATCCTGCAATATCCCGATTATGGCCGTGAGAACGGCCGCCCCAATCTCGATACGCTGGCCTGGCGTACCGGCGCCGAAGCCAAGGCCGATCTCGAGGCGTGGCAGCAGGGGCGCACCGGCTATCCGATCGTCGATGCCGGGATGCGCCAGCTATGGACCAGTGGCTGGATGCACAATCGCGTGCGCATGATCACCGCTTCGTTCCTGATCAAACATCTGCTGATCGACTGGCGGCGCGGCGAGGAATGGTTCTGGGACTGCCTCGTCGACGCGGACTACGGGTCGAATACGGTGAACTGGCAATGGACCGCGGGCACCGGCATCGATGCCAACATGTTTAGCCGGATCATGGCGCCGCTGACGCAATCGGCGAAATTCGACGCCGCCGACTATATCCGCGAATGGGTGCCGGAGCTGGCCGGCCTGGGCGACGCGGCGATCCACGACCCGGACGAGTCCGGCTGCCGCCCGCGCGACTATCCTGCCAAGATCATCGGCCATCGCGAAGGCCGCGAGCGCGCGCTGGCGGCGATGAAACGGACGCGGTGAAATTCGCTTTTCGTCGACGCACCTCACGTGCATGGACGCGAATGACATGAATGCGATCACCCCCAATAGAGGCCGCCGCTTCGGCCCGGCGCGCGGCCGCCGGCGAGCGCGCAAAGGCGATTGGCTGCTCAACCGGTTCGGCCGCCTGTTCCACCGTATCCTCGACCGTATCGATACCGGGCTGCTGAGCGGCTCGATCGAGGCAAGCCTGCCCGATGGCACCAACCGATTGCTCGGCGGCCGCGCTCCCGGCCCGACGGTCATTGTCGACATGCCGAGCTGGCGCGCCATCGTGCGCCTGATCACCGGTGGATCGGCCGGCTGGTACCGCGCCTGGGCCGACGGCGATTGGTCGAGCCCCGATCCGGTGCCGTTGTTCGACCTGTTCATGCGCAACGCGGTGTCGCTCGGCGAGACGGCCAGGGCCGGGGGGCTCAAGCGCTTCATTGGCCTGATGACGCACTGGCTGCGCCGCAACGACCGCGCCGGATCGCGCCGCAATATCGAGTTTCATTACGATCTAGGCAACGATTTCTACGGCTTATGGCTCGATCCTGGCATGACCTATTCGAGCGCCATGTTCGCCTCGCCGGAACAATCGCTGGAAGCCGCACAGCAGGCAAAGCTCGATGCCATGCTCGCGCGCACCGCCACCGCGCCCGGCGACACGATCCTCGAGATCGGCAGCGGCTGGGGATCGTTCGCCGAAACCGCCGCGCGGGCCGGCCGCAAGCTGCACGGCATCACGCTGTCGGCGGAGCAGAAGGCCGCGGTCGATGCGCGCATGGCCGCCGCCGGCCTGCACGACGTGACCGTGTCGCTGACCGATTATCGCGACGTCGCGGGGCAGTATGACGCCGTGGTCAGCATCGAGATGGTCGAGGCCGTCGGGCAACGATATTGGCCGGCCTATCTGCAGGCGGTGGCCGCAGCGCTAAAACCGGGCGGACGCGCGGCGATCCAGTACATCCTGATCGACGACGCGATCTTCGAATCCTACGCGCGCAACGTCGATTTCATCCAGCGCTACGTCTTTCCCGGCGGCATGCTGCTCTCCGAAAGCCGCTTCCGCGCGCTCGCCGAGCAGCACGGCCTCGACTGGCACGACCGCGTGACGTTCGGACTGGATTATGCCGAGACGCTGCGGCGCTGGCGCGTCGCGTTCGACGCGGCGGTCGATGCGGGCAAGTTACCGATCGAATTCGATGCGCATTTTGTTGCGCTGTGGCGCTATTACCTCATGTATTGCGAAGGAGGCTTCCGCGGCGGCGGGATCGACGTCGCGCAGGTGACGCTGGTGAAGCGCGGATAGGTTTCGCGGCGGCACGGCCGCTCGACGCTAGCGCCGCTTCGCCGCAATATAGCGCGCCACCTGCTCGTCGAGCACGTCGAGCGGCACGGCGCCTTGCCCCAGCACCGCCTCATGGAACTCGCGAATATCGAACCGCGGTCCCAGTTCGCGTTCGGCGCGCGTGCGCAGCGCGGTGATTCTGAGTTGCCCCACCATGTAGCTCGTCGCCTGGCCGGGCCAGTTGAAATAGCGATCAACCTCGCGCGCGATGTCGGTATCGGCGACCGAGCTGTTGCTATGGAAATAGGCGATCGCCTGCTCGCGCGTCCAACGTTTGGAATGAATCCCGGTATCGAGCACCAGCCGGATCGCGCGCCATACCTGCAACGACAGCATGCCGAAGCGCGCATAGGGATCCTTGTAGATCCCCATCTCGTCGGCAAGCCGCTCAGAATAGAGGCCCCAACCCTCGGCATAGGCGCCATAGCCGCCGAACTTGCGGAATTTCGGCATGTCGGCCAGTTCCTGCTGCCGTGCGATTTGGAAATGGTGGCCCGGCGCGCCCTCGTGCGCGGCGATCGCTGCTACCTGGACCTTCTGCGTCTGGTTCATGTCGACCAGGTTGACGTAATAGATGCCGGGTCGCGACCCGTCCGCCGAGGGCGAATTGTAGAAGGCGGTCGGCGCGGTGGCCTCGCGCCATTTCTCGACCGCGCGGACCTCCAGCGGCGCCTTGGGCAGCACGCTGAAATAGCGCGGCGCGGCGACCATCACCGAGGCGATCACCGCCCGCGCATCGCCCAGATATTGGTCGCGCCCGGCATCGGTGTTGGGATATTTGAACCGTGGATCGGTGCGGATATGATCGAAGAACTGCTCCAGCGTGCCCTTGAACCCGACCTCGCGCTTGATCTGCTCCATTTCCTGACGGATCGACGCGACCTGCTTGAGCCCCAGATCGTGGATCTGGTCTGCCGTCAGGCTGGTGGTGGTCGAGGTCTTGAGCTGGTCGGCGTAATAGGCCGCGCCGTCCGGCAGATGCCAGGCGCCGTAATTGCCGGTGGATTTCGGCTCGATCTCGTCCAGCGCCGCGAGCAGCGTGATGTACCCATGTCGGAACGGACCGGTCAGGGCCGCCCGGGCATCGCGGAGGAGCTTCTGCTTGGTCGCTGCAGGCGCACGCAGCGCGGCGACTTTCTTGCGAAAATCCGCCATCAGCGTGGAATCGGCCCCGCCGTCGAACGGCGCGCCGGTGATCACCTTGCGCGCGTCGGCACGCGCCGGCGCGAAATTGACCTTGTTGGGGATGATGCCGGCCGCGGCCTGCGCGCGCATCTTGGCGGCGACTTCGCGCATCACGCGGTCCGTGTCGCGCAGGCGCGCGATATAGGCCGTGGCATCCGCGACCGTATCGACCTTGTGGTTGTTGATCAGCAGGACCGGGATATCGCCCGCCGGGCTGCCGTTGGTCGACACCGGCAGGCGCAGGGAGCGGAAACGGAACGCTTCGCGCCCGCGCACTACGTCATATTCGAACAGGCGGTAGCTTACCCGCGCGCTGTCGCCCATGCGATCGGGGCGGAAGCGGGCATGCATCTCCTTCAGCTGCCGCTCGGCCAGCGCGCGCTGCCGCTGCCCGGCCGCGTCGGTATAGTCGTCGAGCCGGTCCTGGTCGGTCTTGAAGCCCAATTGCGTCTGGGTTTCGGGGCTGAGCTTGACCTGCTCGTCAAACGCGCGGTCGAGAAACTGCAGCAGTGCGGCATCCTGCACGCCGGCGCGCGCCACCGCGGCAGGCGCCGCCAGGCTCGGCTGGCCAAGCGGCAGGGCAGGGAGCAGCAGCAACGCCAGGGTGGTTCGCAACGATCTTCTCCTGTCGGGGACATGCGCCCGGTGCCGACGGTGCGGCAGATGCACTCTGCCTGCAGGGCAGCGGGCGGACGTGGGGATTCAGTAAGGCGGCTGGTCGAAGCCGGCCGGGCTCAGCGTGAAGATCTCGCAGCCCTGCTCGGTGATGCCGATCGAATGCTCGAACTGCGCCGAGAGCGATCGATCGCGCGTTACCGCGGTCCAGCCGTCGTCGAGCAGTTTCACGTCGGGCCGGCCGATATTGATCATCGGCTCGATCGTGAAGATCATCCCCGGCTTGAGTTCAGGGCCGGTGCCGGGCTTGCCGACATGCACCACCTCGGGCGCATCATGGAACAATTGCCCCAGCCCATGCCCGCAGAAATCGCGCACCACGCCGTAGCGATGCTTTTCGGCATGGGTCTGGATCGCATGCGCGACGTCGCCCATCGTGTTGCCGGGCCTGGCCTGCTCGATGCCCAGCATCAGGCATTCATAGGTCACGTCGACCAGGCGGCGTGCCTTCACGCCGACATCGCCGGCGAGATACATGCGGCTCGAATCGCCATGCCAGCCATCGACGATCGGCGTGACGTCGATATTGACGATATCGCCGTTCTTCAGCGTCTTGGGGCTGGGAATGCCATGGCATACGACATGGTTGATCGAGATGCAGCTGGCATGCGTATAGCCGCGATAGCCGAGCGTCGCGGGCACGCCGCCGCGATCGACGATGAAGTTGCGGATCAGATCGTCGAGCTCGGCGGTGGTCACGCCCGGCACGACGTGCGGCACGACCATGTCGAGCGTCTCGGCGGCGAGCTTGCCGGCCTTGTGCATGGCATCGAAGGCCGCGCGGCCATGGAGCTTGATCGCGCCGGTCCGCCCCAGGGGAGCGTCCGCGGTGACGGTTACATAATCGGTCATGGAGCGGATATAGCGCGCGCGTGCGGGCTTTGCGAGATGCCGCGCGCGGTCTATGTCTCTGCCCATGACGACACGCATCTGGACGGCCGCACTGGCGGTGATCGGCGACGAAATCCTCTCGGGCCGCACGCAGGACAAGAATGTCGCGCAGATCGCGGCATGGCTCAACGTGCAGGGCATCCGCCTGGCCGAGGTGCGCATCGTGCCCGATACCGAGGAGGCGATCGTCGAGGCGGTCAACGCGCTGCGCGCGCGCAACGATTATCTGTTCACCACCGGCGGGATCGGGCCGACGCATGACGATATCACCGTCGATGCGATCGCCGCGGCGCTGGGCGTCGCGGTGGTGTTCCATCCCCAGGCCGTGGCGGTGCTCGAGCGCTATTACGAGACGCGCGGCGGGCTGACCGACGCCCGCAAGCGCATGGCGCGCGTGCCCGAGGGCGCCGCGCTGATCGAGAACCGCATGTCCGGCGCGCCCGGCATTCAGATCGACAACGTGTTCATCATGGCGGGCGTGCCGCATATCACCGCCGGCATGCTCGATGCGCTGACCGGTACGCTGGAAGGCGGGCTGCCGGTCTTGTCCAAGACGATCGGCTGCTGGGTCGGCGAAAGCGAGGTCGCGGACATCCTGCGGGCCGCGGAGAAGGCGCACGAGGGCGTCGCGATCGGCAGCTATCCGTTCTTCCGCGATGGCAAGACCGGCGCTAATTTCGTCGTCCGGGCGACCGACGGCGAACTTCTCGACGGCTGCATCGTTGACCTGACGGCTGCGCTAACCGCCGCCGGACGCGACGTGGTCGCCGGCGGGATTTGAGGAGACTGCTCGTGAAATTGCTGACCGCCATGATGGGCTGTGCCTTGCTCGCCGCCTGCAACGATCCTGCCGCGACCGGCAACGGCGCGGCGTCGGCCCCGCTCGGTCCCGATCCCGTCGAGGCGCAGATCGCCAAGCTCAATCCGACCCAGCAGCGCACCGCCTTCTTCCGCGCGATCAACGATGCGGATTATGACTGTCAGAACGTCGTCAACGTCGTCTCGAAGGGGCGGGTCGACGGGAAGCCGGTCTGGGCGGTCGAATGCAATGCCGGTGCGCAATATGTCATCGCGCTGGAGCGCGGCGGGATCTTCAAGGTCAGCGGCGTGCCGAAATCGCTGCGCCGCTGATCGACCGCCGGGTCGATCGCCGCGGCGACGCGGATCCGGCGGGCGTGCCTCATCTATTCCGCACCATTCGTTCGTAGAGATCCCGTACCACCGTGCTTCCCGATTTCTTGAAGAATACCGGAATGAAGGCATGAATGGCGCATAATATGCCGCCGCCGATCATCGCGCCGGCGAACGACAATGCATGGGTCAGATGCTGCCCATAGGTTTCGCCGACCGAGCGCGGATGATCGCTGAAAATTTTACGCAACATTGGGTCTGTCCTTCTTAACGGAGAATTTCGCGCGCGATCATGGCGATCGCGACGGTGAAGATGATGGCTGCGAACACCCGTTCGAGCGCGGCGCCGCGGGTCGACAGGCCGCGGGCGGCGGCAATGCCGCCTGCCGCGCCGACCGCGCCACCCGCCACGAAACAGGCCGCGAGCGACCAATCGACATAGCCTGACCAGGCGTAATTTGACGCCGTAGTCAGGCCGAAGGCGAACACGGCGATCAACGAGGTGCCGACCGCATTGACCATCGGCATGCCGGTCGCGCTGATCAGGCCAGGGACGATCAAGAAACCACCGCCGATCCCGAAAAAGCCGGCAATGGTGCCACTGCCCGCGCCGAAGCCAAGTAGCAGGCGGCGTGACCCGGGCATGTCGTCCGTCGATGCCGTCCGCACGTGTCGACGGCGCAGCATCATCGCCCCGACCAGCAGCATTAGGCACGCGAACAGCAGGATCAGTCGTCCGCCATCGAAAAGCTTGCCGATACAGGATCCGATAAGCGCGCCGCCCATGCCGCAGGCCGCATAGATCAGCCCCGCACGCCAGCGCACGGTGCGCGCGCGGACATGGCCCGCCAGGCACGTAGCGGCATTCACCGACACGGCGAACGCGCTGGTACCGATGGCGACATGCGGGTTGGCAACGCCGACCACGTACAGCATCATCGGCACGGCCAGGATCGATCCGCCGCCGCCGACCAGCGCCAGCGTGAAACCGACGACGCCGCCCGCGCCCGCTCCCAGGCAATATTGGATAAGGGTACGCGTGGTGGCGACAGTCATGGCGGGTCCGGAAGCGGCGCGCGACACCGCCGCCGGCCACGGTCACCGCCGCCGGATGGTCAGGTCACGCGATTGACGGGGGCGGGGAGGGCGGCCGCTCGGCCACCCTCCACACAGGTGGCGATCAGAACTTCACGCCGACCCGCGCGTAATAATAGCCGCCATAGGCGCCGAACGGCGAGTTCGAACCGTAGATCGAGCTGCCGATCGTGTTGGGAACGGTGTTCTTGTCGGGATAGACGTCGAACAGATTGTACGCGCCGACCGACAGGCGCGTCTTTTCGGTGATGTCGTAGCCGAGCTCAACATCGGTAACCCACTTCGCGCCATAGCTCTGGTCGGATGACGGCGTGTTGTTGAGCAGCTGGAAGCCGCCATAGCGCGTCTCCTTGACGTTCGCGCTGAACCCACCAAGGTTCCAGTCGAGGCCGAGGATCACCTTGTCCTTGGGCGTGCCCACCGTGAAGTAGCCTTGCGTCTGGCGGTCGAACAACGTCAGCCCGAGGCCCGACAGCTGCGCCGGCGTCGCGGCGATGCGGCGGATCTTCGTCTCGTTGTGATTGTACCCGACGGTCGCGCGGAACTGCCCGAACGAGTCGAACGCAAAGCTGTAGGCACCCACCACATCGATGCCGCGGGTGCGCGTGTCGATGGCGTTGGTGAAGAAGCGCACGAACTGTTCGCCGGAGAAGCCGTTGGCGCGCAGGATGGCGCGGACGCCCGCGCTGGACAGGAGACCGGTCAGCGTGATGCGGTCGTCAATGTCGATCTGGTAGGCATCGACCGTGAGCGAGAGCGCGCGGGCCGGAGTGAGCGCGAAGCCCAGGCTGTAGTTGCGCGACCGCTCGGGCTTGAGCGGCGCGGCGCCGAGCGCCAGCGCGATCGGCGATCCGGTGCGGACGATCTTCGATTCGATCAGCTGATAGGCGCCGCCGACAAGATTGAACTGGGTGGAGGTCTGCGCATAGGCCTGCTGCGCCAGCGACGGCGAGCGGAAGCCGTTGGAGATCGCGCCGCGCAGGTTGAGCCAGTCGGAGACCTTGTAGCGTGCCGATGCCTTGCCGCTCCACACGTCGCCCGAGCTGTCGTCGTAGGTCTCGTACCGCACCGCGCCGGTGAGCAGGAAGCGATCGGTGACGTCGAGGGCGAGATCGCCATAGACCGCGCCGACGTTGCGCTTGATGCTGGCGGCATCCGCCGGCGTCACGATGACGGCGCCTTGCGCGCCGACCGCGCCGGGCTGACCGGCGAGCGGCGTGCCGGCGGGATAGCGATAGCCGCCATTGCTATAGGCCGCGGGATCGAGCGCCTTGGTGACATAGGATTCGTAGCGATATTCGGCGCCGGTCGAGACCTGCAGGTTCCGCCCGAAGACCGAATAGGCGCGGGTGAAATCGAGATTGTTGGTCCACTGGTCGAACGCCGCGCTGAACGTCTTGAACTCGGTCGGGCTCGCCGCGCCGAGCGAGGCGTTGAGCGAGTTCTCCGCGCCGTTCTCGGTGAAATCGCGGCCATAGGTGCTGCTGAGATCGACATTCCACGAACCGATCGTGCCGCGCAGGCCACCGGTTACCTGGAAATCGGTTTCCTTGAGCGTGTAGAACGGCGCGAAGCCGTCCGGGTAGATCGCGATGATGTCGCTGGTCGAATTGGGCTTGCGGCCGGCCTGGCCGACCCGCGCCTCGCGATAGCCGGCAGTCGCGGTCGCATAGGCCTCGACATTGCCGATCTCATACTTGCCGTTGAGTGCACCCTCGACCGAGCGAAGTCGCGGCAGGCCGCCTTGGTAAAGCCGGCGGTTGACGGTTGCCTCGCGAGGGTCGGGGGCGCCGTTGACCGGGAAATAGAAGTTGCCGGTGAGATCGCTGTTGCGCACCGTGGCGTTCTGCGACTTGCCCTGCAGCGACACGACCAATGACCCACGATCGCCCAGCGCGAAGCCGTGCGACACCTGCGCCTGGATCGTCTCGCCATCGCTGCCATTGACGCCGTCCTTGTAGCGCTGTCCTGCTTCGATGCTGGCATTGCCGCCGGATGCGTTGCTCTTGAGGATGATGTTGATCACCCCGGCGATCGCGTCCGAGCCATATTGCGCTGCGGCACCGTCGCGCAGCACTTCGATCCGCTCGATCGCGCTGGCCGGGATCTGGTCCAGATCCACCGGGTTGCCGCCGGCCGAGACATTGCCCGAATTGAGATTGATCAGCGCGCTGTTGTGGCGGCGCTTGCCGTTGACCAGCACCAGCACGTGCACGCCGGACAGGCCACGCAGGCCAGCGGGGCGCGCGACGCTGTCAAACGAGGAACTGCCGACCTGCTGTGCCTGGAACGAGGGGACGAGCTGGCTGAGCACATCGCGCAGCTGCATGCTGCCGGCGAGGCGGGCGAGCTGCTCGCCGCCGATCACGTCGATCGGGGTCGGGCTGGAGGTCACGGTGCGTGGCTGGCCGCGCGAGCCGGTGACGACGATGTCGCCGCCCGTTTGGTCTGCCTCGGCCGTCTCCGGCGTGTCGGCAACCGGCGCCTCCTGCGCCATCACAGGGGTGGCAAGGACGATTGCGGCGAGCGCCGTGGTAAGGAGATACTGGCTTTTCATGGTGTTTCCCTTTCGGCGCCTGGCGCCACTATGTCCGTGTTCCCTGGATGCGGCCGCCTCGTACGGGCAACTCGCGTCACGCTGCGGTCATTTCCTGTTTCTGTTCTGATAGGCTTGCTGTCGCGGCGAAGGCATCGAGCCCGCGGCGCAGATCGGCGATGAGGTCCTGCGGGTGCTCGAGCCCGACATGCAACCTGAGCATCGGACCGGAACGGCGTACCATATGGGCGCGCTTGGCGAGTTGCGCGTCGCACGGGATGACCAGGCTTTCGAATCCGCCCCAGGAATAGCCCAGGCCGAACAGTTCGAGCGTGTCGAGCAGCGCGTCGACCGCACGGCCATCACCATCCAGCGTAAAGCTGAGCAGGCCGCAGGCGCCGCTGAAATCGCGCGACCACAGCGCATGGCCCGGATCGCCCGGCAGCGCGGGGCACAGCAGGTCGATCACTTCTGGCTGCTGCGCCAGCCAGGCGGCAACGGTCAGCATTGCCGCGCCGTGCAGCGCCAGCCGGGCATGAAGCGTGCGCAGACCCCGCAGCGCGAGATAGGCGTCGTCGGGCGACACGGCCCAGCCGATCTCGTGCGCACTGGTCGCCAGCGCCGCGGCGGCTGGCCCGCGCGCGGCGGCCATGCCCATGAACACGTCGGAATGGCCGCAGACATATTTGGTCAGCGATTGTACGCTGACATCGACGTGATGATCGAGCGGCTTGAACAGCACGCCAGCGGCATAGGTGTTGTCGATCAGCGTCATCACACCGTGGGCGCGTGCCATGGCGGCGATCGAAGGCACGTCCTGCATGTCGAGCGTCAGCGAACCCGGGCTTTCCAGCACGATCAGCCGCGTCGCCGGGGTGATCATCGACGCGATCTCGTCGGCACTGGCGGTGGGCGGGAAATAGCGCGTCGTGACGCCGAAGCGCGCCATCGTACCGACGAGGAAACGGCGGGTGGGATTGTAGATCGTATCGACCGCCAGCACCTCGTCCCCGGCACCGGTCAGCGCCTGGATCGCGCCGGTCAGTGCGGCGAGACCGGATGGATAGAGCTGTACGTCTTCGGCATGCTCAAGGACGCATAAGGCGGTACGCAGGGCGTCCTGCGTGGCAAGGCCGCCGCGACCATAGGTAGGCGTGGTCGCGGCTGAAAACTGCTTGCTATCCGCCAGCAATACCGTTGACCCACGCTGGATCGAGGGCGCCGGGGTGCGCGATGCCGGACCGGCGGCTTGGCCACCGTGAATCATCTGTGTCGTCTCATGGCGTAGGGGCATCAGTGTGTCGGTATCCGGTGCAGCGTGGCTGTGGCGCATATCTGTCCCATCAGTGCGCGAATGATCTCACCCGAATTTTCGGATGCTGCGGGCAGGAATGGGGCGTTCATCCCGTTTATGCGCAAAAGGCGGGATAGAATGCTCATCGGGCGATTGCCGGCATCGGCAGTGCGGTGGTGTGCTTCAATTCTTCCATCGCGAACGCGGAGCTGACGTCGGTCAGGCGCACCGCGCCGATCAGCTTCTTGTACACCGCGTCATAGGCCGCGATGTTGGCGACCTTGAGCTTCATCAGGTAATCGACGTCGCCGGTCATCCGGTACAGTTCGACCACCTCGGGCATCGATTTGACCACCGCGGCAAAGTCGTTCAGCCAGGTGTCGCTGTGTTCGCTGGTGCGGATGCTGACAAACGCGGTGAGATCGAGCCCCAGCGCGGCGGCATCGAGCAGCGCGACCCGCCCGGTGATGATGTTCGCTGCCTCCAGCCGCCGCAGCCGACGCCAGCAGCTGTTATGCGACATGTTCACCACCTCGGCCAAGGCGGCGATCGACAGCGTCGCATCCGTCTGCAGCGCGGAGAGGATGCGGATATCCGCTTCGTCGAGGTTGACGCGCGCTGCCATCAGACGATCGCGCCGAGCGGTGGCGACGGCAGGATGTCCGCCAGCAGCGCCCCCTGGTCGAGCGCCGCAAGAATGGTGGTTTCGCGCGCGTGATGCGCTGCCGCGCGATCCACGTCGTGTGCCGCTTCCGCGACGGGGAGGCAGACTACGCCGTCGCCGTCGCACAGCAGGATGTCGCCTGGCATGACCACGGCCCCGCCGATCGATACCGGCGCGTTGAGCCGGCCGCCAAGGCCGATCCGGCGCGTCGTGCGCGCGCTGGTGCCGCGTGCCCAAATCGGCAGGCCGATGGCCCGCAGTTCGGCGATGTCGGCGACCGGACCGTCGACGACGATCGCCGCCACGCCCCTGGCCAGTGCGGCGCGCGCAACGATGCCGCCGACACAGGCATGGCGGTCGTCGCCGAGCCGGTCGATCGCCAGCACGTCGCCGGGCCGCAACTGACCCAGCGCATGATGCAGCAACGCGCCGTCAGCGCCGGGCAGCGCCAGCGTCACGGCCGTGCCCGCGACCGCGGGGCCGATGTGTAGCGGCGCAATCGCGCCGTCGCACATGCCCCACAGGCGCCAATGGCCCAAGGTCGAGGTCTGGATCGCAGCGACGCGCGCGAGCAGTGCGGGGTCGACCGGTGCCGGCATTGCGCGCAGGTCGTAACTGCCGGTCATGCGGCCGGCGCCGCGGCCGGATCGGTCGGATCGCACCGGCGGAAATGGCGCAAGAAGCTTGCGACATGATCGGTGGTCCATTCGACGAGCTCCGCGCCGATTGCCGCCGACGCAAAACGTGCGTCACCGTTGCCCACGCCGTTTGCGGCGACATCGGTCACGTCGAGCGGCAGCTCGACCGGCGCACTGCCAAACATCACGCTGGCGAACTGCCCCTGGGTTGGCAAGCCGAAGGCTGTGCGGCGCGCGGCCGGCGCGATCCGGTCGGCACGGATCAGATCGGGGGTCAGATGCATCGTCACGGAAGTCAGCGGATCCGCACCATGTCCGCGTGCTGCCGCGGCGTTCTCGCCATGGAGCCGCTGCCACACCGCGTCCGGCGCGAGCCGCCACAGATTGAGGTTGGGAACGAACAATCCCGTGGCACGGCGCACCTCGTGCGCGACATCCGCGATCAGCGGCGCATTGGTGGTGTGGCCGTTGAGAATGACGATGTGGCGGAAGCCGTGATCGGTGAACGCGCCGATCATGTCGCTGAGCACCAGCCGGAACGTCTCGGCGCGCAATTGCATCCCGCCGGCGATGCCGCGGAAGAATTCGGCATAGCCGAACGGCAAGACCGGCGCGCAGATCGCATCGGCGCGTTCGGCGGCGGCCAGCGCGATCCGCTCGGCGACGACGAAATCGCCCATCGGTGCGTGCGGCCCCTGCTGCTCCTGGCTGCCCAGCGGCAGGACGATCACCGGGCCCTCGGCGCGCAGTTCTTCCAGATCGACCCAGCTCAGATCCTGCAGCGCGTGGCGCCGCGCCGTCATGCCGGCACCCGCACGCCCAGCGCCTTGTTGTGCGCGACCGGGATCTGCTGACGGACCCGCGCGGTGAGATCGCGGTCGATATGGGCGGTGGCAAAGCCCGTACCGTCCGACACGCGCGCGACCACCTGGCCCCAGGGATCGACCACCATCGACTGCCCGAACGACTGCCGCTCGCCTGCCGGTGTGTCGTAGCTGCCCCATTGTGCCGCGGCAGCGACCCAGGTCTGCGTTTCGATCGCGCGGGCGCGGATCAGCGTTTCCCAATGATCCTTGCCGGTCAGCAGCGTGAAGGCGGCGGGGACGGCGATCAGCTCGGCGCCGCGCGCCACGAGCGCCTGATACAGTTCGGGGAAGCGGATGTCGTAGCAGATCGAGCAGCCGACCGTGACGCCTTCGAGGTCGTACACCACCACGGCATCGCCGGGCTCGATCGTCGCGGATTCGTGATAGCGTGCGCCGTCCGCCGTGGTCACGTCGAACAGATGGATCTTGCGGTAGCGCGCCGCCTCGCGGCCGTCGCGATCGAACACGACGCTGGTGTTGAACGCGCGGCCGGGCGTGGTCGAGCGTTCGTAGAACGAGCCACCGTGGATCCACACGCGATGCTGCCGTGCGAGCGTGGCGAGCAGTTCGTAGGTCTCGCCGCCGGTCGCCGGCTCCGCCACGCCGGGCGCACCGCCCGATCCGCCGAGCCATTCGCAATGTTCGGGGAGCAGGATCCAGTCCGGCCGATCCCGTGCCACCGCACGCTCGACGAGATCGGCGATCGCGCGCAGGTTGGCCGGCTTGTCACCTTGCGAGTTCATCTGGAGGACGCTGGTCTTCAACATGGATTATTGCCTTGCCGGGGCTTGCGCAGCGCCAAGATAGATGGCGTTGAACAGCAGTTTGAAGGCGCCCTGGGTTTGCGCGCGCAGCGCGATTTCGGGGCCGAACAGGAACACCCGGCCACGCCCGACCGGCAGGTCGAGCACGGCGGCGGCGCCGTCCAGTTTCTCCTGGTGCCACGCCCAGCCGCTGTGCAGCAGGCTGGTGCCGACGAAGCGCACCGGCGCGGTGCCGGTGGCGCCGGTCAACTTGAACACCGGGCTCGAATCGTAGAACAGATCGACCTTCGGGGTGAGGCCGTAAGCCAGCGGTTGCGCGGTATCGGCAGTCGCGGTGAGCAGGGCGCCGGGCACGTAAAATTCGGTGCGCGGCAGCGATTGCAGCTTGCCGTCGCGCATCACAGCGAGCGGATCGGTGACCGTCAGGCCGAGCCCGGCGATGAGCCCGGAGGTCGAGCTGCCCATGCCGAGGATCGCGCCGCCCTCGGCCGTGAAGGCCTTGAGCGCGGGGAGGGTGCGCTCGGCGGTGATCGCGCCGAGCCACGACCGGTATTGCGCCGGAATCGATGCCGGATCGGGTTGCTTGATCGTGAAGCGGCCGCGGAACATGCCGCCTTCGCCGCCGGAGCCGGCGTTGGGGATCGCGCTGTCCGGCACGATCAGCACGTCGAAATCGCGGCGCAGCCGGCCCGCGTCGAGCCGCTGCGGATAGACGATCGTGTAGGGGAATTCGTAGCTGTCGAGGATCCAGCGCAACCAGCCGGTCGGGTGCAGCCCGCCATACATGTCGATCATCGCGACGCGCGGCCGCGCCAGCGCGATCCTGGCCGTGGTCGGCGCCTGTTCCATGGCCTCGGCCGACAGGCCAAGCTCGGTGACCGCGCGCGTCATGATCGCGGCGGCGCGCGCGCTGTACGGCACCCACAAGGCGCCTGCCGCGGCCGGCGCGCCGGCCACGGCGACCGGATCGCGCAGCCAGGCGAGCTTGACGCCGGCCTTGCTCAACCGGTTGGTGAGGATGAACGCGTTGTTGGTGGCATGGCTGACCAGCCAGCCGGCCTTGCCCGTGCCGACGATCCGCCCGGGATCGACGGTGATCGCGCCGGCGACGGGCGCGGTCGGCGCGTCGAGGCGATCGAGCACGCGATCGAACGTGACGCCCATCTGGAACGCCGGCGTGTAGCCCGAGGCATCGGCGGGCGGGATCGGCGGGCCGCCGGGATATTGGAAGTTGTTGGGGTATTTCTGCGGCTCGAACATGTCGAGCACATGCGCGCGGTACGCCTGGCCGCTGCGCACGACATAGCTGCCGGCGGGCCAGGTCTTGCCGTTGGCGGTGAACGGTGCGGTGGCGCGCTCGACCTGCACGCCGAGCTTGATCAGCGCGTTGAGGAAGCGCACCGCGGTGGGGAAGTCGTGCTGCTCGGCGGGAATGACATAGGCGCGGGCATCGCGCGCGGCCGGATCGAGCAGCACCGTGTCGTAGAACGTGCTGGCGATCGCGCTGGTGCCGGTGGTGCGCGTTGGCACCGGCTTGGCGCCGGTCGCGGCGGAGGCGGCGTGCGCCGCCGCCAGCCGATCGGGCGTGATCGTCCAACTGTCGCGCTGGCCCTTCTCGATGCCGTTGGCGCCCATCCGCCAGATGTTGAACAGCAGTTTCTCGCGATTGGCCGCGGCATAACCGAGCAACGCGCGGTTGATCGACAGGCTGTAGGCGACCGACTGCTTCATCGCCCACATTTGCGGGCGGATCGGCAGCGGCTGATCGTTCTTGGCGATCTGCCGCTCCGGCACGAACGGGATCTCGATCGGTACCGGCATGCCGATGATCTCGATCAGAATGCCGACCGCATTGTGGAAATAGGCGGAGGTGCGCAGGTTGCCGTTATACCAGGTGTCGTAATGCGCGCCCGCGCGGGTCGTGCCGCCGCCCTTGTTCTCGGCGATCAGGCGGCTCTCCAGCGTCGCGCCGAGCTCTTCCAGGCTGCTGATCACCAGCGGCTCGTAATGATAATTGAACGGATCGCGGAACGGCGGCATGAACAGTACCGTGCCGGCCGGGCCGGTCTGGTGCTGGTTGAGGATGATCTGCGGCCGCCACTCGCGATACAGGATGCGCGTGATGTTCTGCGTCTCGGCCATCTCGGCCATGTAGAAATCGCGGTTGTTGTCGTGGCCGACATAGGGATGGTACAATTTGGGCAGGCTCTGGAAATCGGCCTCGCGCTTGGCCGGATCCTTGATCCGCATATACCAGTCGGCGACCAGTTGCTGCCCGTCGGGATTGTCCGGCGCGAACAGCGTGATCACATTGTCGCGGATGCGCCGCGCTTCGGGATCGTCGCTGGAGACGAGATCGTAGACCTGCTGGATCAACGCGGTCTGCGCCTCGACTTCGCTGGCGTGCAGCCCGCCATCGACCCACACCACGGCCTTGCCATCTGCCGCCAGCGTACGTGCGCCGGCCTCGTCGATGCCCTCGGCGCGGCCGAGCCGTTCGGAAATGGTGCGATACTGGTCGAGCCGGGCGAGGTTCTCGGGCGAGGAGACCACGGCGACGATCTGTCGCCGGCCTTCGGTCGTGGCGCCGATATCGATCAGCCTGATCCGGTCGCTCTGGCCCTCCAGTGTGCGCCAGTAGCGGACGAGATCGCTATAGCTCGGGACATAGCGATCTTCGCCCATCTCGTGGCCGAGCACCTGCAGCGGCGTGCTGATCGCGGCGGTTTGCGCTTGTGCGGCAAGCGGCGCCAGGCACAGCGCGGCGGCGAGGGGGAGGAGCTTCATTGATCGATCGCCGTCCGGGGATCCGGCGCGCGCAGCATCAGGATCACGGTGAGGGAAACCGCCGCAGCGGCGGTGATGTAGAAGGCAGGCGCGATCACCAGACCGGTCTGCTGCACCAGCAAGGTCGCGATGAACGGCGCAAACCCGCCGAACAGCATCACCGCCATGTTGTAGCCCACCGACAGCGCGGTGTAGCGCACCCGCGTCGGCAGCAATTCGCACAGGAAGGTCGGTGCGACACCGCTGAACATGCCGGAGAAGATCGCCGCTGTCGCGGTCGTGATGATCACCGCCGGGCCGCTGCGCCAGCTCGCCATCAGCTGGAACAGCGGGATCGAGAAGAGCAGGAAGCCCGCGGCGCTGGCGATCAGGAACGGCTTGCGCCCGACCTTGTCGGAGGCCCAGCCGGTCAGCGGGATGACCAGAACGTTGACCAGGGCGCCGATCAGGGTGCCGGCCAGCGCCCAGGACGAGCTGATACCGAGCACCTGCGTGGCGAAGCTGACCAGGAACGCGCCATAGGTATAGCCCGCGACCGTCCAGATGATCACCAGACCGAAGATCTTGAACACCGCGGCACGGTGTATCGTCAGCGCTTCGCGCAGCGGATGTTCGGGGCGATCCTGCGCGGCGAGAAAGTTCGGCGTCTCGGGCACGCGGGCGCGCAGATAGAAGCCGAGCGGGGCGACCAGCACGCCGGCGACGAACGGGATGCGCCAGCCCCAGGTCTCGAGCGCCTCGGGCGTCATGACCAGATTGAGCAGCAGCGCCACACACACCGCCGAAACGATCGCGAGGCTGGTGCTCAACTGCTGCAACGCGCCGAACAGGCCACGCCGGTGCGGCGGGGCATATTCGACCAGGAAGGTCGTGGCGCCGCCCCATTCGCCACCGGCGGCGAAGCCCTGCAGCAGGCGGCAGATCACCAGCAGGATCGGCGCGGCAATGCCGATCGAGGCGTAAGGCGGGATCAGCCCGGTCGCGCAGGTCGAGCCGGCCATCAGCAACATCGTGAACACCAATGCCGACTTGCGGCCGTGTCGATCACCGAAGCTACCCAGGATCATCGAGCCGATCGGGCGCGTGATGAAGCCGACGCCGTAGGTCGCAAAGCTCGACAGGATGATCGTCACCGGATCGGCGGCGGGGAACATCGCCTTGCCGATCTGCGCGGCGAAATAGCCGTAGATGATGAAATCGAACAATTCGAACCAGTTGCCGATCATCGCCGAGCCCATCGCACGCGCCACATCGCGGCGGCTGGGAACGGGGCGATCGGCGAGCAGGTCGGGGCTGGTGACGGCCGCGGCGCTCACTTGACGTCTGCCGGGGGCGAGGGCTTGAGCAGGGGCGCAGGTACATGGCGGGGCATGGCGACCGTGCCACCGCGCACCATGACGATGCCGTCCTTGATCACCGTGTCGATCCTGTGCAGCGCCTCCAGATCCTGGTCCGGATTGCCATCGACGACGACCACATCGGCCAGCTTGCCGACGGTGATGCTGCCCAGCTGGTCACCCATGTCGAGCAACCTGGCGTTGGTCAGCGTGGCGGCCTGCAGTGCCTGCGGGATCGAATAACCGCCCTTCACGAACCATTTCAGCTCGGCGATATAGACGTTGGGCACCATCTTGTTGGCGTCGCCAATCGTATCGGTGCCAACCCCCATGACGATCGCGGCGGCCTTCATCTTCTTGAAGATGTCGAAATCGCCCTGCGCGGTCATCGTGAAGCGGCGCGAGGTCGAGCCATAAAAGCCGCCGTTGCGATCGAGCACGTTCTGATAGACCTGCAACGTCGGCACCGCGGCGGTGCCGCGCTTCGCCATCGCCGCGATCGTCGCATCGGTGCGGGGCAGGGGGTGTTCGATCATGTCGATCCCGGCGTCCACCGCCATGGCGGTATAGATCGTCTCGCAATCGCAGGTGACTTTCAGGCCCAGACGGTGCGCCTCGTCGACCGCGGCTTCGATCTCGTCGGGTGCGAAATGGCTCGCGACCTTGATCACGCTGGCGCCCTGCTTGAAGGTCTGGCGCACCGCGGCGCGCCATGCCGCCGCGCCGTCGCGCTCCCAGGCGAAATCGGGGCCGTGGCTCGGCGAGACGGGCCGTTCGGTGGCGTGGCCGCCGGTGCCGGTGATGATATGGCCGGCGGTGAACACGCGCGGTGCGGCGATCGTATCGGCGGCGCTGGCCTCGGCGAGCAGATAGGGCGCGTTGGCGGCGCCGTTCAGGTCGCGCACCGAGGTGAAGCCGTTTTCGATCATCCAACGCAGGTTGCGGATGCCGCGCAACACGCCGGCGCCCTCGCTCGCCTGCTCGTCGATCGGGCTGTCGCTGTCGGGGTAGGTGATGTGGACGTGCATATCGATCAGCCCCGGCATCACCGTCTTGCCCGTGGCGTCGATCTGCTCGGCATCGGCGGCCCAGCCGGATGTCGCTTCGGGCGGCAGGACCGCAGCGATCCGGTCGCCGTCGATGACGACCGTCGCCGGGCGGACCCGCGCAGTCACCGAATCGAACAGCCGCCCACCACGCAGCACGATCTGCGGCCGGCGCGCGGCGACCGGTTTCAGCGGGATGCGGCGCGGATCGTCGGTGGTCCGGGCGTTCGGCGCGAGCACGCTGCTCCGGTCGTTGAGCGGCACCGTCTGCGCCGCTGCCGCGCTGGATAGCAAGGCGAGCGTTGTGCCGGCCAAGATGCGGTACGCTGTTACTGGCACGCTATACTCCTATCGATCGGTGGCGCCGTGCGCGCGGACATAGGCCGCCACCTCGGCATGGGTGGCAAACCAGGCGCCGTGCGCCGCGGCGTGGCGGATGAGCTCTTCGAGAATCCAGATGCGCGAGCGCGCAGCGATCACATGCGGGTGCATCGTCAACTGGAACAGGCCGCCCGCGGCGATCGCGCCGTCGAGTTCGCGGCGGAAGATGTCGAACACGTCGGCGGGCGGCGTATAGGGGCGGAGTCCGCTGCCGCGATGCATCAGCAGATAGGCGGCATCGTCGCGGATCCACTCGATCGGCACTTCGACGAGTCCGCTGGGCGCGCCATCGAGCAACAGCTCGTAGCAATCCTCGTCGGCCATCAGCGAGCTGTCATAGGACAGGCCCATCTCCTGCGCGATCGCCAGCGTCTCGGGACTGAAATCCCAGGATGGCGTGCGCAGCCCTACGGGGCGCACGCCGCTGACCTGCTCGAGCGTATCGCCGGCGCGCAACATCAGCTCGCGCTCGGCGCCGGGCGGCAGGCCGGTATTCCATTCGTGGATCCAGCCGTGCAGGCCGATCTCATGGCCCGCGCCGACCAGCCGCCGCTGTTCGTCGGGGTGGAGCAGCGCTGATACGGCAGGCACGAAGAAGCTCGCGCGCACGTCATGCTGCGCCAGCAGCCGCTCGATCCGGGGGATACCGACGCGCGCGCCATATTGGCCCCAGCTGAGCCGGCCGATCGATTCGCCCCCGTCACGCAGCTCGTTGGTCTCGTGATCGCTGTCGAACGACAGCGCGACGGCGAAGGGCGCACCACCCGGCCACCGCGTCGGCGCCAGCCGTGCCCCGGCGCGCACGCGCTCCACCTTGGCGCGCCACTCGGCTTCGGGCCATTGCCACGGTGCGCCGCTCATCGCCCGCCATCCACGCTGAGGATCTCGCCGGTGATGAAATCGGCATCGTCCGAGGCAAGGAAGGACACAGCGCGCGCGATATCGTCCGGCGTGCCCAGCCGGCGCAGCGCGATCCCGCCAAGGATCGCATCTTGGCCCGCATCACCGTAGCCCTGCCATTGCTGCTGGGTCGCGGCATTGGTGATCACCAGGCCCGGGGCGACGGCGTTGACGCGAATGCCGTGCGGGCCGAATTCGTGCGCCAGCTGGCGCGTCAGCCCGAGCAGGGCATGCTTGGCGGTGGCATAGGCCTGGATGCCGGTCATCGACGCGCGCAGCGCGGCGCCCGAAGCGATGTTGACGATCGCGCCGCGCCCGGCCCGCGTCATCCCGCCAAGCGCGGCCTGGCTCAGCGCCATCGCCGCGCCGAGATTGACCGCGATCACCGTATCCCAATCGGCATCCGACACGCGATCGAAGCGCTGATGCGACTGGCCGGCGACGCCGCCGGCATTATTGACGAGCACGTCGATCGCGCGGCCCGCGTCGTGCTCGACCCGCGCGATCCATGCGCGTGCCGCCGGCCGGTCGACCAGATCAACTTCAGCGACATGGCAGCCGAGTGCCGCTGCCTCGGCAAGGCCGGCGGGATCGCAGTCACAGCCGTGGACGTTGGCCCCCGCGGAGAGGAAGCGGCGCGCGATCGCCAGGCCGAACGCGCTGCCGATCCCGCTGATCGCGACGAGGCGCCGGTCGACCTTAGGCATCGACCGGCTCGAATAGGCCCTGCAGGTTGCGATCGTCCTGCGGCATGCCGGCCTCGATCGCATGGATCAGCGCCACCAGGCGCTGCAGCGTCGGACAGGCGATACCGTGCGCGGCGGCGCGATCGAGCACGGGGCCGTAATGGGCGTCGACCTCGGTCGGGCGGTGATGGATCGCGAGATCGCGCCACACGCCCGAATGCGTCTTGAGGCTGCCGCGATTGAAATCGGCCATCGCGGCGATGCTGGCGCGCGCCGCCCGGTCGCTGCCCGTGGCGCCGACGGCGGCGGGGTCGAAGCCGTTGAACGCGCGCGGTACGACGCCCTCGGCCGCGGCGACGGCATTGATCTCCGACGTCAAGGCGCGCCACAGCGGCAAGAGTTCGGGGCGATCGAGGCAGGCCGCGATGCCCGCCTCGCCGGCCGCCTGGGCATAGAGCAATGCCGCATAGGCGAGCTTGCCCCACAAAAAGGACCAGATGTCGGTTGTCGCCGCGGCTGAGGGATCGAAGCGCCGGAGCAGCGCGGCCAACTGCTCGGCTCGTGCCGTCGCAATCCCGTCCAATTCCCCGACGCGCACGGCACCGTGATTGCCGAACGCGATATGCCCCGGGGCGACGATGTCCGCGCCGAAATTGACGAAGCCACCGATCGTGCGCTCATGGCCGATCCGCGCGGCGATCGCATATTCGGTCAGCCCGTTCTGCAGCGCGGCAACATAGCCGTCCGGCGCGAGATGCGGTGCAAGCGCATCGATCGCCGCGGCGCTATGCTGCGCCTTTACGCACAGCAACGCGCATGGCCAGATGCCGGAGAGTTCCGCTGGCACACGCGCGTCAACCGGTTGACGGAAGGTCGCGCCGTCGCCTTCGACGATCAGGCCAGCGCGCATGGCCCGAACGTGCGCGTGATCGACATCGACGAAGCACACCGTAATGCCGTGTCTGATCAGCGAGGCGCCGATTGAGGCACCGATCGCGCCGCTGCCCCAGATCAACACGCCATCGTTCATGCGGCGCGATCCGGGCGCATCGCGGCGCCGATTTCCTGTGCCGATTCGTGCAACGCCGCGACGATCGCATCGCGATTGCCCTCGAAGCGCGCCGTCACGCAACCGACGTTGAGCGCGGCCAGCGGCTGCCCCGGTTCGAGCGGGATGCGCACGGCCACTCCGGTGCCGCCGAGTACCAGTTCGTCGACGACGATCGCCACGCCGTCGTTGCGCGCGATGTCGATCCGGTTGCGGATTGCGTCGAGATCGGTGATGGTCGCTTCAGTCAGCGCCTTGCGCGGCACGGCGGCGAGCGCCTTGGTGATCGCCTCGTCGCCCTGCGCGGCCAGCAGGATCCGGCCAATCGCGGTGCAGTAGGCCGGCTCTTGGCGCGGCAGCGCGATATCGAAGCGCACATCGCGGTCCGCCGCTTCCTTGGCAATCAGTCGGACCATGCCGGGCGCTCCCGGCATGCCGAGGATCACCGTCTCGCCGAGCCGATCGGAAAGCGCGCGCATGACCGTGGGACCGACGCGCAACAGCCGACCGTGACGGGCGAAACCATCGCGCCGGACCACGTCGTTCAAGCGATAGACATCGTCGGCTTCGCGCACGAGGTAGCCGCGGCCGTGCAGCGTCCGCAGCAAGCCCAGCGTGCTGCTCTTCGGCAGCCCGAGCCCCTTCGACACCTCGGTCAGGGTGAGCCCGTCACACCGCGTCGAGAACAGCTCGAGCATGTCGAGCACGCGCGAGGCCGACTTGATATCCGTGGTCATATATGAGAACCCGAGTTCATATCCCTGAACCTATGGACAGGAAAATCTGTGGTCAACCGCCTTTCTTCGGATTTGAATATCAACGATCGGTGGGTGTTGGATCGGCTGAGCGCTTGGGCGCGCTGCGAAAGCCCGTCGAGCGATGCCGCGGCCGTCAACCGTATGCACGATTTGGTGCTGGCCGACGTGGCAGGCGTCGCAGGGATTGCGGTGGAGCGGATCGCGGGGCGGGACGGGATCGGCGACATCATAGTGCTGCGATCCGGGCGCCAGGCCGGGGGTGGGACCCTGTTGCTCGGGCATGTCGATACGGTCCATCCGCTGGGCACGGCCGCCGGAAAATTGCCGGTCCGGCAGGAGGGCGACCTGCTGTACGGGCCAGGATTGTACGACATGAAAGGCGGCGTGCTCTGCGCCATCCTGGCACTGATCGATCACGCCCGTCGGGGCTGCGACGCGCCGGTCACCTGTCTGCTGTCCCCCGATGAAGAGATTGGCAGCCCGACGACACGCGCGCTGATCGAAATGCTGGCCATCGGTCGGGCACGCGCGCTCGTGCTGGAGCCGGCGCGCACCGGCGGCGCGGCCGTCACCGCACGCAAGGGGGTGGGGTGGTTCGACGTTGCGATCGAGGGCATTCCGGCGCATGCCGGCACGCATCACGCCGACGGGCACAGCGCGATCCGCGAAGCATGCCGGCAGATCCCGCTGCTCGAGCAGTTGACGGACTATGCGCGCGGTACGACCGTGAGCGTGGGAGAGATTAGCGGCGGATCGGCCAAGAACGTCATTCCCGGCGAGTGCAGGTTCTCGGTCGATATCCGCGTCACGAGCGCGGCCGAGGCCATGCGTGTCGAGGAGTCGCTGGCCGCGCTTCAGGTCGTCGATCAGCGCACGACGATGCGGCGCTCGGGCGGCTTCAATCGCCCGCCATACGAGAAGACTGCCGGCACCAAGGCCCTGTTCGCTGAAGCCGTCATGCTGGCGCAGCCGCTCGGTATCGACCTGCACGACGTGCCAATGGTCGGCGGCGGCTCCGACGGCAATTTTACCGCAGCGCTCGGCATCCCGACGCTGGACGGGCTGGGCGTCGAGGGCGGGGGCGCGCATACCTGGCAAGAACACTGCCTGATTTCCTCGGTATTGCCCCGCGCAGCGCTGGTCGCGGCGCTGTGTGACTGCTGACAGCGGCATACCGGGCGCCTCGGTCGACACGACATCCATAGACATGGTCGCGTGACCAATCGCGGCTTCGGTCGCATCGCGCGGGGGGCGATGGCCCCGCCGAGCCGCGCCGGTGAATACATATTTCGATACAATAGCGACACCATTTCCGGACGTGCGGCCGCTATTCTAGGCATGGCCAGGACGGGCCGCTTACCCTCGGATCGGCGCTCGTTCGGCGGGTGCCCATGGCTGCAGCGGCGGTCCGCCGTGACGTGAATTCTGTCGGCTTTTGCAAGGAAAGAACCATGACCTATTTTGCTGATCTCGTGGAAGGGTATCATCGCTTTCGCACCTCCAACCTGCGCCGCGAGCACAGCCGGTGGCTCGAACTGCGCGAGGGGCAGAGCCCCAAGGTGATGGTGATCGCCTGCTCCGACAGCCGCGTCGAACCATCGCAGATCTTCGATACGCTTCCGGGTGAAATCTTCGTGGTGCGCAACGTCGCCGCCCTGGTCCCGCCGTTCGAGACGCGCGCTGGTTTTCACGGCGTCTCGGCCGCGCTGGAGTTTGCCGTGACCAAGCTCAAGGTCGAGGAGATCGTCGTCATGGGGCACGGCGCGTGTGGCGGGTGCAATGCGGCGCTGAGCGGCGCGTTCCGCGATGCGGCGCCGGGCGAGGGCGGTTTCATCGCCAGTTGGGTGAGCATTCTGGATGAAGCGCGCGACACGGTGAAGGCACGCTGCGGCGATGGCGACGACGCGGCCCGCGAGATGGAATATGAGGCCGTGCGCACCTCGCTCACCAACCTGCAAAGCTTTCCCTTCGTGCAGAAGGCGGTCGCAGAGGGCAATCTGACGCTGCACGGGGCGTATTTCGCGCTCGAAGACGGTCAGCTGCGCGTGATGGAAGACGATGGCGACTTCCGCTTCCAGCAGCCGCGCCCGGTCGATACCGACGCCGCGCTCACCGTCGCTCGCTGACCCCGGGGCAGCGCCGTCGGCACCGGACAGCCCAGGGGCGACGGTCACGTGCTGGCCTGGCGGCTTCGGCGATCGCCCGCTAGCAACAGGCACCGGATTCCGGGGTCGACGGGAGGTTTGTGGAGCGGGCGATCACGCCATTGCCGTCAAAGGCTTACGGTAATGGCGTGATCGGCGCGGAACGATCACTGACGGCGATGCCGTGGGGCCCTTGGCGACTAGCGTGCCGGTGTCCTTTCCATAGTGACCTCGCGGTTTAGCGCTGCTCGGGTGGGATAAGCCGCAATCGAGCGGACTGATTTCGCATGTCGGTGATGTCGTACTTCAGGAACCGGCGGTTGGCCGACGGCGGTCGCTTGACGACCGACAGCCCGGGCCGCCACTCGGTCGCGGGGCGGATCGGTCGCGGTGTGAACCCGCCGCCGCAATTCGGGCAGACGTTGTGCAATTCGATCTCGACGCAGCTTGCGCAGAAGGTGCACTCATAGGTGCAGATGCGGGCGTTGGTGGCCTCGGGTCGCAGGTCGCAGTCGCAAAATTCACAATTCGGGCGAAGCTCGAGCGCCATGATCATTCTCCAGTATATGCGCGGCAATCGGCCCGGAAAGCGGGACGATGGCCTGGCTGAACGGTGGTCCGGCAACGCAAGTCTTCTGCCTGATGCGAGACCCCATCGCTATTGGCGGAAATGACCCTTATCGAAAGGATCATGCCAATCTGCTCACCGCCCGCCAACTTGCTCGTCGCTGCGCTTGTCTATGACGGGCTCTGTATGTTCGAATTCGGGATCGTCGCCGAGGTGTTCGCGCTTCCACGCCCGGAGCTCGGCAGCGAGCGGTATCGCTTTGTGACCTGCGCCGAGCGGGCCGGGCGGCACCGGACGAATGCCGGCATCATCGTCACGCCGGAAGCCGGGATCGAGGCGCTCGAACGGGCGGGAACGATCGTCATTCCCGGCTGGCGAACGGACGGCGCTGCCCCCTCGCCCGCGTTGCGCGCCGCGTTGCGCGCAGCGCATGCGCGCGGCGCGCGGCTAGCGGCAATCTGTTCCGGGGCGTTCCTGCTGGCGTCGATCGGGCTGCTCGACGGCCGCCGCGCGACGACGCACTGGTGCCACGCCGAACGCTTAGCGTCGGCCTATCCGGCGGTCACGGTGGATGCCGCCAACCTCTATGCCGAGGACGGCACCATCTTCACTTCCGCGGGGTCTGCGGCGGGGATCGACCTGTTGCTGCATATGGTCCGCGCCGATTTCGGTCCCGACGCGGCCAACAGCGTGGCACGACGGATGGTGGTTGCTGCGCACCGCGGCGGCGGTCAGGCGCAGTTTATTGAGCGTGCAGTACCGGCCCGTGCGGCAAACCCGCTTTCTGACGTGCTTGATCGCGTGCGCGCTGTGCCTGCGCGGCCGTGGACAGTCGCCGAAATGGCTGCGGCCGCGGGGATGAGCCAGCGCACGTTCGTGCGTCGGTTTCAGGAAGCCACGGGCGCCAGTCCAGGCGCCTGGCTCGCTGGGGAACGCCTGACGCTCGCCCGCGATCTGCTGGAGACAACGACCCTGTCGATGGATCACATCGCAGCGGCGACCGGGATTGGCAGCGCGACCAATCTGCGGCTGTACTTCACCCGTCATGTTGGCGTCGCACCGAGCGTCTATCGCAAGCAGTTCGGGCGAAAGCTGCAACCGGCCCAAGCCGCGTAGCGCGCCCAGAAGAGGACGGCGCTTATTGTCGGAGGCGCTCTGCAAGGAAGTTCATGGAGCGGGTGAAGGGAATCGAACCCTCGTCGTAAGCTTGGGAAGCTTCTGCTCTACCATTGAGCTACACCCGCGTGGCAGCCGCATTGCCGCGAGACCCATGCCGGTGTCAACGGCGATTCAGCCGAACAACGCCGCGCCGGGGTGACGAAGCGCGGCGGCTTGGTTATGGCCTGCCGCCATGACCGAGCTCCCCAAGACCTTCGACCCCGCCGAAATCGAATCGCGCTGGTATGCGCATTGGGAAGAAAGCGGCAGCTTCCGCCCCGATCGCCCGGGCGCCGAGCCGTGGACGATCGTCAACCCGCCGCCCAACGTCACCGGTAACCTGCATATCGGCCACGCGCTGGACAATACGCTGCAGGACATCCTGGCGCGCCACGCGCGGCTGAAGGGCAAGGACGCCTTGTGGGTGGTCGGCACCGATCATGCCGGCATCGCCACGCAGATGGTGGTCGAGCGGCAGATGGGCGCGGCGGGCCAGAAGCGCACCGATCTCACGCGCGAGCAGTTCGTCGAGAAGGTCTGGGCGTGGAAGGAAGAGAGCGGCGGCACGATCACGCAGCAGCTCCGCCGCCTCGGCTGCTCGATGGACTGGCAGAACGAACGCTTCACGATGGACCCGGGCTTTTCCAAGGCCGTCCTCAAAGTGTTCGTCGATCTGCACAAGGAAGGCCTGCTGTACCGCGACAAGCGCCTGGTGAACTGGGATCCGGGCCTCGGCACCGCGATCAGCGATCTTGAGGTCGAGACGCGCGAGATCAAGGGCAGCTTCTGGAAGCTGCGCTATCCGCTCGAGGACGGGTCAGGCTTCATCGAGGTCGCGACGACGCGGCCCGAGACGATGCTCGCCGACATGGCGGTGGCCGTGCACCCGACCGACGAACGCTATACCGCGCTGATCGGCAAGAAGGTGCGCCTGCCGATCACCGGCCGGCTGATTCCGATCGTGGCGGACGAACATGCCGATCCGGAACTGGGCTCGGGCGCCGTCAAGATCACGCCGGGGCATGATTTCAACGATTTCGAAGTGGGCAAGCGCGCCGGGTTCAAGGCCGGCGAGATGCTCAACATGCTCGATGCCAAGGCGGCGGTGACGCAGGTCTCGGACGGGCTGATCCCGGCCGAGTTGCTTGGCCTGTCCACCGCCGAAGCACGCAAGGCTGTCGTCGCGCGGCTCAGGGACGAGGGCTTCCTCGTGCCCCATATCGACAAGGACGGCGCCGAGCACGACGCCGAGCCGCGCACGATCCAGACGCCCTATGGCGACCGCTCCGGCGTGGTGATCGAGCCGTGGCTGACCGACCAATGGTATGTCGATGCCAAGACGCTGGCGCAGCCGGCGATCGAGGCGGTGCGCTCGGGCGCGATCAAAATTGTGCCGAAGACGTGGGAGAAGACGTTCTTCAACTGGATGGAGAATATCCAGCCATGGTGCGTGAGCCGGCAGCTGTGGTGGGGGCATCGCATCCCGGCGTGGTTTGGCGACGATGGCCAGATTTACGTCGCGTTGAGCGAGGCCGAGGCGCAGGCACAGGCCGGCGCGGGCGTGACGCTCGAGCAGGATAGCGACGTGCTGGACACGTGGTTCTCGTCGGCGCTGTGGCCGTTCGCGACCTTGGGTTGGCCAGATCAGTCCCCCTCCCGCTTGCGGGAGGGGCTAGGGGAGGGCCTGTCCGAAAACGCGCCGTCCGACGATGTGACAGGCCCTCCCCCAACCCCTCCCGCAAGCGGGAGGGGAGCTTTGGGCGGCCGCTACCCCAACGACGTGCTCATCTCCGGCTTCGACATCCTGTTCTTCTGGGACGCGCGGATGATGATGCAGGGGATGCACTTCATGAAGGACGTGCCGTTCCGCACGCTCTACCTGCATGGCCTGGTGCGCGCCGCGGATGGCGCGAAGATGTCCAAGTCGAAGGGCAATACGGTCGATCCGCTGGGTCTCATCGACCAGTACGGCGCGGATGCGCTGCGCTTCTTCATGGCGGCGATGGAAAGCCAGGGCCGCGACATCAAGATGGATGAGAAGCGCGTCGAGGGGTACCGCAACTTCGCGACCAAGCTGTGGAACGCCGCGCGTTTCTGCCAGGCGAACGGGATCGGTGCGAGCAGCACGCTGGAGGCGCCCAAGGCCGAGCTGGCGGTCAATCGCTGGATCATCGCCGAGACGATCCAGGCGGTGCAGGCGGTCGATCTGGCGCTGGCCGATTACCGCTTCGATGGCGCGGCCAACGCGATCTACCAGTTCGGCTGGAGCCGTTTCTGCGACTGGTATATCGAGCTGATCAAGCCGGTGCTCGGCCAGATGGACGCGCCGGCGCGCGGACCCGAGGCGGACGAGACGCGCGCGGTGGCGGGCTGGGTGCTCGATCAGCTGCTCGTGCTGCTGCACCCGTTCATGCCGTTCATCACCGAGGAATTGTGGTCCAAGATGGGCCCGCGCGACAGCGATCTGATCGTCGCCAAATGGCCGATGGCGGATGCGCGGGCGATCGATCCGGCGGCGGCGCAGGAAGTGGACTGGCTGATCTCGCTGGTCAGCGATATCCGCGCGGCGCGCGTCGAGCTCAACGTGTCGCCGGGGGCGAAGCTGCCGATGCATGTGCGCGGCGCCGGCGAACTGACGCAGGGCCGGCTCGCGCGCAACGCGGCAGTGCTGTCGCGACTGGCCCGCGTCGATCTCGCCGAGGGTGATTTCGCCGGGCAGGGCGGGATCCAGGTCGTGGCCGACGAAGCGACGTTCGTCATTCCATTGGACGGCGTGATCGATCTCGATGCCGAAAAGGCGCGCCTGACCAAGGCGATCGCCGCGGTGGCGAAGGAGCGCGATGCGCTGTCCGGCCGGCTCGGCAATCCGAGCTTCGTCGAGCGCGCCAAGCCGGAAGCGGTGGAGAAGGCCAAGGCGGATCATGCCGACAAGGCGGCGGAAGCCGAGCGGCTCGGCGCAGCGCTGGCGCGGCTTGGGTAAGCAATTCTCCTCCCGCGTGGGGAGGGGCTAGGGGAGGGCGTGTGGCCGACAGCGTAGGAGTGACAAGCCCTCCCCCAACCCCTCCCGCCCGCGGGAGGGGAGTTCGCCAGCGCGACCTCACCACCGGCCCGATCGGCGCGACGTTGCTCGCCTTCGCGCTGCCCACGCTCGCGTCGAACGTGCTCCAGTCACTCAACGGCTCGATCAATTCGATCTGGGTCGGGCGCTTCCTCGGCGAAGGCGCGCTGGCGGCGACGTCGAACGCCAACATCATCATGTTCCTGATGTTCAGTGCCGTGTTCGGCTTCGGCATGGCGGCGACCATCTTGGTCGGCCAGTCGGTCGGGCGCGGGGATATCGAGGCGGCGCGGCGCGCGTTTGGCTCGGCGATCGGGTTGGTAGTCGGCGGGGCAGTGGCGATCGCCGCGCTCGGCTGGCTGTTCGCGCCCGAGATCCTGCATCTGCTCGCCACGCCGGCCGAGGCGCAACCGCTGGCACTGGCCTATCTGCGCGTGATTTTCCTCGGCCTGCCACTGTCGATGCTCGGCGTGCTGGTCCAGATGGGGCTGCGCGGCACCGGCGATTCGGTCACGCCCTTATGGTTCATGGTGCTCAGCGTGATCATCGATTCGAGCCTGAACCCCTTGCTGATCGACGGAATGGGCCCGTTCCCCAAGATGGGCATCGCCGGCTCTGCCACCGCGACATTGATCGCCGCCCTGGTCTCGACCTTCGGGCTGATCGCCTATGTCTATGCCCGCGACCTGCCGATCCGGCTGCGCGGCGCAGAGCTGCGCTACCTGCTGCCCGAGCGCGCGCTGGTGCGCACGATCGTCGCCAAAGGCCTGCCGATGGGCGCACAGATGCTGGTCATGTCGACCGCGGGGCTGACCATGGTCGGGCTGGTCAACCGGCTGGGTGTCGATACCGCCGCGGCCTATGCCGTGTCGCAACAGCTGTGGACCTATATCCAGATGCCGGCGATGGCGATCGGCGTTGCCGTCTCGAGCATGGCGGCGCAGAATATCGGTGCGGGCCGCTGGGACCGGGTCGATGCGATCACGCGATCGGGCATCCTCTACAACACGATCATCACGCTGGTCGTGATCGCCGCGATCCTCCTGTTCGACCGGCCGGTGATGGCGCTGTTCGTCGGCGCGGACAGCGCGGCGATCCCGATCGCGCGGCATATCCAGCTCATCGCCAGCTGGACCTTCGTGATGTTCGGCGCGACGATGGTATTGTTCTCCACCGTGCGCGCCAATGGATCGACGCTGGCGCCGCTGATCATCCTGGCGATCGCGCTGTATCCGGTGCGGATCGGTTTTGCGCTGGCGGCGCGGCCCTTTATCGGCGCGGACGCCCTGTGGTGGGCGTTTCCGATCGGCTCTGCGGTGTCGCTGGTCTGTGCAATTTGGTTCTACCGGCGCGGCACGTGGCGCAAGGGCGCGCTGATCGTGCCAATGACCGCCGATGGCGAGGAACATGCGCACGCTGTGAGCGAGCCCGCCGGGCGCTTGCAGCCGACGGGGTGATCTTCTCGCGCTCAGGCCACTGCGCTTCCCCGGCGGACGCCGGGGCCCAGTTGCGCAGATTGAGGTTACGAAGCGCAGCGCCCGATTATCTCCGTTTCCCGACTGGGCCCCGGCTTTCGCCGGGGAACTGCGGGGTAGGGATTATGCCCGGGGCGCCATCACCTGGATGATCCCCGCCGCGACTTTCGCCGTCACCGGCGTCTTGGCCAGCACCTCGCCATCGATCGAGATCGGCATCCGCGGCTCGGTGGCGATGCGCAGCGATTTGCCGTGGAAGTCGCGCGTATCCTCGTGCCGTGCCTCGAGCCGGAAGAAGCTCGCCGCCCAGTTCTTGACCAGCCGGCTGCGCGCGCGGCCGACCACCGCCTGTACGACGATCTCACCCGAATCGACCGCCGCCGCATCGACCAGCTCGGTACCGCCGTGATACGGCCCGTTGGAGATCCGCACCTCCACCACACGCAGCCGCTCGGCCGTGTCACCCTCGCCGATGATCAGCGTGAAGGGCTTGAAGCTGGCGAACTGCCATGCCGCCCAGCCGAGATAGCCGATCTTGCCGAGCACCTTTTTCAGCCCATGCGGGATCGTCTTGGCAATCTGCGGGGAAATGCCCAGCGCCGCGCAATTGGCGAAATAATCGCCGTCGATCATGCCGAGATCGATCCGCCTGGGGGCGCCCGTGCGCAGCACGTCGACCGCGCCGGCGATATCCAGCGGGATGCCCAAGGTGCGCGCAAAGCTGTTGGCGGTGCCGAGCGGCAGCACGCCCAGAATCACGTCCTGCCCGACGAGCAGGTCGACCAGTCCGCTGATCGTGCCGTCGCCGCCGCCCAGGATGACGAGATCCGGCTTTTTCGACAGCGCGTCGCGCACCGCCTGCTCGAGCTTGTCGGGATGCGGCACGGCGTGCGCATCGACCGGGAAGGGCAGGCAATCCATCGCCTGGCACGCGGTTTTGAACTGCGCCTGGCCCGTGCGCGACTTGGTGTTGATGATCATCGCGGCGGAGCGGATTTGTGTCATGCGGCGCTCAACGCGCATCAGGCGGTTTCGGGGCCGTAACGCTTGCAGCATTTCGCTGGCAGGCTCAAAAGCCATGCATGACCGCATCCTATCCCGCGCTTCGCCTGCGTCGCACTCGTAGCTCGCCGTGGAGCCGCCGGCTGCACGCCGAAACCGTGCTCACCGCCGCCGACCTGATCTGGCCGTTGTTCATTTCGGAAGGCACGGGGATCGAGGATCCGATCGCCAGCCTGCCCGGCGTGTCGCGCTGGTCGGTCGACAATATCGTCGCGCGGGGGAAAGAGGCGCGCGATCTGGGCATCACCTGCATCGCTTTGTTCCCCAATACGCCGCCGCATCTGCGCACCGCAGCGGGGGAGGAAGCGCTTAATCCGGACAATCTGATGTGCCGCGCGATCCGCGCACTGAAGCAGGCGGTGCCGGAAGTCGGCGTGCTGACCGACGTCGCGCTCGATCCCTATACCGCGCACGGCCATGACGGTCTGCTGGATGAGAGCGGCTATGTGCTTAACGACAGTACCGCCGAGATGCTGGTGCAGCAGGCGCTCAACCAGGCGGCGGCCGGCGCCGACATCATCGCGCCGTCGGATATGATGGACGGCCGGATCGGGCTGATCCGCGATGCGCTCGAAGGTGCCGGCCATGTCAACGTGCAGATCATGTCCTACGCCGCCAAATATGCCAGCGGCTTCTATGGGCCGTTCCGCGACGCGGTTGGCTCGCGCGGGCTGCTGAAAGGCGACAAGAAGACCTATCAGATGGATTCGGCCAATGCCGAGGAAGCGCTGCGCGAGGTCGCGCTCGACCTGGCGGAAGGCGCGGACAGCGTGATGGTCAAGCCGGGCCTGCCCTATCTCGACATCATCCTGCGCGTGAAGAGCGAGTTCCAGGTGCCGGTCTTCGCGTATCAGGTGTCGGGCGAATATGCGATGATCGAGGCGGCGGTGGCGGCCGGCGCGGCGGAGCGTGACGCGGTGGTGCTGGAGACGCTGATGGCGTTCAAGCGCGCCGGCTGTGCAGGCGTGCTGACCTATCACGCGGCGCATGCCGCGCGGCTGCTCGCGGGCTAGGCATGATCGAGACCGAGCGGTTGATCCTGCGCGTCCCCACGCCGGCCGACCGCGACGCGCTGCACGCAATGTGGGCGGATCCGCGGGTGATGGCCGACCTCGGGCCGATAAAGTCTGTCGCAGACAGCGTTGCGACGATCACCCGGCACGACGGCTATCGCCACGAAGGGATTGGCTTCTGGGTAGTCGCGCAGCGGCGCGACGGCGCGGTCGCCGGCTTTTGCGGGTTGAAGCGCGGGGCGGACAACACGCCGATCAGCGGCGAACTGGAGGCCGGCTGGATGCTCGCCGTGCCGTTCTGGGGCCGGGGCTATGCCTATGAGGCGATGCAGGCCAGCCTCGCCTGGGGCTGGGCCAACAAGAAGGCACAGCGGATCGTCGCGATCACGGCCGCGCGCAACGGCAAGAGCCAGGGGTTGATGGCGCGGCTCGGCATGACGCGGGTCGCCGATGGCGATTTCGAGCACCCGCTCTTCGCGCCGGGCGATCCGCTGCGCGCCACGGTCACCTTCGAAATACCCCGCCCGTGATCGAGTCGGCGCGCCTGACGCTGCGCGGCTGGCAGGCGACGGACGCCGCCTTGCATAACGCGATGTGCGGCGATCCGGTCGTCAGCCGCTATCTCGGGCCGGCGCCGACGCTCGCCGAGTCGCGCGATGTGGTGATGCGGCAGCAAGCGCTGCTCGATCGGCTCGGCCATTGCTTCTGGGTGATCGAGCGGCGGGCCGACGGGGCGTTCCTCGGCTGGTGCGGGATCAAGCCGGGGCCGGAGAGCACGCCGATCGCCGGCGCGCCCGAGCTCGGCTGGAGCCTGACGCGGACCGCCTGGGGGCAGGGTTATGCATCGGAGGCGGCACGCGCGGCACTAGACTGGGCTTGGGCGGCCACTGACTGGCCCAGTCTCTACGCCATCACCGTGCCGGCCAACACGGCAAGCCAAAGCGTGATGGTGCGGCTGGGCATGGCCCGGGTGGCGGGCGGCGATTTCGATCATCCGGCACTGGCCGACGGCGATCCGCTTCGCCGTCACCTGACCTATCGGATCGATCGCCGCTGAGACATCAAGCTTCGGGCAGCGCGGCCTGCAACGTGGTGATCTTCGCGGTTTCGGCGTCCAGCTCGGCCTGCGCTGCGTCGCGCGCGCTCTGCAACGCGGGATAGTCGGCCTGGCCGTCCGCCGCGCGCGCGACGAGCAGTTCGTCGAGATCGGTGACCAGCCCGGAAATGCCTGCGCGATAGGAATCGAGCTCGGCCAGCGCGGTCTGCGCATCGAGCCAGCGTTCGCTGCCCACCGCCGCGCCCCTGGCGGCACGCGCCAGCGATTCGGCGCGCGTGGCGGCGTCGGCGAAAGCGCTCTTGCTCGTGTCGAGCGCCTTGGCCTTTTCGGCGATCGTCGCATCGAGCGCAGGATCGGGCGTCGCCACGGGCGTCGCCACGACGGGCTCGGCATCGCTGCGGGTCTCGATCGCCCGCGGCAGCAGCGAGGGAAATTGCGTCGACGTCGTCTGCGCGCAGGCGGCGAGCAGCAGGGGGCAGAGCAGGATCGGGCCGATTCCGGCGCGCAAACGGATGGGAAAGCGGGTTTTGGTCATCAACAATCGCTCTATGCGCCAAAAAAGCGACAAGCAACGCTTGCGCCCACCGGAATCCCCGCCTAGGAGACTGCCTCCACGCACCCATAGCTCAGCTGGATAGAGCATCAGACTACGAATCTGAGGGTCGGGCGTTCGAATCGCTCTGGGTGCACCATCATTCTCCGTCGTACGGCGGGCAGGGGCCGGATCAGCAATGATCCGGCCTTTTTTGCGTCCGAGCCGTCTCGCGCGGCTACAGCCAGCGCACCCGTTTGAAGCGTATGTACAGGCTGGTGCACAATATGAAGATCACGGTGATCACCGCCGGATAGCCGTAGCGCAGCCGCAATTCGGGCATGTGATCGAAATTCATCCCGTAGATGCCGGCGATCGCCGTCGGCACCGCCAGGATCGCCGCCCAAGCCGCCAGTTGCCGGGTAATCGCACCCTGGCGCTGCTGCTCAAGCAGCGCGCTGACTTCGAACACCGAGGTCAAGGCGTCGCGCAGGCCGCCGACCATATTGTCGACCCGGCGGACATGATCCAGCACGTCGCGGAAATAGGGCCGCGCTTCTTTGTCGATGCACGGCATGTCGAGATTGGCGAGCTTGTTGGCGACTTCGCCCATTGGGCCGATGATGCGCTGGAAGCGGATCACCTCGCGGCGCTGCGCGAACAGGCGCGCGGTCTCTTCCTTTTCGAGCGATTCGTTCATCGCCTGTTGCTCGGTCTGCAGCACTTCCTCCTCGATCGCCTCGACGATCGGCTGATAGCCGTCGACGATGAAATCGATGATCGCGTGCAGCACGTAATCCACGCCGAGCTTGAGCAAGGCGGGCGACGCTTCCAGGTGCACGCGCAAATCGCTATGCGCGCGCGCTGATCCGTGGCGTACGGTGATGATGTGGCTGCGGCCGACGAAGATCGCCGTTTCGCCGTAAGCAATCTTGTCGTCGTCGCGGTGCGCGGTGCGCGCGATGACGAACAACTGGTCGCCATAGACGTCCACCTTGGGCAGCTGATGCGCCTTGAGCGCATCCTCCACCGCCAGCGGATGCAGGCCGAAGCGGTCCTGCAGCGTCATCAATTCCTCATCCGATGGTTCGAGCAGCCCGATCCAAACGAATTCGGACGGATCGTCTCCGCACGGCGTCGGCTCGTCGATCGAGATGTCGCCGATCCGCTTGCCATCGCGGTAATGATAGGCGGCGACGACGCTCAAGACGGGACCTCATCTGCGGTTTGCGCCTGACTAGGCTGCCGGTGAGGCCGCGTAAACAGCGCGGCTGGGGACTGCATCAGTGCCGTCCCCGGCTGCCAGGCGTGCGCGTTAGACCGGGACGCCGTACAGATCGTGCTCGTCGGCATCCTCGATCGTCACGCGCGTGATATCACCCACGGCGAGATGCCCCGCGTCGCGCAGGAAGACCTCCCCGTCGATCTCCGGCGCGTCGGCCTTGGAGCGGCCGGTGGCCCCGCCATCCTCGTCGACTGCGTCGATGATCACGTCGAGGGTGCGGCCGACCTTGGCCTGCAGCTTGTCGGCCGAGATCCGCGCTGTCAGTTCCATCAGGCGAGCATAACGCTCTTCCTTGATCTCTTCGGGCACATGGTTGGGCAGGTCGTTGGCGACCGCGCCCTCGACCGGCTCGAAGCGGAACGCGCCGACGCGGTCGAGCTGCGCTTCCTCGAGCCAGTCCATCAGATAGGCGAAATCGTCCTCGGTCTCGCCGGGGAAGCCGATCACAAAGGTCGAGCGGATCGCGATGTCGGGCGCGATCGTGCGCCAGTGCTTGATGCGTTCGAGCACCTTGGTCTCGTTCGCCGGGCGCTTCATCAGCTTGAGCACGTTGCGGCTGGCATGCTGGAACGGGATGTCGAGATAGGGAAGGATGAGCCCCTCGGCCATTAGCGGGATGACCTGATCGACATGCGGATAGGGGTAGACGTAATGGAGGCGCACCCAGGCGCCGAGCTTGCCGAGCTCGCGCGACAAATCGGTCATGTGCGCGCGGACTTCCTCGCCGTGCCACATCCGCGGCTGGTGGCGGATGTCGACGCCGTAGGCCGAGGTGTCCTGGCTGATCACCAGCAATTCCCTCGTGCCCGCCTCGATCAGCTTTTCGGCCTCGCGCAGGATCGCGTCGGGGCGACGGCTCACGAGGTCGCCGCGCAGGCTCGGGATGATGCAGAAGCTGCACCGGTGGTTGCAGCCTTCGCTGATCTTCAGATAGCTGTAGTGGCGCGGGGTGAGCTTGAGGCCGCTGTCGGGGACGAGGTTGAGGAACGCGCTCGGCGGCATCGGCGCCGCGTCGTGGACCGCGCCGACGACCTCTTCATATTGATGCGCGCCGGTGACGGCGAGGATGCCGGGGAATTTCGCGCGGATCATCTCCGCTTCCTTGCCCATGCAGCCAGTGACGATGACGCGGCCATTCTCAGCGATCGCTTCACCGATCGCCTCGAGGCTCTCTTCCTTGGCGGAATCGAGGAAGCCGCAGGTATTGACCAGCACGACGTCGGCGCCGGCATAATCGGGCGACATGGCGTACCCATCACTGCGTAGCTTGGTGAGGATGCGTTCGCTGTCGACCAGATTCTTGGGACAGCCGAGCGAGACCATGCCGATCTTCGGCGGGGAGGGGAGTATTGTTGCCATGGGAGGGGCGGCATGTAGCGATTTTGTGCGGGATTTCCTAGGGTGCTGCGGATGAGCGATTTTCACCTCGTGCCCCATCCCGACAAACCCAGCGTTGCAGTGACGGCGATCACCGTTTCGGTCACGCGATCGGGAGATACGCTGACGTTTACCTATGCGGTCGACGGCGATCTCAATCGGGTGTCGTGGCCAGCGCCGGCAGCTGCGGCACGAACCGACGATCTGTGGATGCACACCTGTTTCGAGGCGTTCGTCCAGCCCGTCGGCCATGCCGGATATGTCGAACTGAATTTATCGCCGTCGGGGCGTTGGGCGAGCTACGCGTTCGATGGTCATCGCCAAGGCATGCGCGACGCGGCCGCAATCCCGCGGGTCGCGTGGAGCAGGCCGACGATGAAGGCGACCGTCGACCTGTCGGAGATCGGTGGGATGGCATGGCGCTTGGGCCTTACCGCGGTGATCGAGGCGAGCGACGGATCGAAGTCGTTCTGGGCGCTGGAGCATGCTCCCGGCGCGCCGGCACCGGATTTCCATAATGCGGATTGCTTTATCGCCACCCTCCCGGCACCAACCGCCCCATGAAATTCGGTATCGATCGCCTGCTCTCCGAGCCGGAACTCCGCCAGCCGCTGGACGGCCAGCGCGTCGCATTGCTCGCGCACCCCGCCTCCGTCACCGCGGACCTGACCCACAGTCTCGACGCGCTGATCGCCGCCGGCGTCAATATCACCGCGATGTTCGGGCCGCAGCATGGCGTGCGCGGCGATCTGCAGGACAATATGATGGAGTCGCCGGACTTCACCGATCCGCAGTACAATATTCCCGTGTTCAGCCTCTACGGCGAGGTACGGCGGCCTACGGGGCAGTCGATGGGCACGTTCGATACGATCCTGATCGACCTGCAGGATGTCGGCTGCCGGATCTACACGTTCGTCACGACTCTACTTTACGTGCTGGAAGCCGCGGCCGAACACGGCAAGACGGTGTGGGTGCTCGACCGGCCCAACCCGGCGGGGCGGCCGATCGAGGGGCTGACGCTGCTGCCCGGCTGGGAGAGTTTCGTCGGCGCCGGGCCGATGCCGATGCGGCACGGAATGACGCTGGGCGAACTCGGCCACTGGTTCGTCGATCACTACAAGATCGATGTGGAGTATCGCGTGATTGGCATGGAGGGCTGGGCGCCCGACGCCGCACCCGGCTTCGGCTGGCCCGAAAGCCGGGTGTGGATCAATCCGAGCCCGAATGCCGCCAACGTCAACATGGCGCGGGCCTATGCCGGTACTGTGATGCTGGAAGGCACCAACCTGTCGGAAGGGCGCGGTACGACACGGCCGCTCGAGCTGTTCGGCGCCCCCGATATCGATGCCAAGGCAGCGATCGCCGAGATGCGCCGTATCGCGCCCGACTGGCTTTCAGGCTGCACGTTGCGCGACCTGTGGTTCCAGCCGACCTTCCACAAGCATGTCGGGGAATTGTGCAGCGGCGTCTTCATCCACGCCGAAGGCGCCGGCTATGACCACGCCGCATTCCGGCCGTGGCGCGTACAGGCGGCCGGCTTCAAGGCGATCCGCACGCTGTACCCCGACTACGACCTGTGGCGCGACTTTCCGTACGAATATGAATTCGGCAAGCTGGCGATCGACGTGATCAATGGCGGGCCAGGGCTACGCGACTGGGTCGACGATCGTGGCGCCGTCGCAGGCCAACTCGAGTCGTTGACCCGAGGAGACGAGATCGCGTGGCAGGAAACTCGGCGTAAGTACTTGCTGTATTGAGTTAATTTCCGTTCGTACTTCGGTTTGCCGATCGACTCGTCGTGCGCCCGAAACGACTCGTGGAGTCTGGCTACGAAGGCGATGGTGCGGTGCCCGAAGGTCGGCCATGCAGGCGTTGCGTGAGTCGCACCAGCTGGGGGGTTGCCGATCACGCCGGAGTCGTCGAGACATGGAATCGGATCGTCAGTTCTATATGCGCCGGGTGACCTGCGAGCGGCTCGCCGCGGCCCGCGCCGTCACCGCCGAGGCGCGCGATCGGCGGATGCTGCTCGTCAAAACCTATCTCGAAAAGCTGCAGGCGATTTCGGCCTGAGGGCGGCTGCACCGGTCTGCGCTGCTCTGGATGTATCTCGACGGCCGCAGGCGGGGGTGACCGCGACGAATCGTTCGCAGCGTTAACCCATGGCGCCGCTGGCTGCTGTATTGGTCAAGTGTGACCGATGATCCGACTCCCGATCGCGCGGTAACGCGCGCCAAGCGCGACAGCGTGTTCCGCACGGCCCAGGTTGCGGTGCCGGGCATGCCGGGCGCGTTGACCTGCCGGGTCCGCAACATTTCGGAAACCGGCACCTGTGTCGACCATAAGGGCGAACTCGAACAGGGGATGCTGGTGCAGATCGCGATCGGCAAGGATGAGCCGGTCGCCGGTCGCGTGATGTGGGCAGCGTCGACCTTGGCGGGTATCGCCTTTGCCGGACCAAAGGGCGTGCCCGATGCGCCCCCCGCCGATCCGCTCACGCCGACCGCCGGCTGGCTGGCAGAACGGCCGGATGCCTATCGGCGCTAGCCGCGGATCAGCGCTTGCGCGTCAGTTCGCGCATGCCCTCGTCGAGCCCGGCCAGCGTGAGTGGATACATGCGGTCGGTCATCAATTCGCGAATGATCTTCACCGACTGAGAATAGCCCCATTGCTCCTTCGGCACCGGGTTGAGCCACACCGCGGCGGGATAGGTATTGGTCAGCCGGTGCAGCCAGACCGCACCGGATTCCTCGTTGAAATGCTCGACCGAGCCGCCGGGATGGGTGATCTCGTACGGGCTCATCGAGGCATCGCCGACGAACACCAGCTTATAATCGTGTCCGAATTTGTGCAGCACGTCCCACATCGGCGTTCGTTCGGTGAAGCGGCGGTGATTGTCCTTCCACACGCCCTCATAGGGGCAATTGTGGAAGTAGAAGAATTCGAGATTCTTGAATTCGCTGGTCGCCGCCGAGAACAGCTCCTCGCAGAGCTTTACCCACGGATCCATCGATCCGCCGACATCGAGGAACAGCAGCAGTTTGACGGCATTGCGGCGCTCCGCGCGCATCACCACGTCGAGCCAGCCCTGCCGCGCGGTGCCGTCGATCGTCGCGTCGATATCCAGTTCGTCGGCAGCACCTTCGCGCGCGAACTTGCGCAGGCGGCGCAGCGCCACCTTGATGTTGCGCGTGCCGAGCTCCCGGGTGCTGTCGAGATTCTTGAAGTCGCGCTGATCCCAAACCTTCAGCGCGCGCTTGTGCGTGCTCTCGCCGCCGATGCGGACGCCTTCGGGATTATAGCCGCTATTGCCGTACGGGCTGGTGCCGCCGGTACCGACCCATTTGTTGCCGCCTTGGTGACGTTCCTTCTGTTCGTCGATGCGCTTCTTCAGCGTCTCCATGATCTCGTCCCACGAGCCGAGCGCCTTGATCTTCTCCATTTCTTCGGGGGACAGGTATTTGGCGGCGACCGCCTTCAGCCATTCCTCGGGAATGTCGGCATTCTCGGTGCCGAACGATGTGGCGATACCGCGGAACACTTTGGCGAAGACCTGATCGAACTTGTCGAGCAGCCCCTCGTCCTTCACGTACACCGCGCGCGACAGGTAATAGAAATCCTCCGGCGTGCGATCGATCACCTCGGCATCGAGCGCCTCGAGCAGCAGCAAATGCTCCTTGAGGCTGGCAGGAATGCCGGCGGTGCGAAGCTCATCGAGAAAGTTCAGGAACATGGTATGTATCTTGGCCGCACCAGGCGGTCCTGTCGAGCCTCAGTAAGCGTCGATCAGCGCGCCGACATAATCCGGATTGCGCCCCGTGAGCTCGGGGGCGGGGGTGGCCTTGGCGATGGACCGTGCGGCCTCGGCATCGGGGCTGCCATAGATGAAGCCGTAGACCGGGTAGATGCTGCCGCCCAGCCCGTCGCGGTCACGATACCAGACCTTGACCGATGTCCAGTCGTTGCGCGCCGAAACGTCGGTAAGCGTGACATCCTGCTCGGCATGGCCACGTTCGCCATTCTGGCGCGACCAATTGGCGTGCGTGACCATCACCACGCGCTGTGTCACGACCCGGCTGACCACCGCGACATGACCCAGGCGAAGCTTGCTCGATTTCTCGAATACGATCACGGCGCCAACGCGCGGCGCGGCACCGCGTTTGTAGCGTCCACCGGCCTGCGCCCACCAGGTCCAGGCATTGCCGTAGATCTGGATGCCGGATGCGGCGCGCGCAAACGGCACGCATTCGCCGACATAGTCCAGCAACGAACTTGCAGTCGCCGGAACGGTGGTCACAAACGAGACCAACGCAATGATAACAGAGCCGAAAATACGCATCATGGATACCGTGGTAATGGTACCCCCCGAAAACTTGCGTAACCGGGAATGCTTTACCGCGCGTAAACCCTAGACCGCCTTGCTGCGCGAAATGATGATCGCGTCTGTCAGCCCTTGTTCTGCTGGCGCTTGGCCATGAAAGCGAGACGTTCGAACAGCATCACGTCCTGCTCGTTCTTGAGCAGCGCGCCGTGCAGCGGCGGGATCGCCTTGGTCGGATCGCGATTCTGCAGCACCTCGAGCGGCATGTCCTCGTGCAGCAGCAATTTCAGCCAGTCGAGCAATTCGCTGGTGCTGGGCTTTTTCTTCAGGCCAGGCACGTCGCGAACGTCGTAGAAGATATCCATCGCCTTGCTGACGAGGATCTTCTGGATGCCGGGGAAGTGCACGTCGACGATCGCCTGCATCGTCTGGCGATCGGGAAACTTGATATAGTGAAAGAAGCAGCGCCGCAGGAACGCATCGGGCAGTTCCTTCTCGTTGTTGCTGGTGATCACGACGATTGGCCGTTCCACCGCGCGCACCGTCTCCTTGGTTTCGTAGACGTGGAATTCCATCCGATCGAGCTCCTGCAGCAGATCGTTGGGGAATTCGATATCGGCCTTGTCGATCTCGTCGATCAGCAGCACGGGCGGCTTGGGCCGGGTGAACGCTTCCCAGAGTTTGCCCTTGCGGATATAATTGGAAATGTCGTGTACGCGCTCGTCGCCGAGCTGCCCGTCGCGCAGCCGCGCCACCGCGTCATATTCGTACAGCCCCTGCTGCGCCTTGGTGGTGGATTTGACGTTCCACTCGATCAGCTCGGCATCGACCGCCTTGGCGATTTCATAAGCGAGCACGGTCTTGCCGGTGCCGGGTTCGCCCTTGACGAGCAGCGGGCGGCGCAGCGTGACGGCGGCGTTGACGGCGACTTTCAAATCGTCGGTTGCGACGTAGCTCTGCGTGCCTTCGAAGCGTTTCATTCTCGCCCTCACCGAATTTGAATATCGGGTTTGGCGATAGAGGGATTCGACGCTCCGGTGCAAGCGCTACAGTTCGTCGCGCGCGCTGGCCCGTGCCTCCAGGAGATTCCACAGCCCGCGGTGCTGCGCGAGCAATTGCTGCGCGCCAAACGCCATCGCGCGCTCGATCCCCGGGCTCTGGCCGAGCGACAGCACGACGGTCTCGATCTCGGCATTCATCGGCAATTCGAAGCGCGGCGGCGTGACACCGAAGCGCGCCGCCGCGGCATCGAGCGGTATGCGGATCGCCGCCCAGTCGATCACCAGCGCGATCGCCGCGCCGGTCGCACAGCCGGCGCGTTCCGATTGCGCGAGCATGTCGAGCGCATGGCGCTGACCGAGCACGGCCGCTTCGGATTCAGCCTGACCGGGCGTCGAGGGCTGGTGCCCCGCGGCTGCGGTTAGCGTGGCGAGATAGGCGCGCTCGGCGGCGAAACCAGCGGCGGCCTCGATCAGCCAATCCTGTGCCAGCGGCTGCGCATTGATCGTTGCGGCGTGATCGATCACGCCCGGCTGCCGGCCGTGCAGCCAGCACAGGGCATGGACTGCGTCCGACAGGTCCCGCGGCGGGGCGTCGCGCGCGGCGAGCCGCGCTGGCAAGGGATGGCGCGCGCTGCCATCGGCGTCGGCCAGTGCGGCGATCAGGCCCCAATTACCGTCGCGGTTTGCCGTCTTTGTCGAAATTTGCGCCATGATCCCCCGGTGCGTCGGCCGGATGCTTGTGGCCGACGAAGCGTTGATTGGACCCCAGGGTTATACCGAAGCGCGTAAAGACCTGGTTTATTACCGATTAAGCCTAACTCAACTCGTCCGATTTGCGGCAGGATGCGTCCTCGATGCGCAACGCGACGCCGCGATGATGCGGCTCGATCGTTACCTGCAGTGACCGGTCGGCGCTGCGCGGCGACGGCAGGTCGAGCGCCTGCGCGACGCCATTGGCCTGCACCTGCGCGAGCGCGCGCCGTAGCGCGCCCCGCGCCGGCGCGGCAACGAGCGCGTCGACCGCGGCGCCGAGCGCGACGCTGCCGCCGAAAAAAGCGCGCGCCGTCTTGCTCGCGGCGATGACGCGCAGATCGGCGTCCGCCACGATCACCATGTCGCGGATCAGATCGAGCAGCGCGCCGGCGTCCGGCATCGGCATGGCCCGGTCGGGCAGGTGCGGCGCGAGCAGCGCTTCCATCACCTCGATCGAGGTGAGGACGAGGCGCGGGCGGCCGCGGAACAAGACGTAGACCGGCGTTCGCGCCGCCCGCTCCTGCCACAGGCCGAAATGGCGGACGAGGTCGGAGGCGGAGACGATGTCCGCACGGGGCAGGGCCGGGCGCGGCGCGGCGCGCGGGGCATGTCGGGGGGGAGCGCTCATCATCCCCGCGTTACGGGCGGGCCGCGCCGGTGCAAGGTAGCTGCTCCGGAGCGGTGGCAATTCCGCCGATCGCGCACCGATCCGGGGGGATCGTCACCGGGATCGGCGGTTTCCCGGGTGCCGGCCGGGCCGGCACCCGGACGCTCAATTGCGCAGCGGCTTGCCGGTAGTGAGCATCGCGACGATGCGCGCCTGGGTGCGCTCGTCCTTCACGCTGTCCATGAACGCGGCGCGCTCGAGATCGAGCACGTCCTGCTCGCTGACGGTATCGACCAGATCGGCGTCGCCCCCGGTCAGCACCACCGCGAGCCGGCCGGCGACGACCATGTCATAGTCGGTCGCCATCCCCTTCTTGTGGAAGTCGGACACCGCCATCGCCAGGCCGGTCTGCCCGCTTGCGCCGGCCAGCCGGAACGTCGGCGGCTCGGGCGCGACATAGCCGTCGACCAGCGCCAGCGCCTTGGCCTTGGCATCGGCCAGCAGCCGGTCGCGGTTCATGGTGATGCCGTCGCCCTTGCGCAGGATCATCATCTCGCGTGCTTCCGCCGCCGACTTGGCGACCTGCGCGGTCGAGATCATCTGGAACACCTGGCTCAGCGCCGGCATCGGGCCCTTGGGCAACGCACCCGCTTTGGTCCCGCGGTCGAGCATCTCGCCATTGCCGCCCCAGCCGGGGACGAGGCCCACGCCGCATTCGACGAGGCCGGCATAGGTCTCGGCATGCGCCTGGATCGCATCCGAATGCAGCAGGATTTCGCAGCCGCCGCCGAGCGCCAGGCCGGCCGGCGCGCTGACCACGGGGAAGGGCGCGTATTTCAGCGCCTTGTATGCCGCCTGGCCCTTGGCGACGGTCGCTTCGACCATGTCCCACAGCTTGGCACCGACCGCGAATATCGCCGCGCCTAGATTGGCGCCGGCCGAGAAGTTGGCTGCTTCGTTATACACCACCAGTGCCTTGAAGCGCGCACGCACCACCGGAATCGCCTGCTCGATCAGCGAGATCACCTGATCGTCGAGCGCATTCATCTTGGTATGGAATTCCAGTGCGGCGACGCCGTCGCCGACATCCCAAAGCGATGCCGACGCGTTGGTCAGGATCGGCTGCGCGCGAAGTTTGATGTCCTCGAGCAGTTCGACACCCTCGCCGCGCGGGACGTCGGCATACTCGCCGGCGGTGGTCAGATACTGTCGCTTGCCGTCCTCGACCCGGTAGAAGGGACGATCGCCCGCGGTTTTCAGGATCGCAGGCACGTCGCGGCCTTCGGTGGCCAGGCGCTGCGCTAGCAGGCCCGGGCCCATGCGATCGATGAGTTCGAAGGGACCGTATTTCCAGTTGTAGCCGAGCTTCATCGCATCATCGATGCCGATGATGTCGTCCGTCGCCTCGCCGACGAGCATGGCGGCGTAGGAGAGCACGCTGCCGAGGATCGTCCAGGCATAGCTGCCGATCTTGCCGGGCTCGGCAATCAGCGCGGCGAGATCCTTATCCGCTTTGCCAGGCAGGTCGGCGGGCTTCTGCTCGGGGCGATACTCGCCGGTCGCCAGGTCGAGCGACAATTTGGTCCGCGTCGCCTTGTCGAAGCGGTAGAAGCCGCCCTTGCCCTTGCGGCCGGTAAAGCCCTCCGCGATCATTTTGTCGACGAGCGGCATGTCGCGGACGGTGTCGAAATAGGGATCACCGGCGGGCAGCGTCGAGGATAGGCTTTTCGACAACAGCGGCATCAGATCGACGCCAACGAGATCCACGAGGCCGAAGATGCCGGTCTTGGGCACGCCCATCGGACGGCCGCCGATCTGGTCGGCCTCCTCGACGGTCAGCCCCTGGTCCATCGCCGCGTTGATCGCGACCGCAAGCCAGTAGGTGCCGATGCGGTTGGCGATGAAGCCCGGCGTGTCCTTCGCACGGACGATGCGCTTGCCCATGAAGCGATCGACGAAATCCTCGACCTTGCTGGCAACAGCGACATCGGTGTACTCGCCGCGCACGATCTCGACCAGCCGCATGTAGCGCGGCGGATTGAAGAAGTGCGTGATCAGGAAGTCGGCCTTGAACTGGTCCGACCGGCCGTCGACGAGATGGCCGAGCGGGATCGTCGAGGTGTTCGACGACACCGCGGTGCCCGGCCGCTTGAGCGCTTCCAGCTTGGCGTAGAGCGCCTGCTTGATGTCCAAACGCTCCACGATCGCCTCGACGATCCAGTCGCACTCGGCGACCCGGCCGAGATGATCGTCGATATTGCCCGTCTCGACCAGCTTGGCCGCACGCTTCGACATGAAGGGCGCGGGGTCGGTCTTGAGCATCTTGGCGACCGCGCCCTTGGCGACCGCATCGCGATCGTCGCCTTCACGGGGCACGATATCGAGCAGCAGCACGGGAATGCCGGCATTGGCGACCTGTGCCGCAATACCCGCGCCCATCACGCCTGCGCCGATGACGCAGACCTTCTTCACCTGATCGACCATCATGCGCGCTCCAGCACCGTGGCGATGCCCTGACCGCCGCCGATGCACTGGGTGGCGAGCGCATAGCGGCCGCCCTCGCGCGCCAGCAAGGCCGCCGCCTTGCCAACGATCCGCGCGCCGGTCGCGCCAAGCGGATGGCCGATCGCAATCGCGCCGCCGTCGAGGTTGATCGTCTCTTCCTTCAGGCCGAGGTCGCGGATGCAGGCGATCGCCTGGCTGGCAAACGCCTCGTTGATCTCGACCACGTCGAGGTCGGCGACGGTGATGCCCGCACGCTCCAGCGCCTTTTGCGAGGCATAGATCGGGCCGAGGCCCATGGTGGAGGGATCGTTACCCGACACCGCGACCGACTTGATCCGTGCGAGGATCGTCAGGCCGTGCTTGGTGGCGAACGCTTCCGAGGTGACGAGGACGGCGGAGGCGCCATCGGTCAGCGGCGAGGAGGTGCCGGCAGTGACCGACCCGTCCGTGCTGAACGCGGGCTTGAGGCCGGCGAGTGCTTCGACCGTGGTGCCGGCGCGGATCGTGCCGTCCTGGCTGACCGGGCCGGCTTTGGTCTGGATCGTCACGATCTCGTCGGAGAGCCGGCCATCGGCGCGCGCGGCGGCGGCCTTGTCCTGGCTTTTCACCGCAAAGGCATCCTGCTCGGCCCGCGTGATCTGATAGTCGCGCGCAACGTTCTCGGCGGTCTCGCCCATGCCCATATAGGCGCCGGCATTCTTCTTGAAGAGGTCGGGATTGGGCAAGGGGTTATAGCCGCCCATCGGCACGCGGCTCATCGATTCGAGCCCCGCGCAGATGAACGCGTCGCCGGCGCCGATATTGATCTGGCCGACCGCGATGTGGATCGCGCTCATCGACGAACCGCAGAACCGGTTGACCGTCATCCCGCCGACCGACAGCGGCAGATCGGCCAGCAGCCCGATCATGCGCGCAACGTTCAGGCCCTGCTCGCCCTCCGGGAAGGCACAGCCGAGGATGATGTCCTCGATTTCGGACGGATCGACGCCGGTCTTGTCGAGCAACCCGCGGATCGTCTGCGCGGCGAGATCGTCCGGGCGGACGCGGGCGAGGTCGCCCTTGCCGGCGAGGTGGAACGGCGAGCGGGCATAGCCGGCGATAACGACGTCAGTCACGGGAATCTCCATCTGGACGCCCGCTTGGCGGGCACGAGTCTCGAACGACCCTTAGGTGTGGTGGTTCACGTTTACGTCAAGGGCAAGCGCCGTGCAATATGTCCGGCGTGCGTTACCGCGATGCGGAAACATAGCGGACAAGTTGGCAGCGCATATCGCCGCGGCGAACGATCGTCCGGAGACCGCTTATGCCATTGCCCTCATCGCAGCTCGACTGCGCCATTGGCCGGCATCTGCCGCGTTATCAGCATCGCGACGTTGCCGGCCAGGCGATCCAGCGCTCGGCCTGCCGCGGCTGTGGTGCGGCGATTACCAAATCGGCGATCAGCCGCCGCTGGATCTTTTCGGGCATGCTCGGCTGAGCGCGCCGCTGCGTCAGCCGGGCAGGGTGACGCGCGCCAGCAGCCCGCCCCCGGGGCGGTTTTCGAGCATCGCTTCGCCGCCATGCGCGCGCGCCACGGCGCGGACGCTGGCCAGGCCGAGCCCGCTCCCCCCGGTATCGCGATTACGCGACCGGTCTGCGCGGAAGAACGGCTCGAACGCCTGGTCGAGATCGGCCAGCACGAGGCCCGGGCCGCGATCCGCCACTTCGATGATCGCCACGTCGCCCTCCCGTCGCAGCGTCACTTCGGCGGCGCCGGCATATTTTACCGCATTCTCGATGAGATTGGCGAGCAGCGCCTTCAGCGCCGGGCCATCGCCGTCGATCGTCAGTGCCGGGCCCGGGGCCAGCGCGACCTGCTCGCCGCGATCCTCGCATTGATCGGTGATGCTTTCGGCGAGCGAACGCAGATCGAGCCGCTGCCGGCGGGCATCGCGCGTCATGTCGCGGACGAACGCCATCGCCGCGCCGATCCGCTGGCTCATCTCCTGAATATCCTCTTCGCTCGCGATGCGCACGGCATCGCTGGCCTTTTCGAGCCGCAGCGACAGACGCATCAGCGGGGTTCGGAGATCGTGCGCCACCGCCGCGATCAGCATCGTGCGATCCTCGACATAGCGATTGAGCCGCTCTTGCATCAGGTTGAACGCCGTCGCCGCCTCGGCGATCTCCGGTGGGCCGGACAGTGGCAGGGGAGGCGCACGCGGATCGCGGCCCAGCCGCTCGGCGGCGGCGGCGAACAGCCCGATCGGCTTGGCAACGCGCCGCGCCAACGCCCAGGCGATCGGCGCGGCCACTGCTATCGCAACGAGCAGCCACAGGATCAGCCGCGCGCGCCACGGCCCGGTCACGCTGCCGGCGGGGCGGATCACGCGCCACAATCCCGGCGCGACGCGGACCGAGACGGCAAACGACCCGAACAGGCCGTTGTCCATCGCGAAGGACGGTGGCGGCGGGCCAGGCAGCCCCATCGGTACCGGCGCGCGGAATGCGCCCACCATCATTGGCGGGCCGTTGCGATGCCCTTCGACACGCACCGCGGCGGCGGGCAATCGCAGATCGGCGGCAATCAACCGCGCCAGTCGGCGATCGCGCTCGTCACCACCGGCATGCGGCGGGTCGCGCGACAAGGACGAGGTGAGCAGCCCGGTCGTATCGTTACCGGCGCGCACCACCTGCGCGATGCGATTGGTCGAATAGATTGCCGGGGTCGGCGGCGGCATCAGCAGCACGGCGGCGAAGTTGAGCAATTGCACCAGCAGCACGGTGAGCAGGATGAGCACGAAGATGCGCAGGAACAGCGGCCACGGGCGCTGGCGATCGCCGGTCACGCGCGCACGACGCGGGGCACGAAGAAATAGCCCTCGTTGCGGATCGTGCGGATGATCTCGTCGCCGCGCGACCGCAGCTTGCGGCGCAGCCGGCTGACCTGCACGTCGATTGCGCGATCGAACGCCTCGGTATCTGGGCCGCGCGCCGCTTCGAGCAGCGCGTCGCGCGCCAGCACGCGGCGCGGCCGCTCGACGAACGCGCGCAGCACCGCAAACTCGCCGTCGGTCAGGTCGACCAGCGTGCCATCGCCATCGACCAATTCGTGCGCGGTGAAATCGACTCGCCAGCCAAGAAAGCTGAAACTGCGCGCGTCGATCTGCTCGACCATGCTGCGCGCACGCAGCGCGGCGCGCACCGTGGCAAGGATTTCCCGCGGGCTGCACGGCTTGGCAAGATAATGGCTCGCACCGATCTCGAGCCCGAGGATGCGGTCCGGCTCGTCGCCAAGCGCGCTCAGCATGACGATCGGCGGCCCTCCCTGACGGCTCAGGCGGCGGCACGCCGATACCCCGTCCTCGCCCGGCATCATCACGTCGAGCAGCACCAGCGCCACCTTGTGGTGGGCGAGCACGACATCCATTTCCTGCGCGCTCGCCGCGGTCTTCACGTCATAACCATGCACGCTCAGGCTTTGCGCAAGCAGGTTGCGGATCGTGTGATCGTCGTCGACCACGAGCAATATCGTGCGGTCTTGATCGGGGAGCGGGCTGTTCATCGGGCGCGGGCTACCAAGAGGATGTGTGTGCAATGTTTCAGCGTATCCGGCACGCCGCACCGGCATCGTCGCCTGCTCGGCACGTTGCGGCCTATTGAGCCGGCGCGATCGGCGGGGGTGCCAGCGGGATGACCAGCCCGGCGACGACGAAATAGGCCGTGTCCACCCGGGCCGCGATCGCCTGGTTCAGCCGTCCGGCGGCATCGCGAAAGCTGCGGCCGAGCGGATGATCGGGTACGATCCCCATGCCCACTTCGTTGCTGACGATCGCCAGCGGCAACGGCGTGGTGTCGATCGCTGAGAGCAGCGCCTGCGTCGCCGCGTCGATATCGTGCCCGCCGAGCATCAGGTTGGACAACCACAGCGTCAGGCAGTCGACCAGGATCGCGCCGCCGGTCACCGTCGCGATCGCCTCGGGCAGCGCGAGCGGGCATTCCGTCGTGCGCCAGCGCGGGCCGCGATCGGCGCGGTGGTGGGCGATGCGCTCGGTCATCTCGTCGTCGAATGCCTGCGCGGTGGCGATATAGGTCAGCGCGCCGGGGCAGGCTTCCACCGTCGCCTGCGCCAGCCGGCTCTTGCCCGAGCGCGCACCGCCCAGGAACAACGTCTTGGAAACCAACATCTTGCCCTCGGTCAACCGCCGCTCTATGGGCGCGATTGCGACAGGTTTCCAGTGATGGAATGAAAAGGGAACCCGGAAGCGAGCGTCATGTTCGTCATCCGGGGCTGTCCCCGCAACTGTGACCGGCGAGTCTTGCCCCTTTGCGTGCCACTGGATCTTCGGATCCGGGAAGGCCGGGCAAGGCGATGAACCGGGAGCCAGGAGACCTGCCTGTCGCGGTTGTCCTTCGTGCGGACGGGGTGTTCCGGGCGATCGAGGTTTTTCCTCGCGTGACGACGTCGTTGGGGTCGTGCGCGATGGAAAGCTGTTTTCCTTGGCCAATCGTCACGTGCGTCCCCGCTCATTGCCAAGGGGAAACCACGTGAAGACCTATACCACTTTCTTGCTGCTGCCGTGCCTCGTCGCGGCGCTGCCCGCATCCGCGCAGACCGCGCAGTCGACTGACGGCCTCACGCAAGTTGCCGATGCGGGCGCCGACGTGATCGTCACCGCCAACCGCGACGCGCGGCCCGCCGCGACCGTCGGCCAGGCGGTGACCGTGCTCGATACCGCCACGATCACCGAACGTCAGGCTTCCGTCGTCTCCGATCTGCTGCGCCAGACGCCGGGCGTCACGGTTACCCGCAATGGCGGCGTCGGCACGGCGACCTCGGTGAACATCCGTGGCGCGGAAAGCGATCAGACCGTCGCGCTGATCGACGGCATCAAGTTGAACGACCCGTCCTCGCCCGGTGGCGGCTTCAACTTCGGCGGCCTGCTGATCGGCAATATCGCGCGCATCGAAGTGCTGCGCGGGGCGCAGTCGGTGCTGTGGGGCAGCCAGGCAATCGGCGGCGTGGTCAATCTGATCACGCGCCAGCCGACCGAGCAGATCGCGGTCAACGCGCGCGCCGAGGGCGGCTCGTTCGGCACGGGCCAGGGCTTCGCCAACGTCTCGGGCAAGGTTGGGCCGGTCTCGGCCAGCGTCGGCGGCGGTTACTACACGACCGACGGCATCTCGACCTATGCGCTCGGGCGGGAAAAGGATGGCTTCCGCAACTATGGCGCCAATGGCAGCCTGGGGATCGCGTTGGCCGAGAACATCTCGGTCGACCTGCGCGGCTTCTATACCAACGGGCGCACCGATATCGATGGCTTCCCGCCGCCCAATTTCACGTTCGGCGATACGCGCGAATATGGCGAGAGCGAGCAGTGGATCGGCTATGCCGGGCTCAACGCAGCTTTGTTCGACGGCAAGTTTCGCAACCGCATCGGCTTCGCCCACACCGATTCCGATCGCCGCAACATCGATCCTGATGGCACGCCGACCGAGACGTTCCGCGGCATCGGTCGCAACGACCGGCTGGAATATCAGGGTGTGGTGGATCTGAGCGACGCGATCTTCGCCACGTTCGGGGCAGAGCGCGAAGTCTCGCGTTTTTCCACCTCGAGCTATGGCGGGCCGGTGACCAAGGGGCGTGCGCGGCTGTCCAGCGTCTACGGGCAGGTGGCGGTGACGCCGATCGCCGGCTTCACCGCGACCGGCGGCGTGCGTCACGACGATCACAGCAAGTTCGGTGGCGAGACGACCTTTTCGGGCAGCGGCGTCTATTCGCCCAACGGCGGCGCAACGGCGTTTCGCGCCAGCTATTCCGAGGGATTCAAGGCGCCGACCTTGTATCAGCAGCAGAGCGAATACGGGAACGAGCGGCTCACGCCGGAGCGGTCACGCGGCTGGGATGCGGGCGTGACGCAACGGGCGTTGGGCGGCGCGATCGAAGCGAGCGCGACATGGTTTCATCGCAATTCGCGCGATCTGATCACGTTCGTCTCGTGCCCGGCAGTGGCAACGACAGGGATCTGCGTCGGCCGGCCGAACGGCACATACGACAATATCGCCCGCACCCGTGCGCAGGGGCTGGAACTCTCGCTGCTGCTCAAGCCCGTCGAGGCGCTGACGTTCAGCGCCAGCTATACCTATCTCGATGCCACCAACCGCTCCGCCGGCACCGCCAATTTCGGGCGTGATCTGGCGCGGCGGCCGGGCGACAACGTGGCGGTGAACCTGGACTATAAATGGCCGTTCGGGCTCAAGACCGGTGCCACCGTCACCGCGATCGGCGATAGCTTCGACAATGCCTCGAACGCGCGGCGGCTCGATGGCTACGTGCTGACCGATCTGCGCGCGGCCTTCCCGATCGGCGACCATTTCGAGGTCTATGGTCGCGTCGAGAACGTGTTCGATGCGCGCTACCAGACGATCTATACTTATGGTCAGCCGGGCCGTGCGGCGTTCGGCGGCGTGCGGTTGACCTATTGATGGACGACGCCCTCGCCATTTTCAGCGCACATGGCGGTCGCCTGGCCGCCGCGCGCGCCGTCTATGGCGAGGGCGACTGGATCGACCTGTCGACCGGCATCGCGCCTTGGGCGTGGCCGGTCGGCGATCTGCCGATGGGCTGGGACAGGTTGCCCGAACCGGGCGAGATCGCCGCGCTGGAAGTCGCGGCCGCGCAGGCATTCGGCGTTGCCGAAGCGCGCCACGTCGTGGCGGTGCCGGGCACCGATCTCGCCATGCGGCTCTTGGCGCCGCTGCTCGACGCAGCGCGACCGGCGGTGATCGTGCCGGGCTATAGCGGCCACCGCGCTGCTTGGCCGAATGCCGAGCCCATCTTTGCTCCCATCGCTGGAAGGGAGGGGAGCCCTTATGACCTGCTCGTCCTGGCCAGCCCGGCCAATCCCGATGGTCGCGTGACCGACCCGGCAATGCTGCGCGGCCTGTCGGACCAGACGACCGTCATCGTCGACGAAGCCTATGCGGATCCCATGCCCGGCCTTGCGCCTCACGGATCCGACCGCCTCGTCATCCTGCGTTCGTTCGGCAAGTTTTACGGTCTGCCCGGTGTCCGGCTGGGCTTCGTGATCGCCGCGGACGCCCTCGTGCCGCGCCTGCGCGCCACGCTCGGTGACTGGCCGATTTCCAGCGCCGCCGTCGCGATCGGCAGTGCGGCCTATCGCGATGCCGTGTGGCGGCGCGCGCAGCAGGCGCGGATCGATGAAACGGGCGTCCTGCTCGATGCCGTGCTGGCCGATGCCGGCCTGGCGGTCGTCGGCCGGGCGCCGTTGTTCCGCCTGATCGACTGCGACCCCGCCAGCGCGCTTTTCGCGCACCTTGCGCACCATGCTATCCTGACCCGGCCGTTCGCCGACCAGCCGACGCGCCTGCGCCTCGGCCTGCCGCGCGGCGCCGGCGCGCTGGCCCGGCTTGCCGCTGCCCTCGAGGAGTTCGTCCGATGACTGAAGACTATGACCGTCACAACGCCCGGATGAGACGCATGGCCGAGGCGCGCGCCAAGATGCAGGCGCGCCGCACGCTCGAGCGCGGGCTGCTGATCGTCCATACCGGCAACGGCAAGGGCAAGTCCTCGTCCGCCTTCGGCATGGCGATCCGCAGCATCGGCTGGGGCATGAAGGTTGCCATCCTGCAATATGTGAAGGGCAAGTGGGAGACGGGCGAGCGCAACTTCTTCGAGGCCTATCCCGATCTCGCCACGTTCGAGGTGATGGGGCAGGGCTTCACCTGGGACACGCAGGATCGCGCGCAGGATATCGCCGCGGCGCGCGCGGCGTGGGAACGGTCGAAGGAGATGATCCTCGATCCGGCGATCGATTTCGTGATCCTCGACGAGCTCAATATCGTGCTGCGCGATGACACATTGCCGATCGCCGAGATCGTCGCGTTCCTGAACGAGCGTCCGCTGACCAAGCATATCTGCATTACCGGGCGCGGCGCCAAGCCGGAACTGCTCGAGATCGCCGATCTGGTGACCGATTTCACTGAGGTGAAACATCCGTACAAGGCCGGCTTCAAGGCGCAGAAGGGCGTGGAGTTTTGACCCCCCCCGACCGTCACCCCGCACTTGGTCCGGGGTCCAACGTGCCGCAAATGCAACGGCTGCGATTCATGCGGCGCGTTGGACCCCGGACCAAGTCCGGGGTGACGAGGGTGGTTGTGGCGGCGCTCACGCCCCTCCTTATCTCCGCCGCCCCGCCCCGCCCGCCGCGCATCGTGTCGATCAACCCGTGCATCGACGCCGTGTTGATGCAGGTCGCCGATCCGGCGCAGATTGCGGGGATCAGCCATTATTCGCAGGATGCCCGCGCTACCTCGATCCCGCTCGCGCAAGCACGCCGCTTCCACGCGACATCGGGGACGGCGGAAGAGGTCGTCGCGCTCGCGCCCGATGTGGTTATCACAGGACCACATGTCGAACCGGCGACGATCGCCGCGCTCAAGCGCATGCATATCGCGCTGGTGCAATATCCGGTGCCGGAATCGGTCGCCGAGAGCGCCGCACAGGTGCGCGCGATCGCCGCGCTGGCGGGTCATGCCGACCGCGGCGGCATGCTGGCGGGGCGGATCGCGGCGGCGGCGCAGCCGTCGCGCGCGACGCCGCTGCCGGCGCTGATCTGGCAATCGGGCGGGCTGGTGCCGGGGGCCGGCACGCTGTCGGACGATCTGCTGCGCCGCGCCGGCTTCCGCAACATGAGCGCAACCTATGGGCTCAAGCAATGGGATGTACTGCCGCTCGAATATCTCATCGCCAATCCACCGCGGGTGCTCCTCTCGGTCGGCGCCGCGGAGGTCGGCGAGGATCGCCTGACCTCGCACCCCGCCGTCCGGCGGCTCGGGCAGCGCATCACGATCGCGCCTTATCCGGTGCGGCTGATGAATTGCGGTGGCCCGACGATCATCGCCGCGATGACGCGGTTGAAGCAGGTACGACGGGCATTCGGATCATGACGCGATTGAATTTGGGGTTGCTCGTCGCGCTGCTGCTGGCGGCGTGCCTGTCGGTCGCGGCGGGCAAAGTGTGGGTGCCGCTCGACGCGTGGAGCGCGGCCGATCCGCGCTCGATCATCATCGTCGAATTGCGCCTGCCGCGGATGATACTGGGCATGCTCGTCGGGGCCGCGCTCGGCCTGTCCGGCGCCGTGATGCAGGGCTATCTGCGCAATCCGCTGGCTGATCCCGGGCTGTTCGGCGTGTCCGCCGGCGCGGCGTTCGGCGCGGTGCTCGCCCTCTATTTCGGCTATGCCGCGCAGATCTGGCTGCTGCCCGCATTCGCGCTGGCCGGCGCGGCGGGCACGATGGGCCTGCTTGCCGTGATCGCCGGGCGCTCTGGCAGCCTGATCCTGTTCACGCTGGCGGGCATGATCCTGACCAGCATCGCCGGCTCGCTCACCTCGCTGGCGATCAGCCTCGCCCCGACGCCATTCGTCTCGTCGCAGATCGTCACCTGGCTGCTCGGCGCATTGACCGATCGTAGCTGGGACGACGTCAAAGTCGCGCTGCCGCTGATTCTCTTGGGCGGGGCGATCCTCGCCACCACCGGACGCTCGCTCGACGCGCTGACCTTGGGCGAGCAGGCGGCGCGCTCGATGGGCGTCGACCCACGCCGGCTGCAGCTCGCGGTGATCGCCGGCATCGCGCTGACGGTCGGCGCGTCGGTCGCCTCCGCTGGAGTGATCGGCTTTGTCGGCCTGATCGTGCCGCACATGGTGCGCCCGCTGGCCGGCAACCGGCCGTCGGCGATCCTGCTGCCATCGGCACTCGGCGGCGCGCTGCTACTGACCCTCGCCGACAGCCTGGTGCGGCTCGCGCCGACGGTCAGCGAGCTCAGACTCGGCATCGCCATGTCGATGCTCGGCGGGCCGTTCTTCCTCTATCTGTTGCTGCGCATGCGAAGGAAACTGGCATGAGCATCCTCGCTGTCGACCATCTCGGCCTGACGCTTGGCGGCAATGTCGTGCTTGACGACGTACGCTATGCGTTCCGCCCCGGCCGTGTGACGACGTTGCTGGGCGCCAACGGGGCGGGCAAGAGCAGCCTGCTCGCCTGCCTTGCCGCGCTGCGCGTGCCGACCCGCGGCGTGGCAACGCTGGACGGCGGCGATGTCCAGACACTCGATCGCCGCGCGCGCGCGCGCGCGATCGGGCTGCTGCCGCAGGCAGCGGACGTGCATTGGGACATCGACGTGGCGACGCTGGTCGGGCTCGGCCGGCTACCGCATACCGGGCGCTGGAGCATGACCGCGGCCGACCGCGCGGCGGTCGATCAGGCGCTTGCCGCGACCGACATGACTGTGCTGGCCGGACGCAGCGTCGAGCGCCTGTCGGGCGGCGAGCGCGGCCGTGCCCTGCTCGCGCGCGTGCTCGCCGGCCAGCCCGACTGGCTGCTGGCCGATGAACCGCTGGCCAATCTGGATCCGGCGCACCAGCTCGACGTGCTCGCGCGGCTGCGCGACGTGGCGGCGGGCGGCAGCGGCGTGATCCTGGTGCTGCATGACCTGCACCTCGCGTCGCGCGTCGCGGACGATGCGGTGTTGCTGAAGGACGGACGCGTGGTCGCCGCCGGCCCCGCCAGCACCGTGCTGACGGCGCCGCTGATCGCTGAGGCGTATGGTGTGGAGGTCGAAATCGGCGTCACCCCGGCCGGCCACCGCTTCATCCTGCCGATCGGGCGGTGACTTATGCCGCGGTCCTGCTGGCCATGCTGATTGCCGAGGCAGCGTTCGGCTATCCGCGCCGCTGGCGGCATCCGGTGATGGCCGTGGGGCGCCTGATCGACGCGGCCGAACGGCGCTGGAACGGCGGCAACGCCGTGCGCCAGCGATTCGCCGGCATGGCGTTGCTCGGGGTGTTGGTCGCGCTGTCCGCGTTGATCGGGGGCGTGATCGAGCGCGTGGCAGGCGATGGCTGGGGCATATTGGCTGTCATTGCGATCGGCACCACCGGGCTCGCGCAGCGCAGCCTGCACGATCATGTTGCGGCGGTGCTGCGTCCGCTCATGGCGGGGGATCTGCCGACCGCGCGCGGGGCGGTCGCGATGATCGTCGGGCGCGATACGGCAGCGCTCGATGAGGCCGGGGTCACTACCGCCGCGATCGAAAGCCTGGCAGAGAGCTTTTGCGACGGCGTGGTCGCGCCGGCCTTCTGGTTCCTGCTCGCCGGCCTGCCCGGATTGTTCGCCTGCAAGGCGATCAACACCGCGGATTCGATGGTCGGCCACCGCACGCCGCGGCTGCGCTGGTTCGGCTGGGCATCCGCACGCGCCGACGACGTCGTGAACTGGTTGCCCGCGCGAGTGTCGGGCGGGCTGATCAGCCTGGCCGGGCGCCGGGGCTGGCGCACCATGCTGCGTGATGCGGGGGCTCATGCCTCGCCCAATGGCGGCTGGCCCGAAGCGGCGATGGCCGGCGCGCTGGACCGGCAGCTGGGCGGCATGGTGCGGTACGACGGCGAACCGGCGTATCGCGCCGTGCTCGGCCGCGGCGCGCCACCCGATGCCGCCGATCTCGCCCGCGCGCTCGGCGTGTATCGCGGGGCCTGCCTGCTATTGTGGGTGCTGGTAGGGATGCTCGCATGGCTGCTGTGATGTTGCAGGGAACGGGATCGGACGTCGGCAAATCGGTGCTGGTCGCCGGCTTGTGCCGGGTGTTCGCCAATCGCGGTCTGCGCGTGCGCCCGTTCAAGCCGCAGAACATGTCGAACAATGCCGCAGTGACCGCCGATGGCGGCGAGATCGGGCGCGCGCAGGCGCTGCAGGCGATCGCCTGCCGCACGGCGCCGCATGTCGACATGAACCCGGTGCTGCTCAAGCCGCAGAGCGACCGCACCGCGCAACTCGTGGTCGGCGGGCGGGCCCGGGGCACGATGGCGGCGGGCGATTTCTGGCGGCGCAAGCCGGATTTGCTGGGCGAGGTGCTCGGCGCCTATCATCGCCTGTCGGCTGAGGCGGATATCGTCGTGGTCGAGGGGGCGGGCTCTCCCGCCGAGATCAACCTGCGCCGCAGCGACATCGCCAATATGGGTTTTGCGCGTGCGGCAGACGTGCCGGTGGTGCTGGTCGGCGATATCGATCGCGGCGGGGTGATCGCTGCGCTGGTCGGCACCCAGGCAGTGATCGATCCAGCCGATGCGGCGATGATCCGCGGCTTCATCATCAACAAGTTTCGCGGCGATCCGGCCCTGTTCGATGACGGGCTGCTGGCGATCGCCGAGCGCACCGGCTGGTGCAGCATCGGCGTGGTGCCGTGGCTGGCCGATGCGGCGCGGCTGCCGGCGGAAGATGCGGTTGCACTGGGCCGCGACGCCGGGGGCGGCGCGGGGCCGCTGATCGCGGTGCCGATGCTCAGCCGGATCGCCAATTTCGACGATTTCGACGCGCTGGCGCACGAGCCCGGCGTCCGGCTGACCATGATCCCGCCGGGGCAACCGCTGCCCGGTGATGCCGCGCTCGTCATCCTGCCCGGCACCAAGGCGACGATCGCCGATCTCGCGTTCCTGCGCGCGCAGGGCTGGGACGGGGATCTCGCCGCGCATGTTCGCCGCGGCGGGCGCATGCTCGGCATTTGCGGCGGGTATCAGATGCTCGGGCGGACGATCGCCGACCCGGCGGGGATCGAGGGGGTGGCCGGCACGGTCGCCGGGCTCGACCTGCTGCCGATCGACACGGTGATCGCCGGCGACAAGACGACGCGCCCGATCGAGGGGCGGTTTGTCGCCGGCGAGGCGGGCTTCGGCGGCTACGAAATCCATGCCGGCGTCACGACGGTCGATCCCGGGGCGCCGCCGCTGTTGCGCTTCGCCGACGGTACGTTCGACGGCGCCAGCGCGCGCGACGGGCGGATCGCCGGCTGCTATGTCCACGGCCTGTTCGACCGCGCCGAGGCGCGCGCGCACCTGATCGCGACCCTGGGCGCCGCCTCGGACGGAACCGAGCGTCGCGAAGAGATCGATCACGCGCTCGATGCCATCGCTGCGACGCTCGAAGACGTGCTGGATATCGACGCCATTCTCACGATTGCCGGACAAACGACATGATCGACGAACAGACCGTCTGGGCGCATCTCGATGCCCTAGCCAAGCCGCGCCGGAGCCTTGGCCGGCTCGAGGAGATCGCGGTTCGGCTGGCGCTGACGCAAGCACGGCTCGATCCGCGCACCACCCCGCGCCGCATCGTGCTGTTCGCCGGCGATCATGGTTGCGTTGCCGATGGCGTCTCGGCCTGGCCATCGGCGGTGACCGGCATGATGGTCGGAACGATCCTGGCCGGGCGCGCGACGAGCAACGCGCTGGCCGCGGCGAACGATTGCCCGCTGCGGCTGATCGACGTCGGCGTGGCCGGCCCGCGCGCCGCCAATCCGCCTCCGTTCTTTCGCGACGCGCGGGTCGCGGACGGCACCGTCAGCCTGGCGCACGGGCCGGCGATGAGCCCGGCGCAGTTCGACGCGGCGTGGCAGATCGGCGCCGACGAGGCCGATCGCGCGGTGGATGACGGCGCGGCGCTGCTGATCGCGGGCGAGATGGGCATCGGCAATACCACGCCGGCCGCCTGCCTCACCGCGTTGCTCACCGGGATCGATGCCGTGGCCGCGGTCGGGCGCGGCGCAGGCGCCGACGACGCCGCGGTCGCGGTGAAGACCGCCATCGTCGCCGCTGCCGTCCAGCGTGCCACGCCGCTCCTGGCGACCGACGCCGTGGCGGCGATTGCCGCGGTCTGCGGGTATGAAATCGCCGCCATGGCTGGGTTCTTCGCGCAGGGCGCGGCGCGCGGCGCGACGCTGTTGCTCGACGGCTATGTCGCGACGGCCGCCGCGTTGGTCGCCGAGCGGCAGGCGCCGGGCAGCGCGCGGGCGATGATTGCCGGGCACCGTTCGGCCGAGCCGGGGCATACCGCCGCTTTGGCCACGCTCGGGCTCGATCCGCTGCTCGACTGGGGGATGCGGCTCGGGGAAGGCAGCGGCGCGCTGGTCGCGCTGCCGTTGCTCGACGCGGCCGCGGCGCTGCTCGGCGATGTCGCACGGCTCGACGCGATCGGCGCGAGCAGGGCGGACTGAGCATGGGTCGCGCACCCTGGTGGGCACCGCCGCTGCTCGCGGTGCAGTTCCTGACGCGCCTGCCGGTTCCGCCGCTTGCCGGCTTGACCCCGGCACAAGCCGGTGACGGGCTGGCGCGCGCGCTGGCCTGGCTGCCGCTGGTGGGATCGCTGATCGGGCTGAGCACTGCCGGCGTGTTCGTTGCCGCCGGCCTGGTCTGGCCGCCACTGATCGCTGCGTTGCTCGCACTGGCGGTGGAGGCGCTGCTGACCGGCGCGTTCCATGAGGATGCGGTGGCCGATTTCTGCGATGCGTTCGGCGGCACCGCGCAGGGCGAAGAGGCGCGCCGGATCATGCGCGACAGCCGCATCGGCAGCTACGGCGCGCTGGGCCTCGGGCTTCTGGTCGCGCTCCGGCTGGCGGCAGTGATGGCGCTGCCCCCGGCCATGGCGGTTGCCGCGATCGTCGGCGCGGCAACGGCCGGCCGGCTGTGCGCCGTGCTGCTTGCCGCTGCCGTGCCGCCGGTGGCGAGCGGCGCGGGCATGGCCGTGCGCATGGCCGGCGCGCCGCGTGCCAGGCTTGCCTCAGCGTTGTTGCTGGCGCTGCCCGGCACCATCCCGATCGTCGTGCTGCAGCCCTGGCCGGCGCTCGCCGCGGGGATGGCCGGCCTGCTGTTCCTCGCCTGGCTCAGCGCGTTCCTGCGCCGGCGCATCGGCGGCAGCACCGGCGACTGCCTGGGCTTCGCGGCCTATATCGGGCAGCTCCTGTTGCTGCTCGCGGTGGCCGCCGGATGAGCGTCCTGCTCGTCCGCCACCCGCCGGTGGCGCGGGCCTGGGCAGGGCGCTGCTATGGCCGATCCGACATGGGCTGGAGCCGGGCCGGGGCGGCGCTGGCGACAGCGCTTGTCGACCGGCTTGCCGCGCAATCCTTCGCCACGATCGTCCATTCCGGCGCGATCCGGACGCGGATGCTGGCGGAGCGGCTGGCGCGGCGCACCGGCGCCGCGCTTCATGAAGACGCCGGCTGGCTGGAACGCGATTTCGGCACCTGGGAGGGCCGGCGTTGGGATGCGATCTGGCGCGAGACCGGCGCGCTGATGGATCGCATGATGACGGACCCGACCGGGTTCCGGCCAGGCGGCGGCGAGACCGGCGCGGAATTGTCGACCCGCGCCCGCGCCGCGTGGCAGCGCCTGCCGGAGAACGCGCTGGTGATCGCGCATGGCGGTCCGATCGCCGCGCTCCGCGCCTGGCGCGCCGGTGCGCCGCTGGAGCGCATGATCGATCATGTGCCCGGCTGTGGCGAGGTTATCGCGCTGGCGCGTTGACCGGGGACTCGCGCTTGCGCGCGACCGACGATAGGGGGCTTCCCGTTCTTGTCTGCGATCGGTAGGCGCGTCGCGGGGGCCCATAACGACCGGGGAATGTTTTCATGGCCACAGGCCTCGTAGCTCTACTCGACGATGTCGCGGCGATCGCGCGGCTCGCTGCCGCCTCGGCCGACGATGTCGCCGCCGCCTCGATGAAGGCGTCGTCCAAGGCGATCGGCGTGGTCGTCGACGATGCCGCGGTGACGCCGAAATATGTCGCCGGACTAACGCCGGCGCGCGAATTGCCGATCATCTGGAAGATCGCCAAGGGCTCGCTGCGCAACAAGCTGCTGATCCTGTTGCCCGCCGCGCTGCTGCTCAGTGCCTTCCTGCCATGGATCATCACGCCGATCCTGATGCTGGGCGGCCTGTATCTGTCCTATGAAGGCGCGGAGAAGATCCTCGCCGCGCTGCTCGGGCACGGCCATGCCGACGATGCGGCGCCCGAAGCCGGGCAGACCGCCGAAGATATCGAGAACGAGAAGGTCGGCGGGGCGATTCGCACCGACCTGATCCTGTCGGCCGAGATCATGGCGATCGCGCTGGCCGAAGTGTCGGACGAAACGATCGTGACGCAGGCGGCGGCGCTGATCGGCGTATCGCTGCTGATCACCGCGGGCGTCTATGGCGTGGTCGGGCTGCTGGTGAAGATGGACGATATCGGGCTGCATCTGGCCAAGCGGCAGGGCGCGACACGCGCGTTGGGCCGTGGGCTGGTCGGGGCAATGCCGATCGTGCTGGCGGCGATCGCCAAGATCGGCACCGTGGCGATGCTGTGGGTCGGCGGCGGCATCCTGATCCACGGGCTGGAGGAATTCCATCTCGAGGCGATCCCGCACGCCGCGCATGTGGTGCGCGATGCGATCGGGGGATTGATGCCGTTTGCGCCGGGGCTCGGCGCCTGGTTCGGCTTCGCCGTCGCCTCGGCCATCGTGGGATTGCTGAGCGGCGGGCTGTTGGCGCTGATCGTGCCGCGGGTGACCGCGCTGTTCGGCGCCAAGGCGCACTGACGGGCGAGCAACATTCGGGGCCCGTTTGTTGCTGATCGCGCCGCGGCCGCCGGTTGTGCTGCCCCGCGATGGCGTCGCTGTAACGTTTGATTGCTGCACCGCAATGAACGGAACAGCGCAGGTCGGCACTGGTCTAGGATGAGCCGGTTAGCCCGCCAATTACGGCCGCGGCACCGTCTCGAGGTCTCATTTGTCGTTTCCCCTATTCAAGACCCTGCGCGCGGATTTCCCCGCATCGATCGTTGTCTTTCTCGTCGCCCTGCCGTTGTGCCTCGGCGTCGCGCTGGCCTCGGGTGCGCCGTTATTCTCGGGCGTGATCGCCGGCATCGTCGGCGGCGTGGTGATCGGCAGCCTGTCAAAATCGCCCTTGTCGGTCAGCGGCCCGGCCGCCGGCCTGACGGTGATCGTGTTCGCCGCGATCGAGCGCCTGCCGTCGTTCGAGGCGTTCCTGCTCGCGGTCATGCTGGCCGGTATCATCCAGGTGGCATTGGCCGCGACGCGATCGGGCATCGCCGCGGAATTCGTCCCCTCCTCGGTGATCACCGGCATGCTGGCGGCGATCGGTCTGATCCTGATCCTCAAGCAGGTGCCGCACGCGATCGGCTATGACGGCGATTTCGAAGGCAGTTTCGAGTTTCTCCAGGCCGACGGCAGCAACACCTTTTCGGCGATCATCACCGCGGTGCAGCAGCATCTGTCGCCCGGCGCGATCCTGATCGCCGCCGCCAGCCTCGCCTTCCTGTTCTGGTGGGATCAGGCGCGCCCCAAGGAGGGCCCGCTGCGCTTCGTGCCGGGGCCACTGGTTGTCGTGCTCATCGGCGTCGGCGGCAACGCGCTGCTCGGTCTCGTCAAGCCGAACTGGCAATTGGGCGTGTCGCATCTCGTGCAGGTGCCGATCGCGCGGAGCTTTGGCGAATTCACCTCCTTCTTCGCCACGCCCGATTTCTCGCAGATCGGCAACGGCGCGGTGTGGACCATCGCGCTGACGCTGGCGATCGTCGCCAGCCTCGAATCTCTGCTCAGCGTGAAGGCAGTCGACGAACTCGATCCGCAGCGCCGCACCACGCCCAAGAACTGGGAAATGATGGCGCAGGGCGGCGGCAACATCGTCTCCGGGCTGATCGGTGGTCTGCCGGTCACCTCGGTGATCGTGCGTTCCTCCGCGAACGTCGATGCCGGCGCGCAGAGCAAGACCTCGACGATCCTGCACGGTCTGTGGCTGCTGCTCAGCGTGGCGCTGATCCCGTTCCTGCTCAACATGATCCCGCTCTCCGCGCTCGCCGCGGTGCTGATCGCGACCGGCTACAAGCTGACCAAGCCGAAGCTGTTCACCGAACGCTACAAGCAGGGCTGGACGCAGTTCGTGCCGTTCGTCGTCACGATCGGGGCGATCCTGTTCACCGATCTGTTGATCGGCATCATCATCGGACTCGCGGTCGGCTTCGTGTTCGTCGTGGCGCGCAACTTCCGTTCGGCGATCACCTTCGTCTGCGATGACGAGAACTGCCTGATCCGGGCGCGGCGCAACCTGTATTTCATCCACAAATACGAGCTGCAGAAGGAACTGAACAAGGTTCCCGACAACGCCAATCTGCTGATCGACCTGTCGTCGACCAGCTATGTCGATCTCGACAATGTCGACGTCATCAATGCCTTCATCAAGGGCGCCTCGTATCGCGGCATCAACGTGACGGTGCGCGGCGACGTGGCCGAGCGCAGCGCGCCGCTGATCAACGCCCCCATTACCGGAATCCGTTTCGCATGAAGAATTACAAGCAGCTCCTCCTCGCCAACCGCGCCTGGGCACTCGAGCTGACGGAGGAGAAATCCGACTTCTTCGAGCGCCAGACGCTGGGCCAGAAGCCCGAATTCCTGTGGATCGGCTGTTCCGACAGCCGCGTCAGCCCGGAGCAGATGACGATGACGCCGCCCGGCGGCATGTTCATCCACCGCAACATCGCCAACCTCGTCAATCATGACGATCTCAACCTGATGTCGGTGCTGCAATATGCCGTCACCGTGCTGGGCGTGAAGCACGTCATCGTCTGCGGCCATTATGGTTGCGGCGGGGTCAAGGCGGCGCTCGACGGTGGCACGACCGGGTCGGTCGATGCGTGGCTGCAGACGGCGCGCGACGTGGCCAGCGATCACTGGGAGGAACTGGGCAACCAGCCCACCCCGGAAGCCAAGGCCAACCGCTTCGTCGAATTCAACGTGCGCGATCAGCTGGTCAATCTCGCCCGCACCGAAGCGATACAGACGGCCTTCGCGGGCACGCAAGAGCTGTGGCTGCACGGCTGGGTGTACGACATTCGCGACGGGCGCATCAAACCGCTGATGGAGATCGACCGCGATACGGTGCTGGAGGCAGTGCCGCACCCCAAGCGCGTGCTGCTGACCGAGGACGAGCGCCAGGCCGCCCCGGCCGTGGCGGACTAGTCCTCGATATAATGCGGCACGAAGCTTGCCGCACCCCAAGCGCGTGCTGCTGACCGAGGACGAACGCCAGGCCGCCCCGGCCGTGGCGGACTAGTCCTCGATATAATGCGGCACGAAGCTTGCCGCACCCCAAGCGCGTGCTGCTGACCGAGGACGAACGCCAGGCCGCCCCGGCCGTGGCGGACTAGTCCTCGATATAATGCGGCACGAAGCTTGCCGCACCCCAAGCGCGTGCTGCTGACCGAGGACGAACGCCAGGCCGCCCCGGCCGTGGCGGACTAGTCCTCGATATAATGCGGCACGAAGCGGGCGAGGTTGCGGGTGACCAAAGCCTCGTCCTCGCGGATGCCGATCCCGGCAGGCTCGTCCCCGACGATCCACGCGCCGATCACGGCATGGTGGCCGTCGAACATCGGGGCAGGGTGGAACGCCTGGCGGATGAAGCCCTCGTCGCCATAGCCTTCGTCGAGCACGGTCTCGGTCACGCCGCCCTGTGTCACCGCGACATTGGCGCCCTCGCGCGAGAAGAGCGGCTTGCGCACATAGCTGGTACCGAGCGACGCGGCGGCGGGATCGTCGTCGAAAAAGGCCGGGAGCAGATTGGGATGGCCTTCGTGACGCTGCCAGAGCAGCGGCAGCAGGCCCTTGTTCGATAGCACCGACTTCCACGCCGGCTCGATCCAGCGCACGCCGGCCTTGCTGAGATTGGCGGCATAGGGCTCGCGGAACATGAACTCCCAGGGATAGAGCTTGAACGCCGCCTGCAGCTCGAAATCCTCCGCGTCGACGAAGCAACCCGCGGCGTTGAGCCCGATATCCTTGATCTCGACATATTTGGGCTCGATACCGGCCTGGCTGGCAAGATCCTCGAAGAAGCGCACTGTCTGGCGGTCCTCCATCGTGCTGCCATCGCCGGCGAAATGGACGAAGCCGCCTGTCGGAAAGATCGCCTTGAAGCGATCGCGGAGCTTGTCGAACAGGCTGTTGAACTGGTCGGCCCCGGCGGGCAACGCGCCGCTGGCGATCAATTCATCCAGCCACAGCCACTGGAACGTCGCGCATTCGAACACCGAGGTCGGCGTGTCGGCATTATATTCGTAGAGCTTGGCCGGGCCCTGCCCGTCATAGGCGAGATCGAAGCGGCCGTAGAGCGACGGCTGCTTCGTCCGCCAGCTTGCCGCGACGAAATCATGCTGTTCGGCCGGGATCGCCAGCCTGGTCAGCAGTGATGCGTCGCGCACCACCTCCTCGACCAGATCGAGGCACATGGCGTGCAGCTCGGCCGCGGCGGGCTCGATATCGTCGTCAATCTCCTTCAGCGTGAAGGCATAGGCCGCGCTCTCGTCCCAATAGGCCGCCCCCTCGGTGTCGTGATAGACGAAGCCGATCGCATCGGCCTTGGCGCGCCAATCGACGCGCGGGGTGAGGGGGAGGCGGCGCATCAGGCGTCGCGTGACGTGTCGTCGCGCTGCTCGATCTGCAGCGTCGGCTTGGGCGGGCTGAGGCGGGCGAGCACGTCGTCGGCCGAGCTATGGCCCGGCGTGATCCCGGCGAGGCGCAATTTCTCGTCGAGATCGGCGCCGGTGCGGCGATCCTCGAGCTCGCCGGCGGCGCGGATCTTCTCGCCGCGGATCGCCTGGCGCTCGCGGATCCGGGCGAGGCTTTCCGCCGCCGAGCCGAGCGACGAACCGGCGCCGGCCGCCGCCACGGTGGACTGCGCCTTCTGCACCGACTCATTCACCTTGACGACCTCGACCTCGCGGCGCAGCTGCTCGATCTTGCGATCGGTGGCGGCGACGGCCTTGTGGATCTGATCCTCGGCGGCGCGCATGTCCTCGATCTGCGGCGCCTTCATCGCGATATCCTGTTCGAGATCGGCGACGCGCTGCGCGACTTGGCGGGCGAGGTCCATGTCGCCCTTGTCCATCGCCATGCGCGCGGACGATTCGTATTTCGCGGCCTGCGCGCGATAGCTCTCGACCTCGGTCTCGAGAATGCGGCGGCGCGCCACGAGCCCGGCGAGATCGTCACGCGCTTTACCTTGCGCCTTGTCGGCATCGCGGATTTCCTGATCGAGGATGCGCAGCGCGTTGCGATCGACCACCGCAGTTGCGGCCTCGTTAGCGCCGGCGCGGCCGAGCGTGAAGAGTTTGCTCCAGATAGCCATTTGAATTTACTCCAGCGAAAAGGGGGTCAGGCGGGCGAGAAGGCGGAGCGCAGATCGGTCGCGGCCTCGATCGCGTTCTCGGCAAGCGCCCGCAATTCGGTCTCGATCGTGTGCAGCGGCGAATTGGTCGCCAATTCGCCGAACAATTCGTAGAAATCGCGGTCGTCGACGGTGGCGATGCCGAAATTGGACAATGGCACGAGCTTCTGCGCCTTGAGCAGGAATTCGTTGAACGCGGCGCGGTCGGGCTGTTCGTCGCACGGCCAGAGCAGCACGGAGGCGGCGATCTGTTCTTCGCTCACGTTGACATAGGCTTCGAGATCGCCGTGCTGATGCATCGTGACGAGCAATACCGGATCGGCGCCCTCGACGATGCGCAGGCTGAACTCTCCGGTGCGCACCGGATCGCTATCGTCGAGCGCGGTCTTCAGCGTGCGGACGGTCCAGACGGTGTCGGTCATCGGTGGGCTCTCCTGAATGCTGTCGCCTACATAGGCGTTCCGCCATGCGGCGCTAGCGGTGCTCGCCCGATTGTTCTAAACGGACGGCCAACCAGCCACCGAGGTATTTGATGTTCGATCGCCTGTTCGGGCGCAAGCCAGTCGCGACGGAGCCCGGCCTGTCGGCAATCCGCAACGTGACGATCGGCCGCACCGTGGTGCTCGATCCGCTGGCGTGGCGCCGCTTCGGCGGCGCGCTGCTCTTCCCGTTCGATTCGGATACGCTGCAGATCGTCGCCCAGGGCCTGGTCGCGCTCGACGATGGCGGGTTCATCCACCGTTTCTACACCGACGACGACGTGATGTTCCAGGCGGTGACCAACGACCGCGCAGGCCAGGATGTGACCGACGTCACCCTGTTCGCGCCGTGGGACAGCAAATATCCGAGCGGCCCGTTCGAGCGGCCGAAATGGCGCGATCGGCTGTCGGCACGGACCTTCACCGACGAGGGCCTGCCCGAATACAGCCGCGCCTGGTTCGGGCCCGAGGCGGAGAAGCAGCAGCCGGTGACGTTCTGGGAGGATCTGCACGACGATCGCGACGGCATCGTCGATCGCCGCATCTTCCAGACCTGCATGCTGTTCGGCCGGGATATCGAGGGCGACGGCGCGGAATTGCTGCTCGCGATCGATCAGGAAAACGAAGCGGGCGAAGTTTCGTTCGAGATCATGCTAGGGATGGCGCTGGAACTCGGCGAGTTCAGGGCTTGAATGATTTACGCGTGAGGGGAAGACGATGACCGACAGCTACAGTTTTTGGGAAAGCGCGGTGGCGTTCGTCGTTGCGTTCGTCGCGGCCGGCCTGTTCACCATCGCGTTCAAGATCATCTATCAGGCGGCGACGCCCTATAACGAGCGGACGCTGATCCGCGAGGGCAATGTCGCTGCGGCGATCACGCTGGGCGCGGCGTTGCTGGGCTATATCCTGCCGCTCGCCTCGGCGCTCGAGCATACGGTGAGCCTGGTTGAATTCGCGGTCTGGGCGTTGCTCGCCGGCGTGATCCAGATCGTCGCCTTCACGATCGTGCGGATGATCGTGATGCGCGATTTCAGCGACCGGATCGTGCGCGGCGAGCTTGCCGCGGCGATCTACATGGCCAGCATCTCGCTCGGCGTCGGCCTGCTCAACGCCGCCTGCATGAGCGCCTGAGAGGATCATCCGATGAAGCGTTCGCAGTCCATCGTCCTGACCAGCCTGATGGCCGGCACCGGCCTGTCGCTCACCGCGTGCGACGGCCCGGTCGACAAGCCGGTCGACGCGCTGAGCTATACCAGCGTCGCCGAATGCCGCACCGCGGGCAAGATCCCCGCCGACCAGTGCGAGGCGGCCTATGCCCAGGCGCAGAAGGCCAATGCGCAGAACGCGCCGCGCTTCGATACGCAGCAGGCGTGCGAGGCGCAATTCGGCGCGGCGCAATGCGCGCGCGGCAATGGCGGCAGCGGCAGTTTCTTCACGCCGTTGCTCACCGGCTTCGTGATCGGGCAGATGCTCAACGGCGGCGGCGGCTATCGCGGCGCGCCGATGTACCGCGATCGCGACGGCAATTATTTCGGCGGCGCGGGCAGCCGGATCAACCGTGATTACGTCACCGGGCGCACCCAGGTGGGCACGAGCGCGTTCAACCCTACCGCGCGCGCGCCGGCGCGGGTGCAGTCGCGCAGCGCAGTCATTTCGCGTTCCGGTTTCGGCGGCGGCTTCGGCAGCCGCGGCTTTGGCGGCTGATCGCCGTCTCAATCTAGGTATTCGTGTTGCTCAAAGTGTTTTTCGACGGCGGTTGCCGGCCCAATCCCGGCATGATGGAAGTCGCCGTCGTGGCGCGGGGCAAATCCTATCTGCGGCCCGATCTCGGCCATGGATCGAGTTTCGATGCCGAATGGCTGGCGCTGATCGAGGCGGCGACGATCGCCGGCGAGATGGGCGAGCCTTGCGTCCTGCTCGGCGATGCCGCGACGGTGATCAACCAGGCAAGCGGCAAGGGCGCGTGCCGCGGCGCGGCGCTGGAATATCTCGAGCGGTTCCGCGCCTTGCTCCCCGCCGGCTCGCATGTGCGCTACATCAAGCGCACGCAGAACCTGGCCGGCATCGCGCTGGAAGGATTGCGGCGCCGCTGATGGCGGTGCTCTACAGCTTCCGGCGCTGCCCTTATGCGATGCGCGCACGGATGGCGGTGCTGGTGAGCGGGATTGCGGTCGAGCTGCGCGAAGTGGCGTTGCGCGATAAGCCGGCAGAGATGCTGGCAGCGTCGCCGAAGGGGACGGTTCCGGTGCTGGTGCTTTCCGACGGGCGGGTGATCGACGAGAGCTTCGAGATCATGCGCTGGGCGCTGGCGCAGCATGATCCGGAGGACTGGCTTGGGGGCTGCAATGCGGCGCTGATCGCGGCGAATGACGGGCCGTTCAAGCATCATCTCGATCGCTACAAATATCCCGAACGGCATGGCAGCGAGCCGCTGGCGCATCGCGCGGCGGGGCTGGGGTTACTGGTCGATCTGGAACAGCGTCTGGCGGCACAGGACAACCTGTGCCGCGAGACCCGCTCGCTGACGGATATCGCGATCTTCCCCTTCGTGCGGCAATTTGCCGCGGTGGATCGGGAATGGTTCGCGGCGCAACCGGTGCCGCGGGTGCGGGCGTGGCTTGCGCGGCATACTGGCTCGGCGCTGTTCGAGGCGGCGATGGTGCGGGTACCGCCCTGGGTGGCGGGTGATGCGCCGCAGATCTTTGCGATAAGCGGGTACCTGCCCAATAGCAGTTCCCCCGCGAAAGCGGGGGCCCAGGGTCCAAAGCGTTGCGCGGTGTAACTCTGGGCTCCTGCGTGCGCAGGAGCACGGTGGCGACCGGCGCCGGTCGGTTCACCGCAAATGCCATCCTTGCCCGCTGGACACCCCCGCGCCGCGCTCGCTATCGACGCGCCCATGAGCATTACCGCAACGATCATGAATACCGCCACCGGCCAGCCGATCCAGAAGATGGTGTTCGGCCGCATGCCCAAGCCCTGGGTATCCTTCAACCTGGCGACCGGCGAACTGGTCACCGCTGACCGCGTCGATGTCGGCAAGCCCGCGCCGGGGAAATTCGCAGTGCCCGTATCGGTATGGGTCACGCCCAAGGGCTGAGCCTCACTGCCGCGCGCGCAAGGTCAGGCCGATGGTCCGCGGGTCGCTCGGCGTGGCGAGGATCAGGCCGGAATTGCCGGCCTGGATCGTCACGTTCTGGATGTAATCCGTGTCGAACAGGTTGCGCGCGAACAGCGCGATCTCGAAGCCCCGCGCACTGCGATAGCCGATGCTGCCGTTGACCAGCGTATAGCCGCCGATCGTGGTGAAGCGCGACCCCGTGGGGTCGCCGAGCTGCCGGGCGCGGTACGTGGCATCGGCATGCGCGAACAGGCCTCCGCCTAGCGCCGCGACCGGCAGCGTATAGTCGCCGCCCAGCGTGCTCGACCATTTCGGCAGGCCGGGCAGGCCGATTCCGGTCAGATCGCAGGCCGCCGCGCTGTTGCCGATCCGCTCGATCGGGCAGGGGCCGGCGGGGTAATCGGCATAGCGGCCATCGGCATAGGCGACCGACGCGCGCAGCGAGAGCGTGCGCGACACCGCGGCGATCAGATCGCCCTCGGCGCCTTTGACCGTGACGCGCGGAATGTTGGCAAGATAGGTGCGCAGCGCGGCAGCGGCGCGGGTGTCGCTGACATTGGTCTGGAAGTCCGTCACCCTGGTGTGGAAGGCGGCGAGATTGACCGTCAGGCGATTGCCGAACAAGCGCGTCTTGATGCCGGCTTCATACGCCGTATTCCTTTCCGGCCGGACCACCGCGGTGCCAGTCGCGGGGAGATTGCGATCGTTCAGCGGCAGGCCGGACATGTTGATACCGCCCGATTTCTCGCCGCGCGCGTAACTGCCATAGACGAGCAGGCCGGCGCTCGCCTGCCACGCGATATTGGCACGGCCGGTGAGCGCGCCGTCATCGACCCGGGCGGCGTAGCGCTGCCCGCGCAGGATCGACAGCTTGGCGGCATTGAGCGCGGGGTCGGTGGTCGGCAGGCCGCCGAACACGAAGGTATCGTAACGGCCGGTCTTGTGTTCATACGTGTAGCGCAGGCCGCCGGTGACGGTGAGGCGATCGAGCGGGCGCCAGTTGACCTCGCCAAACGCGGCATAGCTGTTCGACTGGAAATCGGTGTGGCCGTCGGTGCCGTAGCCGTCGAGCAGGTTGGCGGGGACTGGGGTGGCGCCGGCACCGGTGGTGGTGCCGATCAGATAGCGTGCCGCGGCCGGGCCGTAGATCGAGATCGGTCGGCCGGTCACGCGCTGCCGGAAGAAATACAGGCCGCCGACATAGCTGAGCGCGGTATCGCTGTTCGAGGCGAGGCGCAGTTCCTGGCTATATTGATCCTGGCGCGAGGGGATATGCTGCTCGATCTGCACGGGCAGGCCGGTATAGTCGCGGTCATTGGCCGCATCCCAGTTCCAGAACCGCCACGCACTGATCGAGGTGAGCGTGGCTCCGCCGAGCTTCCAGTCGGCGATCGCCGCGATCCCGCCTTCATTGGTATCGACGCCGAGCGCGGCATCGATATCGGTCAACCGGTCGTACGGATTGGTGCTGGGCGGGGCATAGCCGAATTGTGCGGCGAGCCCGGCCGGGCCGCCGAATTGGCGCGACGGCGTCCGCGCCACGTCACGCTCGGCGACGCGGTAATAGACCTGCGTGCAGCAGTTGCTCTCGAAATTGGTGAAATCGGCGCTGAGATTGATCTGGAAGGCGTCGCTGGGCTTGAACAGGATCTGCCCGCGCAGCGCCTGATTGCCGATCGCGTTGTGCCGCCGGCCGGTACGGATGTTTTCGATCACGCCGTCGCGGCGCGTGACGAGGCCGGAGACGCGGAACGCGACGCTGTCGTCGATCAGCGGGCCAGACGCGGCGGCCTTGGCCTGGACGAAATTGAAGCTGCCGACCGAAAGCTCCTCGGTCGCGTCGCGCGTGAAGGTGGGGCTGCGGGTGGTGATGTTGATCGCGCCGGCCGTGCTGTTCTTGCCGAACAGCGTGCCCTGCGGCCCGCGCAATATTTCGATCTGTGCGATATCGCTGAAATCGAACGCCGCGGTGGCGGGGCGGGCGTGATAGACCTGATCGACATAGAAGCCGACGCCGGGCTCCAGCCCATCATTCGCCTGGCTCACCGCGACGACGCTGCTGCCCAGGCCACGGATCGTGAATGCGGTGTTGCGCGGATTGGCCGAGCTATAGTTGAGCGTGGGCACGAGCAGCGACAGGAGCTGCGTGTCGACGGTGTAGGAACGATCGAGCAGCGCGCCGCTCACCACGGAGAGCGCGCCGGGAATGCGCTGGGCATCCTCCGCGCGACGCCGTGCGGTGACGGTGACATCGGGGACGCCGACCGGCGCCGGTTCGGCGTCAGCGGGGGCTGCGGCAGCGGGGCTTGCACCCGCGCCATCGGGCGACAGTTGCTGGGCGTTCGCCGCCCATGGACAGGCCGAAAGGATCAGGCTGAGCGCGAAGGATCCCCGGAAATGCTGCATGCGTCTTACCCTTTGGTCGCCTGACGACGGCGACTCGATGTATTCGGGCGTATATAGTGCGGATCGACGGAAGGAAGGCGGGTTCGCGCCGTCGTTTCTGCTTTATGGAAGGCCGGCGCGCGACCGGGCCTTGCTTCAGCCCGCAGGCTTGGCCGGCAACGGCGTTTCGCGCACCAGTTCGCTCAACTGGCGATAGGCGTCGCTATCGGTGATCGCTGCCGATTGCGCTTCGAGGTCGCGATACGCCGCCAGCACGGCCTTGCCCGGCTCAGTCAGCACCGCGCCGCGCTCGCGGCTGCCCCCGGCATGCGTCTCGACCACGCGCGCGCGAAAACAGCGGTTCATTTCGTCGACCAGCAGCCAGGTGCGGCGATAGCTCATGCCGAGCGCCCGGCCGGCGGCGGAGATCGATCCCTCGCGCTCGATCGCGGCGAGGATATCCGCCTTGCCCGGCCCCATCGCATAGGTCTCGCCACAGATCAGCTGCAGCTTGAGTTTGAGTACGCCGACCCGCATGTCATCTGTTGCCCCGATGTGTCGCCGGCGGCATAGCAGCGCGGGTGACGCGGCACTACCTCATGCCGCCAGCGCCTCCAGCAGCGCCTGGACGCGGTCGACGCGCTGCGCTTCCTCGGTCTGCTCAGCGAGCAGGAAGCGCCCGTTTTTCTCGGTCAGGCCGGCGGCGGCGGTGTCCGCCTTGAAGTCACGCCGCGGGGTGAGTGCGATCGCCGCGGCGCCGGCGTCGATCCGCTGCACCTTGGCATCGCGCGCTGCGAGGCGCAGCCGCGCGCGCGCGAGCAGCGCTTCGGCCGGAGCCGGCGCGGGGCCGAACCGGTCGAGCAGCTCTTCTTCGAACGCTGCCAGTTCCGTTTCGTCGGCAAGACGCGCGAGCCTGACATAGAGCGACAGGCGGATATCGGCTTCCGGAATCCAGCTCTCCGGCAGCGCGCCGGCGGTGCCGAGATGCAGTTCCGGCGTCCAGCGTTCGACATCCTCGCCGCGCGCCTGACGCAGCGCGGATCCCAGCAAGTGCTGGTAGAGATCGATGCCGATCAGCTTGGTATGACCGGCCTGCGTTTCGCCGAGCAGGTCGCCGGCGCCGCGCATGTCGAGATCCTGTGCGCTGATGTCGAACCCGGCACCCAGCCGATCGAACGTCGCGAGCGTGCGCAGCCGCTTCAGCGTGCGTTCGCCGATGCTGTCTGTGGCCTCGGTCAGCAGCACCACCTGGCCCCGGCGATTGCCGCGGCCGACGCGACCGCGCAGCTGATGCAGTTGCGCGAGGCCGAAGCGATCGGCGCGCCACACGATCATCGTATTGGCGCGGGGCACGTCGAGCCCCGCCTCGATGATGTTGGTGGCGAGCAGGATGTCGCCGCGCCCCTCGGCAAAGGCGACCATCACCTCGTCGATTTCGGCGGCGGGCATCTTGCCGTGCGCCTCGACCAACGAGAGATCGGGCGCCAGGCGCCGCAGTTTATCGCCGATCTGCGCCATATCCTCGATCCGCGGCACGACGACGAAGCTTTGCCCGCCACGGCCCTTCTCGCGCTGCAAGGCGGTGCGGATGCGCATATCGTCATACGTATCGAGGCTGGTGCGGATCGGCTGGCGGCGCGCCGGCGGGGTGGCGATGATCGAGATCTGCTGCAACCCGACCAGCGCCATCTGCAGCGTACGCGGGATCGGCGTGGCGCTGAGCGTCAGCAGATGTACTTCACCCGCGCCGCGCAGCCGGGTCTTGTCGGCGGCGCCGAAGCGCTGTTCCTCGTCGATCACGACCAGGCCGAGCTTGGCATAGGATACGCCCTTGGCCATCACCGCGCCGGTGCCGATGACGATCTGGATCGAGCCGTCGGCGAGCCCGGCCTTGGTCGCCTTCTTCTCCGCCGCGCTGGACAGGCGCGACAGGCCGGCGACGGTGATGCCCGATTTCTTGAAGCGGCGGCGGAAGCTTTCGAGATGCTGGCGCACCAGCACGGTGGTCGGCGCGGCGATCACCACCTGATGGCCGGCCAGCGCCGCGAAGGCCGCGGCGCGCAGCGCGACCTCGGTCTTGCCATAGCCGACATCGCCGACCACCAGCCGGTCCATCGGCCGCCCGCTGGCGAGATCGTCGCGCACCGCGCCGATCGCGCGCGCCTGATCGGCGGTCTCGTTGAACGGAAAGCCGTTGGCGAATTTCTCGTAGGCAGCGGGATCGGGATCGAGCACCGGCGCTTCCAGCGTTGCGCGCGCCGCGGCTAGCGCGGCCAGCCCGCGCGCGCTTTCGGCGATCGCCGCGTCGATATCGCCACGGCGCTTGTGCCATGACGAGCCGTCGAGCTTGTCGAGCGTCACCGCATCGGGATCGGCGCCGTAGCGCCACAGCCGATCGGCATCGTCGATCGCCACCAGCCGCCGCGCGCCGCCAGCATATTCGAGCGCGACCATTTCGCCGGCATCATTGTCCGCGATCGGCGCCGGCTCGAGGCCGGCAACCAGCGCCACGCCGTGATCCTCGTGCACCACTACGTCGCCGATGCGGATCTCGGCACCGGCGCTGACCCAGGGGGTGCCGACACTGGCCGGCGTGTCGCCGAGCAGTGCCCGGCTACCGAGCAGATCGGCGGCCGCGATCACCACGCGGTCGTCGTCGACGAAGCCGGCATCGACCGGCATGCAGAGCGTCGCGGCGCTGCCGGGGGCAAGCGCGATCGCCTCGTCCCAGCTGCAGAGATCGGCCAGCTCGCGCGCGAGCCGCTTGGCGATCTTGGCGCGCAGGAAGCGGATATCGCGCTGGCTGCCGGCGAGCAGCAGCGCGCGGCCCTCCTCGAGCAACGGCTTGGCGAAGCGGGTAAAGGCGGCGAGCGGACTGCGCGCCTCGGCGAAATGCGGCACGGGGACGATCTCGTCGGCGAAGTCGATCGTGCGCCAGCCCTTCAGCGCGGCCTTCCAGGCCTTGTCGTCGATCGCATCGATCGCCGCGCCGCCGCCGCCCACCGCATCGTCGGCGAGCTGGACGAAGCGACGGCGGCGTTTGTCGGCCTCGCCGGACAGCGCGATCAGCGTGGGCTGGAGATGCGCGAGGATCGGCGTCGCCTCGGCCAGTGGCGGTTCGGCGGCGCGCCCGATCTCGAGCGAGTCGAGCTCGGCGACGGTGCGCTGCGTCACCGGATCATAGGACCGGATGGCAACGATGCGGCCGTCGGCAATGTCGATCCGCGCCGGCAAGCCGGCGTCGGCGGGATAGATGTCGATCACTTCGCCGCGCACGGCCATTTCGCCCGGCTCATCGACGCGATCGTCCGCGACATAGCCCAGATCGGCCAGCGTGTCGGCGAAACCGTCGGTATCGACCGTATCGTCGATCGCCAGTCGGGGCAGCGCGGCATCGAGCGCCTTGGGATGCGGATAGCGGCGCGCCGCTGCTTCGCCGCTGAGGATGCAGGCGAGATGCGGGCGATCGGCCTGCTGTTCCGCGACGCGCAGCGCGCGCAGCGCGGCGACGCGGCGCCCGGTATTGGCGGGTGAGGCGGGCGTGACGTCGCCGGGCAATGTGTCGCTGGACGGGATGAAGAAAACGCACCCCGGCGGGAGGATGGCGGCCAGGGCGCAGGACAGGGCATCCGCCTGCTGCTCGTCATCGGCGAGGAAGACGATGTCATCCGTGTCGAGCGTCTTGGCGATGCAGGTCGCGATATACGCGAGATTCATGCTGCGTCCGTTCTGAAAGAGGAAGCCTGAACGGAAGGGGCTTGCGCCGGCCAGTCGCCGGCGGCGAGCGGCGGCAAGTGCTGGAAGGCCGGGGCGGCGAGGTCCAGCACGATGCGGTTCTGGCGCAGCGCGAGCGCATCGTACGGCACGGCGCGCAGTTCTTCCGCGACGCCGCCGACCCCGCCGCTGGCGACGACGATATAGCTGAGCGTGCCGGTGCGGCACTCGATCAGCGCTTCGACCGCCTTGCCGATCGTGTCGCCGTGCGCGTCCTCGACGGTCATGCCGGCGATGCCCCCGGCGGTGAACAAATTGGCCGCCGGCGAGCGGCGGCTGGCGCGTTCGGCGGACTTGCCGCCATCCTCATAGGCACGCTGCCGGCCGAGCCAGCGCCAGATGCCGACGCCGTTGACAAGCGTGAGAAAGATGTTGGTCGCAAGAAGATTGGTCTGATCCGACGAAAAGCCGACGATCGACCAGCAGATCGAGCCGATCGTGAACACGATGAAGCCCCAGCCGGTGACGCGCGCGCCGAGGTTTGCGGCGGTCATCATCGCGGCGATCATCGTCGCGATCGGCGCGACCCATCCGGCAATATCGTTCAGCGCTCCGCTCCCTTGCAGCATCCATCGCCACGCAATGGTCTCAGGAGTGCGCTAACGCGCAGCGACACCAACCGGCTGTCGTGCCCGCGGAAAAATTTGACTGACCTGTGTTAAAGGATGCTCGCCAGCGCGATCAAACGACCTATTGTGGCTGCTTATCGAAGGATTTAGCCCATGAACAACGTCGCTCTGCTCACCGCCCTCGTGCCGCTCGCGCTGTCTGCGCCAGCCGTCGCGCAGACCGCGCCCGTCGCGCCCATCGCCGAAGGTCTCGGCGGCCCGGTCATCCCCGGCATCTGCCTGGTGTCGCGCCAGGCAATCTTCTCCAACGCCAAGATCGGGCTCGCTGCCGATGCACGGATCCGCCAGATCACGAGCGAGGCGCAGCGCGAAGTCGACGCCGAACGCGCGCCGATCGATGCTGACGTCAAGGCGTTCCAGGCTGAGGCCGCCAAGCTGACCCCGGAACAGCGCGTAACGCGTGAACGCGCGCTCAATGCGCGGCTGCAGCCGGTTCAGGCCAAGGCGCAGCGTCGCAGCCAGGAGATCGAGGCGACGCGCGCCAAGGCGCTGCAGCGCGTCGCCTCTGAGGCGCAGCCGGTGCTGGCGCAGGTCTATGCCGCGCGCAAATGCGGGCTGCTGCTCGATCGCACTTCGGTGCTTGGCGGCAATCTCGCCAACGACCTGACCGCGGATGTGGTGCGTGGGCTGGATGCCAAGATCACCACGATCACGTTCAACCGCGAAACGATCGCCGCACCGGCGGCGCAACCGAAGCGGTAGGCGTTTAGGACGCAATGTCCCCCCGGCGGACGCCGGGGGGAAGCGATCGCTATTCTCCGATCATGCCAGTGCCATCAGGCTGGCATTGCCGCCGGCGGCCGTGGTGTTGATCGACACCGATACCTCTTCCAGCAGCCAATCGAGCATATAGCCCTGCGGGCCGCCGGCCAATAGCGGCACGATCGCGCCGGGCCGCGCTGCCAGCGTTCGGGCCGCGGCGGCGATCTCGGCGGCGCTGCCCTCGATCAGCGCCGCGGCGAGATCGGGCGCGTCGTCCAGGCCGGCGCGCGACCATTCGATCCGCGCCGCCACGTCGACGGGCAGGCCGGCCGGCGCCGTCTTCAGCGGGCCGCCGATCACCACCGCACGGTTGCCGGTCGCCAGCACCGCGCCGATCTGTTGCCACAGGCTGTTCTCGGTTTGCGCGAGCACCGCCACGCGACCCCGCGGGCGAAAGCCGTACAGGTTGCGCTCGCCGACCGGGCCGGGGAGCTCGATCTCCTGCCCGAGCCGCGAGCGCAGGCCGAGATCGGTTAGCGCCGCCGCGGCGGCGGCGTCGCCGCGCCCGATCAGCCAGGTGGCAAAGGAGACCAAGGCCGGATCACCGGTGCCGCCCGCCGCGCCGCCATCCCAGCTGTGCGGTGCGACCAGCTTCGAGAGATAGAGCGGCCCGCCGGCCTTGGGTCCGGTGCCGGAAAGGCCCCGCCCACCGAACGGCTGCACGCCGACCACCGCGCCGATGATGTTGCGGTTGACGTAGAGATTGCCCGCCTCGACCTTGCGAGTCACCCGTTCGACCGTCGCATCGAGCCGCGTGTGCAACCCGAAGGTCAGGCCGTAGCCGGTGGCGTTGATCGCCTCGATCAGCGCATCGAGCCCGCCGCTAGGGAAGCGCAGGACGTGCAGCACCGGGCCAAACACTTCGCGTTGCAGCGAATCGATCCGGTCGATCTCGATGATCGTCGGGGCGACGAACGTGCCCCGCGCCGTCTCGCGGCCTAGCGGGGTCTGCACCACCGCATGGCCGGCTGCGCGCATCGCGGCGATATGGGCATCGATCCCGTCACGTGCCTCGGCGGTGATCACCGGGCCGATATCGACGCGCAACTTGTCGGTCACGCCGACCGACAGTTCCGCCACCGCGCCCTGCAGCATCGTCAACGTGCGATCGGCGATGTCCTCCTGCAGGCACAGCAGCCGCAGCGCCGAACAACGCTGCCCGGCGCTGTCGAACGCTGAGGCGATCACATCGGCGACGACCTGTTCCGCGAGCGCCGAGGAATCGACGATCATCGCATTCTGCCCGCCGGTTTCGGCGATCAGAGGTATGGGTTGGCCGTCGGCGGCAAGACGACCGGCGAGCTGGCGCTGGATCAGCCGTGCGACATCGGTCGAGCCGGTGAACATCACGCCGGCGGTGGCGTCCGCGCCGACCAATGCCGCGCCGACGTCGCCCGCGCCGGGGACCAGCCGGAGCACGTCCCGTGGCACGCCCGCTTCGTGCAGGATGCGCACTGCCTCGGCGGCGATCAACGGGGTTTCCTCGGCCGGCTTGGCGAGCACGGGATTGCCCGCCACCAGGGCGGCGGCGACCTGCCCGGTGAAGATCGCCAGCGGGAAGTTCCACGGGCTGATACAGACGATCGGCCCCAGCGGTCTGCCGCTGCCGAGCGTCTGACGCGCCTGCGCCGCATAATAGCGCAGGAAATCGACCGCCTCGCGCACCTCGGCCACCGCATTGGCGGCGGATTTGCCGGCTTCGCGGATGATCAGGCCGAGCAGCAGCGGCATGCGCTGTTCGAGCAGATCCGCGGCGCGCTCCAGGCAGACGGCGCGGGTCGCGACCGGTACGGCGGCCCAGCTTCCGGCCGCCGCCAATGCCGCGGCAACGGCTGCGCGCGCCTCCGCCTCGTTCGCCTCGGCAACTTGGCCGACGACGTCGCGGTGATCCGCGGGGTTCAACACCGGACGGAATTGGCCCGTGCCGGCCGCCCAATCGCGGCGCGTACTTTCGGTCAGCGCGTGGCCGAGCAGCGCCAGCGCGGCCTCGTCGCTCAGGTCCAGCCCGGCCGAATTGCGCCGCGCGCCGTAGATCGCGGCGGGGAGCGCAATCTGCTCGTGCGGCTGGCCGGGGATGCGCATCGCGGCGACGCGCTCGACCGGATCGGCGATCAGCTCGGCGATCGGCACGTCCGGGTCGCCGATCTGGTTGACGAAGGACGAGTTGGCGCCGTTTTCGAGCAGCCGGCGGACCAGATAGGCCAGCAACGTCTCATGCGTGCCGACCGGCGCATAGACGCGACACGGGCGATCGAGCTTGTCCGCCCCGACGACCTGATCGTAGAGCGGCTCGCCCATGCCGTGCAGGCACTGGAATTCGTAATCGCCGATCACGAAATCGGGGCCGGCGAGCGTGTGGATCGTCGCCAGCGTCTGCGCATTGTGCGTGGCGAATTGCGGGAATACCGCATCCTTGGCAGCGAGCAGCTTTCGCGCACAGGCGATATAGGCCACGTCGGTGTAGATCTTGCGCGTGTAGACCGGATAGTCGGCCAGGCCATCGACCTGCGCGCGCTTGATCTCGGCATCCCAATAGGCACCCTTGACCAAGCGGACCATGATCCGCCGGTCGGTCGCCCGGGCGAGCGCAACGATAAAGTCGATCACCAGCGGACAGCGCTTGCCATAGGCCTGCACCACGAAGCCCAGGCCGGCCCAATCGGCGAGCGCCGGATCCTCGGCCAGCGACTGCAGGATATCGAGCGACAGTTCCAGCCGATCGGCTTCTTCAGCGTCGATGTTGAAGCCGATATTGTAGCCGCGCGCGAGGATGGCGAGCCCGCGCACGCGCGGCAGCAATTCGTCCATCACGCGCTGTTGCTGCGCGCGGTTGTAGCGCGGGTGCAGCGCGGAAAGCTTGATGGAGATGCCGGGGCCGGCGAAGATCCCGCGCCCAGCAGAGGCCTGGCCGATGGCGTGGATCGCCTGCTCGTAATCGTTCAAATAACGCGCGGCATCGGCCGCGGTAGTCGCCGCTTCGCCCAGCATGTCGTACGAAAAGGCATAGCCACGCGCTTCGCGGTCGCGCGAGCGCTTGAGCGCCTGGTCGATCGTCTGCCCGGTGACGAACTGCTCGCCCATCATGCGCATCGCGATATCCACACCACGTCGGATCACCGGCTCGCCGACGCGCGCGACCAGACGGGTCAGCGCATGGCCAAGTCCACGATCGTCGGCACGATCGGTCAGCTTGCCCGTGACGACCAGACCCCAGGTCGCGGCATTGACGAACAGCGAGCGACCGTCGCCGAGATGCGATGCCCAGTCGCCGCCGGCAATCTTGTCGCGGATCAGTGCGTCGCGTGTCGCGGTGTCGGGAATCCGCAGCAACGCCTCTGCGAGGCACATCAGGGCGACACCTTCCTGGCTCGACAGCGCATATTCCTGCACCAGCGATTGCACACCGCCGCGCTTGGGCATCGCGCGCAACCGCTCGATCAGGGTGCGCGCTGTGGCTGCCGCAGTAGCGCGCAGGGCAGGGGACAGGGTTGCGGCCTGGACCAGTTTCGGCACGCATTCGGTTTCCGGCGTGCGCGCCGCAGCAGTGATTGCGTGGCGCAGCGCATCGCTGGGCCGCAGCGATGGGGCGAAATCGGCAAAGGAGACGGGCATGCATGATCCTCGGCAAGAAATACGTCCCATATAGGAACTTGCTGCGTGGCGATCTGCCCTAATCGGCTTGACGCGCGACGCACTTTGCCCGCAATTCGACTTCATGCCAGCCAAAGAGCCCGAAAACGACGGTCGTATTGATCGTTTCGACCGCGCCATCCTGCAGGCGCTCGGCGAGGACGGCCGCATGACGGTCACCGATCTGGCCGAACGCGTCGGCCTGTCCAAGACGCCGGCGCAGGTGCGGCTGCGTCGCCTGATCGCCGACGGCTATATTCGCGGTTTCCGCGCCATCATCGATCCTGCGAAGCTCGGCATGGATCATGTCGCGTTCACCGAGGTGAAGCTTTCCGACACGCGCGAAGCGGCGCTGGGCGAGTTCAACGCCGCCGTCCGCCGCATTCCCGAGGTGGAGGAATGCCATATGATCGCCAGCAGCTTCGATTACCTGCTCAAGGTGCGGACGTCGGATATCCGCCGCTACCGGATCGTGCTCGGCGAGAAGATTTCGAGCCTGCCGCACGTTGCCAGCACCTCGACTTTCGTGGCGATGGAAACGGTACGCGACGTTTACAGCTGAGCCGATCAGTACGCTTGGCGTCGTTGCATGATGCAACGCAATAATTGTAAAGTTCCGACTGTGATCGGCCGGCTTTCGGGCCGGGACGCGCCTTGTTTCGCCAAGGTGATGTCGATAGAGCGACCGCAGAATTTGAGGGGTTTTCGAATGATCAAGCGTCTGCGCAAGGCCGTGTTTCCGGTGGGCGGTCTCGGCACGCGCTTCCTGCCCGCCACCAAGGCAATGCCCAAGGAGATGCTTCCGATCGTCGATCGCCCGCTGATCCAGTGCGCTGTCGACGAGGCGCTCGAGGCCGGGATCGAGCAGATGATCTTCGTCACCGGGCGCGGCAAATCGGCGATCGAAGACCATTTCGACATCGCCTATGAGCTCGAGGCGACGATGACGAACCGCGGCAAGTCTCTTGATGTGCTCGACAGCACGCGGCTTCAGCCCGGTGCAGTTGCCTATGTGCGGCAGCAGGAGCCGATGGGGCTCGGCCATGCGGTCTGGTGCGCGCGCGACATCGTCGGCGACGAGCCCTTCGCGGTGTTGCTGGCGGACGATTTCATGCTCGGGACGCCAGGCTGCCTCAAGCAGATGGTCGACGTCTACAACAAGACCGGCGGCAATCTGATCTGCGCGATGGAAGTCGGTGACGATCAGACCGACAAATACGGCATCATCACGCCCGGCGCGCGTGACGGCGCGCTGACCGAAGTCACCGGCCTGGTCGAAAAGCCCAAACGGGGCAGCGCGCCCTCGAACCTGGCGGTGATCGGGCGCTACATCCTGCAACCCGAAGTGATGCGTGTGCTCGAAACGCAGGGCAAGGGCGCCGGGGACGAAATCCAGCTGACCGATGCGATGGCGCGGATGATCGGCGACCAGCCGTTCCACGGCGTGACGTTCGAGGGTACGCGCTACGATTGCGGCGACAAGGCCGGCTATATCCACGCCAATCTCGCCGTCGCGCTGGCCCGCGAGGATATCGGCGCGTCGGTTCGCGCCTTCGCGGTCGATCTGCTGCGCTGATCTTTCAAATCTCTCAAGGATATCTGCATGCGTATTACGATGATCGGTTCGGGCTATGTCGGCCTTGTCTCCGGCGCCTGTTTTTCGGATTTCGGCCATGACGTGATCTGCGTCGACAAGGACGCGAACAAGATCGCCGCGCTGGAAGCCGGCAAGATGCCGATCTTCGAGCCAGGCCTAGACACGCTGGTGGCGACCAATGTCGCCGCCGGCCGGTTGACCTTCACCACCGATCTGAAGAGTGCGGTAGCGGGGGCGGATGCCGTGTTCATCGCGGTCGGCACGCCCTCCAGGCGCGGCGACGGCCATGCCGATCTCAGCTTCGTGTTTGCCGCCAGCAAGGAGATCGCCGCGGCGGTGACCGGGCCGATCGTGATCGTCACCAAATCGACCGTGCCGGTCGGCACCGGTGACAAGGTCGAGGAGATCATGACCGAGGCCAATACCGGCCACGACATCGCGGTCGTCTCCAATCCCGAATTCCTGCGCGAAGGCGCCGCGATCGGCGATTTCAAGCGCCCGGATCGCATCGTCATCGGCACCGAGGACGAGCGCGCCAAGCAGGTGATGCGCGACATCTATCGCCCACTCTACCTCAACGAGAGCCCGATCCTGTTCACCGGACGGCGCACGTCCGAGCTGATCAAATATGCCGCCAACGCGTTTTTGGCGACCAAGATCACGTTCATCAACGAGATTGCCGATCTGTGCGAGGCAGTCGGCGCGAACGTGCAGGATGTCAGCCGCGGTATCGGGCTCGACAACCGCATCGGCTCCAAGTTCCTTCATGCCGGACCTGGCTATGGCGGCTCGTGCTTCCCCAAGGACACGCTGGCGCTGCTCAAGACCTCGGAAGATTACGACACGCCGGTGCGGATCGTCGAAGCGGTGGTGCAGGTCAACGACAACCGCAAGCGTGCGATGGGCCGCAAGGTGATCAAGGCCTTGGGCGGCACCGGCAGCGAGGGCGTCAAGGGTAAGACGGTGGCGGTGCTAGGGCTGACCTTCAAGCCGAACACGGACGACATGCGCGACGCGCCGAGCCTGTCGATCGTGCAGAGCCTGATCGATGCCGGCATCAAGGTCCAGGCGCACGACCCCGAGGGCATGGAAGCGGCGAAGGCAATGATGCCCGACATCGGCTATTGCAACGATGCCTATGAAGCGGTGACTGGTGCCGATGCGGTCGTGATCGTCACCGAATGGGACGTGTATCGCGCGCTCGATCTGAAGCGCGTGGCCAAGGCGATGAACGCGCCGGTGATGGTCGATCTGCGCAACGTCTATCCGCCGTCCGATGCCGAGAAGGCCGGCTTTGCCTATAGCTCGATCGGGCGGTGAACGCTCGCGGCGGTCGCCTCAGGTGACCGCCGCCCGGCGGCGATACGTGTCGCTGTCCCAGCTTTTGCTGGTCAGCACGTCGCGCAGTATTTCGACGGCGCGCCACACATCCTCATAGCCCACGTATAGCGGCGTGAAGCCGAAGCGCAGGATGTCGGGCGCCCGGAAGTCGCCGGTCACGCCGTGCGCGATCAGCGCCTGCATCACGGGATAGGCGTCGCGGTGGGCGAGTGAAATGTGGCTGCCACGCGCCTGCGGGTCGCGCGGCGAGGCGAGGGTCAGGCCCAGCCCGGCGCAGCGTTCCTCCACCAGCTCGACGAACAGCGAACATAGCGCACGCGACTTGGCGAACAGCGCGGTGCGATCCGCCTCGAGGAACAGGTCGATGCCGATCTCCAACGCGGCCATACCGAGGATCGGCGGCGTGCCGCACAGGAAGCGATCCATGCCGGGAGCAGCTTCATAGGCATCGTCGAAGTCGAACGGCGCGGCATGGCCCATCCAGCCGGTCAGCGGCGAGCGCAGGCTTGCCTGGTGGTGCTCGGCGACGAACAGAAAGGCCGGTGCGCCGGGGCCGCCGTTGAGATATTTGTAGCCGCAGCCGACCGCCAGATCGGCGTTGGCAGCGGCGAGATCGAGCGCGACCGCTCCGGCGCTATGGCTCAGATCCCACAGCATCAGCGCGCCCTGCGCCTGCGCCATGCGGGTCACGGCGGGCATGTCGTACATGGCGCCGGTTTTGTAATGGACATGCGTCAGCATGACGACCGCGACATCGGCGTCGATCGCCGCGGCGATTTGCGCGCGCGGCACGGCGCGCACTTCCACGCCGGGAAGATAGGCCGCAACGCCCTGCGCGACATAGAGGTCGGTCGGGAAGTTGCCCTGTTCGGTCACGATGACTCGGCGGTCGGGCTGGGCGGCGCAGGCCGCCGCGAGCAATTTGAACAGGTTGACCGAGGTCGAATCGGCCGCGATCACCTCGGTCGGCGCGGCGCCGATCAGCCGCGCGATCTTTGCGCCGATGCGTTGCGGCGCTCCGATCCATCCGGCCGCGTTCCAGCTGCCGATCAGCCCCTGTCCCCATTCGCGGGTCACCGTATCGGCGAGGCGCGCGGCCGTGGCGCGCGGCAGCGCGCCGAGAGAATTTCCGTCGAGATAGGTCTGCCCATCGGGTAGTACGAAGCGCGCGCGAAATGCGGCCAAGGGGTCGGCGGCGTCCAATTGCCGTACGGTAGCGAGATCGGTCATGGCCCGTCAGTGCCACCGATCGGAGGGCCACGACAATCCCCGCAGTCGCCAACGTTCGGTCTGCCGCCTCATCGTACCGCACTGGCTTGATCGGTGCGACCGGCATGCCGGCCGGTCGTAAGTAGGTGCACGCCCGTCCGCTACATCTTGCCTGCACAGGGCGGGGATGGGATAGGGCCGCAACGATAAACGGAGAGTGATATGCGCGTCATCGACCATCTGATCGCCGGGCACGCCGGCGGTGGCGCCGGTGCGCGCACCGGCGACGTGTTCGATCCCAATACCGGGCAGATCCAGGCGACGGTCAATCTCGGCGACCAGGCGCTGCTCGACACGGCGGTAGCGGCGGCGCTGAAGGCGCAGCCGGGCTGGGCGGCGACCAACCCGCAGCGCCGCGCGCGCGTGATGTTCAACTTCAAGGCGCTGGTCGAGGCGCATATGGACGAACTCGCGGAACTGCTCTCGTCCGAACATGGCAAGGTGATCGCCGATTCGAAGGGCGACATCCAGCGCGGGCTCGAGGTGATCGAATTCTGCTGCGGCATCCCGCATGTGCTCAAGGGCGAATATACCCAGGGCGCGGGCCCCGGTATCGACGTCTATTCGATGCGCCAGCCGCTCGGCATCGGTGCCGGCATCACGCCGTTCAACTTTCCGGCGATGATCCCGCTGTGGATGTCGGGCGTGGCGATCGCCACCGGCAACGCCTTCATCCTGAAACCCTCCGAGCGCGATCCGTCGGTGCCGGTGCGGCTTGCCGAACTGTTCCGCGAAGCAGGCCTGCCCGAGGGCATCCTCCAGGTCGTTCATGGCGACAAGGAAATGGTCGACGCGATCCTCGATCATCCCGCGATCTCGGCGGTCAGCTTCGTCGGCTCGTCCGACATCGCGCATTACGTCTATCGTCGCGGCGTCGCGGCGGGGAAGCGCGTCCAGGCGATGGGCGGCGCCAAGAACCACGGCATCGTCATGCCCGATGCCGATCTCGATCAGGTCGTCGCCGACCTGTCGGGCGCGGCGTTCGGCAGTGCTGGGGAGCGTTGCATGGCGCTGCCGGTGGTCGTGCCGGTCGGCGAGAAAACTGCGGTAGCGTTGCGCGAGAAATTGATCCCGGCGATCGCCGCGCTTCGCGTCGGCGTGTCGACCGACAGTGACGCGCATTATGGCCCGGTGGTCAATGCGGCGCACCGCAGCCGGATCGAGCAGTGGATCAAGACCGGCGTCGACGAAGGCGCCGAGCTCGTTGTCGATGGCCGCGGCTTCGAACTGCAGGGGCATGAGAAGGGCTTCTTCATCGGGCCGTCGCTGTTCGATCACGTCACGCCCGACATGTCGGCGTACAAGGAAGAGATTTTCGGTCCCGTGCTGCAGATCGTGCGCGCCGATGACTTCGAGCACGCATTGCGCCTGCCAAGTGAGCATCAATACGGCAATGGCGTCGCCATCTTCACGCGCAACGGCCACGCCGCGCGCGAATTTGCCGCACGCGTCAATGTCGGGATGGTCGGCATCAACGTGCCGATCCCGGTTCCGGTCGCCTATCATACGTTCGGCGGGTGGAAGCGCTCGGCCTTCGGCGATACCAACCAGCACGGCATGGAAGGCGTCAAGTTCTGGACCAAGGTCAAGACCGTGACGCAGCGCTGGCCCGACGGCGGCGTCGGTGACGGCGCGAACGCGTTCGTCATCCCGACGATGGGCTAGGGGATAGCGTATGAAGATCGTCGCCCTTACCACGCTGGCGCTGACGCTGGCCGCCTGTTCCGGCCCGACCGAACCCCCCAAGGCCAGCAACGAGACGCAGGCCGAGGTCGCGCCGACCGGCGACGTGGGCATCGTCGCACCGACTGGCGTGACCAATGCAACTTTGCCGAGCCCGCGCCCCACGCCGACGCCGTCACCCCAAGCGACCATGACAACGGCGGCGCCACGCACCTTCCCGGTCGCCTTCCGCGGCCGCTGGGGCATGAACGCCAATGATTGCGACCCCAAGCGGGACGACAACAAGGGGCTGATCACCATTTCGGCCGACGCGATCCGGTTCTATGAATCGCGCGCGACGATCGCCAAGCTCGATGTCTCCTCGCCGACGCGGATCGGCACCGATCTGTCGTTCAGCGGCGAGGGGCAGACGTGGCAGAGCCGAAGCGTGTTCGATCTGAGCGGTGGCGGCACGAAACTGGCGCGGACCGAAGAAGAACCGGCCGGCGCGTTTGTTTATGCCCGATGCCCGGCGTGAACCGTTCGCGCCCGGCACGCGTTGCGCTCTCGTAATGTTTACGAAAGGCATCTCGATGCGGCGCTTGGTACCCCTCGGCTTGTTGGCGCTTGGCGCCTGTTCGGGCAGTGATGCGCCTACCGTCAACGAAGCGCAGGCCGCGGCGGCGATCGATACCGTGCAGCAAGCGCCGGAGCGCAACGTCCCCCGCGGATTGCCGATCAGCGAGGAGCGCGCCGCGCCGCCGGGCGCGTTGCCGCCGCAGTTCGAAGGGCGCTGGGGCATCACGCCGGCCGATTGCGATGTCGCGCGCAGCGACACCAAGGGGCTGCTGGTGATCCGCGGCAGCACCCTGACCTTCTATACGGCAAGCGCCGTTGCCAAGGTGATCGGTGGTCCCTCGCGCTACAAGGTCATCGCCGACCTGACCTTTACCGACAAAGGCGTCGCGCCGCGCCGCGACCAGCTCGAACTCACTTCCGCCGGCACCGTGCTGCAGCGGGCCGAGCCGGGCGGCAAGACCTACCGCTACGGACGCTGTTGACCTCAAGACGAGACTATTATGACCAACCAGTTCGACCTGACCGACGAGCAGCGCGAGATCCAGGATCTGGCGCGCAAGTTCACCGCCGATCGCATTACGCCGTTCGCGGGCGAATGGGACGAGAAGCGCCATTATCCCGTCGATGTCTGGAAGGCCGCTGGCGAACTCGGCTTCGGCGCCATCTATGTCGGCGAGGAGAGTGGCGGGATCGGGCTTGGCCGGCTCGAGGCGGCGCTGATCATGGAAGCAATGGCCTATGGCTGCCCGGCGACCAGCGCCTTCATCTCGATCCACAACATGGCGACCTGGATGATCGACCGCTTCGGCGCGCAGCAGATCAAGGATCGCCTGCTGCCGTCGCTGGTCGGGATGGACAAGATCGCCAGCTATTGCCTGACCGAGCCGGGCTCGGGTTCCGACGCTGCCGCGCTGAAGGCCAGCGCGCGGCGTGATGGCGACCATTATGTGCTGAACGGCACCAAGCAGTTCATCTCAGGCGCGGGCTATAACGATCTCTATGTCTGCATGGTGCGGACCAGCGAGGAAAAGTCGAAGGGCATTTCCTGCATCGTGGTCGAGAAGGATACGCCGGGCCTGTCATTCGGTGCGCCCGAGCGGAAACTGGGCTGGAATGCCTCGCCGACCGCGCAGGTAATCTTCGAGGATTGCCGCGTGCCGGTCGAGAATCTCGTCGGCGCGGAAGGTGACGGGTTCCGCTTCGCGATGGCCGGGCTGGACGGCGGGCGGCTCAATATCGGCGCCTGTTCGCTTGGCGGCGCGCAACGCTGCCTCGACGAATCGATCGCCTATACCAAGGAGCGGCAGCAGTTCGGCCAGGCGGTGAGCGACTTCCAGAATACGCAGTTCACGCTCGCCGACATGGCCACCGATCTCGAGGCGGCACGCGCGCTGCTCTACATCGCCGCCGCCAAGGTGACCGCGAATGCGCCGGACAAGTCGCGCTTCTCGGCGATGGCCAAGAGGCTGGCGACGGACAATGGCAGTTCGATCGTCGATCGGGCGCTGCAACTGCATGGCGGGTACGGATATCTGCAGGATTATCCGATCGAGCGCTTCTGGCGCGACCTGCGCGTGCATTCGATCCTCGAGGGCACGAACCAGGTGATGCGGATGATCGTCGGGCGGGAGCTGACGCGGCAATGAGCGACATGCGCTTAAAATCCCTCTCCCGTCGGGAGAGGGAAGGGGCCCGCTGCGAAGCAGTGGGAAGGGTGAGGGCGACTTCGGTTACGCGCATCGGCCTCACCCTTCCGTCGCTTCGCTCCTCCCTCCCTCTCCCAATGGGAGAGGGGATTTGACCGACGTCCTTATCCTTGCCGAAGGCCCCCTCGGCCGCCTCCGCCTCAACCGGCCCAAGGCGCTGCATGCGCTCAATACCGACATGTGCGAGGCAATGCTCGCAGCACTCGACGCCTGGGCGACCGATCCCGCCATCGAGGCGATCCTGATCGATCATGCCGAAGGACGCGGCCTCTGCGCCGGCGGCGACATCCGCATGCTGGCGGAGTCCGGCGCGACCGACGGCGTGGCGGCACGTGCCTTCTTTCATGTCGAATATCGCCTCAACCACCGGCTGTTCAGCTACGCCAAGACGACGGTCGCGTTCATGGACGGGATCACGATGGGCGGCGGCGTCGGCCTGTCGCTGCCGTGCGACTTCCGTATCGCCACCGAGAACACCAAGTTCGCCATGCCCGAAACCGGGATCGGCCTGTTCCCCGACGTCGGGGGCGGCTGGTATCTGTCGCGGCTGCCGGGGCGGACCGGGCAGTATCTGGCGCTGACCGGGCATCGGTTGGATGGCGCCGAGTGTCTGGCTTTGGGGCTGGCGACGCATTATGTGCCGAGCGCGACGCTCGACGAGGCCAAGCGGCGTATCGCCGCGGCACCACAGGATATCGCGGCGATCCTCGATGATCTTGCCGTGCCCGCGCCCGATGCCCGCATCCTCGCCCAGCGTGAGGTGATCGATCGGCTGTTCGCGTCGGATGCGCTGGAGGATATCTATGCCGCGCTTGCTGGCGACGGTGGCGAGTGGGCTGCGCAGCAACTGGCCACACTGCGAACCAAATCGCCGCAGACGATGAAGGTCTCGTTGCGGCTGCTTCACGAAGGGCGGCAGATGGCGACTTTCGAGGACGAGATGCGCCAGGAATATGCCGTCGGCGCGCATGTCGTGCAGCGGCACGATTTCCTCGAAGGCGTACGCGCGGTGATCGTCGACAAGGACAATGCGCCGCGCTGGAGCGCCGATGGCCCCGAGGGGGTAAGTGATCACGTGATCGACCAGATCTTCGCGCCACTGCCCGATGCGGAGGCCTGGACGCCCCACTAAACCCGCCGGCATGCTGAACTCGATTCAGCATCCATCGTGCCGCAATGGCGATGGAACATGTCGCGCGATGCACCCTGAAACAAGTTCAGGGTGACGGAAGAAGGAACATAATCGTGGCAGAATACGAAACCATCCTGGTCGAGCAGCGCGGCCCCGTCACGCTGATCACGCTCAACCGGCCGCAGGCACTTAATGCGCTCAACGCACAGGTGCTCGCCGATCTGCTCGCCGCGCTCGCTGCGTTCGACGCGGATGACGGTCAGGGCTGCGCGGTGCTCACCGGCAGCGAGAAGGCGTTCGCGGCCGGCGCGGACATCAAGGAAATGTCGTCGCAGGGCTTTGCCGAAATGTACGGCACCAACCATTTCGGCGGCTACGAGACGCTCGCCCGTACGCGCAAGCCGATCATCGCCGCGGTCGCCGGCTATGCGCTCGGCGGCGGGTGCGAACTGGCGATGATGTGCGACTTCATCCTCGCCGCCGACACCGCCAAGTTCGGCCAGCCCGAGATCAAGCTTGCGGTCAGCCCGGGCATGGGCGGCTCGCAGCGGCTGACGCGCGCGATCGGCAAGGCCAAGGCGATGGAGATGTGCCTCACCGGGCGGATGATGGGGGCGGAGGAAGCCGAGCGCGCGGGGCTGGTCTCGCGCATCGTGCCCGCCGCCGAGCTGATCGAGGATGCGGTCAAGACCGCGACCACGATCGCCGGCATGGCACCGCTGGCGGTGAAGGCGAACAAGGAAATGGTCGACGCCGCGTTCGAGACTGGCCTCACGATGGGCGTGCAGTTCGAGCGCCGCCTGTTCCACGGTCTGTTCGGGACGGCGGATCAGAAGGAAGGCATGGCCGCGTTCGTCGAGAAGCGCCCGGGGGTGTGGACCGGGAAATAAGCAATCCCCCTCCCGCTTGCGGGAGGGGCTAGGGGAGGGGCTGTTACCCGAAAGTCGTGAGAAACAGGCCCTCCCCCGACCCCTCCCGCAAACGGGAGGGGAGACGCATAGGAGAGAAGAATGGCACGCATCGCCTTTATCGGGCTCGGCAATATGGGCGGCGGGATGGCCGCCAACCTGGCGAAGAAGGGGCATGACGTCCGCGCCTTCGATCTGTCCGCCGAGGCGCTGGCCCGCGCCGAGGCGGCCGGCTGCCTCCCGGCCGAGAGCGCGCTTGCCGCGCTCGACGGCGCCGAAGCGGTGATTACCATGCTGCCCGCGGGCACGCATGTCGAAAGCGTCTATACCGATGCCGTGTTCGCCGCCGCACCGGTCGGGGCGATCCTGATCGATTGCTCGACGATCGACGTCGCCACCGCGCGGCGCGTCGGCGAAGCTGCGCAGGCCAAGGGCTTTACCGCGGTTGACGCGCCGGTCTCGGGCGGGATCGCGGCGGCCAATGCGGGGACGCTGACCTTCATGGTCGGCGGCAGCGCGGAAGGCTTCGATCGCGCGCAGCCGTTCCTCGCCGACATGGGCAAGGCGGTGATCCATGCCGGGTCGGGCGGGAGCGGGCAGGCGGCGAAGATCGTCAACAACATGCTGCTCGGCGTGACGATGGTCGGCACGTGCGAAGCCTTCCTGCTGGCGCAGAAACTGGGGCTCGATCCGCAGACCTTCTTCGATATTTCCAGCGTTTCCTCCGGCCAGAGCTGGTCGATGACGAGCTATGCGCCGCTGCCCGGCGTCGGCCCGGAGACGCCGGCGGACCACGATTATCAGGGCGGCTTCGCGACGGCGCTGATGCTCAAGGACCTGCGGCTGGCGATGGAAGCGGCGGCCGGCGCCCGCGCCGATACGCCGATGGGGATGAAAGCGGCGGAATTGTACGAGCGGTTTGCCGCGGCCGGGCAGGGGGGCACGGATTTTTCGGGCATCATCCGCATGCTGGACGGCCAATGAGCATTCCACAGTGGCGCCGCGCCGCCCGCTCGGTTAGGCGATCGCATGGGTGATCTGGACCGCTTAGTACCGTCGGGCATAATCGAGCAGTGGGTCTTCCATCTGCGCCGCCAGCGTTCGCGCGCGGCGGACGCAATCTGGTTGATCGATCAGGGCTATACGCTGCACGACGGCCGCCATGGCGAGCCGATCGAGGACGCCACGGCACGCTGGCGCGCCGAGCAGGAAACGGTGATCGCCGAGGTCAATGCGTTGCTCGCGCTCTACGACAATATCAATCTCGGCCAGGCGGACTCTGAGACGGTCTGAGCGGCGCGACGGTTACCACCGTCACTCTGAACTGGGTCCAGGATCCATCGTGCAACACGGATGAACCGTGCGGTTCGACCGGCATGGTGGCAATCGCAGGATGGCACGATCGCCGTCGGACCTGCGGCACGATGGATGCTGAACCACGTTCAGCATGACGGCAGCGTGGGGCTCAGTGCCCGCTCACCTTCGACAGGGTGTTCATCACGATCACCCCGGCGACGATCAGCGTCATGCCCGCGATCGCCGCCGCGTCGAGCTTCTGCCCCTGGAAGATCCACGCCACCGCGGCGATCAGGATCACGCCCACGCCCGACCAGATCGCATAGGCGATGCCGGTCGGCACCGTCCGCAGCGTCAGCGACAGGCAGTAGAAGGACAGGGCATAGCCAAAGGCGGTCGCGATCGCGGGCAACGGTCGGGTGAAACCGTCCGATGCCTTGAGGAACGAGGTCGCGCAGACCTCGGCGACGATCGCGATGAGCAGGAAGACATAGGCCATGGCTGAGCGCTAGCCCAAGCGACGCCGGTCCGCCATCGCGCAACCCGCTTGCCGCCCCTCCCAATCGCGTTACACCTGCGCACAGGGGAGACGGGCATGGCGATCACACAGGCGGCAGGCGGCATGGTGGGCGAGGCAGCAAGCCCTCCGACGCGCAAGGAAATCCAGCTCGTCATCACCGCCTCGTCGCTCGGCACCGTGTTCGAATGGTACGACTTCTTCATCTACGGCACGCTCGCCGCTTCCGGTATCATCGGCCGCACCTTCTTTCCCGGCGGCTCGGAAATGTTGCAGACGCTGTTCGCCTGGGCGGGCTTCGCGGTCGGCTTCGGCTTCCGTCCGCTGGGGGCGGTGTTGTTCGGCTTTCTCGGCGATCGGCTGGGCCGCAAATATACGTTTCTCGTCACGATCACGCTGATGGGCATCGCGACCGCCGGCATGGGCCTCGTCCCGTCTGCCGCGTCGATCGGTCTCGCGGCACCGTTGATCCTGATCTTCCTGCGCATTCTGCAGGGTCTGGCGCTGGGCGGCGAATATGGCGGTGCCGCAATCTACGTCGCCGAGCATTCGCCGCCGGGCAAGGCCGGCTATTTCACCAGTTTCATCCAGGCCAGCGTGGTCGGCGGGTTCATCCTCAGCCTGGCCGTCGTGCTGATCACCAAGCTCGCGCTGCCTGGCGGCGTGTGGGACGCATGGGGCTGGCGGCTGCCGTTCCTGTTCTCGCTGCTGTTGCTCTGCGTATCGCTGTATATGCGGCTCAAACTGTCCGAGAGCCCGGTGTTCAAATCGATGAAGGCGGCGGGCGAGACGGCGAAGAATCCGTTCACCGAGAGCTTCACCTATCCGGGCAATCTCAAGCGCCTGTTCGTCGCGTTGTTCGGCATCGCCGCCGGGCTGACGGTGATCTGGTATACGGCGATGTTCACCGTTCTCTCCTTCCTGCAGACGACGATGCGCGTGCAGGAAACCGCGGCGCAGCTGATCGTCGGCGTCGGGGCAGCATCGGGGCTGTTCTGGTTCGTGTTCTTTGGCCGGCTGTCCGACCGCATCGGGCGCAAGACCCCGATCGTGCTGGGGTACGTTGCCACGCTGGTGCTGCTCTTCCCGCTTTTCTGGGTGATGGGTAGCGCCGCCAATCCTGCGCTGGCGGAGGCGGCACGGCGCGCGCCGGTGATCGTGTCCGGCCCGGTCTGCTCCTATGATCCGTTCGCCACCAAGCAGATCGATCGTTGCGGCCAATTGCTCGATTACTTCTCCAAAAAGGGCGTGGAATATACCAAGCAACACACGCCGGCGACGGTGGTGCGGATCGGTGGCCTGGCGGTGACCGACACGACACCGGCCGGGCTCGACACGGCGCTGACCGCGGCTGGCTATCAGCTCGAAAAGATCGTGCCCGCGCCGCTCAACATCGCCGTCATCCTGTTTGCCATCCTGCTGCTCGGCGCGCTTTCCGGCATCACGTTCGGGCCGGTGGCGGCCTTGCTGTCGGAGATGTTCCCGCCGCGCATCCGATACAGTTCGATGTCGATCCCCTATCATATCGGCACGGGCTATTTCGGCGGGTTCCTGCCGTTCATCAGCCAGTATATCGTGGCGCGGACCGGCGATCCCTATGCCGGCCTGTGGTACACGTGGCTCGTGGTGGCGATGGCGCTGGTGGTGACGCTGGTCGGACTGGAGAGCCCGCGTATCGCAGCGGCGGCACGCGCCGACTAGCGCCGCGCGGCGCAGGCCGCTAACCGCACGAGCGTGACCGCACCCTTACGCCTCCGCCTCGATGGCCAAGCCCTGACCGACAATTGGCGCACGCTCGCCCGCATGAGCGGGCGCGCCGCTTGCGGCGCGGCGATCAAGGCCGACGGCTATGGCCTGGGTGCGATCGGCGTGGCGATCCGCCTGGCCGATGCCGGCTGCCGCGACTTCTTCGTCGCGACCTGGGCGGAAGCGGCCGCGTTGGCGTCGCTCGCCTTGCCGGTTTCGGTGCTGCACGGGGTGCGCGAAGAGGATATGGCGCTCGCCCTGACCGGCGTCGCCCGCCCGGTGCTCAACACCGCGGCGCAGGTCGCGCGTTGGAAAGCAGCCGGCGGGGGCGCCTGCGATGTCATGATCGATACGGGCATGAACCGCTTGGGGCTGTCGGTCGACGCGCTGGGGCTGCTCGAAGGGCTCCGCGTCGATACGCTGATGAGCCATCTCGCCTGCGCCGACGAGGACAGCGTGATGAACGCGCGCCAACTGGCGGCGTTCGCCGCGCTGGCCGGCCGCACTCGGGCCCGGCGGCTGAGCCTGGCCAATTCGGCGGGCGTCGCGCTCGGCAGCGACTATGCCTTCGATCTGACCCGCCCGGGGCTGGCCCTGTACGGAGGCATTCCGCGCGCGGAGATGCGCGATCTGCTGGCCCAAGTGGCCATGCCCGAAGCGCAGGTTCTGCAGCGCCGCCGGGTGTCGGCCGGCGACACGGTCGGCTATAACGCGACCTGGACCGCGGCCCGGCAAACCGAGGTCGCGATCCTCAATATCGGCTATGCGGATGGCTATTTCCGCGGCTTTTCCGATGCGGGATCGGCCGGTGGCGGCCGGTTTCCGGTCATCGGACGCGTGTCGATGGATCTGGTCGCGCTGGATGTCACCGCGGCGCCGATGGCCGAGGGCGACTGGGTGGCGCTCGATTACGCGTTGCCGGAGGCCGCCGCTCTGTCCGGCATGAGCCAGTATGAACTGCTCACCGGGTTGGGTGCTAGGTTCGAGCGGCGGTGGATTTCGGCTACAGTCTAGGGGCGTTCCAGGCATCGTATGGCGTGGCGCGAATCCAGCGTGTCGCCAGCCACTTGGCGCCGCGAGTGACCGGCAGCCCGGCATGTTCGGCACTTCGATCCGGCTGGCCGTTCTCGAGCACGTTGCTGAACACAATGGCATCGCCGGGTTGCGGCGCGATCGTTAATCCGGTCGCCATGAACCGTGTTTCTCCGCCAACAAAGCCGTGGTTCAGATATACCAATACGGTTTTGATCCGCTGATTGATGGCGCCAGCAATACTGTCGAGATGCGGCCGATATTGCTGGCCCGGCGTATAGCGCAGCACGGCCAGCGGCTCGCCTTGTGCGATCATCGTTCCGCTGATGGCCGCGAGCCGGTGATTTAACGCGCGCGTAGGCAGGCTTTCCTTCGCCGGGCCGATCACCGCGCCGTAAGACGTGCGGACCGGATGTGCGATCGGTGCACCGGTGGTCGGATCGAGGACGGATGCAGGCTCCAGCATATCCGCTGCGATACCCGCGATGTGTGCGCATTCCTGCGGGGTCAGCAGGGCACGATAGCGGACCAGATCAGGGGCGTCGCTCAGCCTTTCGGGCTCGGGGATATTGCGGGGCATCCCATCGGTATCGATGTCCATTGCGCCCACCAAGGCGAGATGCTCCGCCGCCAACGGGTCGTTCCGCGCGGCGATACGCAATAGCGCCAATGCGGCTGGCCAATTTGCCACGCCGCCAGACCCGTTGGCGGTCAACGCTATCTGCATCAATGCGGCGTCGACATGACCGATCGCCACGGTGCGCGCCAGCAGGGCACGCGCGAGCGGCAGGTCGCGGGGCACAGGCGCTCCAATCAGGCGCCACGTCGCCAGGCGCATCAACGCATCGACGTTTCCGGCCGCTGCCGCACCGTCGACAAGCGCAATCGCCTCTTGTCGCGCACCAGCGGCCAGCAGCGCTTCCGCTCTCGCGACAGTGTTATCCGCAGCCATGTCAAAGTTTCACAAAAAAAGGGCCGGGGATCAACCCGGCCCTTAGGATTACCTCGCTTAGTCTCAGAACTTCGCGACGAAGCCTGCATAAGCGTAACGGCCGCGAACGTCATAGATGCCACCACCTTCGGTAACACCGGTGAGGCCGAACGGCGGCTGCTTGTTGGTGACGTTGTCCACACCGAGATAGAAATTGAACTTGTCGTTCACATCAACGTCGGCACGAAGATCCTGATAGAATGCAACACCGTACTTTTTGACCTCGGCATAATCCGTGTTCTGCGGCGGCAGGCCGTTCAACGAGTTATAATCCTCGTACGTGTTGAGATACATCTTCCCGATCCAGCGCGCCTGACCACCCAAGGTGAACGCGCCAATCTTGACGCTGGCGTTCACGTTGACCTGATCCTGCGGATCGCCGAGCTCGTTGGTGAGCACGTTGGCGAAATTGGGGTCGGCAGGATTGGTGAACTCGTCATTCTGCAGGGTGTGCGTCCAGACAGCACCCAGATTTACCGTGCCGAAGTTAAACCGGTGACGGTACGCGATGTTCGTGTCGATACCGCGGACCTGCAGCGCGGCGAAATTCGCCGACGACTGCAGCAACGATCCCTCAAGCACGCGGAACTGCTGTTCACCACGCGGCCCGCCTGCGGCGCCTGCACGCTCAAACAGCGAGCAGAACGCGTTGTTGAGCGTCGGGGAGTCGTAGCAGAGATTGAGGATCTGCTGCGGCGTTCCCGTCGCGGTGATCACGTCCTTGACCTTGATATTGTAGTAATCGACCGAAATCGACAGGCCGGGGACGAACGACGGCTCCCAAACACCACCATAAGTGTAGGAATCGGACGTTTCCGCCCGCAGATTGGGGTTGCCACCGCTAACCGTCTCAAGCGAGGCGGTGTAGACATAGTCGTAGCCTGCCGGGCGGCCGGCGGCCGCACAGTTTGCCGCGCGCGTGGCGGAACCGGTACCAATGTTCCGCTCCGAGCACGGATCGTTCGGCGCTGGAGTGAAGTTCTGGCCCTGTTCGGAATAGAGCTCCGACAGGTTCGGCGCACGCACCGAGCGGTTGTAGGCTGCACGGAAGCGCAGTTGGTCCACCGGACGCCATTCGCCGGTGAAGCCGTATGCGTACACCGTGCCGGTCGCACCCTTGTAATCGGCAACGCGGCCCGAGGCGCCGAAGGTCAGTTCCTGGAGCAGGAAGACGTCCTTAACCAGCGGCACGCGAAGCTCGCCATAGGCTTCCTTCACCGCGAAGGCCGGCGCCCTGAAGGACGGAATCGCGTTGTAGAAGGCATAGCCGGCCTGAGTCAGGTCATCCAGATCGTAGCTATTGGTCTCGCGGCGATATTCGCCACCGACCGAGAACGCGACCGGGCCACCGGGCAACTCGAACAATTGGCTGAGATCGCCCGACACGAAGGCGGAGCCAACGAACTGGGTGATCTTGCCCGTCGCTTCCGACTGGACCGTCAGATAGTCACGTACCGCTTTGGTAACGGAGCCCGTGCCAAACGGGTTGAGCGGAACGCAGGCCGCGATATCCGCCGCCAACTGGGCCGGATTGCCGCCAACATCTTCACCGGCATAGCGCGGGTCGATCTGCGAGCGGCAGACAATCTGGCCAGCCGCGTTGCGGGCCGTGTCGTTCGCCAGCAGGAAACGCTGGGTGTTGATGTTGCCCTGGATAACGTTGCGTTCCTTGTAAACGCCGTAGTTGGCCGAGGCCTCATAGTTCCAGTCGTCGTTGAACGTGCCGCGGATGCCGACGACGCCGCGATACGTCTCGCGCCGGATGCGCTCGTCGCGAATGCCGAGATCGACATAGTTGCGGCGATTGCTGAAGCGGAACGAGCCGTCGTTGATCTGCGCGATGATACGCGCCCGCTCGGCCTGGCTAGCGGGCGTATCAGTGAAGGCCGCGCCGGTGTTGGGGTTCAAGCCGTTTGCGCTGCTGTTCACGGCCGCCAGCAGCTGCTGCTGCAGCGTGGCACGTGCCTGAGCATTCAGGAACGGGTTGTCGAGACGGATGCCTTCGCGGTTGACGTTGCCGGCCGCGCCGCCAGTGTTGAAGTATGACGCGTCACGGAAGCCATCGACGGTGAAGTTGTCGGCGAGCGTCTGCCCCTGCGAGAACAGCGGGCCGCTGACCGAACCGAACGCTTCGGTACGGACATATTTGGCTTCGAAGAACGGCACGAAGGCGGGCGAAACCTCGAAATGGCCGATCGCATTGGCCGAATAGCGATCGAGCTGGGGCGACAAAGTCAGCAACTGGCCTTCGCGACCGGTCTGGCCGTTGCCGCCAATGAAGCTGCCATTCGGGCCGAGGCCGACGCGCGTGCCGGTCTGCTGCACCAGCGAGCCATCCGGCTGGAAAAGATAGGCGCACGTGAAGGCACTGCCGACGGCGTCACGACCGCACGGAGCGGACGCGTTGTTGGCATAACGGATACCGACCTGGCCGCCGGGCGAGATCGTCGTCGAGCGGATGTCCCGGAAGAATTTGCGATCGAATACGCCGTCCGAGCCGTTGGTCGTGCCAGCCGGATCGGTGTCGACGACAAGGAAGCCATCTGCCTGGCGGAGGTTGGGTCGGCCCGAACCGAAATAGCGGCTCTGATGCGCGTATTCCAGGTTCAACGCGATGTTGCCGCGGCCATCGGCAAAGTTCTTGCCGCCGAGTGCCGAGACGTACTGGTTGCCGGCATCGCCGTACTGGCTGATGCCCGACTGGCCACGGATCTGCAGGCCGTCAAAGCTGTCCTTGAGGATGAAGTTGACCACACCCGCAATCGCGTCTGACCCGTAGACGGCAGAGTTACCGCCAGTCACGATTTCGACGCGTTCGATCAGGTCCGTCGGGAAGGTGTTGGTATCTGGCGAGACGCCATTGCTCAGAATGTCTGCCGCGACATGGCGGCGGCCGTTGACGAGGACGAGGGTACGTTGCGTACCCAGGCCGCGCAGATCGAGCAGGTTAAGCCCGCGGGTCCCGAGGAAGCGAGTCGAATTCTGCTGGCTGAACGTGTTGCGAAGCTGCGGCAGATCATTGAGTACGTCACCGATCGACACGCGTCCGGTCTGGAAGAACTGCTCGCCGGCCACGACCGTGACGGGCACAGCCGATTCCAAATTCGGGGCGCGAATACGCGAACCGGTTACCGTGATCTCCTGCGAAGTTTCTTCGGTTGCCGTGTCATCGGGAACGGTCGGCGACGATACCTGTGCAAAGGCAGGCGTCATGGAAGCAATCGCGAGCGGCACTAGCGCAGCTGCAGCGAAAAAGCGGGAAAGTTTCATTCGATACCCCTAAGACACGGTTCGTTATTGACCTGTGTCACGCTTAAAGGGGCTGAACCACGACGTCGCAAGCGCAAGATGAAGCGAAGATGAACGTTTTGTTGCAACGTTGCAAAAATGCGACACTATCGGTCGCCAATTTTAGCACCGTAAGATCGCCTGACTACGGGCAAGATACATCAGATGCGTCTTGCCCGGAGCGGCCTCAGAAATCTCACCCCCGCTCGAGGCACATGGCGATCCCCATGCCGCCGCCGATGCACAATGTCGCCAGGCCCTTCTTGGCGTCGCGCTTGCCCATTTCGTAAATCAAGGTGGTCAACACGCGCGCGCCGCTGGCGCCGATCGGGTGGCCGATGGCGATCGCGCCGCCATTGACGTTGACCTTCTCGGCATCCCAGCCGAGCTCCTTGCCCACCGACAGCGCTTGCGCAGCGAACGCCTCGTTGGCTTCGATCAGATCGAGGTCAGCGATCGTCCAGCCGGCCTTTTCCAGCGCGCGGCGCGTCGCCGGGACGGGGCCGATGCCCATGATCGAGGGATCGACGCCGGCCGACGCCCAGCTCTTGATCGTGGCGAGGATCGGCGCGCCACGCTTCTCGGCTTCCTCGCGGCTCATGATGACGAGCGCGGCGGCACCGTCGTTGAGGCCACTCGAATTGGCGGCGGTGACGCTGCCGTCCTTCTTGAACGCGGGCTTGAGGCCCGAGACGCTGTCGAGCGTCGCGCCGTCGCGGATATATTCGTCGTCGGAAACCACGGTTTCGCCCTTGCGGCCCTTAATCGTAACTTCTGCAATCTCGTCCTTGAACCGACCAGAAGAGCGCGCGGCGGAGGCGAGATTCTGCGAGCGGACCGAGAAGGCGTCTTGGTCGTCGCGCGTGATCTGATACTGTTCGGCGAGATTCTCCGCCGTGATGCCCATGTGATAATGATTGAACACGTCGGTCAGGCCGTCGCTGATCATCGTGTCGACCAGCCCGACATTGCCCATCTTCGTGCCGGTGCGCAGCGTCTGGGCATGCGCCGACAGCGACATGGATTCCTGGCCGCCGGCGACGACGATCGTCGCATCGCCGGACTGGATCGCCTGGCATGCCAGCGCGACCGCGCGCAGGCCCGAGCCGCATACCTGGTTGACGCCCCAGGCCGGCACTTCCTTGGGCACGCCGGCGGCCATCGATGCCTGGCGCGCGGGGTTCTGGCCCTGCGCCGCCGTCAGCACCTGGCCCATGATGACTTCGGATACGTCCTCGCCCGCGACGCCGGCCTGCGCCAGCGCCGCTTCGATCGCGATGCGGCCGAGCTCGTGCGCCGGGGTGGCGGCAAACGCGCCGAGGAAGCTGCCGACCGGCGTGCGCTTGGCGGCGGTGATGACGATATCCATGGGAGATGCTCCTGCAAATGTCTTGCGCGCTATCTAGGGCGGGGCAGGGCGCTTAGCCAGTGGGCCAGCGGCTCCCACAATTGCGTGCGGCCGCCCCGGCCGACGATCATGCCGACATGGCCTGCGCCGAGATCGCGCCGATCAGACAGGTCTGCGGCGCTGGCGGCGGGAACGATGCGATCGCTCATCGAGACGAAGTCGATCGCCGGGCAGCGCAGCGCGGCGGGATCGGCGGTGTGTCCGCCGACGCGCCACGCGCCGAGGCCGGTCTGGTTGCCGGCGATGAATTCCTCGAACAATTGCCGGCCGGCCGCATAGCTGAGCGGCGCGCCGGCATTGGCCCAATCCTCCATCGCGACGAACAAGCGCGCCGCCGCACTGCCCGGGGCCATCGCCGCAAACGCTTCATATTTCGCGATCGTGCGCGCGGGATCGAGCCGCCAGAATCCGGATTGCAGCACTTCCATCGGCACCATGCCGATCGCCTCGCAAGCCGGCTGCGCGGCCTGCCACAGCGCGGCGATCTCGGCGCGTGCGGCATCGCCGAACCCGTCGAAGCGCCACGGCGCGGCGATCAGCGCGAGCCCGGCGACCGGAGTGGCGCATGCGGCAGCCAGGGCGATCGTTCCGCCGAGGCAGTATCCGACGAGCACCGGCGGCTCCGGCAGTTTGGCGATCAAGGGCAGCAGCAGCCGCTCAACATGGGCGGTGATGTCCATGCCGCGGTCGGTCGGGCCGGGGCTGCCCCAATCGAGCAGGTATGGGTGGAGCCCTTGCGCGGCGAGCCAGCGCAGCAGCGATACATCGGGCGTCAGATCGAGGATGAAGGGCGGGTTGATCAGCGAGGGGATGAGGACCACCGGCCGCCCGTCGCCGCCATAATCGCGCAGTCGAGCGCCCCCCTTGCGGAACCGCGCCGGCGCTGGCTTGCGCGCCCTGCCGCGAGGTGCGTCCTGATAGGCGCGCAATCCGTCGAGCGCGGTGGCCTGTCGTTCCGGCGCGCCCGCGGTTTCGCTACGCAACATGTCGAGGAACAGGGGCAGCGGTCGCGGACCGTGTTGCGGCGCGGCATGAAAGGATGGTACAGGCCGATCAAACAAGGGTCGGGGAGCCTTTCAGGATGAAGAAGCAGAACACGGGCGACGGCCCGGTCATCATCAAGAAGTACGCCAATCGGCGCCTCTATAATACCGAGACTTCATCCTACATCACATTGGAACACTTGGCCGCGATGACCCGCGAGGGGCGCGACTTCAAGGTTGTCGATGCCAAGACCGACGACGACATCACCCACAACGTGCTGACGCAGATCATCATGGAAGAGGAAGCCCGCGGCACGTCGATGCTGCCGGTCAACTTCCTGCGCCAACTTATTGCGATGTATGGCGATTCGATGCAGGCAATGGTGCCGGGCTATCTCGAGGCGTCGATGGACAGCTTCCGCCGCAACCACGAACAGTTCAAGACCGCGGTGGAGGGCGCGTTCGCCAATTCGCCGTTCGCCGAGATCGCCAAGCGCAATCTCGAAATGTTCGACGTGGCCGCCAAGGCATTCAAGCCCGGCGCGATGCCGGGGATGCCTGGTGCGCCGACGCCCACGCCGACCGCGCCGGCCAGCGCCGCCAGCAAGGACGACGAGATTGCCGCGCTGAAGGCCGAACTCGGCAAGCTCAACGAAAAGATCGAGAAGCTGCATAAGTAATCTGACCGCATGGCTGGCGGACGACGCGACGCCGTATTGGGGCGCCGCGGCGGTCGCGCTGTGCGTGGCGATCGGCGCCGGCATCGGCGATTGGCGGCGCAAGCGACGCGTCGATCTCGACCGGGTCGGGCTGATCGACTGGCCGACGCTGCAGATGCTGGCGCTGATCGGCAGCGCGATCCTGGTGATGATCGCGCTGCACGATTAAGCGCTCAGCGTGGCTTGACGAATTTCAGCGTCATCCGGTCGCTCTCGCCAATCGCCGCGTATTTCGCGCGGTCCTTGTCCTTCTCGGCATAATTGGGCGGCAGCGTCCACACGCCGCCCGGATAATCATGCGTATCCTTGGGATTGGCGTTGACTTGGCTTTCGCCGGCAAAGGTGAAACCGGCCTTTTTGGCAAAGGCGATGACCGAGGAACGCCGCATATAGCCGCTCTTGCCTTCGAGCGCGGTGTCCATCGTTTCGGGCAGACGATGCTCCTCGACGCCGAGCGTGCCGCCGGGCTTGAGCATCGCGAACATCTGGTCGAAAGCTGCCTGCGTCTGATCGGTCGCGCCGAAGCGCCAATTGTGCACGTTGCGGAAGGTCAGCACGACGTCCGCGGTGCCGGCGGGCACGCCCGGCTGGCCGGCGACGGCCGGGAAGATCGCGGTCTTGACCTTGGCATAGACCGAAGGGTGCGCGGCGCGCAGCTTGGCGACACCGGCCAAGCCCTTTTCGCTCGGCCCGGCGGCATATAGCGTTCCGCGGCGCAGCGTATAGGGGGCGAGGATCTCGGTGTACCAGCCGCCGCTCGGCCAGATCTCGACCACCGTGTCGGTCGGCTTGACGCCGAAAAAGGCGAGCGTCTCGGCCGGATGGCGATATCGGTCGCGCGCGACATTGGCGGGCGTGCGGCTCGGTGCCTTGACTGCGGCGATCAGCGCCGGTGACGGTGCGGAGGGTGCCGCCAGCGCAAGGCCGGCCGGGAGAGTCAGGAGGGCGGCAAGGGCAATCGGGCGCATGGCGTGGCTTTCGTCGTGGCGGGATGGCGCATCCTGCCGCGCATTGCCGAGCGTATCAATAGAAGTGCCGCAGCGTGAGTGCGCGGCGTGAACCGTCGCACATGTCAAACGCGACGATCCGGCCGGTCTCGCCGATCGACCAGCCGGCATATTTGCTGCCGGCATAGGTTGCCGGGATCGGCACGCCATCGACCATGCAGATCGTGTCGCCGCTCTTCCACCCGCCCTGCGCGGCCGGGCTGCCGCGCATCACATGCAGTATGCGCAGCCGATCCGCCTCCGCGGCGACCAGCAAGCCGCTGGTGGAGCGCAATGGCGGTTTCCCCGCCCCGGCGCCGGGCTTCAGGATCATCCGGCCGGCGGTGGGATCGAGCAGCACGCGATATTGTTGCAAAAAGCCCGAACCGATCCGCCCGGCCATGCCGAGTTGCTGCGAGAAGCCGTCCGTGGCTTCGATCTGGATTTCGACATTGGTGGCGCTCAGCGTCCCGGTTTCGAGTGTGTCCAGAATTGCCAGGTCGGACACGATCGGGCCGCCCAGCCCGTACGAGATGGTCGAGGTGCGCGCCCGCGGGATGAGCTTTGCGCTGGCCCAGGCCTCAGCCGAGAAGGTGATGGCATTGCCATCGCCCGTGTCGACGATCATCGGTCGCAACCGGCGACCGTTGAGCGTCACTTCGCCGGTATAGACCAGCCGGGTCGACGAGATGCTTAGCGGCGCGGTGGCGCCGGTGAAGGGCATGCGGCCGCTGGGCAGCAGGCGGAAGCGACGCGCATCGTAATCGATGTCGAGCGCATAGCCGGCGGTGAGGTCGCGGCCGACCAGCATCTCGATCGGTGCCCTGCTGCCGGTGGCCGAGGCGGGCAAGGTGGCGACGCTGATGCTGCCGCCGGTGCGGGTGAGGCCGCCAAACCGGATCGTGCCGGTATCGATCCAGCCGATCGGCACCAGCCCGCCAATCGCGCTGGCGCTGCCGCCACTGCGCACTTTCAATTTATGCGCGGTGACATAGGCGCGCGAGAGCGCGGTAAAGCTGACCCCGGTATCGAGGATGGCGGCGATCGGCCGGCCATCGACCGTGACCGTGAAGCGGATCTGGTTGCCGGGGGTGAGATCGAACGGGATCCAGCGCGCTTCGGTATCGGCAGCGAGGATGTCGGCGGGCGGGGCGGCCGCGGTCAGCAGCAAGAAGACGAAGGAAAGGATACGCATGCGATCGCCGTAGCGCGTGCCACAGCGTTCACCTAGTCGCAGCGTTGTGATCGGGTGGCGCCGCTACCTTTAGCTCGCTGTCTCGTGGCGGGGTTGTATCCGCCCCCTCGGCCGCCCCGGCTCAGCGGCGATGCAGGCGTATGGTCAGCCCGGCATCTCCCTTCAGCGTGATCGTCTGATCCGGCGCCAAGGTAATCCGCTCGCTCAGCTCGACTGTGCGGCTACTATTCCGATAGGGGCATGTCCCAGGCAGCGAACGCCCCCAGCGCAGCGTGACGTTGAAGATACTGTCGTCGTCTGCATTAGACCTCGAGGTCATCTCCATCGACAGCGAATCCTGGCGATGGTCGCCATAATTACGCGGCATGCAATCGGCAGGCGGCGGCTCGGAGAGCTGACGGCTAAAGGTCGATGCCTGCTGGTTCGAGACGATCATCGTTCCGGCCCACAGTATTTCGGATGCAGCACGGATCTCCACATCGATCGTGTCGCGCCGTGGTGTCGCGCGGTCTGCGACCGGCAGATACGAAGCCATACGCTGCGCAACGAGCGGCGGGGTCGGGACCGGCCCGGTGATTGCGGGCGGTGGGGTGATCACGATGGCCTGCAACAATCCGGCGAATATCAATAGCTGCACGTGGCACCTCCAAACCTGTTCGACGTTTCGTGAAAATAGACGCGTACAGGCAACGGAGGCGCGTTACCGACTACAGACAGGCCTCTAGAAACGCGTGATCGAAGCCGAACTGGCGGGCTTTCTCCAGCGTATACGGCCGCAGTCCCATCGCGCGATACTCACCGATGATCTTGCCGTCGGCACTTTCGTCGAGATATTCGAACTTGAACAGTTCCTGCGTGACGATCACCGGGCCTTCCATGCCAATCACTTCCGTGACGTTGGTCACGCGGCGCGAGCCGTCGCGCAAGCGCTTGACCTGGATGATCAGCTCGACCGAGTCGGCGATCTGGCGGCTGATCGCCTCCTTGGGAACCTTGATGTCCGACATCATCACCATGTTCTCCATACGCGCGAGCGCCTCGCGCGGGGAGTTGGCGTGGAGCGTACACATCGAGCCGTCGTGACCGGTGTTCATCGCAGCGAGCATGTCGAAACATTCGGACCCACGAATTTCGCCCAGGATGATGCGATCCGGGCGCATACGCAGCGCGTTCTTGACGAGATCGCGGATGCTGATTTCGCCCTGGCCTTCGAGATTGGCGGGGCGGGTTTCGAGCGGGAGCCAGTGCGGCTGCTGCAGGCGAAGTTCGGCGGCGTCCTCGATCGTCAGCACGCGTTCGCCCGGATCGATCATTTTCGACAGCGCGTTGAGCATCGTCGTCTTGCCCGACCCGGTACCGCCCGAAATGACGATGTTGAAGCGGCTGGCACCGGCGATCTTGAGCGCTGTCGCCATCTTCGGGCTCATCGAACCGAACCCCGCCATCATGTCGAGCGTGATCGGCTTGTCGGAGAATTTACGAATCGAGATGGCGGTGCCGCGCAGGCTGAGCGGCGGCACGATGACGTTGACGCGGCTGCCGTCCTTCAGGCGGGCATCGGCGAGCGGCGTGGTCTGATCGACGCGGCGGCCGACCGAGTTGCAGATGCGCTGCGCGATCTGGAACAGATGCTCCTCGTCGCGGAACTGGATGTTGGCGAGGACCAACTGGCCCTTGCGCTCGACATAGGTCTGATCGGGGCCGTTGACCATGATGTCGGTGATCGACGGATCGGCGAGCAGCTCTTCGAGCGGCCCCAAGCCGAGCAGTTCGTCGACCAGCACCTTTTCCAGCGCGAACTGTTCGCGGCGGTTGAGCGTGAGTTTCAGCTCGGCAAGCACCTCGCCGATGATCGGGCGGAATTCCTCGGCCAACTCGTCCTTGTCGAGCGTCGCGGCCGCCTCGGGGTCGACGCGTTCGAGCAGGCGCGGCAGCACCTGTTCCTTGATCTTGTGGATCGAGGTCTCGAACCCCTCCACCCGGCTGTTGCCGGCATCGCCCGACGTTGCCTGCCGGTCGGCGAGACGCTGCAATGCATCCTGATTGGCGCCGGGCATGGTGCCGGTCTGCGCTGTGCTGTCGAGCGCGGTGGTTTCGCCGGGCAAGGGCAAGGGCGGGAACTGCTCGCCGCCGGATTCGCTCTCGACCGGGCGCGCCGCACCGCCTTGCATCGGTCGCGCAACGCCGAACGCGGGACGGGTGCCCGATGTCGTTCCCGGGCGACGCCCAAATGCACTCATGCCACTCTATCCCTCATGCTCAGGCGGAGGGATAACGGCCAAGGTTTGACAATTAACTAACCAAGTCCGCGCCGTGGCGGGAAATAGTTGCGCGCGATACTGCGTCCGCGGTGAACGCCGCCGGAAATGCGCTAGCTCAGGTGACGCTCTCGGCAAGAACGGTCAGGCCGGTTTCGCTGACCTCGGCAAAGCCGCCGACGATCGCGATCGTCTCGGGCTCGCCCTTTTCGGTACGATAGATCGCCAGCGCGCCATCGCGGATCGTCGACATCAAGGGCGCATGGCCCTCAAGCACGCCGAAATCGCCCTCGCTGCCGGGGACGACGACCATGTACACGTCCTCGCTGCGGACGAGCTTTTCGGGCGTGACGAGTTCGAAGTGGAGCATTTCATGTCTCACTCCCCTCCCGCTTGCGGGAGGGGCTGGGGGAGGGCCTGTGGGGGAGGGCCGTCGTTGGACAGGCCTTCCCCCAACCCCTCCCGCAAGCGGGAGGGGACTTTAGCTTACGCTTCCTGCGCCATCTTTTCGGCCTTGGCGACGACTTCGTCGATGCCGCCGACCATGTAGAAAGCGCTCTCGGGCAGGTGATCATATTCGCCGTCGACGACCGCCTTGAACGAGCGGACCGTGTCCTCGACCTGGACGAACTTGCCGCTGATGCCGGTGAAGACCTCGGCGACGTGGAACGGCTGCGACAGGAAACGCTGGATCTTGCGCGCGCGGCTGACGACCTGCTTATCTTCTTCGCTCAGTTCGTCCATGCCGAGAATGGCGATGATGTCCTGCAGCGACTTGTACTTCTGCAGCGTCTCCTGGACCCGGCGGGCGGTGTCGTAATGCTCCTGGCCGACGATCGCCGGGGTCAGCACGCGCGACGTCGAATCGAGCGGATCGACCGCCGGGTAAATGCCCAGCTCGGAGATCGCGCGGTTGAGGTTGGTCGTCGCGTCCAAATGCGCGAACGAGGTCGCCGGTGCCGGATCGGTAAGATCGTCTGCCGGAACGTAGATCGCCTGCACCGAGGTGATCGAACCCTTGTTGGTCGAGGTGATGCGCTCCTGCAGTGCGCCCATGTCGGTCGACAGCGTCGGCTGATAGCCCACGGCCGACGGAATACGACCGAGCAGTGCCGACACTTCCGAACCCGCCTGGGTGAAGCGGAAGATGTTGTCGACGAAGAACAGCACGTCCTGGCCTTCGACGTCGCGGAAATATTCGGCGATCGTCAGGCCCGAGAGCGCGACGCGGGCACGCGCGCCGGGGGGCTCGTTCATCTGGCCGAACACGAGAGCGACCTTCGAGCCCTCGGGCGTCGGGTTGCCGTCGGCATCCTTGGCGATGACGCCTGCATCGAGGAATTCGTGGTACAGATCGTTACCCTCGCGGGTGCGCTCGCCGACGCCGGCGAACACCGAGGTGCCGCCATGGCCCTTGGCGATGTTGTTGATCAGTTCCTGGATCAGCACGGTCTTGCCCACGCCGGCACCGCCGAACAGGCCGATCTTGCCGCCCTTGGCGTAGGGCGCGAGCAGATCGATGACCTTGATGCCGGTGACGAGAATGGCGCTCTCGGTCGACTGGTCGACGAAGAGCGGCGCCTGCGCGTGGATCGGCATCGTATCGGCATGGCCGATCGGTCCGCGCTCGTCGATCGGCTCGCCGATTACGTTCATGATGCGGCCGAGCGTCATCGGGCCGACCGGCACGCGGATCTGTGAGCCGGTGTCGGTGACGGTCTGGCCGCGGGTCAGGCCATCGGTTGCGTCCATCGCGATCGTGCGAACCGTGTTCTCGCCGAGGTGCTGAGCAACCTCGAGCACCAGGCGATTGCCGTTGTTGTCGGTTTCCAGCGCGGCGAGAATCGCCGGCAGTTCACCCTGGTTGAACGTCACGTCGACGACGGCGCCGATGACCTGGCTGATGCGACCGACGTGGTTGGTCGTCGCGGTGGGGGCGAGAGTGTCTGCGGCGGTTGCCATGTTGTGCTTCCTTGCTTCGAACTACTTGAGCGCTTCGGCGCCGGAGATGATTTCCACCAGTTCGGTCGTGATCGCGGCCTGGCGGGCGCGGTTGTATTGAATGCTGAGACGCTTGATCATGTCGCCGGCATTGCGCGTGGCGTTGTCCATCGCGGTCATGCGGCTGCCCTGTTCCGAGGCGGCGTTTTCGAGCAAGGCGCGGAAGATCTGGATCGCGATGTTGCGCGGCAGCAGATCGGCGAGGATCGATTCCTCGTCGGGCTCGTAGATCACCGCGGCGTCGGACGCGGTTGCCGTGGCCGATGCGGCGGGCAGGGCGACCGGGATGATCTGGCGGCCGGTAGCCTCCTGCACCAGTGCCGACTGGAAGCGGGCATAGAACAGGTGGGCGATGTCGAATTCGCCGGCTTCGAAGCGCGCGGCCACGTCGTCGGCGATCTCGCGGGCGTCGCTGAAGGCGAGCTTCTTGATCTGGCTCATCTCATGGTCGTGCGCGATCTGCGTCGGGAAGAAGCGGCGCAGCACGCGTCCCTTCTTGCCGGCGATGTAGAACTTGACCGTCTTGCCCGCGGCTTCAAGCTCCTGCGCCTTCTTGCGCGCGGCACGAACGATGTTCGAGTTGAACGCCCCGGCGAGGCCACGCTCGGACGTCGCGACGATGAGCAGATGGACCTGATCGCTGCCGGTGCCGGCAAGCAACTTAGGCGAGCCTTCGCTGACGCCGACCTTCGACGCCAGGCTGGCCATCACGGCTTCCAGACGCTCGGCATAGGGACGACCGGCGACGGCCGCTTCCTGCGCCCGGCGCAGCTTCGCGGCGGCGACCATCTTCATCGCCTTGGTGATCTTCTGCGTCGACTTCACCGAGCCGATGCGGACCTTTAGGGCCTTCAAACTAGCCATCTATAATCCTCTTTCGTCATGCCGGACTTGATCCGGCATCCCGCTGCTTCTTTTCCTGCCGTCCAAGAAGCAGCGGGACCCCGGCTCAGGGCCGGGGTGACGGGTGTGTTCAGGCGAAGGTCTTGGCGAATGCGTCGAGCGCCGACTTCAGCCCCGACTTGGCCTCGTCGCCCAGATCGCGCGTATCGCGGATCTTGGCCAGCACCTGCGGGTGATTGGCGCGCAGATCGGCGAGCATCGCCTGCTCGTAGCGCACCACCGCATCGACCGGCACCGTATCGAGATAGCCATTGGTGCCGGCGAAGATCGACGCGGTCTGCTCCTCGAACGGCATCGGCGCGAACTGCGCCTGCTTGAGCAGTTCGGTCAGGCGCGCGCCGCGGTTGAGCAGCTTCTGCGTGCTGGCGTCGAGATCCGAGCCGAACTGCGCGAACGCAGCCATTTCACGATACTGGGCGAGCTCGAGCTTGATCGAGCCCGACACCTTCTTCATCGCCTTGGTCTGCGCGGCCGAGCCGACGCGGCTGACCGACAGGCCGACGTTGATCGCCGGGCGGATGCCGGCGAAGAACAGATCGGTTTCGAGGAAGATCTGGCCGTCGGTGATCGAGATCACGTTGGTCGGGATGTAGGCCGAGACGTCGCCGGCCTGGGTTTCGATGATCGGCAGTGCCGTCAGCGAACCGCCGCCATTCTCGTCGTTCATCTTGGCCGCACGCTCGAGCAGGCGGCTGTGCAGATAGAAAACGTCGCCGGGATAGGCTTCGCGGCCCGGCGGGCGGCGCAGCAGCAGCGACATCTGGCGATAGGCGACCGCCTGCTTCGACAGATCGTCATAGACGATCAGCGCGTGCATGCCGTTGTCGCGGAAATATTCGCCCATTGCCGCACCGGTATAGGGGGCAAGGAACTGCATCGGCGCCGGCTCGGACGCGGTGGCGGCGATGACGATGGAATATTCCATCGCGCCATTCTCTTCGAGCGTCTTGACGATCTGCGCGACGGTCGAGCGCTTCTGGCCGACTGCGACATAGATGCAGTACAGTTTCTGCTTCTCGTCGGTGCCGGCATGTGCCGCCTTCTGGTTGATGAAGGCGTCGATCGCGACGGCCGACTTGCCGGTCTGGCGATCGCCGATGATCAGCTCGCGCTGGCCGCGGCCGACGGGAACGAGCGCGTCGATCGCCTTGAGGCCGGTCTGGACGGGCTCGCTGACCGAGGTGCGCGGGATGATGCCCGGCGCCTTGCGCTCGACGCGGCTGCGCTCGTCGGAAACGATCGGGCCCTTGCCGTCGATCGGATTGCCGAGGCCATCGACCACGCGGCCGAGCAGGCCCTTACCGACGGGGACGTCGACGATCGTGCCGGTGCGCTTGACGACGTCACCTTCCTTGATCTCCGAATCCGAGCCGAAGATCACGACGCCGACATTGTCGGCCTCGAGGTTGAGCGCCATGCCCTGCACGCCATTGGCGAATTCGACCATCTCGCCGGCCTGGACATTGTCCAGCCCGTGGATGCGCGCGATGCCGTCGCCGACCGACAGCACCTGGCCGGTTTCGGAGACTTGCGCCTCGGTACCGAACGAAGCGATCTGGTCCTTGATGACCTTCGAGATTTCAGCGGCGCGGATGTCCATGGGTTAGCCTTTCATCGCATGCGCGAGGGTATTGAGACGGGTTTTGATCGAGCTGTCGATCATCTGCGAACCGATCTTGACGACCAGCCCGCCAAGCAGGGAAGGATCGACCGACAGGTCGACGGCAACGTCACGGCCGACCCGGGCGCGCAGCTGATCCTTCAGCGCATCGACCTGGGTCTCGGAAAGCGGGTGGGCCGACACGACTTCCGCCGTGGTCTCGCCGCGATGATCGGCGGCGAGGCTGCGGAACGCGCGGATCACGGCGGGGAGCTGCGCGAGGCGGCGGTTCTGCGCGAGCACGCCGAGGAACTTCTCGGTCGTCGCGTCGATATCGATCAGCTCGGCCGATGCGGCGATCGCCTTGGCAGCGGCACCGCGCGATACGATCGGGCTGGCGATCAGCTCGGCGAATTCGGGCGACTGATCGATCGCGGCGCGGACGCGCGTGAGGCTCGCCTCGACCATGTCGATCGCCTTCGCATCGCGCGCGAGCTCGAACAACGCGGTGGCATAGCGGCCGCTTAAGCTTGCTTGAATACCGCCGGAATGCTCCACGCGATCGATTTCCTCAGATAGTCGGACAGATGGCCCCATGGGGAATGAGGGCACCGCAGACGGTGCCTTCGATGGGTTGGCCGGGCGGTTAGCATTGGGGCGGGGGGGATGCAAGAGGATGAACGAGGTTGGTTGACTAGGAAACATGTTTTGGGGGAGGGAGGGGTATGGTTTGTGCGAGCCGTCTCTGTTGCTGTCATTCCGGTCTTGGTCCGGGATCTAAAGTGCGGCAAGCGATGGGGGCAGTGGTTCGCGCATTGTGTTCGCGGCACGTTCAATCCCGGACCAAGTCCGGGATGACGGGGGGGCGGGGATAGTGCCGACCTCCGACGCCGAGCTCGCCGACCTGCTCCGTGCCGCCGCCAACAGCGCGCACCAGTCCCTGTCCCGCGCGCTGCTCGCGCACGGCGTGACCGCCGCGGAATGGAGCTTGCTGCGCGAGCTGCGCGCGGCCGGCGCGGTGCCGCAGACGCGGCTCGCCGAACGGCTCGGCATGACGCGCGGCGCGATTTCCAAGCTGGTCGATCGGCTGGTGGCCAAGCGGCTGCTGGTGCGCGGGCGGGGCGGTGGCGGGGATCGACGCGTCCAAATCATCGGACTGACCGGCACCGGCGTGCTGCTCGTGCCGGAACTGGAGCGGCTCGCGGTGGCGGCAGAAGCGGCTTTGTTCGCGGGACTGTCGCCACGCGAGCGCAGCACGTTCGATGGCGCCTTGCGCAGGGTTGCCGGTCGCCCGCCCGAAGGTTAGCGGAAGCGTGATCACCATAGGGGAGCCGAGACGATGGGCGCATTCGAACAGATGACGATGTCCGACGGGGCAGCGATCGCGGTCTATCATGCGCAGCCTGCGGGAGCGCGGCGCGGCGGGCTGGTGCTGGTGCAGGAGATTTTCGGCGTCACCGGTCACATTCGCGACCTCGCCGAGGAATATGCCGCGGACGGGTACGAGGTGCTGGCGCCGGCGCTGTTCGATCGCGAGCATCCGGGGTTCGAAGCGGGCTATGACGCCGACGGTCTGGCGCGCGGCGTCGAACTGGCGCGGCAGGTGCACCCGTTCGATCTCAGCCTGGCCGACGTGCAGACCTGCGTCGACGCGCTGAAGGCTGAAGGGCCGGTGTTCGTCGTCGGCTATTGCTATGGTGGCTCGGTCGCCTGGTTCGCGGCGACGCGGATGACCGGCGTGGCGGCGGCGAGCGGCTATTATGGCAGCATGGTCCCCGCCGCGGCGGACGAAGTGCCCAAGGTACCGGTGATCCTGCATTTCGGACGGCACGATCACGGCATCCCGATGGAGGGGGTGGAGAAGGTGATCGCGGCGGATCATCCGAAGGCCACGGTCTATGTCTACGAGGCGGGCCACGGCTTCAATTCGGACCGGCGCAAGGATTATCACGAGGCGAGCAGCGAGCTTGCCAAGCAGCGGACTTTAGAGTTGTTTGAGGCGCTTGGGGGCTGATCAATGCCGCCTACATAGTGGGGGCACGGCATGATCGGACGGCGATGGATACGATATTTGATTGGCGCGACAGCACTGGCGGCTATGCCCGGCGGTGTTGGGGCCAGCGACGGTGCGAAAAAGGCGGATAGAAAGCAGGAAGCCGCACTCGCCAAGCTGCAAGCGGCGGCAAGCGCGGCCGAGGCGGGAGATTGCCGCAAAACGGCCAAGCTGGCGGGAGAAGTCATCGACAAGGACGCTTCGGTCTTACCGCCTAATCTGCGCGCCGCTGGGTACACGATGGCGGCATCGTGCGAAGTGGCATTGGGGGATCAGGCCAACGCCTATCGCCACGCTGTGTCGGGAACCGCGCTGATCGAGAGTCCGGATGAACTGTGGCACCTGCGCCTCAGCTTCGAGCTGGAGGGCCGGCGCTACGGCGATGCCGTCACCACCGTGGAAGTGATGATGCAGGGCAGGGGGGCGGCGCTCAATTCGGTGCCCGAGCAATGGTTTTATCAAATGGACAATGCGCTCAAGGCGGACGGGCCAAAGCCGTTGCGCCGGCGATTGCTTGCCGTCTTGGCGAGCGGCAGCTATATTCCCGATACGCCTGCTGCTTCGGTCGATCCGTTCCGCATCCGGTATGCCCGATTGCTCGACGAAGCAGGCGACGCCGCGGCGGCCAAGCACACGATCGAACAGATCGAAGACCCGAGCACGTTGCTGGATGCCAGCCTCGATCCGCGTCTCCGGAAATTTGTGCCTGCCGATCTCGATCTGCGCCGCCAAGTGGAGCTTAAGTTGGCAGAGTTGAGGACCGTGATGCAGCTCCGATCCGAATTCCTTGGGCCGTTAATCTATGCGGCGACCTATTTGCGTGTTTTAGGCAGACCGGCTGAAGCGCTTGCGCTGCTCGATTCCGTGAAAAGCAAGACGGCCGATCCCAAGGCGTTCATCGATCGTGACAAACAATTGCCCTGGTGGTGGGACGCCCGCGCGCGCGCCTACACTATGCTGGGCCGCTACGATGATGAAGTGGCGGCCTATCGCTCGGGCGCTGGCGTAAACGAAAATGGTGGCGTGAATGTCAGCCAGACGGTCAACCTGGCACAAACGCAGGTGGAGATAGGGCGACCGGCCGACGCACTCGATACACTGAAGGTATTCGATGACGCCGCGCCGAATGCGAGTCCGTTCGGCATCATGCAGATCCGCTTCACCAGGGCGTGTGCGCGGATGTTGCTTGGCAAGCTGGCCGAGGCGGATCAGGACGTGCAGTTCGTGCGCGATCACGAAAAGGATGCGCCGCAGACGGTGACGGAAACGCTGTTGTGCATCGGCGATCTTGACGGAGCGGCTGCGTCGCTTGTCCGGCATCTGGATGACCCAGAAGAACGCGCCAGTGCGTTGAGGTACGTGAGCGAGTTCGATGTTCCCCCGGTTACGCCGCCGCCAAGCCCGATTGTCGTGAATTTGCCGAAGATAAAGGCCCGTGCAGACGTGAAGGCTGCGATCGTGCGTGCGGGCGGCGCACGGCAATTCAACATCCAGCAGGTCTCATTCTGACGTCTGGCGCTTTGGCGGCAAGGCACGGGATGTGCGGGATGCACCGAACGCCTATGTTCAGCGCATGACCCAGCCCCTTATCGATCCCGACACCGCCTGGGCGGCGTTCGCCGCGCGCGATCGGGCATATGATGGCCGGCTGGTAATCGCGGTGAAGACCACCGGCATCTACTGCAAGCCGAGCTGCGCGGCGCGGCATCCGCGGCGCGAGAATGTCGAGTTCCATGCCGATGCGACGTCGGCACGGGCGGCGGGCTTTCGCGCATGCCTGCGGTGCCTGCCGGACGATATCGGGCGCGATCGGATCGCGGTGGCGCGCGCGGTCGCCCTGCTCGAATCGGCCGAGGAGATGATCGGGCTGGAGGCGCTGGCCGCCGATGTCGGCTATGCGCCGCATCATTTCCATCGGCTGTTCAAGCGCGCGACCGGGGTGACGCCGGCGGCCTATGCACGCGGGCTGAAGGCGCGGGCGGCGGCGGCGGCGTTGACCGCGGAGATCAGCGTGACGGCGGCGATCTACGAAGCGGGCTATTCTGCGCCGAGCCGCTTCTATGCCGATGCCGCGCCGCGGCTGGGGATGACGCCCTCGGCCTGGCAGCGCGGCGGGGCGGGGGTGACGATCCGCTGGACGCTGGCGGATACCAGCCTGGGGCCGATGCTGGTCGCGGCGACCGACAAGGGGCTGTGCCGGATTTCGTTCGACGAGGACGAGCATGCCTTGGCGCTGCGGTTTCCGAAGGCGGAGATCGTGCGAGGCGGCGCGGCGCTGGCGGATCTGGCGGCGGACGTGGTGGCCAGCGTCGAATCCCCCCAGCGTGATCTCGATCTGCCACTCGACGTGCGGGGCACGGCGTTTCAGGAGGCGGTTTGGCAGGCACTGAGGCGCATCCCGATCGGGGAGACATTGTCCTATGCCGAACTGGCGGCGGCGGCGGGGGCGCCCGGCGCGGTGCGCGCGGCGGGAACGGCGTGTGGGGCGAATCCGGTGGCAGTTGCGGTGCCGTGCCACCGCGTGCAGCGCGCGGACGGCGCGATCGGCGGCTATGCCTATGGCGCGGATCGCAAGGCGGTTCTGCTAAAGCGCGAGGGCGTCGAGTAGCGCTGCGCTTCCCCGGTAAATCGTGTCGCGATTGGCCCGGCGTCCGCCGAGGAAGGAATAAGCTATAGACTGTGGCCGGTTCTCTTTATCGGCAATGCAGCTAAGACCCCGCGTCAAAGGGGATCCCGATGCTACCGTCCGAACCGACCACGCCGCCGAACAGCCTCGTCTGGCGCATCATCCATTTTCCGCTCGTGCTGCTGGCGCTCGGCATCGTGACGATCGCCGCGGCGGGCGCTCTTGCCAGCCTGATCCGCCCGTTCTTTCCGGTCGAGCGGACCGGGCCGCTGGCGATCCTCTTCTCGCTCATCGTCGCGGCCATTTTCATCGCGGCATACAGCCTGTTCGTGCGCTGGATCGAGCGTCGGCCGGTGGACGAGTTCGGCGCGAAGGGCTGGTCGCGGGAGCTTGGTGGCGGGCTGCTGGCAGGACTGATCCTGTTTTCGATCGTTATCGGCATCATCGCCGCCCTGGGCGGGTACCGCGTTATCGGCAGCAATCCGGCGACGGCGCTCTATCCGGCGATCGCCATCGCGATCACCTCCGGCGTGACCGAGGAAATCGTGCTGCGCGGCCTGTTCTTTCGGCTGATCGAGCGGCTGGCGGGCAGCTGGATCGCGCTGATCCTGTCGGCAGCGCTGTTCGGCGCGTTGCATCTCGGCAATGCGAATGCGACCTGGTTCGCCGGCCTGGCAATTGCGCTGGAGGCGGGCGTGATGCTGGCGGCGCTGTACATGCTGACGCGGCGGTTATGGGCGGCGATCGGGCTGCACGCCGCGTGGAACTTCACGCAGGGCGGGATCTACGGCGTGGCGGTGTCGGGGTTCGACATGGGCGGCCTGCCACGTGCCCGGATCTCCGGACCGGATCTGCTGACCGGCGGGGCGTTCGGGGCGGAGGCCTCATTGCCGGCGATCGTCGTGTGCACCGCGTTCGGCATCGTGCTTTTGATCGTCGCGCATCGCCGCGGCCGGTTCGTCGCGCCGCTATGGGTGCGGCGCCGTCAGGGCGCCGGCTTGCACGAATAGACGATCCGCTCGTTCGGCAGCGGCGGCAGCGTGGCGCGGATCGCCGCCTGCTGCGTCGAGAGATTGGCGCGGGCCGCGATGTCCGGCGAGCAGGCCTTGACGCTCACCTGGCTGCGAATCTTCCGCGCCGCGTCCATCTGCGCGGCGCCGAGCAGGTAGCGCGTGTTGGTGTAGCGCTTCGTCGCGGGATCGAATTGCAGCACCGAGACGGTCTGGTCCTCCGACGGCACCAGGATGCGATCCCATTTGCTGCCATTTTCCGCATATTGCGTACGACCGTTCATGCAGCCGCCCTGCTGCCAATCGAGCGCGACGTCGTCGAGCGACGAGACGGTGACGCGACTGCGCGCCGGGACGACGGTGCACACCAACTTGCCGAGCGCGGCATCGCTGTTGACCGTGGGCGCGATCGCCGGCGCGGCGGGGGGCAGGATCGGCTCGCCGCTGGGACGCGTGACGAACACGGCGAGCGCAGCGACGAAGGCCAGTGCGGCGCCGGCGGCCACCCAGATCGCCGGCTGGCGCTTCCCGCGGAGTTCCAGGAAGCCGGCGGCGCCGATCGCAAGCACCCCGGCCGCGAGCAGGACGGCGGCGAGCGCGATGATATTCTCGCGCGTGCGCTGTGCGTCGTCGCGCGCTTTCACCAAAGCGGCGGCGCGCGCTTCGGCGGCCTTGGTCGCGGCGTCGTTCTTGGCGCGCGTGGCATCGGCCGCGGCGAGCGCATCGGCATCGCTATCCTGGCGCAATTGTTCGGCTAGGCTGGTGCACGGCGTGCCGACCCCGGCAAACGGCTGCTTTGCAGCGTTGAGGAAGCGGATCAGTTCGACATCGGCGATGGCGAAACCGAAGCTGGTATCGCCGTCCTCGCCGCGGGTCAGCGCCGAATTGACGCCGATCACACGGCCGCACGGATCGAGCAGCGGGCCGCCGGAATTGCCGCGCGCAATGCCGGCGGTGTGCAACAGCACCTGCACGTCGGACATCACGCGCGCGCCGGAAAACACGCCTTCCGAGCGGATCGGGGAGAGCGGGCGGATATAGTCGGCGGAACTGCGCGCGGTGGCGAGATCGACGTTGCCGGGATAGCCCAGCGCCGTCACCGAGCCGCCTTCATCGACCGGGCCGGTGTACAGTGCCAATGTCGGCAGGCGCAGGCCCTGAAACTCGATCAACGCCAGATCGCGCGCCGTATCGATCGCGATCACCTTGCCCTGATAGGATTTGTCGCCTTCCGAAGGCACCACGCCGACCACGACGTTATCGGGATAGCGTGCGGCGAGCTCGACGACATGCGCGTTGGTGACGATGCGGTTGGGCGCGACAGCGAAGCCGCTGCCATGGCCGAACCCGACAACCTCGTTATCGACGACGGCGATCGTCACTACCCGGACCACGCCGCGCGCGGCGGCCGAAATATCGTCGGCGTGAGCTGGCGCGGCGATGCCGAGCAGGCAAGTGAGCAACAGGAGCAAGCGCGTGAGGGTCATGGCAGCGACTCTCTCAGCAAACGCCGTGCGCATCAAGGACGGCCGGGCTCAAACAAAGCTGTATGGGTCTATATCCACCGTGACGCGTACCTTGCTCGACCAGTCGAGCGCACCGAGCCAAGTGCGGATCACATCCTGCACGTCGAGCGCGCGGCGCGCGTGGACCAGTAGGCGGAAGCGGTGACGGCCGCGCAGCATGGCGAGCGGGGCGGGGGCGGGGCCGTAGGTTTCCATGCCGTCGACCTGCGGTGCGGTACGTCCGATCAATGTAGCGATCTCTTGCGCGGCGGCCTTATCCTCGCTCGACACGACGATGCCGGCGAAGCGCCCGAAGGGCGGCGCGCCGGCCTCGCGGCGGGAGTCGGTTTCGGCGGCGTAGAAGGCTTCTGCATCGCCGGTGATCAGCGCGCGCATCACCGGCGTGTCCGGGCTGTGGGTCTGGATATAAACGTGACCGGGCTTGGCACCGCGGCCGGCGCGGCCGGCGACTTGCATGATCTGCTGGAAGGTGCGCTCGCTCGCGCGCAGATCACCGCCATTGAGCCCAAGATCGGCGTCGATCACGCCGACCAGGGTGAGGTTGGGGAAGTGATAGCCTTTGGTCACGAGCTGCGTGCCGACGACGATGTCGATATCGTGCGCTTCCATCCGCGCGACGAACTCCGCCGCCTTGGCTGGTGACCAGATCGTGTCCGACGTGACCACCGCCGTTTTCGCTTCGGGGAATAGCGCCTTCACCTCATCTGCAATCCGCTCCACGCCGGGGCCGACCGCGACCAAGGTGTCCTCGTTGCCGCATTCGGGGCAGGCGCGCGGGGTGGGTTCGAGATGCCCGCAATGGTGGCACGTGATGCGCTGGATCAGCCGGTGCTCGACCATCCAGGCGGTACAGTTGGGGCATTGGAAGCGATGGCCGCAGGTGCGGCACAAGGTGAGCGGCGCATAGCCGCGGCGGTTGAGGAACAGCAGCACCTGCTCGCGGCGGGCGAGCGTTTCTTCCATCGCCTTGACCAGCGGCGGCGCGATCCACCGGCCGCGATCCGGCGGCGACTGGATGAGGTCGATCGGTTCGATCGCGGGCATTTCGGCGGCGCCCCAGCGGCCGGGCAGCTTGAGCTCGGCGTAACGGCCCAGCGCCACCTGCTGGCGCGTCTCGATCGCCGGCGTGGCGGACGCCAGAATGACCGGGCAGCCCTCGAACTTACCGCGCATCACGGCGACGTCGCGCGCGTGATAGTGGACGCCTTCCTCCTGCTTGAAGCTGGTCTCATGCGCTTCGTCGACGACGATCAGACCGAGGTTGGCGTAAGGCAGGAACAAGGCGGAGCGCGCGCCGACCGTGACCAGCGCCTGGCCGGTGGCGATGGCGCGCCAGGCGCGGCGGCGTTGCGAGCTGCGCAGACCCGAATGCCAGGCGATCGGCTCGCAGCCGAAGCGCGCCGTGAAGCGCTTGAGGAACGGCTCGGTCAGCGCGATTTCGGGCAGCAGCACCAGCGTCTGCCGGCCTTCGCGGATCGCCTCGGCGATCGCCTCGAAATAGACTTCGGTCTTGCCCGATCCGGTAACCCCATCGAGCAGCGTGGGGTGGAATTCGTGGGCCGCGACATTGGCAACGAGCGTGGCCGAGGCGGCGCGCTGGTCGGGCGACAGCGCGGGCTGGTGATGATCCGGATCGGGTAGCGGATAGGGGCTGTCGATATCGACCTGCAGCGCCTCCAGCGCGCCGACCTTGACCAGACCGCGGATCACCGCGTCGGACACGTCGGCGACCGTCGCCAGTTCGCGGATCAGCCCCTGGCGGTCGCCGATCCGCTCCAGCGCCTGCTCACGCTGTGGGGTCAGACGATCGGGCACCTCGCCGGTGGCGCGATATTCGGTAATCGTCTTGACGCCCTCGAGTGCGGAGGAGGACGGCATCGCCATGCGCACCACCGCGGCGGCAGGCGCGAGATAATAATCCGCCGTCCATTCGATGAGGCGGCGGAGCGGTTCGCCGAGCGGCGGCACGTCGACCACGCCGACCAGATTGCGCAGCCGATTGTCGCCGACCTCGGCGTCGGACGGCATGCGCTCGGGCTCCCACACCACGCCGAGCAATTGCCGGGGCCCCAGCGGCGCGATGACGATCGAGCCCGGCTGGACGCTCATGCCGTGCGGCACGCGGTAATCCAGCGGCCCGAGCGCGGAATTGAGGACGAGGACACGGGCGCGGGAGGACATGTGGGTGCATATGGCTTCGGGCGGCGCTAGAGGGAAGGGACGCTTTCCAGGAGATGCCCGTGCCGATGTTGCTGACCGCGTTGATCCTGGCCCAGTCGGCAATGCCGATGGCGCATGGCGCCCATGGGATTGAGACACCCGAGCCGGTGTGCGTGCGCGCAGGCGACCTGCCGCCCGCGTTTCGCGGCTGGAACATGATGCCGGGGACCGTGCTGCAACCGACCGTGCCGGTGATCGCGCGCGCGCGGCCGGCGGCGCGCACGCCATGGGCGGTGCGGCCGGCCAAGCCGGGGCCGGGCGCGGTGCTGCGTTTCTCGATCGCTCGTGCCGGCGTGTACCAGATCGGGCTGAGCAACGGCGCCTGGGTCGACGTGGTGCGCGGGCGGCGCGCGCTGGCACCGATCGCGCACGGCCACGGCCCGCTCTGCACCGGCCTGCGCAAGATCGTCGATTACCGGCTCGTACGCGGCAGTTATGCGCTGCAGCTGGCGGCAATGCCGGAACCGACCACGCGCGTGATGCTGGTACGCAGATAGCGTACCGCGCCCGATCCGCGGCGGGTCAGTCCGTCACGGGCCGGGGCGGGGTGAAGGCGTGGGCGGTGCCGCGCCGGGTGCGCTTGGCCGTATACAGCGCGACATCGGCGGCGTGCATTAGTTCGCGGATCGTATCGATGCCGGGGCCGGGGCTGGCCGAGCCGATCGTGCCGGACATCTGCAGCAGCGCAGTGGCGGTCTGCACGGGGCTCTTGAGGTGTTCGAGCAGCCGTTCGATGACTGCCGGCGCGGTGGCGACGAGATCGGGATCGCTCAGCAACAAGGCGAATTCGTCGCCGCCGAGGCGGGCCGCGAAGCTGTCCTTGAGGTAGGGCGCGCGCAGCCGCTGGCCGACCGCACGAAGTACGTCATCGCCGGCGAGATGCCCGAACGTGTCGTTGGTGGTCTTGAAATCGTCGAGATCGATCAACACCAAGACAAGACCGGCGCCGGCGCGCGCGGCCTGCAGTTCCGCCTCCAGCACGCGGTTGAATTCGGCTCGGTTGGCGATCTGCGTCACTTCGTCGGTGCTGGCGGATTCGCGCAGCTTGCGCTCGATATGATGCGTATCGGTGATGTCCTGGAACACGCCGACTAGCGCGACCGCCTTGCCTTTCTCGATTTCGAGCTCGCCGGAGCTGCGCATGCGCCGGCGCCGGCCCCGCGCGGTGACGAAATCGACCTCGACATTGAACATCTCGCCGGTCTCGATCGTGCGGTCCAGCGCCGTGCTGACCATGGCGCGGTCGCGCGGCGGATAGAAATCGAGCGCGGTGGCCAGATCGGGCTTATGCTCCGGCGCGATCTCGTGGATGCGATACATGCCGTCCGACCACACGATCTCGTCATTGCGCAGGTCGAGCCGCCAGGAGCCGATTTTGGACAGGCGTTCGGCTTGGCCGAAGACGCGCTCCTGCCGCCGCAGCAGGCGGGATTGCTCCTGCGCGCTTTCGGCGATCGACAAGGCTTCCTGCGCCGCGCCGCGCGCCGAGATCAACGCCTCGGCGATCAAGGCAAGGTGGGTCAGGGCCGTGATCTGGACGTCGTTCAGCGAGCGTGGCTTATCATCGATGATGCACAGCGCGCCGATCGCGTGGCGGCCGTCCGCGTCGGATACATGGATCGGCGCGCCGGCATAGAAGCGGACATGCGCATCGCCGGTAACGAACGGATTGCCCGCGAAGCGCGGATCCTTGCTCGTGTCATTGATGATGAAGGGCTGGTCGCTGCGGATCGTATGATCACAGAAGGCGATATCGCGATCAGTCTGTTCGACCTCGATGCCGCTCTTGGCCTTGATCCATTGCCGATCGCGATCGATCAGCGAGAGCAAGGAGATCGGACAGTCGAAGCGCTGCGCGGCGATCGCAACGAGCGCATCGAAGGCCTTTTCAGGCTCGCTGTCGAGCAGGTTGAGCGCGTGCAGCGCACTGAGCCGCCGATCCTCGTCGGTTGGGAACGATCCCGATATAGTCGTGAGTGCGTTCATGTGATGCAGGTTAGCCTGCCCTAGATTAACATAGTCCTTTATTTCATTGCGATGACGCATCGATTTACCATGTCGAACCGGTGTGGTGCGGCTCGCGCCGCGCGACCGCGCCTGATAGGAATCCGCGCATGAAACCGACGATCCTGGCCTGGGAGGGGCATCTCGCGCAGAACCGGCGGCGCTCGGTGCACACCGTGCGCGCCTATGTGGCCACGGCGCACCGGCTGGTTGAGTTCCTGTCCGGCCATTGGGGCGCTGCGGTGACTGGCGAGCGGCTGACGGCGCTGACTGCAGCCGAATTGCGCGCGTTTCTCGCGGCGCGGCGCGCCGACGGGCTGGGCAATGCCTCAGCCGCGCGCGAACTCTCGGCCGTTCGCGCGTTTCTCGATTTCGCGGTGGGGGCGGGGACGACACCGCGGCTGACCGGGCCGCGCGTCAAGAAAGGCGTGCCGCGGCCGATATCACCCGACGAGGCAGTGGCGCTGGCCGAGGATGTCGCGGACAGCGCCGCCGAACCGTGGGTCGCGGCACGCGACTGGGCGGTGCTGATGCTGTTGTACGGCGCCGGCCTGCGCATCGGCGAGGCACTGGCGCTGACCGGCGCGATCCTGCCGCTCGGCGCGACGCTGAGCGTGACGGGGAAGCGCCAGAAAACGCGGATCGTGCCGCTATTGCCGCAGGTGCGCGCGGGGATCGAGCACTATGCCGCCTTGTGTCCGTGGCCAATCGCGCGCGACACTCCGCTGTTTCGCGGTGCCAAGGGCGGCGTGCTGGATGCGGCGCTGATCCGGCGCGCGGTGCAGGCCGCGCGGGTGCGGCTGGGGCTTGGCGATCGCACGACACCGCACGCGCTGCGGCACAGCTTCGCGACCCACCTGCTCGGGCGCGGCGCCGATCTGCGCGCGCTACAGGAATTGCTCGGCCATGCGAGTCTCAGTTCGACGCAGATCTATACGGCGGTGGACGCGGCGCATCTGATGGACGTGTACCGCAACGCACACCCGCGGGCCTAGTTCGGATAGGCCGCCCGTTTAAGGCGCTATGGGTGTGACCCATGGGCGGAATGGCAGCTATCGCCATTTACTGCCGTTCGATTAAGGTCGTAGCGCGCCTTAAGGCGAATATTGGAGAGATCATCCCGACCTGCAGACGCATTGACGAGGGGAACACCGATTAACGGCTTCTCGCCAAAATGTCCTTTCCGTCAATTCTATCAATTCGTTCGATTAAATATCTGCTTATAAACAACCGGTGTGGAGAGCATTGGACTGATGATGGTGGTATCTTCCACCAAATCCTGACCAACGCTGCGATACGTTGAGGTCCGTTCGCTGTCGTCTCCACGGAATGTCAGAGAAACAGCATCACCATTAGCCTTTGCCGATACATAGAAAACAAGCTCTTCAATGAGCTTCCACTTGATCGGCTCTTCGCCCATCCAAACGACAATAGGTGCTTTGGCATCATACGCGATCCCCACTCGAGTTTCTGCAATCGAAATCCTAATTCTATCTACCGCCATGGACTTACGAAGCCTCATACGATCCAGAGGGCGCTTGGCATTGGAAATATCGGCGGTAGCGCGGTCGATCGCTTGGAAGGCGTTGTCGCTCCTCGCCCGGTCCAGAACATAGATGCCTGAAAGCACACCCTGCACCGGGCTCGCGGAGCCCGAGCTAGAGCTCATGATTGCGGCTCCGATCGCCGCCGACAAAGTCCAATGACGCATCACGCGCTCCCCACATACCGCTGCTCGCCGGTAGGGGTGTAGCGACGATCCGGATGAGCGCATAGGCGATGCCGCGGTCAACGGTTCGAGGGACTTGCGCCTGATTTTAGATGCACGGACTTCTGCGGGGCTTGCCGGATCAGACGGCCCAGCCTCGTGGCTGCTATTCGATCTGCAAACGCCAAAGCGGACCATTCGCTCTGCACCACTGCCACCGTGCGACCTCGCGAGAACGTGCCGCTGGTCAGGCCTGGCCTTTCTCGGCCAGCAATCGTTTCAGGACGCTCGCGGCTTCCAGGTGAAGACGCGGTAAATGTAATACACGACGATCGCGACCGTCAGCGCCACGGCCGCCGGCCCGATATAAGCATGTAATTGCTGGAAATTGCTGCCGAGATAATAGCCCGCGCCGGCCAGGATGCAGTTCCAGATCACGCTGCCCGCCGCCGTCGCCAGCGCGAAGCGCCAGTGCGGCATGCGGGCCATGCCGGCCGGGAGCGAGATGATCGTGCGACCGGCGGGCATGAAGCGCATGAAGAACACCACCCATTGCCCGTGGCGCTGGAAGAAGCGGTGGAGTTTCTCGACCTCTTCCCAGTCCATCGTCAGCCAGCGGCCATGCCGATCGACGAACGGCTTGAGCCGCTGATAGCCCATGCGGCGGCCGATCTCGTACCAGAAATAATTGCCCGCAACGGTGCCGGCGGTGCCCCACAGGATCAGCGGCACGAGCTCCATCTGCCCGCGCGCGACGGCGATGCCGCCCAGGCCCATGATCACTTCGGAGGGAATAGGCGGAAACACGTTCTCCGCCGCCATCAGCAGGAAGATCCCGAGATAGCCGCCCCAGGCGATCAGATTGATGATGAGTTCGGTCATTGCTGAGGCATTACCCCCGTCATGCCGGTCTTGTTCCGAGATCTGCCGTGCGGCCTCGGTTATCTTATCCCGCAAAATCGGGGGGCGGAGCCAGGCAACCATATCCCTGGTGCCCTGGGCCCCCGCTTTTCGCGGGGGAACGGCGTTATCAGCGCAGCGCCACCTTCGCCTCGATCGCGGCCCAGATCAGCGCGCCAGTGTCGGTGCCGTTGAAACGGTCGATCGCGACGATGCCGGTCGGCGAGGTGACGTTGATCTCGGTCAGCCACTTGCCGCCGATCACGTCGATCCCCACGAACAGCAAACCGCGCTTCTTCAGTTCCGGCCCGAGCACGCGGCAAATCTCGATTTCCGTCTCGGTAAGCTCGGTCTTCACGGCCGAGCCGCCGACCGCGAGATTGGAGCGGATCTCTCCTTCGCCGGGCAGGCGGTTGATCGCGCCGGCAATCTCGCCGTCGATCAGCACGATGCGCTTGTCGCCCTGCGCCACGTCGGGAAGGAAGGCCTGGATCATGTGCGGCTCGCGCCAGGTCATGTTGAACACTTCGATCAGCGCGGAGAGGTTGGCGCCGTCATTCCCCACCTTGAAGATCGCCTTGCCGCCATTGCCGTGCAGCGGCTTGACGACGATCTCGCCGTGCTTTGCCAGGAACAGCCGCGCTTCTTCCAGGCTGCGCGTGACGAGCGTCGGCGGCATGAACTGCGGATAATCGAGCACGAAGACCTTTTCCGGCGCGTTGCGCACGCTGGCCGGATCGTTGACCACCAGGGTCTTGTGCGCGATGCGCTCGAGCAGGTGCGTGGCGGTGATATAGCCGAGATCGAACGGCGGATCCTGGCGCATCAGTACCACGTCCGCCTCGTCGCCGAGATCGAGGTTGCGGGGCTCGCCGAAGCTGAAATGGTCGCCGACGACGTTCTGCACGGTGACCGGGTGCGCCTTAGCCCACACGCGGCCGTCGGCATAATTGAGGTCTTCGGCCGAATAATGGAACAGCGTGTGGCCGCGATCCTGCGCGGAGAGCATCAGCGCGAAGGTCGAATCACCGGCGATATTGATCGACTCGATGGGGTCCATCTGGACGGCGACGGTCAGGCTCACAGCATTCTCCCTTGGGCTTGCCCGCATGTAGGCACGCCCGCGGCGTAAGTCACCCGATCCACGCATTCTCGATATGGCGCGGGCGGGCGCCTGGGGCGATGAGAATGACGTCGACGCGGATGTCGTCACCCGGGCCGGCATAGCGCGCCATCAGCACTTCTGCGGCAGCAGCGACGCGCGACAGGCGGCGTTCGTCGATCGCGAAATCGAGCTCGGCGGCGGTCTTGCGCAGCTTGACCTCGACAAAGGCGACGAGATTGCCCTTGCGCGCGACCAGATCGACCTCGCCGGCGGGCGTGCGGACCCGGCGATCGAGGATGCGCCAGCCTTTCAGCCGCAGCCACCAGCCCGCCAGCCGCTCGCCGCGCCGGCCCGAGGCTTCGGCGACGCGGCGGTCCCTCATCCCTTCAGTTCCAGCGCGCGGGCGTAGAGCGCCTTGCGGTCAACGCCGAGCTTCTTGGCCACTTCGCTCACCGCTTTGGCCATCGGCAGGCGGGTCAGCGCCTCCTCGAGCGCCGTCTCGGTATCGTCGGCGCTGGCCGGTGCCGCCTCGCCGGGGGGCGCGATGACGACGACGATTTCGCCCTTGGGCGGGGCGTCGGCGTAGCGGGTGGCGAGCTCGCCGAGCGTCCCCGTCACCGCTTCCTCGAACCGCTTGGTGATCTCGCGCGTCACGGCCGCCTCGCGCGCGCCCAGCCCCTCGGCCAGCGCCGCCAGGGTCACGGCGAGGCGCGGGCCCGATTCGTACAGCACCAAAGTCGCGCGGACCGCCGCCACCTCGGCGATCGCCGCGGCGCGCGCCTGCGCCTTGGGGGGCAGGAAGCCGAGATAGAGGAAGCGATCGGTCGGCAGGCCGGCCAGCGTCAGCGCGGCGACGGCGGCGCAGGGGCCAGGGACCGTCACGACATTATGCCCCGCGGCGCGCGCGTCGCGAACCAGTTTGTAGCCGGGGTCGGAGATCAAGGGCGTGCCGGCGTCCGACACCAGCGCGACGGCTTCCGTGCCCATCCGCGCGATCAGCCCGGGGCGGACGCCCTCGGCATTGTGATCGTGATACGGCGTCATCGGGCGTTTGATGCCGATATGGCGCAGCAGCTTGGCGGTGACGCGGCTGTCCTCGACCGCGATGATCGCGGCGCCGGCCAGGACCTGCGCGGCACGCGGCGAGAGATCGCCGAGATTGCCGATTGGGGTGGCGACGATATAGAGGCCGGGCATAAGTTCTGAGTTCATAGGGGATAGTCATGGCAGAGGCCGCATCGATACCGCAACGAGGAAGCACGTTCTGTCGCTTCGTCGCCATCGCCGCGGCGCTCGCATTGGGCGCATGCCAATCGGTCGTGCCGCGCGGTCCGCAGCCGATCAAGCGCCCGCCGGTGACGCGCCCGCAGCCCACGCAGCAGCCACAGTTCAACCCCGGCATCCCGGTCGATACCGCGCGGCATCGCATCGCGCTGCTGGTGCCGATGAGCGGTTCCAATGCCGGTGTCGGGCAAAGCCTGAACAATGCCACGCAGCTGGCGCTGCTCGACACGCGCAACGAACGCATCCGCATCACCACCTACGACACGGCCGCGCTGGGCGCGGCGGGGGCGGCGCAGCGCGCGATCGCCGAGGGCAATCGGCTGATCCTCGGGCCGTTGCTGGCGGAAGACGTCAAGGCAGTGACGCCGATCGCCAAGCGCGCCGGCGTGCCGGTGGTGAGCTTCTCCAACGATGCCAGCGCGGCGGGCAACGGATCCTATCTGATGGGCTATGTGCCGGGCCAGTCGATCAACCGCGTGGTCGATTATGCGCGCGCGCAGGGCGTCACGGCGTTTGCCGGGCTGGTGCCGAACGGCCTGTACGGCGAGCGTGCCTCGACCTCGTTCCTGCGCAGCGTGGAAGATGCCGGCGGGCAGGTGGTGACGCTGCAGACCTATGATCGCGCGCCGGGATCGATCGCCGCAGCGGTATCGCGCATGGCGCGCAACTCGCCGTACCAGGCGGTGCTGATCGCCGATGGCGGCAGCAACGCCGCGGCGGCCGTACCGTTGCTGCGCAAGAGCGGCGGCGGTTCGGCGCGCGTGCTGGGGACCGAATTGTGGAATTCGGATTCGTCGGTCAACGCCAAGCCGGCGCTGAACGGCGCCTGGTTCGCCAGCGTACCGGACAATCTCTACCGCCAATATGCCGCGAAATATCGGGCACGCTTCGGCACGGCGCCGTTCCGCCTGTCGAGCCTCGGTTACGACGCGGTGCTGCTGGCGGTGCGGATTGCGCGGGACTGGCGTTTGGACACGCCGTTCCCCGAGGACCGGCTGCGCGATCGCGGCGGGTTCGGCGGGATCGACGGAGCATTCCGCTTCGGCCGCGACAATATCGCCGAGCGCGCGCTGGAAGTGCAGGAGATCCGCGGCGGGACGACGGTGACGGTGTCGCCCGCGCCGAGCGGGTTCGTAAAATAGGGGGCGGCGCGCCCCTACATATTGCCGTCATCCTGAACTCGATTCAGGATCCATCGTGCCTCAGGCCCGATCGTCCGAGGGGAGGAATGGATCCTGATTCTCGTCAGGATGACGGTTGGGTGGAGATCTTCACGACGATCGGCAGGATGGCATCCAGCAGGAGCGTTCCTGCTTCAGTCACCAGCAACCGATCCCCGTCGCGTCTGGCCAAGCCTTGGGTGGCGAGCCTCTCCAGCGCAGGCAGATCGATCAGCTCGGGTATCGTCGTTTCCCCCAGGCGTGCGATCCGCGCCAGATCCACGCCTTCGCGCAACCGCAGGCCCATCAGCAGCGCCTCGGTCGCGCGTGTTTCGGGGGTCAGCGGGTCTTCCAGCTCCATGCCGTGCTGGTTGCGCTCGACCGCGGCCAGGAAATTTTCCGGTTTCTTGCGCCGGACCGTTGCCAGACCGCCGCGCCGCCCATGCGCGCCGGGGCCGATCCCGGCATAATCCTGATAGCGCCAATAGACGAGATTGTGCCGGCTCTCCGAACCGAGCCGGGCATGGTTGGAGATTTCGTAGGCCGGCAGCCCGGCGGCGGCGGTGATCGCGCGGGTCGCCTCGAACAGGTCGGCGCCGCGATCGCCATCGGGGATGATGATGCGGCCGGCAGCGGCCTCGGTGGCGAAGCGCGTGCCGGGTTCGATCGTCAGCTGGTAGAGCGACAGATGCTCGGTGCCGAAGGAAAGCGCGCGGCGTAGCTCGGCTTCCCAGTCGGCGAGTGCCTGATCGGGGCGGGCATAGATCAGATCGAAGCTGACCCGGTCGAACGCCGCCTGCGCGGTGTCGAGCGCGGCCAGACCCTCGGCGACGCCATGCGCACGGCCGAGGAATTTCAGCGCGGCATCGTCGAGCGCCTGCAGCCCGAGCGACACGCGGTTGACGCCCGCCGCGGCGATATCGGCGAAGCGCGCCGCTTCCACGGACGAGGGGTTGGCCTCCAGCGTGATCTCGATATCGTCAGTGAAGGTCCAGGCTTTCGACGCGGCGTCGATGATTGCCGCCGTCGTCTCGGGCGGCATCAGCGACGGTGTGCCGCCGCCGAAGAAGATCGATCCGAGCGTGCGGCCGGGAAGGACGGCTGCTTCGTGCGCGAGATCGTTGAGGAGGGCGGTGCGCCACGCTTGCTGGTCGACGCCGTCGCGCACATGACTGTTGAAGTCGCAATAGGGGCATTTCGAGACGCAGAACGGCCAATGGACGTAGAGCGCCAGCGGTGTTTCGGCGGGGTTCATGGCGTGGCCCTATGCTCGCCTCGATGAGGAGAAGGAAGATGCGACGTCTGACATGGCCGCTGCTGCTGCTCGCCGGCTGCTCGAACGGGCCGCAGCGCGTGGTCGAGGAACGGGCCTTTACGGGCAGTGCGCCGCGCGGCGATGCCCTGCTGCGTGCGACGATGATCGAGGCGCACAATCGCGCGCGCGCCCCGGTCGGCGCGCCGCCGCTGGCGTGGGATGCGACGCTGGCGGCGGACGCGCTGCGCTATGCGCAGGAACTCGCGCGGACGCGCCGGTTCGCGCATTCCACTGGCGTGCGCGGGGCCGTGCCGGAAGGCGAGAATCTGTGGACCGGCACGCGCGGCGCCTATTCCTATGCCGAGATGGCCGGGCATTGGGTGGACGAGAAGCGCTTCTATCGTCGCGGCGTGACGCCCGATTTCAGCACCACCGGCAAATGGCAGGACGTGTCGCACTATACGCAGATCATCTGGGGCCGGACGACGCGCTTCGGTTGCGCTTTGGCGGTCAACGCATCGGACGACTATCTGGTGTGCCGCTATACGCCGCCCGGTAACGTCGTGGGCGAGGCGCCTTGAGAGCACGCCGTTTACTCCACCGTCATCCCGGACCAAGTCCGGAATGACGGTGGGGGGGCTATTCCTCGCCCGTCTTATAGGCGCAGAACTTGTTGCCATCGAGATCGCGAAAATAGGCGCCGTAGAACGCCTGGTTGCCCAGCCCGCCACGCAGGCCCGGCGCGCCTTCGTCGCTGCCGCCGAGTTCCAGCGCCTTGGCGTGCAGCGCATCGACCTGCGCGCGGCTGTCCGCCATCAGCGCGACCATCGTGCCGTTGCCGGGATTGGCGGTGCCGCCGTCATACGGCTTGGTCACCGCCAGCATCGGCTTGTCGCGGCCCGCACCATACAGCGTGAAGCCACGCGCATCGGGCATGGTCATCAGGCGCTTGCCGCCCATCACCGCAACCAGGCCGTCATAGAAGACCAGCGCCTTGTCGATGTCGTTGCTGCCGAGCGTGGTATAGCCGATCATGTCGCGGCCTTGGCAGGCGTGGCGGACTGGACCGGTGGGGTGAATTCGCCCGGCTTGCACTCGCCGTTGCGCTTGGCCGAGACGTTCATCACCAGTTTGCCGCCATCCGACGCCGCCCCGACCGATTCGATCGTCATCTTGATATCCTGCGCGGTCGCCGTGTTGGTGCCGTTGGCGGAAATCCGGACGTCCTTGCCCTTGTCCTTGCAATTGGCGGTGAAGGCCAGCGTTCCGCCCGAAATGTTCTTATCGCTGACGGTGCAGTTGCCCGCCTGGCCGCCCATGTCGGTAAGCTTCTTCTCGATGTCTTCCTGCGCCGAGGCCTCGGGCGTGACGCAGACCGACATGGCGGAAACCATGCTCATCATTTGCTGCATCTGCGTTTTCTGCGCAGCGGTGACGCCGGGGCCGGCGAATTCGACGATGTCGATCTTCTGGCTCCAGCTGCCCGGCTGGCGCTTCGGCGGCGCGGAGTTGCTCTGGCCGCAGCCAGCGAGCAGCAAGGCGGCCGCCGTGGCGGCGATGGTGATGCGCATATATTCAGGACTCCCCTATTTCGAGGGGACTGTGCCCGGGTTCGCGCCGCCGACGCAACCCGTTTCAGGTTGCGTCGGCGCGCGGGCAATCAATCGACGAAGGCGCGTTCGATCACATAGGTGCCCGGCTTGGAGTTCGAGCCTTCGACGAAGCCGAGCGCTTCGAGCCGTGCGCCGAGTTCGTGGATCATCGCCGAACTGCCGCACATCATCGCGCGATCGGTTTCCGGATCGAGATGATTGGCGCCGCCCAGCGGATGCGAGAACAAGGTGCCGTCCTCGATCAGCGTGCCGATCCGCCCGCTGGTATGGAACGGTTCGCGCGTCACGGTGGGGATATAGTGGAACTGCTTTGCGGCCTGCTCCGAGACGAGCGGGTCGTCGGCAAGCAGCGCGACCATCTCGTCGTGGAACGCGAGATCGCTGACACGGCGCACGCTGTGCACTACCACCACTTGCTCGAACAGATCATAGACCTGCGGATCGCGCATTAGGCTGAGGAACGGGGCGAGGCCCGTGCCGGTGGAGAACATGAACAGGCGTTTGCCCGGCAGCAGCGCATCGGTAACCAGCGTGCCGACCGGCTTGCGGGCGAGATACATCTGGTCGCCGGGCTGGATCAGCTGCAAGCGGCTGGTCAGCGGGCCATCCTCGACCTTGATCGAGAGAAATTCGAGCTCCTCGGCATAATCCGGGCTGGAGATCGAATAGGCGCGCATCAGCGGCTTGCCCGTCTCGGTGGGCAGGCCGACCATGACGAATTCGCCCGAGCGGAAGCGGAAGCTCGCCGGGCGATCGACCGCGAAGCTGAACAGATGTTCGTTCCAGTGGCGAACCCAGCGCACGTCGACCGTGCTGAAGGCGGTGTGATCGGGAATCGTGACGGGGGGGCGGGTTAGCGTTGTCATGGCGGCTCCCCTGCCGCGCCGATGCGCGGTTCTGCAAGATATTTTATGTGGGGGCGGGGATAGTTTGGGAAGGGGCCATCGTGTCTTTGGCTCCCCTCTCGGGAAGGGAGGGGCCGCCGGCAAGCGTGCGATCCACCCGTCCGGCAGCGACCCCGGACTTCGCCGCGGCAATGAGTGGGGAGGCGGCTCAGGACATGTTGTCCCCAGCAAGCCTCCGCCCCATATTCGCGCCATGGCAATTCAGATCCGCACCAACTTGGACGAGCCCGAGACGGGCCAGGCCTTTATCCCGCATCGCCCGGCGCGCCCCGCCAAAGTCGAGGGCGGCAAGCGCTTCAAGCTCGTTTCCGAATATACCGCGGCGGGCGACCAACCGACGGCGATCGCCGAGCTCGTCGCGCAGACCGAGGCGGGCGAGCGCGACCAAGTTCTGCTCGGCGTCACCGGATCGGGCAAGACCTTCACCATGGCTAAGGTGATCGAGGCGGTGCAGCGGCCGGCGCTGATCCTCGCGCCGAACAAGATCCTCGCCGCGCAGCTGTACGGCGAGATGAAGAGCTTCTTCCCCGAAAACGCGGTCGAGTATTTCGTCAGCTATTACGATTACTATCAGCCCGAGGCGTATGTCGCGCGGTCCGACACCTATATCGAGAAGGAAAGCTCGACCAACGAGTCGATCGATCGCATGCGCCATTCGGCGACGCGCGCGTTGCTCGAGCGAGACGATGTAATCATCGTCGCGTCGGTCTCGTGCCTGTACGGCATCGGTTCGGTCGAGACCTATTCGGCGATGATCTTCGACCTCAAGAAGGGCCAGGTGGTCGACCAGCGCGAAGTGGTGCGCAAGCTCGTCGCGCTGCAGTACAAGCGCAACGACGCCGCGTTCCAGCGTGGCAATTTCCGCGTGAAGGGCGACAATCTCGAAATCTTCCCGTCGCATTACGAGGATACCGCGTGGCGCGTGTCGTTCTTCGGCGACGATATCGAGGAGATCGTCGAGTTCGATCCGCTGACCGGCAAGAAGGTTGCGAGCCTGGACTATGTCCGCGTGTTCGCCAATTCGCACTATGTGACGCCCGGGCCGACGCTCAAACAGGCGACCGAGGCGATCAAGTTCGAGCTCGCCGAGCGGCTCAAGGAGCTGGTTCCGGAGGGCAAGTTGCTCGAGGCGCAGCGGCTGGAGCAGCGCACCAATTTCGATCTCGAGATGATTGCCGCGACCGGCAGCTGCGCGGGGATCGAGAATTATTCGCGCTTTCTCACGGGTCGCATGCCCGGCGAACCGCCGCCCACTTTGTTCGAATATCTGCCCGAGAACGCGCTTTTGTTCGTCGACGAGAGTCACCAGACGATCGGCCAGATCAACGGCATGTCGCGCGGCGATCACCGCCGCAAGCTGACGCTCGCCGAATACGGATTCCGCCTGCCATCGGCGATCGACAACCGACCGCTGCGCTTCAACGAATGGGACGCGATGCGCCCACAGACGACCTATGTCTCGGCGACGCCGGGCACGTGGGAGATGGAGCAGACCGGCGGCGTGTTCGCCGAACAGGTGATCCGTCCTACCGGATTGATCGATCCCCCTATCGAGATCAAGCCGGTCGAGGAGCAGGTGCAGGACCTGATCGTCGAGGCGCGCAAGACCGCTGAAGCAGGCTATCGCACGCTCGTCACCACGCTGACCAAGCGCATGGCGGAGGATCTGACAGAGTTCATGCACGAAGCGGGATTGAAGGTCCGCTACATGCACAGCGACGTCGAGACGCTGGAGCGTATCGAGCTGATCCGCGATCTGCGTCTGGGCGTGTATGACGTGCTGATCGGCATCAACCTGCTGCGCGAGGGCCTCGATATCCCCGAATGCGGGCTGGTCGCGATCCTCGATGCGGACAAGGAAGGGTTCCTGCGCTCCGAGACGTCGCTGATCCAGACGATCGGTCGCGCTGCGCGCAACGTCGATGGGCGCGTGATCCTCTATGCCGATCGCATCACCGGCTCGATGGAGCGGGCGATGAACGAAACGGAGCGTCGGCGCGAGAAGCAGCGCCTGTACAATGAAGAGAACGGCATCACGCCGACGACGATCAAGCGCAACATCGGCGACATCATCAAGGATGTGTCGCAGCGCGATCAGGTGACGATCGAGATCGACGAGGACCGGCCGCACATGGTCGGCCACAATCTGCGCGCCTATATCGAGGATCTGGAGAAGCAGATGCGTGCGGCGGCGGCGGACCTCGAGTTCGAGACCGCCGGGCGGCTGCGCGACGAGATCCGCAATCTCGAGCAGGAGGAGCTTGGGCTGCCGGTGGATCAGCAGAAGCTGCCGGTGATGGGCCGCAGCAACGAAGGCAAGCCGGGCACGCGCAAGACGCGCTACGGCAAGAGCCAGAAGTTCAAGAGCAGCCGGCGGAACGGCGCGGCCGTCTAACGTGTGCGCGAAGCCCGGGCCGCCCGGGCTTCGCGCAGCTGCCGCTTAGTAGCTCGACGGCGGCGGAGCGTCGGAGATGACGCTGTCGACGCTCAGATCTTCCTTGTCCGAGCCGTAATAGCTCGCCACGCGGTCGGCATAGGCCTGGTCGAACACGGGCGCGCTGTTGGCCCAGCTCGGGCCGCCTTCGAGAACGCGGCGGTCGATCGTGACGACATAGGCGTCGCCGACGGGATCGAACGATAACAGACTGAACGGCAGGGGGTAATAGGCCTTGCCCATGCCGAGAAAGCCGCCGATCGTCAGCACGGCATACATCGCCTGGCCGGTGCGCTTGTTGACCATGAAGGCGTAGACATAGCCGAGCTTATCGCCATCACGGCTTTTGACCGGCATCGAATCGGCCTTGTTCGACTGGATCAGCAACTGGGTGGGTTCTGCGGGCGTAGCCATGGTTTCGTTCCTTTATATCGCAGTCGTAACAGGCGAGCCGCCCTGCGGTTCCTGATCTTCGATCAGGCTGGTGCGTTTGGTTTCGGGGAGCATCAGGAAGCCGATCGTCGCGAGGCCGATGATGGCCGTCACGTACCAGTAGAAGCCGGATTCGGCCCCCTGCGCCTTGAACCACAAGGCGACATATTCGGCGGTGCCGCCGAATGCGGTGTTGCCGATCGCATAGGGCAGGGCGACGCCCAGCGCGCGGATATGCGCGGGGAAAAGCTCGGCCTTCACCAAGGCGCTGATCGATGTGTACGCCGACAGCAGGGTGAGCGGGATCAGCGTCAGCCAAAACGCGCCTAGCGGCGTCGCCACCGTGGCCAGCGCGCTGAACACCGGCACCGACACCGCCATGCCGCCAAAACCGAACAGTAACAGCATCGGACGGCGGCCGAAGCGGTCGGCGAGATGGCCGAACAGCGGTTGCATGAGCATATAGACGACCAGGGCGGCGGTCATGACCATGGTCGCGGTCTGGCGGTCGAACCCCGTCGTGTTGACGAGGAATTTCTGCAGGTAGGTGGTGTAGGCGTAGAAGGCGAGACTGCCGCCGGCGGTGATGCCGACGACGAGCAGGAATTCGCGCGGATGCGCGCGCCACAGCGCGACCGCACCGGATTTCGGGCGATCCTTCGCCAGCGCTTCGAACGAGGCGGTTTCCGACAGGCGGCGGCGCAGCACATAGACCGCCAGCGCCAGGATCGCGCCGAGCGCGAAGGCGATGCGCCAGCCCCAGGCCTCCATCGCCGTTTCGCTGAGGATTGCCTGTAGCAGCAGCGTCACGCCGAGCGCGGCCAACTGACCGCCAATCAGCGTGACATATTGGAAGCTGGACCAGAAACCGCGATTCTGGCGCGTCGCCATTTCCGACAGATAGGTCGCGCTCGCGCCATATTCGCCGCCGACGGACAGGCCCTGCAGCATCCGCGCCAGCACCAGAATGGCGGGCGCGGCAAGGCCGATCGTGGCATAGCCGGGGACCAGCGCGATCATCAGCGATCCGGCGCACATCAGCCCGACCGACAGGGCGAGTCCCGCCTTGCGGCCATGATTGTCGGCGTAGCGGCCCATGATCCACGCGCCGAGCGGGCGCATGAGGAAGCCGACCGCGAACACCGCCGCAGTGCTGAGCAGCTGCGCGGTACGATCGCCGTCGGGGAAGAAGGTCGGCGCAAAATAGACGGTCAGCGCGGCATACGTATACCAGTCATACCATTCGACGAGATTGCCCGCCGATCCGCCGATAATCGATTTCAGCCTCTTGGTGTCCATGTGGCGTTCGACCTCCTTGGGCGGCAACCTTGCCGATGCGCGCGACCAAGGGAAGGAATTTGTCGGCCGCGTGCGGTTGAGCCGCGGCGCCCAAGCGCGCATAGCGTCGGCCATGCGTTTGCTTGCCCCCCTGTTCGCCGCCACGATCCTGGCCAGCTGCACCGCGGTGCCCACGCCAAAGCCGGCGCCTGCGCCGCGCCCGATCCCGACCTACACCCCACCGCCGCCGCCCAAGCCGCTCGCGCAGGATTGGCGCGACTGGCCCTACACCCCAGGCGACTGGCGCTACGTCCAGGATGCGCGCGGGTCGACCGCGTCGTTCGGCACGGCCGGGACGGCACCGCTCTTCACCATCCGGTGCGATCTGGCCGCGAATAGCGTGCAACTGACACGCGCCGGGACAGCTACCGCGCCGGTGGCCGTGACGATCCGCACCTCGACGATGCTCCGCACGCTGACCCTGCAACCGAACGGCGGCATGCTGGCGGCATCGATCGCCCCGCGCGACAGCCTGCTCGAGGCGATGGGCTTCAGCCGCGGCCGTTTCGTGATCGAGCAGCTGGGCGCGCCCGCGCTGGTGCTGCCTTCCTGGGCCGAGATCGAACGCGTGACCGAGGACTGTCGGCGCTGAGGCGCCTGCCCGGCGAGGCGCGTTGCCCCATCTGAATGGTGCGGGCATCTAGGTGCGTGGGGGATGCCGTGCCGTGCCGCGTACGGCGTTTTCGACAGCACATGACTGTCTTTGAAAACATTCCGAAAAACAAGACTTGTATAGTCCCCCCGGATGACTCACATTCCGTCTCGTACCCACTGCAGGGTACGGTGTTTCAACAATGCGAAAGGAGGTGATCCGATGTCTCATGGTTCAGCAATGGGGTCGGTTCAGTTCGTTCGGAGGACGCGCCGCTAACTCTTCGGGGTAACCCGTAGGTAGAGGGACGGGGGGTATCCTCCCCCAAGCAACGTCGCCGTCTATCGGAGTTTGCGGTCCGCATGGTCCTCCAAGCTGGAGCTTCCGGCCGCTGACCATGTCAGGAGGTTGCCGGGGTGCCGTGAGGCCCCCGGCAGCCTCTTTTCATATCTAGGGCAGGCGATCGGCCGCCGCGACGATCAGTGCCGCTCGCGTTCGAGCAGTTCCGGCCGGATATGGATCGCCCGCAGCGACATGCGTACTTCGATCAGGAACCCCGCAAAGGCCGAGATCAGCAGCAGCATCGCCAGGACGAACGAGATCGCCACCGCCGTGCCGATATGCAGCTGGACGAGCTTGGCGACGAACAGCAGTGCCACGACCAGGCAGGTCATCACCGCGCTCGATACCGCCAGTACCAGCGCCGCATTGATCACCGACATGCGTCGATCGAGCAGACGCAGTTCCCAGACGTGCCGATCGTGTTCCGGCCCCGAGGAACGCGGGTGCAGCGCTTCCACCGCGCGGGCGCGGTCGACCACGCGGGACAATCGGCCGGCGAGCACGTTGAGCAATTGGCAGATGCCGGCCAGCATGAAGACCGGGCTCAGCGACAGCTGGATGGCCTCTGCGATGGTAATGACGGCGGGATAGGAAGGCATGGCGATGTTGTGGCGGCAGCGACGCGATCCGGTCAAGCGCCAACCGGTTGGTAACGCCTCCGCGTTAGGCAGCGAAGCCATGACCAAGCCGATGCTGCTCGCCGAATTCCAACGTCTCGCGCCGCTGACGCGCGCGACGACGCTCGACGGACTGTCGAGCGCGATCGATCTGGTCGCGCAGAGCGGGCCGGCCAGCCATGCATTCCTACGCTACCAATGGTTCGTCGCAGCCATCGCTGCCTATGGTGGCAATGCGCGCACGATCGTGGTGGAGGCGGACGGCGTGCCCGTGATCGCGCTACCAATGGCGCGCTTCGGCCCGAACCCGGCGCGGCTGGCAGCGGTGCCGGGCTGCTACTGGCCGTTCCGCAGCTTCCCGGCAAGCGTCGCGGCGGGCGAGGATGCCTATGCCGTACTGATCGATCAGCTGGCCGGCGAGATCAACGCGCTCCGCGTCGGCCCGGTCTATGACGGCGATCCCTCGGTCGCGCCGCTGCTGGCCGCTGCGCGCGCGAAGGGCTGGGTGACGCTCGATCGCTTCGTGGCGGACAGCTATCTGCTCGACATGGCAGGTGCGCAGACCGCGGGGACGTGGCCGCGCAATTCGACGCTGCGCAAGAACCGCTTCCATGAAAAGCATCTCGGCGAGCATGGCGCTTTGGCCTGGGATTTCGTGACCGGGGCGGGCTGGGGGCCGGGCGCGTTCGACGATCTTGCGGCGATCGAGCAGCACAGCTGGATTTCCGCGCGCACCGACGGCGCGGACGCCAAGTTCACCGTCGCCGGGCATGGCGCGTTCTGGCGCGCCGTCGCGAACGATCCGGTGCTCGCCGACATGATGTGGGCGGCCGTGCTGCGCATCGACGGCGCGCCCGCCGCCTTCTCGTTCGATATCAACGCCGGCGCGCTGAAATATGCCATCGCCAACAGCTATGACCCGGCGTTCGGCAAGCACTCGCCGGGCAAACTGCTCTATTATCGCAATTTGGTACGCGCGCTGGCGGATGGCATGACGACGGTCGACTGGGGCGCAGGGGATAGCGGCTATAAGAGCGTGATCGGTGCCGAACGGGGCCCGGCGATCCGCGACTGGCTGCTGGTTCGGCCAGGCCTGCCGGCGATGCTCGCACGGCCGTTGCGGCGCATATGGGAGCGCAGCGGGCAGACGCCGACTAGAGCTGCCGCAGCGCCCGCGCCGGACGCACGCTGAGGATCGGCCAGGCACCGAGCAGCCCGAGCGTCATCACGCTGGCCACGCCGATCGCCAGTGTCGCGGCGACCGTGCCGTAATCGGGCAGCCATTCGAATTCGAACAGTTCGACCACGACGTACCACGCGCCGCCCAGGCCGAGCAGCAGCGCCAGCACCGCGAGCGCCGCGCTCAGAAAGGCATATTCGATCGCCTGGCTGGCCAGCACCTGCGCCCGCGTCGCGCCCAGGGTGCGCAGGATGACGCTGTCATAGGTGCGCGCCTCGCGCGCGGCGGCGATCGCGCCGATCAGCACGGCGATGCCCGCGAATACCGCGACCGAAGTGGCCGCGGTGATCGCCGCGGCCATCTGGCTGACGATGTCGCGCAGCTGGCCGAGCACTTCCCGCACTTCGATCATCGATACCGAGGGGAAGGGCTTCAGCAGCGCGCGCATTACCCCGCTTTCCCCGCCCCTGGGCAGATCGATCGTGGCGGCGAGATTGTGCGGCGCATCCGAGATCGCGTTGGGCGAGAAGACCATGACATAGTTGAAGCCGAGCGTGTCCCAGCTGATGCGGCGGAACGAGGCGATGCGCGCGCTGCGCTCGACGCCGAGCAGGCTGTAGCTGATCGGATCGCCGAGCTTGAGGCCGAGTGCGGTGCCCAGCCGTTCGTCGAGCGAGACCAACGGGGGGCCGGCATAGTTTTTGGGCCACCAGCGGCCGGCGGTCAGTTCGCTGCCCTCCGGCAGTGTCTCGGCATAGGTCAGCCCGCGTTCGCCACGCAGCGCCCAAGCGCCCTCGGGCAGCGTCTTCAAGTCCGCCACGCGCGTCGCGCCATAGCCGGTGATCGTGCCGCGCAGCGCGGGCACGGTGGCGATATCCGCCTTGGGTGCGACGGCGAGGATCGTGCGGCGGAATTCGGCCTCGCGGTCGCGCGGCACGTCGAGCGCGAACAGCGCCGGGGCGCGCTGCGGCACGGTGCGGGCGATATTGGCGTCGATGCTGGTGCGGATCGCGGCGAGCAGCACGAACAGCGTCAAACCAAGGCCGAGCGCCACGACCAGCGCGCCGGTGCGCGCGCCGGGCCGGTGCAGCGCGGCGATGGCGAGCCGGAGCAGCGGGCGGCGCGCGCGGGGCAAAGCGGCGGCACCCTTGCGCACGAGCCAACCGACGCCGGCGAGCAGCAGCAATACGGCGGCAACGGCGGCGAGGAAGCTGGCGGTAAGCCCGGGCTGTTCTGCGGTAAGCAGCGCCAGCGCGACGACCGCAACGCCGGCACCCGCCATCCACGGCAGCGTACGCGCGAGCGGCGCACGGCGCTCGTCGAACACGCCGCGCAACAGCCCGGCGGCGGGGATCGTACCGGCGGCAACGAGCGGCGGCGCGGTGAAACCGAGCGCGATGAGCAGGCCGTAGCTGGCGGCGAGCGCCAGCGGCCCCCATTCGATCGCAAAGCGTGGCGCCACGGGCAGGACCTGCCCGGCAAGCGCGACGATGCCGGGAACGGCGATCACGCCGACCAGCAACCCGGCAAGGATGCCGACCAGGGCGACCGCGCCGATCTGCAGGATGTAGATCCGGGCGATCGTGCCCGAAGTCGCGCCCAATACCTTGAGCGCGGCGATGCTGCCGCGGCGGCTGGCGAGGTAGGAGGACACGCCGTTGCCGACGCCGATTCCGGCGATGACCAGCGCCGACAGCGCGACCAGCATGAGGAACTGGCCCATCCGCTCGACGAAGCGCGCCGCGCCGGGCGCGGCGCGATCGCGCGTCTTGGCCTCCCAGCCGCCGGTGGGAAAGCGTGCCTTGAAGCGGTCGGCGGCGGCCTGCGGGGTGCGGCCGGCGGCGAGCTTCACGCGGTATTTGCTCGTGTACATGCTGCCGGGCTGGATCAGACCGGTGCGGCCGAGCCCGTCGCTGGTGACGATCGCCACCGGGCCGAGCGTGAAGCCTTCGCCGAGCCGGTCGGGTTCGTTGGCGATGATCCCGCCGATCGTGAAGCTGGCGCTGCCGATCTTGAACACGCCGCCGGGCTGGAGGGCGAGGCGTTCGGCGAGCGCGGGCGCGATCCATACTATTCTCGAACCCTTTTCCCGTCCGACGCCGGGTAAAGCGCTGTTTTTCGGATCGGGACGCACGTCGAGCGACCCATATAGCGGGTACGCCGCATCGACCGCCTTCAACTCGATCGGCACGATCAGCGGATCGGCGGCGCTGCCGCCGACCGCGGTCGCCTGCATGCTGGTGGTTTCGGAGACCGTTCCCAACGACGCCATCGCGGTGCGCTCCGGCGCATCGGCCGGCCGCTGCGAGAGCGCGAACTCGACATCGCCGCCGAGGATCAGCGCGCCGCGCGCGGCCAGTTCGCGCTCGATCGCCTGGGTCAGGCTGCCGATCGCCGCCAGCGCGCCGACCCCGAGGAACAGGCAGGCGAGCAGCAGGCGCAGCCCGCGGAACTTGAGATCGATCTCGCGGCGGGCAAGGCGCCAGGCGGTGCGCCATTCGTTCATTTGGTGCGGTCCGCGACGATATGGCCGTCGGCGAGCTCGATGATGCGATCGCAGCGTGCTGCAAGGCTGGCGTCGTGCGTGATCACCACCAGCGTCGCGCCTGCCGCGACCTGGCGGGCGAACAGCAGATCCATGATCGCCGCGCCGGTCGCGGTATCGAGATTGCCGGTCGGTTCGTCGGCGAAGACCAAAGCCGGGCGCGGCCCGAGCGCGCGGGCGATCGCCACGCGCTGCTGTTCGCCGCCGGAAAGCTGCGCCGGATAGTGATCGAGCCGATGGCCGAGGCCGACCGCCTCAAGCTCGGCATCGGCGCGCGCAAAGGCATCGGCCATGCCGGCAAGCTCCATCGGCACGGCGACGTTCTCGCGCGCGGTCATCGTCGGCAGCAGGTGGAACGCCTGCAGCACGATGCCGATGCGGCCGCGCCGCGCGCGCGCCAGCGCATCCTCGTCGAGCGTGGTGAAGTCGAGCCCGGCGACCCACACCTGGCCGGCATTGGCACGCTCAAGCCCGGACAGGACTGCCATCAGCGAGGACTTGCCAGATCCCGACGGGCCGAGCAGTGCCAGACTGGTGCCGCGCGCGACGTCCAGGTCGATGCCGCGCAAAATTATGGTCGGCGTGTCGCTGGCGCCGAGCGTCAGGGTGACACCCCGGGCGGCGATCACCATATCGGCGTCGTTGAGGTCGGACATGAAGGGAGATCGCCTTGGAACGTGGTGGATACGGATATGGGGCGGGTGCGCTGGTTCTCCAAGCGATGTTGCTGAGCGGCTGCGACGGTGAGGTTGCCACGCCGCTGCCCACGCCGACTCCGACAGCGGCCGCCGCGCTGCCGACACCGGCGCCGGTGACCGGCGACGAACGGCTGATCCTGGCGTTCGGCGACAGCCTCTACGCCGGCTACGGGCTGCAGCGCGGGCAAAGCCTGCCCGATGCGGTGCAGGCGCGGCTGCGCGGGGACGGGATCAATGCGAAGATCGTCAATGCCGGGGTGTCTGGCGATACCAGCGCCGCGGGGCGACAGCGGCTGGCCTTCTCGCTCAACAATCTGCCGCGCAAGCCCGATCTCGTGCTGCTCGGTCTGGGCGGAAACGATGTGCTGCGGCAGATCGCGCCGGCGGAAACGCGCGCCAACATGGCCGCGATGCTCGACGAGCTGAAGAAGCGCAGCATTCCCGTGATGCTCACCGGAATGCTCGCGCCGCCCAATCTGGGGCCGGAATATGCGGGACAATTCAACCGCATCTGGCCGGATCTCGCTGCGCAGTATCAGACCGCGCTCTACCCCTTCATCCTCGACGGCGTGATCGGCAACCCGGCACTGATGCAGCGAGATCGCGTCCATCCGACCGCGCAGGGCGTCGCGAAGATCGCCTCGAAGGTCGCGCCGCTGGTGGCGGAGCGGCTTGAGCGGCTGGAGCGTGACTGATCGGCTTCAGGTCCGGATATAGCGGAAGTACCAGACTTCGTGCCCCTGGCGCCGCGCCTTGCGCTCGTAGCGCGTCTCGGGCCAGTCGTCGGGGCGGGTGAGGAAGTCGGCCGGCGTCTCGGCCTGCCAGACGAAGTCTTGGCGCTGGTTCATCACCATCATCGACCAGCGGCAATAGGTCGGATCGTCGGTGCCGAGACGGAATTCGGCGCCGGGCTTGAGTTTGCGCTGGATCAGATCGAGCGGGCCGTGATTGACCATACGGCGCTTGGCGTGGCGCGCCTTGCGCCACGGATCGGGGTGCAGCAGGTAGAGCCGGTCGAGCGATTCATCGGGCAGCCGTTCGACCACGTCGAGCGCATCGCCCATGTACAGCCGGACATTGCCGAGATCGCCATCGCGGACATGCGCCAGCGCGCCGACCACGCCGTTGAGGAACGGCTCGCAGCCGATGAAGCCGGTATCGGGATTGGCGATGGCCTGGCCAGCGAGATGTTCGCCCGCGCCGAAGCCGATTTCGAGTTGCAGTGGGCGATCGTCGCCGAACAGGGTGGACGCGTCGAGCGGCCCCGTATCGGGTACGCTGATGCGCGGCAGCAGTTCCTCGACAAGCTCGGCCTGGCCCAGGCGCAATTTGTGGCCCTGGCGTCGGCCATAGAGGCGGCGGGTGGTCATCGGATCGATCATCGGCGCTGCTCTAGCGCGCCAGCGCCGCGCGTCCAGTCGGCGGAGCCATTTCGCGGCGCGTTGGTTGGGGGGGAATGAGCAAAACCAGGAAAGCCGCGACCTCGGTCGTCAAGGCGGATCGCAAGCTGAGTCGCAAGGCGGCGGCGAAGCGCGAGACGCCGCTCGTGAAGGGCGTGGAGGCTGCCGGCGATCTGGCCGACCAGCCGCCGCTGATCGTCTTGAGCGTGGTCACGATCTTGGTGGGGGCGGTGCTGCGCCGCCCGGCGGTGGCCAAAAGCGGGGTGCGGATGCTGGTGAGCCATTTAGTGGCGACCGGGCTCAAGACCGTCGTCAAAAGGTCGATCGACCGCACCCGCCCAGCGAAGGCGCTCGACAGCGGCAACCATCATTTCAAGAAGGGCAAAAGCCGCGATCACGACCAGACGTCGTTCCCGTCCGGTCATACGGCGGGGGCCGTGGCGATCGCCAGCGCGGTGGCGCACGATGCGCCGGGGGCTGCGCTACCGGTCTATGCCGTGGCGGGCGCGGCGGCGGCAGCGCAATTGCCCAGCGGCAAACATTATCTGCTCGATACGATTGCCGGCGCGGCGATCGGTTATGTTAGTGAACTGGCGACGAGCGCCGCGCTCCGCGGGGCGGAGGCGGCGCTCGCCGGGATCAGGCGACGGCAGCCTTGAGAGCGTCGACCAGATCGGTCTTTTCCCACGTAAAGCTGTTCCCCTCGGGCTCACGCCCGAAATGGCCGTATGCGGCGGTCTTCTTGTAGATCGGCGCGTTGAGCTTGAGATGCTCGCGGATCCCCTTGGGGGTCAGGCGCACCAGCTGCGGCAGCACTTCCTCGATCTTGGCTTCGGGCACCGTGCCGGTGCCGTGCAGATCGACATAGAGCGACAGCGGCTCGGCGATGCCGATCGCATAGCTTAGCTGGATCGTGCAGCGGCGCGCGAGGCCGGCAGCAACGACGTTCTTCGCCATATAGCGTGCGACATAGGCAGCCGAGCGATCGACCTTCGTCGGATCCTTGCCGCTGAACGCGCCGCCGCCGTGCGGGCTGGCGCCGCCGTACGTGTCGACGATGATCTTGCGGCCGGTGACGCCGGCATCGCCATCGGGCCCGCCGATTTCGAACTGGCCGGTCGGGTTTATATAGATCTTCGTTGCGTCGGAGATGAAGCCGTCGGGCAGCACGTCCTTGAACACGCCCATCACATAGTCGTGCAGCACCGCATATTTCGCGGCATCAGCATTGTCGCCCTTCTCGCAATAGCCCGGCGCATGCTGGGTGGAGACAACCAGGGCGGTGGCGGCGACGGGAACCTCGTTCTCGTAGGACAGGGTCACCTGGCTCTTGGCGTCCGGCTGCAGGAACGGCGCGGCGCCCGAGTGACGATCGGCGGCCATCCGCTCGAGGATCTTGTGGCTGTAATACAAGGTAGCGGGCATCAGGCCGGGCGTCTCGTCGGTCGCATAACCGAACATGATGCCCTGATCGCCGGCGCCTTCGTCCTTGTTGCCGCTCTCGTCCACGCCCATCGCGATATGCGCGGACTGGCCGTGGAGGTTGTTTTCGAAGCGGAAGCTTTCCCAGTGGAAGCCGGACTGTTCGTACCCGATTTCCTTGACCGTGTTGCGGACGGCGGCTTCGATCTCGTCGAGCACGCCGGGCGCCCACTGGTCATTCTCGTAAATGCCCTTGCCGCGGATTTCGCCGGCCAGGACGACGAGCTGCGTGGTGGTCAGCGTCTCGCAGGCGATGCGTGCCTCGCTGTCCTTGGCCAGGAACAGATCGACGATCGTGTCGCTGATCTGGTCTGCGACCTTGTCGGGATGGCCCTCGGAAACCGATTCGGACGTGAAAAGAAAACTGGAACGCATGTGGTGATCCTCGTTGTGGAGGAGAGCTTCGGCCGTTGCCATGCCTGATATAAAGCTTTCCTTATATCGCACGCCCTATCGCGCGCGCCGCCGGAAGGCAAATGCCAACAGCAGCAGCGCCAGCGCGACCAAGCCGGCCATCAGGTTGCCGATGCGCGCAAACAGCGTGGGCGGGTAGGGGGCGGGCAGTGGCAATTCGATCGCGCCAGCGCGGTTGGCAGGGATGGTGGCGAGCAGCGTGCCGTCCGGCCCGATGATCGCGGAAATGCCCGTCGGCGTGGCGCGCAGGATCGGCAGGCCCTCCTCGATCGCGCGCAGCCGCGCCTGCGCGAGATGCTCGGGGGGGCCCCAATTGCCGAACCAGGCATCGTTGGATGGATTGAACAGGAAGGCCGGGCGGTGCGCGCGATCGACCGTCTGGCCGGAGAAGATGATTTCGTAGCAAATCTGCATGCCGACCGTGCCGAAGAACGGAATGGTCACGCCACGCGGGCCGGGGCCGTCGGCGAAATCGACCTCGCCCGGCACCAGGCGGTTTAGACCGATGCGCGACAGGATTGGGCGGGCGGGAAGATATTCGCCGTACGGCACGAGATGCGCCTTGTCGTAGCGCCCGATGATCCGTGCCCCTGCGTCGATCGCGAAGATCGAATTGGTCGCGGCGGCCAGCTCGCCCCCGGCATCGAACTGCATGCTGTTGCCGCCGGTCAGCACCACATCGTTGCGGCCGAGCGCGGCGGCGATGCGCATCCGTGTGAACGATGCCGTGCCGCGCCAATAAGCGGTGGCGGGATAGCCGTCCTCGAGCATGTAGCGCACCGCGCCTTCGGGCCAGACGATCAGCCGCGGAGCGGGGCCGGGCGTGCCGTTCAGCGCGAGCAGCGCCTGGAGATTGGCCTCGGCATAATCGTCCTGCGGGCGTTCTTCCTGCCCGAGATCGGGCTGGACGACGCGGACGCGGGGCGCGTTCGCCGGTGGTGGCGCCGCGGGTGTTTGCGGAAGGCGGACACCGGTGAGCGCGAGCAGGCCCGTAACCAGAACGACCGGGACGGCGAAGCGCCAGCGCCGCCCGATGGCGAGCAGCACGGCACCCGCCACGACGATGGTGAGGCCCGACAGCGCGTAGGTGCCGACCCAGGCGGCGACGTGCGACACGCCCGGGAGCGGCAACCAGACCACGCCGAGCGGATTCCAGGGATAGCCAGTGAACAGCGTGCCGCGCAGCCATTCGGTGACAATCCAGGCCGCACCGAACAGCAAGACGAAGCTCGCACCGGGCGAGCGCGTAGGCGTGCGGCCATAGCGCCAGGCGAGGCCCGCAGCAGCCATGGGATAGAGCGCGAGATACAGCGCGAGCAGGGCGACGGCGAGATAGCCGAGCCAGTGCGGCATATTATCCTGGAAGACGAAGGCGTGTTGGATCCAGTTGTTGCCGAGCGTGAAATGCCCGACGCCGAACGCCCAGCCGCGGAACAGCGCTTGTCTCAGCGTGCGGGCATCGTGAACCAGCCACATCCAGGCGGCGAGGCTAAGGAGCGCGGGCGGCCACAGGTCGAGCGGCGCGAAGCCGGTTGCGGCGATCGGGCCGAGCGCCAGGGCGAGGAGCGGGGCGTAGCGTGACGCAGCCCGGTTTCGTTCTTGGATCACCATCACCCTATTTTACTTGGTAGCCGCGGCCGCTGCATATGCGGCGCGCGACGTCGCGGGACAAGCGGGCGCTTCGACCTGCTCCGTGTTCGCCGAAGGTCAGAGCCCGCCGCGAGGGTATATGACGAGCGCAGCGCCCGTTACATCGCACCATGCCGACCCGGGGACTTCCGGGAAGGATTTGGATGACGGGGCGCAGCTTTACCGGCTATCGTCGCCGGATGATCCGCCCCTTCCATCTTGCCTTTCCCGTCCACGATCTCGCCGCGGCGCGCGCCTTTTACGGCGGCACGATGGGCTGCGCCGAGGGGCGGAGCAGCGATAGCTGGATCGATTTCGACCTGTATGGGCATCAGATCGTCGCGCATCTCGATCCGGTGGCCAAGCCGGTGGCGGTGGAGAATGCGGTCGACGGGCACAGCGTGCCGGTGCCGCATTTCGGCGTCGTGCTGACGATGGCGGAGTGGCAGACGCTGGCGGACCGGGTCGCGGCGGCGGGCGTGTCGTTCGGCATCGCGCCCTATATCCGCTTCAAGGGGCAGCCGGGCGAGCAGGCGACGATGTTCTTTCGCGATCCCTCGGGCAACGCACTCGAGTTCAAGGCGTTTGCCGATGATGCGATGCTGTTCGCGACCTAAGGAAGAGTAGATGACCGAGCCGATCACGATGGATATCCCACACAAATATGGCCGCGAGGGCGTGCGCGCCAAGCTCGATGCGGGCGTCGACAAGATCGCCGGCGTGGTGCCGGGCGGTGTGGTCAAGGATCATCGCTGGGACGGCGATACCTTGCACTTCACGATCGAGGGCATGGGGCAGCGGGTCGCCAGCCAGGTCGAACTGTTCGACGACAAGGTCCGGGCGACGATCGATCTCCCGCCGTTCCTCGCGCTGTTCGCGGCAAAGATTCGCGACAAGCTCGCCAAGGAAGCGCCCAAACTGCTGAAGTAACCAGCCGCTCCGGCGCAGGCCGGGGCGACTGGTTATGGGTAAGGCACATCGCAAAGCAAAGCCTCGGTCCCCGGCCTCCGCGGGGGCGGCGCTTACTTCCCCCGCACGCGCCAGATCACGTTGCCGACATCGTCCGCCACCAGCAGCGCGCCGCTCGTGTCGGTGATGACGCCGACCGGGCGGCCCTGTGCGTCGCCGTCCTTGTTGAGAAAGCCGGTCAGCACGTCGATCGGCTTGGCACCCTTGGCGGGATAGCCATTGTCACCGAACGGCACGTAGACGACCTTGTAGCCCGATACAGGCTTGCGGTTCCACGAGCCGTGCTCGCCGATGAACGCGCCGTTGGCGAAGCGGCCGCCCAGCTTCGCGTCACCCGCGAAGGTCAGGCCGAGCGCCGCGACGTGCGGCCCGAGCGCATAATCGGGACGCTTGGAATATTCCTGCAGCGCAGGGTTCTGCGGCTCGACGCGTTGATCCGGATAACCGCCCCAATAATACCATGGCCAGCCGAAGTGATCGCCCATCTCGATCTGCGTCAGATAATCGGGCGCGAGATCCGAACCGAGCATGTCGCGCTCGTTGACCACGGTCCACAGCCGCTTGGTGTGCGGCTCAATCGCCATGCCGTTGGGGTTGCGCAGCCCTGCGGCGAACACGCGGAAGGTCTTCGCCGCGGGATAGACTTCGAGAATGTTGGCGCGGTATTTCTCGCGCTCGATGCCGTTCTCGGCGATATTCGAGGCCGAGCCGACCGTGACGTACAGCGTCTTGCCCTCGGGATCGGCGATCACGTTGCGCGCCCAATGATTGCCGCCGCCCTGCAGCTTGACGACCAGTTCGGGCTTGGCGGTGATCTTCGTGTCGCCGGTCTTGTAGGGCACGCGGACCAGTGCATCGGTATTGCCGATATAGAGCCAGTCGCCCTGCAGGGCCATGCCGAAGGGCGAGTTGAGCCCGGTCATGAAGGCGCTCTTCTGCTCCGCCACGCCATCGCCGTTCGCGTCGCGCAGCAGCGTGATGCGGTTGGCGGAGGGCACGCCGGCGCCGGCCTTGCCCATCAGCAGCCCCATCACCCAGCCGGTGATCCCGCCGCCTTCGCGCGGCGGCGAATTGCTTTCGGCAACCAGCACGTCGCCATTGGGCAGGCGGTACAGCCAGCGCGGATGATCGAGGCCGGTGGCGAAGGCGTCGACGGCGAGGCCAGCGGCGGGGATCGGCTTGGCGCCCTGCGGCCAGCCGATCGCATCGGCGACGGCGATCGTCGGGAACAGCTGCTTGCGCGGCGCGCTGATCGTGGGGCGGGGGCCGGTGACGGCGGCGAGATCGACCCGCGCGACATCGGGGCGGGTCAACCAGAAGACGATGCCGCCGATGACCAGGACGATCAGCAGCAGGACGATGAGAATATGTTTGCGCATGCCGAGAGGATTAGCCGGGGCGGCGGGAGGGAGCAATGGCCCCCGGCCCGTCATCCCCGCTTTCGCGGCGAGGACGGGCCGGGGAGGCGTTACGCCACTGCTGGTTCACCGCGGACATGGCCCGAAGCGAGATCGAACCGATCGGCGTTCATTACCTTGGTCCATGCCGTGACAAAATCACGCACGAACTTCTCGCCTGCATCGGCCGAGGCGTAGACCTCCGCCAGCGCACGCAGCTGCGAGTTGGCGCCGAACACCAGATCGGTGCGCGAGGCGGTCCACTTCTTCTCGCCGGTCTCGCGCAGCGTGCCGAGATATTCCTCGTCGCTGTCCTCGCTGATCTGCTTCCATGCGGTCTGCATGTCGAGCAGATTGACGAAGAAGTCGTTGGTCAGCTGACCCTTGCGGTCGGTGAACACGCCGTGATCCTCGGCCTTCGGGTGGTTGGCGCCGATGACGCGCAGGCCACCGACGAGCACCGCCATTTCAGGGCTGCTGAGACCCAGCAACTGCGCCCGATCGACCAGCAATTCCTCGGTCGGAACGCTGAATTTGACCGAGAGATAGTTGCGGAAGCCATCCGCCTTGGGCTCGAGCACGTCGAAGCTTGCGGCATCGGTCTGTTCGGCCGAAGCATCGGTACGACCGGGCAGGAAGGGCACGTCGATCGTTTGCCCCGCAGCCTTCGCCGCCGCCTCCACGCCGACCGAGCCGCCAAGCACGATCAGATCGGCGATCGAGACCTTCTTAGCACCCTTGCCGTCAAAGTCGGCCTTGATGCCGTCATAGACACCGAGGACCCTGGCAAGCTGATCGGGCTGGTTGACCTCCCAGTCCTTCTGCGGCGCAAGGCGGATGCGACCGCCATTGGCGCCGCCGCGGTGATCCGACTGGCGATAGGTCGAAGCCGAGGCCCATGCGGTCGCCACCAGTTCGGCCACCGACAGGCCGGAATTGGCGATCGCCTGCTTGAGTTCGGTAATGTCGCCTGCCTCGATCTGCGGATAATCCGCCTTGGGGATCGGGTCCTGCCAGATCAGGTCTTCCGCAGGCACTTCAGGCCCGAGATACCGGACCTTCGGCCCCATGTCGCGGTGCGTCAGCTTGAACCAGGCACGGGCGAAGGCATCGGCGAACGCCGCCGGGTCCTTCTGGAAGCGCTTGCTGATCTCGAGATAGGCCGAGTCCTTCTTGAGCGCCATGTCGGCGGTCGTCATCATCGTCGGGACCTTGACGCCGGGCGTGTGCGCCTTGGGGGCGAGCGTTTCCTCGGGGTTGCCGACCGGCTGCCACTGGTGCGCGCCCGCCGGGCTCTTCACGAGCTCATATTCGTGGTCGAGCAGCATGTCCCAATAGGTCTGGTCCCAGGTAATCGGCGTCGGAGTCCAGGCGCCTTCGATCCCAGACGTGATCGTGTCGTCGCCCATGCCGGTGCCGTGCGTCGATACCCAGCCCATGCCCTGCGTCGCGATGTCCGCGCCTTCGGGCTCGACGCCGACGAGCGAGGCATCACCCGCGCCGTGCGCCTTGCCGAAGGTGTGGCCGCCGGCTGTGAGCGCAACGGTTTCCTCGTCGTTCATGCCCATGCGGGCGAACGTCTCGCGCATGTCGCGCGCCGAGCCCATCGGGTTGGGGCAACCGCCGGGGCCTTCCGGGTTGACGTAGATCAGGCCCATCTGGATCGCGGCGAGCGGGTTTTCGAACGCCTTGCCCGATTCCTCGTTGATGCGGGTTTCACCGAGCCACTCTTCCTCGGTGCCCCAGTAGATGTCCTTGAGCGGCTCGAACACGTCTTCGCGTCCGCCACCGAAGCCGAACACCGGACCGCCCATCGATTCGATCGCGACGTTGCCCGCCATGATGAACAGATCGGCCCAGCTGAGCTGCTTGCCGTATTTCGCCTTGATCGGCCACAGCAAGCGGCGTGCCTTGTCTAGGTTGCCGTTGTCCGGCCAGCTGTTGAGCGGTGCAAAACGCTGCGAGCCGGACGAGGAGCCGCCGCGGCCGTCACCGGTGCGATAGGTGCCGGCCGAGTGCCACGCCATGCGGATGAAGAACGGGCCGTAATGCCCGTAATCGGCCGGCCACCAGGGCTGGCTGTCGGTCATCAGCGCGGTCAGATCGCGCTTCACCGCGGCGTAATCGAGCGTGTTGAACGCTTCGGCATAGTCGAAGTCGTCGCCCATCGGGTTGCCCGACAGGCCGTTCTGCTGGAGGATGTCGAGGCTCAGCTGGTTCGGCCACCAATCGCGGTTGGTGCGTCCGAGCAGCGAGCGGAGCGCTGCGGGCTCCTTGCTCGGGTCGCTCAGCGGGCTGCCTGAGGTGATCGCGTCCATATCCTAACTCCTCGGATGTTCTTAATCGCTGCAATGAGTGTGGACCCCGGCGAGGCGATCCGCAATCATTTAGGCGATGACTTAATCTGATCTTGGAGAACGAGGGAGTCGATCACCGGCGGCTCAGCTCTCCACGTCTTCGGGTTCCGGGCGAGGCGGGTGCAGGCGCAATTTGGTTACACGGCGCGTATCGGCGGCGACGACCTCAAGCTTCCAACCGCTTGGATGATCCAGGCATTCGCCCTGTTGCGGGACGTGCCCGGCGAGCAGGGCGGCGAGACCGCCGAGCGTGTCGATATCCTCGTCGACCTCGGCCAGACGCTGGTCGATCGTCTCGCCGACATCCTCGAGTTCCGCGCGGGCGTCCGCGTCCCAGGCGCCGCCGTCAAGCGGGACGAGCAGCGCCTCGGGCGCTTCGTCATGCTCGTCCTCGATATCGCCGACGATCTCCTCGATCAGATCCTCGATCGTGACCAGCCCTTCGGTGCCGAAATATTCATCGAGCACGACCGCCAGATGCACGCGGCTGGCGCGCATGTCGGCGAGCAAATCGAGCACGCCGCGCGACATCGGCACGAACAAGGGCTGGCGGATCAGGCCTTCCAGCGTGACGGGATGGTCCGCGCCGGTGGCGAGGATGGCAAACACGTCCTTGAGATGGATCATGCCGATGATCGTATCGAGCTTTTCGCGGTAGACCGGCAGGCGGCTATGGCCGGCCTCGGCGAAGATCTTCACGAGCTCGGCGAACGGCGTCTGTTCCTCGACCGCGATGATGTCCGCGCGCGGCACGCCGACATCGCCGGCGTCGCGCTCGCCGAAATGCAGCAGATTGCGCACCATCGTGCGTTCCAGCGGCGAGAGATCACCCTTGGCGTCGGGCGCGGGATCATCCTCGTGCGCGTCGATCGCTTCTTCGAGCTGGTGGCGCAGCGAATCGTCGCCCTGCTCACCGAAGATCATGGCGCGCAACGAGCGCCATATAGATCCTTCGTTGGTAGTACCGGCGTCCCCGGCGTCGGTGGTACTTTGGCCCTCGGGCATAGTAAGGTGTCAGTCCTCTCGTATCAGATAGGGATCGGCCAGGCCGAGCGACTTGAGCGCGTCGATCTCGATCGCCTCCATCGCCTCGCCCTCGTGATCCTCCAGATGATCATAGCCTAGCAGGTGGAGCGTGCCGTGCACGATCAAATGTGTCGCATGCGCCTCGACGGTGATGCCTTTTTCCGCCGCCTCGGCCGCGCACACGCCGTGCGCCAGCACGATATCGCCGAGCAGCACCTCGCCGTCGTCCGAATTCTGCCCGACGGTATCGAGCAGATCGGCCTGGACCATCGGGAAGCTGAGCACGTTGGTCGGCTTGTCCTTGTGGCGGTATTGCGCGTTGAGCGTCTGTACCTCGGCATCGGTGGTCAGGCGGACGGAAATCTCGACCGTCGCCGCGCCGGTGGCCAGTTCGCCGTGCGGGGTGCGCTCGATCGCCGCGGTAGCGGCGCGGAGCGCGAGCGCGTCCCAGTCGACGCTATCGTCCCAGGGGGATTCGATGGAAAGGGCAGTTTCAAGCATCGACGCCCTCATATGCTTCGACGATCCGCCCGACGATCGGGTGGCGCACGACGTCGCCCGCGCCGAAGCGGCACATCGAGATGCTTTCCACGCCTTCCAGCCGCACCACCGCGTCGTTGAGCCCGGACGCATTCATGCCGCCGGGGAGATCGGTCTGCTTGGGATCGCCGCATACAACCATGCGGCTGTTCTCGCCGAAGCGGGTGAGGAACATCTTCATCTGCGAGGGCGTGGTGTTCTGCGCCTCGTCGAGGATGATGAACGCATCGGCCAGCGTGCGGCCACGCATGAAGGCGATCGGCGCGATTTCGATCTCGCCCGAGGCGATACGGCGTTCGACCTGCTCGGCGGGCAGGCAATCGTTCAGCGCATCGTACAGGGGCCGCAGATAGGGATCGACCTTGTCCTTCATGTCGCCGGGCAGGAAGCCCAGTTTCTCGCCCGCCTCCACCGCGGGACGCGACAGGATCAGGCGCTGCACGCTGCCGGTGATCAGCTGCGCGACGGCTTGGGCGACGGCGATATAGGTCTTGCCGGTGCCTGCTGGCCCAAGCGCGAAGATGATGTCGTTATTGACCAGCTGGCGCATGTAATGCGCCTGCGCCAGCGTGCGCGGCACGATCGTTTTCTTGCGGGTGCGGATCATGATGCTCGGGGCGCCGCCGCTGTCCGCCGAAATGATCCCGGCCAATGTCGGTTCGGCCGACATGGCGATCACCGCATCGACCATGCCCTGATCGACGCGCTCGCCGCGGGTGATGCGGTTGTAAAGGCCCTGCAGCACGTCGCGCGCCTCGGCCACCGCCTCGGCGCGGCCCTCGAGCTGGATCTTGTTGCCACGCGCGGTGATGTACACGCCGAGCCGGCTTTCGAGCTGCAACAGGTTCTGATCGAATTCGCCGAACAATTGCGACATGAGCTGGGGGCGGTCGAAGATCAGTTCGGCGCGACTGGGCTCGCCCGATTGGGCGGGGACGGGCTTGCGGCTCATGCAGTTCCTTTGTTTGAAGCGACAAAGTCGAATGTGGGGCGGCTGCCAAGTAGCGCAAGGACCGTCGCAAAAGTCGCAAAGGTCGCACGCTCACGCGCGCGAGGCCGGCGCGTCGCCGGACGAGGATGGCGGAAGGACATTCCGGTGAGACGAATCGACTGCATCCGCCACAAGTCTGGCAGAGCCGGCGCCAGTAGGACAGCGGAATTCGCCGCCGTCAGGCCGCGGCGCTGATCCGCTCCACGCCCGACAGCGAATTGGGATCGGCGCGGACGATATCCACCTCGACGAGATCGCCGATCCCGGCATCGGTGAGGAGGTGGATCGATTGCAGCCAGGGGGACTTGCCCAGCATCTGGCCCGGAAGCTTGCCCTTGCGTTCGATCAACACCTGGCAGCGGCGCCCGAGCGTGTTCGCGTTGAAGGCGGCCTGATCGCGGTTGAGCGCCGCCTGCAGCCGTTGCAGCCGCTCGTCCATTTCCTCGGGCGCGATCTGGTCGTCCATCTGCGCCGCCGGTGTGCCGGGGCGGGGGCTATATTTGAAGCTGAACGCCTGGGCACAGCCGATCTCGTCGACCAGGCTAAGCGTATCGCGGAAATCGGCCTCGGTCTCGCCGGGGAAGCCGACGATGAAATCGCCGGACAGGGCGATGTCGGGCCGCGCCGCGACGACGCGCTCGAGCAGGCGAAGATAGGAATCGCGGCTATGGCTGCGGTTCATCGACTTCAGGATGCGATTGCTGCCGGACTGGACTGGCAGGTGGAGGAACGGCATCAGTTTCTCGATATCGCGGTGCGCGTCGATCAACCCTTGCGTCATGTCGTTGGGGTGGCTGGTGGTGTAGCGGATGCGCGCCAGCCCATCGATCCGATCGAGTTCGGCGATCAGATGATGCAGGCCGCGCGGGCCATCGGTCCAGGCGTTGACGTTCTGCCCGAGCAGGGTGAGTTCGCGCGCGCCGGCATCGACCAAGGCTTTTGCCTCGTCCACGATCTGCTGCCAGCCGCGGCTGACTTCGGCGCCGCGCGTATAGGGCACGACGCAATAGGTGCAGAATTTGTCGCACCCTTCCTGCACGGTGAGGAAGGCCGAGGGCGGCACGCGGCGGCGCGCGGGCAGGGCGCCGAACTTGGTCTCGACCGGCATGTCGGTGTCGAGCGCGCTTTCGCCGCGCGCCGCCCGGGCCACGAGATCGGGCAGATTGTGATAGGCCTGCGGGCCGACGACGATATCGACCTTCGCGCGGGTGACGATCTCGGCGCCTTCGGCCTGCGCGACGCAGCCGGCAACCGCGATCATCGGGCTGCCGCCATGCTTCTTGCGCGCGTCCTTCCGGAGCCGACCGATATCGGAATAGACCTTCTCGGTGGCCTTTTCGCGGATGTGGCAGGTGTTGAGCACGATCAGGTCGGCATCGGCGGTCTCGGCCGGCGTCAGGCCCTGCGCCAGCATCAGCTCGGCCATGCGATCGCCGTCATACATGTTCATCTGGCAGCCGAATGATTTGACGGCGAAGGTCTTGGGGGCGGGTTTCATGATGGGCCTGTAGCAAATCCTCCCCGGAACGGGGAGGGGGACCATGCGAAGCATGGTGGAGGGGGTGTGCCAGCAGCGTTACGCTTGCGAAGAGGGGGCTTGTCGGGCGTTACGTTTGGGGAGAGCCCCCTCCACCATTTGCCGAAAGGGGCAAATGGTCCCCCTCCCCGTTCCGGGGAGGAGTGAATTTGACGGAGTCCACGCTGTAGGCGAACGGCCTGAGCGGCTTGCCCAGCGTCTCGATCAGCGCTTCCTCGATGCGGCGGCGGCTTTCCGCGGCGATCGACTTCCGTCCCGCAAAGTCGGCGGGGTAGAACGGCTCCAGGAAATGTACCCTCAGCGCGAAGCTGCCCTTGCGCGACAGCAGGCGCTTGGCATTGTCGAGCCCGGTCTCCTCGCCGATCCAGCCGATCTCCTCCGCCACCGCGCCGTAATCGAGCAGCACGGGCTGGACCAGCACGCCGGGCGGCGGCGGCTCCAGCACGCGCAGCATCGGCGTCTTGAACGGGAGCAGCGACTGGCCGTCGGTCGTCGTGCCCTCGGGGAAGACGGTGACCGACCAATTGTCCTCCAGCGCATCGCGCAACAGGTTGATCTGCTCGGCCACGCCGAGGCGGTTCTCGCGCTTGACGAACACCGTGCGGTTGAGCGTCGACAGCCAGCCGACCACTGGCGCGTCGCGGATTTCCTGCTTGGCGACGAACGCCGTGCCGCTCTGCCCGGCCATGCCGAGGATATCGATCCAGCTGAGATGATTGGCGATGTAGAATACATCGCGTTTCAGCGGCGTGCCGACGCGGGTGACGCGGGCGCCGGCGAGCCGTGCGGCCCAGCCGAGAAAGATACGCGGCCAGGGCGAGGACTGGCGCAGCAGCCGCCAGAGATAATGGAGCGGCACGGTGAGCAGCAGCGCCAGCACCAGGCCGGTGGCGCGCAACGTGATGCGGAGGCGGCCGAGCGCGTCGATCGGGGGCGGGGTGCCGGCGGCGGCGGCGGCGCGGTGCGCGGCGCTCAGCATGATGGCGATCGTGGACGCATCGGCATGCTGCTCTCCGGCGAATTTCAACAGTGTGTTGCGTCTACATCTTTCTCGTTCTCCCGCTTTCGCGGGAGAACCGAAGGATACGGGGCGACGCGATAAACTGCGCGTCAGACCTTGCGGTCGAGCGTGACGCCGTAGAGCTCCATGCGATGGTCGACCAGGCGGAAGCCCAGTCGTTCGGCGATCGCCTTCTGCAATTGTTCGAGTTCGGGATCGACGAATTCGATCACCTTGCCGGTCTCGACATCGATCAGGTGATCGTGATGCGCTTCCGGTGCCGGCTCGTAGCGCGCGCGACCATCGCCGAAATCGTGGCGGTCGAGGATGCCGGCTTCCTCGAACAGGCGCACGGTGCGGTAGACGGTGGCGATCGAGATGCCAGGATCGATCGCGGAGGCGCGCGCATAGACCTTCTCGACGTCGGGATGATCCTCCGCCTCGGACAGAACGCGCGCGATGACGCGGCGCTGCTCGGTGATGCGCAGCCCTTTTTCAGCGCACAGGGCTTCAAGATCAATTTTTCGGGCCATGCCGCCGCCATAGGCGCTTCCGGCTTATTGATAAAGCGAAGAGTGATTCGCAATAAGCGGAAGCTGCGGCCGATCGGGCGGGCGCGCATACGACAATGCCGGCCGGGACAAGCCCGGCCGGCATTGGTCGTCAGTGGCCGCCGCGCGATCCGCGCGGTGGCGCGGGATCAGGCGACCTTGCGGCGCTTGGTGCCGAGGCCGATCTTCTTGGCCAGCGTGCGACGCTGTTCGGCATAATTCGGCGCGACCATCGGGTAATCGGCAGGAAGATTCCACTTCGCGCGATATTGTTCCGGGGTCATTTGATAATGCGTCATAAGATGACGCTTGAGCATCTTCAGCTTCTTGCCGTCTTCGAGGCAGACAATATAGTCCGGCTTGATCGACGATCGGACCGAAACGGCCGGTTCTTGCTTGACGTCGGGGGCGATTACGGGGCTGCCGAGGCTGGCAAGTGCGCCATGAACGTTGCCGATCAGGACCGCGAGGTCGGAAACCGCAACGCTATTGTTGCTGACATGTGCCGCGACAATATCCGCGGTCAGGGTGATCAGGGAATCACCCATCTCTGTTTCGATATCCATTGTAGTTCCTTCGACCCATTATCGGCGGGACTGGAATTCCCGCCGTGACTGTGCCTATCCTATGCGAAGCGATTCGGCGCAAGTAACAAAAGTTAAATGTTTCTCCGATCAGGCTAAACTACGACGGTACGTAAACGCGTCGGTCATCAGGCCATTGTTGCCTCGATAATAGCCCCGACGTTCGCCGACCTTTATGAACCCAGCCTTACTATACAATTTGATCGCTTCATTGCCGTCGCGCACCTCGAGATGCAGCGTGACTGCCTGGCGATCGCGGGCATCGGCGATGGTCGCGAGCAGCAAGGCCGCGCCGACGCCGCGGCGGCGGCAGGATGGCGCGGTGGCCAGCAGCAGCAATTCGGCCTCGTCGACGATCAGCCGCGACAGGGTAAAGCCGGCGGGCTGGCCGTCGAGCGTCGCCACGGTCAGCCACACGCCGGGCAAGGACATGATGCCGAGGCACTGGCCGCGCGTCCATGCTTCGCCGAAGCGCGGATCGAAGGCCTCGGCCATCAGCGTCTCGACCATGGCGAGATCGGCGGTGGAGCCGGCGCGCAGCTCGATCATGCTGAGCACGGTGCTCATGCCGGCACCAGCTGCCGCGGGCGCGGCGGCGTGGCATCGGGCGCGCGACCGTAGATCGGGCGCGGCGGCAGCGTGGCGAACTCGGCCAGCAGGCGGATCGCGTCGGCGGCATCGGGGAGCCGTTCTCGCAGCGGCAGCGTGTCGTCGAGCGCGGCAAGATGGCGGATGCCGTTGCCGAACGCCGCGCGCGCGCCGAGCGCGTCGCGCGCCGCTGCCGGCTTGAGCGACGCGAAAGCATCCGTCGCGGCGAAAGGCGCGGCGGCAAAGCCCTGCATGAAGACCTCGCCATGCCCGCCCTCCAGCACCACGGCGAGATCGGCAAGCGCGGGATCGGCGGCGAATGCCGCGGCGGCGATCAGCGACAGGGCGGAGAAGCCGTGCAGCTCGGCATCCCAGCCGAACGCCAAGCCACGCGCGGCGGCGATGCCGACGCGCACGCCGGTAAAGCTGCCCGGGCCGCAATCGACCAGGATGCGCGCGGCGCGGCCGCCGCCGGGCAGTTCGGCGATCATCGGCACGAGCCGCTCGGCATGGCCGCGATTGACCACTTCGTGCGCGGCGGCGATCACCGCGCCGGCCTCGATCAGCGCGACCGAACAGGCCGCGGTGGAGGTTTCGATGACGAGGGTGCGCAAGGCTAGGCCGCTCCCGTCACGCGACGCGGTTGAACTTCTCGAACCCCGGGCGGGGCGAGCGATCGAAGATCGACGCCGGATCGCCATGGCCGAGCGTGGCAATGAAATTGCTGCGCACCGCGGGCGTATCGGCGAAGAACGCCGCATCGACCTTGCCATTGTCGAAGCCGGACATCGGCCCGGTATCGAGCCCCAGCGCGCGCGCGGCGATGATGAAATAGGCACCCTGCAGTGTCGAATTGCGCATCGCCGACACCGCGCGCAGCTCGGCATTGCCGTCGAACCATGCCTTGGCATCGGTATGCGGGAACAGTTCGGGGAGATATTCGTGGAAATTCTCGTCCATGCCGATGATCACGCTGACTGGCGCCTTCAGGATCTTGGGCGCATTCTGTTCGCTGGTGCACTCGGCGAGCTTCTGCTTGGCCGCATCGGACACGCACCAGATCAGCCGCGCGGGCAGCTGGTTGGCGGAGGTCGGGCCCCATTTCATCAGATCCCAGATCGCGTGCAGCTCGGCGTCGCTGACCGGTTGATCGGTATAGCCGTTATAGGAGCGCGCGGTGCGGAAGATCGTATCCAGCGCCGCGTCGGACAGCTTTTCGGTCATGACAGAACCCTTGTTACGCTAACATTCAGACGGCGCGGACCTCGGTGACTTCCGGCACGTAATATTTGAGCAACTGCTCGATCCCGTTCTTCAGCGTCGCGGTGGACGACGGGCAGCCGGCGCACGCGCCCTGCATGCGCAGGAACACCTTGCCCTGATCGAAGCCGCGATAGACGATGTCGCCGCCATCGTTGGCGACCGCGGGGCGGACGCGCGTTTCGATCAGATCCTTGATCTGCGCGACGATGTCGGCATCCTCGGGATTGTCGGCGAAGGCGTCGTCGGCCGGCACGCTGATGCCGCCGGCGGTGCCGGGCTTGAACAGCGGGATCTGCGCGCTGAAATGATCGAGCAGCAGGGCGAGCACATCACCCTTGAGGAACGACCAGTCGACGCCCGGCGCCGCAGTGACCGAGATGAAGTCGCTGCCGAAGAACACGCCGGTGACATCGCCGAGATCGAACAATTGCTGCGCCAGCGGGCTGGCTTCGGCTTCCTCGGGCGTCGCGAAATCGCGCGTGCCGGCGTCCATTACGGTGCGGCCGGGGAGGAATTTGAGCGTCGCCGGGTTGGGCGTGGTTTCGGTTTCTATCAGCATGCCCCGCATGTGGCGCGCATGGGCGGCCGGCGCAAGGTTAGAGCGGGAAACGGAGCGTTGCGCGCGCCGGCGGGATCAGGCGTCCAGCCGCCGGATCGCGGCGTTCCACTTGTCGATATTGCTGCGCGCCTCCTGCACGAACGCCGAGCGGCGCACGAAGCCCAGGAAGAAATCGGCGATCGCCTTGCCCGGCTGGCGCAGCGGCCGCGCGAACTGGATCAGCAGCACCACGCGGGTGCCGCTGGTCTCGTTCCACACTTCGTGCTGGTAGGTATCGTCGAACACCAGGGTCTCGCCCTCGGCCCAGCGCACGATCCGATCGCCGACGCGCATCCGCACGTCGCCATCCTGCGGCACGATCAGGCCGAGATGGCAGGTGATCAGCCCCTTGGTCACGCCGCGGTGATCGGGGATGTGCGTGCCCGGCGCGAGGATCGAGAAGAACGCGCTGTTGAGCCCGGGAATGCGTTCGACCAGCCGCTGCGTCTCGGGACATCGGGCGAGATTGTCCGCGATCGGAAAGCCATAGCCCCACAGGAAGAAGGAGCGCCATTTGTCCACCTCGGCAATGGCGCGGTGATCGGGCGAGATCGTCGCCAGGCTGGGCGCGGCGGCGCCGTGCAGCGCGACGGCGACCGCTTCGTCGCGGATCGTCTGCCAATGGTCGCGCAGCATCGCCGTCCAGGCAAAGCCGCGCACATCGAGCACCGGATCGTTCGAGACCAGCGAGAAGCGCGCGATCAGCCGATCGACCGGGCCGCGCAGATGCTTGCCGAGGCGGATCTGCCACGGGCGATTGCCCTCCTGCGCCAGCGGCGCGCCCGGGGCGGGGGCGCCGGAAATGACGTTGAGATCGGGCACGCGCGGTGCCGCACGATCACCGTGCTCGCCCGATTTTTGCCGCATTCGGCCTGGTGCGCCAATAACTTGCCCGTTCACGATCCGCTTCCTGCCAGTTCCGCAACTCACGCGTGGCGACTCGGCCCCGCGGCCCGCGTGGCATTGGCGGATAGCCAAAATCTTGGACCAAAAGATGACGTTACTGGCGGGTTCAGCTTTCCCGCGCTACGAAGCGGGCCATGCATGCCCTATCGCGCGCCTCGCGCCGTCCGCTGATCCTTGCCCTTTTGCTCGGACTTGCCCTGCCTGCCCAGGGGCAGGATACCGCACCGCAGACCGCGGTCGCCGCCGCGCAGGCGCCCGTCCCGGGCCAGGTCGATCGCAAGAACTGGCTGTTCGTCGACAGCGACATCACGCCCGATCCCGAATGGCGGTACGGCACGCTGCCCAACGGGCTGCGCTATGCCGTGCGCCGTAACGGCGTGCCGCCCGGCCAGGTCTCGGTCCGCGTGCGGATGGATGCCGGCTCGCTGATGGAGACCGACAGCGAGCGCGGCTATGCGCATATGATCGAGCATCTCTCGTTCCGCGGCTCGCAGTTCGTTCCCGATGGCGAGGCCAAGCGCATCTGGCAGCGCATGGGCACGACGTTCGGCTCGGACACCAACGCGCAGACCACCGCGACCCAGACGGTCTACAAGCTCGATCTGCCCAGCGCGAACGAAGCGCGGCTCGACGAGAGCCTGAAGATCATGGCCGGCATGGTCAGCAAGCCCAACATCACCGACGCGGCACTCGCCGCCGAGCGCCCCGCGGTGCTGGCCGAACAGCGCGAGGCGCCGGGCCCACAGGTCCGGTTCAGCGAAGCGCAGCTCAAGACCTTCTTCGCCGGACAGCCGCTCGCCAATCGCTCGCCGATCGGCACGATCGATATGCTCAACGCCGCCGATGCCGGCAAGGTCAAGGCGTTCCACGATCGCTGGTACCGCCCCGAGCGCGCCGTGGTGGTGATCTCGGGCGATTTCGATCCGGCGATGTTCGAACGGCTGGTGATCAAGAATTTCTCCGACTGGCGCGGCACCGGCAAGAATCCGGCCGATCCCGATTTCGGCAAGCCCGATCCCAAGCAGCCGGCGACGGCGGTGATCAGCGAGCCGTCGCTGCCGCCGGTGGTGACGATGGCGGTGGTCAAGCCATGGAAATACCAGTCCGACACGATCGTCATGAACCAGAACCGGCTGGTCGATTCGGTCGCCGCGCGGGTCATCAGCCGGCGGCTCGAGACGCGGGCCCGCGCCGGCGGCAGCTTCATCCGCGCCAGCGTCAGCACCAGCGACGAATCGCGCTCCGCCTCGCTGACCTTTGTCTCGATCCTGCCGATCGGCAATGACTGGGAGGCGGCGCTCAAGGATGTCCGCGCGGTGATCGCCGATGCGCAGAAGACTGCGCCGAGCGAGGCCGAGGTGCAGCGCGAGCTGGCCGATTTCGACACGATCATGCGCACCAGCGTGGAAACGCAGCGCGCCGAGCCGGGCGCCGGCCAGGCCGACGACATGGTCCAGGCGGTCGATATCCGCGAGACGACCACCGCGCCGGCGACGATCTATGCCGTGCTCAAGGATGCCATCGCCAAGAAGATGTTCACGCCGCAGACCGTCTTGGCCTCGACCAAGCGGATCTTCTCCGGCGACGTGACGCGCGCGTTGATCAACGTGCAGACGCCCGAGGACGGCGCGGTGACCAAGCTGAATGCGGCGCTGAAGAGCGACGTCTCCGGGCTTGCCGGCAAGCGCAACGTGCAGGGCAAGGTGACGTTCGCCAACCTGCCCAAGCTCGGCAAACCGGCGTCGATCGTCAGCCGCGAGAAGATCCCCGAATTCGATGCCGAGAAGGTCGTCTTCTCCAACGGCGTGCGGCTGATGCTGCGCGTCAGCCCGGCGGAATCGACGCGCGTCTATGTCCGCGTGCGCTTCGGCGGCGGTTACAACGCGCTGCCGGCCGATCGCGACACGCCGGTCTGGGCCGGCGACATGGCGCTGGTCGCCGGCGGCATCGGCAAGCTCGGCCAGGGCGATATCGAGCAATTGACCGCCGGACGGCGCATCGGGCTCGATTTCGACGTTGGCGAGGACGCCTTCGTCTATGGCGCGATGACCTCGCCCGGCGATCTCGCCGACCAGCTGAAGCTGATCGCCGCGCGGATGGCGGCGCCGGGCTGGGATCCCAATCCGGTGGCGCGCGCCAAATCGATGGCGCTGGCCGGTTATGCCGGGTTCGACGCGTCGCCGGACGGCGTGCTCGCGCGCGATCTCGAACGGCTGCTGCACGACGGCGATCCGCGCTGGGGCACGCCGACGCGCGAGGAAGTCACCGGCACCACGCCGGCCAATTTCCGCGCGCTGTGGGAGCCGGTGCTGGCCGAGGGGCCGATCGAGGTCCAGGTGTTCGGCGATATCGATGCCGAAGCCGCGATCAAGGCGGTCGCCGCAAGCGTTGGCGCGCTGCCGCCGCGCCCGGCATCGACCAGGGCCGCGCCGCCGATCAAGTTCCCGCCACACAATAGTTCGCCGTTGCTGCTGACGCATGGCGGGCCGGACAACCAGGCCGCGGCAGTCATCGTCTGGCCGACCGGCGGCGGGATCGACCAGGTCGCGGACAGCAATGCGCTCGACGTGCTGGCGGCGGTGTTCAGCGACCGCCTGTTCGATCGGCTGCGCTCCGAGGCAGGCGCGAGCTATTCGCCGAGCGTGCAGAGCCAGTGGCCCGAGGGCCTGGCGTCCGGCGGGCGGCTGTTTGCGATCGGGCAGGTCGCGCCGAACAATGTCGGGCTGTTCTTCAAGATGTCGCGCGAGATTGCGGCGGATCTCGTCGCCCGCCCGATCGGCGACGACGAACTGCAGCGCACGATCACGCCGATGAAGGAATTGATCCTGCGCCAGGCGACGGGCAATACCTTCTGGCTCAACCAGCTGCAGGGCGGCAGCTATGACGAGCGGCGGATCGAGGCAGTGCGCAACATGTTCCGCGGCATCGGCGGCATGACCGCGGCACAGCTGCAGCAGACCGCGATCAAATATCTGCGCCCCGAGGCAGACTGGACGATGGCGGTGGTGCCACGCGGCAAGGACGGCAAGGCGGTGAGCATCGCCGAAGCGCCGGTCGCCCCACCGGCTGCGACGCCGGCGGCGCCGGTGGTGAAGAAGAAAAAGAGCGGGCGGTAAACCCAGCCGAAGGCTGACGAAGGGAGTGGGCCGGCAACGCGACGGTGGCGTCGCCGGCCCACCCCCTCCACCAGCTTCGCTGGTCCCCCTCCCCGTGCCGGGGAGGATCAGCTCTTGTACAGCCCGTCCAGTCTGGCCCCGTAGACCTGCTTCAGTACGTGGCGGCGGATCTTCAGCGACGGCGTCATCTGCTCGTTGTCGATGCCGAAGGCGGTATCGGCCAAGATGAATCGGCGGACGCGTTCGGTCACCGCCAGGTCCTTGTTGACCCGCTCGACCGCATGGCCGAGCGCGGTGCGATATTCGCTATTCTCGGCCAGGCGCCGGAAATCGCATGAATCGCCGTTCCTGGCGCACCATTCCTGCGTCCATTCGGGATCGGGCACGATCACCGCGACCATATACGGCTTGCGGTCGCCATAGATCATCGCCTGGGCGATCTCGTTCTGCAGCGTCAGCATCCCCTCGACCTTTTGCGGCGCGACATTCTCGCCCTTGTCGTTGACGATGATATCCTTCTTGCGATCGGTGATCTTGATCCGGCCCTTGTCGTCGATCTCGCCGATATCGCCGGTATGCAGCCAGCCGTCGTGCAGCACGCGCGCGGTTTCCGTCTCGTTGCGCCAGTAACCGTGCATGACGAGTTCGCCGCGCACCAGGATCTCGCCATCCTCGGCGATGCGCACCTCGGTATTGACCAGTGCCGGGCCGACCGTGTCCATCTTGAGCCCGGCCTTGGGGCGGTTGCACGAGATCACCGGCGCTGCCTCGGTCTGGCCATAACCCTGCAGCACGGTGACGCCGATCGCCTGGAAGAAGATGCCGACTTCGGGCGTGAGCGGCGCGCCGCCGGCGACCAGCGCCTTGATCCGCCCGCCGAACTTCTTCTGGATCTTGGGGCGCAGCGTGGCCTTGAGCAGCAGGTTCATCGGCTGATCGAGCAGCGACAGGCCGCCGCCTGCCTCCTTGGCGCCCAGCGTCTGCGCGCGGCCGAGCAGGAAGCTGGACAGCTTGCCCTGTTTCTCCACGCCCTTGACGATGCGCTGGCGCAGCACCTCGAACAGCCGCGGCACGACGATCATCAGCGTCGGGCGGACCTCCTCGATATTGCTGGCGAGCTTGTCGAGCCCTTCGGAATAATAGATCTGCCCGCCGAGGCCGATCGGGAAGAATTGCCCGCCGGTATGCTCATAGGCGTGGCTGAGCGGCAGGAAGGACAGGAACACCTCGTCCGCCCAGCCGAAATCCTCCTCGATCACGGTGCAGCAGCCATTGACGTTGTGCAGGATCGCGCCGTGATGCTGCATCACGCCGCGCGGCGATCCGCCGGTGCCGCTGGTATAGATGATGCAGGCGAGATCGTCGCGCTGGAACGTTGCCTTGGCCGCGGCGGTTTCCGCACTGGTTGGATGATCGGCGATCAACGCGTGCCAGCTATGGCTTTCCAGCCCTTGCGTGACGCGCAGATCGTCGATGCCGATGACGATCTTGGCGTCGACCGATCGCACCGCGGCGGGGAGCAGGGTCTTGGCGAGCTTGGCGTTGGAGACGATCACCGCCGCCGCGCCGCTATTCTCGATGATGTGCGCGTGATCGCGCTCGGTATTGGTGACGTAGGTCGGCACGGTGACGCAGCCGGCGGCCATGATCGCGAGATCGCTGATGCACCATTCCGGGCGGTTCTCGCTGACCAGCATGACGCGGTCGCCGGGCTTGAGCCCGATCGCGGTGAGGCCGGCGGCGAGGCTGGCGACCTTGGCCGCCGTCTCGCGCCAGCTGAGCGAGACCCAGGCGCCGTTTTCCTTGTGCCACAGGAACGGCTTGTCGCCTTCGCTCGCGGCGCGCGTGAAGAACATCGTCACAAGGTTCGGAAAATGTTCGAGTCTGCGCATACACCTCTCCTGGGGCCTCGCTCGGGCTGCCTGGGCTACTGCCTTAAGCGGGGATGGCGGGTTCCGCCAGTGAGGTCAGCACGCGCCCTGTCCGCGCTATCGTCGCTCGAATGTCGCGCCAACCGTGGACGCCCCCGCCGCGACCCGGTACGCGCGGGGCCTGTGATCGTTGGAGCGTAAACTTGAAGCTGATCCGAAACCTGCTGGTCGCCAGCGCCTCGTTCGCGCTGGCCGCCTGCGCCACCGCCCCGCTGCGCGACACCGCCCCCACCACCGTAGCCGCGCCGGCCAAGGGCCAGATCTTCGCCGTTGCCGCCAACCCGCTGGCGAGCGAGGCGGCGATGGCGGTGCTGCGGCGCGGCGGCAGCGCGGTCGACGCGACGATTGCGATGCAGGCGATGCTGTCGCTGGTCGAGCCGCAGAGCTCGGGCATCGGCGGTGGCGGTTTCATGACCTATTACGATGCGGCGACCAGGCGCGTGACCATCTTCGACGGGCGCGAGACGGCGCCGGCGGGCGCGACGCCCGACATGTTCCTCGACGATTCGGGTCGCCCGCTGCCGTTCGGTGAGGCGGTGCTGAGCGGCCGCTCGACCGGCGTGCTCGGCGCGGTGCGGATGCTCGCGCTGGCGCACCAGCGGCACGGCAAGCTGGCGTGGCGCACGCTGTTCGGCGATGCCGCCCGCACCGCGCGCGACGGCTTCATCGTCTCGCCGCGGCTGGGCCGGTTCCTCGCCAGCGGAGCCTTTCCCGAGAGCAATGCGCCCGACGTGCTGGCCTATTTCGCGCGGCCCGGCGGGGGGCTGCTGCAGGCCGGCGATCGGCTGCGCAACCCGGCCTATGCCGCGTTCCTCGCGCGGCTGGCGGCGCAGGGGCCGGACGCGCTGTACAAGGGCGAGACGGCGCGGCGGATCGTCGCGCGGGTCGGGCAGGGCGCGCATCCGAGCAGCATGACGCTGGCCGATCTCGCAGGCTATCGCCCGATCGAGCGCGAGGCATTGTGCGGGCGCTACCGCGTCTATGTCGTCTGCGCGCCGCCGCCGCCGGCGAGCGGAGTCGGCATGCTGCAACTGCTGATGCTGCTCGAGCGCACTGACATTTCGACGCGCGGCCCCGGCGATCCGCAGGCCTGGTTCACGTTCGCCGAGGCAAGCCGGCTGATGTACGCCGATCGCGATCGTTATGTCGGCGATCCGGCGTTCGTGTCGGTGCCGGTCGCGGGGCTGCTCGACCCGGCCTATGTCGACGGGCGCGCGACGCTGATCGGGGCGCGCGCCGGCGCGGCGCCGGCCGCGGGCGTACCGGCGGGCGCACCCAAGGTCGCGCTGGACCGGACGCTGGAGCCGATCGGCACGTCGCATTTCGTGATCGGCGATGCGCAGGGCAATGTCGTGTCGATGACCACCACGGTCGAATCGATCTTCGGCTCGGGGCGGATGGTCGACGGCTTCTTCCTCAACAACCAGCTGACCGATTTCTCGTTCAGCCCGCGCGATGCCGCCGGACGGCCGGCGGCCAATGCGGTGGCACCGGGCAAGCGCCCGCGCTCGTCGATGACGCCGCTGATCCTGCTCGATGCCGATCGCCGCTTCGCCGGGGCACTGGGCTCGGCGGGGGGCAATTCGATCCTCGCTTATGTCGGCAAGTCGATGGTCGGCGCGGTCGACTGGCGGCTGCCGATGCAGCAGGCGATTGCGCTGCCCAATCTCGTCGCGCGCGGCGGGGCGTTCCAGGGCGAGGTGACCAAGTTCACGCCGCAAGTGCTGGCCGGGCTGGCAGCGCTGGGCGTGAGCCTGAAGCCGGGGCAGGGCGAGGATTCGGGGCTGCAGGGCGTGATCGTGCGGGGTGGCGTGATCGACGGCGGCTACGATCCGCGCCGCGAGGGGCGCTTCCTGGTCGAACCGGCGCCGGCGGCCCGCCGCTAGGCGGTGCCGACAGCGTCGCCGACCGAAGCGAAGCCGTCGCGCTTCAGTCGTTCCGCCAGACCTTGCGCGATACGCCGCGCGAGCCCCGGTCCCTCGAACACCAGCGCCGAATAGAGCTGGACCAGGCTCGCGCCGGCGCGGATCCGGGCATAGGCCTCGTCCGCGCTGTCGATCCCGCCGACCGAGATCAGCGGCAGCGCCGCGCCGGTCGCGGTGCGGAAATTGGCCAGCCGCGTGCGCGCCAGCGCGGCGAGCGGCGCGCCCGACAGGCCGCCGGGCTCCTTGGCGTTGGACGATCTGAGCGACGGCCGCGACAGCGTGGTGTTGCTGACGATCAGCGCATCGACGCCCTGGTCGAGCGCGGCGCGGGCAATGCCGTCGATTTCGCGCGCATTGAGGTCCGGCGCGACCTTGAGGAACAGCGGCGGGCGCTTGTCGCCGATGCGCCGCGCGGCATCGGCCGCGGCGAGCAATTCGGTCAGCGCGGCGCCATGCTGCAGATCGCGCAGGCCCGGCGTGTTGGGGCTGGAGATATTGATCGTCACGTAATCGGCGATCGCCGCCGCCTTTTCCACGCCGGTGGCGTAATCGCGCACGCGGTCACTCGCGTCCTTGTTGGCACCGACATTGATCCCCAGCCGTCCGGCGCGTGCCGCCGCGGCGGCGCGCGGCAGCGCGGCGTCGATACCGCCATTGTTGAAGCCCAGGCGATTGATGATCGCGCGGTCCTGCGGCAGGCGGAAGATGCGCGGCTTGGCGTTGCCGGGCTGGGCCAGTGGGGTCAGCGTGCCGATCTCGACGCTGCCGAAGCCGAGCCCGAAAAAGCCGTCGATCGCGCGCCCGTCCTTGTCGACGCCGGCGGCCAGCCCGACCGGGTTGGCGAAATCGAGCCCGGCGACCGAACTGCGCAATATCGGCGCGTCGACCGGTCCGCGCCCGCGCCCGCCCCAGGCGGCCAAAGCGGTGATCGTCAGGCCGTGTGCGCGTTCGGCATCGAGCGCGAACAGCGCCGGGCGGAGGAGGGGAAACAGCATGACGCGCCCATGGCATTCCTCCGGCGTGCGGTCAAAGCAGCACGACCCCGCCGCTCGTGGCGATTTCGTCCAATACAACCGCATCGGTTTGGCTCTAAAGCCGCATTGCGACCCAAGGAATCCTTCCTCAACAGGGGGGTTCTTCCCCTAACGGCCCGTGCGGCTTGCCGCGCGGGCCGCTTTTCTTTTGCGCTGATTATGTATAGCTAGTGCGATAAGGAACGGAAACGGGGGCGTTTTCCTTGGCGGATATTAAGCTGGACTATGCAATCCCGCCGAGCGATCTTGGCGATTATATCTCGTTATTCTATCTCTTCGTCGCCGATACGCCGTTGTTCGAGGATGTCGAGCGCGCGGATCGCGCACAATTTCGGTTCCGTCTGACGCCTGGTGGTCACACCTATCGCTTCGTCGACGGGACGGCGCAGTCGCCGCCCGACGCCCATGTCATCGGGCCGACCAGCGGACCGAGCAGCGTTTCCGCGCCAGGCCCGGTGCGCGTCTTCGGCATGGGGCTGACCCCGCTCGGCTGGGCGGCGATGATCGGCCGCGACGCATCGACCGTGCTCAACCGCACGCTCGATGCCAATCTGCTGTTCGGGGCAGGGCGGATGCGCAAGGCGACCGCGGCCTTGGCGAAAGCGCCGGACTTGGCGACGTGCCTGAGAATTGCCGAGCCGCTGGTCCGTGATTTGCTGCAGCGTGGCGACGGCGCGGCGTGCGGCTTCGTGCAGCAGGTCGACCGCTGGCTGTCCGGCGCGCCGTCGCCCGATATCGCGCATCTCGTTGCCGAGACAGGCCTGTCGCGGCGGCAGGTCGAGCGCAAGTGCAACATGCTCTACGGCGCGCCCCCCAAATTGCTGGCGCGCAAATATCGCGCGTTGCGCGCGGCCGTCGCACTGCACAGCTCGGACGATCGGCTCGACGACGTGATCGATCGCGGTTTCTACGATCAGTCGCACCTGATCCGCGAGGTGAAGCAGTTCACCGGCCTGACCCCGCGGCAGATCCGCGCCGATCCGGGCGCGTTGCAGCAGCTGACGATCGCGCAGCGCACGGCGCTGGGCGGCCGCGTCAGCCCGCTGATCAGCGAGACCTGACGGGCGGCGCGCCCGCCGAAGGTGGTTGACTAAACCGGGCTCATCCCCAAATAGGCAATCGGAACAATTCAGTCCGATTTGAGAACGCTTCGCAACTATGCGCCTGTCGAGCCTTGCCGATTATGCCGTCGTGATGATGGCCGCCGCCGCGCGCCGCTGCGGCGGGGCGGCGCGGCTCAATGCGACCTTGCTTGCCGAGGAAACCGGCGTGCCGCTGCCCACGGTGCAGAAGCTGGTCAGTCGGCTCTCCGCGGCGGGACTGATCGAAAGCGCGCGCGGCACCGGCGGCGGGTTCCGGCTGGCGCGGCCGGCGGCGGCGATCAGCCTTGCCGATATCATTGAGGCGATCGAGGGGCCGATCGCGCTGACCAGCTGCGTCGAGGCCAGCACGCATGACTGTGCGCTCGAGGGCGACTGCCGCGTCAAGCCGCATTGGGGCATGGTCAACGGGGCGGTGCGCGGCGCGCTCGACGGCATCTCGCTGGCGACGTTGGCATCCATCCCATCACTTTCCCGCGACGGCGGGAGCGCAGGCGCCGCTGGCGCGGCGTCCGGAACGCAGGATCCCCGCGTGCGCGGGGAAACGATGAAGGCACTAGTATAATGGCCACCAAGAACGCCGAAGCTTATGAAGCCGTCAGCAAGACGTACGAATGGGGCTTCCATTCGGACATCGAGCAGGACTTCGCCCCCAAGGGGCTGAGCGAGGATACCGTCCGCTTCATCTCCGCCAAGAAGGGCGAGCCTGCCTGGATGCTCGACTGGCGGCTCAAGGCATTCCGCCTGTGGCTGACGATGGAGGCGCCCGACTGGGCCAAGCTCCAGATGGATCCGATCGACTATCAGGACGCCTATTATTACGCCGAGCCCAAGGCCAAGCCCAAGCTCGGCTCGCTCGACGAGGTCGATCCCGAGATCCTGCGCGTCTATGAGAAGCTCGGCATCCCGATCGAGGAGCAGAAGATGCTCGCCGGGGTCGAGGAGCTCGATGCCGAGGGCAACCCCAAGCGCCGTGTCGCGGTCGATGCGGTGTTCGACAGCGTCTCGGTCGCGACCACCTTCCGCAAGGAGCTGGAGGCCGCGGGGGTAATCTTCCGGTCGATCTCCGAGGCGATCAAGGAATATCCCGATCTCGTCCGCAAGTGGCTCGGCAAGGTCGTGCCGCAGCACGACAATTATTTCGCGACGCTCAACTGCGCGGTCTTCAGCGACGGAACCTTCGTCTACATCCCCGAGGGCGTGCGCTGCCCGATGGAGCTGTCGACCTATTTCCGTATCAATGCCGAGAATACCGGCCAGTTCGAGCGCACGCTGATCGTTGCCGACAAGGGCGCGTACGTCTCCTATCTCGAGGGCTGCACCGCGCCGATGCGGGACGAGAACCAGCTGCATGCGGCGGTGGTCGAGCTCGTCGCTTTGGACGATGCCGAGATCAAATATTCTACCGTGCAGAACTGGTATCCCGGCGACGAGAACGGCAAGGGCGGGATCTACAATTTCGTCACCAAGCGCGCGCTCTGCCAGGGCAAAAATTCGAAGGTGTCGTGGACGCAGGTCGAAACCGGCAGCGCGATCACCTGGAAATATCCCAGCTGCGTGCTCGCGGGCGAGAACAGCGTCGGCGAATTCTATTCGGTCGCGGTGACCAACAATCGCCAGCAGGCCGATACCGGCACCAAGATGATCCATCTCGGCAAGGGCTCGCGCTCCACCATCGTATCGAAGGGCATTTCGGCGGGGCGCTCGGACAACACCTATCGCGGGCTGGTGCGCGTGGCGCCGACCGCGGAGGGCGTGCGCAACTTCACCCAGTGCGATTCGCTGTTGCTCGGCGACCAGTGCGGCGCGCATACCGTGCCGTATATCGAGGTGCGCAACCCGTCGGCGCAGATCGAGCATGAGGCGACGACCTCGAAGATCTCCGACGACCAGATGTTCTACGCGATGCAGCGCGGGCTCGACCAGGAGGCGGCGGTGGCGTTGATCGTCAACGGCTTCGCCAAGGAAGTGCTGCAGCAGCTGCCGATGGAGTTTGCGGTCGAGGCGCAGAAGTTGCTGGGCATCAGCCTCGAGGGCTCGGTGGGGTAATGGCGAACGGCCGTCCCACTATTCGCCGTCATGCTGAACTTGTTTCAGCATCCATCGTGCAACACGTCCCGTCCTTCCAAGGGGAGGAATGGACCCTGAAACAAGTTCAGGGTGACGGTGGATTTGTTGATCGTCTGACTGAAATCGAATTGAGAACCTGATGCTGAAAATCACCGACCTTCACGCCGAAATCGACGGCAAGGAAATCCTCAAGGGCCTGTCGCTCAGCGTCAATGCGGGCGAGGTCCATGCGATCATGGGCCCGAACGGCGCGGGCAAGTCGACGCTCGGCTATGTGCTCGGCGGGCGGCCCGGTTATGAGGTCACCGGTGGCGCGGTTGAGTTCGACGGGCAGGACCTGCTCGAGATGGCCCCGCACGAGCGCGCCGCCGCTGGCCTGTTCCTCGGCTTCCAATACCCGGTCGAGATTCCGGGCGTGTCGAACGTGCAGTTCCTGCGCGAAGCCTTGAATGCGCAGCGCCGCGGGCGCGACGAGAAGCCGCTGTCAGGCGCCGAGTTCCTCAAGCTCGCGCGCGGGCAGGCCGATGCGCTGAGCATGGATCAGGAGATGCTCAAACGACCGGTGAACGTCGGCTTCTCGGGGGGCGAGAAGAAGCGCAACGAGATGGTGCAGATGGGCATCATCAATCCCAAGCTGGCGATCCTCGACGAGACGGACAGCGGGCTCGACATCGATGCGCTGCGCGTCGTCGGCGACGGCATCAACCGCATCATGCGCGCGCCCGACAAGGCGGTGATCCTGATCACGCATTACCAGCGGCTGCTCGATTACGTGAAGCCGGATTTCGTCCACGTGCTCGCCGGCGGGCGGATCATCCGCAGCGGCGGCGCGGCGCTCGCGCTCGAGCTGGAGAGCGAAGGCTATGCCGGGGTGATGGCGTGACCTTGCCCCAAATCCGTCATGCTGAACTTGGTTCAGCATCCATCGTGCCGCCACGGCTGGCCGAGTTTGTGGAGGGATGGATCCTGAAACGAGTTCAGGATGACGGAGCTTTTTGTGGCTGAGGTTATGAAACTCCCCACGCGCCGCGACGAAAGCTGGCGCTACAGCGATCTGGAGGCTGTCGCTTCCGTCTGGCCCGTGCCGGCGGCAGAGATCATCGACGTCCCCGCGGGTACCCACGTGTCGCGCGTCATCGTGCAGGACGTCGCGACCGATGCCGTGGCGATCCGCGATTACCGCGTGATCCTGCGCGCCGGGGCGACCGCGACGTTTCACGTGCTCAACGTGGGCGGAACGCTTGGCCGCGTGACGATCGACGTCACCTGCCACGAAGGCGCGCATTTCGAGCTAGGCGGCGCGATCCTCGGTGGCGACGAGCAGACGCTCGAGATCGTCACGGTGCTCAACCATATCGAACCCAACGCCACGTCGAACCAGGTCGTGCGCTCGGTGCTCGCCGGTCGCGCGACCGGCTCGTATCTCGGCAAGGTCGCTGTCGCACGGCATGCGCAGAAGACCGATGCGTCGCAGTCGGTGAAGGCGATGCTGCTCAGCCGCACCGCGACCGCCAACGCCAAGCCGGAGCTCGAGATCTTCGCAGACGACGTGAAGTGCGCGCATGGCGCAACGGTCGGCGAGTTGGATGCGAATGCGCTGTTCTATCTCGCGTCGCGCGGGATCGCGCCGGCCGAGGCCAAGGCGATGCTGCTGCGCGCGTTCATCGGGTCGGTGTTCGAGGGGATCGAGGATGAGGCCGAGCGCGCGGCGGTAGAGGCGGCGGCGCAGGCGGCGCTGGAGCGGATGCTCGCTCCCCTCCCGCCTGCGGGAGGGGCTGGGGGAGGGCCTGTCTAATGGCTGACGTCGAATTCCTGCAACAGGCCCTCCCCCAAACCCTCCCGCACGCGGGAGGGGAGACTCGTCCGCTCGACCATGTCGGCGATTTCCCAGCAATCCCGTACGGCTGGGCGTATCTCGACACCGCCGCCACCGCGCAGAAACCGCAAGCCGTGATCGACGCGATCACGCGCGGCTATGCTACCGATTACGCCACGGTGCATCGCGGCGTATATCAGCGGTCGGCCGACATGACGCTGGCCTATGAGGCGGCGCGTCGCAAGGTGGCGACGTTCCTGGGCGCCGGTTCGGAAAACGAGATCGTCTTCGTCCGCGGCGCGACCGAGGGGATCAACCTCGTCGCACACAGCTGGGCGGGGACGCAGCTCAAGGCGGGCGACCGTATCCTGCTCTCCGAGCTCGAGCATCACAGCAACATCGTGCCGTGGCAGATGGTTGCCGAGCGCGTCGGCGCCGAGATCGACGTGATCCCGCTGACCGCCGACCATTGCATCGATCTCGATGCGATGCAGGCAATGATCACGCCGCAGCACAAGCTGGTCGCGCTGGCGCATGTCTCCAACGTGCTCGGCTCGGTGCTCGACGGCCGCCGCGCCGCTGATATCGCGCATAGCGTTGGCGCGAAGATCCTGCTCGATGGCTGCCAGGCGGTGCCGCGGATGGCGGTCGACGTGGCGGCGCTCGATTGCGACTTCTACGTCTTTTCGGGCCACAAGCTCTATGGCCCGACCGGGATCGGCGTGCTGTGGGGCAGGGGAGAATTGCTCGACGTAATGCCGCCGTACCAGGGCGGCGGCGCGATGATCGACCGCGTCAGCTTCGCAAAAACCACCTATGCCCCGCCGCCGGGGCGCTTCGAGGCGGGTACGCCGCACATCGTCGGCGTGCTCGGTCTGCATGCGGCGATCGATTATGTCGAAAGCATCGGTCTCGATGCGATCCACGCGCACGAAACCGCGTTGGTCGCCCGGACGCGCGCGGCGCTCGGCCAAATCAATTCGGTCACGCTGTTCGGGCCGGAAGACAGCGCCGGGATCGTTTCGTTCAGCATCAAGGGGGTGCATCCGCACGACATCGGCACCATCTTGGACGAAGCGCAGGTCGCGATCCGCGCCGGGCATCATTGCGCACAGCCGCTGATGCAGGTGCTGGGCGTCGACGCAACGGCGCGCGCCAGCTTCGGCGTGTATAATTCGGCCAGCGACGTGGATGCGCTGGTCGCGGGTATCGAACGAGTAACGAGGATCTTCGCATGAACGAAGAACGCAGCATTGCCATCGAGGAAGTCAGCGCGGTCGACGCGCCGCCGCGCGCGCGCGTCGACGTGCCGGATCCCTTTGCCGCACCGGCCGAGCGCAAGCGCGATTATCTCGAAGGGTTCCTGGCACAGAAGCCGGCCGGCGACACGCCGGGCGAACCCGGCGGCGTGCTGTACGAAGCGGTGGTCGATGCGCTGAAGGAAATCTACGACCCGGAAATTCCGGTGAACATCTACGATCTCGGGCTGATCTACGGCGTCGACGTGACGGCCGACGGCCATGCGGTGGTGACGATGACGCTGACCACGCCGAACTGCCCGGTCGCGGAATCGATGCCGATGGAAGTCGAACTGCGCGTCGGCGCGGTGCCGGGGATCGGTTCGTCCGAGGTCAATCTGGTCTGGGATCCCGCCTGGGACCCGCAAAAGATGAGCGACGATGCCAAGCTCGAACTGGGGATGCTGTGATGGCCACGATTGCTCGCCCGCGCCCTGCGGCGCTCAACCTCACGCCCTCGGCGCACGCGCGGATTGCCGAACTGATGGGTCGCGCGCCGGCCGATGCGGTCGGCGTCAAGCTGTCGACGCCGCGCCGGGGTTGCTCGGGCCTGGCCTATTCGGTTGATTACGTTACTGAGGCGAAGCCGTTCGACGAGCGCATCGACACACCGGGCGGCACGCTGTTCGTCGATGGCGGCTCGATCTTGTATCTGATCGGCAGCACGATGGACTGGGTGGAAGACGATTTCGCCGCCGGCTTCGTGTTCCAGAACCCCAACGCCAAGGGCGCGTGCGGCTGCGGCGAAAGCTTCACCGTCTAGCAACCGCGCGGCCCCGACCGGGACCGCGCGGCAGGGTTGGTTATTCGGCTGCCGTGGCCGGGCGACGGCCGCGCTTCGGCTTGTCGGTCGCCGCGGCGGCTTCGGACGATGCGGCGCGCGCCGCGCGGCCCTTCTGACCCAGCCCGATGCGGTGCGCCATCGCGCGGCGCTGTTCGGAATAGGTTTCGGCGACCATAGGATAGTCGGCCTTGAGATTGTAGCGTTCGCGATATTGCTCGGGCGTCATGCCGTGCGTGGACAAATGCCGGCGCAACGTCTTGTAAGGCTTGCCATCGATCATCGAGATGATGTGATCCTTGGAAGCCAGCGATTTGCGCGCCGTGACCGCAGGAATATATTCCTGCTCCGGCGGCGTTTCTTCGCTGGCGGAATCCGTAGCGGCACCGGCACCGGAAAGCTCGCTGACCGTTGCATGCATCGTGCGCAGGAACGCCGGCACATCTTCGGCCGAAACGCGGTTGTTCTGGTTGCTCAGCCACGCGATGGTGAGTTCAGTGGCAAGTTCGACAGCGTCGAGTGTTGTATCGTCAGACATGGTAGCTCCTATTGACCCAAGGGCGCCGCCGTTTCCGACGTTGCACTCCCGTGACAGCTATATAATCTGTAGTTGCGCAGTGTCGACCATTGAGCCGGTAAATTTTCAACATCATCGCGCCGCGTCGACAAGTTGCGTAGCGCTGTTCCCGCCGCATCTTATCTGTCCGGTGCGAGAACAAGCTCGCAACATATGGCAACATCTGCAGACTCGTTACACGGCCGGCTGTCGCACGAGGTTCGTGCCGTCTGCGATGATCGACCGACTGCGCGATGATCAAAATGGATAGCGATGAAGTGCAGCGCAGATGGTTTAGCCTTTGCTAACCAAGTTCGTGCGACACCGGCTTGTGCGACGCGGGAGCCGGGATGCCAGCCACCAATCATGACGGAAGGTATGGCGGTGCCGGTGCGGCGCCGGTCACGGCGCGGGCGGCGTTGCCGACCCGGGTCGGCTGGCGTGCGCCGCTCGTCGTGGCGGCGCTGATCCTGGGCGTGACCGGGCGGATCACCTATGGCTGGCAGGCGCCGTTGTGGTTCGACGAAACGTTCAGTGCGGTGATCGCGACGCAGCCGAGCGCTGCCGCGCTGCTGCATTGGTGCCTCAACGAGATGACCGGCCCGGCATTCTACATGCCGTTATGGCTGTGGGTGAAGCTCGCCGGATCGAGCGACATGGCGCTGCGCGTGCCCAGCCTGATCCTGTCGATCGCGGCACCCTTGCTGATCCTGTGGAAAGGCGCTGCCGATCGCGACCTCCGTTTGTGGTGGGCGGTGTTCGCGCTGCTATGGGTGCCGATGTTCGCCCTGGCCGGGGAAGCGCGGCCCTATCCGCAATTGTTCATGCTGGGCGTGGTGCAGGCGATCCTGTTCGTCCGGTTGCTCGCCGCGCCGGGCATCGCCCGGGCGAGCGGCTGGGTAGCGGTGTCGGTGCTGTTGATCCTGACGCACTATTGGGGCGCGGTGCCGTGCCTGGTTCAGGGTCTTGCCTATCTTGCCTGCCACCGGCGCCGCGCCGTGGCGACCTGGCCCGCACTGCTACTGCTGCTGCCGCTGATCGGCTGGGCCTATGTCCACCTGCCGCTGGTGCTGGCGATCACGATGCCCGCCGATCCGGTCTATCCCGATCCGCTGCGCACCGCGCTGACCGCCATTCCCGCCATGCTGCTCGGCGTACCGCTCGGCGCGCTGATCGTCCTTGCGGTGGTGATCGGCACGTTCGCGCGCCATGCTGGGCGGCGCGATGGCGGACGGGGCGCGTGGAGCCCGGAAACCGTGCTCGGCCTGTGCGGCACGGCCAGCCTGGCGCTGATCGTCGCGTTCATGCTGGTGCGGCCCGGCTTCGCGCCGCGCTATGTCACCCCGGCCATGCCGTCGCTGCTGTTCGGCCTGGCGCTATGGGCGCGGTGGATGGCGGTGCGCGATGCGCGGATGGTGATCATCGTGGTGGCGGTGCTGCTGTCGACCGCGGCAGGACTCGTCCTGGCGATGCTGACCCAGCCGGACCGCGATGCGCGCCATTTGTTCAACCTCGAACGGCCCTCCGCCTGGCTTGCCGAACGCCGGCCGACGCGGCTGGTAATGTTCTGGGACGGGCCGATCGGGGCACTGACGCCTGACGCCGCGCTCGATGCGGTGGGCGGCTTCTTCCTGCGCCGCGGCGGGCGGCCGCTGACGGTGGTCGTCGCCCGCGCCACGCCGGCGCAGGATCCCAATCGCGCGGTGCTCGCGCGGGCGACGCCCGGCAGCGTCATCCTTTGGACCGCTAATGACAGCCTGCCGGACGACCGCCGGCCGCGTATCGCGCACTATGATGCCGGCTACGACTGCCGGGATTTCGGCGGCGGCCAGCTCACCATGACCGCGTGCCGGCCGAAATGACGCCGGTCCGGCGATTTCAATCCGCGGTGCGACGCGGTACAGCGGCGCCGGACGGCGTTCCGCCGACCGCGCCGGGCGCGTCGGGTCGTCTTGCTCGTTGCCGGACCTGGAGCCACCGGCCGCCCCAGATCTGTTCCTATTCTGCAAGACTAGCTTGCGCTGCCCAAGTCCTCGGGATGAATGTTACAGAAGTGAAATATAGCAACGTGCAGAGATGAGAAGAGTTTTTGCCTTTGATAGCCTGTTGCGGCATGAGCCACTCGGTTGGTTTCCCGGCGCGGCGACTTCAAGACATCGTGGCAATGGCGACAGCAAACTGAGGGGTTCCTGTGAATACGACTGAACGAAAGATGCTCGACCTGTTGAAAAAGGGGCGGGATCAGTATGGCGTCGTTGCGGTGAAGGCAGAATTCGAAGCCGAAGGCACGCGTCCCGACGAGTTCCACCGCCTGCTTGAACTTGCGCAGCGCGCGGATCTTAAGGTGGCGTTGAAGATCGGCGGGTGCGAGGCGGTATCGGATCTGCTGTCGACCTCCGTTTACGGCGTCGATTACGTGATCGCGCCGATGGTCGAGACAGCCTATGCCTTAACCAAGTTCGTCGCTGCCAAGAACAAGACGCACGGATCGGCCAAGCAACGGACAGAATTCCTGTTCAACGTCGAAACCGAAACCACGTTACGCAATCTCGACGAGATGATGCCGATCGCCAAGGCCGGCGTCGATGGCATCGTCTTCGGCCGCGTCGATTTCACCTTGTCGCGCGGGCTGCCGCGCACGGCGATCAACGACGGCGCGATCACCGAAGCGGTGCTGCAGGTCGCGCGGGCGTGCGTCGATGCCGATCTGGAGCTGGTCGTCGGCGGCGCCGTCTCGATCGACGCGGTTCCCGCGCTCGAGGCATGCCGCGCGGTCCGGCTCGATCGTTTCGAGACGCGCAAGGTCGTGTTCGACGGGGCTGCGCTCGCCGCCGGTGCGATCGAGGCCGGGATCGCCAATGCGGTCGATTTCGAACTGGCATGGCTGGCGAACAAGCGCGATTATTACAGCCGCATCGCGCAGGAGGATGCGGTGCGCATCGACATGATGGAAGCGCGTCTGGCGACCCTGGCGGCCGCGGCCCCCGAGCCGGTCTGAGCTGACCGTGACGGGGCCAGGACGTCTGCTGTTGTTTGGTGCGTCGGGCGCGATCGGCGGCAACGTGGCCGCGCGCGCGCTGGAACGCGGCTGGACGGTCGTCGCCGTATCGCGCGCCGCGGCGCCGGCCGATCGCGCGGGGATGGAATGGCTGCGCTACGATCCGCTCGACGATACCGACGGGCAGGCGCTGGATGGGCAGGCGCCGTTCGATGCGGTGTGCTGGGCGCAGGGCGCCAATATGGCGGATTCGCCCGCGGCGTTCGATATGGAGCGCCATCTCGACTTGTACCGCGCAAATTGCCTGACCGTGCTGGTGGCGCTGGCCGCCTTGCTCGATCGATCGCTGTTGCGCGCGGGCGGTGCGCGGCTGGTGGTGCTGAGTTCGATCTGGCAGGAGCGCGCTAGGGGCGACAAACTGTCTTACACGATGACCAAGGCGGCGATCGGCGGGCTGGTGCGCGCGGCCAGCGTCGATCTCGGCCCCGCCGGGCATCTGATCAACGCGGTGCTGCCCGGGGTGATCGATACGCCGATGGCGCGCGCCAATCTGTCACCCGCGCAGATCGAGGGGATCGCGGTGCGGACCAGCGCCGGGCGGCTGGCCGACATGGCGACGGTCGCCGAGGCGATCCTGTTCCTGTGCTCGGCGGCGAACGGCAGCATCACCGGGCAATCGATCACGGTGGATTTGGGAATGAGCAATGCCATCCTGGTCTGAACCCGCAATCCGCTTCGATATCGCGGCATCGACCGGCAATTACGGCGTGGCGATCGCGCCGGGGCTGATGCGCGACCTGGTCGCCCGGCCGGGCGAGCATGTGTTCATCGTCGATGCGCGCCTTAAGCAGCCGCTGCTGGATGCCGGCATCGATCCGATCGTGATCGTCGCCGACGAACCGGCCAAGACGCTGGATCGCATGACCGACATCGTCGTCCAGTTGCGCGAGCGTCGCGCGACGCGCGGCACCACCCTGGTCGCGGTCGGCGGCGGGGTGGTGCAGGATATCGCCGCGTTCGTCGCCTCGATCTACATGCGCGGGATCGACTGGATCTACGTGCCGACGACGCTGCTTAGCATGACCGACAGCTGTATCGGCGGAAAGTCGTCGATCAATGTCGGCGCCTACAAGAATATCGTCGGCACCTTCCATCCGCCGATCGAGGTGCTGATCGATCCGCATTTCATCGCCACGCTGTCGGCCGAACAGAAGGCCGCCGGCCTGTGCGAGGCGGCCAAGATCTGCCTGTGCCGCGGGCTCGACCAGTTCGATGGCTATGCGGCGGAAGCACCGGCGGTCGACAGCGCCGATGTCGCGCTGGTGCCGGTGATCGAACGCAGCCTGCGCGCCAAGAAATGGTTCATCGAGATCGACGAATTCGATCAGGGCGAACGGCTCGTGCTCAATTTCGGGCATACGTTCGGCCATGCGATCGAGGCGGCGAGCGGCTTTGCGGTGAGCCACGGCATCGCCGTCGGCCTGGGCATGATCGCCGCGCTCGACCTGGGGCGCGCGCTGGGCCGGGACTATGCCGCCGTGCCGCAGATCGCGCGCTTCCGCGCGCATATCGGCGATCTGCTGCGGGCGGTCGACGATCTGCCGGCGGCGCTGTCCTCGGCCAGTGTCGATGCGCTGATGGACGCGTTTCAATCCGACAAGAAGCACAGCCGCGAGACGTTCGCGGTGATCGTGGTGACGGCGGCCGGCGCGGTCGAGCGGCTGCTGCTGCCGCGCGACGCCGCCAGCGATGCGATGATCCGGCGCGCGTTCCAGGCGATGCTGGCTGAATATCGGGTCAATCCTGCGCCGCGCATCGCGTCGGTCGCCTCATCCCCGGCCGGAGCCATGGCATGACGTACATAGGCGAGCCGATCCACGCTGCGCGGAGCGACAGGGCGCATCCCGTGCCGCCGATCGAAATCTCGTTCGCCATTCCGTGCTACAACGAGGAGGATAATGTCGTTGCGATGTACGAGGCGGTGACCGCCGAGGCGGAGCGCCATGCGTCCTCACACGAGATCATCTTCATCGACAATGCCTCGACCGACCTTACGCGCGAGCGGCTGCGCGAGATTTGCGCCCGCGACGGTCGCGTGCGCGCGATCTTCAACAACCGCAATTACGGCCAGATGCGATCGCCGACCCACGCCATTTATCAGGCAGAGGGCGCGGCAGTGATCGCGCTGTGCTGCGATTTCCAGGATCCGCCGGCGCTGATCGGCGAGATGATCCGGCAATGGCGCGCCGGCGCGCAGATCGTGATGGGCCAGCGGCGCAAGGAAAAGGTATCGCCGATGCTCGGGCTGGCGCGGCGCGGCGGCTACAGCTTCCTGCAGCGCTTCGCCGATTACCCGGTGATCCCGGGGGCTACCGGCTTCGGCCTGTACGACCGCGAAGTGGTCGACATGCTGGCATCGTGGAACGAGCCCGAACCGTTCTTCCGCGGCATGGCGGTGGAAAGCGGCTATCGCGTCGCGCTGATCCCGTTCGATCGGCCGCTGCGTGCGGGCGGCACGACGAGCAACAATTACTGGTCCTTGCTCAACTTCGCGCTGTCCGGCCTGGCCGGATCGGCCAAATCCTTGCTGCGGCTGCCGCTGGTCCTGTCGATCTATATCGGCCTGTTCACGATCCTGCTTGGCATCGCCACCGTCGTGCGCATGTTCTTCGTCGGCTATACGCCGCTGATGATCTCGGTGACGGTGATCCTCGGCATGTTCTCGACTCTGCTGCTGTTCATCGGGCTGATGGCCGATCAGATGCGCCTGCTGGTCGAGCGCTCGCGCAACATGCCGCTGGTGATCGAGCGGGAGCGGGTGAACTTTCCCGACGAGCGCGCGCTGCCGGCATCCCGCGCGGTCAATCGCCTGCATCTCGACGGGCGTGCATGAGCCTTCGGGCCCGTCCGATCTGCGCCGCGCAAAATGCCGGTCCAATGTCGATGGTAATTGCGCCGGCTGCGGCACCTGAGCCGATCCGACCCGGGGCAGCTGCGGCATGAGCTGGACGTTCGACGACGATCTCGCCGCCATCTACGCGGCGCTCGCGCCCGACTGGGCGCGGCTCGCCGGTGCGCGGATCTTCATGACCGGCGGCACGGGTTTTATCGGTCGCTGGATGCTGGAAGCGCTGCGCGATGCCGACCGGCGGCTCGGGCTCGGCATTCACGTCACCGTGCTCAGCCGCGATCCCGCGGCGTTCGCCGCGCGCGTGCCGCAGCTCGCCGCCTGGCCCGCGCTGACGCTCGTCGCCGGCACGATCGATGCGCTCGAGGCCGATGGGACGCGCTACAGCCATGTGATCCACGCCGCGACCGACGCCAGTGCCGATCTCAATCTCAACAATCCCCGGGCGATGTTCGATACCGTCGTCACCGGCACGCGCCGCGCGCTCGATTTCACCGTGGCGAGCGGCGCCGGCCGCTTCTTCTTCCTCAGCTCCGGCGCGGTCTATGGCGCGCAGCCGTGGGACGTTGCCGAGGTCGGCGAGGATTGGCGCGGCGGGCCCGATCCGCTCGACCCGCGCGCCGCCTATGCCGAGGGCAAGCGCGCGGCGGAGATGCTGTGCGCGATCTATGCCAAGCAGTTCGGGCTGCCGTTCGTCAGTGCGCGGATCTTCGCCCTGCTCGGGCCGTTGCTGTCGCTCGACATCCATTTCGCCGCCGGCAATTTCATCCGCGATGCGCTGGCCGGGCAGACGATCCGGGTGGAAGGGGCGGGGACGGCGGTGCGCTCCTATCTCTATGCCGGCGATCTTGCCGCCTGGCTGTGGAAGATCCTGCTGACGGCGGCCGATGGCGCGGTGTACAATGTCGGATCGGAAGAGGCGGTGTCGATCGCCGCATTGGCCGAGCGCGTGTCGCGCGTGCTGGGCAATCCCGGTGGCTTCGAGATATTGGGCCGTCCCGATCCGGGCTGGAATCCGGGGCGCTATGTGCCTTCGACCGCCCGGATCCGGCGCGAGCTTGCGGTACGGTCGACGGTGGACCTCGATGAGGCTATCCGCCGCACCGCCTATTGGAACGGATGGAAGCCATGACCAGAATGAAATTGAGCGCCTGGGTCACCGAGCAGCTGGTCGAGCACGGCATCCAGCATGTCTTCATGCTGACCGGTGGCGGCGCGATGCATCTCAACCATTCGTTCGGCACCGATCCCCGGCTGCAGACCGTGTTCACGCATCACGAACAGGCGCTGGCGATGGCGGCGGAGGCCTATTACCGGCTGACCAACCGGCTGGCGGTGGTCAACGTCACGTCCGGCCCGGGCGGGACCAATGCGATCACCGGCGTCTATGGCGCATTCGTCGATTCGATCGGCATGCTGGTGATTTCGGGGCAGGTGAAGATCGAGACGACGGTGCGCTCGACCGGGCTGGCGCTGCGCCAATATGGCGATCAGGAGCTCGATATCGAAGAGCTTGTCCGGCCGATCACCAAATATGCGACGATGGTCACCGATCCGCGCTCGATCCGCTATCATCTCGAAAAGGCGATCTATCTCGCGACGAGCGGGCGGCCCGGGCCAGTGTGGCTGGATATCCCGCTCGACGTGCAGGCAGCGCAGATCGATCCCGACGATCTGCTGCCTGGCTTCGATCCGGCCGAGCTGGACGAACCGTGGAAAGCGACCGATCTCCACGCGGCGGCCGCGGCGATCATCGCCAAACTGAGGCAGGCGAAGCGCCCGGTGGTGTTCGCCGGCGGTGGCGTGCGGCTCAGCGGCGCCCATGCGCAGTTCATCGACCTCGTCGAAAAGCTCGGCATTCCCGTGGTCACCGCGTGGAACGCGCATGACGTGATCTGGAACGATCACCCGCTCTATTGCGGCCGTCCCGGCACGATCGGCGACCGGCCCGGCAATCTCGTCACGCAGAGTTCCGATTTCCTGCTGGTGCTCGGCAGCCGCCTGAACATCCGGCAGGTCAGTTACAATTGGGCGACGTTCGCGCGCGCGGCGTACAAGGTGTGGGTCGATATCGATCCGCTCGAACTGCAGAAGCCGACCGTGACGCCCGACATGCCGGTGGTCGCCGATCTCAAGGATCTGATCCCGGCATTGCTGGCGCAGGATTATGACGGGCCGAGCGCCGACCAGCGCGCGTGGCTCGATTGGTCGCTGGAGCGCGGCCGGCGCTTCCCGGTGCTGCTGCCCGAATATCAGCACAACCAGGTGGTGCACCCCTATGTCGCGATGGACACGCTGTTCCAGGCGCTCGACCAGGACGATGTCGTGGTCACCGGCAATGGCAGCGCCTGCGTGGTCAGCTTCCAGACCGCGACGCTGAAACAGGGCCAGCGGCTGTGGACCAATTCGGGCTGCGCGACGATGGGCTATGATCTGCCCGCAGCGATCGGCGTGGCGGCGGCGCGCGGGTTCGACAAGCGCGTGATCTGCATCGCCGGCGACGGCAGCATCATGATGAACATCCAAGAGCTGCAGACGATCGCCGGCTATCGCATCCCGGTGAAGATCTTCCTGCTCAACAATAACGGCTATGTCTCGATCTTCCAGACGCACCGCAACTTCTTCAATGGCGTCGAGGTCGGCGGGGGGCCGAAGAGCAACGTGACCTTCCCCGATTTCGGCAAGGTTTCGCAGGCGTTCGGCTTCAGCTATCTGCGCGCCGCACGGCACGAAGACCTGGCCGCGACGATCGCCGCCGCGCTGGCGACCGAGGGGCCGGTGCTGTGCGAGATCATCATCGACGAGCATGTCGCGTTCGCGCCCAAGCTCAGCGCCAAGCAGCATCCCGACGGGCGCATCACTTCGCCGGCGCTGGAGGACCTGTCACCCTTCCTCAGCCGCGAGGAACTGCGTGACAATATGCTGATCGATCTGATCGAGGAATGACAGGGCGATGGGGGCTGGCACGATGAGGCGGCTGCCCGCGCTGCTGGCGCGCCACGAGAAGCAGGTGCGCTTCCTCGTCGCAGCCGGCGTCAACACCGCCTTCGGCCTGTCGATCTACCCCGTCCTGCTCCTGTCCTTCGCGGCGCTCAATCGGCATTATCTGCTGGCGCTGGCGATCGCCCAGCTGCTGAGCCTGTCTTTTGCATTCGCCGTCTACAAGCTTGGCGTGTTCCGCACGCAGGCGGGGATCATTGGCGAGTTCGGCCGGTTCGCCAGCTTCTATCTGTTTCACTATGCGGCGAACTGGATCGCGCTGCCGGTGCTGGTGGAAGCGGCGGGCATCCCGCCGATCATCGCGCAGGTCGGTTTCTCGCTCGTCTTGATGGCCAGCAGCTGGTTCTGGCATAGTCGCATAACATTCAAATCACGCGAGAAAATCGATGAGTGAGCTGTTCCAGCACCGCGGCTGCCCGGCCTGTGGGGCAGATCGTCCCAAGGAGGAGATGCATAGCGAACAGCGCGCGGAAGCCATGACGCTGGACGCCTTGCGGCCGTATTGGAGCGGTCTGTTCAAGGAAAAGGTGTTCTTTTCCTACGCGCGATGCCCGTCCTGCGGCTTGCTGTTCGCGCCGACATTCTTCACCGGGCCGCAGCTCGGGGAGCTGTATTCGGCGATGGCGCCGAACATGGAACTGGTGCCGACCGACGCGCTGGACGCGACCCAGCGTGGCTATTGGGATATTGCCAAGCAGGAGGGGCCGCTGGACGGCGGCTATCTCGAGATCGGCCCCGATATCGGCTTCATCGTCCGCCTTGCCGCAGAGCAGGGCTCGTTCGATCATTTCTGGCTGGTCGAGCCCAACCGGCTGGTTCACGCGCCCTTGGCCGCAGCGACCGGCGGCAGGCCGCACGACATCATCACCGACATGGACGATCTGTCGCCGGTGCCGGACGGGTCGGTCGGGCTGGCGGTGATGGTCCATGTGCTCGATCACCTGCTCGATCCGCTCGCCTCGCTCAAGAACATCCGCCGCAAGCTCAAGCCGGGCGGGCGGCTGGTGATCGTGACGCACAACGAGGCGTCCGTGCTGCGCACCGCGATGCGCCGCAAATGGCCACCCTTCTGCCTGCAGCATCCGCAATTGTTCAATCCGGACTCGATCACCGATCTGGCCAGACGCGTCGGGTACAGCACGGTGACGGTGGAGCGCAGCAAGAACTATTTCCCGATCGCGTTCATGGCGCAGCAGGCCGCCTATACGGTCGGGCTCGACATCAGCAAGGTGCCGCTGCCGACTACCGCGATCGGGCTTAAACTGGGCAACATGATCACAGTGGCGCAGCGCTGACGGGCCGGTGTCACAGGCCGGCGCGAGCGCGATATTCGGCGATCTGGTGCAGCGTGATGGCCCGCGCGTCGCCGCCGGCGCCGACCGTCCGGTGCCAGTCGACGATCCAGTCGAGCGCGTCGGGTAGCGGCAGCGACGGACGCCAGCCGAGCAGCGCGCGCGCTTTCGAGCAATCCAGCCGCAGCAGCCCGGCCTCGTGCGGCACCGCGCCGGTGAACGGCACCGGATCGGTCGCGTTGCCCCAGGCCGCTTGCAGCCGCGCGACGATCCACGACACGGGGCGCGCATCCTCGTCCGCCGGGCCGAAGTTCCACGCATCGGCGATTGTCCGGTCGCCGGCAATCAGCCGATCGGCAATCATCAGATAGCCGCCCAGCGCTTCCAGCACATGCTGCCACGGGCGCACGGCGTCCGGCGCGCGGATCGCTGGTGCCACACCCTGCTCGAACGCGCGGACCAGATCGGGGATCAGCCGGTCTGCCGCCCAGTCGCCGCCGCCGATCACGTTGCCGGCGCGGACCGAGGCGAGGGCGGGTCCCTGTTCGAAGAACGAGCGGCGATAGGCCGAGATGACGAGTTCGGCAGCGCCTTTGCTGCTGCTATAGGGATCGTGGCCGCCCATCGGATCGGTCTCGCGGTAGGGCCAGACCCATTCGCGGTTTTCATAGCATTTGTCGGTGGTGATGCAGACCGCCGCCTTGACCCCGCCGATCTGCCGCGCCGCTTCCAGCACGTGTACCGTCCCCATCACGTTGGTGGCATAGGTCTCGACCGGCTCGTCATAGGAAAGCCGCACCAATGGCTGGGCGGCGAGATGGAAGATGATTTCCGGGCGTGCCGCCGCCATCGCCGCCCGGACCGCGGCGAGATCGCGAATGTCGCCTTCGACATGATGGACGAGCTCGCCGATGCCGGCGGCGTCGAACAGGCTGGGATCGGTCGGGGGCGGCAGGGCGAAGCCGGTTACCTCGGCCCCCAATTGGTGCAGCCACAAGGCAAGCCAGCTGCCCTTGAAGCCGGTATGGCCGGTGAGAAAGACGCGTCGGCCGGTCCAGTCGTTCAGGCGCTGTACGGGCGGGGTCACCAGCATTTCCACGGCGCCGCGCCGCTGTTCCACAAGTCTTCCAGCAGGATCTTGTCGCGCAACGTATCCATCGGCTGCCAGAAGCCGGTGTGGCGATAGGCGGCAAGATCGCCGCTCTTCGCGAGCGCCTCGAGCGGTTCGGCTTCCCAGACCGTCTCCGGGCCCTGGATCAGATCCAGCACGCTGGGATCGGCAACGAAGAAGCCGCCGTTGATCTGCCCGCCATCGCCGACCGGTTTCTCGCGAAAGCCGATGACGCGATCGCCATTGATCTTCAGCGCGCCGAACCGGCCCGGCGGCGCGACCGAGGTGATCGTCGCGCGCCGCCCATGCGCCTTGTGGAACGCGATCAGCGCGGCGATGTCGATATCGGCGACGCCATCGCCATAGGTGAAGCAGAACGGTTCGCCCTCGGTGAGGTACGGCCGGATCGCCCCCAGCCGTCCGCCGGTCATCGTATCCGCGCCGGTATCGACCAGCGTGATGCGCCAGGGCTCGCTGCGCGAGCGATGGATTTCGATGCTATTGTTTGCCAGGTCCACCGTGACGTCGGACGTGTGCATGAAGTAATTCGCGAAGAATTCCTTGATCACATAGCCCTTGTAGCCGAGGCAGACGATGAATTCGCTGATATCGGCGGCGGCATAGATCTTCATGATGTGCCACAGGATCGGCATGCCGCCGATCTCGATCATCGGCTTGGGCCTGATCGTGGTTTCTTCGCCAATGCGGCTACCGAGCCCGCCCGCCAGAATAACCGTCTTCATGTGGCACTCGTCGCCTTCTGTTGTTTTGCGGATATCGTCGTTCGCGGCCCCGACCGGGCATACAGCAGCGCCGCCGGATTTGTCACGACATCGCACCGTCCTAGCAGGCTTTGCTCCGCCGCGTTGCGACACCGGACGTCGTCCAGCCAATCCCACAAACCGGCCACCGGCGGATAGCTGTCGTTTCGGATCGATTTTCGACAAAATCGTTCTTTAACATCTTGGTAGCGAGACCCGCCTAGCCCGGATGTGCGCAGCGCGGCCATATCGCGTCGTAGCTGCAGCGCGAGAGGATATCGATGTCGTGATCCATTCCGAAATCTTGGCGTCTTCGAACGACCCTGGGCGCGACGGCGCGGTGGGTCATGTGCACGCGTCGGCGGAAAAGGTCTCGAGCGGGAAATACAGCATTACCGTCGATCCCCAGACCGCCTTTGTGCGGATCACGCTGGATGGGTTCTTCGCGCTCAGCGACGTGCAGGAATTCGCGGCGGCGCTGGCGCGCGCTTATGCCGGGCTGGCGTCGGGCAGGGGCCATCACCTCACCTTGTGCGACGTCTCGGAATGCAAGATCCAGCCCCAGGAAGTGGTCGAGGCGTTTCGCGGGCTGCTCACCGACCGGAGCCTGATGTCGGAACGCCTGGCCTTCGTCACGGGCGGATCGCCGGCGAAGATGCAAATCCGCCGGTTGATTGCGCGGGATACGTGCCGCTTCTTCGAGCAGGCCGATGCCGCGGAGCGATGGCTGCTGGATCTCGGCCGGGGCGGCGGCCGGGCCGATGCCGCGCATTGGGCGGGGTTGTAAGCGTGTATACCGTCGTTCCGGACCCGATCCATCCGCTGGTGCGGATCCACCTGTCGGGTTTCTTCGACAGCGCCGAAGTGGCCGTGTTCTGGCGTGAGGAGCAGGATGTGGCGCGGGACGCGTTTGCCCGACACGGCCTGTACGACCTGCTGATCGAGACGCCGGGGGGCGGCCCGCAGGGGCAGGAGGTTCTCGACGCGTTTCGGCGCATCGTGACCGAATCCCCGGTCAAGGCGCGTCGCATCGCGATCGTCTCGGGCAGCACGCTGCTGCGCATGCAGATCCGCCGCGTGTTCGTCAGCGACACGTTCCAGGTATTCGCGACGACCGCCGAGGCGGAGGCGTGGCTGACCTCGCTGGTCGCCGACGCCGCCGCCACGGTCGCCTGAGGCGCGCGCGCCAGCCGCGGCTAGTTGCGCCAGCTGGTGTCGATCTTGTCGACCTTGCGCACCATCGCCGCGAAATCGGCCGCGCCGGCGCCGCCCGGCACCTGCGCCATATGCAGATCGCGCTGGTGCACTGCGACCACCGCCTCGTCGACCAGCAGCGGCCGGCCCATGCTCATCGTCGCGACCTGGATCTCGCAGGCGCGCTGCAGCGACCAATGCTTGATGAACGCTTCCGGCAGCGTCTTGCCCATCACCAGGATGCCGTGATTCTTGAGCAGCATGACGCGCTTGTTGCCGAGATGCGCGAGCAGGCGATCGCCTTCCTCGTCGCGCACGGTGACGCCCTCGAAATCATGGTATGCGATCTGGCCGGCGAAATTGCAGGCGTAGAAATTGCTCGGCTGCAGCCCGCCCTCGACCGAGCTGACCGCCATGCCCGCCGTCGTGTGCGTGTGCATGATGCAATGCGCATCGGGCAGATGGCGGTGAAACAGCGCGTGCTGGACGAAGCCGGCGCGGTTGACCGGATAGGGGCTGTCGTCGAGCTTGTTGCCGTCGATATCGATCTTGACCAGGCTGGAGGCGGTGACCTCGCTGAAATGCAGCCCGAACGGGTTGATCAGGAAGGCGCCTTCCTCATCGAGCTTCACGGTGATGTGGTTGTAGATCATCTCGGACCAGCCGAGCATGTCGAAGACGCGATAGCAGGCGGCGAGCTGCTGGCGCGCTTCCCATTCGGCTTCGCTCATCTGGCTGTTGCGGAAGACTGCGGTGGCCATGATGCTCTCCAATTTTCTGAACTGTCGGTATGATTATCGCACGACAGGCGGATCAGTGCAAAGCGGCGATTTCCGCGTCGCTGAAGCCGAGCTCGCCGAGCAAGGTGGCATCCGGCCCGGTCGACATGACGGGGGCGACGGTCGGGCTGGCGGAGTAACGCGGGGCAGGCGCGGGCTGGGTGACGCCGCCGGCGTCGACAAAGGCGGCGCGCGCGACATTATGGGGATCGGCGACGGCCTCGTCGAAGCCGAGGACAGGGGCGAAGCATACCTCGTGGCCTTCGAACGCGGCGCACCATTCGTTGCGCGTCCTGGTCTTGAACTGTTCGCCGAGCCGCGCCTTCAGCGCCGGCCATTGTCGCGGATCGAACTGCGCGGCCCATTCGTCGCCATCGAGCGCCATCACGCGGCGCAGCGCGGCATAGAATTGCGGTTCGATCGCGCCGATCGAGACATATTTGCCGTCGGCGGTTTCGTACGTGTCGTAGAAATGCGTGCCGCCATCGAGCAGATTGGTGCCGCGCGCATCGCTCCAGCGGCCCATCGCGCGGAAGCCCCAGATCATGCTCATCAGCACCGACGAGCCTTCGGTCATCGCGCAATCGACGACCTGGCCTTCGCCGCTCGCCTTGGCGTGGAGGATCGCGGCGAGCATGCCGAAGGCCAGCATCATCCCGCCGCCGCCAAAGTCGCCGACCAGGTTGATCGGGAATTGCGGCTTGCCGCCGGCCGCGCCGAGCGCGTGCAGCACGCCCGATTGCGCGATATAGTTGATGTCATGCCCGGGTTGCGGCGCCATCGGGCCGGTCTGCCCCCAGCCGGTCATCCGGCCGTAGACGAGCCGCGGGTTGGCGGCGAGCAGCACGTCCGGCCCCAGGCCCAGCCGCTCCATCACCCCGGGGCGGAAGCCCTCGATCAGGCCATCGGCGGTGGCGACGATGCGCTTGACCGCGGCAATCGCCGTCGGCGATTTGAGATCAAGCGCGATCGTGCGGCGCGAGCGGAGCAGCGGGTCCCTGGCACCCGCGCCGGCGTCGCCGGGGCGCTCGATGCGGATCACCTCCGCGCCATGATCGGCCAGCATCATGCCGCAAAACGGGCCGGGGCCGATGCCGGCGATCTCGACGATGCGGATGCCGTGGAGCGGGGCGGTGGGCATGATGGCTCTCCTGAGTGTCGTTTTGTTTTGCTTAGATTGCCTGCTCGTCCGTCATCCTGAACTCGATTCAGAATCCATTTCGCCTCTCGGACGATCGCCCCTGAGGCGCGACGGATCCTGAAACAAGTTCAGGATGACGGGGTCGGGGCGGCGTCTGCCGGTCACGGCCGGGGCGGGCTGGGGGTATCGGAGACCATGCGGACGCCGTCGATGACGATCGGCGAGGCGACGCCGGGGATGCCGTCGCGCGTGATCGCGAGGCCGCGGGCGACGACCTGCGCGTCGGCGAAGACCTCGTCGACGCGGTTGATCGGGCCAGCGGGAACGCCCGCCTCGTCGAGCGCCCAGGCAAGATCGGCCTTGCGCCAGGTGGCGATCGCGGTGCTGAGCAGCGGGATCATCGCCAGGCGGTTGCGGACCCGCGCCGGGTTGGTTGCGAAGCGGTCGTCGTCGGCGAGCGGCAGATCGAGGATCGCGCAGAGCTTGGCGAACTGGCTGTCGTTGCCGACCGCGATGATCAAGTCCCCATCCGATGCCGCAAACGCCTGATACGGCGCGAGGTTGGCATGCCCGTTGCCCATGCGGTGCGGCACCGTGCCACTCGCCATCCAGTTGAGCGCCTGGTTGGCGAGCACGGCGACCTGGGTGTCGAGCAATGCCATGTCGATATGCGCGCCGGTCCCGTCGCGGTCGCGGGTACGCAGCGCGGCGAGGATCGCAACGGCGGCATAGACGCCGGTGAAGATGTCGGCATAGGCGATGCCGGATTTCTGCGGCGGGCCGTCCGGCTCGCCGGTCAGCGACATGATCCCGCCGATACCCTGGATGATGAAATCGTAGCCGGCGCGCTGCGCATAGGGGCCGGTCTGGCCGAAGCCGGTGATCGAACAGGTGATCAGGCGCGGGTTGAGCGCCGCGAGCGCGGCATGGTCGAGCCCGTATTTGACTAGGCCGCCGACCTTGTAATTCTCGATCATCACGTCGGACTGGGCGGCAAGCGCGCGGATCTCGGCCTGGCCTTCGGGCGTGGCGATGTCGACCGCGCGGCTCGTCTTGCCGCGATTGGCCGAATGGTAATAGGCCGCGTCGAGATTCTCGCCGTTCGGGCCGGTGATGAACGGCGGGCCCCAGTGGCGCGTATCGTCACCGGCGCCGGGGCGTTCGATCTTGATCACCTCGGCGCCGAGATCGGCGAGCAGCTGGCCGCACCACGGGCCGGCCAGGATTCGCGCGAGTTCGAGGACCTTGATACCGGCGAGGGGTTTTAGTTGCCCGTCCACCGTTATCCCCGCGACCGCGGGAATCCCGCTTCTCTGCCCGGTCGAGCAGAAGAAGCGGGACCCCGGGTCAAGCCCGGGGTGACGGTAGGGGGTGGGCCGCCGGCGTGCATCAGAACGCCGCGATCCCCGTGATCGCGCGGCCGAGGATCAGCGCGTGCACGTCATGCGCACCCTCATAGGTGTTGACCGTCTCGAGGTTCATCATGTGGCGCATGATCTGATATTCGCCCGAAATGCCGTTACCGCCATGCATGTCGCGGCTCATGCGCGCGATATCGAGCGCCTTGCCGACATTGTTGCGCTTGACGATCGAGACCATTTCCGGCGCGAAGCGGCCTTCGTCCATCAGGCGACCGACGCGCAGGCTGGCCTGCAGCCCGAGCGCGATCTCGGTCTGCATGTCGGCGAGCTTCTTCTGGTAGAGCTGATTGGCGGCGAGCGGCTTGCCGAATTGCTGGCGGTCGAGGCCGTATTGGCGCGCCGCGTGCATGCAGAATTCGGCGGCGCCGAGCGCGCCCCAGCTGATGCCGTAGCGCGCGCGGTTGAGGCAGCCGAACGGGCCCTTGAGGCCCTGCACGTCGGGCAGCAGCGCGTCCTCGCCGACCTCGACCTCGTCCATCATGATCATGCCCGTAATCGAGGCGCGCAGGCTCAGCTTGCCTTCGATCTTCGGCGTCTCCAGGCCCTTCATGCCCTTGTCGAGGATGAAGCCGCGGATGCCGCCACCATGCTCGTCGGACTTCGCCCAGACGACGAACACGTCAGCGATCGGCGCGTTGCTGATCCAGGTCTTGGCGCCGGAGATGACATAGCCGCCATCGACCTTGCGCGCGCGCGTCGTCATGCCGCCGGGGTCGGAGCCGGCATCGGGCTCGGTCAGGCCGAAGCAGCCGATATATTCGCCGCTCGCCAGCTTGGGCAGATATTTCATCTTCTGCGCTTCGGAGCCGTAGGCATAGATCGGATACATGACGAGGCTCGACTGCACGCTCATCATCGAGCGGTAGCCGCTGTCGATCCGCTCGACCTCGCGCGCGACCAGGCCGTAGGCGACGTAGCTCGCACCGACGCCCCCATATTGCTCCGGCACGGTGGGGCCGAGCAGGCCGAGTTCGCCCATCTCGCGGAAGATCGCGACATCGGTGACCTCGTTCTGGAATGCATCGATGATGCGCGGCGCGAGCTTTTCCTGCGCATAAGCGCGCGCGGTGTCGCGGATCATGCGCTCGTCATCCTCGAGCAGGTCGTCGAGCAGGAAGGGGTCGGCCCAGTCGAATTGGCCCATGCCGGTCATGATATACTCCACACTGAATTGCTTCCCCGGCACCTGCCGGGATCGATCATGCGATAGACGATATCGTGCGCCGCACCGCGCTTCCACCGCCATCGCAGGCGAAAGCGCCGGCGCGCCGCACTATTCCTATTGCGACAGCACCCGATCATCGAACAGGCCGAACGCCAGCGTCGAGGCATAGAAGGCCACCGCCTTGTCGCGCGGCATCGTCGCGGCCCATTTGCGCATGTCGAACGCGGCATTCTGCAGTGCCATCAGCGCTTGCGCGGCGACCAGGGCGTCGACCGGGCGGATCGAGCCTTCGGCGATGCCGTCGCTCATCGTGCCGGCATAGCGCCGGGCGATGCGGTTCGAGCGTTCGAGCATCTCCGCGCGCACGCCGAACGGCAGGCCGGACAAGGCCGTGGTGCGCAGCAGCGGCCCGCGTTCCGAGAACTGCACGTCGAGCAGGGTAGCGATCGTGCTGGTCAGCCGCTGCCAGTGGCTGCCGCCGGCTTCGTCCGCGAGATGCTGCGCGTCGGCGATCGTATCGAAACTGCGCTTGTAGCAGGCGATGACGAGATCGTCCTTGGCATCGAGATGATGATAGAAGCTGCCCTTGGTGACGTTGAGCTCCGAGGCGATCTTCTGCACCGAAGCGCCGCGATAGCCGAGCTCGTTGATCAGCCGCGTGGCAGCGAGCAGGAATGCGGCGCGGCCGGGCTCCGCACTGTTATGGTCGAGATCGACCAGCCCGGGCGCCCAGTTCTGGCCGGGCGCGGCGATGCCGTGTTCGAATACGTCCATCAGCCGCGCCTCGACGCGCGCGAACTGATCGGGATCGTAGCGGGTCAGCCAGACCGGCAGCCAGAAGGTGTTCTCGAGCAGGACGTGAGCGCGCGCGCCGCGCAGATCGGTTTCCGCACGGTTCTTGGCCGGGCCCCAGAGCGTGCGGGTCTTGCGGAACACGTCGCGCCAGGCGGTCATCAGCTGGCCGCGCGCCGGTTCTTCCATCGCGCGCAGATCGGACAGCACGGCGAACGGCGTCTGCGTGCCGGCATGGATCGCGGCGAGCCGGCCCATGTTGATCGAGAGATATTTCGCGACGCGCGCCTGCGGCGTCGGCTCGCGCAGCGCTTCGTCGAGCATCGCCTGCAGCCGATCCAGCGTGTTTTCGAAACAGGCGGACGCGAGGTCCTCCTTGCGCTTGAAATAATAGGTGACGCTGGTCGTGTTGAGGCCGACGCGGCGCGCGACATCGGCAAAGGTCATGCCCTTGGCGCTTTGTTCGTTGATCGCCTGGGCCGCGGCGGCCAGGATTGCGTCGCGCTTGGCGCGGAACCGCTTGGTGCCGCTTTCTTCGTCGAGGAGCGTGGGGTCGGTCGCCATGATCCATGTCTATCAACTTCCTTTAGAAGAGACAGTCTTTTTTCCGGGCCTGTCCTAGCGGGCAAAATTTGTCGTGCGGCGGCTTTACCGAAAACGCGGTACGGTCTACCCAACGGTCAAACGGTGATCAGCCAGAGCGGTTTTGAGGAGAGAGATCATGGATTTCACGCTGAGCGAGCGGGAGACCTATTTCCGGGATCGGGTGCGCGATTTCATCGACCAGAACATCCGGCCGCGGCAGGATGTGTATGATGAGCAGGCACGTGCCGGAGAGCGCTGGAAGGTCATCCAGGTGATCGAGGACATGAAGGTGAAGGCCAAGGAGGCCGGCCTGTGGAATTTCTTCATGCCGCCGCATTCCGGGCAGAACCATGTCGACGATACCTTCGAGTTCGAAGGCACGCAGCTCAGCAATCTCGAATATGCGCTGTGCGCCGAAGAGATGGGCAAGGTCGGCTGGGCCTCGGAAGTGTTCAACTGCTCGGCGCCGGACACCGGCAATATGGAAGTGTTTCATCGCTACGGTACGCGCGCGCAGAAGGAACGCTGGCTCACGCCGTTGATGAATGGCGAAATCCGCTCGGCCTTCCTGATGACCGAACCGGCGGTCGCCTCGTCGGATGCGACCAATATCGAGACCTCGATGGTCCGTGACGGCGACGACTATGTCATCAACGGTACCAAATGGTGGTCGAGCGGCGTCGGCGATCCGCGCTGCGCGGTGGCGATCGTGATGGGCAAGACCAATCCGGAAGGCGCGCGGCACAGCCAGCAGAGCCAGATCCTGGTGCCGATGGACGCGCCCGGCGTGACGATCAAGCGCATGCTCAGCGTCTATGGCTATGATCATGCGCCGCACGGCCATGGCGAAGTGGTGCTGAAGGACGTGCGCGTGCCGGTGGACAACCTGCTGCTCGGCGAAGGCCGCGGGTTCGAGATCGCGCAGGGGCGGCTGGGGCCGGGCCGGATCCATCACTGCATGCGCACGATCGGCGTGGCCGAGACGGGCATCGAGGCGATGGCCAAGCGCCTGCTGACCCGCGTCGCGTTCGGCAAGCGCATCGCCGACCAGTCGGTATGGGAAGAGCGGATCGCGCGGGCGCGGATCGATATCGAGATGACGCGGCTGTTGTGCCTCAAGGCCGCGGACATGATGGACCGTGCCGGCAACAAGAGCGCGCAACAGGAAATCGCCATGATCAAGGTGCAGGCGCCCAACATGGCGCTGAAGATCCTCGACGATGCCGTGCAGGCGCATGGCGGCGGCGGCGTTTCGGGCGATTTCCGGCTGGCGCATGATTGGGCCAACATGCGCACCTTGCGGTTCGCAGACGGGCCGGACGAAGTGCACAACCGGGCGATCGCGCGCAACGAGTTCGGCAAATATGCCGATCTGCCCGCGGCGGTCGCGGCGAAGGATGCGGTGCGGCGATAAGCCGACGCCCTCTCCCCGCTTGCGGGGACAGGGCAGGGAAGCGGGCAGTCCGCGATCAATGCAGATACGGGCCGGAGGAGGGACTGCCCCTCTCCCCGGCCCTCTCCCCCGAGGGGAGAGGGAGATAATGTGAAAGCAGCAGTCCTTTACGCCCCCAAGACCGATCTGGTGATCGAGGACATCCGCGTTTCCGATCCGGGGCCGCGCGAAGTGCTGATCCGCACGATGGCGGTCGGCGTGTGCCGCAGCGATCTGCATTTTATCGATGGTGCCTTCCCGCACCCGATGCCGACCGTGCCGGGGCATGAGGCGGCGGGGATCGTCGAGGCGGTCGGCTCGGACGTCGCGCATCTCAAGGTCGGCGATCATGTCATCACCTTCTTCACCGTATTCTGTGGCGCGTGCGAGTTCTGCGTGAGCGGGCGGCCGAGCCTGTGCATCGATCCCTCGACGCGGCGGGCAAAGGGCGCGCCGCCGCGGCTGAGCCTGAACGACGGCACGCCGCTGGCGCCATTCCTCAACCTCTCGGCCTATGCCGAGATGATGCTGGTGCACGAAAATGCCTGCGTCGCGATCTCGAAGGAGATGCCGATGGATCGCGCCGCGCTGCTCGGCTGCGCGGTGATCACGGGGGCGGGCGCGATCTTCAACGACAGCCAGCTGCGGCCGGGCGAGACGGTGGCGGTGATCGGCTGCGGCGGGATTGGCCTTGCGGCGATCAACGCAGCCAAGATCGCCGGCGCGGGGCAGATCATCGCGATCGATCCGGTGGCGGACAAATTGGCGCTGGCGGAGAAACTCGGCGCGACGCACGGCTTCGATGCGATGGACCCGGACCTGACCAAGAAGGTGATCGGGCTGACCGGCGGCGGCGTGCATTATGCGATCGAGGCGGTCGGCCGTCCGAACACCGCGGAGCTGGCGTGGAATATCCTGCGCCGCGGCGGCACGGCGACGATCCTCGGCATGATCGCGCCGGGCGGCGAGGTGAAGATCCCGGGGCCAACCTTCCTGACGGGCAAGAAGCTGCAAGGCTCGCTGCTGGGATCGACGCGCTTCCCGATCGACATGCCGCGACTCGTGCAACTGTATCTCGACGGCAAGCTCGATCTCGACACGATGGTGGCGGAGCGGATCAGGCTCGAGGACGTAAACGCAGCGATGGGCAAGTTGCGCACCGGCGATACGGTGCGCTCGGTGATCGAGTTCGCATGATGGATGAATCCCCGCAGACGATGGATGTGCCGGAGAAGGACCGGCTCGACGAAGCGAAGCTGACCGCCTGGATGGCGGACAATGTCGAGGGGTTCGAAGGACCCTTGCGCTATTCGAAATTTTCCGGCGGGCAGTCCAACCCGACGTTCAAGATCACGTCGCCGTCCGGCACCTATGTGCTGCGGCGCAAGCCGTTCGGCAATCTGCTGCCCTCGGCGCACGCGGTGGACCGCGAATATCGCGTGATCGAGGGACTGTACCCGACCGGCTTTCCCGTCGCGCGGCCATATGGTCTGTGCACCGATCCCGATGTGGTGGGGACGGATTTCTACGTCATGGGCTTCGCCGACGGGCGCAACCTGTGGGACGGGACGCTGCCGGATTATGCGCCGGCGGAGCGGACCGGCATCTACAATGCGATGTGCGACACGCTGGCCGCGCTCCACAATACCGATCATGTCGCGGCGGGGCTGGGCGACTATGGCCGGCCGGGCAATTATTTCGAGCGCCAGGTAGCGCGCTGGACCAAACAGTATCGCGCGTCCGAGACCGAGCATATGGAATCGGTCGAGCGGCTGATCGACTATCTCGGCCGGACCGTGCCGGAGCAGACGCGCACCTCGGTGGTGCATGGCGATTTCCGCATCGACAATATGATCTTTCACAAGACCGAGCCGCGCGTGATCGCGTTGCTCGACTGGGAATTGTCGACATTGGGCGATCCGCTGGCAGACTTTTCCTATTTCCTGATGAGCTGGGTGACCGAGCCGGAAGGCCGTTCGGGCGTGAAGGGCATGACCGGGGCGGAGACGGGCATTCCGACGATCGAGCAGATGGTGACGCGCTATTGCACGGCCACCGGGCGCGACGGCGTGCCGGACCTCAACTGGTATTTCTCGTACAATCTGTTCCGGCTGACCGGGATCGTCCAAGGGATCAAGAAGCGGATCGTCGAGGGCACGGCATCCAGCGCGCAGGCGGAGAAATCGGCGGCGGGCGTGTACCGGCTGGCCGATGCGGCGTGGGATTTTGCGGTGAAGGCGGGGGCATAAATTCCCCTCCCGCTTGCGGGAGGGGCTAGGGGAGGGCGTGTCCCAATAAGGCGCCATTCGCTGGCGAGCAGGCCCTCCCCCGACCCCTCCCGCAAGCGGGAGGGGAGACAAGAAGGAGAGGCAGAATGTCGCTATTCGATCTGACGGGGAAGGTGGCGATCGTCACCGGTTCGACCAAGGGCATTGGCAAGGCGAGCGCGATCGCGCTGGCCGAACAGGGCGCGAAGGTCGCTATCTCGAGCCGCAAGCAGGAGGCGTGCGACGCGGTCGCGGCGGAGATCAACGCGCGGTTCGGCGCGGACACCGCGATTGCCGTGGCGGCGAATATTTCGGACAAGGCCGGGCTGCAGCACCTCGTGGATGCCACGCGCGCCGCGTTCGGGCCGATCGACGTTTTGGTCTGCAACGCTGCGTCCAATCCCTATTACGGGCCGCAATCGGGGATCAGTGACGAGCAGTTCCGCAAGATTCTCGACAACAATATCGTCTCGAACCACTGGTTGATCTCGATGGTCGCGCCGGAGATGCGCGAGCGCAAGGACGGCGCGATCGTGATCGTCTCGTCGATCGCGGGCATTCGCGGCACGCCGACGATCGGCGCCTACGGCATTTCCAAGGCGGCGGACATGCAGCTGGCGCGCAACCTGGCGCACGAATTCGGGCCGGACAATGTGCGCATCAACTGCATTGCGCCCGGGCTGATCAAGACCGATTTCGCGCGTGCCTTGTGGGAAGATCCGGCGCGGATCGCGGCGGCGAACAATACGGTGCCGCTGCGCCGCATCGGCGTACCGGAGGAGATTGCCGGGGCCGTGGTGTTCCTCGCCAGCCCGGCGAGCGCGTTCATGACCGGCCAGGCGATGGTGATCGACGGCGGGGTGACGATTTGACGGAGGAAAATATGGCACGGTTCAGCGGCAAATCGATCATCGTCACCGGGGCGGGCTCGGGCATCGGTCGGGCGGCGGCGCGCTTGTTTGCGCAAGAAGGCGGGTCGGTGGTGTGCGCCGACATCACCGCGGCGGCGGAGGAAACCGCGGAGATGATCGTCGCGGCCGGGGGCACGGCGCACGGCATCATCATCGATGCGGGCAAGGAGGAGGACGTGATCCGCGCGGTCAGCGTCGCAGGCGAATATTATGGCGGGCTCGACGTGATGTTCGCCAATGCCGGCATTTCCGGCGGCATGGCCAATATCTTCGATACCGATGTCGCGCTGATCACCGAGGTGCTGCGCGTCAACCTGATCGGGCCCTATCTGGCGATCAAGCATGCCGCGCCGAAGATCGCCGAACGCGGCGGTGGGGCGATCGTGCTGACCGCAAGCGTGGCGGGGATCCGTTCGGGGGCGGGGTCGCCGGCCTATTCCGCGTCCAAGGCGGGCGTGATCAACCTGGCGATGGTCTCGGCGCAGCAATTGTCCGGCTCGAACGTGCGCGTCAACGCGATCTGCCCGGGGCTGACCGAGACGGGGATGACCAAGCCGACGTTCGATTATGCCAAGGAGGCGGGCAAGATGGACCGCGTCGGGCGGCTCAATCCGCTGCGCCGCGGCGCGCAGCCCGAGGAACTGGCCAAGGTCGCCGCGTTCCTTGCGTCGGATGATGCGAGCTATGTCAACGGCCAGGCGATCGCGGTGGACGGCGGTCTGTCGTCGAGCCATCCGGTGACCAAGCAGGAATATGGCAAGACGGCGGTGTAAGGGGCTGCACGGGAGGCACGACGATGGCGAAGGCGAACGTCCGGGTGCGCGGCAGACGGTTCGAAATCGATCTGCACGCGCAGATATCGCCGGCCGGGCTGTTGGCGGTCGCCGCGATCGTGCTCGCCGCCGCGGTGGTGACCGGCGTCGCCATTCGCGAGGCGCGGCGGCCGGTGCCCGCACGGCGGTTGCGCGACGCGGGTGAGCCGCAGCGCTAAAGCGTGAAGGCGAAGAAGATCACCGTGGCGACGGCCATCACCAGCGTCGCCGCCCAGCCCAGCACCGTCGCGCCGAGCGGTAGGGTCAACCGCCCCATTGCGCGCTTGTTGCGGACGATCAGCATCATCATCGCCATCAGCGGTGCCGCCAGCACGCCATTGACCACCGCTGCCCAGTATAGGGCACGGACCGGATCGATCGCGACCGAGGTAAGCGCCGCCCCGGCCAGCGTGGTCACCGCGATCGTCGCGTAGAACAGGCGTGCCTGCAGCGGTTTGGCGTCCAGGCTGCCGGCCCGGCCGGTCATTTCGGTGACCGCATAGGCCGCCGAGCCGGCCAGCACCGGCACCGCGAGCAGGCCGGTGCCGATGATGCCGAGCGCGAACATGGCGAAGGCGAAGCGGCCGGCGATCGGGCGCAGCGCCTCGGCCGCCTGCGCCGACGTGGTGATATCGGTGATGCCGTGGGCGTTGAGCGTCGCCGCGGTGGCGAAGACGATCGCCAGCGACACGATCGAGCTGAACGCCATGCCGACCAACGTGTCGGTGCGGACACGGGCGAGCTCGGGCCCGGCCTCGCGCGGCGCGATGCACAGCGGCTTGGCGTGGTGGCGATGCTGTTCCTCGATCTCCTGCCCGGCCTGCCAGAAGAACAGATAGGGGCTGATCGTGGTGCCGAGGATGGCGACGAATGCGGTGGCATAGGCCGCGTTCCATTGCAGCTCGGGCACCACCAGCGCGGTCAGCGCGCGGGACCACGGCACGCCCGCCACCGCCACCACCGCGACATAGGCGAACAGCGACAGCGTGGTCCATTTGAGGATCGCGGCGTAGCGGGCATAGTTCAGCAGCACTTCGAGCACCACGCACAGGGTCCCGAACAGCAGGGTATAGAGCACCGCATTGCCGCCGGTCAGCAACACCAGCGCGGCGCCCATGGCGCTGAGATCGGCGCCGAGATTGATCACATTGGCGATCAGCAACAACGAGACCATCGTCCACAGTACGGGCCGCGGATAATGGCGGCGCAGGTTGCGGGCGATGCCCGCGCCGGTGACGCGGCCGATCTCCACGGCGACCTGCTGGATCACCACCATCAGCGGGAAGCTCAGCACGAACGTCCAGGCCAGGCCGTAGCCGAACTGCGCGCCGATCTGGCTGTGCGTGCCGATACCGCTGGGATCGTCATCGGCGGCACCGGTGACGAGCCCGGGCCCCAGCGTGCGCAGGAACCCTTTCTTCGTCATGGCCGGCGTGGGCGGGTGAACGGTATCGTCACGCAAGGTCTGGCCCGTCATCGATCCGTCGTTCCCCGCTACAGGCTGATGCTTGTAGGCCGACGGGCGACGCGCGCCCTACGCAGTTACCCGGATGCGGGCGGGCCGCGTGGCGGTGGGGAAGGGTCGCGGGGACGAACGGCGGCGTCTCGCCAATGCGGACGCTCGCCGGTGCCTCAATAGGGTTTCCACTTGCCGATCCATGCATCGACGATCTGCGCCAGCACGCTGAGCGGCACGCCGCCGGTGCCGACGACGAGATCGTTGAACGCCTTGACGTCGAAGCGCGGGCCGAGCTCGGCGCGGGCCTTGGTGCGCAGGCGATTGATCTCGTTATGGCCGGTCTTGTAGCCGAGCGCCTGGCCCGGCCAGGCGCAATAGCGGTTGAGCTCGCTCTGGCATTGCGACGGCGTGTAGCCGGTCGCCTCGCCGAACCAGCGCGTCGCCTGCGCCATCGTCCAGCGTTTGTGGTGCAGCCCGGTGTCGGCGACGAGGCGGCTGGCGCGGAAGTTCATCGATTGCAGGTAGCCGAGGCGGCCGATCGGATCCTTTTCGTAGAAGCCGACCTCGTCGCCGATCTGCTCGCCGTACAGACCCCAGCCTTCGCTATAGGCGTTGAACGCCAGCAAGGTGCGGATCAGCGGCAGGTCGTAGGTATATTCGCCCTGCCAGACATGGCCGGGAATGCCCTCGTGGAAGGTCAGCGTGGGCAAGGCGAAGCGCGGCCATATGCCGGTATCCTTGAGGTTGATATAATAAGCGCCGGGCGTCTTGCCGTCGATCGAGCCGGCCGAGGCATAGCCGTTCGGCATGCCGTTCTCGATCGAGGGGGGCACCCGCTTGACGTCGAGCCGGCCGGGAACGAGCTTGTTGAACGCTTGTCGCATGCGCGGGCGGATGTCGGCGACGACGGTGTTGAGATAGGCGAGCAGCTCGGCGCGGCCCTTGTCGGTGTTGGCGTAGAGCAGATCGGGGCGCCTGCCGAGTTCGATCAGGCGCTGGCCGACGGTGCCCTTGGTCAGGCCCTGCGCCTTGAGCAGCACGTCCATCTCGGCGGTGAGCGCGGCGACCTGGTCGAGGCCGGACTGGTGAATGTCCTCGGGGCTGCGCTTGGTGGTCGTGCCCGCCTCGACCAGCCAGGCATAGCTGCGCTCGGCACCGGGGAGATTCCACATGCCGGGCGTGTCGCCGGCCTTGGGCTTGAGTGCTTCGAACGTGGCGGCCTGACGGGCGAGCGCGGGGGCGATCTTGCCGGTAGCGATGCCGGCAGCGCGATCGGACCAGGCGCCGGGCAGGGCGGCCTTGCTCGTCTTGGCAGCGAAGGTGGTGACGAGGTTCCACGCGGCCACCGGTTGCGCGGCGGCGGCGGCGAGCTGCGCGGCGGTGATGTCGATCAGGAAGCGCGGCAGGATGACGCCGGCGGCGGCATCCGCCGTGATGCGCGCGGTCTCGGCGTCGAGCTGCACGGCATAGGACTCGAGGCGTGCGAGATAGGCGTCGGCATCGGCGCGGGTGGCGATGCTGTGCTTGCTTTCCAGCATGTCGGGGATTTCGGCGAACGCACCGGTGCCCTGGCTGACGATATAGGGCGTGCTGCGATAGGAGGCGTTCTGGTTGAGGATCGCGACATCGCCGTGCGGCAGCGCGGCGAAGCCGTCGTGCGCGAGATCGTAGGCCGCCTGCGTGACATCGACGTCGAGCGCGACCTGCGGCGAGAGCGCGGTGCGGTCGATTTTGCCGAGCTGTGCGCGCCGCGTATCGATGCGGGCGGCGCGGGCGCGATCGGCGGTGAGGCTGTGATCGGTGAGCCGGGCCTTGAGCGCGGCGCGGGCGCCGGTGTCGATGCCGAGCTGCGTTGCGCCTTCGGGAAAGTCGGCGAGCAGCTCCTCGGCGATGCCGGCGAGCGTCTTGCTGGCGGCGGCGTCGCCGGGGGCGGGTCTGGTGCCTTGCGCGATGGCGGGGAGGGTGGTGGCGAGGCCGGCGATCCCGGCTTGGGCGAGCAACGTGCGACGATTGAGCATGGCGCGCAACGTGGCACAGATTGCGCGTAGCGGAACAGGGTTATTCGCGCAGGCGCATCAGTCCTTCCTGCGCAACGCTGGCGACGAGGCGGCCGTCCTGCGCATAGATCTGACCGCGGTTGAAGCTGCGCGCGTGGCCAGCCCAAGGGCTGTCGCAGGCGTAGAGCAGCCATTCGTCGGCGCGGAAGTCCTCGTGCAGCCAGATCGAATGATCGAGGCTGGCGGTCTGCAGATTGTGGGTCATCCAGTTGACGCCGTGCGGCAACGTACCGGTGCCGAGCAGCGCCATATCGGACGCATAGGCCAGGATCGCGCGGTGCAGCGCGGGATCGTCGCCGATCGGCGCGGCGATGCGGAACCAGGTCTGCTGGCGTGGTTCGGTCTTGACCGGGTTGAGCCAGGCGCGGGGGGAGACCGGGCGGATCTCGATCGGGCGCGCTTTCAGGAAATTGCGGCGGAAGCGTTCCGGAATCCGGTCGACCATCTCGGCCCGGAGCGCGGTATCGGTCTTGAGATCGTCCGGCCCCGGCACGTCGGGCATCGTATCCTGATGGTGCAGGCCCTGTTCGGGAATCTGCAGCGAGCAGGCCATGTTGAGGATCGGCTGGCCCTTTTGCATCGCGATGACGCGGCGCGTGGCGAAGCTCTTGCCCTCGAAATCGCGCACGACGCGGTAGAGGATCGGGAAATCCTCGTTGCCCGGGCGCATGAAGTAGGCGTGGAGCGAATGCGCGATCTTGGGCGCGTCGGTCGAGCGTTGCGCGGCCTGCAGCGCCTGGGCGATGACCTGCCCGCCGAACACGCGACCATAGCCGTCCTTGCCGCGCTTGCCGCGATAGAGATCAGTGTCGATCTCCTCGATGTCGAGCAGATCGCAGAGGTCGGTGGCGAGCGATTCAGGGGTTGGCGTGTCGGTCATGTTTTACCTTAACTATTCCGTCCCGTGTGGGGGAGGGGGACCGGCCAAGCTGGTGGCGGGGGCGGGCCGGCAGCGTAGCGCCTGGGGAGGGCCCCCTCCACCATTTGCTGAAGAAGCAAATGGTCCCCCTCCCCGTGCCGGGGAGGATCAGTAGCCTGCGGCCCTGGCGATCTTGTCGGCATGGAAGCTGGCGTCGCCGAACATTTCGGCGAGGACGCGGGCGCGCTTCATGTAGAAGCCGATATCATATTCGTCGGTCATGCCGATGCCGCCGTGCATCTGCACGCTTTCCTGCACGCTGAGCGTGGTGGCGAGCGTGGTCATCGCCTTGGCGACGGACACGGCGTCGTCGGCCTGACGCGAACCCGCATCGAGCAATTGCGCGGCCTTCATCACCGCGGCGCGGGCGACTTCCATTTCGCTGTAGAGGTGCGCGGCGCGGTGCTGCAGCGCCTGGAAGCTGCCGATCGTCACGCCGAACTGCTTGCGTTCCTTGAGATAGCCGACCGTCATGTCCATCGCGCCGGCGCCGACGCCGAGCGATTCCGCCGCCGCGCCGGTGCGGCCGGCGCGGAGCAGGCGCCCCAGCGGATCGGCGCCGGCATCGATCTCGCCGATGACCGCATCGGCGTCGACCTCGAGGCCGTCGAAGTCGAGCCGCGCGGCGAGGCTGGAATCGGCCAGCCGTTCGGCGTTGGCGGTCAAGCCCGCCGCGCCCTTGTCGAGCGCGAACAGCGTGATGCCCTGCGCGTCATCGGCGCTGCCGGCGGTGCGCGCGGCGACGATGATCAGGTCGGCGATGTGACCGTGCGTGACAAACTGCTTCTTGCCCTGGAGCTTGAAGCCGTTGCCGGAGCGTTCGGCTTTCAGCGAAATGGCATCGCGATGCTTGGCGGTTTCGTCGATCGCCAAGGCGGCGATCGTGTCGCCGGAGAGGATGCCCGGGAAATAGCGGGCGGCGTGCGAGGTGCCCTTGAGCGCCTCGACTGCGGCGACGGCGGTGGTGAGGAAGGGGGAGGGGGAGAGGTTGCGGCCGATTTCCTCGAGCAGCACGCCGGCTTCGACATGGCCGAGGCCGAGGCCGCCATCGGCCTCGCTCATCAACATGCCGGTGAAGCCCATCTCGGCGAAGCTCTTCCACAGGTCGCGGGAGAGGCCGTCGGCGTTGTTCTCGTCGCGGAGCTTGCGGAGGTGGGAGACGGGGGCGTGTTCGGCGATGAAATCCTTCGCGGTGTCGCGGAGCATCTGCTGTTCGTCGTTGAGATAGAGGGGCATGTCATCATTTCCTGTACGTCACCCCGGACTTGTTCCGGGGTCCACCGTGCCTCGGTGGCGAAGGACTCGGGGAGGAGTGGACCCCGGACCAAGTCCGGGGTGACGGTGGGTGACGGGGCTAGGCCGAGGGCAGTTCCAGGATCCGCTTGGCGATGATGTTGAGCTGGACCTCGCTGGTGCCGCCCTCGATCGAATTGGCCTTGGTGCGCAGCCAGGCGCGTGGGGTGCCGCCGCCCGACGAGGCCTCGCTTTCCCATTCGAGCGCGTCGCTGCCGCCGGCGGCCATCATCAGTTCGTAGCGGCTCTTGTTGAGCTCGGTGCCGTAATATTTCATCATGCTCGGCTGGGCGGGGTGCGCGCGGCCGGCCTTCAGCTCGTCGATGAAGCGCTCGCTCATCATGCCGAACGCCTTGGAGCGGACCTCGAACAGGGCGATGCTCGCGCGGAGCAGTGGATCGGCCAGGCGGCCGTCATGATCGAGGCCGACGGTAGCGATCGCGCCGTCGATCAGCGGGTTGCCGCCGCTCGAGGCGAGACCCATGCCGGAGATCATCTCGCGTTCGTGGCCGAGCAAATACTTGGCGACGTCCCAGCCCTTATTCTCTTCGTGAACAAGGTTTTCCTTGGGCACCTTCACATTGTCCATGAAGGTTTCGCAGAAGGGCGAATAGCCGCTGATCAGCAGGATCGGCTTGGTCGAGACGCCTTCGCTGGCCATGTCGAACAATACGAAGCTGATGCCGCCCTGCTTGGTCGTCTTGTCGGTGCGGACCAGGCAGAAGATCCAGTCCGCCTTGTCGGCATAGCTGGTCCAGACCTTCTGGCCGTTGACGAGATAATGGTCGCCCTTGTCCTCGGCCGAGGTGGCCAGCGCGGCGAGATCGGAGCCGGCATTGGGCTCGCTATAGCCCTGGCACCAGCGGATCTCGCCCCGCGCGATCTTGGTCAGGTGATTGAGCTTCTGCTCCTCGGTGCCGTATTTGAGCAATGCCGGCCCGAGCATCGAGATGCCGAAGCTGTTGAGCGGGTTGCGCGCGCGGATCGCGGCCATTTCCTCGCGCAGGATCTTGGTTTCGGCCGGGGACAGGCCGCCGCCGCCATAGGCCTTGGGCCAGTCGGGGACGGTCCAGCCCTTGGCCGCCATCTTGTCCATCCACGTCTTCTGCGCCGGCGTGAGCATCGACTGGTCGCGCCCGCCCCAGACCGCATCCTTGTCGGAGCGGACGGGCTCACGCATTTCGGGCGGGCAGTTTTCCGCGAGCCAGGCGCGGGTTTCGGTGCGGAAGGTTTCGAGGTTTGTGTCGGTCATGTCGTTCATCCTGATCCGTCACCCCGGACTTGTTCCGGGGTCCACCGTGCCTCGGTGGCGAAGGACTCGTTGAGGAGTGGACCCCGGAACAAGTCCGGGGTGACGATAGGTTATTTGTTGAACTTGCCGCCGCTCTCGGCCTTGCTCTTAAGCAGCTCGGCGACGGTGAAGCCATGTTTCTCGAGCGCCGCGACGATCTTGGGCAGGCCTTCGGTATCGGCCCAGAACATCGGCCCGCCGCGATAGACCGGCCAGCCATAGCCATAGATCCACACCACATCGATGTCCGACGCGCGCTGCGCCATCTTCTCGTCGAGGATCTTGGCGCCCTCGTTGACCATCGTGTAGAGCGTCTTCTCGATGATCTCCTGATCGCTGATCTCGCGCTTCTGCAGGTTCGACTTGCTGCGGAAATCCTCGATGATCTCGGCGACGCGTGGGCTCGGCGTGGGGTTCCGCTTCTCGTCATAATCGTAGAAGCCGGCCTGCTTCTTCTGGCCCCAGCGCCCTTCGGCGGCGAGCGCGTCGCGGATGCTCTCGATACGCGTCGGATCGCGGTGCCAGCCGATATCGACGCCGGCGAGATCGCTCATCTGGAACGGGCCCATCGGCATGCCGAATTCGACATGGACACGGTCGATCTGCTCGGGCGTGGCGCCTTCCATCAGCAGCTTGTTGGCTTCCTGCTGGCGCGGCGAGAGCATGCGGTTGCCGATGAAGCCGGGGCAAACGCCGGAGACGACCGCGACCTTCTTGATCTTCTTGCCGAGCGCCATGACGGTGGCGAGCACGTCGTCCGACGTCTTGGCGCCGCGTACGACCTCCAGCAGCTTCATCACATTGGCGGGCGAGAAGAAGTGCATGCCGATCACGTCGCCGGGGCGGCTGGTGACCGCAGCCATCTCGTCGATGTTGAGATAGGAGGTGTTGGAGGCAAGGATCGCGCCGGGCTTGGCGATCGTATCGAGCTTGGCGAACAGCTCCTTCTTGACGTCCATATTCTCGTAGATCGCCTCGATGATCAGGTCGCAATCGGCGAGTGCGGACAGATCCAGCGTGGGGGTCAGCGCGCCCATCGCCGCCTCGACCTGTTCGGGCTTGATGCGGCCGCGCGCGGCGGAACCTTCGTAATTCTTGCGCATCACGCCAGTGCCGCGGTCGAGCGCTTCCTGCTGCGTCTCGACGATCGTCACCGGGATGCCGGCGGAGAGGAAGTTCATGCTGATCCCGCCGCCCATCGTGCCGGCGCCGATCACGCCGACCTTCCTGATCTCGCGCAGCGCGATGTCCGGCGCGATGCCGTCGATCTTGGCGGCCTGGCGCTCGGCGAAGAACAGATGACGCTGCGCGGCGGACTGGGTGCCCATCATCAGCTTCATGAATTCCTGCCGTTCGAAGGCGATGCCTTCTTCGAAGCTCGATCCGTCGGCGGCTTTCTCGACACAGGCGATGTTGGCGGCCGGGGCGTCGAAGCCGCGGAAGCGCTTGCCATTCTCTTTCTTGAACGCGGCGACTGCGTCGGGATCGGCGGTGGCGGTCTTTTCGCTGGCGATGGGGAGCGGCCGCACGTCGGCGATGTCGCGTGCGAAAGCGATGGCGTCCTCGACCAGACTGTCTTCACCGGCGAGGCGATCGATCAGGCCGGCGTCGAGCGCCTTCCTGGCGCTGATCGGATCGCCCTTGGCGGTCATTTCCAGCGCGAGCGGCACGCCGGCGATGCGCGGGATACGCTGCGTGCCACCGGCACCGGGGAGCAGGCCGAGCTTGACCTCGGGGGTGCCGATCTTCGCGCTCGGCACGGCGATGCGGTAATGGCAGCCGAGCGCGGTCTCGCAGCCGCCGCCCAGCGCCGTGCCGTGGATCGCGGCGACGACCGGCTTGGTCGAGGCTTCCATCGCGTCGATCACCTCGCCCAGGCCCGGACCGGTCATCGGCTTGCCGAATTCGGTGATGTCGGCACCGGCGAAGAAGGTGCGGCCCTCGCAGCGCAGCACCATCGCCTTGACCCCATCGTCCGCGAGCCCTTCGGCGATGCCGGCGGCGAGGCCGGTGCGCACCGCGCTGCCCAGCGCGTTAACCGGCGGGTTGTTGGAAATGATGACGAGGATATCGCCATGGCGTTCGGTGGTGATCGGACCGGTCATTTTTCTCTCCTACTTGTTCCCCGGCGAAGGCCGGGGCCCAGGGCCGCTTGGCGCGGCGTTTGTGGTTCTGGGCTCCTGCTTGCGCGGGAGCACGCCGTCAGGTCAGTGCACTGTAGATCAACGTCTTCAACTCTCTGCGGATCGGATACTGGCTGCTGGGCGACAGTTGCGTCATGAACACCATGCTCAGCCGCTCGACCGGATCGATGAAGAAGGCGGTGGAAAACATCCCGCCCCAATAATATTCGCCGACCGAGCCGGGCACCATCCCCGGTGCCAGATCCTTGTTGACCGCGAAGCCGAGCCCGAAGCCGGTGCCGGCCAGCGCCGCTTCGCTGAACAGCGAGCGCGACATCTGCGTCAGATCGCTGTCACCGGGCAGATGGTTGAGCGTCATCAGCTGGAGCGTCTTGCGGCTGACGATGCGCTGACCGTCGAGCGTCCCGCCGTTCAGGCACATCTGGCAGAAACGATGATAATCGAGCGCGCTGGACACGAGCCCGCCGCCGCCGGACAGGAACTTGACCGGGCGGCCCCAGGCGCTCTCCGCGCCGCGATCGTACATCACGCGGCCCTTGCCGGGGACGAACGTGTAGCAATCGGTCAGCCGGTCGAGTTTGTCGGCGGGGACGGTGAAGAACGTGTCGTCCATGCCGAGCGGCGCGAAGATGGCGGTGCGGAGGAAGTCGTCGAACTTCATGCCGGACACGCGCTGCACCACCGCGCCGAGCACGTCGGTAGAGACCGAATAATTCCACGCCTCGCCGGGCGAGAATTCGAGCGGGATTTTGGCCAATGCGGCGACGAAACCGTCGAGATCGTAATCGCCGTGCCAGTTTTCGAGCTTGCCGGCGCGGTACGCGGCATCGACGCTGGTGCGGTACTGGAACCCATAGGTCAGGCCCGACGTGTGGCGCAGCAGATCGACCATGCGCATCGGCTGGCTGGTCGGGCGGGTCTGGAACGGGACCGAGCCGCCGCCGGCAACATACACGCCGATATCCTTGAATTCGGGCAGCACGTGATGGACCGGCGTATCGAGCGCGACCTTGCCCTGTTCGAGCAGGATCATGAACGCGATCGAGGTGATCGGCTTGGTCATGCTGGCAATGCGGAACAGCGCGCGCTCGTCGAGTGCCGCGCCGTCCTCGCGCGCCGGGCCCTGGCTGGCGAAATGGACGATCTCGCCATCGCGCGCGACCAGCACCTGCGTGTTCGCCAGCTTGCCACTGTCGATATAGCGCTCTTTCAGCAGCGTATCGATGCGAGCGAGCCGCGCGGCATCGAAGCCATGGTTTTCAGGCTTGGCGATCTTCATGGTCTGGCCCATACCCCGGTTTCGAACTTTCCTGCACCCTATTGCCTTGAGTGGGGCGGGAATCAACACTAAACGGGTGGGAAGCGGCAGATAAGCCAAACCCGATGTTCAGATTCTTGGGAGAGACGCCTTGGACCAACAACCGCTGATCGCACTCGATCCGTCCTGGCCGGCGGTATCGCTGGCCGAGGCGCAGGCGATGCTGACCGCACCGGGCACGAAGTTCGAGATGGAGACGATCGAGATTCGCGGCGTGCCGACGCGGGTGTGGAAACATGCCCCGCCGAGCCTGGCCTGGCTGGCGCAGGCGGCGCGCGCGCACGGTCAAAACCTGTTCACGATCTACGAGGATGAGCGCGTCACGTTCGAGGCCAATTATCGCGCGGTGGCGACGCTGGCGACGCGACTGCAGGCGATGGGCGTGGTGAAGGGCGACCGCGTCGCGCTGGCGATGCGCAACCTGCCGGAATGGCCGGTGATCTTCTTCGCCGCCGCCAGCATCGGCGCGATCGTCGTGCCGCTCAATGCGTGGTGGGCGGCGGGCGAGCTCGAATATGGCATCAACGATTCGGGCGCGCGCGTGCTGTTCGTCGACGACGAACGCTACCAGCGCTTCGTCGAGGCGGCGCCGGCCTTGCCGGCGGTGGAGCGCATCATTGTCGCCCGCGCCTCGACGCCGCTGGAGGGGCGGGCGTCGCGGCTGGAGGATCTGATCGGGACGCCGCACGATTATGCGACGCTGGACGAACTGCCGTTCCCGCAGGTCGCGATCGACACCGACGACGATGCGACGATCTTCTACACCAGCGGGACGACCGGCAACCCGAAGGGTGCGCTCGGCACGCATCGCAATTTGATGACCAACATCATGTCGAGCGGTTTTGGCGCGGCGCGCTCGCTGATCCGGCGCGGCGAGGCGATCCCCGATCCGTCTCCGCGCACCTCGCTGACGGTGATCCCGCTGTTCCATGTGACGGCGTGCAGCGCCGGGCTGATGGGCGCGGTGGCGAGCGGGTCGACCGCGATCTTCATGCGCAAATGGGATGTCGTGCGCGCGATGGAGATCATCGAGCGCGAGCGCGTGCACATGACCGGCGGCGTGCCGACGATCGCCTGGCAATTGCTCGAGCATCCGGAGCGCGCGAAATACGACCTCTCCTCGCTGGAAGTGATCGCCTATGGCGGCGCGCCGTCCGCGCCCGAGCTGGTGCGGCGCATTCACGAGGAATTCGGCGCGCTGCCCGGCAATGGCTGGGGCATGACCGAGACGATGGCGACGGTGACCAGCCATTCGAGCGAGGATTATCTCAACCGCCCGACCAGCGCCGGCCCGCCGGTGGCGGTGGCCGACCTGAAGATCATGGACGATGACGGCGTGACCGAGCTGCCGGTGGGCACGGTCGGCGAATTGTGGGCGCGCGGGCCGATGGTGGTGAAGGGCTATTGGAACAAGCCCGAGGCGACAGCGGAGACGTTCGTCGACGGCTGGGTGCGCACCGGCGATCTCGCGCGCGTCGACGAGGAGGGCTTCGTCTATATCGTCGATCGCGCCAAGGACATGATCATCCGCGGCGGCGAGAACATCTATTCGAGCGAAGTGGAAAACGTGCTCTACGCGCATCCGGCGGTGACCGATTGCGCGCTGATCGGCCTCCCGCATCGCATCCTGGGCGAGGAGCCCGCCGCGGTGGTGCATCTCGCGCCGGGGATGCAGGCGAGCGAGGCGGAACTGCAGGCCTGGGTGCGCGAGCGGCTCGCCGTGTTCAAGACGCCGGTGGCGATCCGCTTCGTGCACGAGACATTGCCGCGCAACGCCAATGGCAAGATCCTGAAAAAGGATCTGAAGATGCTGTTCGAGGACCGGGCGAGCGTCGCGGCCTAGGCCGCGACGCGTCAGTGCTGCGCCAGCGTGACCACGCTGGCGACGGCGCGCTGCCAGCCGGCGAGACGCTTGTCGCGCTGCGCGTCGCCGAGGTTGGGCGCGAACGTCTCGACCGCGCCGCGCATCACGCTGGCCTCCGCCAGGCCGGCGTACAGCCCGCTGCCGACACCCGCCAGCATCGCCGCGCCCAATGCCGTGGTCTCGGCGAATTTCGGGCGTTCGACGTCGATCCCGAGCATGTCGGCCATGTCCTGCGCCATCCAGTCATTGGCGACCATGCCGCCATCGATGCGCACGCAGTTCCAGTCCACGCCGTCGGCGGCGAAGGCGGCTTTCAGATCATGCGCCTGGTGCGCCATGGATTCGAGCGCGGCGCGGACGATATGCGCCTTGGAGGTGGAGAAGCTCAGTCCCGAGATGCTGCCGCGCGCGTCCGGCTCCCACCACGGCGCACCGAGGCCGGACAAAGCGGGCACGAGATAGGTGCCGCCATTATCGTCGACACTGCGGGCAAGCGCCTCCGTTTCGTGCGCAGTGCCGATCAGCCCGAGCGTGTCGCGCAGCCATTTGATCAGGCTGCCCGCCACGAACACCGAGCCTTCGAGCGCATAGGAGCGGCGGCCGCCCAGCTGCCACGCGATCGTGGAGAGCAGGCGGTGGCGCGAGGTGGGGGGCGTGGGGCCGGCCTGGGTGAGCACGAACGCGCCGGTGCCGAAGGTCGCCTTGGTCTCGCCGATCTTGAGGCAGGACTGGCCGATCGTCGCGGCCTGCTGATCGCCGGCGATGCCGCAGATCGGGATCGGTGCGCCGAACAAGCGGGTCTCGCCGAACTGGCCGGCGCAATCGACGATCTCCGGCAGCGCCTTGCGCGGTGCGCCGAACAATTCGATCAGCCCGTCGTCCCAATGCCCGCTGCCGATCGCCATCAAGGCGGTGCGGCTGGCATTGGTCGCGTCGGTGACGTGCAGGCCGCCGGTGAGCTTCCAGATCAGCCACGAATCGATCGTGCCGATGGCGAGATCGTCCCCGGCCTCCCTGAGCTGCGGCCAATGCTCCATCGCCCAGCCGATTTTCGAGCCGGAGAAATAGGGATCGAGCAGCAGCCCGGTCTTGGCCTGCACGACGGGCTCGTTGTCCTGCTCCTTGAGGGTGCGGCAGATCGCGGCGGTGCGACGATCCTGCCAGACGATCGCGGGCGCGAGCGGTTCGCCGGTGCGGCGGCTCCAGAACACGATCGTCTCGCGCTGGTTGGTGATGCCGATCGCGGCGATCGCCTCGGCGCCGCCAGCCTGCTCGACCACCTCGCGCGCGACGGCCAGCGTCTTCGTCCAGATTTCGGCAGCGTCGTGCTCGACCCGACCGGGCTCGGGATACGATTGCCGCAGTTCCTGCTGCGCGCTGTGCCGGCAGCTGCCATCGGGGGCGAACACGATCGCCCGGGTGGAGGTGGTGCCTTCGTCGATGACGAGAATCTGGTTCCGCATGGCCGCCGTGCTAGCCGGGATTACAAGCGCTGGGAATGCCGCTAGGGTATCGAGCTGTGGGCGTGAGGGATGGTGCGATGGCGGTGAGCAACGAGACTGTGGTGCCGGCAACGCTGCCGCCCGGGCCGGCGACCTCGCCGCCCGCCTCCGGTGCATTCGGCCTGCCGCTGGCCGGCGAGGATGCCGAGGACGAGGCGCGCATCGCGCTGCGGCGTGATCGGCTGCTGGCCGCGTTGACGCTGATTGCCGGCGTCGGCCTGATCCTGGCGACGCCGTTCGCACTGAAGGCGGGTGCGGAATTCTTCCTGCCGACGACCACCGCGCTGGTGATCGCGGTGGCGCTGATCCCGCTGCTCGAATGGCTCGAGCGGCGCGGCGTGCCGTCCGCGCTGGCGGCGTTGACCTGCGTCCTGCTGTTCCTGATCGTCGCCAATATCGCGCTGGCCGCGATCGTCGTGCCGGCGACCGAATTCTTCCGCCTGCTGCCGACGCGGATCGATCGCATCCAGACCAATCTCGCGCCGTTGCTCGATCTGTATTCGAGCCTCGAGAAATACGCCAACCGCACGCTGCGGCAGATCGCCTCGACGCCGATTCGCCAGGCGCCGACCGCGGGCGTCGCGCCGCCGAGCTCGATCCTCGAACTTGCCGCGACCTCCGCACCGGCGGTGATCATCCAGATCTTCTTCGGCATCCTGACCGCCTTCTTCTTCCTCTCCGGCTGGACCAGGATGCGCAAGCGCACGATCACCAGCCGGCAGAGCTTCGGCGGTGCGATGGCCACCGCCCGCGTGATCCAGGACGTGGTCGACGACGTCTCGTCCTATCTCGGCACGATCACCGCTATCAACATCGTGCTCGGGCTGGTCATCGCCGGGGCGCTCTATGCGCTGGGCATGCCGTTTCCGCTGATGTGGGGCGGGATCGTCGCCTTGCTCAACTATGTGCCCTATTTCGGGCCGGTGGTGGCGGCGCTGCTGCTGGCGATCGGCGGGCTGATGACCTTTTCCGACGTGTGGGTCGCGCTTGCACCGCCGGCGATCATGTATGGCTGCCACCTGATCGAGGCCAACGTGGTGACGCCGCTGATCGTCGGGCATCGCCTGACCATCAACCCGATCATGATTCTCATCTCGATCAGCTTCTGGGGCTGGGTGTGGGGCACGACGGGGGCGCTGCTGGCGGTGCCGCTTCTGATCATCATCCAGACCGTGATCGGCGCGGCGGGCAAGCCGGACATTGCCGGCTTCCTGTTCGAGCATGGCACGCTGACCCAACGCCGGCGTGAAAATGCCGCCGTCGACACGCGTTCTGAGACGGGAAGTTGATTTGTTGCAAAAAGCGCGTTGACAGGGTGCGGCCCCGCGCATAGTGAGCCGCCTCCACGCTTTACAAGCGGGTGTAGCTCAGTTGGTTAGAGCGCCGGCCTGTCACGCCGGAGGTCGCGGGTTCGAGCCCCGTCACTCGCGCCACTCCCTTATCGGGAGGGTATTTGAAGGTGGTTTTTCCACATACCCGCCGTCATCCTGAACTTGTTTCAGGATCCATTTGGCGGCTTGCGGAGCGTTCAGGGCTCGTGCGCTGAGCGTGCGGCACGATGGATCCTGAAACGAGTTCAGGATGACGGCAATTATTGGGAGGGGCGGCGCCAGACGCCGGTTTCCATCCATTGCAGCAGGCGGCGCATCGGCAGCACCCAGAGCCAGATCACGCCGGTGAAGACGTAGAAGGCCAGCTGCAGCAGCCAGTGCCAGCCGCCAACCACGTTCGACAGGCTGGCCACGCCGACCACCCAGATCGCCAGCAGCAGCAGGATGAACAACATGCCTGCGGGTTTGCGCCAGGAAGGCGTCATGGCGTGATCCAGTCTGATTCGGTGGCGATGGCGTGCAACGGCACGTCCCATGGGTCGGCGGGGAGCGATTCGACCTGCTGGATGCCCCAGGCGACGCCGACGCGCCAGGCATGGGGGAAGGCGACGAAGGCGCGGTCGTAATGGCCGGCGCCCTGGCCCAGGCGGTTGAGCGTGGCGTCGAACGCGACCAGGGGGGTGAGGATGATGTCCGGCTGGCGCTCGGCCGCGGTATGCGCGGGCTGGTGCAGGCCGAACGGGCCGGCGATCAACGCCGCTTCGGTATCCCAGGCGAGGAAGCGGAGCGGGGTGGCACGGTCGACGACATGCGGCAGGACGATCTCGCAGCCCGCCTCGACCGCGGCGCGGGCGAGCGGGGCGGGATCGGCTTCGCCGCCCATCGGCACGTAGGAGGCGACGGTCAGCCCGTGCTCCAGGCGATCGAGGAAGGCGGGCGGCACGGCGATGCCGGGATGCGCCTCCAGCACAAACCGTTCGCGCGTGGCGCGCATGCGGGCGCGGAGCGTCTTCTTATCGATCATGGAATGCGGCCGCAGGGCCAGATGGGGTGGCGGGACCACCATGGCCGTTTGCCTGAATATCCTCTGACGCCAAAAGCATCAGGTGGGGATCATGTACGACAGACCAGGATCTGCGCAGGGACAACCCCCTAGGAAGAAGAATCGCCTCAGGGATAATCGGTAAGGCTCGTACCGGGCAGTGCCCGCCACCGATGTATATAGCGTGCAAGCCGCTACTTCTCAATACTCTCGGCGAGCGCTTCGAGGCGATCGGCGAGCTTTTCGAGCAGGTCGCCAGCCGCGTCGGCGGCGGGGCGGCGTTCGGCCTCGTCGAGCGAATCGGCGAGCATCAGCGCGACGAGCAGCATCGTGCGCTCGCCGTTCATCCCGCCGGTGGCGCGCAGCGCGACGGGCCAGCGCGCATCGAGCAGTTCGCCGAGGCGGCGCAGATGATCCTCTTCGCCATCACGGCAGGCAACGATATGGCGGCGATCGCCGATGGTGAGCGTGACCTCGGCCATCAGTCGGACCTGCCGCGGGCGATGACCTCGTCGAGCGCGGCGACGGCCTCGGTCATGCGGGTGCGGAGTGCTGCGTGGCGGTTGGTCAGGGCGTCGCTCGCTTGGGCACGGCGCGCGGCGGCGGCCGCGATCCGGGCAATCGCGGCGTCGATCCGATCAATGGGGGTCTCGGGCATGGGGTAAGCGGATAGCATGGTTGGAAGCTGCGACAACACGGATTTGCCGCAGCCCGGTTGACGCAGCGGCCGGTCCACCGCAAAGACCGCGCACAGTATCGACCCCGTGGGGACGCAGCCCCGCACAGCCGGTGGAGATTCCGACGCCAGGCCCGTTTGCGGCCACTTCCCCATCAACCGCCGCTGTCGTTCGCCGCGCCTGTCGGGCGGCGGATGCCCGCGGTTTCGACACGCGGCCCGGGCGGCCGACTTCAGGAGAATGACCATGACGATCAAGGTAGCGATCAACGGGTTCGGACGGATCGGCCGGCTGGTCGCCCGCGCGGTGCTGGAACGCGGCGACACCGGCCTCGAGCTGGTGGCGATCAACGATCTGGCGGATGCCAAGTCGAACGCCTGGCTGTTCAGCCGCGACAGCGTGCATGGCCGGTATCCCGGCCAGGTCTCGGCCGAGGGCAACGATCTGGTGGTCGACGGCAAGCGCATCCGCGTCACCGCCGAGCGCGATCCGGCCAATCTGCCGCATGCCGAACTGGGCGTGGATATCGTGCTGGAATGCACCGGCTTCTTCACCGATCGCGAGAGCTGCCAGAAGCATCTCGATGCCGGCGCCAAGAAGGTGCTGATCTCGGCCCCGGGCAAGGGCGTCGATCTGACCGTGGTGTTCGGCGTCAATGACGACAAGCTCGAGGCTGGGCACACGATCGTGTCGAACGCGTCGTGCACGACCAACTGCCTGGCGCCGGTCGCCAAGGTGCTGAACGATGCGATCGGCATCGAGCGCGGGCTGATGACCACGGTGCACGCTTATACCAACGATCAGAAGATCCTCGATCAGATCCACCCCGATCTGCGGCGCGCGCGGGCTGCGGCGATGTCGATGATCCCGACGACCACCGGCGCGGCGCGCGCGGTGGCGGAAGTGCTGCCGGAGCTGAAGGGCAAGCTGGATGGCTCGGCGATCCGCGTGCCGGTGCCCGACGTGTCGCTGATCGACCTGACCTTTACGCCATCGCGCGACACGACCGTCGACGAGGTCAATGCGGTGCTCAGGGCGGCGTCGGAAAGCGGGCCGCTCAAGGGCATCCTCGCTTATACCGACGAGCCCTTGGTCTCGATCGATCTGATGCACACGCCGGCAAGCTCGACCGTCGACAGCCTGGAGACGGCGGTGATCGACGGCAAGCTGGTGCGCGTGCTGAGCTGGTACGACAATGAATGGGGCTTTTCGAACCGCATGGTCGATACTGCCGGCGCGATGGGCAAGTTCATCTGATGACCGACGTCGCCCCGGCGCAGGTCGGGGCTGCTTCGATTGGGGCAGACGACATCGCCGATGACGCAGCTGCCACGGATACGGTGACGGGCGTGCTGGGCGGGATTGCCCGGCACGCGCGGCCCAAGGCGGCGTGCGAGCTGGTCGATCACATCCACGTCACGCTGGAAGGCGGGATCGCCGGGGATTATCGCGGCGCGATGCGGGGCAAGCCCTATCGCCGGCAGGTGACGCTGATCGAACGCGGCGACTGGGATGCCGCGCTAGCCGAGGTCGGGGTTGATATTCCGTGGCAGGAACGGCGATCCAACCTGTTGATCGAAGGGCTGGATTTGCCGCAGACCAAGGGCGTCCGCCTGCGCATCGGCGCCGACGTCCTGCTGGAGATCACGCGCGAGACCGATCCGTGCGAGCGGATGGAGGCACTGGCGCCGGGGCTTAAAGCGGCGCTGCTGCCCGATTGGCGCGGCGGCGCCTGCGCGATGGTGATACAGGGCGGCACGATTGCCGTCGGTGATACAATCAGGATCGAGACATGACCGATAGAGCCTTCAAAACACTCGACGATATGGGCGACGTGCACGGCAAGCGGGTGCTCGTGCGCGAGGATCTCAACGTGCCAATGAACGACGGCGCGGTGAGCGACGATACGCGGCTGCGCGCCACGTTGCCGACGATCACCGAACTGGCCGATCGCGGCGCGATCGTGCTGATCCTGGCGCATTTCGGGCGGCCCAAGGGGATGCGCGACGCGACGATGTCGCTGGCGCTGGTCACGCGGCCGTATGAGGCGGTGCTCGGCCGGCCGGTGCGGTTCGTCGACTGGGACGGCGCGGCCGAGGCGGCGGCGATGATGCAGCCGGGCGATGTGGCGATCATCGAGAACACGCGCTTCTTCGCTGGCGAAGAAAAGAACGATCCGGATCTCGTTGCGAAGATTGCCGAACTCGGCGATTTTTACGTCAACGACGCCTTCTCCGCGGCGCACCGTGCGCATGTTTCGACCGAGGGGCTGGCACATGTGCTGCCGGCATTTGCCGGTCGCGCGATGGAAGCGGAGCTCGACGCGCTGGATAAGGCGCTGGGCAATCCCGAGCATCCGGTGGCGGCAGTGGTGGGTGGCGCCAAGGTGTCGTCCAAGCTCGATGTGCTCAAGCATCTCGTGACCAAGGTCGATCACCTGATCATCGGTGGCGGCATGGCCAACACGTTTCTCGCCGCGCGCGGCGTGAACGTCGGCAAGAGCCTGTGCGAGCATGACCTGACCGGCACCGCGGAAGAGATTTTCGATGCGGCGGAGCGGGCCAACTGCACGATCCATTTGCCTTATGACGTCGTGGTGTCGAAGGAATTCGCCGCCAATCCGCCGAGCCTGCGAACCTGCAACGTGCACGAGGTGGCGGCCGACGAGATGATCCTGGATGTCGGGCCGGCGGCGGTGGAGGCGTTGGGCGACGTGCTGAAGAATTGCCGGACGTTGGTGTGGAACGGGCCGCTCGGCGCGTTCGAGACGCCGCCGTTCGACGCGGCGACGGTGGCGCTGGCGCGGACTGCCGCGGCGCTCACCCGCGATGGATCGCTCGTCTCGGTCGCAGGCGGCGGGGATACCGTCGCGGCGCTCAACCAGGCCGGGGCGGGGGATGACTTCACCTTCGTCTCGACCGCGGGCGGCGCGTTCCTCGAATGGATGGAAGGCAAGGATTTGCCGGGGGTCGCCGCGTTGACGCGATAAACGCTGAAGACTATGTTCAACTTGTTGAACGGAGGCGGCCATGCTTGGCATAAGATTGAGCGACGACGCGGAAGATCGCCTGACGCGCTACGCGCGCGATGTCGGCCGTCCGAAGAGCGTCATCGCGCGTGACTGGATCATCGAACGTCTGGAGCGGGAGGCGATCGACGACTTGCTGCGCAATGCGTCGAAGCTTCATCGAGCAGATCGCGATCATGCCCTCAACAGCGCGGCAGCCGAGGCATCGGCGGCGCACTTGCGATGGCTTGACGCAGAGGACGGTGGTTACGATTGGGGCCCCGAAGGTCCCCCGAACCCGCGATGAAACGCGGCGATGTCATCCTTGTCCACGAGCCAAACACCCCGGCTAGCAAGCCGCGACCCTATGTCGTGGTGCAGCGGGACAGTGCGTTGGAAGATGCCGCGAAAGTGACAGCATGCCCGCTAACGTCGGTATTGCACGGAAGCGCTGGTCAGCGGCCCTTCGTCGCACCGAACCACCAAAACGGTCTGCGTCGACCGAGCGAAGTACAGATCGATTGGATCTATACCCATCCGATCGACTATGTTGGCGGTGTTATCGGAGAGGTGGACGGGCCGACCTTGGCGGCGATCGATCTTGCCCTGCGCCGCTGGCTCGACCTCTAGTCCGTCAGATGATCTCACGCTAACAGCGCCGCAATACATCTCCATAAACCAAGGAAACCCCATGACGCCGACCGTCCAGGCCATTCTCGACAACTACGAATCCGATTCGCCCGCGACCAAGGCCAATATCGGGCGCATCCTGATGCAGGGCAAATTGGGCGGCACCGGCAAGCTGGTGATCCTGCCGGTCGACCAGGGCTTCGAGCATGGCCCGGCGCGCAGCTTCTCGGTCAATCCGGCGGCCTATGACCCGCATTACCATTACCAGCTGGCGATCGATGCCGGCTTGTCGGCCTTTGCCGCGCCGCTCGGCATGATCGAAGCGGGTGCCGCGACGTTCGCCGGGCAGATCCCGACGATCCTCAAGGTCAACAGCTCGAACAGCTGGGCGCAGGGCGCCAACCAGGCGATCACCGGCTCGGTCGAGGATGCGGTGCGGCTCGGCTGCGCGGCGATCGGCTTCACCATCTATCCGGGCTCGGACGATCTGTTCGACATGATCGGGCAGATTCGCGAGATGTCCGCCGAGGCCAAGTCGGTCGGCATCGCCACGGTGATCTGGTCCTATCCGCGCGGCGGCATGCTGCCCAAGTCGGGCGAACTGGCCTTGGACGTCGGCGCCTATGCTGCGCACATGGCGGCGTTGCTGGGCGCGCACATCATCAAGGTGAAGCTTCCGAGCGATCATATCGAGCAGAAGGACGCCAAGCCGATGTACGAGGGCACCGACTGGTCGAAGCAATCGGACCGCGTCCGCCATGTCGTGCAGGCGAGCTTCGCCGGACGCCGCATCGTGGTCTTCTCGGGCGGCGCGACCAAGGGCGAGGACGCGGTGTTCCAGGACGCGCGCGACATTCGTGACGGTGGCGGCAACGGCTCGATCATCGGCCGCAACACCTTCCAGCGGCCCCGCGGCGATGCGCTGGCGATGCTCGAGAAGATCATCGCGATCTACAAGAACGAGGCATAAGCCCCGCCCGTGCAGTTCGCCTATCATCGCAGCCTCGGCCCGATGATCGGCGTGCTGCTGGGGCTGGCGATCGTCGAGATGCTGGTTGTGCATCTCGTCGTCGTCGCGCTGGTCGGGCCGGTGGCGGCGTTGGTGATCGGCGCGCTCGATCTGGCGCTAGTAGGCGCGCTGGCGTGGCTGCTGCGATCGTTCCGGCGCAGGCCGGTGACGCTGGTGGATGGCGTGCTGACGCTGCATGCCGGCTATCTGCAATCGATCGTCGTGCCGGTCGGGCAGATCGCCGGCCTGCGCGCGACCTGGGATGCGGCGGCGATCAAGGATCGGCGACTGCTCAACCTGGCGCTGATCGCCTGGCCGAACGTGGTGATCGACCTCGCCGCGCCGATTGCGCTGCGCCGCGGGCGGCAGGTTGAGGCGGTGGCGCACAAGCTCGACGATCCCGCGGCTTTCCATGCCGCGATCGCGGCGCTATCGCCGCGCCATGGATATTGACCCGCTCGGCCCGCTCGACCCCAATTTTGCTGCGCAGTTCACGCGTGATGTCAGGCGCCCGGCGTGCCAGCTGTACCTGGTCTCGCCGCTCGACGTTGGCGGGGCGTTTCCCGATCGGCTGAGGCGCGCGCTTGATGCGGGGCCGGTGGCGGCGTTCCAGTTCCGTGTGAAAGACGTCGACCAGCATGTCGCGGCGGCCCTGGCCGAGCCGTTGCAGCGCATCTGCGGCGATGCAGACGTAGCGTTCATCGTCAACGACAGTATCTCGCTGGCCAAGCGGCTAGGCGCGGACGGCGTGCATCTGGGGCAGGGCGATGGCGATACGCGCGAGGCGCGCGACGCATTGGGGCCGACCGCGCAGGTCGGCGTGACCTGCCACGACAGCCGGCATCTGGCGATGGAAGCGGGCGAGGGCGGGGCCGATTATGTCGCATTCGGCGCTTTCTATCCGACCACGACCAAGACGGTCGAGCATGTCGCCGAGCCGGTTCTGCTCAGCTGGTGGTCGACCGTGTTCGAGATACCGTGCGTGGCGATCGGCGGCATCACGCCGGCGAATGCAGCGCCATTGGTGGCGGCGGGGGCGGACTTTCTGGCGGTATCGAGTGCGGTCTGGGGCGGAGATGAGGCCGCGGCGGTGCAGGCATTCGCGGCGGCGATGGCGCGGCGGTAAGGCGGGCTGGCGATGTGGCGCTCGGCTATGGGCCGGGCGGGGCGTTACTGTAATGACCGTCATCCTGAACTCGATTCAGGATCCATCGTGCCCCACGGACGATCGGATTTGAGGCGCGATGGATCCTGACTTTCGTCAGGATGACGGGAATGGGCGTGTTCTGGTCGTGTGCGGAGCGGCAAGCACGCTACCCGCCACTATCCTTGAACGCTCACCAGTGGCGCACGCGCCCGGTATCGACATGGACGAAGCCGTCGCGTGGGTAATAGCCGACACCGCCGCCGCCCAGCGCGAGCGCGGCGCCGCGTAGCTTGTCGAGCGTGACGCCCGGAACCACGATGTCGGTCGCTTTGCCGAGCATGTGCTGGCTGGTGCTGGCGACGCCGGTGTGTGCGCCGCCGCGCGCGCGAAGCGCGGCATTGGTGTGCGGCGAGCGATAGCCGGAGATCAGCTCGATCTTGCTGCGGCCGGAAAGGTCGAGTTTCTCGCGCAGCTGCACGAGCAGGGCCAGCAGGCGGCGATCCATCTGTGTCACCTCGCCGGTGCGCCAATCGCGCAAGCCGTGGTTTAGTTCGGCCAGGCCAGAGGCAACGAATTGCCCGGAACGGGCGAACACCGCATCGACGGTTTCGTTGGTATGTACGTTGCGGATCGCCAGCCGCCATTCGCTGCCGGCGGCCATTGCGGGGAGGGGCATCAGCGCCGCAATCCCGCCGAGTGCGGCACCGCCGATCAGGCCACGGCGCGAAAGCTGCGGTAATCGTGACGGCTCGGAAACAAGCCGCGCGTCCATCGTTGTCTGCATATGTATTATTGTAGGAGCTTGGATTGTTGAGTAAAACCGCGCTTGGCGCAGCTTGTCTGGCGATTGCCTCGCTTGGTCCGATCCATGCTTCTGCGCAGGGAACAAATGCCGGCTCGGCAGGCCTCGATCGCTCCATTCTTCATGTTCAGGTGATCCTCGATCATCTTGGATTCGCCCCCGGTGTACTTGACGGGCGCCCGGGCAAATCGCTGACGGCGGCGCTCAAGGGCTTCCAGGAAGCGCGCGGACTGAAGATCAGCGGCGCGATCGACAAGCCGACGCTACAGGCGTTGTACCCGTACCGCGCGATGCGGCCGACCAAGACTCTTGCGCTGACCGATGCGATCCTCGCGGGGCCCTATATCAACCCCTTGCCAAAGGATCCGGCGGAGCAGGCCAAATTGCCCCAGCTCGGCTATCGCAACGCGATGGAGAAGCTGGCCGAGATGTTCCACACCAGGCCGGAGGTGCTGGTCGAGTTGAACAGCAAGGAGACCAGACTCGCCCCGGGCACCAAGGTGGTCTTCCCCAACGCATTGCCGGTGTCGCGCGACTATGACGCCAAGTTGCCGGAGGCGTGGCGCAAGACGCTGAACGATCTCAACGTCGACGCCACCCAGCCGCAGGGCGCGAAGGTGGTGGTCGACAAGTCGGACGGGGTGCTCCGCGTGCTCGACAAGAACGGCAAGCTGGTCGCGCAGTTCGTGGCGACGATGGGCAGTGAGCACGATCCGCTGCCGATCGGCAAATGGACGATCAAGGGCGCGTCGTACAATCCGCCGTTCCACTACAATCCCGATCTGTTCTGGGATGCCAAGGACGATTCCAAGGCGGCCAAGCTCCCGCCCGGGCCGAATGGGCCGGTGGGCGTGATCTGGCTCGATCTGTCCAAGCCGCATTACGGCATTCACGGCACGCCGTCGCCCGAGACGATCGGGCGCGCGGAAAGCCATGGCTGTATCCGCCTGACCAACTGGGATGCGGCGCGACTGTCGATGATGGTCAAGCCGGGCACGCCGGCGGTGTTCCAGGAGTAAGGCGTCGCGATGCGACGGCTTGGTTTGATCCTGCTCGGCGCGCTGGCGCTGGTCATCGGCATCTGGATCGCGATGCTGGTATTCCTGCCCGACGCGCCGGGCGGGCAGCGGCCGCGCGCGTCGAAGGCACCCGCGCCCGCCGTGGCTGCCGTGGCCGAGACGGTCGTCGAGGGCGCGCCGCTGGCCATGCCGGTTGCGGGCCTGCCGCGCGCCGCCGTCACCGAGAGCTGGGGCGATCCGCGCGAGAACGGCCTGCGCGAGCATCACGGCAATGACATCATGGCGCCGGCGAACACTCCGGTGGTCGCCGCGGCGGCGGGTCGGGTGGAAAAGCTGTGGAACAGCGCAGCGGGCGGCATCACGGCATACGTGCGCTCGCCGAAGCGCAACTGGAGCTATTATTATGCACATCTCAGCGGCTATGCGCCTGGCCTGCACGAGGGGCAGGTCGTGAAGGTCGGCGATGCGATCGGCTATGTCGGCGATACCGGCAATGCCGGCGCCGGCAATTATCACCTGCATTTCGGCCTGACGCGGACCGCGCCCGAACAGCATTGGTATGAAGGGCGGCCGGTCGATCCCTACCCATACCTTGCCGGAAAGCCCGTCACGCGCTAAGGGCCGCGCCTCGCTCTTTCCAGCTACAGGTTTCCCATGAAGATCAATGCGGTCGAAATTCGTCCCGGCAACATCCTCGAGTACGAAGGCGGCATCTGGAAGACCGTCAAGATCCAGCATACCCAGCCGGGCAAGGGCGGGGCGTATATGCAGGTCGAGATGAAGAACCTGATCGACGGACGGAAGACCAATGTCCGCTTCCGCTCCGCCGAAAGCGTCGAGCGGGTGCGGCTGGACACGGTCGATTTCCAGTATCTGTTCCGCGACGGCGACACGCTGACCTTCATGGACAAGCAGAATTACGAGCAGATCACGCTCGATGCCGGTATCCTGGGCGATGCCGCGGCGTTCCTGCAGGACGGCATGGATGTGGTGATGGAATTGTGGGAGGAGCGCCCGATCTCGGTGCAGCTGCCCGACACGATCGAGGCGCTGATCGTCGAGGCCGATGCGGTGGTGAAGGGGCAGACCGCCTCCTCCTCGTTCAAGCCGGCGATCCTCGAGAACGGCGTGCGCGTGATGGTGCCGCCGCATATCGGCGCGGGCACGCGGATCGTGGTCGATGTCTACGAGCAGACCTATGTGAAGCGGGCGGACTGATTTTCGCTCCCCTCCCGTTTGCGGGAGGGGCCGGGGGAGGGGCTGCCCTCCCTCATTGACGTTCGCTTTGGCGGACATGCCCTCCCCGAGCCCCTCCCGCGAGCGGGAGGGGAGGAGTTTTGATATGGTTTCCCATTCCGGTTTGATGACGGTCATGGACCGCGCCGCGCGCAAGGCGGGGCCGCGGCTGCGTCGTGACTTTAACGAGGTTCAGCAGCTGCAGGTCAGCCGCAAGGGGCCGGCCGACTTCGTGACGATGGCCGATCAGCGCGCCGAGCAGACCTTGTTCGAGGAACTGAGCCATGGCCGCCCTGATTGGGGCTTCCTGATGGAAGAGCGCGGCGAAGTGGCCGGCGATCCGAACAAGCCGCGCTTCATCGTCGATCCGCTCGATGGCACGTCGAACTTCCTGCACGGCATTCCGCATTTCGCGATCTCGATCGCGGTCGAGGAGACGCTGGCCAACGGCAAGCGCGAGGTGACCGCGGCCCTGGTCTATCAGCCGCTGACCGACGAAAGCTTCTGGGCCGAAAAGGGCAAGGGCGCCTGGGTCCAGTCCGAGCGGCTGCGCGTCTCGGCGCGGCGCGACATGGGCGATGCGCTGATCGCGACGGGCATTCCCTTCCTCGGCCACGGCAATTTCGGCCAGTGGAGCCGGATCTTCGGGGCGATCGCACCGGAAGTGGCCGGGATCCGGCGCTTCGGCGCGGCGTCGCTCGATCTCGCCTGGGTCGCGGCGGGGCGGTTCGACGGTTTCTGGGAATCGGATCTCAAGGCGTGGGACGTCGCCGCGGGGATCCTGCTGATCAAGGAAGCCGGCGGGTTCGTCACCGACTATCGCGGCGGCGACCAGATGATCGCGCGCAAGGAAGTGCTGGCGGCGAACGACGTGCTGCAATCCAAGATGCACAAGCTGGTGGCGAACGCGCTGCGGTAAGGTCGTTCCTCCCCGGTGCGGGGAGGTGACGCGCGTAACGCGACGGAGGGGGTGGGCCAGCAACGCTACCGGTGCGCTGCCGGCCCGCCCCCTCCACCACCCGGCTGAAGTAGCCGGGCGGTCCCCCTCCCCGTGCCGGGGAGGATAAGAGTTGCGAGTCATTCTCATGCCCCCAAGCCTTGCCCGGTCCGGGCCATCGGCCTAAAGCCCCAGCTTCCACTTCGCACATGCGAGATAGCCTTGGTCGACCTGTCGCAATACCTTCCGATTCTGCTGTTCCTGGGTGTCGCCCTGATACTGTCCAGCGTGTTCGTGTTCCTGCCGATGATCGTGTCGCGCGCGACCGGCAGCCACCAGCCGACGGCGGAAAAGCTCACCGAATATGAATGCGGCTTCCCCGCGTTCGAGGACAGCCGCAGCCAGTTCGACGTGCGTTTCTATCTCGTCGCGATCCTGTTCATCATCTTCGATCTCGAGGCGGCGTTCCTATATCCCTGGGCGGTGAGCGTGTTCACGCTCGGCTGGACGGCGTGGTTCTCGATGATGATCTTCATTGCCGAACTGGCGCTCGGCCTTGTCTATGCCTGGAAGAAGGGAGCGCTCGAATGGGAGTAGAACTCACGCATCCGACGGCGCCCGTCGCTGCCGGCACCGGCACGTTGCCCGACGTCGCGTTTCTCAACGACATCAACGGCGAGCTCAACGACAAGGGCTTCCTGGTCACCTCCACCGAGGAGCTGTTCCAATGGGCCCGCACCGGCTCGCTGTGGTGGATGACCTTCGGGCTCGCGTGCTGCGCGGTCGAGATGATCCACGTCAACATGCCGCGCTACGATCTCGAGCGCTTCGGCGCTGCGCCGCGCGCCAGCCCGCGCCAGTCGGACGTGATGATCGTCGCCGGCACGTTGTGCAACAAGATGGCCCCGGCGCTACGCAAGGTCTACGACCAGATGTCGGAGCCGAAATACGTCATCTCGATGGGCAGCTGCGCCAATGGCGGCGGCTATTACCATTATAGCTACAGCGTCGTGCGCGGCTGCGACCGGATCGTGCCGGTCGACATCTACGTGCCGGGCTGCCCGCCGACCGCGGAAGCGTTGCTGTATGGCATCATGCAGCTGCAGCGGAAGATCCGCCGCATCGGGACGATTGAACGGTGAGGGCGCCGGCACCTGCGTACACCGCCAATGATGGCGTGATCGACGCCGCCGCTGTGGCGCTCGGCGGCAGCCTGCTGTCGTCGCTCGACGCGGTTGGCGAGGTCGCGCTGACGGTCGATCGCGACAGCCTGGTCGCGACGATGATCGCGCTGCGCGACACGCCCGGCCTCGAATATCAGCAGCTGATGGAAATCGCCGGTGTCGATTATCCCGAGCGCGCCGATCGCTTCGAAGTGGTCTATTGCCTGCTCAGCCTGACGCGCAACCATCGCATCCGTGTCCACGTGCAGACCGACGAAGAGAAGCCGGTACCGTCGGTGACGGGCATCTGGCCGGTCGCCGGCTGGCTCGAGCGTGAAGTGTACGACATGTACGGCGTGCTGTTCTCGGGCAATCCCGACCTGCGCCGCATCCTCACCGATTACGGCTTTCGCGGCCATCCGCAGCGCAAGGATTTCCCGCTCTCCGGGTTCGTCGAGCTACGCTATTCGGAAGAGGCCAAGCGCGTCGTGTACGAGCCGGTCAAGCTGGCGCAGGATTTCCGCACGTTCGATTTCGAATCGCCGTGGGAAGGCGCCCAATATACGCTGCCGGGTGACGAGAAGGCATCTTTGCCGGAAGCCAAGGGCGCACCGACTCCGCTGAAGGCGGACGAGATCGTCAAGGCAGACGCGGCCAAGAGCGAGGCGAAGGGACCCGCGGGCGATCCGAAGACGACCGATACGCCGGCGCAGACCGGCGCCGGCAAGGCGGGACCCGATGAAGGGCCGAAGCCCGCCGACCCAGACGTCAACCCGACGCCCGGCAAGGGACAGAACCAGTGAGCGATCATCTCGAAGCCGTGCTCGGCGAGCGCGATGCCGCCGACCCCACCGTGGGCGACGTGGAAATCCAGAACTACACGATCAACTTCGGCCCGCAGCATCCTGCCGCGCACGGCGTGTTGCGGCTGGTGATGGAGCTGGACGGCGAGATCGTCGAGCGCGTCGATCCGCATGTCGGGCTGCTGCATCGCGGCACCGAGAAGCTGATCGAATACAAGACCTATATGCAGGCGCTGCCCTATTTCGATCGGCTCGATTACTGCTCGCCGATGTGCATGGAGCATACCTATGTGTTGGCAGTCGAGAAATTGCTCGATCTCGAAGTGCCGCTGCGTGCGCAATATCTCCGCGTGTTCTTCGCCGAGCTGACGCGGATCATGAACCATATGCTGAACCTCGGGTCGCATGTGATGGACGTCGGCGCGATGACGCCGAACCTGTGGCTGTTCGAGCTGCGCGAAGACACGATGGGCTTCTACGAACGCGCCAGCGGTGCGCGCATGCATGCGGCCTATTTCCGGCCCGGCGGCGTGCACCAGGACGTGCCGTTGAAGCTGCTCGCCGATATCGGCGACTGGCTCGACACGCGCCTGCCGCGGCTGTTCGACGATGCGATCAGCCTTGTCGCCGACAACCGCATCTTCAAGCAGCGCAACGTGGATATCGGCGTGGTCAGCCGCGACGACGCGATCAAGTGGGGCTTTTCGGGGCCGATGATCCGCGGTTCGGGCCTTGCCTGGGATCTGCGCAAGTCGCAGCCTTATGACGCCTATGCCCGGGTCAATTTCGACGTGCCGGTCGGCACGCGGGGCGACTGCTATGACCGGTTCATGGTGCGCGTCGAGGAAGTGAAGCAGTCGGCGCGGATCATGAAGCAGTGCCTCAACGACATGCCCGACGGCCCGATCTCGAGCCTCGATCGCAAGGTCGTGCCGCCCAAGCGCGGCGAGATGAAGCGTTCGATGGAAGCGCTGATCCATCACTTCAAGCTGTACACCGAGGGCTTCCACGTGCCCGCGGGCGATGTCTATGTCGCGACCGAGAGCCCCAAGGGCGAGTTCGGCGTGTATCTCGTCGCCGACGGCTCGAACAAGCCGTACCGCTGCAAGATCCGCCCGACCGCGTTCAGCCATTTGCAGGCGATGGACTTCATGCTGAAGGGCCACATGCTGGCGGATGCGACGGCCGTGCTGGGCGCGATGGATATCGTGTTCGGGGAGTGCGACCGGTGACGGACGAGGTCGGCAACCTGATCCTGGAGCGCCTGCGGCGCATGGACCAGGTGCTGCAGGATATTCGTGGCGATGTTCAGGACCTGAAGATTCGCATGATGGCGGTTGAGGAAGGATTGGTGAGTGTCCAGACGAGCATCGTCGGCCTCAATTCCCGCATGGACCGGTTTGACGAGCGCCTCTCCCGGCTCGAGCGCCGCCTTGATCTTACGGATGCACGTTAATGGCTGAAGCACCTCAAATCCCCGACGAAGCCGAGACCCGCGCGCGCTGGGGCGCGTTCGCGTGGACCGACGACAACCAGAAGAAGGCGAACGAGATTCTCGGCCGCTATCCCAAGGGGCGCGAGCAATCCGCGTCGCTGCCGCTGCTCGACCTGGCGCAGCGCCAAGTTGGCGCCGAAACGCAGACGCAGGGCTGGTTGCCGGTGCCGGTGATCGAGTTCGTCGCGCGCATCATCGGCGTGCCGTACATGCGCGTGTACGAGGTCGCGACCTTCTACACGATGTTCAACATGGCGCCGGTCGGCCGCTATCACGTGCAGGTGTGCGGCACGACGCCGTGTCTGCTCGCCGGCTCCGACGACGTGATGGCGGCGTGCAAAAATCGTGGGCTGATCAAGGGCGCGACCACGCCCGACGGCCTGTTCACGCTGACCGAAGTCGAATGCCTCGGCACCTGCGCCAATGCGCCGATGGTGCAGATCAACGACGACAATTTCGAGGATCTCGATTACGATCGCACCACCGTGATCCTCGAGGCGCTGGCCGCAGGACAGGTGCCGACGCCGGGTTCGACGATCGGGCGCAAGTCGAGCGAGCCGGCCGGCGGGCCGGTGGCCTTGAAGGCGATGGTCGACGAGAACCATGACTATCGGGGGGAGTGGGCGTGACCAAGATTACGCTCATCACCATCCTGGCGATCATCGGCGCGATCGTCGTGCTCGGCTGGGTGCTGAAAATCAGTTTCAAGCTGCTTGGCCTGGCGATCGGCGCGGCGATCGTCATCGCCGTGCTGGCCGGTGGCCAGAAGCTCCTGGGAGGCGGCAAGTAGATGCTCGCTGATAAAGATCGTATCTTCACCAACGTCTATGGGTTCCAGCCGTGGAACCTGAAGGCGGCCATGGCGCGTGGCGATTGGGACAAGACCAAGGACCTGATGGTGCTGGGTCAGGACGGCATCATCGACAAGGTGAAGGCATCGGGCTTGCGCGGGCGCGGTGGCGCCGGCTTCCCGACCGGCATGAAGTGGAGCTTCATGCCCAAGGAGCCCAAGGCCGATCGGCCGAACTTCCTGGTCATCAACGCCGACGAATCCGAGCCGGGCAGTTGCAAGGATCGCGAGATCATCCGCCACGATCCGCACAAGCTGATCGAAGGCGCGCTGATCGCCGGGTTCGCGATGCGCGCGCGCGCGGCATACATTTACATCCGCGGCGAATACATCCGCGAGGCCGAGACGCTGTTCGCGGCCGTGGCCGAGGCATATGACGCCGGGCTGATCGGCAAGAACGCCTGTGGCTCGGGCTATGATTTCGACGTGTTCGTGCACCGCGGCGCCGGCGCGTACATTTGCGGCGAAGAGACCGCGATGCTCGAGAGCCTCGAGGGCAAGAAGGGGCAGCCGCGGCTGAAGCCGCCATTCCCGGCGGGAGCGGGCCTCTATGGCTGCCCGACGACGGTCAACAATGTCGAATCGATCGCGGTGGTGCCGACGATCCTGCGCCGCTCGCCGGAATGGTTCGCGAGCTTCGGGCGCGAGAAGAACGAAGGCACCAAGCTGTTCCAGATCAGCGGCCATGTGAACAAGCCGTGCGTGATCGAGGAGGCGATGAGCATCTCGTTCCGCGAGCTGATCGAAGTGCATTGCGGCGGCATCCGCGGCGGCTGGGACAATCTGCTTGCGGTGATCCCAGGTGGCTCCTCGGTGCCGCTGGTGCCGGCCAAGGAGATCATGGACGCGCCGATGGATTTCGACGGGCTCAAGGCATTGGGCTCGGGCCTCGGCACCGCGGCGGTGATCGTGATGGACAAGTCGACCGACATCGTCCGGGCGATCAGCCGGCTCAGCTACTTTTACAAGCATGAGAGCTGCGGCCAGTGCACGCCGTGCCGCGAAGGCACCGGCTGGATGTGGCGCGTGATGGAGCGGATGCGCACCGGCGATGCCGACATCTCCGAGATCGACACGCTGTATCAGGTCACCAAGCAGGTCGAAGGGCATACGATCTGTGCGCTCGGCGATGCCGCGGCCTGGCCGATCCAGGGGCTGATCAAGCATTTCCGCCCCGAGATGGAGCGGCGGATTACGGAAAAGAATGGCGGCGGGCTCTCGCCGATGATGGAAGCGGCGGAATAATGCCCAAGCTCAAAGTAGACGGCGTCGAGGTCGAAGTGCCTGCCGGTGCCACCGTGCTGCAGGCGTGCGAGATCGCCGGCAAGGAAATCCCGCGTTTCTGCTATCACGAGCGGCTCAGCATCGCCGGCAATTGCCGGATGTGCCTGGTCGAGGTGAAGCCCGGACCGCCCAAGCCGCAGGCGTCGTGCGCGCTGCCGGCGGCGGACAATCAGGAAGTGTTCACCAATTCGCCGATGGTGAAGAATGCGCGCGAAGGCGTGATGGAATTCCTGCTGATCAACCATCCGCTGGATTGCCCGATCTGCGACCAGGGCGGCGAATGCGATCTGCAGGACCAGTCGGTCGCCTACGGCCGTGGCCAGTCGCGCTATGACGAGAACAAGCGCGCGGTCACCGAGAAATATATGGGCCCGATCGTCAAGACGGTGATGACGCGGTGCATCCAGTGCACGCGCTGCATCCGTTTTGCGGAGGAAGTCGCCGGCGTCGAGGAGATCGGCGCGATCGGGCGCGGCGAGGACATGCAGATCACGTCCTATCTCGAAGGCGCGGTGACCAGCGAATTGTCCGGCAACGTCGTCGATCTGTGCCCGGTCGGCGCGCTGACGAGCAAGCCGTACGCGTTCGAAGCGCGCCCGTGGGAGCTCAAGAAGACGCTGACGATCGACGTGATGGACGCGGTCGGCACCAACATCCGGCTCGACAGCCGCGGTCGCCAGGTGCTGCGCGCGCTCCCCGTGATCAACGAGGACGTCAACGAGGAATGGGCCAGCGACAAGACGCGGCATGCGGTTGACGGCCTGGTGCGCGGGCGGCTCGACACGCCCTATGTGCGGGTGGGCGGCAAGCTGCAGAAGGCGAGCTGGGACGATGCATTCCGCGCGATCGCTGCGGTCGATGCCGGTGACAGCGTCGCTGCGGTGCATGGCGACCTGGTCGATTGCGAGACGCTGTTTGCAGCCAAGACGCTGCTCGCCGCAATGGGCTCGACGCTGATCGAAGGGCGGCAGACCGGGATGGCGTATGACGCCACCTCGATGGCGGCGGTCAATTTCAACACCACGATCGCCGGCACCGAAGACGCCGATGTGATCCTGCTGGTCGGCACCAATCTGCGCTGGGAAGCGCCTTTGGTGAACACGCGGGTGCGCAAGGCGATCAAGAAGGGGGCCAAGGTCTTCGCGATCGGGCCGGAGACGGACCTGACCTACCGCGTCGACTGGCTCGGCGACGATCTGGCGCTGCTCGGCGATCTGCCGCAGGCGGTGCGCGAGGCGTTCGACGGCGCCGCCACGCCGATGGTGATCGTCGGCGGCGCGGCGCTCAAGGGCGGCCACGGCGCGGCGCTGGCGCTGGCCGGCTCGCTGAACCTGGTGCGCGACGGCTGGAACGGCTTCAACGTGGTGCACATGGCGGCATCGCGCATGGGCGGGCTGATGCTCGGCTGGGCGCAGCCGGGCGGGATCGCCGATCTTGCCGCGGCCAAGCCGAAACTCGCTTTCTTCCTCGGCGCGGACGAGCTGGATTACGGCGCGTTCGCTGACAGCTTCAAAGTCTATGTCGGGCATCACGGCGATGCCGGTGCGCGGCATGCCGACGTGATCCTGCCGGGCGCCAGCTATGCCGAGAAATCCGGCACCTGGGTCAATCTCGAAGGGCGTGTCCAGCGCGGGGAGCGCGCGGTGTTCCCGCCGGGCGATGCGCGTGAGGACTGGACGATCTTCCGTGCGCTGTCGGCCGTGCTAGGCAAGACGCTGCCGTTCGACACGATCGACGAACTGCGCGCCGGCATGGGCGCGGCGGTGCCGGAGCTCGGCAGCCTCGGGCTGAAAACGTTCGCCTGGAACCCGCCGACGCTCGACGCGACGGCGAAGGGCACGATCGCCGGCTATCCGATCAAGGACTTCTACCTGACCAACGCGATCTGCCGGGCGAGCCCGACCATGCAGCGCTGTTCGGCTGAACTGGTCCATGGCCAGGAATTCGCGGAGGCCGCGGAATGACCGCCTTCTTCACTTCATACGGCATGGACTACGGCTGGGCCTGGTTCCTCTCGACGATCATCGGCATCCTGGTGATCGCGCTGCCGCTGATGCTCGCCGTCGCCATGATCATCTATGCCGATCGCAAGATCTGGGCAGCGATGGCGCTGCGCCGCGGCCCCAACGTGGTCGGGCCGTTCGGCCTGCTGCAGAGCTTCGCCGACGGGCTGAAGGTGTTCCTGCAGGAAACCATCGTGCCGACCGCGGCGAACAAGGGGCTGTTCCTGCTCGCGCCGATCATCACCTTCACGGTCGCGCTGATCGTCTGGGCGGTGGTGCCGTTCGGTGTCGGCGTGGTGCTGGCCGACATCAATGTCGGGCTATTGTACGTGCTCGCCGCCTCGTCGCTCGGCGTGTACGGCATCATCCTGGCGGGCTGGTCGTCCAACTCGAAATATCCGTTCTTCTCGGCGATCCGCGCAGCGGCGCAGATGGTCAGCTACGAAGTCGCGATCGGCTTCATCCTGATCTCGGTCGTGCTGTGGAGCGGCAGCTTCAACCTGTCGGACATCGTCAACGCGCAGCGCGCGATCTATCCGTGGCTGCCGGTCAACGGCTTCATCTTCAATCCGCTGCTGTTCCCGATGGCGATCATGTTCTTCATCTCGTCGCTGGCCGAGACGCAGCGCGCGCCGTTCGATCTGACCGAGGCGGAGAGCGAGCTCGTCGCCGGCTACCAGACCGAATATTCGTCGATGTCGTTCGCTTTGTTCTGGCTCGGCGAGTACGCCAACGTCATCCTGATGTGCGCGCTGAACGCGATCCTGTTCTGGGGCGGGTATCTTCCGCCGTTCGACTGGGCGCCGCTGTATCTCGTGCCGGGGATCATCTGGCTGTTCGCCAAGATGCTGTTCTTCTTCTTCCTGTTCAGCTGGGTGAAGGCGACCGTGCCGCGCTATCGTTACGATCAGCTGATGCGGCTGGGCTGGAAGGTGTTCCTGCCGGTGTCTTTGTTCTGGGTGTTCCTGGTTTCGGGCTTCCTGATGCTGACCCGCGTCGGCACCGAATGCGATGCGTCCGAGCGTGTCTACCTGAAGCAATACGGCACCGCGACCGCGCTGTATCAGGCGCAGCGTCCTGTTTACCCGACCGACGGCGTGTGCCGTGACAAGGTCCTTTCGGAGAAGCGCCCGTGAGCGTCGCTCAGTATATCAAGGCGTTCACGCTGTGGGAGTTCGTCAAGGCGCATGCGCTGACCTTGCGGTACTTCTTCAAGGCGAAGGCAACGATCAACTATCCCTTCGAGAAGAATCCGATCTCGCCCCGCTTCCGCGGCGAGCATGTGTTGCGGCGCTATCCCAATGGTGAAGAGCGCTGCATCGCGTGCAAATTGTGCGAGGCGGTGTGCCCGGCGCAGGCGATCACGATCGAGGCCGAGCCGCGCGACGACGGCAGCCGCCGCACGACGCGCTACGATATCGACATGACCAAGTGCATCTTCTGTGGCCTGTGTCAGGAAGCCTGCCCGGTGGATGCCGTGGTCGAGGGACCGAACTTCGAATATGCGACGGAAACGCGCGAAGAACTGATCTACGACAAGGCCAAGCTGCTCGCCAATGGCGATCGCTGGGAAAGCGCAATCGCGGCAAACCTTGCCGCCGATGCACCGTACCGTTAAGCGCGCGACAACTTCTAGGGGCACCCTGATTCCGTGATCCAAGCCATAGCCTTTTACCTGTTCGCGATCATGGTGATCGTATCGGGTGCGTTGACGATCACGTCGCGCAACCCGGTGCATGCCGTGCTGTGGCTGATCCTGGCCTTCTTCAACGCCGCGGGGCTGATGGTGCTGGTCGGCGCCGAGTTCATCGCGATGCTGCTCGTGATCGTCTATGTCGGCGCGGTGGCGGTGTTGTTTCTGTTTGTCGTGATGATGCTCAACGTCGACTTCGCCGAGCTGCGCGCGGGCTTTGCGCGCTATGCCGCGATCGGCCTGGCGCTGGCGATCGCGCTGGCAGCGGAAGTGATGATCGCGTTCGGCGCGTGGAGCGCTGGCGGGATCCAACTTGCGCGCCGCGCGGCGCCGATCGATCCGGGCGTGTCCAACATCGCGGCGATCGGGCAGCTGCTCTACACGCGCTATCTGTTCGTATTCGAAGGCGCCGGGCTGGTGCTGCTCGTCGCCATGATCGGCGCGATCGTGCTGACGCACCGCGAACGCGGCGGTGTGCGCGGGCAGAATGTCGCGCGGCAGATCGCACGGCGGCCGCAGGACGCGACGCGCAACACGCAGCCCGTGGTCGGGCAGGGGATCGACTTGTGATTGGGCTGACGCATTATCTGGTCGTCGCGGCGATCCTGTTCGCGCTGGGCGTGGTGGGCATCATCGCCAACCGCAAGAACCTGATCGTCATGCTGATGGCGATCGAGCTGATCCTGCTGGCCGTGAACCTGAACTTCGTGGCCTTTTCGAGCTATCTGAACGACCTGGTCGGGCAGGTGTTCGCGATGTTCGTGCTGACCGTCGCGGCAGGCGAGGCCGCCATCGGGCTGGCCATTCTGGTGATCTATTTCCGCGGACGCGGCACGATCTCGGTCGACGACGTCAACCGGATGAAGGGGTGATTTGGTGATCCTCCTTATCGTATTCCTGCCTCTGCTCGCGGCCATCGTTGCCGGCTTCGGCAATCGCGCGATCGGCAACGGCCCGGCGAAGATTGTCACCACGGCGGCATTGTTCGCCTCGGCGGCGCTGAGCTGGATCGTGTTTGTTTACTTCTTGACCCCCATGGGGCCGGGGGACTCGCGACCGACTGAGATGGTGGTGCAGGTGCTGCACTTCATTCACTCCGGTTCGCTGGACGTGTCCTGGGCGCTCAGGGTGGATTCGCTGACCGCGGTGATGCTGGTCGTGATCACGTCCGTCTCGGCGCTCGTCCACCTGTATAGCTGGGGCTATATGGCGGAGGACGAAAGCCAGCCGCGCTTCTTCGCCTATCTCTCGCTGTTCACCTTCGCGATGCTGATGCTGGTGACCGCCAACAACCTCGTCCAGATGTTCTTCGGCTGGGAAGGGGTGGGGCTCGCCTCGTACCTGCTGATCGGCTTCTGGTTCCGCAAGCCATCGGCCAATGCCGCCGCGATCAAGGCGTTCGTCGTCAACCGCGTCGGCGATCTCGGCTTCATGCTCGGCATCTTCGGCACGTTCCTGGTGTTCGGCACGGTCTCGATCCCTGAGATCCTCGCCGCCGCGCCGGGCATGGCGGGTTCGACGATCGGTTTCCTCGGCTACCGGCTTGATACGATGACCGTGCTCTGCCTGCTGCTGTTCGTCGGCGCGATGGGCAAGTCGGCGCAGCTTGGCCTGCACACTTGGCTGCCCGACGCGATGGAAGGCCCGACCCCGGTGTCGGCGCTGATCCACGCTGCGACGATGGTCACCGCCGGCGTGTTCATGGTCTGCCGCCTGTCGCCGATGTTCGAGACGTCCCCGGTGGCGCTCGGCGTGGTGACGACGATCGGCGCGGCGACGTGCCTGTTCGCCGCCACGGTCGGCCTGGTGCAGACCGACATCAAGCGCGTGATCGCCTATTCGACCTGCTCGCAGCTCGGCTACATGTTCTTCGCCGCCGGCATCGGCGCGTACGGCGCGGCGATGTTCCACCTGTTCACGCACGCCTTCTTCAAGGCATTGCTGTTCCTCGGCGCCGGATCGGTGATCCACGCGATGCATCACGAGCAGGACATGCGCTTCTATGGCGGCCTGCGCAAAAGCATCCCCGTCACTTTCTGGGCGATGATGATGGGCACGCTGGCGATTACCGGCGTGGGGCTTCCCGCGGTGTTCGGCAACGAACTGGCGATCGGCTTTGCTGGCTTCCATTCGAAGGACGGGATTATCGAGGCGGCCTGGGCTGCCGGCCAGCCGGGCGTGTGGTTCGTCGGCGTGCTCGTTGCGCTGCTGACCAGCTTCTATTCCTGGCGGCTGATGTTCCTGACCTTCTACGGCGCCCCGCGCTGGGCGCAGTCGGAGCATATCCAGCACGCCATTCATGACGCGCACGGCCATGGCCATGACGATCATCATGACGCGGCGCACGATGCGCATCACGACGCGCATCCGGCAGCGGAAGATGCCGGCCACGCGCCGAGCGTTCACGCGACCGACGCGCATGCGCTGCCGGAAGGGACGGGCGGCTATCACCCGCACGAAAGCCCGCTGCCGATGCTGATCCCGCTGATCGTGCTGTCGATCGGCGCGATCGCCGCCGGCTTCGCGTTCCACGGCTTCTTCATCGAGCCGGAGGCGGGTGAGCGTTACTGGAAGGGGGCGATCGCCTTCCGTGAGCATCTGATGCACGAAATGCATGGCGTACCGACGTTCATCAAGCTGTCGGCGACGATCGCGATGCTGCTCGGCCTGTGGACCGCCTGGATGGCCTATATCCGCAATCCAGGCTTCCCCAAGACGGTGGCGACGCAGTTCAGCGTGATCTACGATTTCCTGCTGCACAAATGGTATTTCGACGAGCTGTATAATCTGCTGTTCGTTCGCCCCGCCTTCGCGATTGGCCGGTTCTTCTGGCATCGCGGCGACGAGAAGACGATCGACCGGTTCGGGCCCAACGGCTCGGCCTGGCTGGTGCAGCAGGGCACGCGCCTCACCGCGCGGGTCCAGACAGGATACCTTTATAGCTATGCGTTCGTCATGCTGATCGGCCTGACCGCCGCGATTACCTGGGCGATTTCGAAGTGAGCGGCTTTCCGATCCTGTCCGTCATGCTGGCAATCCCGGCGATTGCCGCTGTCGGCTGCCTGTTCCTGAGCGCGAGCGGCGCGCGATGGCTGGCGCTGGCCGCGACGCTGATCGATCTGCTGCTCGGCATCGGTATGTGGGCACAGTTCGACGTCGGCGGTGCGCAGTGGCAGTTCGTCGAGGATGCCGGCTCGCTCGGTGTGTTCGGCTGGAAGCTCGGCATCGACGGCATCGCGCTGATGCTGATCATGCTCAGCGTGTTCCTGATGCCGATCTGCATCGGCGCCAGCCAATCGATCACCAAGCGCGTACCGGAATATATGGCGGCGTTCCTCGTCACCGAGACGCTGATGATCGGTACGTTTGCCGCGCAGGACCTGTTCCTGTTCTACATGTTCTTCGAAGCCGGCCTGATCCCGATGTACCTGATCATCGGCATCTGGGGCGGCGTGAACCGCATCTATGCCTCGTATAAGTTCTTTCTCTACACGCTGCTCGGCTCGGTGCTGATGCTCGTGGCGATGCTGTGGATGGTGCACGAAGCCGGCACCAGCGACATCCCGACGCTGATGAACACCGATTTCCCGGTTCAGGCGCAGACCTGGCTGTGGCTCGCCTTCTTCGCCTCGTTCGCGGTGAAGATGCCGATGTGGCCGGTGCACACCTGGCTGCCCGACGCGCACGTCCAGGCGCCGACCGCCGGTTCGGTGATCCTGGCCGGCGTGCTGCTCAAGCTCGGCGGCTACGGCTTCCTGCGTTTCTCGCTGCCGATGTTCCCGGAAGCGAGCGGCGAGCTGACCTGGCTGATCCTCGGCCTGTCGGCAGTGGCGGTGATCTACACCTCGCTGGTCGCCCTGGTGCAGTCGGACATGAAGAAGCTGATTGCCTATTCCTCGGTCGCGCATATGGCGATCGTGACGATCGGCCTGTTCGCGTTCAACCAGCAGGGCATCGAAGGCGCGATGATGATGATGCTGAGCCACGGCCTGGTATCGGGTGCGTTGTTCCTGTGCGTCGGCGTGATCTATGATCGCCTGCACACGCGCGAGATCGACCGTTACGGCGGCCTGGCGATCAACATGCCGCGTTATGCGCTGTTCTTCCTGCTGTTCACCATGGCCTCGATCGGCCTGCCGGGGACCAGCGGCTTCGTCGCCGAATTCCTTGCGCTAATGGGCGTGTATCAGGTCTCGACCTGGGCGGCGTTGCTGTGCACGACGAGCATCATCCTGGGCGCGGCATACATGCTGTATCTGTATCGGCGCGTCGTGTTCGGCGAGTTGATCAAAGACGATGTCCGCGCGATGCCCGATATCTCTCTGCGCGAATTCGCGTTGCTGGCGCCGATCGCGGCGGTGGTGATGTGGATGGGCGTGTATCCGGAAAGCTTCATGGCGCCGATGCGCGGTGACGTGGCGACCCTGGTCGCGCGTGTCGCCCGCGCCGCGCCGGCAAGCGATTCCCAACCGACTATAGGCAAGGCACCGGCCGCTTCGGCCGCGCATGCCGGGGGCCACGAATGAGCACTTCCGCCAATCTGTTGATGACGCTGCCGGAGATCGTTCTGGCGGTCGGCGCGCTGGCCCTGATGCTGGTCTCCGCCTGGGGCGGTCAGGCCGTCACGCGCGCCGTTTCCTGGGTGAGCGTCGCCGTGCTGATCGGCGCGGGGATCGCGCTGATCGGCCCGGCGTCGAGCGGTGGCGAGGCGTTCGGCGGCCTGTACCGCGCGGATGCGTTCGCCGCCTTCTGCAAGGTGCTGATCTATGGCGCCAGCGCCGTCGCGATCATTCTGGCGCCGCGGTTCTTCACGCGCACCGCCGGCGACGATCTGCGCCCGGAATATCCGGTGCTGATCCTGCTTTCGGCGGCCGGCATGGGCATGATGGCCTCGGCCAGCGATCTGCTGACGCTGTATGTCGGGCTCGAGCTGCAGAGCCTGGCCGCCTATGTGCTGGCGAGCTTCATGCGGCAGGACACGCGCTCGGCCGAAGCGGGGCTCAAATATTTCGTGCTCGGCGCGCTGGCCAGCGGCATCCTGCTGTACGGCATCTCGCTGGTCTATGGCTTCAGCGGCTCGACCGTATTCGATCAGATCGCCACCGCGTATAGCGCGACCGGCCAGTCGCTCGGCCTGACCTTCGGGCTGGTGTTCATCTTCGCCGGGATCGCCTTCAAGATCGCTGCCGTGCCGTTCCACATGTGGACGCCGGACGTGTATGAAGGCGCGCCGACGCCGGTGACGGCGTTCTTCGCCAGCGCGCCCAAGGTGGCGGCGATGGCGATGGCGGTGCGGGTCGCGATCGAGGCGATGGGCCCTGCCACCGACCAGTGGCGGCAGATCGTGATCTTCGCCGCGCTGGCATCGATCATCCTCGGCGCGGTCGCGGCGATCGGGCAGAGCAATATCAAGCGGCTGCTGGCCTATTCGTCGATCAACAATGTCGGCTTCGTGCTCGTCGGCCTGGCCGCCGGCACCGAGGCCGGGATTGCCGCGGTGCTGTTCTACCTCACCGTCTATGTCGTGATGACGCTGGGCAGCTTCCTTGTCGTGCTGCAGATGCGCGATGCGGCGGGCCAGCCGGTCGAGACGATCGCCAGCCTGTCCGGCCTGTCGCAGACGCGACCGGCGCTGGCGCTGGCGCTGGCCATCTTCATGTTCTCGCTGGCCGGCATTCCGCCACTGCTCGGCTTCAACGCCAAGCTGGCGGTGTTCAACGCCGCGGTCGGCGCGGGCCTCTATCCGCTCGCGGTGGCGGGCTTCGTCGCCTCGGTGATCGGCGCCTATTATTACCTGCGCATCGTCAAGGTGATGTATTTCGACGATCCGGCGCCCGAGTTCCACAAGGACGGCAGCGTCGCCGAGGGCGGGCTGATTGCCGCCGCGGCGGTGTTCGTCTCGCCGATCGGCTGGGTGCTGCTCGCGCCGCTCGGCGTGCTGACGCTGAGCGCGGCGCACTCGCTGTTCTGAATACGGTGAGCCGGCCCGTCATCCGTACGGTCGCGGAGACGGGGTCGACCAACGCCGACATGCTGGGCCTGGCGCAGAGCGGCGCCGCCGAAGGGCTCTGGCTGCGCGCCGAGCGTCAGGTGAGCGGACGCGGGCGGCAGGGCAGGGTGTGGGTCGCCCCGGCCGGCAATCTGTCGGCGTCGACGCTGGTCCGCCTGCGGGCGACGGATCCGCAGGCCGCGACGCTGGCGCTGGTCGCGGCGGTGGCGCTGGAGGAAGCGGTGGGTTTTTACCTACGGTACCACCCCGGCGAACGCCGGGGTGGTGCTCATGGGGATGTGGCGCTCAAATGGCCCAACGATCTGCTGGTCGACGGTGCCAAGGTGTCGGGCATCCTGCTCGAGCGCGCCGGCGATGCGGTGGTGATCGGCATCGGCGTCAATCTCGCCGCCCACCCCGACGATCTCGAACGCCCGACGACCAGCCTTGCCGCGCATGGCGTGACGCCCGATCCCGCGGAGTTTCTCGAGACGCTGGCCGACGCGTTCGCGCGCTGGGTGGCGCGCTGGCGCAGCGCGGGGCTGGCGCCGGTGCGGGCGCGCTGGCTCGAGCGGGCGCATCCGATCGGCGCCGCGCTGACCGCGCGGCTGCCCGATGGCAGCGCGATCGACGGGCTGTTCCACGGGCTCGACGCCGACGGTGCGCTCATCCTGCGCTTGGCGGACGGCGACAGCCGTGTCATTCACGCCGCCGACGTGTTCCTGATCTGAAGGGTCGCCATGCTGCTCGCCATCGATGCCGGCAATACCAATGTCGTGTTCGCGCTTGTCGAGCGCGGCGCGATCAAGGCGCGCTGGCGGATCGCCACCGATCCCAGGCGGACGGCGGACGAATATGCGGTGTGGCTGAGCCAGCTGCTGAGCCTGGAAGGCTATGACCGCGCGGTGGTCAGCGGGGTGATCATCGCCACCGTCGTGCCGCGCGCGCTGCACAATCTGCAGGTGCTGGCGCGCAAATATTTCGGCGGCGAGCCGCTGATCGCGGGCGAGCCGCCGGTCGCATGGGGCATGGCGCTCGATGTCGACGAACCCAAATCGGTCGGCGCGGATCGCGCGGTGACGATGATCGCGGCGCATGCGCTGCACCCCGGCGACCTGATCGTGATCGATTTCGGCACCGCGACGACGTTCGACCTGGTCGACTATTCGGGCGCCTATAAGGGCGGGATCATTGCGCCGGGCATCAACCTGTCGCTCGACGCGCTGGTCACCGCCGCCGCCAAGCTGCCGCGGATCGCGATCGAAGCACCGGCCAGCACCAGCGTGATCGGGCGCGACACGGTCAGCCAGATGCATATCGGCATCTATTGGGGCTATGTCGCGATGATCGAGGGGCTGGTCGCGCGGATGAAGGCGGAGGTCGGGCGGCCGGTCAAGGTGATCGCCACGGGCGGTCTCGCCACCCTGTTCGAGAAGCAGACGCGGGTGTTCGACGTGATCGAGGCCGACCTGACCATTCAGGGGCTGGCGATGTTGTACGATCGCGCCCATATAGCGGGCTGAGCGTCGAGTGCGCGCCTTCATGGCGGCGCCCCTTTCCTCAACCAGATCATTCGCGCCTGACGGCGCACTCCTATGTCGCCCGCCCGAGGGCGAGCGGCTGTTTCAAGAAAGACCTACGTGACCAATTTAAAGAACGAACTTCTCTATGTAGCCCTGGGCGGCTCCGGCGAGATCGGCATGAACGTCAACCTCTATGGCTGTAACGGCAAATGGGTGATGGTTGATTGCGGCGTGACCTTCGCCGATCCGCAATATCCCGGCATCGATCTGATCCTGCCCGATCTCGCTTTCATCGAGGAACGCCTGGGCGATCTCGTCGGCATCGTGCTGACGCACGGCCATGAGGATCATATCGGCGCGCTGCCGTATCTCGCCGAGGATCTCGGCGTGCCGCTGTTCGCCACGCCGTTCACCGCCGGCCTGATCCGCGGCAAGCTGGAGGAAGAAGGCAACGCCTCGCGCGTCAAGCTGAAGACGATCCAGGTCGGCGAAGGCTTCGACCTCGGGCCGTTCCACTTCACCTTCGTGCCGATGTCGCACTCGATCCCGGAATCGAGCGCGCTGCTGATCGACACGCCGTACGGCAATATCTTCCACACCGGCGATTGGAAGCTGGATGCCACGCCCGTGATCGGCAGCCCGGCGACCGGCGAGCAGCTGTCGGCGATCGGCGATGCCGGTATCCTGGCGCTGGTCTGCGATTCGACCAACGTGTTCAACATGGAGGCCTCGGGCTCGGAGCGCGACGTGCGTGCCGGGCTGATGGAGCAGGTCGCCAAGGCGCCGGGTCGCGTGATGGTCACGTCGTTCGCATCCAATGCCTCGCGCCTGCACACGCTGGGCGAAGTGGCACGCGAGACCGGGCGGCAATTGTGCGTCGCCGGCCGCTCGCTCGATCGCATCATCAAGGTCGCGCGGGCGACGGGCTATCTCAAGGATTTCCCCGAGCTGATCTCGCCCGAGGCGGCGATGCGGCTGCCGCGCAACAAGGTGCTGGTGATCGCGACCGGCGGGCAGGGCGAGGAGCGCGCCGCGCTCGGCCGCGTCGCCGCAGGGTCGCACCCGATCTCGCTCGATGCCGGCGATACCGTGATCTTCTCCTCGAAGCAGATCCCGGGCAACGAAGTCGCCATCGGCCTCATTCAGAACAAGCTGGCGGCCAAGGGCGTGATGATGGTCAATGATCGTCAGGCGCTGGTCCATGTGTCGGGCCATCCGGGCCGTCCGGAACTGGCGCAGATGTATCGCTGGATGCGCCCCGAGGTGCTGATCCCGGTGCACGGCGAAATGCGTCACCTGATGGAGCAGGCGCGCTTCGCGCTGTCCGAGGGCGTCGAACGCGCGCTGGTGCAGACCAATGGCGATATCGTGCGCCTCGCCCCGGGCGAGCCGACCAAGATCGGCCATGCGCATCACGGCCGCCTCGTGCTCGACGGCGACGTGATCCTGCCGGGCGACGGCGGGACGATCAACGAGCGCCGCAAGCTTGCGGTCAACGGCCAGATTTCGGTCGCGGTGGCGATCGACAAGGGCGGTCGCATGCTCGGCCAGCCGCAGGTCCGCCTGCAGGGCATTCCGGTTGAGGAGGATCGCGATCCGTTCGTCGCCGAAGTCGCCGATGCGCTGGTCCAGGCGACCCGCCAGGGCGGGCGTGACCGCGCCAAGCTGCGGGAAGCCCTGCGGCTTGCAGTGCGCAAGGTGGCGACGCGCTGGACCGGCAAGAAGCCGATCGTCGACGTGCTGCTGATCGAGGCGTAAGACCTCAGCCATGCGGTGGACCTCGGCCCTGGCGATCTACGTCCTGTTCTGGGCGTTCTCGGTGTTCTTCGTGCTGCCCTTCGGGGTACGCACGTCGGACGAGGCCGGCGTCGCGCGCGTGCCGGGGCAGGCGGAAAGCGCGCCGCACACGTTCGCGCTGGGCAAGGTCGCGCTGAGGGTGACGATCGTCGCGACCGTGTTGTTTACGCTGTTCCTGCTCAATTACGTGAACGGCTGGGTGGTGGCGAAGGACCTCGATCTGTTCGGCGCGCTGGCCGGGCTGGAATAGGCGGCGCCAGCGTCGGCCGCTTGGATTGTGCATGCGGCTTGATGGATCCTGACTTTCGTCAGGATGACGGCAGGAAAAAAACACTGCCGTCATCCTGAACTTGATTCAGGATCCATCGCGCCGCAGTCTCCCCGGTGGGGGGCATGCGATGGCCAAGCAGCCATGCGTCTATATCCTGGCAAGTCAGTATAACGGGACGCTGTACATCGGCGTCACCGCGCATCTGCTTGCGCGGCTGTACCAGCATCGAACCAACAGCATGCCCGGTTTCTCCGCGCGTTACGGCGTGGGCAGGCTCGTATGGTACGAATTCCATGCCGACATGCCCTCCGCCATCGCGCGCGAAAAGCAGCTGAAGGCGTGGCGGCGCGACTGGAAGATTGCGCTGATCGAGGGGGATAATCCACGCTGGGTGGATCTAGCGGTGGGCTTGGGACTCGAGCCGCTCGGCCCAACCCCGCGGCACGATGGATCCTGACGTTCGTCAGGATGACGGAAGGATAAGATAGCTGCCGTCATCCTGAACTTGATTCAGGATCCATCGCGCCACAAACCCCCGGTACGGCGAATGCGATGCCCCGCCAGTCGTCGCTTCTGAACCGCCGACGGGATGGCGGTAGTGGGAGTGTCAGGTACGCAGGCGCTCGATTGCCTGTGCCAGGGCGACGTACAGCTTGCCCATGTCCGACGACAGCAAGGTGACGCCGAGCGGCGAGCCGTCGCGTTGCGCCAGGATCGCGCGCAGCATCGCTTCGAAATCGTGGATGTAGCGGTTGACCTGATCGCGGAAGGCGTCGTCCTCGTCGTACAGGCGGACGATCTCGCGCACGTCGCTGGTGTCGAGCAGGCGGACCGCGCGGCGCGTGAAGACGCCGCGGTCGCCCTTGAGATAGGCGGCCCAGGCGCTGTCGGTGACATCGGCGGAGAAGGCCTTGGTGATGTCGATCGAGGCGGAGTTGAGCGATTCGATCAGTAGCGACACGCGGCGCGCGAAATTGTCCTTGTCGGCCGTTTCGCGCTCGGTGCGCGCGTCCTCGATCCGGCTGTCGACGACCGTCGTCGCCTCGCCGATCGCGTGGATCTGCTGCGTCAGGCGATCCGAAGCGCGCCCGGCAATGTCCGCGGCATCCTCGGCGGCGCGGCCGATCGCGGCGATCTGATCGCGCAGCGCGTTGCCCGAGGCGCGCTGGATCGCGGCGGCGCTGGCATGTTCGAGCGCTGCGGCGGCTTCCGGAATGACCGTGGCCAGCGTTTCGCGGGCGCGATCGGCGGCGGCGCTGGCGGTGTCGCGCACGCGCATCAGCGCCTCGACCAGCCGCGGCGCGGCTTCCTCGGCGAAGCGGTTGGTGCGGCCGATCGTCTCGTCGACCATGTTGCCCAGTTCGTCCGCCTTGGCGCGGCCGTCGGTCAGCGTCTGCAGCAGCGCCCCGGACAATTTATCGAGCGTCGTGCGCTGGCCGGAGATGACGTGGGCGATCGCCTCGATCGCGTCGTGCGTGCTTTCCGCGGCAGTCACCAGCGCGAGCAGCTCCGGCTTGGCCTGGCCGATCACGCGGCGGCTGCCGGCAATGCGGTCGTCGAGCCGCGCCAGTGCATCGGGCAGCGTCTCGTCGATCTCGCGCGCGGCGGCGTCCAGCGCGGTGAGCAGATGTTCGGTGGTGGTGATCGCGCCGCGCGCCATGACGTCGCCGGTCCTGAGCGCCTCGGTCATCGCATCGGCCGAGCCGCCCAAGGCGCTGATCGAGGCGGCGAGATGCTGCGTGCGATCCACGCCCTGCGCGTGCAGCGTATCGAGCCGGCCGGACACGCGGGTGATGCCGCTGTCGAGCTCGTCGATGATCGCGTCGCTGGCGGTGCGCTGGTCGCCGAGGCGATCGGCGATCCGGTCGATCACCGTCTCGATCGCCGCGATCCGCCCCGATAGCGCCTCGGCGCTGTCCGTCGCGGTGCGATCGAGCGCGGCCTGGTTGGTGCCGAGCATCGCCAGCATCGCCTCGCCCTGCGCGGCGATGCCCTTGCGCGCTTCCTCGACCGCATCGGCGGTGCGGCCGAGCAGGCCGTCGACCGCGTCGGACATCTGCGCAGTGACCAGTTCGAGCCGCGCACCGGCGGTCTCGCCGGTTGCTTCCATCCGCACCATATGCGCGGCGAGGCGCTGCGCGGCGCCGCCGGCCAGCGCATCCGCCTCGCGGCCACGCTCGGCCAGCGCGACGAGTTGCGCATCGAGCGCGCCGGCATGTGCGGCGGCGCTGAGCCCCGTGCGGTCAAGCGCTTCGCCGATCGTGGTCGTTTCGAGGTGCGCGCGCGGCAGCATTGACAGCAGCACGTCGAGCTTGGCATGCGTGCCGGCGGCGGCATCGGCCAGTTGGCGCACATGCGCGTCGGCCGCCGCGACCTGATCCGCCAGCCCGCCACCGATCGTGGCGAGCCGCGTGGCGGCGGTGTCGCCGAGGGCCAGCAGTTGCGTGGTCTGATCGGCCAGCCGGGCGCGGTTGGCGTCGATCGCGCGGGACAGCTGACCGACGGTGCGCTCGAGGCTGGCGGCCTCGGCGCGCATCGCCGCTGCCGTGCGGCCGAAGCGGCGCGCTTCCGCCGTGCTGGTGCGCAGGCGCAGCAGCAACAGCACGCCGATCAAAGCGGGGGGCACGCACAAGGCGGCGATGAAGCCGGTCAGCTCGATCGGCGAGACCGAGCGCAGCGCGCTCCAGGACAAAGCGAGCATCGCGGCGATCCAGCCGAGCGCGACGACCAGCCCGAGCGCGGGCACGATCCAGTCATGCCCTGCTGGCACGTCTTCGTCATAGGGGTCGCTCAGCAGTTCGGGCGTGTCGATGGCGACGATATCCTCCAGCAACAGGTCCTCTTCGGGCCAGGCGGCCGCGGTCGATCGTCGCGTGAAGATGGTCGAACCCCCGTTCATGCATCCGTTTACCACGATTCCCCCGCCAAGAAAGCGAATAGCGAAACCTTGCCTTAAGGGATTGTCCGTAAGCCGGCAGACATGGCCTATGATCCCGGAGCAATCGATGCGACCTTGGCGGCAGCGGTCGGCGACGAGCCGGCGCTGATCGCCGAGTTGCGCGAGGCGTTCCTCAATAGCGTAAGGCGTGGCCTGGACGGGCTGGAAAGCGCGCGCGACGTGGCCGGCTGGCAGACCGCGGCCTTCCGGCTGAAGGGGCTGGCGGCAAGCTTCGGCGCGGTGCGCCTAATGGCGATCGCCACGGAAGCGGCGGGCGGGGCGGTGCAGGACGCCGTCGTGCTGCGCAAGCTGCGGCGTGCGGTGGAACGGCTTTAACCGCCGGGCCGGCATTTCTGCACGCCGGACGGGGCGCGCCGGAGGTGACGAAGCGGGCTACCCCCTTTGCCAACGACGTTCCGACCGCCTAACAGCCGCAAGATGCTGGCTGGACTGATTTTTGCAACCGACGATGCCGACGACCGCCCGGGGACGCTGGCCGCGACCCTGCCGTTTGGCGGGCTGACGCTGATCGAATTCCAGGCCCGACTGCTGGTCGGGGCGGGGGTGAGCCAGTTGCTCGTCGTGGTCGCGCGGCTGACGCCCGAACTGCTCGGTGCGATCGCGCGGATCGGGCGCCGCGGTGCCTCGGTCGATGTCGTGCGCACCGCGGTCGAGGCGGCGGACAAATTGCATCCGCTGGCGCGCGTGCTGGTGATGGCCGATGGGCTGGTGACCACCGGCGACGTGCTGTCGCTGCTCACCGAGGAGGGCGGCGATGCGCTGCTCACCGTGTCCGATCACGACGCGGCACCGGGATTCGAGCGGGTCGGGGCGGAAACCGCCTGGGCGGGGCTTGCCCGGCTCGATGCCAAGCGCGTCGCCGAAGTCGCGATGCTGCCGCGCGATTACGATTTCCAGTCGACGCTGCTGCGCGTCGCGGCGCAGGGCAAGGCCGCGCATATCCGGCTGCCGGCGGCGCTTTCCGGCGGGGCGCACGGCATCGAGCGCGATTCGCGGGCACTGGCGACGCGCGGCACGCTGATGCTCGCGGTGCTGGTCTCCAAGCCGGTGGTGTGGGCCGACCGCTACATCCTGGCGCCGCTGGCCCGACTCGCGCTGCCGCCGCTGATGGCGCGCACCGTGCCGAGCGTGGCGATGGCTGCCGCGGGCGTGTTGCTGGGCCTCGGCGCGCTGGCGGGGATCCTGTTCGAGACCGCGTCGATCGGCGTGGCGCTGTCGATCGTCGCCGCCTTGCTGTTCACGATCGGCGCGGCGCTGGCGTGGCTGCGCGACGAGGAGCCGCTCGCCGCGTTCCAGAATCTCGCGATTCCGGGGCTGGCTGCACTGGCTGCGTTGCTGCTTGGGCACGTCACGTCGATGCGCGACGGCACGGCGACGGGCTGGACGCTCGGCATTGCGCTGGTCGTCGCGGCGGCGCTGAGCGAGCGCGCGGCGCGGCCGGGGGGCAAGCGGCGCTGGTGGGGCAGCCCGGTCGCCTATCTGCTGATCATATTGCCGTTCACCATCGCCGGCATGCCGCTCGTCGCGCTGGCGGCGGCGGCCAGCTATGCCGCGATCACGCTGGCGGCGGCGATTGAGGGTTTTCGCGAAAAGCCTTAGGGCGGCTTTAACGACATTCCCCTATGGGTGCCGGATGGCGAGCAACCTTCGCGACATGGATGATGGGATCCACCGGGATCCCGGCCTGCTGATCGCGCGCGCGGCGGCGGCGGACCTGCGCGGCCGGGCTCGGCTGGCGACGGCGATCGACGATTTCTTCCTGGCCAGCGACGGGCGGCTCGACGACCGCATTCGCGCGTCGATCCAGCAGACGCTGGCGGCGCTGGTGGCCACGATCGAGGCCGGCATCGCGACGCATGCCGCCCGGCTGTTGCTGGCGCGGGACGCGGTGCCGCTGGCGACGGCGCTGCAGCAGCCGGCACCATCGGTGCTCGATCGGCTGTCCGATGCCGGCCTGTTGCGCGACAGCGACCTGATGGCGGAGCTGATCGCGCGCGCGCGGCACGACCTGACCGCTGCGGCCTTGCCCGCCGAGGCCCCCAGCCAGGCCGATGCGCCGAGCCTGCTGGCGCGGCTGGCCAGCCACTCCGATGGGGTCGTGGCCAGCGCCGCCAACGCACTGTTCGCGGCCGAAGGCCGGCGGCACGGGCTGCTCGATGGCGTGGCGCAGAGCGACCTGCCGGCCGAACTGCACCACCGGCTGGTCTGGTGGGTCGCCGCGGCGCTGCGCGAGCGGATCCCCGTGCGCGACGATCTCGCTGCGCTGGATCGCGCGCTGGCCGAGGCGGCGGTGCGCAGCCTGACCGCGCATGACGAGGGCGAGCGGCTGGAAGCCGCGGCGATGCGGCTTGCCGCAGCCTATGATGCCGGGGCCGGCGAGCTACCCGATCTGTTGCTCGAGGCGCTGGGCGACCGTCGTCTTGCATTGTTCACCGCCTTGCTCGCGCAGGCGACGGGGCTGGGCTACGAGCAGGTGCGCGCGCTGACCACCGATCCGGACGGGGCCCTGTTGTGGCTGATGCTGCGCGCGCTCGAACTGGACCGGACGGCGATCGCCCGTATCGGCCTGGCGCTGTGCGAGGCGGATCCGCGCCGCGATCTCGAGGCGTTCGCCGCATCGCTCGACAGTATCATGGCGGTGCCGATCGATGACGCCTGGGCGGCGCTCGCACCGCTCAAACTTCATCCGGATTATCGCGCGGCGCTCGCCGCGCTGGCGGGAGCCCGTACGTGAACGCGCCCGAACTCGGCATGGCAGCGGTGCGCGGCCGGATCGATCCGCACGGTCGGCTGGTCGAGGCCGAGCAGCGGCTGATCGATCTCAACCAGCGCGCCGGCGGCCGGCTCGGCGAGCCGATCGCGATCCCGCAGATCGCCACGCTAGCGCGGCTCGCCGCGCGGCTCGGCATTCTGATCTCGCGCGGCGTGGTGGCCGGCGATGGCGATGGCGACGTCGACCTGTGGGTCAAGGCGGATCCCGATGCGCACGGCGTCCGGCTCGAGATCAGCGGCTGGCGGCTGCGCGCGGCGTGGCGACCGGCGGGCACGGACCACGACCGCGACGGCGATTTCGTGCGCAGCGGGGCCGACTGGCTGTGGGAATCGGATGCCGCGCTGCGCCTGACCTTCCTGTCGCCGACCGCGGGATCGCGGTTCGGCTTCGACGCCGCAGAGATGCTCGGCCAACCGCTGACCCGCCTGTTCGTGCTGGGCGAGGACATGGAGGGGGCGTTCCCGATCCTCGGCGGGCTCGCGATGCGACAGCGCTTCGACGACCAGCGCGCGACGATCCGCGGCACGAACCACAAGGTGCGGCTGGCGGCGATCCCGCGCACCGACCGCATCGGCATCTTCGCCGGCTTCATCGGCGCGGCGCACATGATCGAATCGCCACCGGAACCGGCACCGTTCCCGCCGGAAGAGGGGCTGCCAGGCGCGTTCGCCGTGCGGCTCGATGCCGCGCTGCGCACGCCGCTGGGGCGGATCATCGCCAATGCCGACAGCATCAACGCGCAGTCGGAAGGGCCGCTCAGGCAGGATTACGCCGATTATGCCGCGGATATCGCCAGCGCCGGGCGGCATCTGATGGGGCTGGTCGACGATCTGGTCGATCTGCAGGCGATCGAACGGCCCGATTTCGCGGTGCTCGCCGAAGCGCTCGACCTGGCCGACGTGACGCGGCGCGCTGCCGGGCTGCTCAGTGTGCGCGCGGGCGAAGCCAATGTCCGGATCGACAAGCCGGCGCCCGACGAGGAGCTGCCGGCGAGCGGCGAATTCCGCCGCGCGCTGCAGGTGCTGGTCAACCTGATCGGCAATGCGGTGCGCTATTCGCCGGAAGGCGGGATGGTGTGGATCCGCACCGAACGCGAGGGCGATCTCGCCGCGGTGATCGTCGCCGATCAGGGCAAGGGCATTGCGCAGGAGGATCAGGCGCGAATCTTCGAAAAGTTCGAGCGCGTCGATCCGCGCGAGCCGGGCGGCAGCGGGCTCGGCCTGTATATCGCGCGGCGGCTGGCGCGGGCGATGGGCGGGGACATCACCGTCGACAGCGCGCCGGGACAGGGCGCCCGGTTCGTGTTCACCTTGCCGTATCGCGGGTAGGGGCTTCTCCTTCTGAACACGCGCTTTTCCCCGGCGAAGGCCGGGGCCTGGTCGCGACGGTCGATGTGCTGCAGCACGACAAGGGCAAACCGGTTGTACGACCTCCTGCCCTTGCAGGCGCTATATGATGATGTCCGGTTTCAGTCGGAAAGGCGGACTGGCAGAAACTGCTTAGTTGAAGAGGTTTGCTGGTCGTCCCATTGCTTCCGCGCGCGAGTTATTCCACCATCACGACGATGTTCGATGACATTCCTACAAGAGCTTGGCTTTATATTGGCTTAGCTGCGGCTGCCTTCACACCCATGCGATACGTAGCTCGTCATTTTCAGAGCGCTCGTTCAGAGCGCGAAACTTTGCAGCCGCCCGCGGACACCAACTGGCGGTCGCCAGCAGTGCTGGCGCGCAGTGTTATCGCGCTTGTCCTGCTTTCTGTCCTCGCGGTCTTCATTGCGACGCCAGCCGCAGAGCGATTTGCAAAGTCGCCGAGCTTCCTACCAATCCTAATGGCGGCGGCAGGACTGTGGTCACTCTCAACGGTGGTGAAAGGTCACGTGTCTGGCGCGATTGAACCGATGGCGCGCGGAGCCAGCTGGATCTTTCACCGCGACGCTCAGCCAAAGCGGTTCTGGGCATCCATGGCGTGGAATGGGCTGTTAGGTGGCGCAATCCTGTTCTTCGCCTACCAGCTAATGCAAGACGGGCCGAAGCAAGTGCTTCGGGATAAATGTTACAACAGCACCGACTCTTTCCCCCAACAGGAAGCTTTGGCAGCGTGTAACAAGTTGCTTACAGATCTCGAAGGCGAGCGCAGAGCTGATTGGATCTTTGCCCGCGGCTCCGCCCATTACATGCTAAATGACTACGAGCAGGCACTTGCTGATTACCGCACTGCTGTCAGATTGAACCCTGAAAACTCGTCCGCCCATTTCAATATAGGACTTGTATATGAGCAGTTGGGCGACCGCCGCATGGCAAGCGAGGCCTACACTGCAGCCATCAAAGCAGATCCGAATAATGCCGAAGCGGCCGAACGGCGCCGCGTGATTTTCAGCGGACTGGACATAGTTAAGCCCTAGGCTGTGTTTATGTCCAAACCTCCGCTATCCACCAATTTTTGTCGTTCAGGACGTGCTTGGGCGATCAAGATGCCCGAAAGCCGACCGGCACCAAAAGCCCGATTGCATACATCGGATGATGTCGGCATTGTCTCCGAATGCGCTGGCGGTATAGCTATAGTTGGATAATCTTCATTGCTGGAAACGCTGCGATTGCCGCGGCAGTCGGTGAGTCTTGGTTACAGCGTGGCCTGATCTTTGCTTTTGCGGCTCTTCCAATCGGCATCTGGGGATGGTCCAAAGCACGGAACGACAACGTTTTCTAACAACCACAATCGGATGTTAGTCGCGGCTGGCCTAGGCTTCAAAAGCGGACCGTCCGCTTCCGCCCAATAGCGGACGTTGAGAGGAACGGCTACGAAGGGGCATGGCAGTCCGTCTATTCACCTTCGTTTGCGAGTTCAGGGGCACGACAGCAATCTCGCAGGTGATGGCGAGCGACGAGCGAGAAGCTGTTCCTGTCTGGACGGAGAGCCTTCTGGCCGAGAAGCCATTCGGACGTGCATCGACTTATCTTGCGAGGTCGGCGGCGCGCGGCGACACCAGCTTTATGCCTGTCGGGATCGTCGGCTTAGCAAACGTATGGTCTGTAACCGGGTTATGCGGCGGCGATCTGCTGCTCGCGGACATCGTTGAAACCGTCCTGCCGCCCAACGGCAGCTAAACACCATTAATAGACATTCGCAGCGAAGCGCTTGGCGGCTACGACAGCGCGAGCTACGCACGTGGCGAGTTCGTCTTCGGTGGTAGTGCAGCGACTGACTCCGATGTACTTCCCGCCGCGATCAAACTTGACCACGGTGAGCACTTTATTGCCTCGCTTAGGTGTGACCTGCTCGACAATGGCTCGTATCTGATAATCGCCGTCCCTCATCTCTATCTGCTCAGCTTCGGTTCGGAAGAGGGTAGCAAAGCTTTGGGTCAGCCCATCGTCGCCGCCTGTCCAGACGTCTAAAGATGGATGCTGCATTACATTAAGTAGAATAAGTAAAACGTATCCCATAACGTAGGCTAAGCGCTTCCATGTCCGCTTTCCACCACAGTCGGTCATTCCCTACCATTTTTTATGATGCTCCGGTTCAACCTCCGAAAAATCCTGTTCCACTACTGGGCCCCGGCCTTCGCCGGGGAAAGCGCGGCTGATGGGGTGATCTGCACACCGCCGGCGGCCTTGTCTTGCCGCCGGCCTGTCGGCAAAGATGCGGCATGAAGAAACTCACGCTCGCCGCTCTGCTGCTCCTCTCCGCCGCCCCATTGATCACCGCTCCATCGACCGCCGCACCGCGCGATCCGGTCGCCCCGATCCTGACCACGCCGGAGGCACGCGACGTACTGTCCTATGCGCGGCCGGAGATTGCCCGCGTCACGCATGTCGAGCTCGACTTGGTCGCCGATTTCGCGGCCAAGGAAATGCGCGGGACGGCGACGCTCGACCTTCTCGCCGCGCCCGGCGCGCGCGAGATCGTGCTCGACGACAAGGGGCTGGTGATCGAGCGGATCGCCGATGCGCGCGGCAAGCCGCTGCCGTGGAAGGTCGGCGCCGGCGAAGACTATAAGGGTGCGCCACTGACGGTGACGATCGGCGCGGCGCGCAAGATCGTCATCACTTATCGTTCGAAGCCCGATGCCAGCGCGCTCGGCTGGATGGCGCCGGCGCTGACCGCGGGCAAGAAGAAGCCGTTCCTGTTCAGCCAGGGCCAGGCGATCGAGACACGCAGCTGGATCCCGACGCAGGACAGCCCCGGGATCCGCCAGACCTGGGCGGCGACCATCACCGTGCCGGGCGACCTGATGGCGGTGATGAGCGGCGAACGGCTGACGCCGAAGGGCGTGGCGGTGGCCGGCGGGCGGAAGCGCTTCAGCTTCCGCATGGATCATGCCGTGCCGCCCTATCTGATCTCGCTGGCGGTCGGCGATCTGGCGTTCAAGCCGCTCGGCCCGCGCACCGGCGTCTATGCCGAGCCGGTGACGCTCGCCAAAGTGGCGCCCGAGCTCGACGATACCGAGCGGATGGTGACGGCGGCGGAGGGGCTGTACGGCCCGTATCGCTGGGGCCGCTACGACATGCTCGTGCTGCCGCCGAGCTTTCCCTATGGCGGCATGGAAAATCCGACGCTGACCTTCCTCACGCCGACGATGTTCACCGGCGACAAGGCCAATGTCGACGTCGTCGCGCACGAGCTGGCGCACAGCTGGTCGGGCAATCTGGTGACCAACGCGACCTGGTCGGATTCGTGGCTCAACGAAGGCTTCACGACCTATTTCGAGAACCGCATCGACGCGATCGTCTATGGCGAGGAGCGCGCCGCCGTGCTCGCCGACCTGTCGTGGGACGATCTGCAGCGCGACCTGAAGGAAGCCGCGCCGAGCGCGACGCGACTGCATGGCGGGCCGGAGGAACTGTCCGGCCAGCTGGCCTACACCAAGGGATCGACGTTCCTGCGCACGATCGAGCGGACCGTGGGGCGGCCGCGCTTCGACGCCTATCTCAAGGGCTATTTCGATCGTCATGCCTTCCAGCCGCAGACCACCGCCGGTTTCCTGCAGGATATCCGCGCCAATCTGATCAAGGGCGATGCGGCGCTGGAGGCCAAGCTGCAACTCGATCGCTGGTCGTACGAGGCCGGGCTGCCGGACAATGCGGTGCATGTGTCGTCGGCGACGCTGGCAGAGGTGGACAAGGCGATCGCGGCGGCCAAGGCAGGCGCGCCGATCGCGTCGATTGCGTTCGCCAAATGGGGAACGCAGGAGTGGCAGCGCTTCCTCAATGGCCTGCCGCGCACGCTGCCCGCCGCGCGGCTGGCGGAGCTGGATGCGACGATGAAGCTGTCGGCCTCGCCCAACGCCTATGTCCGATCGGCCTGGCTCGAGCTGGCGCTGGGCAATCGCTACCAGCCCGCGGTCGCCTCGGCCGAGGAATTCCTGCCACGGGTCGGGCGCATGCTGCTGATCCGGCCGGTGTATCGCGCGCTGGCGGCGCAGGGCGACTGGGGCATGCCGATCGCGCGGCGGATCTATGCCGGCGCGCGGCCGGTCTATCACCCGGTGACGGTGGCGATGGTGGATAAGTTGCTGAAATAGCCCCCGTCTGACCCGATCCCTTGCCGTCACCCCGGACTCGTTCCGGGGGCCACCGTGCCGCAAGCCATAAGCTGTCGATCCTGCGGGCCGGTGGACCCCGGAACAAGTCCGGGGTGACGAAGGAAGGTTTACGGGATCAGACGCTCGGCACGCAGCTCGGCGAACAGGTCGAAGAAGGCGTCGTCGGTCGGCTGGTAGGCGGTGAAGCCCAGGCGGCGGCTTTTCGACATGTCGGTCACCACCTCGATCGGGCGGCCGAGATCGGCGTCGGTGTGCCACGGCGAGGCCAGCCGCGACAGGTTCCGCTCGACCAGGCCGTCGCGTTCTGCGATCTGCCGCCACAGCGCCGCATCGTCCGCCATCTGCGTCTCCAGCGGCTGGACGCTGCCGTCGAACGGCGCCGCCGCGATGCCGAACCAGTCGGCGATGCGCGACCACATCCAGCTCCAGCGGAACACGTCGCCATTGACGATATTGAACGCCTCGTTCGCCGCCGCCGGCGTCGTCGCCGCCCACAGCAATTGCTGCGCGAGCTGGCGGGCGTCGGTCATGTCGGTGAGGCCGTCCCATTGCGCGGCCGAGCCCGGGAAGCGGAACGGGCGGCCGGTTTCCTTGCACAAGGTGGCATAGACGGCGAGCGTGGTGCCCATGTTCATGGCATTGCCGACCGCCTTGCCGATCACGGTGTGCGGGCGATGCACGCTCCAGGTGAAGCCGTCGCGCGCCGCCGCGGCGAACACCTCGTCTTCCTGCGCATAATAGAAATTCTCCACGTCGAGCCGGCCCTGTTCCTCGCGGAACGGGGTCTGCGGCAACGCGCCTTTGCCGTACGCCTCGAACGGCCCGAGATAATGTTTGAGCCCGGTGACCAAAGCGACATGGCGCGGGCCCTTGCTCGGGCGCAGGCCGTCGAGCAGGTTGCGGACCATCGCCGAATTCACGCGGATATTCTCCGCCTCGCTGTCCTGGCGCAGCCAGGTGGTGATGAACACCGCGTCGGGCGTGAGATCGGCCAGCGCCGCGGCGGTGGCGGCGGGGTCCAGCAGATCGGCGGCGACGCCGGTCACGCCGTCCTGCGCGGTCGGGCGCCGGGCGAGGCCGTGCACGGTCCAGCCCTGTTCGACCAACAGTTTCGAGGTCGCGCTGCCGACGATCCCGCTCGCGCCCACGACCAATGCGGTTCCGGCGCTGTTACTTCCAGCCATGTCTCTGCTCCAATAAGGTCCCTGCCATCTAGGCAGGGGCGGGGAAGGCTTCTAGACGGCACCAAATGGTGACCTAGGCACCGGGAGGTGACCGCGATGAACCCCGTTGACGACGACAACGACTGGCGCGAGGATTGTGCCCCGCGCCGCGTGCTCGACCTGTTCTCGACCAAATGGACCAGCATGATCCTGCACACGCTGCACGCGCGGCATCACGGCGCGGCGCGCGCCGGCGTGCTGCTGCGCTCGCTGCCGGGCATCTCCAAGAAGATGCTGACGCAGACGTTGCGCGACATGGAGGGGAGCGGGCTGGTCAGCCGTCACGTGCAGGAGATCATGCCGCCGGCGGTGGAATATCGGCTGACGGCGCTCGGCCAGCGTTTCGTCGCGCCGGTCGAGATGCTCTACGCCTGGGGGCGGGACAATGCCGATGCGCTCGACGCGATGGGCAGCCGGCCGACCACGCGGCGGCGCGGCGCCTGAGGCGCGCGCCGGAATTGGGTCAACCGACCCGTTCGAAATGCCCGGTGGCGAAATCTTCCTGCACCAGGACGACGATCCGCGCCGCCACCACGCCCGGCTCCTTGACCGACGCGGGATCCTCGCCGGGATAGGCGCGCTCGCGCATCTTGGTGCGTGTGGCACCCGGATCGAGGATCGCGGTGCGGATGTTGCTGATCCGCTCCATCTCCTCGCCATACGCCGCGACCAGCACCTCGAACGCCGCCTTGGAGGCGCCGTACAAGCCCCAATAGGCGCGCGGCGTGCGCCCGACGCTGGAGGTGATGCCGATCACCCGCGAACGCGGCGATTTGCGCAGCATCGGATCGAACGCCGCGATCAGCGCCGCCTGCGCGCTGACGTTGAGCGTCAGCACCTGCGCCAGTTCCTTGGCGTCGATCGACGGCACCGGCGTCAGGCTGCCGAGCATCCCGGCGTTGAGCACCATGATATCGAGCTGCGGCCAGCGCTCGCCGATCGCGACGCCGAGCCGGGCGATGCTGTCGGTTTCGGTCAGATCGAGCGGGGCGATGGTGGCCGAGCCGCCGGCGTCGAAGATCGCCGATTCGACGTCCTCCAGCCCCTTGGCGGTCCGCGCGGTGAGCACGACATGCGCGCCGGCCGCGGCGAGCGCCTTGGCGGTGGCGGCGCCGATGCCCCGGCTGGCGCCGGTGACGAGCGCGATCTGGTTGGCGAGGGGGAGGTCGGTCATCGTTCTTCCTTCGTCACCCCGGATTTAGTCCGGGGTCCACCGTGCCGCAAAAAGCAATGGCTGCGGCGTTTGCACCACGGTGGATGCCGGAACAAGCCCGGCATGACGGGGCAGGGGCAGGGATCAGATCATCCGCTCGGCGAGCAGCGCGAACTGGTCGATCTGCACGACATCGTCCTGATCGGTCAGCTTGGTCGGATAATCGCCGGTGAAGCAGGCGTCGCAATGGCTTGGCCGGATCGCGTTGCGCTGCGGCTCGCCGAGTGCCTTGTACAGCCCGTCGATCGAGACGAACGCCAGGCTGTCGGCCTGGATATAGGTGTTCATCTCCTCGATGTTCATGTTCGCCGCGAGCAGCTTGGCGCGTTCCGGCGTGTCGACGCCGTAGAAGCACGAATGACGCGTCGGCGGGCTGGCGATGCGCATATGCACTTCCGCCGCGCCGGCATCGCGCATCATCTGCACGATCTTCAGGCTCGTCGTGCCACGGACGATCGAATCGTCGATCAGCACGATCTTCTTGCCCTTGATCAGCGCGCGATTGGCATTGTGCTTGAGCTTCACGCCGAGGTGACGGACCTCGTTGTTCGGCTGGATGAAGGTACGGCCGACATAATGCGAGCGGATGATGCCGAGCTCGAACGGGATGCCCGATTGTTGTGCGTAGCCCAGCGCGGCGGGCGTGCCCGAATCCGGCACGGGGATGACGAGATCGGCATCGACCGGGCTCTCGATCGCCAGTTGCGCGCCGATCGCCTTGCGCACCGTATAGACGCTCTGATCGTCCGAGATCGAATCCGGCCGCGAGAAATAGACGAATTCGAAGATGCAAGGGCGCGGCGCGACGGGCGCGAACGGGCGGTGCGAGGTGACCTGGTCGCCCTTGACGATGACCAGTTCGCCCGGATCGATCGAGCGCACGAATTCCGCGCCGCAGACGTCGAGCGCGACGGTTTCCGAGGCGAAGATCACGGCATTGCCGAGCTTGCCCATCACCAGCGGGCGGATGCCGAGCGGATCGCGGCAGGCGATCATGCCCTCGGGCGTCATCACGATCAGCGAATAGGCGCCCTCGACCTGCTTCAGCGCATCGATGAACTTGTCGACCACAGTGCGATAATTGCTCGTCGCGACGAGGTGGATGATCGTCTCGGTATCGCTGGTCGACTGGAAGATCGAGCCGCGCCGCACGAGATCGCGCCGGATGCGCATCGCGTTCGAGATATTGCCGTTATGCGCGATGGCGAAGCCGCCGCTGGCCAGATCGGCGTAGAGCGGCTGGACGTTGCGCAGCGCCGTCTCACCCGTCGTCGAATAGCGCACATGGCCGCAGGCTACGGTGCCGCGCAGCGCGAAGATCACGTCGTCGCGGTCGAAATTGCCCGCGACATGGCCCATCGCGCGATGCGTGTGGAACTCCTGGCCGTCGAAGCTGGTGATGCCGGCCGCCTCCTGGCCGCGGTGCTGCAGCGCGTGCAGCCCCAGGGCAACGAGCGCGGCCGCGCCCTCGCTGCCGGAAACACCGAACACGCCGCACTCTTCGCGCAGCTTGTCATCGTCATAGGGATTGGTTGTCAGCATGGCGCCCTTTGGGGGTGGGTAGCGTCGCGCTGGCATATAGGGAGGCGATCCGGCTTTGTCGCGCTTTTGTAAGATTTGGCGGGAGCAATCCGTCGCATCGCCCGTTTTCGGCGGATTAGCGGAGGAGATCGGCATGGCCAAGGATCACGGGCCGAGCGTCAAGGACGACAAATTGTACGAGGATCTGCGCCGGGACGGTGCGTCGCCGGAGAAAGCGGCGCGAATCGCCAATGCCAAGGCGGCGGGTACGCTGAAGGCCGGCGGCGGCAAGCTGGAGGAGCGGACCAAGGCGGACCTGATGAAGGAAGCGCGCGAGATCGGCATCGCGGGGCGGTCGACGATGGACAAGGCGGCGTTGGTGAAGGCGATCCGCAAGGGGTAACTGCTCCCCTCCCTGGAAGGGAGGGGCTGGGGGTGGGTAGAGGCCGGGTGTACGGCAACGTCATACCCGGACCCGCCGTATCGCGTCCATCCACCCACCCCCGGCCCCTCCCTTGCAGGGAGGGGAGAAAGTAGCGCGTCCCGTCATCCCAGCGAAAGCTGGGATCTTTGTGGGTCAGGCGCCGCCCTTCCCCCATGGATATCCCAGCATGCGCTGGGATGACGGCGTTGCGTTGGGGTAGTAGGAGGGGCCATGACCGACCCCCGCGACACCGGCCTGGTGCTGAACCCCAAATACGACGCCGCCGGCCTGATCACCGCTGTCGCCACCGATCGCACCAGCGGCGAGCTGCTGATGCTCGCGCATATGAACGCCGAGGCGCTCGCCGCGACGATCGCTACGCGCGAGGCGCATTTCTGGTCGCGCAGCCGCGGCGCGCTGTGGAAGAAGGGCGAGAGTTCCGGCCATGTGCTGCACGTCGCCGAGATCCGCATCGATTGCGATCAGGATGCGGTATGGCTGATCGTCGATGCCGCTGGCCCGGCCTGCCACACCGGCGCGCGCAGCTGTTTCTTCCGCCGGATCGACGGGGACGCGCTGAGCCCGGTGGCATGAGGCGAGCAGTGCTCGCGCTGCTGCTGCTCGGCGCCTGTGCGCAGCAGCCGGCGGCCGCGCCGTCGCCGCGCCCCACGCCTGCCGCCGGACTCGAGGCGGCGGCAATCGAGGCCGGGCTGGTGACCGATCCGGCCAGCACGGACCTAACCGGCCTGTACGCGCGCGACACCGACCGGCTGTGCATCGTGCCGGCGGCAACCGATTATCGCATCGGCGTGTCGATCGATTACGGCGAGGACCAATATTGTTCGGGGAGCGGCACGGTGGCGCGGGCCGGCGAGACGCTCAAAGTCGACTTTCCCGGCGCGCCGGGCTGCACGTTCGCGGCGCGCTTCGACGGCGATCGCATCGCCTTTCCCGGGCGCGTGCCGGAGGCCTGCCAGACCCTGTGCCGCAAGCGCGCCTCGATCGCCGCATTGGGCGTCGACCGGCTGAGCGATTCCACCGCCGAAGCCTCCACGCTGCGCGATGCCAAGGGGCGGCTGCTGTGCAGCACGGGCGGTTGACGTTCACGTAAACGGAATTACATATGGGGTCATGTCGAACACGGATTATGCCCCCGCCTATGTGGTCGTCCCGCCGGCCGACGATCGCGCGCATTTTTCGATTTCCGATCTCTCGGCCGAATTCGACGTCACGGCGCGCGCGCTGCGCTTCTACGAAGACGAAGGCTTGATCGCCCCCGAGCGTCGCGGCACGGCGCGGATCTATTCGCATCGCGATCGCGCGCGGCTGGCCTGGATCCTGCGCGGCAAGCGCGTCGGCTTTTCGCTCACCGAAATCCGCGAGATGATCGATCTCTACGATCTCGGCGACGGTCGCAAGGCGCAGCGCGAAGTGACGATCGACCGCTGCCGTGAGCGGATCCGGCTGCTCGATTCGCAGAAGCGCGATATCGATGCGGCCATCGCCGAACTGACCGATTTCATCGCCGTCATCGCCCAAACAAAGAACGCCTGAAGGAACCATCATGCCCCAGTTCACGCCCCCGGTGCGCGACACCCGCTTCGTCCTCGAGCATGTCATCGGGCTCGCCGATCACGCCGCGCTGCCCGGCTTCCAGAATGCCACGCCCGACGTGGTCGATGCCGTGCTCGACGAAGGCGGCAAGTTCGTCGCCGAAGTCCTGTTCCCGCTCAATGCCAGTGGCGACCAGGAAGGCTGCACACGGCACGAGGACGGATCGGTCACTACGCCCAAGGGCTTCAAGGAAGCTTATACGCAGTTCGTCGAATCGGGCTGGGGCACGCTGTCCGGTCCGGAGGAATTCGGCGGACAAGGCATGCCGCACGTCATCTCGATGGCGTTCCAGGAATATATGATCTCGGCCAACATGGCGTTCGCCATGTATCCCGGCCTGACGCACGGCGCGACCGCGGCGCTGCTGGTCAAGGGCACGGACGCGCAGAAGGCGATGTACGTCCCCAACATGGTCAGCGGGAAGTGGGGCGGCACGATGAACCTCACCGAGCCGCAGTGCGGCACCGATCTCGGCCTGATCCGCACCCGCGCCGAGCCGCAGGCCGATGGCAGCTATGCCATCACCGGCACCAAGATCTTCATCTCGAGCGGCGAGCATGACCTGACCGAGAACATCATCCATCTCGTGCTCGCAAAGACCCCGGGCGCGCCGGAAAGCTCGAAGGGCATCTCGCTGTTCGTAGTGCCCAAGTTCATCGTCAACGAAGACGGGTCGCTCGGCGCGCGCAACGCGCTCAGCTGCGGGTCGATCGAGCATAAAATGGGCATCCACGCCAATTCGACCTGCGTGATGAACTATGACGGCGCCACCGGCTGGCTGGTCGGCGAGGAGATGAAGGGCCTCGCTGCGATGTTCATCATGATGAACGCGGCGCGCCTCGGCGTGGGCCTGCAGGGCCTGGGCATCGCCGAAGTGGCGTATCAGAATGCGGTGCAATATGCGCAGGATCGCCGCCAGGGCCGCGCGCTGACCGGCCCCAAGGAGCCGAACGAGAAGGCGGACACGCTGTTCGTCCATCCCGACGTGCGCCGCATGCTGATGGAAGCCAAGGCGATGACCGAAGGCTTGCGCGCGCTGTGCCTGTGGGTCGCGGTGCAGGCCGATCTCGAGCACGCCGCGCCGACCGACGAGGAGAAGCAGCTGGCGGGCGATCTGCTCGGCCTGCTGACGCCGGTGATCAAGGGCTATGGCACCGACAAGGGCTATGAGATCGCGACCAACGCGCAGCAGGTCTATGGCGGCCACGGCTATATCGCCGAATGGGGCATGGAGCAGTATGTCCGCGATGCGCGCATCGCGATGATCTACGAAGGCACCAACGGCGTGCAGGCGATGGATCTGGTCGGCCGCAAGCTGGCCTCCAACGGCGGCCGTGCGGTGCAGGCGTTCTTCAAGCTGGTCGGCGAGGATGTCGCCGCGGCCAAGGCGGTGCCGGAAACCGCGGCGTTCGCCGAGGCGCTGGAAAAGGCCAGTGGCCAGCTGCAGGCGGCGACGATGTGGTTCATGCAGAACGGCATGCAGAACCCGGACAATGTCGGCGCCGGCGCCTATAGCTATATGCAGATCATGGGGCTGGTCTCGACCGGGCTGATGTGGCTGCGCATGGCTTCGGCGGCGGTCAAGCTGAAGGCGGCAGGCGAGGGCGATGCCGCTTTCCTCGACGCCAAGCTGATGACCGCGCGCTTCTTCGCCGAGCGCATCCTGCCGGATGCAGGCGCGCTGCGCCGCAAGATCGAGGGCGGCAGCGAATCGCTGATGGCGCTCCCGGTCGAGGCATTCCTGGCGGCGTAAACCGCGCACCTTCCCCGGCGATGGCCGGGGAAGGGCTGGCTGTTCTAGGCGGTCGGCAGCACGACGCCATCGAGCGCCAGCCAGCCGGCCATCCGCTCGAGTTCGATCGTCAGCCGGTCGCGCGTGTCGGGCGGCGCGCCCGGCTCAAGATGGATGCGGTGCGCCAGCAAGCGGCCGTTCTGGCGATCGGCCTTGAGATCGACGCGCGCGACCAGCGCGTCGTCGAGCAGCAACGGCAGCACGTAATAGCCGTGCACGCGTTTCTCCGCCGGGACGTAGATCTCGATGCGGTAGCGGAAACCGAACAGCCGTTCGGCGCGGTCGCGTTCCCAGATCAGCGGGTCGAACGGGGCGAGGAGCGCGGCACCCTCGATCCGGCGCGGGCGGCGCGCGTCGCGGTGGAAATAGGCGGTCTTGGGCCAGCCGGCGACCTGCGTGGGGAGCAGCACGCCTGCCTCGACCAGATCGGCCACGGCGCTGCGCGTCTCGACGACGCCGAGCCGGAAATAATCGCGCAGGTCGGTCTCGGTGGCGACGCCCATCGCGATCGCCGCGCGCTCGACCAGTGCGCGGTGGGCATCTTCCTCGGACGGGGTGGGCAGGGCGAGGATCGCCGGCGGGATGACACGGTCGGTGAGGTCGTAGACACGCTCGAAGCTGCGCCGCCGCGTCGCCGTGGTGATATGGCCGGCCCAGAACAGCCATTCCAGCGCACGCTTGGTATCCCCCCAGGCCCACCAGCCGGTGCCGCTTCTGCCTTCGGTGAAATCGGACGCGGCGAGCGGGCCGTCGGCACGGAGGCGGTCGAGGATCAGCTGTGCCTCGGCGCGTCCTTCGGTGGCGTAGCGCCGCATCGCCGCCCAGCCATAGTCGCCGCGATCGGCGCGGGCCATGCGCCAGCGCAGCAGCGGGTGCAGCTCGAGCGGCAGCAAAGAGGCTTCGTGCGCCCAATATTCGAACAGCCGGCGCTCGCTCTTGCGGCCCCAGGCGGCGCGATCGAGCAAGGTGCGGTCATAGCTGCCGAGGCGCGAGAAGGCGGGCAGGTAATGCGCGCGGGACAGGACGTTGACGCTGTCGATCTGGTGCAGCGCAAGCCGCGCGATGGTACGGCGCATCTGGGCCTGATCGACGCGTGCCGGATGCGGCTGGCCGAAGCCCTGCGCGGCGAGCGCGATGCGCCGCGCCTGGGGGAGGGAGAGCGTGTCGCTCAGGAATTTTCCGCCCGGTAGGCGGCGCGGTCGGCGGCATGGGCATAGTCCTCTGCCGCGCGGCGCGCGGCCGGATCCTTGAACGCGACGGCGGGATCGGGCGCGTCGCCGAGCGCGTGGAGCAGCGACCAGAGCGCGAAGCGGCGGCCGGGCTCCTTCTCCACGCCGAACGCGGTGCCGAGCTTTTCGACGCCGTGTTCGAACCCGGCATCGTCGAGCGTGGTCAGATCGGTGGTGCCGAAATAATGCTGCAGCAGGATGTCGAGCTCCATCAGGCGAGATCCTCGCCCGGCAGCGTCTCGGTATCGATCTGCGCCTGCATCGCCGCGGCATAGCGGGCGCCGCGGATCGCGCCGGGGGCGAAGATCGCATCGATCTCGGCGAAGATGTCCTCGGGCAGAGCCATGGTCGCGGCGGCGACGTCTTCCTCGAGATGGCGGATGCTGCGCGTGCCGGGGATCGGGATGATGTGCTCGCCCCTGGCCAGCGTCCAGGCGATCGACAATTGCGCGGGCGTCATGCCGTGCCGCGCGGCGAGCGCGTCATAGGCGTCGACCGCCTGCAGATTGTGCGTCAGGTTGGGCTCGGTGAAGCGCGGCATCTGCGCGCGGATATCGTGCGCCGCATAATCGGCCTTGCGCACTGCGCCGGCGAGCAGGCCGCGCGCGACGGGGGAGAAGGCGACGAAGGCGATGCCGAGTTCCCGGCAGGCGTCGAGCACGGCGAGCTCGGGATTGCGCACGACCGGCGAATATTCGCTCTGCACGGCGGCGATCGGATGCACCGCCTGCGCGCGGCGGATCGTGGCGGCGGACATTTCGGACAGGCCGATCGCGCCGATCTTGCCCGCTTCCTTGAGCCGTACCAGCGCGCCGACCGACTCCTCGATCGGCACCTTTTTGTCGAGCCGGTGGAGATAGACGAGCGCGATATGATCGGTGCCGAGTCGATCGAGCGATCCTTCGACAGTGCGGGTGATGGCGTCGGGCGCGCCGTTCAGCGAGCGTTTGCCGTCGACGAAATCGAGCACGCATTTGGTGGTGAGCGTGACGGGTTCGCTGCGCGTGGCGAGCGCCTTGGCGACCAGGCGTTCGTTGTCGCCGAGGCCGTAGAGCGCAGCGGTGTCGAACAGGGTGATGCCGAGATCGACCGCGCGGTGGAGCAGCGCGATCGCGTCCGCCTCTTGCGGCGGGACGCCGTACGCATGGTTCAGGTTCATGCAGCCGAGGCCGATCGACGACACGGTGTAAGGGCCGAGCGCGCGGGTGGGGAGAAGGGTCATGCGGGTGGCCTAATGGGGCAGGGTGGTCGGGGCAAGGATGGTTGGTTCGGGCTGGCGCGCGATCATTGCTCAAACGATGCGTCACCCCGGACTTGTTCCGGGGTCCACCCTGCCGGGTATCACACGCTTGAGCGTAACCGGCACAGTGGACCCCGGAACAAGTCCGGGGTGACGACGGGGGTGGAGGCGGCACAGCGTTGCCAAGACGGTTCAGGACTCAATCGAAATGCACGGCCGGCGCTTCGACCTTCTCGCCCTTGGCCGGCGGCTTCGGCCGCTTGAGCAACAGCACCAGTGGGATCGCCGCCATGGTGAGGATCATCATCAGTTTGAAATCGTCGAGATAGGCGATCATCGCTGCCTGCTGGTTGACGATGCCGTCGGCCATGGCGAGCGCCGCATCGGTGCTGCCGCCGAGGATCGAGCCGACCAGCGGATCCGCCGCGGTGAGCCCGCCCGCCGTGATATGCGCGCCCAATTCGGCATGGTTGATCTGAAGGTTGCGCGCGAGCAGCACCGTCACCGTGGAAATGCCGACCGACCCGCCGATGTTGCGCGACAGGTTCATCAGGCTGGCGCCTTCGGTGCGCTGGTGCGGCGGCAACGTGCCGAACGCCATGATGTTGAGCGGGATGAAGATAAGCCCGAGCCCGACGCCCTGCACCAGCCCGGTGACGATGAACGGCGTGGAGCCCATCTCGATCGTCCAGCCGGTCATGTCCCACAGCGAATAGGCCGCGATGATCAGCCCGCTGCCGACCAGCAGCCGCGGATCGACATTCTGCTTCATCAGCCGCCCGGCCAGCGCCATGCTGGCGACGATGCCGACGCCGCGCGGCATCAGCAGGATGCCGGTTTCCAGCACGGGATAGCCGAACAGGCTCTGCAGCATCGGCGGCAGCAGCGCGAGCGAGGCGGTCATCAGCACGCCGATGACGATCATGAAGCCGATGCCGGTGACCAGATTGCGGTTGGCGAACAGGCTGCGTTCGAACATCGGGTTCTTGCCGGTGAACAGATGCACGCCGAACATCCAAGCGGCGCAGAGCGCCACCATGCCTTCGATGCGCACCTCCCACGACTCGAACCAGTCGTTGGTCTGGCCGCGATCGAGCATCAGCTGGAACACGCTGATCGCGATCGCCAGTAGCGAAAAGCCGAACAGATCGAAGCGGCGCAGGCGGATCTCGCGCGTCGGCAGCAATGCCCAGAGGATTGCGAAGGTCACGATGCCGACCGGCACGTTGACGTAGAAGCACCAGCGCCAATCATAATTGTCAGTCAGCCACCCGCCGATCACCGGCCCCAGGATCGGCCCGACCATCACCCCCATGCCCCAGATCGACATTGCGCCGGCCTGTTTGGAGGGCGGGTTGATGTCCATCATCACCGTCTGGCTGAGCGGGTTCATGAACGCCGCGGCGATGCCCTGCAGGACGCGGAACAGCACCATCTCGGGCAGGTTGGTGGCGAGACCGCACAGCATCGAGGCGAGCACGAAGCCGACCACGGCATAAAGGAACAGGTTGCGGCTGCCGATCCGGTCGGACAGCCACCCGGTCATCGGAATTGCGACCGCCGAGGCGACGATATAGGAGGTCAGCACCCAGGTGACGGTGTCGGCGGTGGCGCTGAGCGACGCCTGCATGTGCGGCAGCGCGACATTGGCGATAGTCGAATCGAGGATCTGCATGATCGTCGCGGCCATCACGCCGATGGTGAGCATCGGACGATTGCTGGTGTGGAGCGCAGCGCGCTCGACCGCCGGCGCCGGTGCCTCGGTCGATTCGACTTCGGCGAGCGGATCGACGCCGCCGGGCGGGTTAGCGGTTGCCATGATCGCGCACGTCGATCGTCACCTCGGCGGACAGGCCGGCGATCAACGGGCGCGGGCTCGGTTCGTCGATCGCGATGCGCACCGGCACGCGCTGCGTGACCTTGACCCAATTGCCGGTCGCGTTCTGCGCCGGCAGGACGGAAAATTCCGAACCGGTGCCCGCACCGATCGACTGGACATGGCCCTTCAGCTTGAGGCCCTTATAGGCGTCGAACGCGACCTCGGCAGGCTGGCCGACGCGCATCTGATTGAGATCGGTTTCCTTGAAATTGGCCTCGACCCAGGAGCGGTTGCTCTTGACGATCGATACCGCGGGGAGGCCGGAAACCATCATCTGGCCGACCTGTAGCCGGTCCGACTGGCTGATCGTGCCGCCATAGGGCGCATAGACCGCGGTGCGCGTGAGATCGAGCGCGGCCTTGGCGCGTTGCACCTGTGCCGCGGCGATCGCCGGCGAGACCGCGCTGCCGCCGGTGGCAAGCTTGGCGCGGGCCTCGGCGGCACCAGCCTGCGCATTGCCCAGCGTGGCGCGCGCCTGCTGCAGGCTGTGTTCGGCCTGTTGCAGCCGTGCGCGCGTGGTGAAGCCCCGCTTCATCAATGCGGCCTGACGGTCATAATCTTCCTGCGCGGCGAGGATCTGGTCCTGCGCGGCGGCGATATCGGCGCCCTTGCCCTGATAGCTGGACTGCAGCGTGCCGACATCGACCCGGGCGTTGGCGATCGCCACATCGGCCTGCGCGACGGCGATGCGGTAGGGATCGGGATCGATGCGGAACAGCAGGTCGCCGGCCTTGACGGTCTGATTTTCGTGCACCGCAACCTGCACGATGCGGCCCGCGACATCGGCCGACACCGAGACCTTATCCTGCGCGATATAGGCGTTGTCGGTGGAGACGAAGCGCCCCGCGGTGAGCCACAGATAGGCCGCCACGGCGATCACCAGCAGCGGCACGCTGATCATCAGCGCGGTGCGCTTCCAGCGGCGCTTGGCGGTGGGCTCGGGCACGATCACGGTCTCCGCCACGAACGGCTTCCGGGGGTCTGCATCAGCCATGGTCGGCCTCGTTAGTGTCGATTGCGGTGAGGTTGTCGCGGATCCGCTGCAGCGTTTCCGAAAATAGCGTGCGGCTGTGATCGTCGATCCCGGCCAGCGCGTCGTCGAGCAGGCCGTCCGCCACGACATGGAGCTTGTCGAGCAGCGGGCGGGACGTGTCGGTGAGGTAGATGCGCCAGACACGGCGATCGGTCGGATCGCGGCGGCGCTCGACATGCCCGGCTTCCTCGAGCCGGTCGATCATCCGGCACAGTGTGATCGGCTCGACCTCGAGCCGATCCGCCAGACCACCCTGGTTGATGCCTTCGACGCGGCTCAGCGTGGTGAGCACGCGCCACTGTGCACGTGTCACGCCGATCAGCCGGGCGCGCGCATCGAAGCGACGCCGCAACAGGCGCGACACATCGCTGACCAGAAAGCCGACATTTTCCATCCGCACGCACATAGTAAGCATGCTTAGGGTTGGCAATGGTAGAGCAACATTGGCGACAGGTTGCGACTATGGTGCGAGTTACTCTCAATAGCGTTGACAATGCGAGTTACTCGCAATAGCGGCTTTGTAACAACAAGGGGATCTTTTCATGCGTTCCGATACCAGTCGCCGCTCGCTCACCGCCACGCCGGCATTCCTGGCGCTGTCCTGCTTCGGGGCGTTCATGACGGCGCCGGCGGCAGCCGCAATCGATGGCACGCCCGCGGCCGACACCGATCAGTCGCAACGCCAGGATGACGACATCATCGTCAACGGCGAGCGGCAGAAGTCGGTCGAAAGCCCCAAGGCAACGCGCCCGCTGCTCGATACGCCGCAGACGATCACGGTGATCGGCGACCAGACGATCCGCAAACAGAATTTGCTGACGTTGCGCGACGCGCTGCAGACGATCCCCGGCATCACCTTCGGCGCGGGCGAGGGCGGCGGTGGCTATGGCGACAGCATCAACCTGCGCGGTTATTCGGCCAACAACGACATCACGATCGATGGGGTGCGCGACAGCGCGCAGTATAGCCGCAGCGAGACGTTCAACCTGCAGCAGATCGAAGTCTATAACGGCGCGAACAGCGTGTTCAACGGCGCGGGCTCGGTCGGCGGCACGATCAACCTCGTCACCAAGGTGCCACAGCGCGAGAACCTGACGGTGGTCCAGGCCGGCGTCGGCACGGACGATTATTACCGCGCGACGGTCGACAGCAATGTGCGGGTCAGCGATCTCGTCGCGGTGCGGCTCAACGGCGTGTATCACCGCAACGACGTGCCCGGCCGCGATGTCGAGAAGAACAAGCGCTGGGCGGTTGCGCCGTCGCTGACCATCGGCGTGGATAGCCCGACCAATCTGGTGTTCCAGTATCTGCACCAGAAGGACAATAATGTGCCGGTCTACGGCGTGCCCTATTACCGCAACGCCTTCTTCAGCGGGCCACTGCCCGGCGTCGACGACAGCAATTATTACGGCATCGAAAATCTCGACAAGCAGGACATTCTGGTCGACCAGGCGACGGTGCGCTTCACGCATGCGTTCAGCGACAAGGTGTCGATCCGCAACCTCAGCCGCTGGCAGCGCGTCAGCCAGGATTCGGCCACCAGTGCGCCGCAGGGCACCTATTGCCTGCCCGGGGCGACGGCGGGGACGGGGATTGCCGGCAACGGCACATCGTGCACGACGCCCGGTTTTTACGTGCCGAGCGGCCCGCGCGGGACGATCCGCGATCAGGAAAATCAGCTCCTGTACAATCAGACCGATCTGCGCGCGGTGTTCGACACGTTCGGGCTCGAGCATACGGCGGTGCTCGGCGCATCCTTCGCGCAGGAGGATTATTCGATCGTCAGCGGCAACGTGCTGCGCACCGCGAGCGGCGTGGTCGTCGCGCAGCCCAATATCGACCTCTTCAACCCGAACACCACCTACACCGGCGCGCTGAACTTCATCCAGGCGAGCCGCGCGCAGGGCGTCAGCACCAATGCCGCGGCCTATCTGTTCGACACGATCAAGATCGTGCCGCAACTCGAGGCCAATGTCGGGCTGCGCTACGAGCATGCCAAGGCGACGTTCCGGACCGATACCTATTCGACGGCGACGGCAGCGGGATCGCCAGCACTCGGCACCTATACGCGCGGGCTGAACCAATCGAGCGACGAGACCCTGTTCTCGTACCGCCTGGGCCTCAATTTCAAGCCGATCGACACGGTCAGCCTCTACGTCGCCTATGGCAATTCCACCACGCCGACTTCGGCGACGGTGCGGTTGAGCTGCGGCACGGTGATCACCGCGCCGTCGGGCGCGCTCGATCCGTGCGACGTGCAGCCGGAAAAGGCGGTCAATTACGAGATCGGCGCCAAGGCCGATCTGTTCGGCCGCCGCCTGCAACTGACCGCCGCGGTGTTTCGCAACGACCGCACCAATTACCGTGTCGCGACCAACGATCCGATCGTCGGCACGCTGCCGGTGACCGACGGCCGCTCGCGCGTCGACGGCATCGCGCTCGGCGCCAGCGGCAACATCACCAAGGCGTGGAGCGTGTTCGCCAACTATACCTATCTCGACAGCGAGATCAGACAGAGCGTGTCGAACTTCTGCCTGGCCAATCCGGGGCGGCTGACCACCAGCACGGCGACGCCGCCGGTGACCACCAACATCTGCGGCAATTCCACCGCGGTGCTCGACCCGCAGGCCGGGCAGGAGCTGAACAACACGCCCAAACATTCGGGCAGCCTGTTCACCACCTATACGCTGCCGTTCGGGCTACAGCTCGGCTATGGCCTGAGCTACCAGGGCAGCTTCGCGCTCAACAACAGCGCGCTGGTGACGCCGATCGTGGCCGGCAGCAACGGCCTGGCCAACGGCGCGGCGCTGACCCCGGTGTTCCGGACCAAGGCCTATACCACGCATCGCGCCTTCCTGTCCTATCCGGTCACGCCCGGCCTCACCGCGCAGGTCAACGTGCAGAACTTTACGAACGCGCGCTACTTCACCGGCATCCGCAACAATGGCTGGGCGGTACCGGGCGAGGATCGGTCGGCGGTGTTCAGCCTCTACTACAGCTTCTGACCGATCTGGCGCGATCGGGCTGGCATGCGTCGCCCGATCGCGCCACACTGATGCCATGACCGGGAAATCGAACCGATGCTGACTACCATCCCCGACGTTCTGGATGCGGCGGCGGTCGCGCGGCTGCGCGCGCTGATCGATGGTGCGCCGTGGGTCGACGGCAACGTGACGTCGGGCGCGCAGAGCGCGCTGGTCAAGCGCAACGAGCAATTGCCCGAAGACAGCGCCGAGGCGCGCGCGGCGGGCAATATGGTGCTCGAGGCGCTGGGCCGGTCGCCCCTGTTCGTCGCGGCGGCACTGCCGGCCAAGGTATTTCCGCCGCTGTTCAACCGCTATGCCGGCGGGCAGGCATTCGGCACACATATCGACAATGCGATCCGCATGCAGCGCGGCACCGATTTCCGCATCCGCAGCGATCTCTCGGCGACGTTGTTCCTCGAACCGCCCGAAGCCTATGACGGCGGCGAGCTGGTGATCGAGGACACGTTCGGGGTGCAATCGATCAAGCTGCCGGCCGGCCATCTGCTGCTCTATCCCGCTTCCAGCCTGCACCGCGTCGAGCCGGTGACGCGGGGCACGCGCACCGCCTCGTTCTTCTGGATCCAGTCGATGGTGCGCGACGACGGCGCGCGGCGCATCCTGTTCGATCTCGACCAGGCGGTGCAAAGCGTCGCGCTGGCGCAGGGGCAGGGCGATGCCGCGGTGGTGCAACTGACCGGCGTGTATCACAATCTGTTGCGGCGCTGGGCCGAGGCATGAGGCGGGCGGCGGTCGCGCTGCTGCTCGCCGCCGGCGCAGGCCAGGCGCAATCCGGGCCGTTTGCCGCGATACCCGATGTCACGATCCTTTATTACGATGTCGCCGGCACCGACCTGCCGACGATCCGCGCCGACATGCGCAAGCTCAGGCCGACCGACCCCGCCGACCAGCAGCGCGTCGATGCGCTGACGCGTACCGCGCTGCGCTGGTCGTGGCCGGTGCGCGACGGCGCATGCCAGCTGCAGGACGCGACGGTGACGTTCAGCGCGACGGTGACTCTGCCGCGGCTGGCCGATGCCGCGGTGCCGGAGACCGTCCGGCTGGACTGGGCGCGGTATCTCGCCGTGATCGAGGCGCACGAGCTGGCGCATCTGCGCAACGGCTATGACGGCCGGCTCGAACTGCTGGCAGCGATCAACGCGGCCACTTGCGATACGGCCGATGCGGTGGCCAAGGCGGCGCTGGCGGCGATCCAGCAACGCGACTTCGCCCTGGACCGGGCGACCGATCACGGCGCGCGCGATCCCGCAACTGGCGCGGAAACCCCTGCTGCGCCGGCAACGGCAGCGCGCCCGCACTAAGCCGGGGGGGCGGCCGGCGCCGCCCGGTTCGCCCTGGTCTTATCTGAGCAGCACCGGCGGTTGCGCGCGGATTGTTTGGCTGCCGCGCACCCCTTCCTCCCGGTCGTGCGTTCGGCGGGCAATGAAGAGCGTGTGGTTCATCACCAATCCGGCCTCGGGCTCGACCAGCCAGGCGAAATGCGATGCGATCCAGGCGGTGTTTGCCGAGCGCGGGCTGACGCTGGCCGGGCGCACCGCGTTCCCGGCGGATGACCTGCCCGAGCCCGCCGCGCTCGATGCCGCCGGGGTGGACACCGCCATCCTGTTCGCCGGCGACGGCACGGTCAACGCCGCGGTATCGCGGCTGGCCGCATGGCGCGGGAAGATTCTGATCCTGCCGGGCGGAACGATGAACCTGCTCGCCAAGGCGCTGCACGGCGATGCCGATGCCAGCGCGATCGTGCATGCCGCGCATCGCGGTGGCGAGACCGTCGCGCTGCCGGTCGTCGCGGCCGGGCCGCATCGCGGGCTGGTCGGCGTGATCCTGGGGCCGGCGGCAAGCTGGGTGCGGGCGCGCGAACTGGTGCGCGCCGGCCGGCTGCGCGGGTTGCTGCGCGCGATGCGCCACGCCTGGGCGAAGACGTTCACGCGCGGCATCCGGCTTGAGGACGTACCGGCGCTGCGCCACCGCCAGCAGGCGATCTTCGTCATGCCCGACAATGGCAACCTCGATCTGCGCGGCATCGACGCGCGCGCCTGGCGCTCGATCGTCGCGCTCGGCTGGGACTGGCTGACCGGCGACTGGATCGCCTCGCCGGCGGTGACGCAGGTGCATGTCGCCGCGCTGCGCGTCGCCGGGCGCAAGCCGACGCTGGCGCTGTTCGACGGCGAACCGGTGATGCTCGCGCCGGGCGTGACGATTACCGGCGGGATGACCGCCAAGATGTTCATTCGGACCAAGGGGAAAAGTGCGTGATCCGCCTGTTTCATGTCAGCGACGTGCATTTCGGACGCGAGGATCGCGCCGCGGTCGCCTGGTTCGAGGAGACGGTGCATGCCGAGAAACCGGACGCGGTGATCATGACCGGCGATCTCACGATGCGCGCCAAGAAGGACGAGTTCGATGCCGGACTCGCCTGGCTGCAGCGGTTGGGCGTGCCGGTGACGGTGGAGGTGGGCAATCACGATCTGCCGCTGTTCAACCCGCTGCGCCGCTTCTTCCGCCCCTATCATCGCTATCACAAGGTCGAGCGGCTGGTTGAAAAGCCGCTCGACCTGCCCGGCGTGGTGATCGTGCCGCTGGTCACGACGGCGCGATTCCAGTTCCGGCTCGATTGGTCGAAAGGCTATGTCGGGACGCGCAACCTGGAACAGACGCTGGCGCTGGTCGAGGCGGCGCCCAAGGACGCGCTGGTGTTCATCGCCTGCCATCATCCGCTGATCGAGGGCGACACGCAGGCAACCTCCGAGACGCGGCACGGCAAGCAGGCGTTCGCCGCACTCGCCGCCGCCGGCGCGGATGCGGTAATGACCGGCCATGTGCATGACGCGTTCGACATCGTGCACGAGACGGGCGGTCACCGCATGCGGATGATCGGCGCCGGCACGCTGTCGGAACGGACGCGCGCGCTGCCGCCGTCGTTCAACGAGGTGCGGATCGCCGACGGCACGTTCGATGTGGTGTTGCGCAATTTCGGGCCGCAGCCGGATGTCGTGCTGCCCCGGGAACAGACGTCGGCCTAGCGCAACCAGCGCTGCATCTGGGGGAAGGGGGCGGCACCGTGCGCCTTGGCCGTCGGCGCATCGTACGCCATGCCGAACCATTGCAGCAGCGGCAGCGCGAGATAATCGCCCGCGTCGAACAGGGCGGCAAGATGCGCCCCGCCGCCCTTATAGCCGTGATCGTGAAACACGATGCGGGGATCGATGCCGATCGCCCGCGCGGCGGCATAGGACCAGGCGATCGCCGCCATCTCCTCGCCGCCATCCGGCGGCACGTCGCCGAGCGTCGGGCGCGCTGCCGGATCGGTCACCGCGATATGCCCCGCCTCGTGCAGCAGATCGCCCGGATGGGTCAGTCGCGCGAGATCGACGACCAGCGCGCCGTCCCGGATCGCCATGGCGGGTAGAAAGGTATCGCCGGGGATTGCCTCCAGCACCACCGCAATGCCGATGCGATCGAGGAAGGTGAGGATGCCCGTGGTGATGTCGTTCTGCGGCGTCATGGTCGGCAACGATAAGCGACCCTGCAGCGGAAGAGTAGCGGCTTGGAACCGAAAAGGGCGGCCCGTTGCCGGACCGCCCTTTTGCGTAGCAATAAAGGAAAGACTTAGCGCTTCGAGAACTGGAAGCTCTTGCGTGCCTTCGCCTTGCCGTACTTCTTGCGCTCGACGGTGCGGCTGTCGCGGGTCAGGAAGCCTGCCGCCTTGACCGCGGCGCGCAGCACCGGCTCGTACTTGGTCAGCGCCTGGCTGATGCCATGCTTGACCGCGCCGGCCTGGCCCGAAAGACCACCACCCTTGACGGTGCAGATCACGTCATAGGCGCCATCGCGCTCGGCGATACCGAACGGCTGGTTGATCACGAGACGCAGCGTTGGACGTGCGAAATACACTTCCTGATCGCGGCCGTTGATCGTGATCTTGCCCGAACCCGGCTTGATCCACACGCGGGCAACCGCATCCTTGCGGCGGCCCGTGGCATAGGCGCGGCCCTGCTTGTCGATGATCTGCTCGCGCAGCGGCATCGGCTCGCGCTCGATCACCGGCGCCGACGGTGCATATTCGTCACCGGCGAGGACCGGCGTGCTGACGCCGTTATTCTGGGTTGCCGGCTCCTGGTTGGTCAGGCCGGCGAGGTCGGAAAGCGACTGGCGGTTGTCGGACATTATGCGCCCACCTTGTTCTTGCGGTTCATGCTGCCGATGTCGAGGACCTGAGGGTCCTGCGCTTCGTGCGGATGCTCGGTGCCGGCGAAAACGCGCAGGTTGCGCATCTGGTCACGACCCAGAGGACCGCGCGGGATCATCCGCTCGATCGCCTTTTCGATGATCCGCTCCGGGAAGCGACCCTCGAGGATCTTGCCCGCGGCCACGCCCTTGATGCCGCCCGGATAGCCGGTGTGGCGGTAATAGATCTTGTCCTTGAGCTTGTTGCCCGTGAACCGAACCTTGTCGGCGTTGATGATGATGACATTGTCACCGCAATCGACGTGCGGGGTATAGCTCGGCTTGTGCTTGCCTCGCAGGATGTTCGCGACGATCGAGGCCATGCGGCCGACGACCAGCCCATCGGCATCGATAATATGCCATTTCTTCTCCACCTCGTACGGCTTGGCCGACTTGGTGGTCTTCATCAGCGCCTTCATGGCAGACCTTCCAGTGTTAAACGAAACCGCGCCGCCAGTTGCCGGGCGGCGCGAATGACGAGGCTAATGATCGGAGGGCCGCGCAAAGTCAAGCTTTGCGCGGCTTTGCTGACGGGTAATATGATACCATGCGCCTCAGTGCGAGCGGCGGCCGACCTGATGGGCCGCCACCGTCACCGCGATCAGCAGCAGCGCCGCGTTGACCTGATGCGCCACGGCGACCGCGATCTGCACGCCGGTCATCAGCGTCGCGATGCCGAGCAGGATCTGCAGCACGACCAGGGTGATGATCGCATGGCCCGGGCCCTTGCTGCCGGTGCGCGACGATCGCAGCGCCAGCCAGATCAAGGCGGCGGCGGCGGCAAACGCGGTCCAGCGGTGGATGAACTGCACGACGATGGGATTGTCGATCGCGTTGCGCGTCACCGACCAGCCGGCATGCCAGCCGCCCGCCGGGAACCAGGCATCGCCCATCAACGGCCAGCTCGAAAAGGCATAGCCGGCGTCGAGCCCGGCGGTGAAGGCGCCAAGAATGATCTGCACGAACAGGACGAGGAGCGCGACGATCGCCACGGAGCGCAGCGGCGCGGGGCGCGCGAAGCGATCGCGGTGCAGCGCGCGCAGGTCGAGCGCGGTCCATACCGTGCCGGCGAGCGTCGCCAGGGCGGTGACGAGATGCGTGGCAAGCCGGATATGGCTGACATCGGTGCGCTGGCTGAGGCCGGATTTGACCATCCACCAGCCGATCGTGCCCTGCAGCGCGCCGAGCGCAAGGATCGCGACCAGCCGCCGGCCATAGCCCTTGGGGATCTGCCGCCGCACCGCGAACCACAGCAGCGGTAGCGCGAAGACCATGCCGATCAGCCGCGCGAGCACGCGATGCAGATATTCCCAGAAGAAGATCGCCTTAAACCCGGCCAGCGTCATGCCGCTGTTGATCTGCGTATATTCGGGGATGCGCTTGTAATTGGCGAACTCGGCCTGCCACTCAGCCTCGCTGAGCGGCGGGACGATGCCGCTGATCGGCTTCCACTGCGTGATCGACAGGCCGGATTCGGTCAGCCGGGTGATCCCGCCGACCGCGACGATCGCAAGAATCATGGCAGCGACGACCAATAGCCAGAGTGCGATCGCGCGCGGGCGGGTGGAAGATTGTGTCATCTGCAGCATGGGAGGGTGGTAGCGTGGCACGGCAGTGTCGTCGATATGACAGATGGTCGCACCCGCGGCGCTCGACATGCCGGTCCAGGCGCGGTTTGGGCATCATTTGCCAAAGGCCAGAAACAGCACATGATATATTGTAACCCGGCGCAACCGGCGATATATAGCACCCACGATGACGACACACTCCCGCATTTCTCCGCTCGGCTGGATCGAGTCGCATGCCGATCGCCTGGCGATCGGCCTGTCGGGCCTGTGCATGGTGCATTGCCTGACCAGCGCGATCCTGCTCGCCTTGCTGTCGACTGCGGGCGGAATGCTGCTCAATCCGATCTTCCATGAAATCGGTCTGACCATCGCGATCGGCTTCGGCATTCTTGCGCTGGGCCGTGGCATTGCCGCGCACGGCTATATGATGCCGGCATCGGTCGGTGCACTCGGCCTTGGCATCATGGCCGGCGCGATGTCGCTGCCGCATGACGGCAGCGGGCTGGAGACGATCTGGACCCTGGTCGGCGTCGGTCTGCTCGCGCTGGGCCACGATCTGAACCGCCGCGCGACCTACTGAGCCGGCGGCGCGACCGGGACGGGCGCTTGCTCAACGGCGGCGCAGCTCTTACCTTATGACGATGGCTTCGCATCATCATCACCACGAACCCCTGGGCGCCGATCTCGCCACCGCGGCGCAGGCCACGCTGGAGAAATCCGGCGAGCAATGGACGGCGATGCGCGCAAACATCTTTGCGGCGCTGGCCGGGTTCGACAAGCCGGCCTCGGCTTATGATATCGCCGAAGCCGTTTCCAAGTCCGAGGGGCGTCGGGTCGCGGCCAACAGCGTGTATCGCATCCTTGACCTGTTCGTTGCGTCGAACCTGGCGCGCAAGGTCGAGAGCGCCAATGCCTATGTCGCCAATGCGCATCCCGATTGCCTGCACGACTGCATCTTCCTGGTCTGCGACTCGTGCGGGACGACGGTGCATATCGACGACGACGTGATCACCAAGGGCGTCCGTTCGGCTGCGGCGGCGACTGGTTTTTCTCCTGTTCGTCCGGTCATCGAAGTGCGCGGAACCTGCGCGGACTGTGACGCCCCGAGCTGAGGCTGGCCGATCGCGGTTAGTACCGCGCAATGTCTGTCGGGTGTCCGGTGGTGTGCTGACGGCGCGAATCGGGCGCGACGTCGGTGGGGTGAGGCAGGCGTTGCACGCGGCAGCGGCTCACGTATTCACTGGCATCATTCTGCTCCGGCCGTCCGCCGAAATCCGGGGTCGATCTAATATGGATCAAGAAACGATGCAGATGATCCAGCCCAATCGACAGCGGTTTCCGGCTCGGCTAAACCCCATCAATGTCTGATGTTACCGAAACGCCGTTGCTCGATACGGTCCATATCCCCGCGGACCTGCGCAAGCTCGCTCCGACCCAACTTCGCCAGCTGGCCGACGAACTGCGCGCCGAGACGATCTCCGCGGTCGGCGTCACCGGCGGCCACCTGGGATCCGGGCTCGGCGTGGTCGAGCTGACCGTCGCGATCCACTATGTGTTCGATACGCCCAACGACAAGCTGGTGTGGGACGTCGGGCATCAATGTTATCCGCACAAGATCCTGACCGGGCGGCGCGATCGAATCCGCACGCTGCGCACCGGTGGCGGCCTGTCGGGCTTCACCAAGCGCAGCGAGAGCGAATACGACCCGTTCGGCGCGGCGCATTCGTCGACCTCGATCTCGGCGTCGCTGGGCTTTGCCATCGCCAACAAGCTCGCCGGTACGCCGGGCAAGGGCATCGCGGTGATCGGCGACGGCGCGATGTCGGCGGGCATGGCCTATGAGGCGATGAACAATGCCGAGGCGGCGGGCAACCGGCTGATCGTGATCCTCAACGACAACGACATGTCGATCGCGCCGCCGGTCGGCGGGCTCTCGGCCTATCTTGCGCGGATGGTGTCGAGTTCCGAATATATGGGCTTCCGCAGCCTGGCCAAGAAGGTGGTGAGCAAGCTCTCCAAGCGCGTGCACAGCGCTGCGGCCAAGGCCGAGGAATTCGCCCGCGGCATGGCCACCGGCGGCACGCTGTTCGAGGAATTGGGCTTCTATTATGTCGGCCCGATCGACGGGCATAATCTCGAACATCTCATCCCGGTGCTGGAGAATGTCCGCGACGCCAAGGAAGGCCCGGTGCTGATCCATGTCGTGACCAAGAAGGGCAAGGGCTATGCCCCGGCCGAGGCGGCAGCGGACAAATATCACGGCGTGCAGAAGTTCGATGTGATCACCGGCACGCAGGCCAAGGCACCGCCGGGCCCGCCGCAATATCAGAACGTGTTCGGCGCGCAGCTGGTCAAGGAAGCGGCGCGCGACGAGCGCATCGTCGCGATCACCGCGGCAATGCCGTCGGGCACCGGGCTGGATGCCTTCGCCAAGAATTATCCCGATCGTTTCTTCGATGTCGGCATTGCCGAGCAGCATGCCGTGACCTTCGCCGCCGGGCTCGCCGCGCAGGGCATGCGCCCGTTCTGCGCGATCTATTCGACCTTCCTGCAGCGTGCCTATGACCAGGTCGTGCACGACGTGGCGATCCAGAACCTGCCGGTGCGCTTCGCGATCGACCGTGCCGGGCTGGTCGGCGCGGACGGCGCGACGCATGCCGGATCGTTCGACGTGACCTATCTCGCCACGCTGCCGAACTTCGTCGTCATGGCGGCGGCGGACGAGGCCGAGCTGGTGCACATGACGCACACCGCGGCGTGCCACGACAGCGGCCCGATCGCGCTGCGCTATCCGCGTGGCAACGGCACCGGCATCGACCTGCCCGCAACGCCCGAACGGCTCGAGATCGGCAAGGGCCGGATCGTGCGCGAGGGCAAGAAGGTCGCGATCCTGTCGCTCGGCACCCGGCTGGGCGAGGCGCTGAAGGCGGCCGACGCGCTCGATGCCAAGGGACTGAGCACGACGGTCGCCGATCTGCGCTTCGCCAAGCCGCTGGACGAAGCCCTGATCCGCCGCCTGCTCACCACGCACGAAGTCGCGGTGACGATCGAGGAAGGCTCGGTCGGCGGGCTTGGCGCGCACGTGCTGACGCTCGCCTCGGACGAGGGGCTGACCGATGGCGGGCTCAAGATCCGCACCATGCGCCTGCCCGACACGTTCCAGGACCAGGACAAGCCCGAGCTGCAATATGCTCAGGCTGGGCTGGACGCCGACGGCATCGTCGAGACGGTGCTGAAGGCGCTGCGGCACAATGATGCCGGGGTGGCGGAGGGCGCGCGCGCCTGAGCCCGGTTGGAGCAGGGCGTCAGGCGAGGTCCTAGCGGTTCATCGCCCCGGCTGCTGTGCCTGCGCCGCATCGGTGCCGTCGATCGCGAGGATCGAACGCGCGTCGCTGGGCTGGCGGGCGCGGCCCTTGCCGTCGCTGGCGGCGGCGATGACGCGCTCGAGCAGTTCCTGCCCCTCGCTCCACCAGCCGATGCCGCTGGCGGCGTTGAGGTGCCCCTGCGCGCCGGCATCGATGAAGTGGCTACCCCAGCCGACCGCCAGGCTGTGCGCGCGATCGAGATCGATCCAGGGATCGTCTTGGCTCGCCACGACGATCGAGGGAAAGGGCAGCGGTATGGTCGGTGTGGGGCCGAACGCTCTGACTTCGTCCTGCGCCGAGGGGCGATCGGCATCGGCCGGCGCGACCAGCAGCGCGCCGGCGACCGGCCAGCCATAAGGCTGGCGCGTCAATTCTGCCCACCACGCGACGGCCAGGCAGCCCAGACTATGGGCAGCAAGGATCACGGGCGCCTGCGCCTGGCGGATCGCCTGATCGAGCTTGGTCACCCAGGCATTGCGATGCGGGGTGTGCCACATGCCGAGTTCGACGCGCAGCGTATCGGGGCGCGCGCCTTCCCATAGCGTCTGCCAATGCGACGGGCCCGAACCGCCAAGGCCCGGCACGGTGAGGATCGTCGGCTGGGCCGGATCGAACGGTGAAAGACTTCCCATGTTCTCGGCTCCTGTTGATGTCGCAGAAGACGTGGCCGTGCTTAGCTCTAGGGGGACCAGCATGACCACGCCTCCCGACCTCGAAGCTATTCCTATCAATGTGATCGGCAATAGGCCTTGCGCCGGATCGACGAGGCGCTGCGCCAGTCGGAACGCCGTGGCGGGTTCCGTTCGGCTGGTCGCGGATCGCCTTCTGGTGGCCGCTCAAGCTGGGGGTGCGCGGCACGCCGTGCCCGGCTAGGGTCCGGCGCGAATCGAGGATTGCATGGCAAAGATACGGGTCGATCAATTGCTGGTGGAACGCGGCCTGGCCGAGAGCCGGACGCGTGCGCAGGCGTTGATCATGGCCGGGCTGGTGTTTGCGGGCACGCGCAAGGTCGACAAGCCCGGGCAGATGCTGGCCGACGACGTCGTGCTCGACGTGCGGGGACGCGATCATCCCTGGGTGTCGCGTGGCGGGGTCAAGCTGGCGCACGGGCTGGACCATTTCGGCTGGGCGGTGGACGGCGCGGTGGCGATCGACGTCGGATCCTCGACCGGCGGGTTTACCGACGTGCTGCTCACGCGCGGCGCGCACCGCGTCTATGCGGTGGATAGCGGCACCAACCAGCTGGCCTGGAAACTGCGGCAGGACGACCGCGTCGTGGTGCACGAACAGACCAGCGCGCGGATCCTGACCGCCGCGCATATCCCGGAGCCGATCGATCTGGTGGTGTGCGATGCGAGCTTTATCGGCCTCGCCAAGGTGCTCGCCGTGCCGCTCGGCTTCGTGGTGCCGGGCGGCCGCCTGCTGGCGCTGATCAAGCCGCAGTTCGAGGCCGGGCGCGAGGAAGTGGGCAAGGGCGGGGTAGTGCGCGATCCAGCAATTCACGACCGCGTCTGTGCGCAAGTCGTCGCGTGGCTGGAGTCGATCGGGTGGGCAGTGGCGGGCGTGGTCGAAAGCCCGATCACCGGGCCGGAGGGCAATATCGAGTTCCTGATTGCCGCGACCAGGCGGCCGATCGCTGCGTGAACCCACTATCGCGCACCGCGTGTGCAAATATTTTCGGCCAACCGGCGGGCTTTATCTTATATTGATGGTCTGGGATCTTAAACCGCGCGGCAGGCGTGGCGCAGGAAAGGTGTAGGCGTTGAGGGAAATTGCATCGAAGCAGCAACTGCGCCTGGCCTATTTGCGCTGGGCGGTGGTGACGGTGCCGCTGATCCTATTGCTCGGCTTCGGCTCCGCCCGGCTCGCGCCGATGGGCTCGAACAACCTATGGTACGAGGCGCTGGCGAAGCCGGCGGCGACCCCGCCCAATTGGGCCTTTCCGGTCGCCTGGACGACGATCTACATCCTGATGGGGCTGGCGTTGGCGATGATCATCCACGCGCGCGGATCGACGCTGCGCGGGCCGGCGATCGGCTTGTTCGTGATACAATTGCTAATCAATCTGATCTGGAGCCCGCTCTTCTTCGGCGCGCACCAGGTATTCGCCGCGCTGATCGTGATCGGGGTGATGTTCCTCGCCGCGCTGGCCACGACCCTGATGTTCGGCCGGATCCGCAAGGCGGCCGCCTGGCTGATGGTGCCCTATCTTGCCTGGCTGGTCTGTGCCGCGATGCTCAACTTCCAGATCCACCAGTTGAACCCGGACGCCGCCACCCTTGTGCCGTCTTCCAGCACCACCCAAATACCGCTCTGACATTATCGCAGGAATTGACATGCAAGCCGACAACAAGATTTTCGACGATTTCGTGAAGTTCGTGAACGGCGCCGCCGGGACGCTGGCCGGTGTCGGCCGCGAAGCCGAAGCAAGCGCGCGCTCGCGCGCGAGGGAATGGATCGGCGGGCTCGATTTCGTCAGCCGTGACGAATTCGACGCGGTCAAGGCGATGGCGGCGGCCGCCCGCGACGAGGCGGACGCACTGCGCGCGCGGCTGGATGCGCTCGAGGCCAAGGTCGGCACGGGAGCCTGAGCATCTTATCCACAGAATTATCGACCGGCTTGTTCCCCTCCATGTTGCGGACCTCGCTGGGCCGGGGCACGCCCTACGCCCTGGTCCCGACCGGGGAGGGGGGCGCATGATGCTCGATGCCGATGACGACCGTGACGATGCTGCGCCGATCGACATGCTCGAGAGCTATTTCTCGGCGCATGGCTGGGAGCATGAGCGGCTTGACGACGAGGTGATCGCCAAGGTCAAGGGCAGCTGGACGACGTACGAGTTGCGCGCTTTGTGGCGTGACGAGGATAGCGTGCTGCAGTTCCTGGCCTTCCCCGACATCCGCGTGTCGGACGAACGCCGGATCGCGATCTACGAGGCGATCGGCCTGATCAACGAGCAATTGTGGGTCGGGCATTTCGAACTGTGGTCGTCGAGCGGCATCCTGCTCTATCGCCATGCGGCGATGATCGAGGGCGAGGGCGGCACCTTGTCGCTCGGCGCGGCGGAATTGCTGGTCGAATCCGCGATCGACGAGTGCGAGCGCTTCTACCCGGTGTTCCAGTTCGTGATGTGGGGCGGCAAGACGCCCAAGGAAGCGCTGGCGGCGGCGATGACCGAGACGCAGGGCGAAGCCTGATGCGGCTGTGGATGATCGGGTGCGGCAATATGGGCGGCGCGATGCTGCGCCGCTGGATTGAGACCGGGGCGGTCGCGGCGGGCGACGTGGATGTCGTCAATCGCGGTGACCGCGCGCTGCCCGAAGGCGTGCGACAGGCGCGCACGCTGCCCGCGGGGCCTGTGCCGGATGTCGTGCTGCTGGGCATGAAGCCGCAGCAGATCAATGATATCGCCGCGCGCTTCGCCGGCCAGATCGCCGGCGCGCCGCTGCTGATCTCGATCCTGGCCGGCGTGGACGAGGCGGCGCTGGCCGGGCGGTTCACCGCCGGCGCGATCGTGCGTGCGATGCCCAACCTTCCGGTCGGGATTGGCAAGGGCGTGGTCGGGCTGCAGTCCGCCAGTGCCGGGCCGGATGCGCGGGCGGCCGTGGCGGCGTTGATGGCGCCGCTCGGTCTGGTCGAATGGGTCGAGGCCAAGCTGTTCGATGCGGTCACCGCCCTGGCCGGCAGCGGACCGGGTTTTCTCTATCGCTTCATCGATGCGCTGGCGGCCGGCGGCGTGGCGCTCGGCCTGCCTGCCGATCAGGCGCAGCGGATGGCCGTGGCGACGGTCGAGGGTGCCGGCCTGATGGCGGCGGCGTCGGCGGACAGCCCCGCGGCGCTGGCCGATCGCGTGGCGAGCCCCGGCGGCTCGACCCGCGAGGGGCTCAACGTGCTCGATCGCGACGAGGCGCTGGCGGCGTTGCTGCGCGAGACGCTGGTCGCGTCGGCGCGGCGCAACGCGGAGATGGCGGCGGCGGCGCGCTGACGCGGCGGCGTCAGTCTCGCAAGCTCGCCACGCGCGAGCGCTCCTCGGCCGGGATCAGCCCTTCCAGCACTGCCCAGAAGCCCCCGACCGCGCCCTGGCCGGCACTGGCATAGGCCGCCGACAGCCGCTCGCGCAGCGCTTCGAACAATTCGTTTTCGAACGCCGCGCCCTCCGGCGTCAGGCGCAGCAGACGCTGGCGGCGGTCCTTGTCGCCGGGGCGCATCTCGATCAGGTTGCGCTCGGTCAGCTCGTTGATCACCCGGCCGAGCGATTGCTTGGTGATGGCGAGCAAGGCGAGCAGCTGGCTCACCGTCAGGTCCGGCTGGCGGGCGATGAAATACAAGGCGCGGTGATGCGCGCGGCCCAGTCCCTTGGCGGCCAGGCCGCGGTCGATCGCGCGCGTCAGATGACTGTTGCCGAAATAAAGCAGTTCGACGCCGCGGCGGATTTCGGTCTCGCGCAGGAACAGCGGCGAGGCGGAGGGAGTGGGGGAGGCCATGTTGACCGCGTTTGCCATCCGTCTTAGGCGGCTGCAACCGCCTTGACCGTGCAATCGCGCGGGTTGGCCTGTAATCCAAGAGGATGCGATGACCGCCGATCCCAGCTTGACCTTCGCGCATGAGCCCAATGCCACGCCGGTGGAGGCCAATGAGCGCGCCGCGCGGCTGGTCGATCCGCAGTTCGGCCGGGTCTTCACCGATCATATGGCGGTGATCCGCTATAGCGACGACAAGGGGTGGCACGATGCCAAGATCACCGCGCGCGCGCCGCTGACGATGGATCCGGCGTCGTCGGTGCTGCATTACGCGCAGGAGATCTTCGAGGGCATGAAGGCGTATCGCCTCGCCGATGGCGGGACCGCGCTGTTCCGCCCCGAGGCCAATGCGCGGCGCTTCCAGAATTCGGCGCGGCGGCTCGCCATGCCGGAACTGCCCGAGGCGCTGTTCCTCGAATCGATCGAGCGGCTGGTGAAGGTCGATCACGACTGGATTCCGACCAGCGACGGCGGCGCGCTCTATCTGCGGCCGTTCATGTTCGCCAGCGAGGTTTTCCTCGGCGTCAAGCCGAGCGCGGAATATCTCTATATCGTGCTGGCCTCGTCGGTCGGCGCCTATTTCAAGGGCGGCGCGCCGACCGTGTCGATCTGGGTGAGCCAGGATTATACGCGGGCCGCGCCGGGTGGCACGGGCGAGGCCAAGTGCGGCGGCAATTACGCCACCAGCCTGGTGGCGCAGGCCGAGGCGAGCCGCAATGGCTGCGACCAGGTGGTGTTCCTCGATGCGGTCGAACGCCGTTATGTCGAGGAACTGGGCGGCATGAACGTGTTTTTCGTGTTCGATGACGGCAGCATGGCGACGCCGCCGCTGACCGGCACGATCCTGCCCGGCATCACCCGCGATTCGATCCTGACGATCGCGCGGTCGCAGGGCATTGCGGTGCGCGAGGCGCCCTATGCGATCGATCAGTGGCGCGCGGACGCGGCGAGCGGCCGGCTGGTCGAGGCGTTCGCCTGCGGCACCGCGGCGGTGGTCACGCCGATTGGCAGTGTGGCCGAGCCACAGGGCCGCTTCACTATCGGCAGCGGCGGACCAGGCCAATTGACGATGCGGATGCGCGATGCACTGGTCGCGATCCAGCGCGGCACGGCGCCCGATGCCAATGGCTGGCTGCATCGTATCGACTAATCGTCTTTCAGGGGTTTTCTAAGAGAGGCGCGCCGCTATAAGGCCGCCTTCGTTGGGGCGTCGCCAAGTGGTAAGGCAGCGGCTTTTGATGCCGCCATTCGCAGGTTCGAACCCTGCCGCCCCAGCCAATTTTCTGTCTTAATGCCGAAATCGATGGCCAACCGCTGATGGCCGGGATCGGCGTGCGTCAGCGTGCGCCGATCGCTTGGGCGGGGGGTATCAACTTTAGCCACGCTGCAGCATCCGCTGCTGGCGCAGGCCAGTGTACTGGTGACGGCGCCCTCAGCGATCGTGCGATGGTCTGCGCTTGAGGTAATCAGGGTGCGACCCCGGGATTGCGAACGACGTCCGGAAGGGCTGGGTTCGGACGACGGGTCCGCATCGGCGTAACACGGGGCTATCCGGCTCATGCTTTGGCGGCCGGAAAGCGTTTTTCCTCTGGGGGGCCCAAGAGCCCGCTGGTTTGTCACGATCAAATATCGACCATCACCTTGCCCATTGACCGGCCCGATAACAGCCATTCGACCGCGTCCGGGATGGATTCCACGCCGCGGAAGGCGCTGGCGTCGCGCACGACCTTAATGTCGTTCGCCGCATAATAGGCGAAAATGCGAGCACGTGCTTCAGGCCAATGGTCGGTCAGCAGGCCGTTCATGAACCCGCGGACGGAGACGCCCTTGTAATAGATGGAATGGGCGATCCGCGGCGCTGAGACGATTTCCGGCTTTCCGTCCAGGTCGGATGCCGCACCCGACACGACCAAGCGGCCATGCGGCGCCATGTTGGCAAGGAAATCGTCGAAAACCTTCCCGCTGACACTGTCGAGGGCAACATCGATCCCGCGGGGATATTCTTCACGCAGGATCTCACCGATATCCTCGCACTTGTAATCGATGACGCGATGCACGCCGAGGTCCTTCAGAAACGCGCCTTTTTGCGCGCCGCCCGCGACGCCGATCACCGTACAGCCTCGTAGCAGGGCCAGCTGTACGAGCAGATGCCCCAGTCCCCCGGCGGCGGCAGAGATCGCCACCGTCTCGCCATCCTTGACCTGGCCGATATGTTCGAGTGCCAGCAGCGCGGACACCCCGGTCGAAGCAAGCGTCAGAATATCGGGCGTGGCTTCCGGAACGCGCACGAATTCCGATGCAGGCGCGGTATTGATCTCGCGGTATCCACGCCCGAAGCGTGTTGTCGCAACCGCATCGCCGATCGAGAATTCCGCGACATCGGCTCCCACAGCTTCGACCACGCCGATCGCTTCGACGCCGGTGAACGTCGGCAGGCCGATTTTCACATAGTCCACGGCGTCTCGCGCGATTTGGGTGTCGAAAATGCCGTTGATGCCGCAGTGTAGGTTACGCACCCGGAGTTCCCCGGATCGAGGGTGGGTGATCGGCAATTCGACGATCTCGGTCGCGTCGCGGAAGGTGTCAGTGAATCGCTGTTGCTGGATGGCACGATAGGTCTCGGGCATACGGTCCTCCGCTTCGGTCACAGTGTCTGGGCGATCGCGGCCAACGCGACCCCCTTCCAATTCACTATCGTCTATGCCAAAGTTGTCCGGACAATTCGATCATAAAATGTGCGAGAGACCGATTGGCACTCAGCGCATTGCCCGCACATGGGAGCATCGGGCATGCCGTTACGCCGCCACTTCGTCGATCTCGATGATCGTCAGATCCATGTTCGTGTCCGCGGGGGCATTGGCCCAACGCTGGTCGTTCTGCACGCGTCACCTGGATCATCGGCACAGATGGTGCCGCTGATGCAGGCGATCGACGACCGTCGCGTAATAGCCCCCGATCTGGCAGGATTGGGAGACAGCGATGCACATCCGAAGGCGTTGCCGACGATGGCCGACTTCGCCAGCGACAGTGCGGCGGCGATCGAACGATTGGCCGACGGGCCGGTCGATCTTTATGGCTCGCACACCGGCGCGTGCGTCGCGACCGAGCTGGCCGCGACCCGCCCGGACTTGGTCCGTCGCGTCGTGCTGGACGGGGTGCCACTGTGGAGCGATGCGGAGCGCGCCGAGCTGGCCGCACGCTACGCGCCGGCGGTGCAGCCCGACCCGTATGGCGCCCACCTGCTATGGGCGCATCACTATTGCCGCGACCAGCTTCTGTTCTGGCCGTGGTATGACAAGTCCGCCGCTGCCGCGCGGTGCATCGGCTTGCCGCCCGCACGTGAGTTGCACCGGCTCGTGGTGGAGGTGGTGAAATCGATCGAGACCTATCATCTCGGATATCACGCGGCGTTTGCCTATCCGATCACCGAGCGGCTCCGCGCCGTGATGCAGCCGACACTGTGCCTGTCGACCAAGGCCGATCCTTTGGGATTGATGACCGCCCGGATTGCCACCTTGCTGGCCGATGCGCGCGTCCGCCGCATCGGGGATGACGACGCGCTGCCGGCACCAGATCACGTGGCCGGAGCAATCATGGATTTTCTGGCGGCCTGATCACCGTCGACGGTAACCACACTGATCCCTCGTCATACACTATCGACCAGGCGGACCGTCACCTCGGCCGCGCCGAGCCGATGCTGCTTCGCCGCGCGATATTCCGCACAACCGAGATATTCGCGGGCCGCCTCAATATCCGGAAAGCGACTGACGATCACGCGCTCCGTCGCATCGGCACGACCTTCGACGACTTCGGCGACCACTCCTTTCAGGACCGGTTCTCCTCCAAATTTTGCAGGTAGCCCGGCGATACCCTTCAGATACTGGCCGAAGCGCACCGGATCGGTGATCGTCACCGTGGCGATGAGGTAGGCGGGCATAGTTTTCTCCGATTGGATGGCAGCGCCGACGCGCAGGGGCGGCCTTGCGCACGACGGCGCTGTAATGCGCTATGCCGTTGCTGCACACGTTGGTTGCGCGGGCAAATCATCCAGAAAGCCTCGCGCCAGCGCGACGGCACCCTCGGTATCCGCATCAAGGAAGCCATGCGCCCAGCGCGGCTTCTCGACGACGATGCCGTTGACCAGCAGCGCGGCGCCACGGCGCGTATAGTCGCTCAGATCGTCCTGCGCGTTAATTACCAAGATCGGCTGTGCGATCTGCGGGAGGCCCATATCAGGCTGATGGTTGAAAGCGGCACGGTGGCCCCACCAAGCACGGCCGCGGCCGAGCAGCGCATCGGGAAACATGTCGGCGATGCTGTCGAGATCCAGGCCGCTCTCGAGATTGTGTCGGAGATAGCCGGTCCAGCGCTTAAGCACGTGCGACCCATCGACGTGCGGGGATTCCGGCTTGTATAGATCGCGCATCGCCTGGCGTTCCTCGTCGGTGAAGACCGGAAGCGAGACCAGGATCAGCCGGCGGATCTGTTCAGGTCGCGCGCGGGCGACGTCGCACGCGATCATCGAACCGGTGTGATAGCCCATCAGGTCGATCGGCCCGGTAACGTCCAGTGCGTCGATCGCGGCAAGCATCGCTCGTGCATAATCGGCGATTTCGGGCGGTCCTTCCGGCGTGTCGGACATGCCGAAGCCGGGTGTGTCTACTGCGACTACCAAGCGGTCAGCGCCCATCTTGGCCATGAACCGGGCATAAATCCGTCCGCTCATCGGGCTCATATGAAAGCAGAACAGGGCGGGCCGGGCGGAGGCCTCCCCGGCAATACGCAGGTGTATCTGCCCGAACGGGCCATCGACATAGTGGCGGCGTATATCAACCATCGGGGTGTCCTTTCGCGCGCGCTCAGACGAGCGGGCAGTAATCTTCCTTCTCGACCAGATCATAGGCGAAGATGAACTTCGCCATGCCGGTTAGCACCGCCATCACCACGCCCAGTTCGACCAGGTCCGCGTCGCTGAAGTGCGCCTTGAGGCGCGCGTAGAGCGCACCGCTAACCGCGCCCTTGGCGTTGGTCAGCGCCATCACGTCGGCGAGTTCGAGCGCGGCCTTCTGGCGTTCGTCGAACGGCCCGGCGGCATAGTCGCCGATCGAATCGACTTCGGCCTCGCTCAGCCCGGCGGTTAGCGCTGCGATACGGTCGCTGCGGTTGCAGAAGGCGCAGCCATGGACATTGGCGAGACGCAATCGGACGAGCTCGAGCAGTTTCGTGTCGATGCGACCCGAATAGAAGAGCTCGCCATAGAAGCGCTCGGTGTACCATTTGGCAACGGCGGGGGCGTTGCCCATCACCTCGACGAAGGTCGTGTCGCCGTGCAGCTTTTGCGTGGTATCCCACATTGGCAGTAGCGCGGGATCGAGCGCCGCGCGGGGCACGCGGTTGAACGGGGTGTCAGGCAGCATCAACGGGTGCCCTCTGTTCGTCGATCGGCGCGCCGGCAAGCTCCTCGAGTTCGAACACCGAGGCCATATATCCCTCGACGAGGCCTTTGACGTAAAGATGATCGCCGTCCGTCGAGAGCCACATGTCATAGGGCGGATGCGCGTTGGTGGTGCCTTTCAGGCGGATGCGGCGGCACTCGAAGGTGCCGGCCGGCACGGTGACGGTTTCTGTGCCGACATATTCCAGTCCACTTTGCGTCGTCGCAAAGAACGGCCCGCTGGCGCCCAGGTGATGCAGGCTGTGCATCAGGTTCTGGCCCCAGAATTTCACGTGGCCCGGTCCTTCCTCGAACGGAAAATCGGCGCCGAGCCATGCATCGCTCTGCAACGCGTGAACGCCAAAGCCGCGGATCGGGCGCTGGATCGGGATAGTCTGCGACAAGCGGCCCTCTGCCGCGGTGAAAGTCTCGCACTCGGCATGGGTCTGGTCGAACCGGAACCAGCCCGATCCGGTCAGTCGGCCATGGTTCATGATCCGCACATAGGCATCGCATGGCTGGAACGCGGCATCGACGGAAATGACGCTGTCGCGCACTACATGATCGCTGCCGATTTCCATTTCGCAATGCGTCGTCAGCACGCGGCGGCCATCCGCGCCGCGCGCAATCCCCCAGCGCTCGGTACCCCACAGCCCGCCATCGGCATGGCGGTAGCTGATCAGTCCATCGCGGCGGGGAAGGGGAACAAAGCCGTTCATGTGCCGATCCGCACCAAAGCGCGACCCTCGTTTCGCCCAAGCGATACGCGCTCGATCTGCGCGCCGGCCTGTTCGAGCCCCTCGGCAATGTCCTGCACCTCGATCAGCCGACCATCGCGGATGTGCGGTGCGGCAAAGGACACCCATTCCTCGCGACGTGCGAAATAATCGTAGACGACGAGCCCGAAGATTTGCGCGCGCTTGCCGATGATCGTGCCGACCGGCATCCGCGCGACGCTGCCGTCGCCATAATGCTGTGCGAGGCCGCAGAGCACCATGCGGGCATTGATCGCGAGGCGCGGCAGCACCGCATCGAGCACACGCTGGCCGACATTCTCGAAATGCACCGAGATGTCGCGCGGCAGCTTTTCCTCCCAACCTTCGAGGGAATAATCGACGCAGTCGTCAAAGCCGTAGCGATCGGTGGCGATGGCGCATTTGGCGGCGCCGCCGGCAATGCCGACCACGGTGGCACCGGCGATTTTGGCAATCTGACCGGCCGTCCCGGCGACGATGCCGGCGGCGGCATCGACGGTGAACAGGTCGCCTTCCTTCACCTTGGCGAGTTGCGTCATCCCCGCCCAAGCGGTGAGACCGGGCATGCCGAGCACGCCGAGATGCTCCGCGATGGCGATCGTCGGATCGACACGGCGAAGCCTTGCGACCGGAACGATCGCCTCTTCGGCCCAGCCGCAATTGCCGACAACGTGATCGCCGGCAACAAAGCCGGCATCATTCGAGGCAAGCACGATCCCGACGCTTTCGGCGGGAAGCGGCTCGCCCGGTGCGGGGGGCTTCTCGCCCATGTGGCGCGCGCGCAGCGTTTGGCCGATATAGGGATCGAGCCCAAGCCACAGCAGTCGGACATGCACGGTGCCGGCCGGCAGGGTGTCGGGAAGGCGCCGCTCGACGATGTCAAAATCGCTCGCCCTCGGGGCATCGGTAAGGGCGTGGCGGAGCACGACTTCGCGAATGACGATGCTCACTTCACAGCGCCTATGCACACGGGACAGTCTTCCGACGGCATGTCGGCGAGCGTCGCGACCATGGTTTTGAGCATGTCGATTCTTCCTTCTCTGAGCGGCGGTGCCTGATCGATCGGGGCAGCGGCCAGCGCGGCGCGCACCCCCTCGGCAAGCGGGTTGATGACGGGAATGGCGGTGGCCGCGGCAATCCGGTCGGCGATCGGGGACATGCAGGTGCAGCCAAGCAGGATGGCATCGGCGCCGCGCGCTGCGGCACGGGCGACCCCGGCATGGACGGCATCGAGGATCATGGTGCTGCCGTTCCTGACCCCGGCAAGATATCCGTCGGGACCGGTGAGCCGGTCGAGATCGCCTTCCTGCCCGACGTTGTCGATGTCGATGCAGGCGGCGTCGAAGCCATAGTCACGCAGCAGACCGGTCACGATGAAATTCATCGATTCGGGCCAGACGGTGACGATCGCGAAGCTGCCATGTGCCGCGGCGGCCGTCATCCCGGCCTGCCCCGCGCCGATCGCCGGGATCGCCAGCGCGGCGGTCATCGCGGCGAGGCCGTAATCGCCGAGGCTGTCGATCACGACCGCGTCACACCCCTGTTCGGCGGCGGCGACCGCGGCCTCGGCATGGCCGATCGCCTGCATCGCGCGTTCGAGCGGGGTATAGGGGAAGACGGGCACGCGTGAGGGCCAGGCGGACAGCAGCGCGCCGTGCGGCAGAAGCCCGGTCAGCTCGGCCGCGGGCGGGCCACGGCGCAGCGGATCGTGCGGTGTTCCGATCAGGCCGATCTTCACGCGATTTCCACCAGCTCGAGCAGTTCGCCGGCCGGGCCGACTACGGTCGCGGCGCGGCGACCTTCGTAGAACGCGCCCGTGCGGGGCTGGGGCGGGGTGAGGAAATCCAGCCCGCGCCCGTCGAGCGTATCCACCGCCAGCGTGACCAGCGCATTGCCTGGGGGGAGGGCGCCCGCCGCCCGGCCACGCACGATCGCCTGCGCCGGATAGTCATCGACTTCGACGATCGGCATCCGTCCCTTCTGCGCCATGCTGATCGTCGTCAGCGTCGCCGCATCGAGGCCGAAGGCGGTGTTTATCATGCTGTAGGGGATGGTGTAGGTGCCGCCTTCCTCAAGCGCCAAATGATCGGCGTACCAGCGCATCGTCCGGGCGCGATCAGGCGCGGCCAGGATCACGATGAACATATGGTCGACGGGGGCGGCGGCGCGCGGCAGGTCGGAGGTCGGCGTGTCTTCGCGCACCTCGTTGAGGTAGACCATCTCCCTACCTCGCCCGAGCATCTGCATCGCCACGAAATAGGGCAGGCCGGGAATTTCTTTGGGCTGGCCAACAATCTCAAACCCGCTGCCGGCAAGCCGGTCCGGCCAGCCGAACACGTCCTGCACGGTGATCTCATAGGCGGCCCAGCCATAGCTGCGCGTGGGCATGAAATCGTCCGGCAGCGGCTGTTCGACGAGACGCAGGCGGCACGGCGCGCCGCTGACCGACGCCAGCGTGGCAAAGCGCGCACCGGCCGAGGCCGGGCAACCCCAGCTGGCCGCGAGATCGGCATCGAGCGCGCCGTGCTCGATCACGGCAAGCCCGAGCATATCGCGATAATCGGCCAGCGCGCCTTCGAGATCGGGGGTGGTCGAAAGCCCGCCGATGATCCGGCCATGCGTCAAAAAGCTCATCAATCGGCTCCGCGGGTGAAATCAGGCGTGCGTTTGGCGAGAAAGGCATCGACCCCCTCGGCGAAATCGGGGAGCGAAAAGGCCTCGGCGAACAGCGCCGCGGTCTCGGCGTCGTCATCGGCCTGGCCATCGAGAATGCGGCGGACGATTGCCTTGGACTGACGGATGCTGTGCAGCGATTTGGCGGCGATCGTGTCGGCGAGCGGGCGCGGATCATCGGCGACGAGATCGATCAGGCCGATCCGCAATGCCTCGTCTGTGTCGAGCAGCGATCCGGTGAAGAGGATCCGCTTGGCCTGTGCCGGCCCTACCAGATCAACCAGCAGCTTGGTATCGTGAAGCGAATAGACGAGGCCGAGATTGGCCGGGGTGATGCCGAAGCGCGCCGGCGCGCGTGCAACGCGCAGATCGCAGGCGATCGCCAGCCCGCAGCCGCCGCCGACGCAATCGCCCTCGATGAACGCGATCACCGGCTTGGCGGCGCGTGCGAGCGTGCGTTGGGCGTGCGCGATCGCTGCCTGGTTCGCGGCACGCCACTTCGGATCGCGCGCGCCGGCGCCGAACTCGCCGATATCGGCCCCGGCACAGAACGCGCCGGGCTCGGCGGCGGCGAGGATCAGCACACGCACCTGCGGGTCGGCCATCGCTTCGTCGACCAGGCGCGGCAATTGCTCCCACATTGCCTGGGTGAAGGCGTTGCGCTTCGCCGCGCGGTCAATCAACAGGTGCGCCACCGCACCGTCGCGTTCGAGCCGCAGCGTCATGCCGGATCGACCTTGGCGAGATGCTGCGCGATCTCACGGCGGGTCGCGATCCACACATCGTCATGGCCGCGGACATGTTCGAGGAATTCCTCGAACGCCCAGATCCGCGCCGGGCGGCCGATGATGCGCAGGTGCAGCCCCAGCGACATCATCTTTGGATTGCCCTCGGCGCCTTCGCGGTAGAGCTGGTCGAAGCAGCGGCGGGCATAATCGAGCCAGCTTTGCGGCGTGTAGGACGGATCGGTCCACATCTTCATGTCGTTGGTGTCGAGCTGGTACGGCACGATCGCGATCGGACGGCCAGGGACGGTATCGCGATCCCAGAAAGGCACGTCGCCCGAATAGTCATCCATGTGATATTCGAACCCTGCCTCGATCAGCAGGCGCCGGGTATTGTCGGTATGAAGATAGCGACTGAGCCAGCCATAGGGCCGCGTGCCGGTGGTCCGTTCGATCGAGGCGACCGCCTTGGCGATGAAGTCGCGCTCGGCGGCCTCGTCCATCTTGAACTGGTGGATCCAGCGATAGCCGTGGCTGACGGGTTCATGGCCGAGCTCGCGGATCGCCGCCGCGATCTCGGGATGATTTTCGAGCGACAGCGCGGCAACCGTCCAGCTCGCGCGGATATCGTGCGCGCGCAGCAGCTTGACGATCCGCGGCGCGCCCGCGCCGATGCCGTAGCGATAGTTGCTCTCGTTGCCGTAATTGCGCAGGGAGCCTTTCACGAAGATGCCGAGTTCGTCGACCGGCTCCATCCCGCGATCGCCGCGCGCGACCGTCATTTCCGAGCCTTCCTCGACATTGACCACGACCGACAGCGCGATCCGGGCCTTGGCGGGCCAGTCGATCCGTTCCTCGCGCATCAGTGCATTTCCTCGCCGCCGGAGACGTTGATCGCCTCGCCGGTCACGTAAAAGGCCTCATCGGAGGCGAGCCATGCGCACGCCGCGGCGGTGTCGGTAGCCTTGCCGGGGCGACCCATGGGATTCTTGTGCGCCATGTTGGCGAGATAGGCGTCGGTATCTGCGAAACCCAAAAGCTTGGCGAAATAGTCGTTCTGCTGCGCGCCGAGACCGGTCGTGACGTGGTTGGGGCACACGGCGTTGACGGTGATCGCGTGCGCGCCGAGCTCGATCGCGCTGGCGCGGGTCAGGCCGATCATGCCGTGTTTCGAGCTGACATAGGCGGGCAGATGCGGGAAGGCCGATTTGGCTGCCTGGCTGGCGATGTTGATGATCCGCCCGCCCTTGCCGTGCGCGACCATCGCCCGCGCGGCCGCCTGTGTGGCATAGAAAGCGCCCGACAGATTGACCGCGATCACCGTTGCCCAATCGACAGGATCGACCTCAAGCAACGGCTTCATCATGAATCCGATCCCGGCATTGTTGACGAAGATATCGACGCTGCCGAACGCCGCGACGGCGCCGTCGACCAAAGCGGTACATTGCGCGGCATCCGATACGTCGCAGGCGATCGTCTCGACGCTGGCGCCGAGGGCACGCAGGCGATCGGCGATCGCGCGGGCTTCGTCATCGATCTCGCGATCCGAGACGACGCAGTTGGCGCCCTCTTCGGCAAAGCGCTGCAGGATCGCCTGGCCGAGCCCCTTGTCCTTGCCCGATCCAGTGACGACGACGGTCTTGCCGGCAAAGCGCGCCATCACAGATCCTCGGTGAGCAGGAACTGGGGATTGTCGGCATAATCCGCGAATGCGGCGGCGACCTTCTGGAACGCCTCGGTCGAGACTTCCGCTACGAACGGATCGAGCGCGGTGATGTCGATCACCTCGATATAGTCATACGGCGCGGGTGCGTCGCTGCCGAACAGGCCGGTGGTGCGATGCACGCTGAAGCGCTCGACCGAGGGCAACGCGTTGGCGCCGGGAATATCGGCCTCGCGTGCCCATGCCTCATAGGCGGCCGCATGGACACCGGGCTTGAGATTGAACAGGACGACGATCCGCATGGTTTTTCTCCTAAGGGGCAGTGGCGGTCGGGCCCGCGGAAAGGCGGGCGGCAATGTGGCGGGCGATTGCGATCAGCGCGCGCTCGCTTTCGGCCGGGCCGATCAGTTGGACCGCGACGGGCATGCCGTCGGCATCGGTTCCGGCTGGCAGCGAGAGTGCAGGGAGACCGGCTATATTGGCGAGCGCAGTGAAATCGGCCTGGTTGGCGGGCGCGCGGGTGCCCTGTTCAAACGCGGCTTGCGGCGCGGTCGGCAGCAGCAACACGCCATCTGCGCCGATCCGTTCACGCAGCGCGGCGCCGATGTCTCCGAGCAGCGCCGGATCGGCAACCGCCCGATCGGCATAATCGAGCAGCCAGCGCAGCTCTTTCGACAGCAGATCGGCTTTGGCACTGCGCGCCGCGCCAAGCCAGTCGGACAGCTCACGCGCGCTCTTGACGAACCCCGCGGTGCGGACCGCGGACAACGGGCCCAGCCGCAGCGACGAACGCCCGAGATGATCGAGCGTGGCGAGCGCGCGATCATAAGCATCGCAGACGGCGGGTGCGCACTCCACATCGCCGAGATCGTCGAGCACCACGAGCCGGCCGAGCGCCGGGGCGGGCCGGGCTGCGCCGAGCGCCATCCACACCGCCTCGAGATCATCGAGGGAGCGGGCGAGCGGGCCGATACAGTCGAGCGAGCGGGCCAAAGGGATGAGCCCGTCGTCGGGCAGCGTGCCATTGGTCGGCTTGAGGCCGTAGACACCGCAATAGGCCGCGGGAATGCGTACCGAGCCCAACGTATCGGTGCCGAGCGAAGCGAAGCAGAAGCCAGCGGCCACCGCGGCACCGCTGCCGCCCGAGGATCCCCCGGGGGTGCGATTCCTGCCGATCGGGTTGCGTGCGGTCCCGAACCATATGTTATCGGTCGTGGCGCCAAGTGCCGCCTCGTGCATGTTCAGCGTGCCGAGCACCACTGCGCCCGCCGCGCGCAGCCGTTCGACGACCACGGCGTCGCGATCGGCGATGATGCCGCGACGCAGCGCCATGCCGGCATTCCATTCGAGCCCCGAGACCGCGATGTTCGCCTTGACCGCGATCGTCATGCCTTCGAGCGGGCGCACCTGCCCGCCAGCGAAGCGCGCATCGCTTTGCGCCGCAGCGTCGCGGGCGCCATTGCGATCGAGCGCGATGAAGCTGCGCAGCTCGGGATCCCGGCGGTCGATCTCCGCCAGTGCCGCCGCCACCACCGCGGCAATGCTCGTTTCACCGGCGCGCACCGCAGCATGCAGCGTGGCAAGGTCATGTATGGCCGATGAGCGGGCGGGCAGGGCGGCGGGGGCGGCCATTCAGTCGCGCTCGTCGATCAGGCGGATCGGCTTCTGGCGAACGTCGATCTGCGTCAGTGCCGCGGTGCCGCCCGGGGCTTCGAACTCGACGAGAACTTCCACGCCGAGCCCCTGGCGCAGCACCGAGGCGAGTTCTCCTCTGTTGCTGCCGCCCTTGCTCTCCAGCACCACCACCATGTCTTCGCGCTGCGTCGCGGGGTCGCGGACCATCCGGCACACGAACTCGCCCGTCAGATCGGGGCGGTTCTCGATGATCGCGCCGATCGCGTGCGGAAACACGTTGATGCCGCGCAGCTTGACCATGTTGTCGCTGCGACCCTTGAATCCGGCGATGCGCTTGAACACGATCCCGGTATCGCTCTGGCCCGACAGCTCGTGCGTGATGTCATGCGTATTGAAGCGGATGCACGGCGCGATATCGTCCTTGTAGAGGCACGTCACGACCATGTCGCCGGTGCCGCCCGGCGAGACCGCAGCACCGCTATCGACGTCGAGCAATTCGAGATACTGCGCGTCCTCCCAAACATAGAGGCCGTTGCGATCGGGGCCCTCACCCGCGATCGCGCCGGTGTCGCCGACGCCGTACCAGTCGAACGCCTTGGCCCCGCCCCAGGCGGCCTCGACCGCCGAGCGATCCTCGGTGCCGAGATGCGCAAAGATCATCCGGACGTTGAGCTGCTCGAGCAGCCCCTCTTCGCGTGCGACATCGGCGAGCTTGCGCAGATAATCGATGAATCCTGCCAGCACGGTCACGCCGAAATCGGCCATCAGCCGCACCTGCGCCAGCGAACGGGTTTCGATCCCGGTGCCCGCCGAAAGGAAGATCGAGTTGGTGTAGCGAGTGACGGCCTCGCGGATATAGTGGCCGCCGTTGATCATGCCGTGGCCATAGACCGACTGCACGACGTCCGACGGCTCGAGCCCCTGCCAGCGATACATCCGCCCGACCAGCAGGTTGGGCACTTCACGCCCCTTGGGGCCGAACAGCAATGGCTGGGGTCGGCCGGTCGTGCCCGACGTGGTGTGGAAGATCACCGGGACATGATCATCCCCCTCGATCCCCGCAAAATCGCCAAACGGGGGGCAAGCGGCGACCGAGGCCATCACGTCCGACTTGTCATAGGTCGGCAGCTTGGTGATGTCGGCCAGGCCGCGAATGTCGCCGGGCTCGATTCCCTGCGCGCCCCATAGCCGCTGATAGAAGGGAATCTGCCAGCCGCGCGCCATCAGCCTGCGGAACTGCGCATCCTGGATCGCGAACAACTGGTCGCGGCTCATGCCCTTGTAGCGCGCCTCGAATGCGTCACCGACCGGATAGGCGTCGAGCATCGCCTTGGCGTCGATCGCTTCGAAATAGGTCGGAAAGGTCATTGCGGCTCCGTCTGGGTAAGATAGGCAAGGGGTGCATCGAACAGCCGCGGATCGGCGGCGGGATCGGCGAGGGCGCGCGCCAGGCGCTGCTTCGCCGTGGCGCTCGCGGCGTCGAGCGGCGCGCCCGGGCTGCCCAGCGTATCGGCGATCGCACGCTCGATCCGCGTGCCGTCGGTGAGGGCGATGGTGAGACGCTGCGGCGAGAGCGCGTTGAGATCGGGGTTGGTGTCGACCGAGACCGTGAGCTTTTCGGCAAGCGCGCGCAGCGTGGGATCGGCGAACTGCCCGCTGGTGAAGCAGCGCGGATCGATCATCCCATCGCGCAGCATCAGCGCGGTTAGAAAGGGCAGACACAGCCGGGCATAGGCGGGGCTCATCTCCGGCATCGGCGGACGGCCGACGAGCCGCGCGATCAGCGGCGGCACCTCGGCATGGATCGTCGCGATCCGATCGGGCGCGATTACGCCCTCGGCCCGAAGCGCGGCGAGCGTACCGAGCGTCGCATGACTGGCGCGGCCCGACGGATAAGGCTTGGTGCTGACTTCGGCGATGCGCCAGACGCGACCCAGATCGCGCGTGTAGGTGGCGAGATCGCCCTCGTCGATCAGCTTGAAATAGCCGTACGGGCCCTCGAGCGCGTCGTGCGGGCCCGTGAGGCCGGCGCGCACCAGATCCACTGCGCATAGCGCGGCGCGCGCGGCGGTGGCGACTTGCAGCGGCAGCGCGACCGAGCCTTCGACATGCGCCTGCATGGTGCCGGCGCAAGCCGAATAAGCCGCGCCGAGGACATCGTCGAACTGACTACGGGAAAGTCCTTCGATCCGCGCGACCGCGAGCGCGGCGCCGATGCAGCCGGCGGTGGCGGGGCGGAAGAAGCGCAGCGCGCTGGTTGCGGCGATACCGAGGCCGCTTGCGACATCGACGCCGACCGCGATCGCGGCAAGCGCCTCGGCCGTGTCGCAGCCGCCGCGCCGGTCGATCGCCGCGCCGACCGCAGCGGTCACCACCGAGAGCGCATGAACCACAGCGGGTTCGTGTACCGCGTCCCATTCGAGGCAATGGATCGCAAAGCCGTTGAAGAATGCCGCCGACGGGGCGGGGAGGCGATCGGCGACGCCGAGCGCGCGCGCGTCGTCGCCGCTTCCCCAGCCCGTGACCGCGGCGAGGACTACGCGCCCAGCGGGCGATGCGGCACCGGCTGCGCCGACTGCCAGCGTATCGCCGAGCAGACGTTCGGTATCGGCGCGGACCGCCGCCGGGAGGCTGTGCGGCGCGTGTGCGAAATCGAGCAGCGCAGTGGTTGCGATCATGCCCAGACCTCAATCCAGTCGCGCGCGGCCTGTGACGAGTCGCTGTCGAGCGAAGCGGCAAGCGCGGCGTCGATCCCGGGCTCGGAGACGCCGCCCCACGCGAGCAGTGCATGCGCCTTGGCGATGATCGCGGCGCGGTCCATCGGCCGCTCGGGATCGCCCAGCGTATCGATCAGCGTCACTTCGCCGCTGGCGCTGCGCACCGTCGCGCCGAAATGGGCGGGGTAGCGCGCGGTGAATTCGCCATCCTCGCGCACGCTTATCCGCGCGCGCGCCGCGGCCAGCGACGCGACGCTGTCAGGCTCGAAATCGGCCAGTTCGGGCATGCCGCGCTCGGCGACGATCGCGACGGCATGCTGCAACGAAAACTTCGCCTCAATCACGCTGGCGGGGGCCGGGCGGTCGCAAAAGGTGATCGCGTCCGCATAGGTCGCGATCTCGATCGCGCCGTGCAGATGCCCCTGGCGCTTGAGCTCGAGTGCGGCGTCGATCGCCGGGTGCGCGTGGCGGCACGCGCCCCACGGCTTGAAACTGACCTCGCCGATCCGCCAGCCCTCGCCCAGCACCAGCGGGCGCGGCGTTTCGCATGTTGCGGCATGCAGGCCAAGCGGCCCGTCGAGCATCGCGCGCGGCCCGGTCACGCCCTGTACGGCAAGGCGCGCGGCGCGCCGCCCCGTGTCGACCACATGGGCGATATGCCATTGTTTCGCATCGTTGGGTTCGCGACGCATCTGCCACAACCCGCCCGCGACTGACCCCGCCAGCCCGAGCGCGGCGACGTAGGCCTCTGCATCGGCACCAGCGAGGCTGGCCGCCGTGGCGGCGGCGCCGAAGCCGCCCGCGGTCGCGCTGTTATGATAGAAGCCGTAATGCCGTGCATCGAAGGTCGCGCCGATGGCGATGACCGCTTCGTAGCCGCGGACGGCGGCGCTCAGCACTGTCGCCATATCAGTGGTGGCGTCCATCAGGGCGGTCGGCCAGACCACGGGGCCGGGATGCAGGATCGCACCGCGATGGACATCGTCCATCTCCAGGACGTTGCCGAGCCACGCCGCGCGTTCGATCGGCCGTTCGCCCGCCAGCTTGCGCGCGATCGGGCTTTGCCGGGCGGCGCCGACACAGGCGAGCCAATCAAGCAGGTGCAGACGCGCGCGTTGCTGCGAAGCCGGGTCGACCGTGCGCACGAGATGGGCGGCCATCGTTTCCGTCAGCGTGGCGGCATTGGCGCTCATCCGCCGAGCGCCGGGGTGGGGGCGGGGGTCCAGGGCGCGCCAGCGAAGCGGATCGCCGGCACAAGATGATGCGCGCCATCGCTCTCGATCAGCAAGCCGCGTTCGGCGACATGCGCCTGGCGTAGCGCCTCGGCGAAATCGAGCACCGGCGCGAAGGCGACATCGCGGTGCGCGAACCATGCGGTCCATTCGTCCCGTGTACGAGCCGCGAAGGTTTCCCGCAGGAACGCGATCGCCGGCATCTGGGCGTCGCCTGCCTCGCTCTCGGCCGAGGCGATCAGGTCGCTTCGGTCGAGCGCAGAAAGCAGGGTGCGGACGAACTTGGGCTCGCGTCCGCCGAGCGCGACGTGGCGCCCGTCGGCGGTGCGATAGACCTGGTAGAAGGCGGCACCGCCGAGCGAGCGTTGGCTCGCCGAGCGTGGCGCTGGGCCACCGGCCAGCGCATCGCCTGCGATGTGCACGCACCATGGCAGCAGCGAATCAAACATCGCGATATCGAGAACACTGCCGCGCCCGGTCTTTTCGCGGCCGATCAGCGCCATCAGCACCGCGGACAGCGCGGTCAGCCCGCCCGCCATGTCGGCGGCGGGAACGCCGGGCACCACCGGCATGCCGTCCGCCCCGTCATTGACCGAGAGAAAACCGGCCAGCGCCTGGACCACGATGTCATGCGCGGGATGATCGGCGAGACCGCCCGACTGGCCGAACGCGCTGATCGAGCAATAGATCACGCGCGGCGCGCGTTCCGCGACCAGTTCGGGCGCGAAGCCAAGCCGTGCCATCACGCCGGGTCGGAAACCCTCGACGAACACGTCGGCGCCGGCGATCAATTCCCACAGCTGCGCCTTGCCGTGGTCGGTCTTGAGATCGATCACCTGGCTTGTCTTGCCGCGGTTGAGGTTGCGGAACCACACCGAATGGCCGTTCTCGAACGGCGCCATCCGGCGCACGGGATCGCCCGCCGGCGGCTCGATCTTGATGACCTCGGCGCCCTGATCAGCCATCATCACGGTCATCATCGGGCCCGGAAAGAATTGCGAGCAATCGACGACTCGGATCCCGGTCAGGCTACCCATCAGACCACACCGTCGCGGCGCAGCGCCGCGATTTCGTCGGGATCGTAGCCCGCTTCGGCAAGCACCGAATCGGTATCCTGGCCGAGCAGCGGCGCCGCCCGGTTGGGCAGGCGCTGCCCGTCGATCCGGATCGGGTTGGCGAGCACCCGCAGCGCGGCGCGATCGGCATGCGGCACCTCGTCCACCATGCCCGTCTCGGCGAGATAGGGATTGTCCAGCGCTTCATCGAGACCATACACCGGCGCGACCGGCATATGGCCCTGCAATGCCGCCAGCCAATGGGCTGTCGGATATGCGGTAAGGATAGAATCGAGCACCTGCGTCAGCACGTCGCGGTTGGCGGTGCGCTCGGCCGGTGTGGCAAAGCGCGGATCCTGCGCGAGCTCGGGTCGGCCGATGCGATCGACCAGGACCGTCCAGAATTTCGGCAGCTGCGCCATGACGAAGATCCAGCCATCGGCGGTGCGATACAGCTGGCTCGGCGTAACCGACGGGTGGCTCGAGCGCGGCGTGCGCGTCACCACATCGCCCTCATTCAAATACCACATGGCGGGATAGCTGGTCTGGTGGAGCGCTGCCGACAGCAGATCGACGTCAACGTCGCGACCCACGCCGGTATCCTTGGCGGCGAGCAAGGCGGCCAGCAACCCGATCGACATCATTGTGCCGGTCATGAAATCGACGATCGACAGCCCGAACCGCGATGGCGGTCCGTCCGGTTCTCCGGTCAGCGACAGGAATCCCGCCTCCGCCTGCATCAGATAATCGTAGCCCGGCCATTTCTCGCGACTGTTTCCGCGGCCATAGGCAGACAGATGCGCGCAGACGATCGCCGGGTTGACGGCCTTCAGCGCGTCATAGGTCAGCCCCAGTTTCGCGGGCAGGTCGCCGCGCTGATTATTGGCTACCGCATGGCTGCGGGAAACCAGCTTGTGGAATACCTCCTGGCCGGCGGCGGTTTTCAGATCGAGCGTGATCGAGCGTTTGTTGAGGTTGAAGCTCTGGAAGAACAGGCTTTCCCGGGCACGCAGGAAATGCGGCCCGACCGCGCGCGCCGTGTCTCCCTCGGCACTTTCGACCTTGATCACCTCGGCGCCGAGCTGGGCGAGGAACATGGTGCCGTAGGGCCCGGCACCATATTGCTCGGCAGAAAGGATCCGATAGCCGGCCAGCGGCAGGGGGCGGGGCGTGTCCTCGCTCATCATGCGGGGTTCCGCTTGATCCACTGCTTCGAGATGATGATCCGCTGCATCTCGTTCGTGCCTTCGCCGATGCACATCAGCAGCGCATCGCGATAATAACGTTCGATCTCATATTCCTTCGAATAAGCGTAACCGCCGAAGATCCGCATCGCCTCCTCCGAATTGCGGACAGCCGCTTCGGATGCGTAATATTTAGCCATACCTGCCTCCATGTCGCAGCGGTCGCCGCGATCATAGGCCTCGGCGGCATCGAAGGTCAGCAGCCGCGCCGCGCGCGCGCGCGTCACCATCTCGCCGATCTTCAGCTGGATCGCCTGATGCTCGGCGATCGGCTTGCCCATCGTCTCGCGGACTTGCGCATATTCGGTGGCGAGCCGCAGTGACCCTTCGGCCAGGCCGACACCGCGCGCTGCGACGTTGATCCGACCAAGTTCGAGACCGCCGGTCGCCTGGAAGAATCCCTTGCCCTCGACCCCACCGATCAGGTTCGTTGCGGGAATACGGTAATTGTCGAACACCAGTTCGGCGGAATCGATCGACTTGTAGCCGAGTTTGTCGAACTTCTTGCCGACCGTGAACCCATCTGCCTTGGGGGCAATGAACAGGCTCATGCCCTTGTAGCGCGGATCGGCAGACTGATCGGTCTTGACGAGGAGCGCGAAGCAGCTCCCGTGGACGCCATTGGAAATCCAGGTCTTGGTGCCGTTGATGACATAGTCATCGCCGTCACGCACGGCGGTCATACGGATCGCCTGAAGATCGGTGCCGGCATTGGGCTCGGTCAGCGCCAGGCCACCGCGAATCTCGCCACTGGCCAGTTTCGGCAGCCATTCACGCTTCTGCTCTTCGGTGCCGAAGCGCTGGATCGCAACCGCCAGCATCAGATGCGAATTGAAGATGCCGGTTACCGCCATCCAATAGGAAGAGATCAGCGCGACGATCTTGGCATAGGTAACGGCTGGCAGCCCCAGACCGCCATATTCCGGATCGATCACCGCACCGAACAAGCCCAGCTCGGCCATCTGGTTGACGATTTCTTCAGGCCAGATGTCGCCGTGATCGTGTTTCATCACCACCGGCCTGACGTCGCGATCGACCCAGCGCGAAATCGTGTGAAGCAGTGCTTCCTCCTCTTCGGGAGGCAATTGCGCCACGGCGGTGCGGGTTTCCGAATTGCTCATTCTGCGATCAATCATCCACGGGGCCGAAGCCGTTTTTCCAGATCAGCATGGTGCGGTTGAACGTGCATACCACGTCGCCATGCTGGTTGAGGCCTGTCGTCTTGACGGTGACGATGCCCTGTTCGGGCCGCGAGCCAGACTCGCGTTTTTCAAGGACTTCGCTCTCGGCGTACAGCGTGTCACCGGGAAACAGTGGGTGGGTCAGGCGGATATTGTCCCAGCCCAAATTGGCGACGGCCTTCTGACTGAGGTCCGACACGCTCATTCCGACCATCAACGCGACGGTCAGGGGTGAGCATACCAAGGGCTTCCCAAATTCTGTCTTCTTGGCGAACTCATAATCGAAATGCGCCGGATGCGTGTTCATGGTCAGCAACGTGAACCACACATTATCGGTATCGGTGATCGTGCGGCCGGGACGATGTTCATAGATATGACCGACGACGAAATCCTCGTAGCTGCGGCCGAACACTTCCCTGAACCGGCCGGGTGAGATTTCCCTTGCCCCCTCACGCATCGTTGTTGCTCCTTTGATGATCTGATTTGGCTAGGATCCGGCGGAAACGCCGCATCACCGGTTCCTCGAGCATCCTGCCTTTGAACCGAATGGCGGCGCCACCCGCCGCCTCGAAAGCGGCGATCGCCTCGCGCGCGTCGGCGATTTCCTGGTCGCTCGGTCGCAATACGGTATTGATGATGTCGATCTGCGCCGGATGGATCGCGGCCTTCGCCTGGAAGCCGATCGCTTTTGCGCAGCGCGTTTCCTGCGTCAGCCCAGCGGTATCGTCGAGATGGATGAACGGCACGTCGATCGCCGGCCTGGCGGCCTCTGCGCACCCCAGCAAGAACGCGCCACGCGCGGCAAGCAGCGGTTCCCAGGCCAGTTCCACGCCCAGTTCGGCCGACATGTCGCCACCCCCGAACATCATCGCTGCCACCGATACCTCGGCGGCGATGCGCGCTGTTTCGCGTAGCCCGGCGGGCGTTTCGATCAATGGTACAATCGGCATGCCGGGTAACAGATTTGCGACGATGCGGATCTCGGCGGCCGACTCGACCTTCGGGATCAGCAGCAGTGCGGGGCGGTTGGCATGGTCGGCCAGCGCGAGCAGATCGCGCAGCCCGGCTGTCGTGTTCACGGCGTTGGTGCGCAGCGACAGGCGTGAAGAAAGCGATAGCGCTTCGAGCGCGACAATGCGGGCGGCGGCCTTCGATCCGGCCGGAACAGAGTCTTCCAGGTCGATGCAGATCGTGTCGGCGTCACTCGCCAGCGCCTTTTGGATTCGCGCGGGCGTTGCGGCCGATACAAACAGCAGGGTCGAGAGATAGGCTGCAGACAATGGCTCACCTCAAAATTTCTAGCTGATAGTTGTCCGGACAACCGGGGCAGGTCAAGGGGTTTCTGGCCGGGCTTGGTCGGGAGCGCTCGCTGGGGAATTAGAATTGCACGGGGTGCGGAGTCGGATCGGCAAGCAAGCAACTGAAAAACGGTCAAAAAACAAATCAAAATACAGGCGCACTCGAAGCGTCTCGGTCCACTATCTGCTGCGATGGTGGAATTTACGGAGGCCTGGGCGACGATTTTGCCTTGCTCTCATTTGGCGCTTGACAAGGCGGGATGATAACGAGAGGTTGTCCGGACAAATATAAAAAAGTCCGCAGGTTGCCGTGCCAACTAAACTTGATGGGGATGCGTAATGAGACTGAAACTTCTCGCTTCGACCAGCGCGCTTTGCGTCGCGATGGCGATCGTGCCGGCTAGTGCTCAGACGAGCGCATCTACGCAGTCGACCACGGCCGCTCCGGCGGACGGAGTAGCAGCGGACGAAGCACCAGAGGCGCAGGGTGGTCTGGCCGATATCGTGGTCACCGCGCAGCGCCGCAGTGAAAGCGTTCAGGACGTGCCGATCGCGATCTCTGCTTTCTCAAAAGCGGAAATCGAGGCGCGCGGGATAACGAACACGCTGGAGATCGCCCAGTACGTGCCAAATATGGTGGCGCAGGCGAATACCGGCCTGGGCTCGTCCAATTCGTTCTACATCCGCGGCATCGGCAGTACGGAATCGCTGCCGACCTTCGATCCGCCGGTCGGCACCTATATCGACGACATCTATATCAGCCGCCAGAACGCCAACAATCTCAGCCTGTTCGACGTCGAGCGCGTCGAGGTGCTGCGCGGGCCGCAGGGCACGCTGTTCGGGCGCAACACGACGGGCGGCGCGGTCAACGTCATCATGGCGCAGCCCCGCTTCGGTGAGTTCAAGGGCTTTGGCGAGGTCGGCTACGGCGCGTATAACAAGAAGCTGGTGCGCGGGTCGGTCGACATACCGCTTGCACCCACCTTCTCGGCCAAGGTCAGCGGTTACTGGCAGGACGATGACGGCTATGCGCGCAACGTGACGACCGGTCAGCGCGTCAATGACGATGATGGCTGGGGTGTCCGCCTAGGACTGCGCGGTGCGCTCAGCAGCTCGGTCCGCTGGAGTGGCTCCTTCGCGCATATCGTTGCCAACGGCGACAATATCCTCAACTTCGCGTGCAACCCGCTCAAGCCCACAGAATGCGACGGGCGCTACACCTCGACCGGGTATCGTAGTGGCAAGTCCGCCGAAACGTCACCCTTCGCACCGCTTGCAATCTCCGGACGCAAGGCGAACTATCTCAACGGCAACTACACTCAGAGCAACATCGTCACGTCGAACTTCGCCATCGATGTCGGGTCGAACGCCACGATCTCGCTGATCAGCGGATATATCCGCCAGGCGCAGCAATACGGTCTCGATTTCTACGATGGTCGCTCGGCGCCGACGCTTGCTGTGCCATATCCTGCCGTCACGCAGAATGCGCGCGGCGGCTTCGTCATCGTCAATGACAGCTATGCCGACCAGGTGAGCCAGGAAGTGAAGCTCAACGGTGAGATCGGTAAGGGCTTCATCGAATATGTCGCGGGCTTCTACTATATCAACGAAACCAACCGCTCCGACTTCGCGGATATCTTCAGCACCTCGCCGACCACGTCGCTGCTGCTCGCCGACCGTACGCTGCGCAATGGCACCGAGGCCTATGCCGGCTATGCGCAGGCCGATTTCAACATCACCGATACCATCAAGCTGACCGCGGGCATCCGCTACACCGACGAAACCAAGACGTTGGATATTTCGGACAACCGCCCGCAGTGCAATGTCAGCGGCGCCGCGCTGCCGGCAACATGCCTCGACAACGCCAACCTCATATCGGCGAACGGCACGGCGATCCCGACCCGGCTCAACACCAAGATCTGGACGCCGCGTTTCGCGATCAATTACAAGCCCAACTCCGATCTGCTATTTTTCGCCAGTGCGACGCGCGGTTTCAAATCGGGGGGCTGGGCCGCTCGCGCAAGCTCGCCGACCAACCTGCTGCCGTTCGATCCGGAAAAGGTCTGGAGCTACGAGGGGGGGGTGAAATCGGAATTCTTCAATCGTCGGGTACGCCTGAACCTCACCGCATACTGGACCGACGTTAGCGAGCTGCAGACCCCGGCCGGTGTGGTGGCGCCGAACGGCGCAGTGAGCTTCGTGACGCGCAATTTTGCCGATTACCGCAATCGCGGCATCGAGGCGGAACTCACTTTCGTGCCCGTCGATGGGCTTAACGTGTTCGTCAACGGTGGCTTCCAGGACGACAAGTACATCATCGATCCGAACGCACCCGAATTCGACCAATATGGCACGCGCTCGGTCGCATCGCAGCAAGCGCTGTGCCGTGCAGCGCTTGCGGGCGGTGCGATCGGGGGTGGCCCGGGAACCACGTCGGTGTGTGGCGTCGGCATCGTCGCGCCGAACGGGGACATCGCCACGCCGGTCCGCACGCCCAAATTCACGGTCTCGGTCGGCGGCAGCTACCAGATCCCGCTGGGCAGTTTGTCGTTGATCCCGAACGTCAACGCCGCCTATCGCGGTGAGCAGGAGGTGCAGGCCGCCAACGTGACGTATTATGACCAACCGATAACCGGCACCAATGGCACCTTTCCCGTCAATCCTTATGGCAATGGCGATATCGTGCTCGGCGCGCGGTCGCCAGGGGTGTGGATGGTCAATGCGGGCCTTGCGCTCAGCGGTCCCGACAAGGCTTGGCAGCTGTCGCTGACCTGCACCAACTGTCTCGATGAGGAAGCCGCCAACACCTATCTCGGCTACAACTACATCAATCCGCCGCGGAGCTGGATGGCCCGCCTCCGGCATAACTTCTGAGCATGGCGCGCGACGTGCCTCATGCCGCTGGTTCGGCTCCGGCCGGCTCGTCCGAGTTCAAGCTCGGCGGGCGGGTGCTGGCGGCGGCGCTGCTTGGCACCGCGTGCGGCGCGTCGCCATTGCCGTTCAATGTCCTGCCCCTCGTCATGGGGCCGATACATGACGAATTCGGTTGGGATTTCGCCGCGATCAGCGTCGGAATGACGATCTTCGGTACGACCGCGTCGCTGCTCGCGCCGGTGATTGGCGGGCTGGCGGACCGGGTGGGCGTCCGCCTGATCGGTCTATGGTCGCTGTTCGCCTTTGCGATGGTCTTTGCCGCCTTCTATTTCGTGCCCGGCAACATCGGTGGGTGGTATGCCTTCTGGCTGCTGCTGGGCGTGATCGGGATCGGCTCGACCCCGGTGACGTGGAGCCGCGCCGTCAGCATGTGGTTCGCCAAGAATCGCGGGTTGGCGCTCGGCATCATGCTGATCGGCACCAGTCTTGCGGCGCTGGTCGTGCCGCAGATCGCCAATTGGGCGATCCGGACGGGCGGCTGGCGGTTCGCGTTTCCGATCGTCGCGCTGCTTCCGCTGCTCGTGGCGCTGCCCGTTGCGATCGCCTGGTTCAGGGAACCCAAACCGGAGGAGGCACCCGCGGAAACGCGGATGGCCGATGGCAACGTCGCTGGCCTGACGCTTGGGCAGGCGATCCGGGGCTATCGCTTCTGGATGTTGATCGGATCGATCATCCTGATCTCGATCGCCTATGGCGGCGCGCACATCCATATGGCGCAGATCGTCAAGCTCCACGGCTTTACGCCGGCGACCGCGGCGAGCGTGCTGGGCGTGGTGGCGATGGGCATTCTTGCCGGGCGCGTGCTGGTCGGCCTGCTGTTCGACCGGATCTGGGCGCCGGGCGTCGCCTTCGCCTCGATGCTGCTGCCCGCGATCGCGTGCACGCTGCTGATGGGGACAGGCGGCGCGCTGAGCGTGGTGATGACCGGTGCGTTCCTGCTCGGCTTTGCGGCGGGCGCCGAATCCGATGTGATTGCCTTCCTTACCGCACGCTATTTCGGGATGCGGCATTACGGCCGGATCTACGGCATGCTCTACATGCCCTTCGGCATCGGATCGGGGGTCTCACCGATCCTCTACGGCGCGGTGCGCGATCGCACCGGCAGCTATGATGCGATGCTGATGGCAGCAATCTTCATGTTCGCGATCGGCGGCGCGATGCTGCTGTCGCTCGGACGATATCCTCGATTGGGAGAGACCGGTGGCCACCGACCTGCTTGATACGCCTGGCGTGCTCGATACGCTGACCGCGGCGGTCGGCGCCGACGCGCTCATCACCGACGACAAGGAGCTGGGCTTTTTCGGCCAGGATATCTTCAGCGTCGGCCAGCGTCCCATCGCGATCTTCCGGCCGCGCACCATCGAGGCGTTGTCGAAGGGCATCGCCGCGGCGGCACGCGCGGGGCTGGCAGTCGCGCCGCGCGGCGGCGGGATGAGCTATACCGGGGGGCTGCTCCCGGCCGATGCTGGCGCGCTGATCGTCGATGTCTCGGCGATGGATTCGATCCTGGCGATCAACGAAGAAGACATGACCGTCACGGTCGAGGCCGGGTGCACCTGGGCGAAGCTCTACAACAAGCTTCACCCGATGGGGCTGCGCCCGCCGGTCTGGGGAACGCTGTCGGGGCTGATCGCCAATGTCGGCGGCGGAATGAGCCAGAACGGCGTGTTCTGGGGTGCGGCGCGCGGACCGATCGTATCCTCGGCCCTGTCGTTCGATGTCGTGCTTGCCGATGGCCGCATCGTGCGCACCGGCAATCCCGGAATGCGCCCGTTCGGCCCCGACGTGACCGGGATTTTCGCCGCCGATTGTGGCGCGTTCGGGATCAAGGCGCAGATCACGCTGCCACTGATCCGCGAGGCCAATGCATTCGCTTATGGCAGCTTTGCTTTCACCGATGCCGCGGCCTTCATGGCGGCGATCAGCGAGATCGCGCGCGCGGGGCTTGCCACCGAGATCTTCGGCTTCGATCCCTTCCTCCAGGCACAGCGCATGAAGCGCGAGAGTCTTGCCAAGGATGCCAAGGCGCTGGTCGGGGTGATGAAGTCCCAGGGCGGTTTCTGGAAGGGGATCAAGGAAGGCGCCAAGATCGTCGCGGCGGGCCGCTCGTTCCTCGATGATGCGGGCTTTTCGGTCCACACTATCTGCGAAGGCCGCAACCAAGCGTCGGCCGACGCCGATCTGGACGCAATCGACGCGATCGTGAAAGCGGCGGGCGGGCGGCCGGTCGAAAACACGATCCCCAAGGTGATGCGCGCCAACCCGTTTCCCAACGTCAATTCGATGGTCGGGCCGCAGGGCGAGCGCTGGGTGCCGACGCATGGCGTGCTCCGCCATAGCAAGGCGCTGCCCGCGCTCAACGCGATCCTCGCGCTGTACGAACAGCATCGCGAGGCGATGGAGCGGCTAGAGATTGGTGCTGGCTATCTGTTCCTGACGATGGGCACGACGAGCTTCCTTCTCGAGCCGGTATTCTTCTGGCCCGACCAGCTCGAACAGGCGCACGAGCGTGCGATCGAGCCGGCGCACTATGCCAAGCTAACGCGCTTTCCCGCCAATCCCGAGGCGCGTGCGCTGGTCGAGACGCTGCGTGCCGGTCTGCTCGCAATCTTCGCGAGCCTCGAGGCGGGGCATTTCCAGATTGGGCGCGCTTATCCGCTCGAGCAGCGCAGCGATCCGGGCGCGTGGGAAATCCTCAAGGCGATCAAGCAGACGGTCGATCCCGATCGCCGGATGAACCCGGGGTCGCTCGGGCTGTGATCGTTCCGGGCCGATCGCCGCCGCGGGGGCGGGGCAGGGGATCGGCACGGTGTCGTACGCCAGCGCAGTACAGAAGGGCCTGATATGAAGCACGATGTTCCGCCGCCTTATACCGCCGTCACTCAGCATCCGGTGTTTCCCACGCCGAGCCATGACGAAGCGGCGCGGTTCGATTTCCTCGCCAATCTGAACAAATATCTCTCGGGCAGTATCGGCACCGGAAACAAGCGCGCCTATGAGACGCGTGTCCTGCCGGCGTTCCGGGCCGAGCATGGCCGCGATCCGGCCGATCGCACCGAGATCCGCCGCGCGATGAACCGCGATCCGTGGCATCGCTTCTGGTCTGCGCTCAAGCGCAACTCGATGGAAATGCGCCAGCAGAACGGCCGCCAGATGGCATTGCGCCAGATGGATGATCTCGAAAGCCACGCGCGCCAGTTCAACGAAGGCCGCGACACGCTCGAGCTCGATGCGGGCGTCGCGGTGCCGCGCTACCAGGCGGCGGTGGATATCCACTGCATGCCTGGCAGCTATCACGGGGAGGATCGCCCGGGCGATGTTTCGGCTGGAGCGAACTACGATGCCGGCATTTTCGCCACCACCGCAGGCGGGCTGGGCGCGCTTTCGGACGGCGGCGGGCAGGCGCTGGTCGAATGGATCAAGCGCGAGCGCCCGGGCTGGACCCCGCGCCGGATCCTCGATCTGGGATCGACGATCGGGCACAATATCGTCCCGCTTGCGCTCGCCTTTCCCGATACGGAGGTCATCGCGATCGATACCGCCGCGGCGTCGCTGCGCTACGGCCATGCGCGCGCGCAGGCGCTCGGCGCGCGCAACCTGCGCTTCATCCAGATGAACGCCGAGGATATGCACCGCTTTGGCGACGGACATTTCGACTGGGTGCAGACGACGATGTTCCTGCACGAGCTTTCGGGCACCGCACTGCCGCGGATCATCCGAGAGGGTTACCGCGTGCTCGCCCCCGGTGGGCTGATGTTCCACCTCGAGCAGCCCGAATATACCGACGAGATGCCGCTTTACGAGCAGTTCATTCGCGATTGGGACGCGTTCAACAACAACGAGCCTTTCTGGTCGGCGATGCATTCGCTCGACATGAAGCAGGTGATGATCGACGCGGGCTTCGCGCACGGCAGCCTATTCACCAGTGGGGTGCGCGCGGTGGTCGATACCGATGTCTTCCCCGAGGCCAAATCGGGCGGCGATGAGGATCATGGCCGGGCCGCGTACTGGCACGCGTACGGCGCCTGGAAAGCGGCCTGACGCCGCGGCCTATTCCCCTCACCCGACCGAAGCAAGAGCCCCGCAAGACTGCGGCAGGAGATTGATGTGAGCGACGAACCCCTCGACTGGATCGCCCTTGCCGGCAAGCGCGCCAAGGGCAAGCGCCCCGACTATTTCGACGATCCCGCCGTCGATCGGCTGCTGTCGATCGTGATGGCACTGGTGGGCGAGGTCTCGGTCCAGCGCCAGCGCGGCGACACGCTCGAACGGCTGCTCGAGGCAAAGGGCATCGTCGCGCGCGAAGACATCGAAAGCTTCGTTCCCGATCGCGCGGCGGCCGAGGAACGCGGCGTGGCGACCAAGGCCTATATCGCCCGCGTCATGCGCGGGGTGCAGCAGGCGATGGAAGCCATGGCGGCAGACGACAAGCCGGTAGAACAAGTGAGTGAGGAGCTCAAAAAGCTATGATGAAGCACCGTTCGGTTCGCGGAAAGATCCGCTACACCTCGAAGAAGCCCGAAATGCTCGATCACGAGCGCGGCCGGGAATGGTTCGCCTTCACGCATCACGATGACGGCTCGGTGATCGTGCGCGCGCAATGCGAGATCGAGGAGCCCGCCCCGACGGTGTTGCGCGACATCGTCTATGCGGTCGGCCCCGACGGCCGTCCGCGTAACCTCCACGTCCATCTGACGGTGGGGGACGCGTTCATGGGATCGGGCTGGTTCAACGTCGACGCCGGCGACGAGGGCGGGGTGATCGAATGCGAGAGCCACGGGCCGAGCATCGGCCGGCTTTCGCAGGTGGTGAATTTCGAAGGGCCGATCGACGCGCTCGGGACGCACCCGATTATCTGCGATGCGTTCAACACACGCTGCATCGATGTCTCGAAGGGGCCACATCGCCGCACGCTGCGCTGTTACCTGCCATCGCCCGATCACCGCGGCGCGACGCCGCCGATCGCGGTCGAGGTCAAGATCGATCTCGAATATCTCGGCGACGAGGAAGTGACGGTCGAGGCGGGCACGTTCGCTTGCCGGCACTTCCGCTTCGTCGACGATACGGAGACCGGGATGGGCGGGAAGACGCACCCGCATTACGACCTGTGGGTGACCGCAGACGAGGACGCGATCTTCGTTCAGGGTGGGGTCGGCGGCTATATGCAGACCTGGTACGAACTGGTCGAACTCGAGCGCTGAGACGGTGAATGCCCCGCGCCGTCGTGCCGAACCGGCCGGCGGAGCGGGGCACTGGCGCGGCCGGACCCATCGGCGTTGCGGCAGCGCGCCTCAGGCGTTCGCTTCCTGCGCCGCCCAGGCATCGACAATTGCCCCGCCGGGGGCGACCCACGCCTCGGCGCGGCCCGCGAGATCGGCGATCATCGTCTCGATCGCGTCGATGCGGTACGGCAATCCGGAAATATAGGGCGTCAGATGCACCGGCAGCAGCCGGGCATCGGTCTGCCCCGCCTCGCGCGCGAGCCAGTCGAATGCGTCGCCGAGCTGCTCGGCATAGCTGTCGGCCGATTGCTGCTGGACCGCGATCACCTGTCGATCGGAAAGCTCGTGGTTGAGCGGAAGGTTTAGCAGCCCGTTGCTGAAGCGGTACGGAAGCTCGTCATTGACCCAGTCGCAGCCATAAACGAGCCCGGCCGCGTGGAGCAGATCGAGCGTATTGAAGCTCTGCGAGCGCGCGATCGACAGCCAGCCACGCGGGCGCGTGCCGGCCACCCGTTCGATCGTGTCGAGCGATCGGGCGATCAGCGCGCGTTCCTGCTCGATCGGCAGGCCGCTCGCGATCGTGCCGTTCATGTCGGTCGAATGCGCGATGATTTCGTGGCCGGCGCCGACGATCTCGACGATCAGCTCGGGATAGCGTTCGGCGATCGTCGAATTGATCGCGATCGAGGCGGTGACGCCGGCCTTCGCAAAGGCGTCCAGCAGGCGATAGAAGCCGACGCGCGTGCCATATTCGCGGGCGGTGTAATGGCGGTAATCCGGGTAGGGCGTCACCATATGACCTGGCGCGCGGAACGGGGTGTCACTCGGGGTCAGCGGAAACCATTCGAGGCTGACACAGAACCATACCGCCACCCCCTTGTCGCCCGGCCAGCGCAGCTTGGGCCGGTCCTTGATCGCCGACCACGAGTACAGATCATGATCATAACCCAATTGGCGCTTGGGGTAGGTGAGGTAGCTGGGGTCGAGAGTCATGCGCCGTCTCCCGCTTGCTGCCCGCGCCAGGCATCGATGATTTCCCCCGCCCGCGCGATCCAGGCGCGGCCATCGCCCGCGATATGCTCCAGCACGCGTTCGAATGCTGCGATCCGATGTGGCTGGCCGATCAGATAGGCATGGAGGGGGATGCACATTACCGTGCCGGAGGCCGCGCCTTCGCTTGCGAGCCGCTCATATTGGCGGATCAGCGTGTCGGCATAGTCGCGCGGGGACATATTGTAGACGAAGAAGCCGTAATGATCGTTGACCTCCAGGCTGTAGGGGATCGATGCGAGCCGCCCGCGCGTCACCTTCACGTCGCCGACCTGATCATCGTGATACAGGTCGCAGGTATAATCGAGCCCATATTCGGCGATCAGGTCCAGCGTACGCGGCGTGTGGGTCAGCGCCGGCGCCAGCCAGCCACGAATTCGCTGGCCGGTCGCGGCCTGCACCGTTTCGATCGAATCCTCGATGATCGCGCGCTCCTGCGCCTCGTCCATGCCGTAGGCGTAACGCGTATTGTAAATGCCGTGACTGAAGAACTCCCAGCCACGCCGCGCACCATCTTCGACCACCTCGGGGTGGTGCTGACACAGCGCGACCGACAGGCTGACCGATCCTGGAAAGCCGTGGCGGCTCATCACCTCCGCCATCCGCCAGTGCGATACACGGTTCGAATGGTCGCGGTGGGCATAGCCGACGACATCGGGATGCGGTTTTGCCCAGCTCTTGCGATGCGGATTGGCCGGCGGATCGATCTCGTAATATTCGAGATTGGGTGCGACCCAGACGGCGACGGTTTTGCCCCCGGGCCAGACGATGCGTGGGCGGTTCCTATAGGGCTGGAAAGCGTAAAGGCCGGGGTCGGCTGACTGTGCCTCAGCCACGGCGCGCTTCCAGCCAGTCGATGACGGTCTGGACCGGTTCGACATCCGCATATTTGAGCTGGAGGTCGGTCAGGTTGGCGAAGTGATAGCTGGCATGTTTGTCCGCGCAGGTTTCGATCGGGACGATGGTCCGATAGCCCCGGCTGAGCGAATCCACGGCAGTCGCGCGCACACAGCCCGATGTCGATCCGCCGGTAACCACAACGGTGTCCACCTGGTGCCAGATGAGCAGGCTTTGCAGCGGCGTTTCGAAGAACGCCGACGGCATGCGCTTGGTGTAGATCGCATCCAGGCCATGATCGATATCACAGCGATCGTCGAAGTGGTGGCGGCGGCTATCGACCTTGATGTTCTGAAGGCTGTCGGCGGTATTGGTGCGCGTACCCCAGACACCGGCATCGCTGGCATCGTCCATATAGGCGACATGGGTCCAGATTACCGGCATGTCTCGTTCGCGCGCCAGCCGAGACAGAGTGTTGGCATATTCGATCTGCCGCGGATCGGTTTCATACGCGGTCTTGAACTCGTCGATCCGTGTATAGGCGTTCTGAAAATCAACGTTCACGATGGCGAGCTTTTTGCCGAAGCCGAATTTCGTTCGCGCCGGATTGGCCATCACTTCCTCGAAGATCTGCCGCGCCGTGCGGTCATCCTCGACCATCCGGGTGCCAATGATCTCGGTCATGGAATGTCTCCTTGTTCGCGGAAACGAACATGCTTGGTCGAAAAGGGCTTGTCTAGTTGAATTTGTCCGGACAAGTTGTGGTCATGAAGATCACCCGTCACTTCGTCGATGTCGGTAGCCGGCGCGTTCACTACCGCCGTTCGGGGCAAGGACCCGTCCTCCTGATGGTCCACCAAAGTCCCCGTTCCTCAGCGGAATATGCACCGTTGATGGCAGAATGGTCGGACCGCTTCACCTGCATTGCGCCCGATTCGCCGGGCTTCGGACATTCCGATCCGCTGCCCGATCCCGCGGCGCCAATCGAGGCGTTCGCCGATGCGCTGGTCGACCTGCTCGATGCGCTGGGAATTGAACAGGTTGCCGCCTACGGATTTCATTCCGGCGGGATCATCCTGGTCAACGCATTGAGCCGGCACCCGGCGCGCTTCGCGGCGCTCGCGATCGGCGGCTACGCGATCTGGACAGACGCCGAGCGCGCCGCCTTTTCCGAAAGCTATCTGCCCGCCTTCCAGCCACGCGCCTATGGCGAGCACCTGACCTGGCTGTGGAATCGCATTCTCGAACAGACCTGGTTCTTCCCCTGGTATCAGGTCGATCCCGGCGCGCGGATGACGGTGGCGCATGACGATCCGGTCCGGGTCGATGCCGTGGTGCGCGACATGCTCGATGCAGGCGATGCGTACCGTGCCGGCTATGGAGCGGTGCTGCGCGCGTCGCGCGACATTCCCGCCGCTGGTACCCCGACCGCGCCGGTATTGATCACCGCTTATGATGGCGACGTGTTGCAGGAGCATATCGACCGGCTCGGCGATCTCCCGCCCGAATGGTCGGCACGCAAGGTGGCCAGCCCGATCGCGCACCAGCAGGCGAGCGTCGAGCATCTCGCTTTGCGCGCGATGCCGGGCCCAGATCAACTCGGCGAAGCGGACGACGAAGGCTTCGTTCATGTCGTCACCACGGGGTTTGACGGTCTGATCCACTGGCGCGGCACGCGCGGCGCGGCGATGCATGTTCATGGCCCCGGGCGCGCGCTCGATCTGTTGGACGGTGCGGCGCTGGCGATCGACCTGCCAGGCCACGGGCTCTCCGATCCCTGGCCGGGCGCAGCGCCAAGCGATGTCGGCGCCTGGCAAACGGTGATCACGGCCTGCGCGCAGGCGCTCGGCGCCTCGCGCACTACCTATGAAGCGCTCCCGATCGGAGAGCCTGCCAAGCTTTTCCCATCGCTCGAGCCGGATCGCTTCGGCGCCTATCTCACGCGCGCCTGGGCGATCGTCCGTGCCGCGCACCTGTTCGCACCGTGGTACGACGCGAACAGCGCGTCGCAGATCGATTTCGATCCCGCCACGCTCCGCCCGGAACGGCTCGGCGCCGAACACCTCGCACTGATCCGATCGACCGCAGCGCGCGAATGGCTGATCGCACGCCGTCAGATGGAGGTCGATGATGGGAATTCGTGATGCGATGCCGCTGCTCGCCCGGCACGAGGGCGTATGGGACGGCACCTATGTTCATTACAACGCAGCCGGCGAAAAGATCGATGCGCACCGGTCCCGCCTGCTGTGCCGGATCGATGATGATGCCCGCAACCCGTATCATCAGACCAACTTCTATAGCTGGGCGGACGGGCGCACCGAAGTCCGCGATTTCCCGGCCGAATACCGCGACAGCCGGATCTGGTGGAACAACGATCTGATTACCGGTTGGGCGGCCGAGGTGGCGCTCGATGACAAGAAGCGCACGCTGATGCTCTATTGGCAGCGCACCGGCACCCCCGATCTCTATCTCTACGAGATGATCCAGCTTTCCGACGACGGCGCCCATCGTTGCCGCACTTGGCACTCGATCCGCGGCGGGATGATCGAGACCCGCACCGCGATCGAGGAGCGGCTGGTGACGCGCGACTGGCGAACCTATGAGGGGGAGAGCACAGTTCGTGTCGATTGAACCCCGAACGCTGTTCGCCAAGCTGTGGGATCAGCATCTCGTCGCGCGGCTCAACGGCGAGGATCTAATCGCGATAGACCGGATATTCCTGCACGAACGCACCGGATCGGTCGCACTGCGTTCGCTCGCGGCAGCCGACCGCCGCGTGCTTGATCCGCACCGGGTGTTCGCGGTGACCGATCATATCGTCGATACCAAAGCCGGCCGGACCGGGACGCTGGTGCCGGGCGGCGACGTGTTCCTGACCGCGACCCGCGAGGAGACGCGCGCAGCGGGCATCCGCCTGTTCGATGTCGACGATCGCGATCAGGGCATCGTCCATGTGATTTCACCCGAACTGGCGATCGTGCTGCCGGGCACGACGCTCGTTTGCCCTGACAGCCATACCTGCAGCCAGGGTGCGTTTGGCGCGCTTGCCTGGGGGATCGGATCGACGGAGGCCGAACATGCCATGGCGACCGGCACGCTGCGGCTGCCGCGGCCGATGGCGACCCGGGTCAGCTTCGAGGGCGCGCTGCCGTCCGGCGTTACCGCCAAGGACATGGCACTAACGCTGATCGCGCGCTACGGTGCCGGCGGCGGGCAGGGCCATGCTATCGAGTTTGCGGGCGCGGCGGTGCGCGGGCTCGATCTGGAGGGCCGGCTGACCTTGTGCAACATGGCGACCGAATTCGGCGCGATGAGCGCTTTTATCGCCCCCGACGACCTCGTCTTCTCCTATCTCGAAGGGCGCCGCTACGCTCCTAGCGGGGCAGCGTGGCGCGCTGCTCTTGCCGTCTGGGCCGGTCTCAAAAGTGACGAGGGTGCGGTGTTCGACCGTGAGATTCGCATAGACGCCAGCGTGATCGCGCCGATGGTGAGCTGGGGCACAAGCCCGCAGAGCACCATCGGGATCGATGCGCTTGTGCCGCGGCAACCGGAAAGCGGGCTTGACGTGCAGGGGTTTGCGCAGGCGATCGCCTATATGGGCGTCGAGCCGGGCACGCGGATCGACGATCTTGCCATCGATGCCGCCTTTATCGGCAGCTGCACCAACGGTCGTATCGCCGATCTGCGCCGCGCCGCCGCGCTGGTGAAGGGGCGCAAGGTGGCGCCCGGCGTTCACGCGCTGGTCGTGCCGGGCTCGTCCGCGGTGCGCCGCGCCGCCGAGGCCGAGGGACTCGACCAACTGTTCAGAGATGCCGGGTTCGAGTGGCGCATGAGCGGTTGCTCGCTGTGCTTCTACGCCGGTGGCGAGGGCTTCGCGCCGGGCTCGCGCGTAATTTCGTCGACCAATCGCAATTTCGAAGGGCGCCAGGGGCCGGGGATCCGGACTCACATCGCCAGCCCCGAAACCGTCGCGGCCAGCGCGATCGCCGGGCGGATCGCCGATCCGCGGGCGCTGGTGCAATGAGCGCGTTCCCCCCCGTTCCCAGAGTCGAGGGAATCGCCGCGCCGCTGCTGCGCGACAATGTCGATACCGACGCGATCATACCATCGCGCGAGATCAAAGGTGTGGGCAAGACGGGGCTTGCCGGCGGGCTGTTTGCGGGCTGGCGCTATACCGCGCCGGGCACGCGCGATCCCGATCCCGATTTCGTGCTTAATCAGCCGCGCTATGCACACGCCCCGGTGCTGCTCGCGGGCGAGAATTTCGGCTGCGGGTCGAGCCGCGAGCATGCGGTATGGGCGCTCCATGAATATGGCGTGCGCGCGATCCTAGCGCCGAGCTTCGCGCCGATCTTTCGCGGCAACTGTATTCGTAACGGCATCATCCCGGTGGTGATCGATATGGCCGTGGTGCGCGCCATCGCCGCGGCAGATATGGTGGTGGTAGTCGATCTGCTTGCGCAGCGCATCGAGGCGGGGGAATCGCACCATGCCTTCGAGATCGACGAAGAGGCCAAGGCGATGCTTGCCGAAGGCCTGGACGGCATCGATCTCACGCTCCGCCACCATCCGGCAATCGCGGTGTTCCACGCCGCCGATCGCCTGGCGCGTCCCTGGATCTATCTGAGGCAAGAACCATGAACATCCTCATCAGTGAAGTCGGTCCACGGGACGGCCTGCAGAGCATCGAGCGCATCATGCCGCTCGAGGCCAAGAAGGCGTGGATCGCCGCCGAAGCCGCGGCGGGCGTGCGCGAAATCGAGGTGGGCAGCTTCGTGCCGGCCAGCGTCCTCCCGCAGATGGCCGATACGGCCGAACTCGTTGCCTTTGGCAATACGATCGCGGGTCTGACCGTCGCCGTGCTGGTGCCCAATCTAAAGGGGGCGGAGCGCGCGCTGGCGGCGGGCGCCCGCAAGCTTTCGATCCCGCTTTCGGTGTCTGAAACGCACAGCCTGAAGAATCTGCGCCGCAGTCATGACCAGGTGATCGACGAGATTGCACGGGTCGCGACGATGGTCGCGGCGGCGCCGGCGGGTGAACGCGCGCATTTCGAGGTCGGCCTGTCGACCGCCTTCGGCTGCACGATCGAGGGTACGGTGCCCGAAGACAAGGTCGTCGACCTCGCCGAGCGCGCGATTGCCGCGGGGGCGGCGGAGGTCTGCCTGTCGGACACGACGGGCTATGCCGACCCGGCAAAGGTCCGCCGGCTGGTCCGGCGCGTCAAAGCAGCGATCGGCGATGACCGGCTGACCAGCCTGCATCTGCATAACACGCGCGGGCTCGGCCTCGCCAACGTGCTGGCCGGGCTCGATGAGGGTATTACCACGCTCGATGCGTCGCTCGGCGGGCTGGGCGGCTGCCCCTGGGCGCCGGGCGCATCGGGCAACATCGTTACCGAGGATCTGGTCTTCATGTTGCAGGCAATGGGATATCAAACCGGGATCGATCTGGAGGCGCTGATGAAGGTCCGCGCAATCGTCAGCGATGCGCTGCCCGGCGAGCCGCTCTACGGCTTCACACCAGATGCGGGGCTGCCGCTCGATTTCGAAAGCCGTGCGGCATGAGTGCGCCGCAGCCGCTCGCCGGCCTCAAGGTCATCGAATTCACGCACATGGTGATGGGCCCCGCAGCGGGCGCAATGTTCGCCGCGCTCGGCGCCGACGTGGTGCGTGTCGAGCCGCTCGGCGGCGATCACACCCGTAATCTGATGGGGTCGGGCGCGGGCTATTTCCCGATGTACAACCGCCACAAGAAGAGCATCTGTCTCGATCTCAAGGCCAAAGACGGTCTCGCGACCGCGAATGCGCTGGTCGGCGAGGCCGACATCCTGATCGAGAATTTCCGCCCCGGCGCGCTCGATCGGCTCGGGCTTGGCTATGAAGCGCTCGCCGCGGTCAACCCCCGGCTGGTCTATTGCTCGCTCAAGGGATTCTTACCCGGACCGTACGAGAACCGCACAGCGCTGGACGAGGTCGCGCAGATGATGGGCGGGCTCGCCTATATGACCGGACCGCCGGGCCGCCCGCTGCGCGCCGGATCAAGCGTGATCGACGTGACCGGCGGGATGTTCGGCGTGATCGCGGTGCTCGCCGCGATCGAGGAGCGTCACCGCACCGGGCGCGGCCAGAAGGTGCAGGCTTCGCTGTTCGAGACGACCGCATATCTGGTCGGACAGCATATGGCGCAGTTGGCCGTTACCGGAAAAGCCGCAGCGCCGATGCCTGCGCGCGTCTCCGCCTGGGCCATCTACGACGTGTTTGAAACAAAGGATGAGCCGGTGTTCATCGGCGTCGTTACAGATGCGTTGTGGCAGAAATTCTGTGCGCTGTTCCAACTGGACGCACTGTGGGCCGACGAGGGGCTGCGCCGCAATAACGATCGGGTGATGGCGCGCGACCGTATCCTGCCCGAGATCCGTGCTCTCGTGGGGAGCTTTACACGCGAAGAGGTCATCGCACGGCTGGAAGGATCGGGGCTGCCGTTCGCGCCAATCGGTCGTCCTGAGGACATGTTTGACGATCCGCAACTGGCGGAGGGCGGACTTGAAGCCGTGACCTTGCCGGATGGGCGCGAGACCCGGCTGCCCGCACTGCCGATCGAAATGGATGGCAAGCGGCTTGGCCGCGCGTCAGCATTGCCGATACCAGGTGCCGACGACGCTACGATCCGGTCGCGGACCGCGTGAGATGATCTAGGACTTGGGCGGTTGCCGAGTGTGGACAACTGCGCCATTATCGCCGAGGGGACGAACAGGTTATCCCAACAATTCAGGAGCAGGATGTGATCCGCGACGCAATCGCCGCTGGAAAAGCGCACCCGCGTTACCTTCAACTGTCGGAAACCTTGCGATCTGCGATCCTGTCGGGCGAATTGTCGCCGTCCGAGCAATTTCCGACCGAAAGCGATCTCTGCAAGACGCATGGCGTCAGCCGATTCACTGTCCGTGAAGCATTACGTCGGTTGGAGGTGGAGGGGCTGATCGCCCGGCGACGTGGCTCTGGCACCGTCGTACGTCCGGCGGCAGCGCGTGGCGGGACGCTGCACCAGCCGCTGTCGAACGTCGGCGAAATCCTGCAATACGCCAAAGATACGTCGATCGTCTTCACCGCCGAGGGGGAAGCGAGACTACCACGCAAGATTGCCGAAGAGGTTGATGTACCGACGAACGAAAAATGGGTCTGCTTCCGCGGCATTCGCGCGCGTGATGGCGACCCGCGTCCGATTGCGGTGACCGATGCCTATGTGCATGGGCGGCTACGCGACGTCGCGCTTGCTATTGATCTGTCGCAAAGCACGCTGTTTCGCCAGCTCGAACAAGCAGGCAACGTCCGTATTGGACGCATTACTCAGGACATTGCGGCGGTGTCCGCCAGCGCTGACATATCGACGTTGCTGCGCGTGCCGCGCCGCAGTGCATGCCTGCGGATCCTGCGCTGTTATTACGATAGCGAGGACCGCCTGTTCGAAATTTCCGCAAGCCATCATCCGGGCGATCGGTTCGCCTATTCCATGCATATCGAGAATGATCGCTAGGCTTGTTTCTGCATGGCCGGGTGCGGTGGGGTGTACCGCGCGGTGCTTTCCGTCCCGGCGATCGTAGCGGCTGGTCAGGTGCCTCCATCAACCGCAGAGCGTGCCAGCAATAAGTTGTTGCGCCGCCCCGGATCTCCTGCTCTAAATTTGTCCGGACAAATGACGTAGATTTGAGAGCTATCATGGATGCCTATGCCTATCCGTCACTGGTCTTCGTGCACCTGCTGCTATTCGTGCTGTGGTTGGGGGCGGACGTTGGCGTATTTGTGCTGGGGCAGCATTTCCGCAAACGCGATCGGTACACGCTTGAGCAGCGGTTGGCGCTGCTGAAACTGCTGGTCGAGGTCGACATGGTACCGCGTACCGCATGGGCGCTGATGGTGCCGGTGAGCCTGTCCGTGGTGGCGATGGGCGGGTTCTGGGCGGTTCCATCCTGGCTGTTGATCGTGGCATGGGCGATTGGGGCGTTGTGGATCTGGCTGGTGTGGGACGCGCATCTCCATGACCAGACACCGCGTGCCGCTCGCGACCGGCGGATCGAATTTGGGCTGAAGATCGGTCTGGCGGCCTTCTATCTGTGGCTGGGCGGCGCGTCGTTGATCCAACAGGAACCGATCACGGACACATGGCTCGCGTCGAAGGCATTGCTGTTCGGTGTTATTTTCGGCGCGGCAATCATGATCGATGTTGCGTTCAAACCAGTCGGCCCGTTGCTTGCGCGATTGCTCAAGGAAGGATCGAGCGACGAGATCGAGATCCCGTTGCTGCGCACGATGAACCGCACGCGGCTGTGGGTGTGGACAGTTTATCTGCTCCTGCTCGCCACCGCCTATATCGGCCAGGTAAAGCCGTTCTGATGCGCCTGTTCGTGGTTGTATCGTCCTTGTCACTGGCGGCCTGCGGGGCGCAGTCTCCTGGCGACCCGGCACCGGCGCAGCCGTCATCGGCTCTCGCTTCCTGCACCACCTGTCATAGCCTGAAGGCGGCCGGTCCGAAGCGATCCGGTCCGCACCTGGCGGGCGTGATCGGTCGTAAGGCAGGATCCCTATCTGGCTATGCCTACTCCGCCGCGATGAAGCGGAGCAATTTAATTTGGACGCAAGCCGCGCTGGACGCATTTCTCGCCGATCCGACCGGCGTTATTCCTGGAACCAGAATGTCGATGCGGGTTCCGGATGCGCAAAGACGCAAGCAGATCATCGCGGAACTGACCGTCGGCCGCGAGCGGTAACCCTTAATTGCCATCGGGGTTGGTGGGGCAGGGCTCAGTTCGTCCATTCGGTCGGTACGCGATATGCTTCCCCCATCTACCGAAAAGCGATTTTTCCGGCGCACTGTGGGCACTGAAGATAAAGTCTTCTCCTTGGTCGGGCGTTTCTCTCGGCTCAGCGGTCAACATCAGCGGGCGACAATCCTGGTTGCGATCCTGCCGCCCCAGCCAACTATCTGCCCTCAGGGCTCTCCCGCCAGGCGCCCGGGGCGAGGTCGTCGAGCGACCAGTCGCCGATCGACCACCGTACGAGCCGCAGCGTCGGGTGGCCCACCGCGGCCGTCATGCGGCGCACCTGGCGGTTGCGGCCCTCGCGGATCGTCAGCTTGAGCCAATTGTCGGGAATGCTCTTGCGGAAGCGCACCGGGGGATCGCGCGGCCATAATTGGGGCGGCGCGATGCGCTCGACCTCGGCCGGGCGGGTGATGCCGTCCTTCAGCACGACGCCGCGACGCAACTGGTCCAGCGCCGCATCGGCGACGTCACCCTCGACCTGCACCAGATAGGTCTTGGGCAGCTTGAATTTGGGATCGGCAATGCGCGCCTGCAGCCGGCCGTCATCGGTCAGCAGCAGCAGCCCCTCGCTGTCGAGATCGAGGCGACCCGCTGGGTACACGCCAGGCACGTCGACGAACGCCGACAGCGTCGGGCGATCCGATCCGGCGGTGCCGCGATCGGTGAACTGGCAGAGCACGCCGTAAGGCTTGTTGAACAGAAGGAGCGAGGCGCGTCTCCAATCGGCGGAGCCGGAGAGTGGTACGGATGCGGAGACGATGTTGCCCCCACCTTTCGTCACCCCGGACTTGTTCCGGGGGCCACGGCGCCACGGACCCATACGCCGTCGATGTGCGGCACGGTGGACCCCGGAACAAGGCCGGGGTGACGATTGAAAGGTGGCGGGGGCAGCGCGCGCGGCCCCCGCCGAGCTTATCAGGCGGCCAGCTTGCGCAGCACGTAGTGCAGGATGCCGCCGTTGAGGAAATATTCCAGCTCGTTGACGGTATCGATGCGGCAGCGCGTCTCGAACGTCTCGGTCGAACCGTCGGCGCGGGTCAGCGTGACGGTCACGTCCTGGCGCGGGCGGATCTCGGCGACACCGGTGATGGTGAAGCTTTCCGAGCCGTCGAGGCCGAGCGTCTGGCGCGTGACGCCGTCGGCGAACTGCAGCGGCAGCACGCCCATGCCGACCAGGTTCGAGCGGTGGATGCGCTCGAAGCTTTCGGTGATGACCGCGCGGACCCCAAGCAGGTTGGTGCCCTTGGCCGCCCAGTCGCGTGACGAGCCGGTGCCATATTCCTTGCCGGCGATGACCACCAATGGCGTGCCATCGGCCTTGAAGCGCATCGCGGCGTCGTAGATCGCCATCGTCTCGCCCTTGTACGACGACATGCCGCCTTCGATGCCGGGGACCATCTCGTTCTTGATGCGGATATTGGCGAAGGTGCCGCGCATCATCACGTCATGGTTGCCGCGGCGCGCGCCATAGCTGTTGAAGTCGGCGCGGCTGACCTGATGCTCCTGCAGGAACGTGCCGGCCGGGCTGTCAGCCTTGATGCTGCCGGCGGGCGAGATGTGGTCGGTGGTGATCGAATCGCCGAGGATCGCCAGCGGCCGTGCGTCGATGATGTCCTGCACGGGCGCAGGCGTCATCGTCATGCCCTCGAAATAGGGCGGGTTGGCGACATAGGTGCTGCCGGCGCGCCACGTATAGGTGTCGGAGCCCTCGACCTGGATTTCCTGCCATTTGGCGTCGCCGGCATAGACATTGCCGTAGCGGTTGCGGAACATGCTATCGTCGATATTGGCGGTCATCACCGAGGCGATCTCGGCGTTCGATGGCCAGATGTCCTTGAGGTACACGTCCTGCCCGTCGGAGCCCTGACCCAGCGGCGTTTCGACCATGTCGGTCGTGACCGAGCCCTTGATCGCATAGGCGACGACCAGCGGCGGCGAGGCGAGGAAGTTGGCACGCACGTCGGGCGAGACGCGGCCCTCGAAATTGCGGTTGCCCGACAGGACCGAGGCGGCGACAAGATCGTTCTCGTTGATCGCGGCGGACAGTTCGGTGGCGAGCGGCCCGGAATTGCCGATACAGGTGGTGCAGCCATAGCCGACCAGATTGAAGCCCATCGCGTTGAGGTCGGTGGTGAGACCGGCCTTGTCGAGATAATCGGTAACGACCTGGCTGCCGGGGGCGAGCGAGGTCTTGACCCAGGGCTTGCTCTTCAGGCCCAGCGCATGCGCCTTGCGCGCGACGAGGCCAGCGGCGACCAGGACGCTCGGGTTCGAGGTATTGGTGCAACTGGTGATTGCGGCGATCACGACGTCGCCGTCGCCCAGATCATGCTCGCGGCCCTCGACCGCGACGCGGTTCGGGCGATCCTTGTTGTAGAGCTTGAACAGATCGCCGTTGAACACTTCGTCGACCTTGTTGAGCGCGACCTTGTCCTGCGGGCGCTTGGGGCCGGCGAGCGACGGCACGACGCAGCTCATGTCGAGCTCGAGCGTGTCGGTGAACACCGGATCGACGCTGTCCGCGTCGTGCCACAGGCCCTGCGCCTTGCAGTATGCCTCGACCAGCGCGACGGTTTCTTCCGAGCGCGCGGTGAGGCGCAGATACTCGATCGTCTTAGCGTCGATCGGGAAGAAGCCGCACGTCGCGCCATATTCCGGCGCCATATTGGCGATCGTCGCGCGATCGGCGAGCGTCATCGTATCGAGGCCAGGGCCGTAGAATTCGACGAACCGGCCGACCACGCCGCGCGAACGCAGCATCTGCGTGACGGTGAGCACGAGATCGGTGGCGGTGATGCCCTCGGCCATCGCGCCGGTAAGCTTGAAGCCGACCACTTCGGGGATCAGCATCGACACCGGCTGGCCGAGCATCGCCGCTTCGGCCTCGATCCCGCCGACGCCCCAGCCGAGCACGCCCATGCCGTTGACCATCGTGGTGTGGCTGTCGGTGCCGACCAGCGTGTCGGGATAGGCGACCATGCGGCCATCGGCGTTATCGCCCGAGCTTTCCGCCGACCACACGGCCTGACCGATATATTCGAGGTTCACCTGGTGGCAGATGCCGGTGCCCGGCGGCACGACCTGGAAATTGTCGAGCGCCTTGCTGCCCCACTTCAGGAATTCGTAGCGCTCGAAATTGCGCTCATATTCGAGATCGACGTTATCCTCGAACGCCTTGGGCGTGCCGAATTCGTCGACCATCACCGAGTGATCGATGACGAGATGGACGGGGACCAGCGGATTGATCTTGGCCGCGTCGCCGCCCAGCTTGGTGATCGCATCGCGCATCGCCGCCAGATCGACCACGCAGGGCACGCCGGTGAAATCCTGCATCAGCACGCGTGCGGGGCGATACTGGATCTCGCGATTGGAGCGCTGCTCCTGCTGCCAGTCGACGATCGCCTGTACGTCTTCGGTAGTGACGGTCTTGCCGTCCTCGAAGCGCAGCAGATTTTCCAGCAGCACCTTCATCGAGAAGGGCAGGCGGCTGATATCGCCGTACTTTTCCGCTGCCTTGGCCAGGGAGTAATAGTCGTATTGCTTGCCGTTCACGTCGAGCGTGGTGCGGGTGCCGAGTGTGTCCTGGCCGATGGCGGTCATGGAGGCGGGTCCTTCCCTTATGGTGCCCGGGGCGTGGGGCGCGCAATGGGGAAGCGGGCAGGGCCGCAAAGGCGCGCCTCTGGCCGGGGCGAAATGGCTAGAGTCGGGGTCGCCTTAGCAAGGGGGTGGGGGCAGGGGAAGGGTGGTTAGCCGCGCTTTGCCCGTCGCGGCATCGTGGCGGGCGACCCCAGGGGACGGCTGGGGATCGCTGCCCGCCAAAGGAGCACGGATCCGGTGCTGCTGCACGATCGTCGCCGGCAATGGCGCTCGCCTCGGCAGGCGCCTTACATCCATATGACAGCGAGGCGCCCGGAGGCGGAATTGCGACGACCTGAGCGCGGGCAAGGGTGTTAGGACAGCAAAATTGTCGTAATCGGAGGCATCGCAAGAATCAGGCGGTTTCGACGGATGATGTTCAGGACAGAGCGCCTTGCGCGCGTTGCGCATGCGATCGACGATGAGATGTTTTACCAGCGCCATGGCTTCATGCCGGCGGCGGATCAGCCCGATCCGGCACCCGCCGTCGTCGCGATCGCCGAGGTGGCAATGCTGGCGACGGACGGTGATCTCGAGGCGCTCGATCGGCTGCGCGCGATGCGCGCCCAATATATGGCAACGCTAATCGACGGGCCTGCCGCGGAGGCTGGCGCTGACGCTGCGGTCGTCAGGCTGGGCGTCTGACGCTGCCCATAAGGGGCACGCTTTGACCGCTGCCACAGTCTCACGCCAACGCACGGTGATGGGTCGCTTGGGATCGTTCCGGCGCTACCCCAGGCACGCGGCATGAACTGCCATCGCAGGCTCGACCGGGGTTACGCCCAACCTTCCAGAACCTGATCCGGCGGTCGATGGCCATCGGCCCACATGCGGATGTTCTGGATCACCTTGTCGCCGGTCGCCATGCGGCCCTCAAGCGTGGCCGAGCCCATGTGCGGCAGCATGACGACATTGGGCAGCGCCAGCAGGCGCGGGTCGATCTGCGGTTCGTGCTTCCACACATCCAACCCGGCGCCGGCGAGCCGGCCCTGTTCAAGCGCGGTGGTCAGCGCATCCTCGTCGACGATGCCGCCGCGCGCCGCGTTGATCAGATAGACGTGGCGGCGGAGCAGTGCGATGCGACGCGCGTCGATCAGGCCGCGGCTGTCGGCGTTCAGCGGGGTGTGGATGGTGAGGATGTCGATCTGGCCGAGCATCTCGTCCAGGTCTTCGTGCCAGGTGGCGGCAAGCTGCGCTTCGAGCACGGCAGGAAGGCGATGCCGATTATGGTAATGGACCGAGAGGCCGAAGGCGCGCGCGCGTAGCGCGACGGCCTGGCCGATCCGGCCCATGCCGATAATGCCGAGTGCCTTGCCGCCGATACGATGGCCGAGCATGCCGCCCGGGCTCCAGCCGGTCCATTGGCCCGAGCGCACCAGCTTCTCGCCCTCGGCCAGGCGGCGCGGGACGGACAGGATCAGCGCCATCGTCATATCGGCCGTGTCTTCGGTGAGCACGCCGGGCGTGTTGGTGACGATGATGCCGCGCGCGCGCGCCGCCTTGAGGTCAATATGGTTCACGCCGGCGCCGTAATTGGCGATCAGCTTGAGCCGCGGGCCGGCGGATTCGATCAGCGCCGCGTCGATCTCGTCGGTGACGGTGGGGACGAGAACGTCGCAATCCTGCACGGCCGCGGTGAGCTGCGCGCGGGTCAGCGCGCTGTCGGAGCGGTTGTTGTGCGTGTCGAACAGCTGCTCCATCCGATCCATCACCGCGTCGGCCAGTTCGCGGGTGACGATTACCTTCGGGTTCGGGCAGCGTCTCATTTCGGGCATGAATGCGGCTTGGCGGAGGGGCGCGGCGACGTCAACGGTGGTTGAAGCACCGACGCCCGACGGGGTAGGTACAAGGCTGGTTTTATCGGGAGCATGTATGCGTATTGGAGCGAAGCTGGCGCTGGGGGGACTCGCGATGGCGCTCAGCGTGCCGGCGGTCGGCGCGCTGGTGCAGAAGAAGGTGCCGTATTTCGCGTCGATCTCGGCCGGCAAGGCGCGGATGCGCGCCGGCCCCGGGCGAACCTATCCCGCGAACTGGCTGTACCAGCGCGCCGGGCTGCCGGTGAAGGTGGTGGCGGTGTTCGAGAAAGGCAGCTGGTACAAGGTCGAGGATCCCAGCGGCACGCAAGGCTGGATCCTCGGCGCGCTGATCAGCGACACGCGCACCGCGCTGGTGACCGGCGGTGTCGCCGAACTGCACGATTCGCCGCGGATCGCGGGGCGGGTGACGTGGCGCGCGGCGCCCGGCGTGGTGGGCCGCGTAAGCAAGTGTGCGCGCGGCTGGTGCTATCTCGATGTGAAGGGGCGCGGCGGCTATGTCGAGACGCGCAGCCTCTGGGGCGTCGAGGCTGAAGAGACGCTGTGATGCGGATCGAGCGCGACGATCTGACTCATCCCGACGTCATCGCGCTGCTCGAACTGCATGTGTGGACCGCACACGAAAATTCGCCGCCCGGAAGCGCCTTTGCCCTGGATCTCAGCGGACTGCGCGATCCCAAGGTGCCTTTGTGGTCGGCCTGGGAGGGCGATACGTTGCTCGGGCTCGGCGCGCTCAAGGAACTGGCGGCGACGCATGGCGAGGTGAAGTCGATGCGGACGGCGCCGGGCCAGTTGCGGCGTGGCGTGGCGGCGGCGATGCTCGACCATCTGATCGGCGCGGCACGGGCGCGAGGCTATACGCGGCTCAGCCTGGAGACGGGCACGAACGAGGCGTTCGCGCCGGCGCGGGCCTTGTACGAGCGCGCCGGGTTCGTGCCGAGTGCGGCGTTCGGGGATTATGCGCTGACCGAGTTCAATAGGTGTTACGCGCTGGCGCTGTAGGCTCGGGAAAGCTGAAGCAGCTGATATTCCCGCGAAAGCGGGAGTCCCCGGGGCATAATCGCTTGTGCGCTTGGCCCTGGGTCCCGCTTTCGCGGGAGAACCAGAGGCGGCACACGCTGGGCGGTGCCGCCTTCGACATCGCGCTGAGCTAGTCCATCAGTTCCACCGCCACCGCCGTCGCTTCGCCGCCGCCGATGCACAGAGCGGCGATGCCCTTCTTCAGCCCCCGGTTCTGCAGCGCGGCGATCAGCGTCGCCAGGATGCGCGCACCGCTGGCGCCGATCGGATGGCCGAGCGCGGTCGCGCCACCATTCACGTTGACCTTGTCGTGCGGAATATCGAGATCGCGCATCGCGATCATCGAGACGACGGCAAATGCCTCGTTGATCTCGAACAGGTCGACGTCCGCCACGCTCCAGCCGGTCTTGTCGAGCACCTTGCGGATGGCGTGGACCGGCGCGGTGGTGAATTTCGCCGGGGCATGTGCGTGCGCGGCGTGGGCAACGATGCGCGCGAGCGGCTTGAGGCCGGCGGCATCGGCGACACTCTGGCGCGTCATCACCAATGCGGCGGCACCGTCCGAGATCGATGAGGCGTTGGCGGCGGTGATCGTGCCGTCCTTGGCGAAGGCGGGCTTCAGCGTCGGGATCTTGTCGGCATTGCCCTTGGGCGGCTGTTCGTCGGCGGTGACGCTTTCGGTGCCTTTGCGACCGGTGATCTCCACCGGGGTGATCTCGCGATCGAACGCGCCGGATCGCTGCGCGCTCTGCGCGCGGCTGAGCGACGTGATGGCATAATCATCCTGCGCGGCGCGGGTGAACTGATAGTCGGTGGCGGTTTCCTCGGCGAAGCTGCCCATCGCGCGGCCCGGTTCATAGGCATCCTCGAGCCCGTCGAGGAACATGCTGTCCATCACCCGGTCATGCCCCATGCGCGCGCCGCCGCGATGCTTGGCGAGGATGTACGGCGCGTTGGTCATGCTTTCCATGCCGCCGGCGACGAGCAGGTCGACCGAGCCCGCGGCCAGCGCCTCGGCGCCCATGATCGCCGCCTGCATGCCCGAGCCGCACATCTTGTTGACCGTGGTCGCCTCGACCGATTCCGGTAGCCCGGCCTTGAGCGCGGCCTGGCGCGCCGGGGCCTGACCGAGCCCGGCGGGGAGCACGCAGCCCATATAGATGCGCTCGACCGTCGCACCGTCGACGCCGGCACGCGCGATCGCCGCCTTCACCGCGGTCGCGCCGAGCTCGGTCGCGCTGGCGCCGGCCAGGGCACCCTGGAAGCTGCCCATCGGCGTGCGCGCATAGGACAGGATGACGACGGGATCGAGCGTATCGGGCATGGAAGGACCTTATAGCGAAGGGCGGCGTTATAGTGGGGTGGTCTAATGGCCGGCGCCGCGATTTACAAATCGACGGTTCTGGTCGGCGACCAGCGGCAACTGCCTTGCTGATCTGCCTATGCAACCCAAGTTGCATTTTTCTCTGCTCTATTATCAGTTCTTTAGTGGCAAATCCTGATTGTGCGGCAATGAAGGGAACTGCCGTGCATACCGAAGACGCGCGCCTCTACGCGCTCCATCAGCTGAAATTGCTGGATACGCCGGCCAGCGAAAGTTTCGATCGCATCACCCGCATGGCGGCGCAGATTTTCGGCCTGCCGATCGCCGCGATATCTCTCACCGACAGCGACCGGCAATGGTTCAAATCGCGCGTCGGCGTCGACGACCAGACAATTCCGCGCGCGCAAGCGCCCTGCAGCCAGGTCGCAGAGCTGACCGAATCGCTTGTCATCCCGGACCTGGCGGCGGACCCGGACTATGCGACCAGTCCGCTCGCCGCCCAGGGCGTGCGTTTCTACGCCGGCGTGCCGCTGGTCACCCCGGGGGGCCACGGGCTGGGCGCGTTGTGCGTGCTCGGCACCACGCCTCGCACCGCGACCGATTCGGAGATGCGCGCGTTGCGCGACCTGGCCGAGATGACGATGTCGCAAATCGAACTGCAGCATGCCGTCGGCCGTATCGATCCGATCAGTGGCCTGCCCAACCGGCGGCAGCTGATGGAGGATCTGGACGATGTCGCGCCCGATCAGCGCGGCAGCAGGCGGCTGTTGGTGCTGCTCGATCTCGCCCGAGACGATCAGCTGAAGCAGGGCATGCGCGTGATGGGATCGGCGTTCGTCGACGATATGGTCACCGAAGCCGCGCGCCAGCTGTATCGCGCTTTGGGGAAGGACAGGGTCGCCTACCATGTCGGGACGACGCAATTCGCCTTTCTGGCACCGGCGGACGTCGACGACACGGCCTATGCCCGGTTTCTCGGCAGCCGCCTCAACGCGATCCTGAGCGTCGCGCCGGCGCGCTTCGTGCTGACCGCGGCGATCGGTGTCGCGCCGTTCAGCATCGGCACGACGCGCGCCACCGATGCGCTGCGCGCCGCTTTCGGCGCGGCGCAGGATGCGCGCGGCGACAATGTCGCGGTGCGGTTCCATTCGCTGGCCAATGACGGGCAGCAGGCGCGCAGTTTCAAGCTGCTGCACGCGTTCGAGGCGGCGCTGGGCCGGCCGGGCGAACTGCGCCTGGTCTTCCAGCCGCGCGTCGATCTCGGCACGGGGCGCTGCGTCGGTGCGGAAGCGCTGTTGCGGTGGCGCCATCCGACGCTGGGCGACGTCTCCCCGGCGGAGTTCATCCCGATCATCGAGCGCACCGCGATCGTGCGGCAGGCGACGATGTGGGTGCTCGGCGCGGCGATCGCGCAGCTTGCCGCCTGGCAGGCGGCGGGGCCGGACGTGCATCTGTCGGTCAACATCTCGGCCGCCAATCTCGAGGAGCCCGACTTCGCGGCACGGGTCCTGCTGCTGCTGATCAAGCATCACGTGAAGCCCGAACTGCTCGAGCTCGAGATTACCGAGAGCGCCGTGATGGAGAATGCCACCACCGCCTCGGCGCAGCTCGAAGCGCTGGCGGATGGCGGCGTGACGCTGGCGATCGACGATTTCGGCACCGGCTATAGCAGCCTAGCCTATCTGCAGCGGCTGCCGGCGCACATCGTCAAGATCGATCAGTCGTTCGTCCGCGCGCTGGCGGACAATGCCGGCGACCGCATGCTGGTGCGATCGATGATCGGCCTGTCGCACGGGCTGGGCTATAGCGTCGTCGCAGAGGGCGTGGAAACCGCAGCGGTGGCCACCTTGCTGCGCGAGATGGGGTGCGAGGCGGCGCAGGGCTTCCTGTTCGCGCGGCCGCTCGAATTGCCGGATTGGGACCGCTGGCTGCACGATCATGCCGCGTCCGTCGCGGCGAGCCTGGCGGCCTGAGCGGCACGCCTGGCGGCAACGCGCTGTCGGGTGCGGCGAGGGGTGACGCGGTGCCGGCTTCGGACTATCGCGCCGGGATGGACAGCGCCCCCCCGCACCGTCGTTTCTCCGCGTGGCGCATGGCGGGGGCCAGCGGCACGTGACCGCCGCAACGATCTTCTGGCCGGCGATGCTGGCACTGCTCGGCGCGATCCTCGGCAGCTTCATCGCCACCCTGGTGATCCGCTGGCCGGCGGGGCGATCGGTGCTGCGCGGACGATCGCATTGTGATTCATGCGATGCGGCGCTGACGGCGCGTGATCTCGTGCCGCTGCTCAGCGCGGCGCTGTCACGGGGGCGGTGCCGGACGTGTGGCGCCGCGATCGACGCGCGGCACTGGCAGATCGAGCTCGCCGCCTTGTGGATCGGCGCCGCGGCGGGGCTGGCGATCGGCGGGCCGGTGGCGCTGGCCGGTGCGCTGTTCGGCTGGCTGCTGCTCGCGCTGGCAGCGCTCGACATCACCGATCTATGGCTGCCGGACCGGCTGACGGGCACGCTCGCGCTGGCGGGGCTGGCGACCGGGCTGCTCGGCATCGCGCCGGCGCCGATCGATCGGCTGATCGGCGGGGCGGCGGGCTTCGCGTCGCTGTGGGCGATCGGCGCGGCGTACAAGGCATTGCGCGGGCGCGAGGGGCTGGGCGCCGGCGACCCGAAATTGCTCGGCGCGATCGGACTGTGGCTGGGCTGGGCGATGCTGCCGGCGGTGTTGCTGCTGGCGGCGCTGACCGGCCTGGCGGTGGTGCTGGCCGGCATGATCCGCGGGCGGGCGGCGCGGCTCGACGACAAGGTGCCGTTCGGCGCGCTGCTGGCGATCGCGGCTTACCCCGCCTGGCTGTTTCTGTTAGGCTTTGCGCGATGATATTTTCCGCGCTTGTGATGATGCTGGCCCAGGCGGTCGCAATCGTGCCGTCGCCGCTGCCCAGCGATCTGCCCATCGCGCCCCTGGCCGGGCAGAACATGCCGGTGCGCGGTTGCGCCGCCTTTCTGTTCGCACCGGGCGACAAGCCGGTATTCCTCGCCCAGGCGGGCGCCGATCCCGCGCAGTTGCGTGTCTCGCTGGGTGGCACGGTCACCGATCTGCCACGCACCGCGCAAAGCGGTGCCGGAAGCTTCGGTTTTGGCGGCACGATGAACTATGCGGCGGGCGACGTGACGGCGGTGCTCGACATGACGATCGCGACGCGCGCCGATCTCAAGGACGGCGCAGCGGTAAAGGATGCGACGCTCAGGATCGAGCGCGTCGGACAGGATGGTGTCGTGGTGCCGGTCGTGGGGATCGTCGCCTGCGCTAAATAAGGGGGAGAGCGAGATGGCTGATTTGGCGGCAATGCTGGCGGTGCAGCGCGAGGCGTTCATGGCCGAGCTGCCGGTCTCGCTCGAGATGCGCAAGGATCGGCTGAAGCGCGCCGCGGCGATGCTGAGCGAGAATGGCGACCCATTTTGCGATGCGCTGTCCGAGGATTTCGGGCATCGCAGCCGCGAACAATCGATGCTCACCGACATCGCCGCCTCGGTCGCGCCGATCAAGCATGCGATCAAATCGCTCGATCGCTGGGCCAGGCGCGACAAACGCCCGGTGCAGTTTCCGCTCGGGTTGCTCGGCGCCCGGGCGTGGGTCGAATATCAGCCCAAGGGCGTGATCGGCGTAATCGCGCCGTGGAATTTCCCGGTGCAGCTGGTGATGGCGCCGCTGGCGGGCGTGTTCGCGGCGGGCAACCGGGCGATGGTCAAGACCAGCGAATATACGCCGCGCGTGGCGGCCTTGTTCGAACAGCTGGTCGGCAAATATTTCACCCCTGACGAGCTGGTGTTCGTGACCGGCGGGCCGGACGTCGGCCAGGCCTTTGCCGAACTGCCGTTCGATCACTTGCTGTTCACGGGGGCGACCGCGGTGGGCAAGCATATCCTGCATGCCGCGGCGGACAATCTGGTGCCGGTGACGCTGGAACTGGGCGGCAAGTCGCCGGTCATCGTCGGCAAGGGCGCGGACATCAAACAGGCGACCGAACGCGTCGCGCTGGGCAAGATGCTCAATGCCGGACAGATCTGCCTGGCGCCGGATTACATGCTGGTCGAGGAACGCGACGAGGCAGCGGTGGTCGACGGGCTGCGCTCGGCGGCGTCGGCGATGTATCCGACGTTGCTCGCCAATCCGGATTATACCGCGATCGTCAACGATCGGCATTTCGAGCGGCTGACCGGGCTGATCGACGATGCCCGCGCCAAGGGCGCGAACGTCGAGGTGGTCAATCCGGGGAACGAGGATTTCGGCGCGTCCAATGCGCGGAAAATGCCGCTGCATATCGTCACTAACGTCACCGACGATATGAAGGTGATGCAGGAGGAGATTTTCGGCCCGTTGCTGCCGGTGCGGCGCTATGCCGGCGTCGAGGACGCGATCCAGCAGGTCAATCGCCGCGACCGGCCGCTGGGGCTGTATTATTTCGGACCCGATGCGGGCGAGCGGCGCCGCGTGCTGGATCGCACGATCGCCGGCGGCGTGACGCTCGACGATGTCGTGTTCCACGTCTCGATGGAGGATCTGCCGTTTGGCGGGGTCGGGCCGTCGGGCATGGGGGCCTATCACGGGCATGACGGATTCAAGACGTTCAGCCATGCCAAATCGGTATTCAAGCAGGCGCGGTTCGATGTCGCCAAGCTGGCCGGGCTGAAGCCGCCTTATGGCAAGGCGACGCTGGCGAGCGTGAAGCGACAGATGGGTTGAGGTCGCGCCAGCTGCGTTCGATTCGCAGCTGGAACAACAGCTCGGGTGCGGCTTTCAGTCGCGATGGAGACCGTCCTTCCGGGTATCGGCGATGACGCCGGCGCGTTGCTGCGCATCAATCTGACCTATCTGTGGCGCCATCGGCGCTTGCCGAACCTGGCCGATCCCACGCTGTTCACCGAGCTGGTGCAGCTGCGCAAGCTGCGCGACCGCGACCTGCGCATGCCGGCAATGGCCGATAAGGTGGCGGTCAAGGCGCTTGTCGCGGCGCGGCTGGGCCGCGCGTGGGTGGTGCCGACCCTGTGGCACGGCACGACGTTGCCGGAGCAATCCCGCTGGACGTCGCCGATCGTCGTCAAATCGCGCCATGGCTGCAACCAGAACCTGTTCCTGCCGGATGGGGGCGCGGCGGACTGGCCGGCGGTGTGGCGCCAGGCGGCGGGCTGGCTGGGCGCCAGCTATGGCGGGTGGCTCGACGAATGGCTGTATACGCAGATCCCACGCGGCGCGCTGATCGAGCCGTTCGTCGGCACTGACGGGCAGTTGCCGATCGACTATAAATTCTACGTTTTCGGCGGGCGGGTCAGCCATGTCCAGGTGCATCTCGATCGCGCGCACGACCATCGCTGGGTGGTGCACGATTCGGACTGGGTGCCGCTCGCCAACGGCGCGCCGCGCCTCCCGCGCCCGTCGGCGCTGCGCGAGATGATCGCGGCGGCCGAAGAGCTTGCAAGCAACATGGATTTCGCCCGGGTCGATCTGTACCAGCCCGGCGCGCAGCCGCTGTTCGGCGAAGTGAGCTTCTATCCGGGGTCCGGCCTCGACCGGTTCGATCCGCCGGCGCTCGATGCGGCGATGGGCGCGCTATGGCTGCGCGCCGGCGGACATCGACTGGTTACGCGGCAGCCGGCGCCGACAGCGATCGAAGTCGCCGTTTAGCCGCGCTCGATCCGGTAGTGGATCGGCTTGAACGTGCCACCGTTGCTGTCCGGCGCGGAGCAGGCAGTGAGGCCGATGATCAGATCCATGTGCGCACGAAAGGCGATGTGGTCGCCCGCCTTGCTGATCGGGGGCAGGACCTTGAGCTTGCCGGTCTCGCCGTCGATCGGCACGTTCATGAAGCAGTTGAACGCGGTCGGGATCTGATCGGGCAGGATGCCGTGTGGTTCGAGCGCCGCCGCGAGGTTGCCGAAGCAGCCGCGATGCGGCTGCAGCTTCGGGTAGAAATGGTGGAACGTATCGTAGGAGCAGGGCGTGAGCAGAAAATCGTGCCGGCCGACCGTATCCTCGATGATGCCGAGCATCGGCCGGCTGCGGTTCGAATAAAGCTGATGGCCGGTCGTCAGATAAATCGTCTCGGCATAATCGAGCGTACGACCCGACGAGATGACTTCCGCCACGTCCTCGGCATTGAAGGCGAGCAGATCGGCGACCTGCTCACCGCGCGGATCGATCACGATCAGCGTGTCGCCCTGGTTGAGCGTAAAGGCGGTGCCGCTGCGCTCGGGAATTTCGACAGTCTCGCTCACTTGGACGCACCGGCATAGTGGAACGGACATTTCCATTGATCGTCAACCATCCGGCCGGAATATTGCCGTGCCTCGCTGGCATCGCCGTGGCGCGCCAACATCGGGTTGCGGCTGCCGGCGAGCGCCTCGTCCCGAACCATGATCTTTTCGCGCATATTCTCGTACTTGTTCTGCGCGCGCAGCGTTTCGAACTGATCATGCAGGTTGAAGACCATGGTCGGGCGCGGGAAGCGGCGCGCCGGGCGGCTTGCGTTGGGGTGCAGCCCGACGATGAAGAACGCCTCGCCACCGAAGCTCAGCGAGAAATGTGGGCTTTCCGGATCGTGGCTGACGGCATCGTCATAGCGCTGACCGCGCCATACATCCTTGTCGGAGATCGATTGCGCGCGCTTCCACAGCTGCTTTTCGAATTCGGCTTCGCTGAGATCATCCGGCCCTTCGAACACCACGGCGAAGCTGCGGAACAGCGCGGGCTCTTCCTTATACGCTTCGGCGAAGCGCAGCAGGCCGTCATGGATGCGCAGATCGTCCCAGCCGCTATCGATGCGGTTGCAGGCGAGCACGTGCAACGTTCCCTTGGCCAGCGCCGCCTTGGCGCCGACACAGGGGAAATCCATCTCGGAGACGCGCGCATGCATCATCGCTTCGAGTTCGGCCTGCGCTTCGTGCTGCCATTTGAACAGGGGGGTCTGGGGTGCTGGCATAGTTGGGGAGAGACGCGCGGGCGGGGCGTCTGTTCCTGGGATTCTGACTGATACGGATCAGGCGTGTCGTCACACCACCGTCATCCTGAACCAGATTCAGGATCCATCGTGCCTCACATCCGACCGTCCCTAGGGGCACGATGGATGCTGACCTTCGTCAGGATGACGGTAATGTGAGGGTTTCCCTATGCTTCAGGCAGCTGCGCTTTTGGGAAGCCGGTCCAGGCCTGGTCGTAATCGTCGTCCAGCGCGCTGGTTTGCAGCGCGAAATCGGTCGGGCGGAACACCCAGCGGCTTTCGATCATGAACGCCATCGTGCCGTCGATCTTGTGCGGCTGGAGCGCGGCATTGCTCGCCGCGGTCCAGGTGGCGACGTCGGGGCCGTGGCCGCTCATCTGATTGTGCAAGGAGAGCGCGCCGGGGCGGAAACCCTCGGCCTTGGCGTCGTACTGGCCAGTGATCAGGCCCATGCACTCGCTCATCGTGTTGCGGTGGAACCAGGGCGGGCGGAACGTGTCCTCCGCCACCATCCAGCGCGGCGGGAAGATGACGAAATCGACGTTCGCCGTGCCGGGCATGTCGCTGGGCGAGGTGAGCACGGTGAAGATCGAGGGGTCGGGATGATCGAAGCTGATGCTGCCGATCGTGTTGAAGCGCGCGAGATCGTATTTCCACGGTGCGTAATTGCCGTGCCAGGCGACGACGTCGAGCGGCGAGCGGCCGAGCTCAGTGGTCCACAAGCTGCCGAGGAATTTGTGCACCAGTTCGTAGTCGCCCTCGACATCCTCGAACCAGGCGACCGGCGTTTCGAAATCGCGCGGATTGGCGAGGCCGTTGGCGCCGATCGGCCCGAGATCGGGCAGGCGGAAGGGCGCGCCATGGTTTTCCGCGACATAGCCGCGCGCGGCGCCATCCGGCAGCGTGACGCGAAAGCGGACGCCGCGTGGGATCAGCGCGATCTCGCCCGGCTTGACGTCGATCCGGCCGAGTTCGGTGAGCAGGGTGAGTGCGCCTTGCTCGGGGAGGATCAGCAGTTCGCCGTCGCCGCTGACGAAGGCGCGGTTCTGCATGTCCTTGCCGGCGCGGTAGAGGTGCATCGCGACGCCGGTCTGCGTGGCGGGGCCTTCGCCGGCGACGAGCATCGTGGTGAGGCTGTCGAGCCAGTCCTGCGGTTCGATGTCGAGCGGGCCCCAGCGCAAGCGATTGGGCGCGAAGGGGGCGTCGACCGTGCCGGGGGCGAACAGCCTGGCGCCTTCGTAGCGCGTGAAGGCGGGGTGCGCGGCGCTGGGGCGCAGGCGGTACAGCCATGAGCGGCGGTTCTCGGCGCGTGGCGCGGTGAAGGCGGTGCCGCTGAGCTGCTCGGCATAGAGGCCGTAGGGCGGTTTCTGCGGCGAATTGCGCCCGATCGGCAGCGCGCCGGGGACGGCCTCGCTGGCGAAGTGGTTGCCGAAGCCGGTCATGTATAGGGGCATGGCTTTGGTCCTTAATTCCCTCTCCCATCGGGAGAGGGAGGGAGGAGCGAAGCGACGGAAGGGTGAGATGACTGGCGTGGCCAACGTCGCCCTCATCCGGCGCTTCGCGCCACCTTCTCCCGGAGGGAGAAGGGTTTTAGGGGTTTAAGCGTCGGTCTTTTCAGCGGCACCCGGCACGACGCCGCGACGGATCTGGTCGAGCTCGATGCTCTCGAACAGGGCCTTGAAATTGCCCTCGCCGAAGCCGTCATTTCCTTTCCGCTGAATAATCTCGAAGAAGATCGGGCCGACCATATTCTCGGTGAAGATCTGCAGCAGCAGGCCACCGCCGGTTTCCGGCGCGCCGTCGATCAGGATGTCGCGCTTGCGCATCTCCTCGACGTCGTGGTCGTGGCCGGGGAGACGCTTGTCGATCAGGTCGAAATAGGTCTGCGGCGTGGTCTGGAAGCGGATGCCGTTGGCGCGCAGCGTGTCGACCGTCTTGAAGATGTCGTCGGTCGCGAGTGCCAGATGCTGGATGCCTTCGCCCTTATAATCCTTGATGAATTCCTCGATCTGGGAATGCTCGTCCTGGCTTTCGTTCAAGGGGATGCGGATCTTGTCGTCGGGTGCGGTCATCGCCTTGCTGAACAGGCCGGTCGACTGGCCCTCGATGTCGAAATAGCGGATCTGGCGGAAGTTGAAGATGCGCTCGTAATAATCCGCCCAATAGGCCATCCGCCCGCGCTGCAGATTGTGCGTGAGGTGATCGAGCGTGTGCAGGCCGACGCTGTTGTCGTCCGGCGTCGTGCCCGCGACGGGCGTGAAATCGGTCTCGTAGATGCGCGACTTCTCGTCGACGAGGTACAGATTGGCGCCGCCAATGCCCTCGATCGCCGGGATGTCGAGCTCGCCCGGGCCATGTTCGCCCTTCACCGCCGCCGCGCCGCGCTCGAGCGCGAGCTTGAGCGCCTGTTCCCCGTCGGCGACGCGGAACGCCATCGCGTTGGCGCTCGGGCCATGCGCGTTGCGGAAGCCGGCGACCTGGCCCGCTTCGTCCATGTTGAGCAGGAAGTTGATGTCGCCCTGTGCATAGCGGCGGACGTTTTTCGATTTGTGGTTGCCGACATGGGTGAAGCCCATCTTGACGAACAGGCCGGCCAGCGCCTCGGGATCGGGCGAGGTGAATTCGACGAATTCGAAGCCGTTCAGGCCCATCGGATTGGCGGTCGCTGGCAGGTCGGTCATGATCTCTCTCCGGTCACTCAACTGGTAACAGATGAAACTAGGTACGCGATGTTTACCCGCGCGTCCAGCGCTGCTCGCCAAGCGCGCGTCGCGCGGCTAGGCTGGCCGGGTGACTTCGATCGATCATCCCGAACGTGTGCTGGCGGTATTGCTGTCGGCGGCGGCGGGCTATGTCGATGCGGTCGGCTTTCTGGCGAGCGGCGGCTATTTCATGTCGTTCATGAGCGGCAATTCGACCCGGCTGGGGGTCGGGCTGGCGGGCGGCTCGGCCGCGGCGGCGATCGCCGGCGGGTTGATCCTGCTGTTCGTCGCGGGGGTGACGGCGGGATCGCTGATCGGCCGCGTCGCGCGGGCCCGGCGGCGGGCCTGCGTGCTGGCGACGATCGCCGCGCTGCTGGCGCTGGCGGCGTTGCTCGGCGATGCCGGCCGGCTGTGGCCGGCCTGCGCGGTGATGGCGATCGCGATGGGGATGGAGAATACGGTGTTCGAACAGGATGGCGAAGTGCGGATCGGGCTGACCTATATGACCGGGCGGCTGGTCAAGGTCGGGCAGCGGCTGGCGGCGGCGCTGGCGGGCGAGGACCGCTGGAGCTGGCTGCCGCATGTCCTGTTATGGTCGGGGCTGATCGCCGGCGGCGCGGCGGGCGCGGCGAGCTTCGCGGCGTGGCGGCTCGATGCCTTGTGGCTTGTCGCCTCGGGCATGGCCGTGCTGGCCGTGCTGATGCTGGTGGGGCCGTTGCGGGCGCGGGAGAGCAGGACGTGACGGCCGGCAAGACGACACTGAGGCTCGACGATTTCCTGCCGTATCGCCTGTCGGTCGCGTCGAACCGCGTGTCGTCGGCGATCGCCACGGCCTATCAGGCGCTGTTCGGGCTCAGGATCGCCGAGTGGCGGCTGATCGCGGTGATCGCCGAGGGGCAGGGGATGACGCAGCAGGCGCTGGGCGCGGCGACGCGGATGGACAAGGTGACGGTCAGCCGCGCGGCGATCGCTTTGGTCGATCGCGGCCTGGTCGCGCGGCAGCCGAACGCGCAGGACCAGCGCTCGCATCTCCTGTCGCTGACCGCGGCGGGGCAGGATCTGTACGAGAGCGTGGCGCCCAAGGCGCTGGAACTCGAAGCGCGGATTTTCGGCGGGTTTTCGCCGAAGGAACTGGCGGCGTTTCGTGCGGTGCTCGACCGGCTCGAGGCATCGGCGGCGGCGCTCGACCCGGAATAGGCTCCGTCATCCCGGACTTGGTCCGGGATCCAACTTGCGGCTTAGAATGGGTGTCGCCCTGATGTGCAGCGCTTGCGGCACGTTGGATCCCGGACCGAGCCCGGGATGACGACATGGGGAGGGGGGCGCGAACTCGCTGGTTGCGGGAATTGGGGGCGGGCTTTAAGCGGCTTCTGGTCCTCCCCAGGCGTCGTTCGTTTCGAACCCCAAGGAGATATCATGCCTGCAATGCTCGATCGTGCCGGATTGTCCGTGGCCGAACCGCTGGTGCGTTTCGTCGAGGAGGCGGTGCTGCCCGGCCTGACGATCGATGCGGCCGCCTGGTGGCAGGGGGCGGCGGAGATCTTTGCGCGGTTCACGCCGGAAAATGCCGCGCTGCTGGCGGTTCGCGACGAACTCCAGGCCAAGATCGACGCGCGCTACCAGGCGGGCGAGGGGGTCGATGAGGCCTATCTGCGCGAGATCGGCTATCTGGTGCCCGAGCCCGCGCCGTTCACGATCGGCACGAATAACGTGGATGCGGAAGTCGCGACAATGGCCGGTCCGCAACTGGTCGTGCCGATCCTCAACGCGCGCTTCCTGCTCAACGCCGCCAATGCGCGCTGGGGGAGCCTGTACGACGCTTATTATGGCACCGATGCGCTGCCGGGGACCGCGGTGCCGGGCGGCTATGATCCGGTGCGCGGCGCCCAGGTGGTCGCGGCGGCCAAGGCGTTTCTCGATACCGCCGTGCCGCTGGCACAGGGCTCCTGGACCGAATTGCGCGACGCTCAGCCCGAATTGGCCAACCCTGCGCAGTTGATCGCACGCAAGGGTGCGTCATGGCTGTTCGAACATCACGGTCTTCACATCGTAGTGGTGGTCGATCGCACCCATCCGATCGGACGGGACGATGCATCGGGGATCGCCGACGTCATCCTGGAATCGGCACTGACGACGATCTGCGACCTCGAGGATTCGATCGCCGCGGTCGATGCCGAGGACAAGGTCGCGGCCTATGCCAATTGGCTCGGGCTGATGACCGGAGAACTCGAGGAGGTGTTCGAGAAGGGCGGCAAGACGATCACGCGCCGGCTCAATCCCGATCGCAGCTATGATGACGGCACGACGTTGCCGGGGCGCAGCCTGTTATTCGTCCGCAATGTCGGCCATTTGATGACCACGCCTGCAGTGCGGCTCGCCGATGGCCGCGATGCGCCCGAGGGCATTCTCGACGCGATCGTCACCAGCACGATCGCGCTCTACGACCTGCGCAAGCTGGGGAAGTTCCAGAACAGCCGCGCCGGCTCGGTCTATATCGTCAAGCCGAAGATGCACGGCCCCGCCGAATGCGCCTTCACCGACGCGCTGTTCGACGCGGTCGAGGATCTGATCGGGGTCGAGCGGCACACGATCAAGGTCGGGGTGATGGACGAGGAGCGCCGCACCTCGGCCAATCTCGCCGCCTGCATCTTCGCGGTGAAGGACCGCATCGCCTTCATCAACACCGGCTTCCTCGATCGCACCGGCGACGAGATGCACACCGCGATGCGCGCCGGGCCGATGATCCCCAAGGCGGAGATGAAGGCGAGCGACTGGATCAAGGCCTATGAGGATCGCAATGTGCGGATCGGGCTGGCGGCGGGCCTGTCGGGCAAGGCGCAGATCGGCAAGGGCATGTGGGCTGCGCCCGACCGGATGGCCGATATGATGGACCAGAAGATCGCGCATCCGATGTCGGGCGCGAACACGGCCTGGGTGCCGTCGCCGACCGCGGCGACGCTGCACGCGATGCACTATCACCAGGTCGACGTGTTCGCGCGGCAGAAGGAGATCGCTGCGGAAGCGGTGCCGGGGCTGGATCGGTTGCTCGCCGTGCCGGTGGCGGGCGGGCGCAACTGGACGGCGGAGGAAGTGCGCGCCGAGCTCGACAACAATGCGCAGGGGATACTGGGCTATGTCGTGCGCTGGATCGATCAGGGGGTGGGATGTTCAAAGGTGCCGGATATCCATGACATCGGGCTGATGGAGGATCGCGCGACGCTCCGCATCTCGTCGCAGCATATGGCCAATTGGCTGCTGCACGGGGTGGCGACCGCGGCCGATATCGATGCTGCGTTCGAACGGATGGCAGCCAAGGTCGACGCCCAGAATGCCGGCGATGCCCTGTATCGCCCGATGGCGGGTCATGCCGAAACGAGCCTGGCCTATCAGGCGGCACGCGCGCTGGTGTTCGAGGGCGTGCGCCAGCCGAGCGGTTATACCGAGCCGTTGCTGCATGCCTATCGGCTGCGCGTAAAGGCGGCGGCGTAACCGGTTTTTCCGCGTGCGTCCCTGGCCGTTGCCGTGGAAACACGCGGAAAAGCGCGGATGGCGTTGAGCCAGCGCGGTAAAGCCGCTAGGAACCAAGCCGATTCCCGTGCGTTAGGCGCGGGAGGTGGGGATTAGACGGTGCCAGCCGCGCCCCTAAGGGGAAGTGTGCGTTTTGACTGGTCTGTGGCTTACGTCGAGTTGGGTAGCATTGGCTTTGGCGGGCGCGACGCCCGTGCAGCAGGCGCCAGCCCCTGAAACCGTCCAGGCTCAGCCGGTCGATCCTGATCAGAATCAGCCGATCGTTTCCGACCCCGAATTCGATGCCGCGCTCCCCGCTTTGTCCGACGACATCAACGCGCCGCTCGAAGCCATGCCGGCGACGATCCCGCCCGTCGCGACCGTGCCGCCAACGCCGGCGGATGCGGTCTCGCCCGACGGGCAGACGCTGACGCCGGTCGCGCAGGCCGAGCCAGATCTCGTCGCGCCGCTGCCGACGCTCGGATCCTACGATACCACGCCGCCGGTCGAGCTGGCCGATACCGACGACGAAAAGACCGTCGTGATCCGCTACGACACCGAGGTGCGCGGGCTGGATGAAATCGAGGCGACCGCGCAGTTCAACGGCCTGTCGGCGCTCAAGGAAGGCGACGGCAAGGCGGCCAATTCGGCGATGATCGCCGCGCGCGGCCGCGAGGACGAGGCGCTGGCGGTCCGGCTGATGAAGTCGAGGGGCTATTATGACGGCACCGCGATCTCGACGATCGAGCAGCCGCCGGCCGCCGACAAGAATGGCCGGATTAAGGCGATCGTCAGCGCGACGCCGGGCAAGGTCTACACCTTGTCCTCGGTGAACATCGTGGCGGGCGCGGTGACGCCGCCCGATCTGCTGCGCCGTGAATTGCCGCTGGTGGTGGGCGACAAGATCGAGGCCGATCGCGTGCAGGGGGCGGAAGCCAATCTCGCGCTGAAGCTGCCGCAACAGGGCTATCCTTTCATCACGCTCGGCCAGCGCGACATCCTGCTCGACGACGCCAAATGGACCGGCGATTATACGCTGCCGGTCGATCCCGGCCCGCGCTCGTCGTTCGGCAGCTATTCGACCGAAGGCAAGCTGGCGTTCGATGCCGAGCATGTCGGCGTGCTCGCGCGCTTCAAGCAGGGCGAACTGTACGACAATCGCAAGGTCGACGACCTGCGCCAGGCGCTGGTCGCGACGGGGCTGTTTTCGACCGTCTCGGTCGAGCCGGTGCGCACCGGCACGCCGGGGCCGGACGGCACCGAGCAGGTCAACCTGCTCGTGCGGCAGGAGGCCGGGCCGCCGCGCTCGCTCGCCGGCAGCGCGGGCTACAGCACGGGGCAGGGCTTCACGCTCGAGGGCTCGTTCACGCATCGCAACGTGTTCCGCCCGGAAGGCGCGCTGATCGGCACGATCATCGCCGGCACGCAGGAGCAGGGCGCGAGCGGCACGTTCCGCCGATCGAATGCGGGCAAGCGCGACCGCACGGTGACGCTGACCGCGTCCGCCAACCATTCGAGCTATGATGCGTTCGACGCCTTCACCGGCACGCTGTCGGGCCGGATCAGCTATGATTCGACGCCGATCTGGCAGAAGAAGTTCACCTATGCCTTCGGCTTCGAGCTGACCGGCACCAACGAGAGCGTGTACGATTTCACCACGCAGCAGCGCGAGCGCCGCACCTACGGCATCTTCGCGCTGCCGGGGCAGGTGCTGTTCGACCGGTCCGACAGTCTGCTCAACCCAACCAAGGGCTATCGCCTCAAGCTGAGCCTGAGCCCCGAGACGTCGGTCAGCGGCGGGGTCAAGCCCTATGCGCGCGTGCTGGTCGAAGGCAGCATCTATCAACCGGTGACGGACAGCATCGTGCTTGCCGGGCGAATCCGCGCGGGTACGATCCCCGGCATCGATCGTGACGATCTGGCGCCGTCGCGGCGCTATTATGGCGGCGGCGGCGGATCGGTGCGCGGCTATGGCTATCAGCGCCTCGGGCCATTCGATCCCAATGGCGATCCGGTCGGCGGACGCAGCATCAACGAATTCTCGCTCGAGGCGCGCTATCGCTTCGGCGATTACGGCATCGTGCCGTTCATCGATGGCGGCAACGCCTATGAAGGCGTGATGCCCAAGGGCCAGAACCTGCGCTACGGCGCCGGGATCGGCGGTCGCTTCTATACCAATTTCGGGCCGATGCGCGTCGATGTCGCGACGCCGCTCAACCCCCGTGAGGGCGACGGCAAGGTCGCGCTCTATATCTCGATCGGGCAAGCATTCTAATGGCCGACGAGGCAGAAGTAGCGACCGAAACCGTCGTCGTCGCCAAGCGGCCGTTGTGGCAGCGCATCCTGAAATGGCTCGGCATCGCGGTGCTGAGCCTGGTCGTGCTGATTGCCCTGCTGTTCTTCGGCGTGGATACCGGCCCGGGGCGGCGGATCATCGCCAATTATATCGGCGGCTACAACACGGCGTCAGGGCTCAACATCAAGGTCGGGCGGATCGACGGATCGATCTACGGCAAGATGGTGCTGAGCGACGTGCGGGTCAGCGACCCCAAGGGCGTGTTCCTGACCTCGCCGCGGCTCGACGTCGACTGGCGGCCGTTCGCCTTCGCCAACAACCATGTCGACGTGAAGTCGGCCGGGGCCAAGCTGATCACGCTGGCGCGCTCGCCCGAACTCAAGGAAACGCCGAGCGATCCCAACGCGCCGCTGCTGCCCGATCTTGATATCGATATCGGCCGGCTGACGGTCGACCGCTTCGTCATGGCCAAGGCGGTATCGGGCGCGCCGCACATCCTGCGCTTCGACAGCGCGGTGCATATCGCCGATGCGCGCGCCCAGATCTCCGCCAATGCGCTGGCGCTGACCGGCCCCGGCATCGCCGGTGGCGATCGGCTGGTGTTGAAGCTCGATGCGGTACCCGACCAGAACCGGCTCGATGTCGATGCACGGCTGACCGCGCCGGCGAACGGCGTCGTCTCGGCCATGGCGGGGCTCAAGCAGCCGCTCGAAGCCACGGTTACGGGCAACGGCACGTGGAAGGCGTGGACCGGCAAGGCGATCGCCACTTTGGGCAGCAAGTCGCTCGCCGACCTGAACCTCGCGGCAAATGATGGCGCGTTCAAGGTGCGCGGCAATGCGCATCCGGCGCTGTACGCCGATACGCCGGCCGAGGGCGTGGCGCAGGTCCGCGCCGGCCGTGCGCAGCAGCCCGACGCGACCAATCCGCTCGCGGCGATCACCGCGCCGCAGCTCGATCTGGCGATCGATGCGACCCTCGACGAGCGCAAGGTCAATACGCGCTTCCAGCTCAAGTCCGACGCGCTGGCGGTGGCGGGACAGGGGCTGATCGACATGGCGGCGAGCCGGTTCGGCAATCTCAAGGTCGATGCGCGGCTGCTGACACCGGGCGCGATCCTGCCCAATCTGAACGGCCGCGACGTCGCGGCGAGCGTCGTGCTCGACGGCGCGTTCGCGACGCCGACGGTCAATTACGTGATCAAGGCGGCAAGCATCGGCTTCGGCGAAACGCGCGTCGACGATGTCTATGCCTCGGGGCTGGCCAAGGTCGATGCCGACCATATCCTGGTGCCGATCGCGGCGCGCGCGCGGCGCATCGCCGGGCTGAACGCGGCGGCGGGCGATCTGCTCGACAATGTCACGATCAACGGCGATCTGGCGATCTCCGGCGTCAACATCCTGTCGGACAATCTCAAGATCCGCTCGCGCCGCATCAATGCGACCGCGATCATCGCCGCCAACATGCAGACCGGGCGCTATACCGGCGCGCTCAACGGCACGGTCAACGGCTACCGGCTGGAAAGCATCGGCATCCTCAACATCACCACCAATGCCAAATTGGTGACGGTGCCGAGCGGCGGGTTCGGCATCACCGGGCGGGTGGTGGCCAAGACCTCGCAGATCTTCAATTCGGGCATTCGCGATTTCCTCGGCGGCAATGCCGTGGTGCGCACCGATATCGGCTATGATCCGAGCGGCGTGATCACGTTCCGCAATCTGCGGATGAACGCGCCACAGTTCCGCATCACCGGCGGCTCGGGCCGCTACGATCCGAGCGGCGCATTGCTGGTCAATGCCGATGCCTATTCCACTGCTTACGGCCCGCTCACCGCGCGCGTGACGGGCAGCGCGACCGCGCCGGTCGTGCTGCTGCGCGCGCCGCGGCCGGGCGTCGGCGTCGGGCTGGTCAATCTCGAAGCGCGGGTGCGCGGCAACGGCACGTCCTATGCGATCGTCGCGACCGGCGGGACCAATTACGGGCCCTTCTCGGCCGATGTGGTGGTCAAGCCGAGCCCGGTGCTCGCGGTGGACATCCGCACCGCCAGGTTCGCCGGGGTCAATTTCTCCGGCCGCGTGCAGCAGGTGCCGGCCGGGCCGTTTGCCGGCCGCATCCAGTTCGCCGGCTCGGGCATCACCGGCGCGGCCAATCTCGGCGCGCAGGGCAAGTATCAGCGCGCCGATATCGCCGCGCGGGCCTATGCCGCCAAGATCCCCGGACAGGCCGACTTCACGATCGGTCGCGCGATCATCGCCGCCAATATCGTGCTGTACGATCAGCCGCAGGTGCGCGCCGACGTGCAGATCGCCGATCTGCGCTACGGCCCGACCGTGCTGTCCTCGGCGCGGGCGAAGATCAACTATGCCGGCGGCACCGGCACCGCGCAGGCGGTGGCGACGGGTTCCAACGGCGTGCCGTTCAACATCGCGCTCAACGCGCGGCTCAGCCCGAAATTGTGGCTGGCGGCGATCCAAGGACGTGCCAACGGCATCGGCTTCCGCACCGCCTCGCCGGCACGGATCCAGCTCGAAGGCGCCGGCTATCGCCTGCTGCCGACGCGGCTCGATTTCGACAAGGGTTCGGCGCGCCTGGCCGGCACCTATGGCCGCGGCACCACCGCGCAGGTCCGGCTCGATCGGCTCGATCTGTCGGTCGCCAATGCTTTGATCCCCAACCTCGGGCTCGGTGGCACGGCGACGGGCAGCCTCGATTTCACCCAGGCCAACGCTTCGGCCTTCCCGGTGGCGGACGCGCGGATGACGGTGACCAACTTCACCCGATCGAGCCTTTCGGCCGTGTCCGAGCCGGTCAATATCGTCTTCGCCGGCAAGCTGGCGCAGAGCGGCGGCGATGCCCGCGCGCTGGTCAAGCGCGGCACGAACACGGTCGGGCGGATGGTCGCGACGCTGCAGCCGATTGGCGGCGGCGGATCGTGGAGCGAGCGTCTGCTCGCCGCGCCGCTCTCGGGCGGCATCCGGTATAACGGCCCGGCCGGCGTGCTGTTCAGCCTGGCGGCGCAACCCGACCAGCAACTGACCGGCGGGATCGCCATCGCGGCCGATTTCGGCGGGCGGCTGCAGGCCCCGACGCTCAACGGCGTGATCCGCGCCGACAAGCTGGCCTATGAGAACGAGACTTATGGCACGCGGCTGTCGAACATGCGGATCGCCGGGCGGTTCAATAATTCGCGGCTCGAGATCACCCAGTTGCAGGCGCGCGCCGGCGAGGGCAGCGTGCAGGCGCAGGGCTCGGTCGGCTTTGCGGCGGACGAGGGCTTCCCGATCGACATCCGTGCCACGCTGAACAATGCGCGGCTGGCCAAGAGCGATGCCTTGGGCGCGACCGCCAGCGGCACGATCGCGATCACCAACAGCAAGGCGAATGGCGGGCTGATCAAGGGCGATATCGATCTGCCCGAGGCGCGCTACGAAATCATCCGCCAGGGTCAGGCAGAAGTCGCCGAGCTCACCGGGGTGCGGCGCAAGAGCGATCTGGTGACGCGGCCGACCGATCGGCCGGCGGTGGCGTCGGCCGGGCTGTTCAAGCTCGACCTGCGGGTGCGCGCGGACAACAAATTGTTCGTCTCGGGCATGGGGCTCGAATCCGAATGGGAGATGGACCTGCGCGTCGGCGGCACCTCGACCGCGCCGAAGGTGGTCGGGCGCGTCCAGATCGTGCGCGGTACCTACAGCTTCTCGGGCAAGCGCTTCGAGATCACCAAGGGCGACGTCCGCTTCAACGGTGGCCTGCTGTCCGACCCCGAGATCGCGATTACGGCAAGCACGACGACCAACGGCATCACGGTGAACATCAACGTCACCGGGACCGGGCAGAACCCGCAGATTGCGTTCAGCTCGACACCGTCGCTGCCGCAGGACGAGGTGCTCAGCCGCCTGTTGTTCGGCTCGTCGGTGACCAACCTGTCGGCGACCGAGGCATTGCAGCTCGCGTCCGCGCTCAATTCGTTGCGCGGGTCGGGCGGCGGGCTCAATCCGCTGGGCAAGCTGCGTGGCGCGACCGGGATCGATCGCCTGCGCATCCTGGGCGCGGACGAGGCGAGCGGGCGCGGGACGGCGCTCGCGGCGGGCAAATATCTGACCGACGACATCTATATCGAGATCATCACCGACTCGCGCGGCTTCGCGGCCACGCAGCTGCAGATCGCGCTGACCAAAAGCATCAGCATCCTGTCGCAGGCCGGGTCGTTCGGCGGATCCAATGTCAGCGTGAAATACTCGAAGGACTTCTGACGCCCCCGATCGTCCGCCGCGACCGCTCAGTCAGGGGGCGGTCGCGGCCGGCGGGGTAGGACGAAATGCTGACGTGAAAACAAGTCCTTTTCTGCAACCGATAGATATCCTATCGTCCCTGCAGGAGAGACAAATGTCGCTAGAACATTTCGATGTCGTGGTGGTTGGCGCGGGGATATCCGGCATTGGCGCGGGCTATCACCTGCAGACGCTGTGCCCCGATCGCAGCTATGTGATTCTCGAGGGGCGCGCGCAGCTCGGCGGGACTTGGGACCTGTTTCGCTATCCCGGCATCCGCTCCGATTCGGACATGTATACGCTTGGCTATTCGTTCAAGCCGTGGACCGCCGCCAAGGCGATTGCCGATGGCCCGTCAATTCTCGGCTATCTGCAGGAGACGGCGCAGGAAAACGGCATCGATCGCCACATCCGCTATTCGCAGCATGTTAAGACGGCCACCTGGTCGACCGCGGACGCGCGTTGGACGGTAGGCGTGGAGGGGCCCGACGGGCCGGTTTCCTATACCTGCAACTTCCTTTTCATGTGCTCGGGCTATTACAATTACGCCCAGGGCCACACGCCCGATTTCCCGGGCGCGGAGAGTTTCGCCGGGCGGATCGTCCATCCCCAGCACTGGCCAAGCGATCTCGATTATACCGGCAAGAACGTCGTCGTGATCGGCAGCGGCGCCACTGCGGTCACCCTGGTGCCGGAAATGGCCAGAAGCGCGGCGCACGTGACGATGCTGCAGCGCTCGCCGACCTATGTCGTGTCGCGCCCGAGCGAGGACGGGGTCGCCAACTGGCTGCGCGCCAAGCTGCCCGGCAAGATGGCCTATGGCATCACGCGGTGGAAGAACGTGCTGTTCAGCATGTTGTTCTTCAACATGGCGCGCAAACGGCCGGAAAAGGTCAAGGAGCGGTTGCTGGGCATGGTCCGCGAACATCTCGGGCCGGACTATGACGTCGCCACGCATTTCACGCCGCGCTACAATCCTTGGGATCAGCGGCTGTGCCTGGTGCCGGACGCCGATCTGTTCGATTCGATCAAATCGGGCAAGTCGGAGGTGGTGACCGACCGGATCGCCACGTTCACACCGTCCGGCATCAAGCTTGAGAGCGGCCGTGAACTCGCGGCAGACGTGGTGGTCACCGCGACGGGGCTGGAACTGCAGTTGCTGAGCGACGTGGCATTCAGCGTCGACGGTGCGCCGGTCGATTTGGCGCAGACGTTCAACTATAAGGGCATGATGTATTCCGGCGTGCCCAACATGGCGTCGTCCTTCGGCTATACCAATGCCTCCTGGACGCTGAAGGCGGACCTCACCTCCGGCTATGTCTGCCGTCTGCTCAACACGATGAAGAAGCGCGGCCTGCGCCAAGCGACGCCGCGAATCGGCGGCGGGGCATTGGAGCCGGCGCCGTTTCTCGATTTCACCTCGGGTTATGTGACGCGCGCGATGGAAAAGTTTCCCAAGCAGGGCGATCGCCATCCGTGGAAGCTTTACCAGAATTACGCCAAGGATCTGGTGACGCTGAAATACGGCTCGGTGGATGCGGAAATGGACTTTTCCAACCCGGCGCCGTCAACCGCGGCCGGGCGTACCAATGTCGACGCCTGATATCGGGCCGTCGTTCGCGGCAGCGATCACAGTATCGTAAAGTAGCATTGGCTGAGCCGCGGCGCATATCGCGACGGGACGGAGATCTGTGCGCCAAATCGACCCGGCGGGTCGGGGTCGCAACTACAACCGCTCTGGTGCCATTCGTCGGCGAAAATTAACGGTAACCGCGGTAGTCTTTCCGATCCCGGTGCTAAACGCTTCAATTACATGTGAATCAGCTCGGGACCGGATCGACGGCCTGGTTTACCAGGGGCGGACGTTGTCGCCATAAACAAGCGAAAGCAGGAACTTCAGCATGGAGTTTCTCCCTTGATACACTCAGTTGAGTGCGGGAAATAGTTAAGAGGTCCTTAACGATAAATCAACAGGATTTCCGGGCGTTGCGGGGATCCCTTAGTCGCGCTTAAGGGTTCCTTTAAGCCTGAGACCTATCTCGTTGGGGATGGGCCGTGTTCCGATCAGCAAACCATCGCGTGCTACGGGACCTTCGCGCCTTGCGTCGGGCGGCGGCGACAGCGTGCTGCTGTCTGCCAATGCGCCTGCCGAGACGGTCGTCGCAACGCCGTCGCGACCGCGTGCTGCGCTCGTCGGCGAACGCCAGTCGACGGATCGAACAGATTGGCCGCGATTGAACAGCTGGACGTTTCTTGCACTGATCGAGATCTCCAATTTCGATGCGCTGCGCCGCCATCTCGGGCGCCATCGCGGCGATGAACTGGTCCTCGACGTTGCCGATCGTATTGCGCGGGTGCTGCCCGACGCACGCGTCGGCATCGTCGGGCGCGCGTTGCTGGAAATCGCGTTCGAAGGCGATGCCGTGGCCGATCTCGACAGCGCCATCGCCGACCTCGCGGTACACCTGGACGCGCCGTTCGATCTCGACGGCGAACCGCATGTCCTGAAGGTGCTGCTCGCCGCGGCGGCGGCGCCGGTCGGCCATACCGAAGACGTGCGGTTGATCGAAGAAGCGGAGGCAGCGCTGGCGCAGGCGCGCGTCGACCAGAAAGCCATCGTGCGCGATCTTTCCGCCGGCACCCCGGCGTTCGACAAGCTGACCCTGGCGCGCGAACTGACCGCAGCGATCGCCAATCGCGACATGTTCCTGCAATACCAGCCCAAGGTGCATGTCCGGCGGCAGGAGATCGCCAGCGCCGAGGCACTGGTCCGCTGGCAGCACCCGACCCGCGGCCTCGTCCTGCCCGGCGATTTCATTCCGCTGGCCGAGGAAATCGGCGAGATCGGCGCGCTGACGCTATGGACGCTGGAGCGGGTGATCGCCGATCAGAAGATCCTCGCCGCGGACGGGCACGATCTGACGATCTTCATCAATATTTCCGGCCAGCTGCTCGCCGACACCGCCTTTGTCGATAGCGCCTGCGCGATGGTGCGCAGCCACGGTGCCAAGATCGGCTTCGAGATCACCGAAACCTCGGTCATCCGCGATCCGCAGGTGGCGATCGCCCACCTCCAGACCTTTGCCGATGTCGGCATCACGATCGCGATCGACGATTATGGCGCCGGGCTGTCCTCGCTGGCCTATCTCAAACAACTGCCGGCGCGCGAACTGAAGATCGACAAGTTGTTCGTCCTGCAGCTGACCAGCAGTCACCGCGATCCGCTGATCGTGCGGTCGACGATCGATCTGGCCCATGCGTTGGAGATGGAGGTCACGGCAGAAGGTGTCGAAACCCAGGCGGCGCTCGCCTTGCTGACCGTGATGGGCTGCGACATGGTGCAGGGCTATCTGATCAGCCGGCCGATCTCGATCGACGCCTTCCGCCAATATCTGCGCGACGATCGGCTGAAGCTGGGCGAAGACAGCCGCCATTCCATGTTCTCGCGTCCGGCAAGCTTCTGGAAGAGCGCCTGACCGGCGGCGCGCGGCCTTAGCCCGAATTTAAGGGGTTCTGGCTAATCGCGATTGGATGAAATTCCGCTTTCCTGCCGCCCTGGCCACGATCCTTGCCATCGGGATGATGGTGGCGGCAGCGACAGGCCGGCCGGCGCACGCCGCTGCCCCGGCCGGCGGGGTCGCCCAGGATGGAACGCGCTTCGACAGTGTGATTGCCGATGCCAAGGCGATGATGCTGATCGACCCGAGCAAAGCGGTGGCGCGCGCGAGCCTGGCCGAGACGCTCGCCGGACGGCTCGACGGCCGTCGCCGGCTGATCGGGATCGCGACCGCCCAATGGCTGCAGGGTGAGGCCTATCTGCGGCTTAACGATTCAACCAGGGCCGCGCCGCTGATCGATCGGGCGATCCGCCTCGTCAATCAGGCCGGCAAGCCGACCAAGCTGAACGGTGATCTGCTGCTATCGCGCGGCGGACTGCATACGTCGACCGGGGGCGTCGCCGCCGCGCTCGACGATTATCAAAAGGCGCACAATATCTTCCGCGATATCGGCGAGACGCGCAGCCAGGCGATCGCGCTGCTGAGCATCGCATTGCTGTATCAGGAAGCGGAGGATTACCGGAACGCACTGAAATATTACGATCAGGCGCTCGACGTCTATCGCGGCGACCCGCAGATCCTCTATGCGATCTACAACAATCGCGCCAATGCGCTCAAGGAGTTGGGGCGGGTCAACGCTGCCGACGGGCAGCTGCGCACGGCACTGGAGATCGCCCGGCAGCAGAAGAGCCCGGCGATGGAAGCGCGCGTGCTCAGCAACATCGCGCGCGGGCAACTCGTTGCTGGCCAGCTCGCGCTCGCGGACCGCACGATCGCGCAGGGCTTCGCGCTGACCGCCAGTGACGAGGGCGCGGTGGCGCGCAACCAGTTCTGGGTATTGGCGGCCAGTTCGGCGTTCCGCAAAGGCCGCAGGGACGAGGCGGTCAGGCTGATCGCGCGGAGTTTCGACGGCGTCGATCCGACCAAGACGACGCTCGAGATGCGCGAGGGGCACAAGGCCGCCTATGAGATATTCCGCAGGGTCGGCGAGGAGGGGCAGGCCTTGGTGCATCTCGAGGCGCTCAAGCGGCTCGACGACCAGACGTCGCGCTTGGCGGCATCGGCCAATACCTCGCTGGTTGCCGCCCGGTTCGATTTCGCCAACCAGAAGACGCGCATCGCCCAGTTGAAGGCGGACGAGCTGCAGCGCAACATCGATTTCGAACGCGCGCGCGCGGCGACGCGGCAGAATATCGCAATCGGCATCGCCATCGTCGTGATGGTCATCGTCAGCCTGCTCGCGTTCGGCATCGTGACGCTCAGGCGCAGCCGCGATCAGGTGCGCCACGCCAATATCGATCTGGCCGCGACCAACACGGCATTGGCCAAGGCGCTGGCCGCCAAGACGGAATTCCTGGCCACAACGAGCCACGAGATCCGCACCCCGCTCAACGGCATCCTCGGCATGACGCAGGTGATGCTGACCGACCGCACGCTGACCGCCGCGCTGCGCGACCGGATCGGCGTGGTGCACGGCGCCGGCATCACGATGCGCGCGCTGGTCGACGATATTCTCGACGTGGCGAAGATGGAGACGGGCAATCTGACGATCGAACAGGTGCCGTTCGATCTGCAGGCGACGCTGCGCGATGTCGCCAAGCTGTGGCAGGAACAGGCCAGCGCGCGCGGCATCCAATTCGTGCTCGAGGTGGACGGTGGCCTGGGCTGGGTACAGGGCGATGCGGCGCGATTGCGACAGATCGTGTTCAACCTCCTGTCCAACGCGCTAAAATTCACCGAGCGCGGTACGGTGACGCTCCGCGCCGCATCGCTCGATGACCGTCTGTCGATTGCGGTGATCGACAGCGGGATCGGCATCCCGGCGGAAAAGCACGATCTGATCTTCGAATCCTTCCGGCAGGTCGACGCCGGCACGACGCGCAAATTCGGCGGCACCGGGCTCGGGCTCGCGATCTGCCGCAATCTCGCCCGGGCAATGGGCGGCGACGTTCGCGTCGAGAGCGTCTGCGGGGAGGGGGCCAGCTTCATTCTCGATCTGCCGCTGATCCCGGCCAGTGCCCCCGAGACGGTGTCGGTCGCTCCCGGGCAGAAGGCGTTGCTGATCCTGGATCGCAGTCCGATCACGCGCAGCATGTTGCGCGCGGTGCTGGAGGCCGAGGCCGGGGCGGTGGCCTTTGCCGCCTGCGCCGACGAGGCGCTCGAGCGGATCCGCGCGGGCCATGTCGCGCAGGTGCTGATCGACGATGCCACGATCGCCGCCGAGCCGGATCGCGATGCGGCGCTGTCGATGATCGCCGCCGCGGCCGCTGCCGCCGGCGCCGCAACCAGCCTGTTATGGCCGGGCACCAATGCGGCCGATCAGCCGGCGCTGCTGGCCACCGGCATCGGCCAGGTGATCGTCAAGCCGATCGCGGCGGCGGCACTCGTCGCAAAAATGTTCGGTTCGTACAATTTGTCGTCCGACCATCTTGTTTCGCCCGCGGCATGAGACGATAGGCTCCCCCGACCATGCCGCAGACCAAACCTACCCGGGCGACACAGCCATGAACGTCCTCTTCATCGAGGACGATACGATGAATCGGCGTGTGGTCAGCGATATGCTCGACGTCGCCGGCGCGACGATGACCGGCGCCGAAAGCGCGGAAATCGGCCTCAAGCTGCTCGACGAGAACGATTATGCGATCATCCTGATCGACCTGCGCATGCCCGGCATGGACGGCATCACCGCGATCAAGCACATCCGCGCTCGCGGCGACGCGAAAGCCAAGTTGCCGATCATCGTGGTCACCGCGGATACCGCGATCGATCTGCGCGAACGCTGCATCGCGCAGGGCGCGGACGACGTGTTGTTCAAGCCGGTGGCGATGGATTCGCTGTTCGATGCGATGGGCCGCATGCTGGCCAAGGCGGCCGGCGACGGGATGATCGGCTGAGCCTCGCCCGCGGCTAGTCGCGCTGTCGCAAGGCGTCGGCGAGGGACGCCGTCGCGCTGCCGCGCCGAGCCGGCTTGGGTTGGGTCTCGGCCGGCGCCCAGCCGGTGAGATACACGATATCGAAGCGTTCCGCGGTGCGCCCGTCGGGATCGGCACGCGCGGCGAACGCTTGCGCCGCCCGCGCGAGCGTATCGCGGGTGAGCGGCGGCGTACCCGGCATCAGGTTGGTCGCAGCCATGCCGCGCAGATCGCGGATCAGGCCGAACAGATCGCCATAGCGCACCGAAAGCGTCTCGATATCGGCAACCGGCAGCGCGAAGCCGGCACGGGCGAGCAGATCGCCACCGGCGCGCACATCGACCTGCGGGTGGATCCGCGCCGCCGGGGCATCGCCCTCCGCCGCACGCAATGCCGCACGCAGCGTCGACAGCGTGGCGCCACCGGTAAAGGCGGCCAGCAACAAGCCGTCGGGGCGCAGCGCACGCCGCGCCAGCGCCAGCGCACCGGGCAGGTCGCTGACCGTATCGAGCGTGCCGACGGACACGATCAGATCGAACGAGGCGTCGGGAAAAGTCGGGCGATCCTCGTCCGCCTGCACCCCGCCGGCCGCCCCGGCGAACGCCGCGCCGGGATCTATCCGGGTGATCCGCGCGCCGGGTGGCGGCGCGAACGCACCGTCGAAACAGCCGAGATCGAGCACATCCTCGAAGCGTCGCGTCACGCTGTCGAGCCGCTCGGCGATGCCATCGAGCATCTGCGCGCGCAGGAAATCGAACGCGGCATAGGCGGGTTGGGCGCGATCGCGGCGCAGGCGGCGGAGCGAACGGTCGAAGATTTCGGGTGGGGTCACGGCGGGTCTTGTGCCGCGTGGGAGACGCGGCGACAAGAGCATGTGTCGCCCTTGCTCCGGCCTTTGCACTTCGTCGCCGGCCTCGCGCTGCCGCCGCGCTGCCCGGGATGCGGAGCTGTGGTGGCGGAGGATCATGTCTTTTGCGCCGCCTGTTTCGGGGCGCTTCGGTTCCTCGGGCCGCCCTGGTGCGCCGGCTGCAACCTGCCGTTCGACTATGACCGCGGGGAGGGGGCGTTATGTGGCGCATGCCTGGCCCGGCCGCCGCGCCATGCCGGGCTGCGCGCGGCGGTGGCCTATGGCGAAGTCGCCCGGACGGTGGCGCTGCGGCTCAAATATGGCGGCCGCACCGCCTTTGCCGAAACGGTCGCGCGGCAGATGCTGCGCTGGATGCCGGCGGATGCGGGGTTGATCGTGCCGGTGCCGCTGCACCGCTGGCGCATCTGGTCGCGCGGTTTCAACCAGGCGGCGTTGATCGCGCAGGCGCTAGCGCGCGGCAGCGGCGTACCCGCCGATCTCACCGTGATCGGGCGCGTCAGGGCGACGCCGATGCTGCGTGGGCTGGGCGCGACGGGCCGCGCCAAGGCGGTCGCCGGGGCCTTTCGGGTCGATCCTGGTGCGCGCGACCGGGTGCGCGGCAGGGCCGTCGTGCTGGTCGACGACGTGCACACCAGCGGCGCCACGACGGACGGTTGCACCCGCGTTCTGCTCCGCGCCGGGGCGGCCCGCGTGACGATCCTGTGCTGGGCCCGCGTGCTGCGCGACCAGCCGGCGGATTGACAATGGCGCCCCCGCACCACATTTCAGCATCATGGCTAAAGTAGAAATCTATACCAAAGCGTTCTGCCCGTACTGCGCGCGCGCAATGAAGCTCCTGTCATCCAAGAATGTCGAGGTCGAGGAATTCGACATCACGATGGGTGGTCCCAAGCGCGCCGAGATGCTCGAACGCGCCAACGGCGGCAGCACGGTTCCGCAGGTGTTCATCGACGGCAAGCATGTCGGCGGGTCGGACGATCTTGCCGCGCTGGAACGCGCCGGCAAGCTGGATGCGCTGCTGGCCGCATGAGGGCGGCGGTGCTGCAGATGACCAGCGGGATCGATCCCGCGGTCAATGCACGCACGTTGCAAACGGCGATCGCCGGCGCCGCGGCGCGCGGCGCGGCGATGCTGTTCACCCCCGAAATGGCCGGGCTGCTCGATAGCGATCGGGCGCGCGCTGCTGCCAACATCGTCGCCGAGGACGCCGATCGGGTGCTGGCGGCGGTGCAGGCCGCCGCCGCCGAACACGGTATTTGGGTGCATCTCGGTTCGCTGGCGGTGCGCCGCCCCGATGGCCGGTTCGCCAATCGCGGTTTCGTGATCGACGAGCGCGGCGTGATCCGCGCGCGCTACGACAAGCTCCATTTGTTCGATGTCGATCTGCCGGGGGGCATTTCCTGGCGTGAATCCGCGGCGTACGCGCCGGGCGAAAGCGCCTGCGTCGTCGCGAGCTCGATCGGGCAAATCGGCCTGTCGATCTGCTACGATCTGCGATTTGCCGATCTGTATCGCGCGCTGAGCGACGCCGGGGCGACGATCCTGACGGTGCCGGCGGCGTTTACCCGCCCGACCGGTGCGGCGCATTGGCACGTGCTGTTGCGCGCGCGCGCGATCGAGGCGGGGGCGTGGGTGATCGCCGCGGCGCAGACCGGTGTGCATGAAGACGGACGCGAGACGTTCGGCCATGCGCTGGTGATCGATCCATGGGGCGAGATCCTGCTCGACATGGGCGAGGCGCCGGGGCTGGCGCTGGTCGATATCGATGCTGAGCGCGTCGCCGAGGTGCGTGCGCGCCTTCCCGTGCTCGCCCATCGCCGCGCGATCCCCAGGGTCGGCATGGCATGATCGTGTTCGATCTGAAATGCGGGCACAACCACGTGTTCGAGGCGTGGTTCGGTTCGAGTGCGGCGTTCGAGGAGCAGCGCGCACGCGGTCTGGTGACCTGCCCGATGTGTAGCGACACGCAGGTGGAAAAGGCGCTCATGGCGCCCAACCTCGGCGCGCGAAGCAACAGCAAGGCAGCGCCGACGCCGGCTTCCAACCAGTCGGACAAGCCGGTGCTGACGCCGGAGGTGATGAAGGCGGCGCTACACGCGCTGGCCGAGGCGCAGGGCAAGGCGCTCAAGGAATCGCAATGGGTGGGCCGCGCCTTTGCCGATCGCGCCCGCGCGATGCATGCCGGCGAGGAAGCGATCGCGCCGATCCACGGCCAATCGACGCGCGCGGAAGCCGCGGCCCTGCTCGACGAAGGGGTGGCAATCGCGCCATTATTGCTGCCGGTGTTGCCGCCGGAGACCTTGAACTGAACGGTGTTCTGACCGACCCGCGGAACGCTGCGTCGAGTGACTAACCCAGGCGCCCCTCGCTAGTAACCGCAGTGTCCATTCAGCTCTGGGGAATAAGGCAACGGTTACTCGACACCGACGACTTGGACGACTTGGACGCCTTCGATATCATCCACCAGCCTGTCTTCCCGGATGACCGTGCTTCGAGCAGGACTGCGATTCGCGGCCCGCTCTGCATCATCGTGAGGAGGCGAGTGACCGTACCTCGTCGGTTCACCCCACCAGAACGTCGTTAAACGCGATCAGCGCCGGTGCGACGAGCGCGTAAACAGCCACGATCGCCCGCGTGCTATTGGCATATCCCCGCGCGGCCAGGAACCAGCCGAAAATCCACGGCAATATGAGGAGACCGACAATCAGCCGGCCGCTTGGAGTCCGCCTGACTTGGGGCGATCCACCCAGCGCCTCCACATCGAACGTCATCCGGTCAAAGCTAACTTCTTCGTGTTCACGCTTGCGCGCAGCGATCTCCGCAATATCCCTGCGCGCCGATTTACGATTACCTGCCACTCGACTTAGTTCCTATTCTTTACGCACGTCAATTTTGCCTAGACTGTACACCAGGGTCGCCCTGCAAGGCATTCGCAGAAATATCATAGCCGCGATCACGGCGCGGCTATGTCGAGATCGGTCGCGCGCAGCATGCGGAGTCCATCATTCCCTGATGCCCCCGCTCCGCCCATCGACGCCACGGTGCGCGTCGTCGCGACGGCAGCCGTTTTTGTGAGGATCTACCATTGCGCCGATATGGCAGAATGGCAAAGAGGCGGCATGGACAACAGCCAAATCCGGTTCGTGGAACGCAGCGGTAGACCGAGGCCGAAGAAGCGGGGGCTGGAATTCACGCCGAACCATGCACTGCTGATAATTGTCCTCGTCCTGATCGCGGCTGCTGCAGCCTTCTCGATCTGGTACGATCGCTGAACAACGGACGCAAGTATTAAGACGCCAGCGGCTGCCGGTCGTTCATGCCGGTAGAACTCGCATGACGGTGCAATTTATATCGCCGCCGACCGCGCCGATGCGGAAGCCCCATCGATCATTTTAGATTGGTTGCCTCAGCGCGTGATTTTACGGTCATTATGCTGCTCGCGGGACATGGCCTTCATTATCCGCCGCAAATCTGGCCCATCCCCATCCGAAGACCGTGCCTGCAGAACCGCGCGCCCAGCCGAGACGCCAGCGCTTGGCACCGCTTCATACTGGGCTTGCCCGATGGAAAACGTCGCCACCAGGCCCGTCAAAATGCGCTATCTTCACAACAGGCTGCGCACTGCGAATAGGGTTGGCGCGGTGGATCGAGGCGCCCGCCACAGCCGCGACACACGGTGCCGTGACGTGCTGCCTTATACCGTTGAAGAACCAGCCGAGCAGACCGCGACCAAGACAGAAAAGCTTTTGCCAAGAGAGCCAAGCGGTCGTTAATCCCATTTATAGCCAGTCTTTTGACAACTGTATTTCGTTCGACGAGCACTCATAGCCTTCATCGTCGGGCGAGGCCTTAAAGCAGGTTAGATGAACTGGTGAAACGGGGCCGGTACGTTGCCGATGGCAGGATGCACGGTGTCTATGACATATGGTTATCTTCCCAGCGCATCGCCAACCTGCCTGGCTGAACAGCCTCAGCGCTTTTCCGCAGGTGCTACGTTCCGTTACCGTGGAAGCGCCGCTGCCACGGGGCCGCGCAATATGGGGGCATAGAAACGCGCACCTTCCACGCTAAGGTGATGGGCGTCGCGGAACAGCAGGTGCCCGTTTCGCACAGGGCTGCAGGTCCGTGCCCGGCACAGGGTGCGGGCGGGGTGGATGACGGTCACCTGGCCCGAGGCGGCACGCGCGTCCATAATCTTGACGATGTCTTTGCGAACGTCGGGGGCAACGGCTTCGGGGCGATCGCAGCTTGCGGCGGGCAGCTCGTCTCGTAGCGCGCGCGCCACGCAGTTGCGTGGTGACCGCGTGAATTCGGGAAGCTGATCGATCAGCAATACATGGGCGCCGGTCGATCGGGCGGCCTGTACCGCGGCTCCAAGTCCGATCGCGAACAAGCGGCGGGCCTCGTCTGCTGACGCGCGCTTGCCCTCACGTGTCGTGAACCAGCGGTCGCTCGTATCATCGGCGCGACGCGAGGGAATGAACGCCGTCCATCGTGCCGCGAGAATAACGAGCCGCAAGTCCGCGATGCTGGCCATTTTTGCAGGCATCGCAGCGTTAGCTTTCATGCATTTCCGGCCGACCGGTCCGCCTGCCGTGAGGATCGCAAGCGAAACGCCGATGAGTGGCGGGCAGGACCGTACCGAGGCCAATACGACAGTATAGCCGAGCGGGTTTAGCTGGCTCGCGATCGCGGCTGAGAAATGTTCGGCGTGGGAATCCCCCCAAATTACCACCGTGCCGCGCTTTGCCGAGGTCGCGACATGGCCGCACATCGTCGGCTGACTGGGCACTATCCCGCGCACGCATGGGGGCAGCAATGCCGACGCGAACTGGCCGTCGGCGTTGACCTGCAACACCCGCGGATCAACGCGTTGCGGGAAGCCATGTGCCAGCGTCAGGACGATGCCGCCGGCAGCGAACGGCACAAGGGCGGCGAGCGCGACGGTCAGACGACGGGCGGGGCGTGCGGCAAAGGTTCGACGTCTCACCGGGCACTCGATCCAACGCCACGAAATGTAAGAGATCGGAAGCGCTACGATGACGATGACCAGCGCCTGCAGGACGGTTGGCGTGCTGTCCGAACGAAGGCCGAAGAACGACAGCAGCGGCCAGTGCCAGAGATACAGCGAATAGGAGATCAGACCCAGTCCGACCAGCGGGGGAAGCGCCAAGATGCGTGATCCGGCATTGCCCTCTGTCCGGCCGGCCCAGATCACCATCGCGGCCCCGAGCACCGGGGGGATCGCCGCAAAGCCCGGGAAAGCGGTACCCGCATCGAATTCGTATATCGCATAGCCAATCATCGCCAGGCCGATAAGGGCAACAGCCGTGGCTGTTCGTCGCCCGGTGGGGCGCGTGTCGACTACGGCGAGAAGACAGCCGATCAGCAATTCCCATGCGCGCGGCGGGAGCAGGTAAAAGGCTGCCGTCGACGGTCGCCGTACCAGGATCTCGGCCAGTCCCAGCGAAACCAACGCCGCGGCAGCGATAAGCCAGGGCAATGCTCGGACGGGAAGGTACCGGTTGATCAGCCAAAGCACCAAGGGGAAGACGAGATAGAATTGTTCCTCGACGCCCAGCGACCAGAGATGGAGCAGCGGCAGGTCGAGCGCTTCCGGGCCAAAATATCCTGACGATTTCCAGGCGAAGACGTTCGGCACCAGCAAGCCCGTCGCTGCCAGTTCCCGGGCATAAAACTCCATTTCCCGCGGCAGCAGGATCACCCAGGCGGCGATCGTCGCTACCGTAAGCATCGCCAGCAGGGCGGGTAGAAGCCTGCGAGCCCGGCGCTCGTAGAAGCGGATGAAACTGAACGCTTCATCCTCCCCGATCAGGCGGGTGATCAGAAAGCCGGATATGACGAAGAACACGTCCACGCCGACATAGCCCCCCGTAAAACCGGGCATGCGCGCGTGGCACAGTACCACCGCGGCAATCGCAATGGCGCGAAGGCCGTCGATGTCCGGCCGGTACGATTTAGTGGTCAAGCCGCGTCCTTGACCTTGCCGCTCAGCGGCGATCTGGCTCTGCCAACCCTGTTGGTCGGTATTTGACGGTGAGCCAATATCATCTCCAAAGCGCCCGTTTCCCGCCGCTAAACTACGGAAACGTACGCGGCAATTTGCCACGTGCTTTTCCGCGCGCGCGGCGAGAAATGCCGCAGACGGAATCCGGCGGTACACGGGATATTCGAGGTTTGCTATTGAGCCTGACAGCACGCCGAGCGGAGCTGCGTCGACGCCGCTATAAAGGACTTAGCGGGCGTCGCCGTTGCCGGACTAGTCCTGCTATTTGTCGATCGTTCGCCAGTTGGCGGTGTTGGCGTAACGCATCATCGGCCGGGCGCACCGAGCGCAAACCGCGCGGTGGCCATCAAGAACGACGTAGCCCCGCTTTCGCGACCGGCGATGACCCAAAACCCGGCAGATCAGTCTTGAAATGTAATAGTGCCCATCGGCGGTCATCACGCCGTTATGCCAGCAATTAGGAGAGGTGGACAATCAATTCGAACAACGCGCCGGATCTATCGGATTATCCTAACAAATGAAGGCTTCAACGTCATAACAAACATCAAGAATGGCCGGGGCTCATTTCAGCAGCGGGCAGCCATGCGCGCCCTCGACAAGCAACGGATTGGCATAAATAATGTTAGAAGGTCGCGTTGGCCGTGATCCGGCAATCGCGTTCCTGAACGATTATGTGGCTGCCTTGGCGGCGCGGATCACGTCGCGCCGTGCCCGCAAATTGGCGAACATGTAAGCGTTATGGCGCATCAGATAGCGTCGCGGCGTCGTACCGAGAAACCGACGAGCGTCACGCAGGAAATGTGACCTGTCGAAATAGGTCGGCGCAATTTTCGAATAATCTGTGATGCAGTCGCCCAGCATCATGCGCACCAGGGAACGGACGAAACGTGCACGGACCAGCAGCACCTTTGGCGGAAAACCGAAATAACGGATCGCGATTCGCCTTAGCGCATTCGCTTCGACTCCAAGCTGGCGGGTGGCGCTGGCGATGTCCTCGGTCTTGTCGTCGTTGATCAGGTGGGTGAGGCCAACGATCACCTCTTCATGCGGCCCCGGCGGCGACAGGCGGTCCCGCAGGAAATCGTTGAGGATGGGGCCCAGATCTTTCACAAGGTCGGCCGTACGAAGCGTTTCGACCAGCGCATGTACCGCAGCGGCCGGCATCATCGTATCGAGCGGTACAACCTGGTCGCGTACCTTGTCCGCCGACACGCTGAACAGGCGGGACCAACCAAGCGGTGATATGCCGATACCGATCGTTACACCGCCATATGAAGTGACGGCCATGGAGCGCGTCGTGGTGCCGTACAGAGAAGCCACCGGCAGAACGTATCGGCGCGGACCAAGCTGGAGCGAGATCGCTTCGGTGGCCAGAATGATGCGGATGACCGGCCACGCCGGCAGAGGATAGGTCACCGTGCCGGCGTGCACCGCTTCATCGGAGTCCTGAATGTGATAGTCGGTAATGAACGGGCGCAGATCGGGCGCCGGAAGGTCTAGTCGGAACGCGGTTCCGGGCGGTAGCCCCCACGACGCCGGATCGACACCGACCACAGAAGAACCACTCTCAATCACTGTCTGTGGCTCACTTGACCTATGTTAAGACGCCTGCCTAGCAGCGGTCGGCCGCCGCCGAAAGCGCGATCTCGCCCGGGTGTGCGACGAAACTGCCGCCTGCCCATACATTTATCGCGGCCCCTTTTGAGCTGCCGGGATCGCCGCTTTCGGCCCTGCGTGATTCAGGGCAGGGGGCGACAATATCGTTGCCGATACACGTGATATGTCGCGCAACTGCCTCGGTCAGGCGCGCTTGAATACCAGGCAACGGAACGACGATTCATCGATTACCAAATCGAGGCCAAGCTCCCGCAGGCGAATGATCAAATCGAGGCAGCGGTCGTTGCCGATCAAATGGGGGTGCACTTCAACGCAGATCATGCGTATTGTTCGCAACTCCTCCAAGGTGAGCAGTTCAACCTCGGCGCCCTCGACATCCATAATGATGACCGTTGGTCGCCATTCGGCGAGCAGGCCTGCCAGCGGCAAGCGTGGAACTGTAACGCGGTGACCGCTGCCATCGGAGCGGTCACGGCCGGTAGACACCATGTCGTCGTTGACCGTAATCTCTTCCTCGCCGGGAATGTCGGTCACGAAACCGGTCAGCAGCGTCGGCGATACGCCGTTCAACTTCCATGTTTTCTCAATCAAGTCGCGCATCCGCGGGTCCGCCTCTACGGCGACCACGTTGTTGCTGCCGACGATAAGCGCGCTCGTCGCACTGATCGCGCCGATCCCGGCGCCGCACTCGAGAACGCGGTCGTCGGGGCGAAGATTTCGAACGATTGCAGCCAGTTCGGGACGCTCGTAATTTTCACGGCGGATCGAGCGCCGCACCGTGGCGCTCAACTTGCTGTCGCGTACCGGCAGCTTCAGTCCGTTCATGGAAATGTGTTGCACGGGAAGGAGTGAGCGCACGACATAAAGCACTTCGCGGCGAACAAGGCTGGTCGACAGTCCCAATATTCGGCTACCGAATGTTCGGTGCTCGCCATAACGCAAACCTAATTTCTCGACCGACATGCGCAACCCCTGTTTTTTGGCAGATCCTTAGAGCCACCACGGCGGCTCGCAAGCTGAATCGCGTGTTGCAACCTGCTGATTTGATAGAAATCTTGCATGTGCCGCGTGCGCACCGTCGCAATAAGCTCGAGGCACAACTAAGTCGTCGCAACCAGCAGCGCAAAGGCTGGTCGCTAAGTTATTGATGTTCATTTGGCGGTCGCGTCCTTTTGAATTAAAAGCGCGATCAACGGGGGGCAAACCGGCGAATATATCCGTGATATAGCAGGCTGCACCGCGATGTTGGGGCCGCATCTAGCTCCGCTCCGCCGGAGCAGCCCGCGTAGCCAAACGAATGCGTCACCTTTCGATCAGCCAGACGACGGAGCCACTTCACGTATTGAAGCTGACCATGGTCGCCTCCGCACGGAAGAGATATCCAGGCGGCCGAGCGCTCGCGATTGCGACAAGCCGCTTCGGCGGCATGCGGCGCGCGCTTTCTTCCGTCGCATAGATATGCGGTTGCGTGCCTTGTTGGCCTCGCCAACTGTAACCGTCTGGCGCTGCGCCTTCGCGATCATGCCCTTACGGCATTGGCACATGTCCAGCGTCTATTCTACAACTCTGATCTGAACCGGAAGCAGGATTGCCGTCTAATCCAATCTTTCCCGTAACCTGAGCCCAAAACCCCGATCTGATCATCGGAGACGGAGTAAAAGATTGGCCCAAAATCCGTTTAGCTCTGGGCATGTTGGGGGACGGAGTTGCCCCGCGCGCTACTCTTGCTCGCGGGGAAGGGCCATGTTTGGAGCCTTGGCAGGTGCGGCGATTTATGCCGCCGACGGTATTTAACGCGCCGCGCCATCCCAACCGTAGGTCTTCATGTGTTTCGCGTGTTGGTCATTGACCTGTAAGCCGCAGAAACCTACGAAAACTGCCAGTGCCCCCGTAGCTCAGCCGGATAGAGCAACGGTTTCCTAAACCCACAGGTGGGCAAGATTGCATATTCAGAAATTGGCGGTTTTCTGCGGGTAACAGCCTAGTCTGCCGCGCCAGACCGTCGCTTGTGTGCCGCTTTTTGTGCCACCCCCACCATCGCTGCCGCGGCCTGATCCGGCGTGAGATAATCAAGATAGATCTCGGTGGTCTTAACGCTGCCGTGACCGAGGATGCGCTGCAGATCGTAAATGCCGCCTCGGCCGTCGCGCAGATACTCCACCGCGAACATGTGGCGCAGGTCATGGAAGCGGAAGCGGCGATATTCGACGCCGGCGACCTTGGCCCGCTTCTCCGCCCGCCTGGTGTAGTCGCCGAAGTTCGATCCGACGTTGGTATATCGAAGAGCGGTTGGCTTCCCCTCGGCATCCTCCGCGAGATGCCAGAACACGAACGGACACGACAGGAATCGGGGCTGCCTTTGCACAATGGCGATCGCCGCGTCTGACAGCGGGACCGATCGCAAGCGTCGGCCTTTTCCGACGAAGGTGGCCGTGCGGTTCTTCACGTCAACCTCGCCATGCTCGAGACTGGCGATCTCTTCTTGGCGCATGCCCGTCTCGCGGGCGAATAACATCAGATCGCCGAAGCGCGTACGCTCCCGGCCAATCGTCAGTTCTATCGCCTCGGGCGTAGGGAGGGTGATGGGGTCGCGCCGCTCGGGCAGACGCTGGCGGCTATAGGCCTGGGCGGCGTTGTCCTCGATCCAGCCCTCATCGATCGCGTGTGTCAGGACGCTGGATATCGCGGTGAGATCGCGCCGGATGGTGGCGTTGCTGGCGCCTTGGCGCTGTCGCCCCTTCACCAGCTCGCGAATAGTCGCACCGTCGATCTCGTGGATCGCCTTTGTCTCGATAAACGAGCGCACCTGGTTGAGACTTACAACGTAGCGGGTGAAGGTCGACGCGCCGATCTGGCGCTCAATGCTTTCGTTCCAAGACACGACGGCTGCGGGCCAGCTAGTTGTCGCAGCAACCCCGAAGCGCGCCTGATCCTCAACCTGCTCGCGGCGGATCCTCAGCCGTTTTTTCGCGAGCGATTCAGAACGTGTTCGTAGGCTTTCTCTGTATTCTTCGCCCCTGACCTTGAAGCGCGCCCAATAGATGCCGTTGCGTTGATAGAGGTTCGACATGGTGCCTTTGTTGCGCGGTTCACGCGATTCGACCAGCGCTGGAGATCCGCAACGATAAATAACCAGCGGCCGGCCGGCTTAGATGCCCCGGGGATCGCGCCCTGCAGAGCAAGATCTTGCAGCGTCCTGACAGGGAGCCCGGTGATTGTACGCGCGCCGGCGATGCCGACCCGCTCGGGTGGGGTGCTGACTGGCGCGCGCGACATGTCAGGCAGCCAGCTCGAACCGCAGCGGCACCGGTGCGGTATCGCGGGGCGGGGCCCATGCCTGTTCGACGTACCAATCCCACGGATGGCGATCGACCTTTTCCCTCTTCGACTTGCGCGGCTTGGCAACGGTCAGCTCTCCCCCAATCATTTCCCGACAAGCTCGCGAAAAAGGATCGGCTGTACGGACCCATCGTTGTCAACTTGGTCAAGCCAGACGTCAGCGTTCGGTTCCTCGCCAGTCCAACCGCGTGGCCACGTCTGCAGCGCGATCAACTCCCGAATGCGCGCCTCTTCCTCGACGTCGATAAGCACGATCCCGACGCGGCCAAGTCGATCAGCGGCCTCATTCACGGCAGCTTGAATTCCGAGAACCCGCTCTAAGCCCATGAGCCGCGCGTCGAACGTCAGTGGCCCCATGCGCTGTTGGTTCGACTGCAGCGTGCCATCTTTGCGATATTGAAAGCCGGGTTGGCGCTTGCGATGCCGAGGGAGGCGCAACTCGAGATAGAGTTTCTTAAGCCCCAACAGCGGGGTGAGATGATCCCAGCCGGGCAATTTAAGAACCGAGGCGAGCGCACCGTCGTGCGCGATCAGATTGCAGCCAACGCAGCCGGTTCGCATATCCTCGTCACCGCCATAGCCGTCCGCGATCATACGCGTTGGCCAGGCACCGAACTCTGGCATGGGCGCGAAGATCTTCAGCCAGTCCCACACCATGCAGAGTGTCCAGTGGTCGATCGGAGCGAATGTGTCCGTTAGAGCACCGGGAAGATCGGTCTGCAGCCAGCCTTGACCGCACTCCGCACCATTGCGCGAACAGGACAGCGAGATACGCTGATCGCGTGCGGCTGATTCCCCTCGGCGAACGCCGGTGATGGTCAATGCTCGGCCGCCGAGACGCCCAACATGCTCGGCTATCGCGGCCGTCATCGGTTCGACTTTGATCTGCGGGGTGCACCAGCGGAACGTATTGGAGGGGGGTGGGACACCTCGGCCGAACATGTAGACGAAGAAGCGCTCATCCATCGGGGCGCATACCTCAAGCACGGCGATCCCCATGGCGCGGAGCCGGGTCATCATTTCCCTCGCCGCGGCCTGCAGCGGTGGCAGCTCGACGCGCGTGTCCGCATACATGACGGTCAGCGTCTTTGGCCGCTCAAGGACGCCCAGCTCAAGCAGTGAGACGATTAGGGTTGCAACGGTCGAGCTGTCTTTCCCGCCCGAATAGGCGAGGATCCAGTGATCATATCCTGTCGCATGCGCGATCATGTTGGAGACTGTCCGCTCAACGCACTCTCCGACTGACGCGCGATGGTCACCAGAGAATAGCGATGCCTCGCCGCGTGGAATGTATTTAACGAACCGCTCGGCGATCGCCAGCTGGCTATCGAATGCGTTCATCATCACAGCACGCCCAGGGCGGCGCCGATCGCCGGCGTGCAGCCGGACAGATCGAGCAGGATGCCGGCCGCGCCGCCTGCGGCGACGGCGATCGCCAGCGGCCAGGCAAGCAGCGAGCGCGGGGTTGGCAGGCAGGGGCGGCACGCGGCGCAGGGACAGCGCATGGCGTGGATCGAGGATGCTCGAGTCATCAGCGGCTCCGATCGAATGAGGCCAGGAAGGCGATCAGCAGGAAGGGCATGGCGACGATCGTCATCAGGACGATCATCACGGTGCGAGCGCGGCTGCGCGGTGCCGGCACAGGTTCGGCGACCGAGCGGCGAGCGGGGCGGGCGCGGGTATCGGTGACGCCGCGCATCAGGCGAGACCCAGCGCGATCTTGTACGTTTCGAGGATGCCCTCGAATTCGTCGCGGTGATGCTTCTCCTGTCTGCGGAGAGTGAGCATCGCGCGGATCGCCTTGGTGTCGTAGCCGTTCGACTTGGCCTCAGCGAGCTTGTCGCTGATATCATCGGCGATGCCGGCCTTTTCTTCGTGCAGTCGCTCAAGCGCCTCGACAAGCAGGCGGAGCTGCTCTGCCGCGGCCTCGCCGTTGGTGATGATCGGGTCGGGAACCACGACCTTCTTCTTCTTGCCGCCCTTGGGCACGATCTGCGGCACGAAGGGCGTGGGGACATGGCGGAAGCCGCCATTGCCGTCGGGCACGGCGCGCATGGTCATGGCGTTCATGACGCGAGACGTTGCGTTTGAGCGGCGCGGTCGGCGCAGCGGCTGCATTCGACCGCTGAGACGAAGTGGCAGCAGTTCGCGTCATCTTCGCAGGCATCGTGCCGGCTGCAGCCGCAGCCCCGGCAGATGACCGGGTGGCGGTCGGATGGCACTTCGCAAAGCTGGCGATATACCGCGACATCGAAACGGTAGATCTGACCAAGAGCGGCTATGGTGCCCTCGTGGCGGGCGCGAGCGCCGCTGGTTTCGAGCATTCGGACCAGCGCAAGGGAATCGTCGCGGTCTTTTGGTGCGGGTGCGAGGCGATTGGCAACCTGATCAACGGTGAGGCCGGCCGACATGCGGCGCAACTTCAGATAGGCGCCAGCCGCCAGCGGCAATTTACGGTCGGACGCCTTCCGGTCTGTGCCGGCGCGGCGTGAAAAAATGACGTGTTCCATCGCTTCGATTCCTTCTTCAGCGGTTGGGGGTGGCGTGCTCAGGGTCGGCAAAGACCCAGCAATTGACGGTCTTTCCGCAGACGGAATTGACCGGTTTGGTCTCGAGGTACTTCCGGGCCTTCGAGGACTTCAGCAGGCGCTTCAGCTCGACCGTCTGGCACGGCAGCTGCAGCTTCCAATCGGCACAGCGGCGCTCGAAATCGATCAGGCTGACCGCGATCACCTCGGGGTTCTTACTGTGATTGATCGGACGTTCGGGGTTCTGGCCCTCGTTCGCCGCGATGTAATCGAAGCGTTCCCAGAACAGTTCGACGTGCGGATGATCGCTCTCGACCGCGCGCTGGCGATCCTCGAGCATCTGATAGATGAACTCGTGCGCCTCGGCCGCGTCGCGATCCGGCAGGTTCGTCACGACCAGGCGGAGCGCATCGAGCATCGCCGCCAGCTGGGCGTGGTTCTTTGCCAGGCGCCCGTTGCGGATGCCGGGATGCTTGATCATCGCCGCTTCGTAGATCTTGAAGCGGTCGCGATAGGTGGCGATCACCTGCTCTTCGCGGCGCACCGCGTGCACGAGAAAGCCAGAGATATCGTCGCCGTCCATGGCGGACAGCGTCTCGACGGCGAGCTTGCTGGCGGGGCTGAAGCGCGACTTGTCGAAATGGATCGCCATGATGCGTTCGCGCATCGCCGGCGACGCCTCGACCGCGTCGTTCTGCGATGACGATCGCCCCGCGGAAGGGCGGCTCGAAGGTCTCCATGCCGCCATTGGCGATCGCGCGGGTGCGGACGGCGCGACCGTTATAGGCCGTCTTCAGCTCGTCCCATTCGAAGCGACGGCCGTGCGGCGTATCTTTGTCGCGATCGCCCTCGATCAGAACGACGGGCAGGTTGCCGACCTGTCCAAGCGTGCGCGCGATGCCGGCATTGGTCGCCTTGGTCGGATCGAAACCTTCGTAATTCGAGCGACCGGTGAGCTTCCAGAAGAACTCGAGCAGGGTGGATTTGCCGGTGCCGGGCAGGCCGGTCGCCTCGAGGAAGGCAAGGCTGTCATTGAGCGAGCGCAAATGGTCGGCGAAGAACGACGCAAACCAGAAGGCGAGCATCACGACGCCTTTGGGTCCGAAGGCGGTGATCAGGTGCGGCACCCAAGACAGATCGAGCTTGTCGGGATCGTAGCGGATGCGGAGGATCCGCTCGGCCGTGCGCAGCTTCACCGACTGCTTGCCGAGGACGAAATAATCCTCTTCGTTCGGCTCGTAGACGCGGCCCTGGTGCACGGCGATATCGCCGAGGATCCACGCCTTGTGATCGATCGAATAGCCTGTGAACTGGATCGCCTCGACCATGCGGATCTGCGACCATTGGCGCATCATCAGCTTGTCGATCTGGTACTGGCTGCCGACCCACTGAGCGCCTGGCGCGATCGAAGCCATGCGCTTCTTGAACTCGGCGCTGGTGGTGCAGGCCGCGCCGGAGAAGGTCGCTTTCACGCTGGCACGATCGGACGGAAAATCTATGCGGAGGAAATAGGCGCCTTCCTCGAGGTTCGGATCGCGCTGGAAATACAGCGTGCGGAAGGTGCAGTTGGCCAGCTCGGCAATCTCGACCGCCTCGGCCGACGCCAGTTCCCAGCGCTCTTCCCACGGCATGTCGGCGAAGCCGTCAGGCCCGGCGTCAGGTGCGTCGGTCCATTGCTGGATGATGCCGTTGATGCGCTCGATCGAGAACGTCGCCCATAGTTGCCGGCCGGCGAACACGAGCGGGAACGATTGGGTCTTGTGGCGCTGGTAGATCAGCAGCGCCTTTTCGTTGGAACTCTCGGCAATGGTGACGCTGCCGTTCCAGCGATATTCCTCGAGGTGCGTCGGGGTGAGCCGGTCGCGCTGCCCGAGATCGTTCCAATCGAGTTTCTCGCCCTCGCCATCGGGGCGAACCTGGGCGGCGCCGGCGGTCCAGCCATCCTTGCGCGCCTGCTTGACGAAGCGGCGCGTATATTCGGTGCCGGCCTTGCCGATATCGAAGGCGAAGATCAGCCGGGGCGGCGCGCGGTTGAGCAACGCCGCGGCGCTGCGCAGCTCGTTGAGCGCTGCCTCGGGATAATTGTTGCACGACATCGCCGAGACGGCCGCGACCTTGGCCTTCTGGTTGAGATCGATGGCGTCGAAGATGCCTTCGGCAATCCAGATCTCGTCGGCGATCGCGAGGTCGGCCATCGTCGTGCCGGGCATCTGCCACCACTGGCCGCGGTAGCCCCTGCCCCATGAAAACAGCGCCTTCTTCTTGCCGAAGCGGGCGGGCTGATCGATCAGCCGTTCCCAATGACCGCCACCGGGCAGCGGGAATCGCACGGTCGCCGATCCGATCCCAAGATCCTGATCGTGATACCATTCCTGGCTATACGATCCGCGAATGCCGGCGAGGTCGAGCCCGCGGGCGTGCAGCAGATAGGCATCGGCCGCGGCGTTGGGGTCGGCGGGAGTCTTCTTGTGGCGCTTCGACCAGTCGTCGAAGATGTCCGGATACAGTTCCTTGACGTGGCCTTCCCAGCCGCAACGCTCGATGCGGCCGCATTTCAGCACCCAAGGCTTGTCGGTCCACGTCCACAGCTCGCGCTGCCCCTTGGAGCATTGCGGACATTTGCCGCGGCGCAGGTATGTGCCCTTCTCCTCGAAGCCGTAATCCTGCTTCAGGCGCTTGGTCAGTTCGGTGAGCAGCTCGGTGCGCATGCTGTGGTCAGCCCGCCACGCCGGCGCGTGCCGCGGCTTCACTGCTGATGATTTTGACCAGGCCGGTGATGCCGCGGGAAAGATTGAAGAGAGCCGGGCCGAGATCTCCGACAATCGCCGGAGATGGCACTAGCCCCGTCATCAGGAGATCCTCGAGCCGTATGCGGATGATCAGCAGGTCGCCGAGCAGCTCTCGCGATGTCCGGTAGATTGCGCGCTCGGGACGAGCAGGGTGGATCGATGCGGCGCGTGATAGGTCGCGCAATGCCTCGCGCAGTTCGTGGCGCAGCAAGCCGATGTCGAACGGGCCGGCGCGGCCATCGAGCGCATCGTATACCTGCAGCAGATCGGCGCGAAGATCGGAGATGGTTTGGTCGGCAAGCATGGGTGTCTTTCGGGCAAGCGGGTGGCGTTTCCGGAAGCGGGGGCTTTTTCCGGATCGGTTATTCAGCGGGGGCGGTGCGCAGCGGGCTGCGCTGGGATCAGGTGGTCATGAAGGCCGCGGCGAGCGCGGCGCCGATGCCGTGATCATCGTTGGCGGGCGGCGGGGGGCCGTCGTCATTCGCTGGCTTCGGTTTCGGCCCTAGGTTCGGGTTGCCAAAAGGGAGGCGGACGTCCGGGTTCGGGCAATCGCTCGGCCGGATCGTGCGGATGACCGACAGCTGCGCCACATAGGTGTGGCGGCAATCGTCATTGGTGCAGCTCAGGCGCAGTTCTCGCACCATGAAGAAAACCTCTGTGCTGTCGCGCACGATGGCGCGCGATTTGCAGTGCGGGCATTCGATCGCCGGAATACGAGGCGTGTAGTTCCGCTTCTTCTCTTGTCGCTTCGCTAGTGCAGTCATTGGTGGAGCTCCCCGCTCATTTCCCCGCGCGACACGGTGTCGCGTGGCAGGAAACCTTTGAGGCGCCCGATCAACCTGGCGACGGCGCTCTGCGCTTCGTTCGCCTGGACAAGCGCATGATGGACTAGCGACGGGTCGGCCCCTGGCTGTGTGATGACGATACCGCTGGCGATCGCGTCACCGCATTCGCGGGCGACGTTGCCGATATCGTTGCTCAGCTCGATCTGGCAGGCCGATTGCTCGACAACCGCAAGATCGAGTTGGTAGGCGTAGGCCTCGTGGATCGGTGCCCCTTCGCCGCCGGCGGCGTGATAGGCGGCGTCGAGCGCCAACGCCTGCATGAGGTTCGGCGTCGCCTCGTGCACAGGATTGATCCAGTTGTAGATCGTCGTTTCCGAGCGATCGACAATCTCGGCGGCTTTGCTGGCATGTAGCAGGCCGACGATCCGGGTAAGCGCGTCGGATATGGTCAGGGGTTCGCGAGGCTGGGTCATCGTGCCGCACCGGGCTGGGAAATTGGCTGCCGATCGCAGGCGACGGTCACCGCACGCGGCGATATCACAGATCGATCGTCATTGGGGACGGGGAGGTGAGGTTGCTCGATCGGATAAATGTCAGGGCGCAACTCGTGACGCGGTACGCCGGTGGCCGCCTCAACTTTAATGACAAAGCGCTCAGGCAGCAGAGAGCCGGCGCGGAGCAATTGAGAAATATTGCCCTGGGTGCACCTGCAGATATTGGCGAACGCGATCTGGCCGGGAGCCAGCGCGACGGCTTGTTTGAAAGCAGCGTATGCCGCCTCGTATGCCGTGTCGGAGATGTCGTATCGCGTCGTCATTCTCTTTTAGTAATAGCCAACTAATACGATCGCAATAGCAAAATGAATAAGGCAGCTAATATTCTTTGCTATGGGGAGGCGATGAATTCGCCCGCCGAACGCCTTCGTGACGCTATGGCCGCGCGCGGCATCGATCAGCCGGCGCTAGCGGCAGCGGTCGGTTGCACGCAGGGCGCGATAAGTCAGATTTTGACGGGCGCGACACAGCGCTCAAGGTTTCTGCCGGACATAGCGATGCACCTTCACGTTCCCTTGGTCTGGCTAAAGGGCGATGGGCAGGACGCCGTGCCAGAAGCGGATGCTCTAAACTTTTCCGATGAGGCCATGGCCGATCAGCTCGAGCTGGTTCCGATCGCCTCGGTCGATCAAGCTTATGGCATGGGCGCGACCTTCGCCGACGACGGTGCATTGGTGGACGTCCAATATTTCCCGAAAGTCTGGATCGAGCAGCTTACGCATACGGCGCCCGTCAGCCTCACCTGGGCGCGCGGCAAGGGCGACTCGATGGCGCCTACGATCAACGACAATGACATGGTGCTGATCGACAGGTCGGAGCGCCGGGTCGAGGATCAAGATTTAATCTGGGCGTTCACGATCGGCGATATCGCCATGATAAAGCGGCTGCGCATTCGAGGGGATAAGGTCACGATCCTATCCGACAATAGCGACGTCTCGGACGACACCGCTCATCCAGATGAGATCAACATTATTGGGCGCATAACGCGAGTGGTAAAGCCAGTTTGAGCTTGCTGCCCCGTATTAAACTGTGACTTCGCGCGGCAAGCGAGCTTTGGTGGGGAGCGGAGTTATGCGTAGCATTTCAGGATATTTTGATACCGAAGCAAACCGCTGGATATCGCTGGCGCGTAACTTGCCGCGATCAGATGATAGATTTATCTCTTATTCCAGCAATGGAAGTATCCGTGATAACTACCGAAGAGCAGCATCATTCATTGCGACTGCTGTTTCAGATGGTGGAATTCGTACGGGCCCGCTTATATATCACTATACTCAATTAGAAACCTTCAAAAATATAGTTCGCGGGGGTGAGTTATGGGCGAGCCACCATGCGATCATGAACGATTTTAACGAGATTGTTTTCGCATGGGACTTGTTGGCGATACAGATTTCACAAAAGCTCGCCGAGAGAGGATTAAGCACAACTTACGAATTCTTGCAGCGAGCTAAGCAAATAATGCTGGAGGACGTAAACTATTATATAGTATCCTTTAGTCAAATATGCTCTATATTAAGTCAGTGGAGAGCCTACGCCAAACCGGTAGGTGTTTCAGTGGGAATACCCATCGCACTCTTTGCTCCTAGAAAACAAAAATCACTCAACATTAACCTATCGCCTGTTTTGTACGGTCGCGATGAACATATACAAATACTTGAGCCGATAGCGAGCGATGTAGCTGACATATTCGCATCGTGGACGGAAATTGACGACCGCTCGATTCCTCATCGCTTTTTGCAATCCAAGGCGAAATTTACCGCTGTTGCTCCTATATTGAAGCATAGTGGATTTGAGGAGGAACTCGAGGTAAGATTGTTCTCTGACGGGGTGGGGTACGAAAAGTTTCAGCGACCCGATGGCAGGGGTGAATTTATAAAGATCGATCTGTTAGAGCTCTTCGAACGTGCACCGTTCGTAGATGTTATATTCGCTGATATATGCGTTTCTCCGACGCGGACGCCAGATGAAGATGTCATGAGAATTCACAAATTCATGCAATCAACTCCACACAGATATAAAATAATCTTCGAGAGTCAGATACCTCTTGTTTACTAGATTTTTTGCTGAAGCTTATCTATCCGTTAATTTTCAGTCGGCAGAGACTGTGTGGTAGCGGCGGTCGCCTCCAACTGGACGTATTCCGTATCATCGAGTGCTCGATGCAAGTCGTGATTTGATCGATTAATTAGAGGTTTCAAGCTTCAACGCAGTAACGTAGCCCTGTGAGCCCAGCGAATGCGTCACTTCGCCGACCAGCCACGCGACCGCGTCGATCGGCGCCTTGAACCCGGCCACGGTCGCCTTCTGCTCAGGATAGATATCCGGCCTGCCGAGCGCGAGCGATAGCGAGAGGCTGACCGGCTGGCGCGCCGCGCGACCCTTGGCCGAGGCCGCAGCGCGGCGCGCATCTTCCTCGGTCGCATATGTGCGGCTGAGCTTGCGCGCGCTGTTGGCCTTGCCGACCGTCACCGTCTTGCGCTTGGCCTCGCCGCGATCGTGCCAGTCGGCCTGGACGCCTTCGACGTTGTCGCGCTTCTCGATGCGAAAGCTATGACGATCGCCATCGCGGCGCAGGATCCGCAGCGAGGGCAGGGCCGCGCCCTTCGTCGTCACGCCGGCGCCGATCGGCGCGAAGATCAGCGCGCCGCGCTTGATGGTGGCAACGGCGTCATGCTCACGACCGAGGCGGCGCAGGAAGGCCATATCGCTTTCGCGGCTCTGTGCGGTCATCTTGAGAACGACGCCCGCCAGGCGCGGCGCGCAGCGGGGCTGCAGGCCGTTGCGGCCGGCGATTTCGCCGACGATCGTGCCGAGCGTTCGATCATGGTGCGTCGTTTCGCGCCGCACGCGCAGATCGCTGGTAAAGTCGGCCGACCGTGCGCGGATGGTCACGATGTCGGGCGGGCCGCTATGCTCGACCTCATCGACCTTGAAGCTGCCCTTCTCGACCAGACCAGGGCGCACGTCGCTGCCCTGTTTCCAGCCGAGCTGCACGGTCAGCACCGCGCCGGCCGGCGGCAGCTCGAGCCGGCCGTCGCTGTCGTTCAGCACGATATCGAGCTGGTCGGCCTCATCGCCGCGCTTTTCCGTAATGCCGAGCGAGATAAGGCGCGGACGGATCGTGCCGGTCAGGTCGCGGCCGTCGAGCGTGACGCGGAAATCCGGGATATTGGCGATCGTCACGCCGCCTCCTCATCGACGCGGTAGAGATCGAGCGCGAAGTCGATCTTGCGGGGGGTGCCGTCCGACAGGAACTCCTTCTGCTTCTCGTCCACGCCCTCGATCACGAACGCGCCGTAGATGCGGCCGGCGCCGTCGACCAGCGGCCAGGCATCGCCGCTGGCGGCCATGTCGCGCAGCTTGCCGAGCGACACCGCTCCATCGGCGATCTCGGCAAAGGTCGTGCCGCTCAGCGACACGGTCTCTGCACCGACGCCGACGAACTGCGTGGCGTCCCGCGCACCGATACGGGCGGACTTGGCGTGATTGTAATCCGACCGGCGCTGCAGATCCTCATAGGCGAGGGTGGGCAGCGAGAAGACGAACATGCCGAGCGACATCATCATGCGTGCGTGTCCCAATCCTGCTGGTCGGCAAGGCTGGCGCGTGCCTTGGCCGCTTTCTCGCGATCGATCGCTTCCAGCTCGGCACGCACCGCCCGCGCGATGGCGTGAGGATCCTGCCCGGCGCCGGGATAAATATTGATCGTCACCGGCGCCGCGGCCGAGATCGACGCCGCCCCGGTCGCGCCGGCACCTGCGCCGGGCGCGGTCGCGCCGGATGCAGCCATAGCTGGCATGGCAGTCCCGACAGCGATGGCCGTGGTCAGCCGCTTGGACAGCCGATCAAGGCGCGCGATCGGCGCGCCCTGGTTGCCCTCGATGCCGTTGGCCAGGCCGTCCATCATGTAACCGCCGAAGCCCGCAAACACGCGCGACGGGGAATGAATGCCGAGCTTCTGCTTGAACCAGGTAGCGGCCGCGCTGGCGGCGCCGACGATCGTGTTCTTGAGCGCGCCCAGCATCGACATAATCCCATTGATCAGGCCGCGGATCATGTTGCGGCCGACCTCGGCCAGCTGACCGGGCACGCTGCCGCCCAGCCAACCGAGCAACAGCCCGATGGGGCCGAACAGCAGCATGCGCGGATCGAACTGCGAGAAGATCGCCTTGACCGCGCCGATGCCGGCGAAGAACGCCGACTGGATCGATTGCCAAAGGGCGCCGAACCAGGCGCTGATCGCGCCCCATTTGCTGTAGATCAGGTATGCGCCGGCGGCGAGCAAGGCGATGCCGGCGACGATGCCCAGAGCAATACCGATGATCGGCAGCAGCGCCATGCCGGTGTAGGTCGCAGCCGCGCCGAACAGGTACATCGGCCCGACGACGGCAGCGAGCGCGATCGCGCCCACGCCCAGCGCGATGAACAGCGCCGACAGGCCGGCCGCGGTGAGCAGGATAGCGCGCGTCAGGGTCGGGTGCCGTTGCGACCAGGCCGCAAGGCGATTGGCGAACGCGCCGACACGGCCGAGCACGGCGTTGACGGTCGGCAGCAGCGTATTGCCGAGCGAGATCGCCAGGGCGGATGCGTTCACCTTCAGCTGCTTGGTCTGCTCGGCGGAGTCCTTCATGCGCTCGGCGAAGTCTGTATCGGTCGTCCCGTTCGCCGCCGCGGCTTTGGCGCGGATGGCGCGATATTCCTCGAGGTTCTGTATGATCGGGCGCAGGCCCTGCTGCACCTGTGCGTCCTCGAACAGGAAGCCGATCTTGCCGAGATCCCCGCCGGTCGCCTTCTTGGTCAGCTCGGCGATCGCCTCGAGCGGCGTCTTGCCCTCGGCATAGGCCTTCTTCAGCGACTTCGGCAGATCGATGCCGAACTTCGAGAACGCCTTGATCGTCGCCGGCGAGGCGATCTTCTGGATGATATTGGAGACGTTGGTGGCGGCCGTCGCGGAATCGCCGGCGCCCTTGCGCGCGATCTGCAGCGCGGCGGCAAGATCCGCGACGGCGCCGGTGCCGGTCTGGCCGAGCGCCTGATAGCCCGCGGTGAGCGACGGGAACGCGCCGGCCATATCCTTGATCTCGAACGCGCCCGCCTTGCCCGCCTCGGCCATGATGTCGATGACCTTGCCGGTCTGCTCGATCGGCACCTTGAGGTTGTCGTTCGCGGCAAACGCGGCAGCGGACAGATCCGCGATCTCGGCCTTGTACGCGGTCGCCGCCCGGCCGATCGGCTTCATCATCTGCGTCGCCTTGGTCGGATCGAGCCCGAAACCGGACAGCGTATCGACGCCTTTCTGCAGGTCGGCCGGCATCTGGTTGGCGGCACGCGCGGCAATGAGCAGGCTGGCGCCCATCTTGTCGGCCTGCTCGCGCGTGAGGTTCGCCTTCTGGGCGATGTCCGTCATGCCAGACTGGAATTCCTGCGCCTGCTCTACGCCGCCGATGATCGGGCGGGCCATCGCCGCACCGATGGCGAGCGAGGATGCGCCGCCCGCGGCCATGCCCGTGGCGAGGCTCTGCCCGCGGGCGAATCGCTCGCGCGCCGCGCTGAAACGCCGTTGGCGATCGGTTGCCTGATCGAGCCGGCGCGTCTGTTCCTTAAGCTCGCGATTGGTATCGGCCGCGCGTTCGCGCAGTTCGCGTTCGTGCCGCGCAAGATCGGAGGTGGATACGCCGGCCGCGCGCAGGCGATCGCGAAGCTGCTGCAGCTCGCGGCTCTCGGTTTCATGCTGCTGGGTGAGGCGCTGCGCCTCAGCGCGGGCGCGGGCGAAGTTCCGCGTCAGCTCGCGGGTCGGTGTGCTGGCCTGCTGCATTTCCCGGGCGAGCTGGCCGACGCGGGTTTGCGCGGCCTGCATCCCCTGGTCGGTCGATCGCAGGCCGATCTTCAGCTGGCGGAAGCCTGCGAGATCGGCCTGCGCCCGCTCGATCTCTTTCAGCCGATCGCGCGTCGCGCGCAGCGCCTGGCTGGCGCGCGTCGAACCGTTGGCGATATCACGCAGCGGCTTGGTGACACGGTCACCAGCCTCGAGCAGCATGCGGATGCGGAGATTACGGTCCATAGGTCAGCGCTCGGATTGAGATCGTGCGGCCGCGCGCATGCGCCAGCCCATCAGCTCGGTGACGCTCATCGGATCCATGACCGCCGGCGACCAGTGAAACACGGTCGCCAGATCGGCCATGACATCGTCGACGCTTAGTGGGAGGCCGTCGCCTTCGCTGCTTTCGGCAGCAAAAAATCCATTACCTCGCCGCCGAGCTGCATCAGATCGGCAGGGTCGAGCGCGATGATATCGGCCTTGTGCAGAACGGGGCTGGTGATCCGCGGGAGTAGCGTCTCGAGCGCGGCATAGTCGAGCTGGCTGAGCGCCATCAGGGTGAGGCCGCGCAGCTCGCCCGAACCGGGCTTACGGACGGATACGCTATCGATCGTCTCGGTGCCGCGCACGATCGGGGTGTCGAGCGTGACGGTGCGGGCGACGGAGGTTTCGGGAATCTTCATGTCGATCCTTTGGTCATTGGGATAGCGGGTAGGGCGTGGTGGGACGCCCAGGGGGGAAGGCCCTGGCGGCGCCTTCCCCAGCGGCATCAGAAGATCCCGAGCGCGGCGCGGATCTCGGCGAAGCGGTCGACGCCGCCAACGATCATGACCATGCCGAGCGCATCGATCTCGATCTCGGTCACGCCGTTCCAATCGAGCTTGTAGTAGGAGACGGCGGTCTTCACCTTCATCTCGCCGCCTTCACCAGGCTTGGACTCGCCGAGATCGATCTCTTCGTGACGACCGCGCACGACGATCTCGATATTATCGACCGAGCCGGCGTCATCGTTCTGGTAGGCGCCGACGAAGCGGAGCTGGACGTCGGCCACGCCGACCGCGCCATACTGGCGCAGCACGTCGCGCATCGGGCCGGCGCAAGTGAACTCGACCTCGAGCGGCTCGCCGCCCATGTCGAGCTTAACGCCGACGTCCATGCCCGCGCCGCGATATTCCTCGAACTTGCGGGTCAGCTTGGGCTGGGTGAAGGAATTGGCTTCGCCGATATAGGCGGCGCCGGCGTTGAAGATCATCATGTTCTTGAGCTTGCGGGGGAGGCCCATGGTCGTTCTCCGGAATTGTTTGGGGTGGGATCAGGCGGGACGGGGGCGGCTCAGCTGCCGGCCACCAGCTCGGCGAAGTCAGCGAGGAATTCGTCGCTGATCTCCTGCTGCAGGCCGAGCGACTCGAGCGGGGGCACCGGCGTGTAGCGGTAGCTGATCGCCAGCTTGCCGATCTTGAGCGATGCGACCGGGTTCTTGTCCGGATCGAAGTACGCGACCGCGCCGAGCAGCTGGCCCGCCCGCTTCAGCGCGCGGAACTTGGCGTTGATATCCTCGACGATGTCGCGCGCCAGACTAGGGGTCAGCGGCTTGTCGATATACTCGACCAGACCGGCCGCCATCGTATCGGCGAGGATGTGCGCCGTGCGCGTGGCGCTCTCGAAGACGTAGTCGCTATCATCAGCCGCGCAGGTGCGGCTGCCCCAGAAGCGAAGGTCGCCGTTGATGCGCACGAGCGAGGTGATGTGCGCGGCGTTGAGCTGGTTGGCATCGCTGTCGATGCTCTGCAGGTCGAAGCCGATATCGCGGGTGAGGCCGACGACGCCGGCGACGGGCACGTTGGACAGCGTCTTGTGCCAGCCCAGCTCCTGATCGATCCGGGCGCGCAAGCCGAGTGCCCGGGCGGCCGCAAAGCTCGGGCCGATCGTGCCGGCGGGATCGATCGGCGCGAGGAAGTCCGGATGGATCAGCATCAGCTCGCGCTGGGTGAAGGCGGCGCGCGCGGCAATAACGTCGGCCAGCGTGGCACCGGTGACGCTGGCATAGGCCATGGCGCGCAGCTTCTGGCCGATGGTTGCCAGCGCGTTCTTCACGCTATCCGCGGCGTCGAGGCCGGGGGCACCGATGATGCGCGGGCGATATTTCACCTGCGCCTCGGCCGCGAGCAATGCTTGCATGCCGGTTTTCTGGCCGTTCACGGTTCCGCCGATCACGGCCAGATTGGTCGCCGCAACGTCGTTGCCCGGTGCGACCCGCACGACGATGACGGGCGTGCGGACCTGATCGGCGATCGCCTGCAGCGCGCCCTTCAGTGTGCCGCTGGTGCCAGCCACGGCGATGGCGGCCAGCAGATTGGTAACCAATACCGGACGATCGAGCGGGAAGGCCGCGTCGATCGCGGCGCGCTCCGGTGCGCTGGCGGCGCTGGCGGTCGCGACCAGGGCAATGACCGCCGTGGCGATCGTCGCGATCGATCGGCCGGTGCGGGCGACTTCGGAGACGGTAATGCCGTGCTGGTAGGGGTCGGACACAGGAAATCCTTTCAGGCGGGAAGGGCGCTCAGCGCGCGGACGGGGACAGTGAGATCGACAGCGGTTGCTCGGGCGGCATCGGTGCGCCGGCCGGTGACGGTCAGGACAGCCGCGCCAGGCGTCGATCCTGCCGCCAGCATCATGCGCGTGGCGCGCAGGCGGGGTTCCTGGCGTTGAAGAGCGAGCGCGCCGGCGGCGAACAGTCGGACACGGCCGAGCGCGTTCATTGGCTGGTCGAGCAGCTCGGGCACGAGCGAGCCGTATTCGCGGCGCCCGAGGCGCGTGCCGAGCGGCGTGCCGAGAATGTCGGCCACGGACTGCTGCAGGTGATCATCGCCGGCGAGCGGCGCGCCGGTGCGGGCGTTCATGCCGATCATTCGGGATCGCCCGACTTGTCAGTGCCAGCCTTGACCAAAAGATGCTGGTGCTTGGAGAGCTTGACACCCTTCGCGGTGATCTCGCCATCGGCCACGATCGTGCCGGTGACCGAGAGCCTGCCATCGAGCGCGACGTCGCCCTTGATCGACAAGCCGCCATTTGCCTCAATTGTGACGGTCGCGCCGTCCGGCAGGATCGCGCTGAGCGCGTGCGCCGCTGCGTCGTAGGAGATCCGCGCGCCATCGGCATGCTCGACCAGCTCGATATCCTCGGACGCCGGCGCCGGGCGGGCATTCGAAAACAGGCCGGGGAGAACGATGCCAGCGGCAGTGTCGCCTTCGGGGCAGATCAGCATGCCCTGTTCGCCGACGCTGACCGGCGACCAGGTGCGCGTGGCGCCCGAGCGGCCGGCCAGCCAGGGCACGTCACCAGTGACGATATCGCCGGTCCGGAAGCGGCAGGTGCCGGCGGCGAGATCGACGGACACGACAGTGCCGAGACGGATCAGGTCTCCGATCAAACGCTGGCTGTCGGCAGGGTCGCTCATGCGTGGAGCATGGCGCGGGCTGTGGCGCGATGCGCGGGCGCGCTCTTGTAGAAACGGTTTCTACAAGAGCGCGCTACATAGGCAGCTAGATAGCAGCCCCCTCCGCGCAGTCCTGGCACAGCTCATTGATCTGGCCAGGGGTAGGTGCGCCGCAATGGCGACAACATTCACTGTGCAGCGCCTTGCCCGCGATCGCCTGTCGTTTGCGTACGAGCTTTATAGCCTGCTCTAATGTCCAGCCAGGTGCGAGAAAGATACGGGTGAGCGCGTTCATGCAATACCCATATTAGACGCCAGATTGCGAAGCAATGCGGCGGCTATCAAGCAAATGTCGCCGGATCGGTCGTGACTGTGTGGTCGTAGTAGCGACCGCCGACTGCGTGCGCGGCGGTCCACTCGGCAAGATCTTCGGCGTTGGCTTGCGCAAACGTCTTTCCGGTGACCGTAAGATCCTTGATCAGCAGGCTTTCGAAGATGAAGCTGGGCGTCTTTCCTCCCACACCGTAAGGACCGAACCCGCCGAACGCCCCCCATCCCAAGCGGGCCTCGACCGCTGCAGCATTGGCGGGCTTGTCATTGGCCCACTGGTTCGGCGTCACAACCAGACGCTGCGCGCCAGCCGTGTTCACATTGGCGTTTCCGACATCACCGATGCCGGCGATGGTCTGGCCAGCACGCGGCACCAGTTGGGTGGGATACATCGCCGCTTCGATCGGGTTTCCCGTCGCAGTGCTGATGTAAAAATACGGCTGGGTCGGGTTGGTCACCGTCGAGGCCGGTCGCGTGATATAGATCCACAGCGAGATATAGAACTGGTGATCCGACACCGGGTAATCGCCGCCAAAGTCGAAGAAGTATTTCTCGATAGCGGTCGGGATGTCGAAAAAGGCCGCGTCGCCGTTGTCGAGCAAGGTTGGGCTCGTAATACCGTGCAGTGCGCCGGCAGGGGTGCGTTCGATCTTCAGTTCATCAGGCGCGAACCCGGACAACGACAGAACCGGATCGAGCAGTGCGCGATCGTCTTTCGTCTTGCCGGTCAGTCGCGCGGCCGGCTTCCACGCCAGGTTGGGCCAACGCTGGTTATTCGCGGGCGCCGTTGCCTTCGGCATACCATCCGCGATCGTCTGGCTGTGTGCCGGGTCGAGCAACAGCAGGGTGCCGGCGTCGATACGCGGGTCATCGTAGCGCGCCGGGAACGCCGCGCCGAGAGGGGGACCGCCATTTGCCTGGATGATATAACCCGTCACGACCAATTCCTCTGATATTTGGCGACAATTCCGTTCACGTCCGCCGTTCGCCCGAGATTGCTTTCATGGAGCCACTGCGACTCGCTGGTATTCATGAAGCGACGCGGGGCGACACCCGCGGCGATGTCGGCCAGGTCATCCGCATCCTTGGTCAGCCCCAATGCCGCGAAGCATGCGTCCGACTGCATATAAGGGAGCGGGTCGTAATAGCTGTCTGGCCCGACAAGGCTGAGCAGATAGGCGTTTGCCGCTTCGTACGATGCCCGGTTTGCCGAGCCTAGCCGCTCCGCCTGCGCGTGCCCGACCGGCCCCGCGATCGGGAGTTCGCCCGACCAGATGATGCGTGGGTTGTAGCTGTGCTTCGCGACCGCGGCCTTGATGGCGTTGACGGCGACGCCGATGGCCGCAAGGTCCGTCATGGCGTTGCGCATAAGGCGGACGTAAATCATCTGATCGGCAATGCCCGTCAGATCGGCAGCGATCAGCGTTCCGGGCGCCACTGCGATGGCATCGCCGGCGGTCTCGCGCTCGATCGTGTAGGGCGCATTGACCGGGCCACGCAGTATGCAGCGCACCCCGGCGACAGTCACGACCATGCTGCGCGCGGCGGCGGTGTTGGCGAACGGCCCGCGATTTACCGCGGCGGTGCTAGCCGGTTGGGCAAGCGTCACGGCCCCGGAGCCGGGAATGGAGTTCCCAGTCACGGTGATGGCGAACTCCTGCCCGAAGCGATACCCGATGTCCTCCGGGCGCTGCCCGCTGATTCCGCCGTTGGTCGAGACGATGCCGGTCTTTGTCTGGAACGCGGCCGGAAGTCCCTGCTCCACGATCGAATGACCGAGCCAAAACATATTAGTGAGGCGCGGCGTCAGGCGAAGCGGCGCCGTCGAGGTGCCGTCAGGCGATACCACCATGTATGTGGCAGACGCGGCGGAGCGATAGATAACCTTCGCGCCATCGGGCGTGAACACCGGCGAGGTTGCCTTGTCGCCCGTCACGAGATCCACTACCCGGCCGCCGTTGCGCGACACGCTGCGCAGCGTGATCGTGCCATCGCCCATCGCTTTCTGCCCGACGATCCAGTTGGGGGAGATGGCGAGCGCCGGGTTGCTGAGATAGTCGGCCTGAGAAACTGCCATATTGCCAGCATGCGCGACGCCGTCATCGGTGACGTAGAGCGGCATCCGGCTGCCGAGGCCATCCGCATCGGGAACTTCGACGGCCCAGAGTATCCGGCCCTCGGGGGCGATGGGCTGCAGCGTCCGAGCCGAAAGATCCAGATCGAGGCTTGCGCCAGTTACGGATCCGGCCGGCAGCGCGATCGCCGAAGGGCGCATCACACCGGCGATATCAACGAACAAGGCCAGCCGTTCCCCAAGGCCATCGTCGTCTGCGCGCGAAATGCCCCAAAGGATTTTCCCCTCCAAGCCAACAGGCTTGATCGCGTTCTTCCAGTCGGCGGAAGCGGCCGCAGCTTCGGCGCCGGCTCGAGCCGCCCACGCCGACAGGCTCCAATATTTGGCGCCTCTGTCGGCAGGATCAACGGCGCCGGGAATCGCGGCGTCGGTGCTCGCATTGGCGTAATTCCGAGCCAAATTGACGAACGGGACGAGCGCCGCGGAAACGAGGGAAGACAAAAGCGAGCGTTTGGCGACACCATCCTTCAAGATGACGACGGTCTCGGTACCGTCCGGTGCCGCGACTTCGGGCAGGTTTGCGATCTTGCTCACACGGCTGTCTCCAATGGCCAGCGCGGGTCGGCGCTGGCGTCGAATTTACTGAGGGCAGCCATCGCCCAGGTGGTGATCGCCGCCTCGATCTTGTTGCTGGCGATCCGCACCGCATCGATGGCCGCGCGCCGCCCCTGCGCATTGACGGCATCAGCGGTGATGTCCGGGCCGTCCTCGGTACCGGTGACGAGCTGCAGCGCGAGCGACGCCATCACGGCGTTGTCGTTGGCCTGCCGCTCGAGGCTGGCGATCGCGAGGATCCGGCGCGCCGCCTCGCGCTTCACCGCGGCGACCGCGCGTGCGA
>NZ_JANQBK010000010.1 GCF_025370105.1 Sphingomonas hylomeconis
CAGCTTGGTGTAGGACAATACCGTGTCCGGCTCGATCCGCTGCGAACCCTCGACGCGCAGCGTCTTGATCTGGCGCACCACCGCCGGCGCGACATTGGCCGGCACCGGCGCCAGCGTCGGCGCGGTCTGCGGGGGGGCGCCCTGCGCGCTCGCCGCGACGGGCAGGCCGGACAGGATCGTGCCCGCCATCAACGCCGTCGTGGCGCGTACGCCGAATTTCGAAACCATGCTTGTCACTATCCCACCCCAAACCGGAGAAATTACGCGGGTCGCCAAAACTAACGCGCCCGCCCTGCCTTACCTACGTCAGCCGATCAAGCCGGCCAGATTCTTCCACAGGCCGAATGCGCCAAGATCGTTGAACGTGACGAACATCATGAACACCAGCAGCGCCATCAGCCCGCCACGATAGGCCCATTCCTGCACCGCCGGATTCACCGGACGCCGCCCTATAGCCTCGATTGCGTAGAAAAACAGGTGGCCGCCATCAAGCATCGGAATTGGCAAGAGATTGATGAACCCCAAGTTAATCGACACGAGCGCGATCAGGAAAACGAATGCTTCCGGGCCGATACTGATCTGTTCGCCGGAAATCTTGGCGATGCGCAAGGGCCCGCCCAGTTCCTTTACCGAGCGGCGACGGCTGATCACCTGTCCCAGTGTCTCGACCATCGTCACGACGATATCGCGCGTCTGGCGCAGAGCGACGACCGGCGCGTCGAGCAGCCCGACCTCGACCAGCACCGGCCTTTCCGGCGCGATGCCGAGAAGCCCGAATTCGTATGTGTTGCCGAACCGATCGACCTGCGCCTGCGTGCCGATCACGACATCACGGCGCTGCGCCGTGCCGGCGCGATCGAAATCGATCTGGACGCGTTCGTTGGCGCGAATCTTCACATAGCGCGATACGTCGTCGAACGTGCCGACGCCACGCCCGCCGAGCGCGGTGATACGATCGCCGGGCTGCAGCCCGGCCTTGGCCGCGGCGCTGCTCGGCACGACCTCGCGCACGACCGGCGGTGTCCGCACGTCGCCGTACAGCAAGGCGAAGCCCATCAGGATCAGGATCGCGAGCAGGAAATTGACCAGCGGGCCGGCGGCGATGATGATCGCGCGCTGCCAAAGCGGCTTGGCCGGGAAGGTCTGCGCACGGTCGGCAGCGGGCAGCGCGAGCCAGGCCGGATCAGTCTGACTCGCGGCATTGAGATCGCCGGCGAATTTAACATAGCCGCCGAGCGGCAGCCAGCTGAACTTCCAGCGCGTGCCGCGCTTGTCGGTCACGCCGAACACTTCCCGGCCGAAACCGATCGAAAACACTTCGGCCTTCACGCCGCACCAGCGCCCGGCCAGGTAATGGCCCATCTCGTGCACGAACACGAGCGGCCCGATCACCAGCACGAACGCCAGGATGGTCAACAACAGGCCGGGGGTCTCGATCAAATTACGCGATCCTTCACAAGCTCGTTCGCTGCAGCACGCGCCCCCGCGTCGATCGCCAGGACCTCGTCCAGCGTCGTCGGCGCGGGCGGGTCATAACGCAGCAACGTATCGGACACGATTGCGGCAATTTCGAGGAAGCCGATGCGCCGCGCGAGAAAAGCCGCCACCGCGATCTCGTTGGCGGCATTCAGGATCGCCGGTCGCGCACCGCCGGCATTGAGCGCATCGCGCGCCAGGCGAAGTGCCGGGAAGCGCATCTCGTCGGGGGCGGCAAAGTCGAGTCGGCCAAGCGCCACCAGATCGAGCGGCTGCATCGGCGTCGCCATGCGGTCGGGCCAGGCCAGGCAATGCGCGATGGGGGTGCGCATGTCGGGTGGACCCAGCTGCGCCAGTACCGATCCGTCGACATAATCGACCAGCGAATGGATCACCGATTGCGGATGGATGACGATCTCGATTCGCTCGTACGGCACCGGGAACAGCCGTGCCGCCTCGATCAGTTCGAGCCCCTTGTTCATGCAGGTTGCCGAATCGACCGAGATCTTCGCACCCATCGACCAATTGGGATGTGCGACCGCCTGTTCGGGCGTCACGATCCGCATCTGTTCTGTCGACCAGTCGCGGAACGGGCCGCCGCTGCAGGTGATTATGATCCGCCGCACGCGTTTGGGCCGGGTCGCGTCGAAGCATTGGAAGATCGCATTATGCTCGGAATCCGCGGGCAGCAGCGTCGCCCCGTGCCTGGCGGCGGCGGCGAGGATGATCTCGCCGGCCGAGACCAGCGGCTCCTTGTTGGCCAGCACGACCGTGCCGCCCTGCTCCACCGCGGCCATCACCGGCTCCAGACCCGCGCAGCCGACGATCGCCGCCATCGTCCAGTCCGCGCCCATCGCCGCAGTATCGAGCAACGCCTGGCGTCCACCCGCGGTCTCGATCCCCGTCCCGGCCAGCCGCTCGCGGAGCGCCGGCAGACAGGTCTCGTCCGCCACCACGGCACGCTGCGCGCGCGTGCGCACCGCCGCCTGCGTCAGTTTCTCGACATCGCCATTGGCGGTCAGCGCCAGCACCTGGAACTTGTCCGGCTCGCGCTCGATCAGGTCGAGCGTGGAGCTGCCGACCGACCCGGTCGCGCCAAGGATGGTGACGGTCTTCATGCGTAGAACCGTGGCAGGATCAGCAACAGCGCAGCAAGCGGCGCGATCGGCACCAGCCCGTCGAGCCGATCGAGCACGCCGCCATGGCCGGGCAGGATATTGCCGCTATCCTTGACCCCTGCCCGCCGCTTCAGCCAACTCTCGTACAAATCCCCCCCCTGCGCCACTACCGCCAATACGGGCGTCGCCAGCGTCATCCGCCAGGGCAGGCCGAACTGGACGTGCAGCAGCATGGCGAACAGGCCGGCGGCGACCACGCCTCCGGCGAGGCCGGCCCACGTCTTGTTCGGGCTGATCGCCGGCGCGAGCTTCGGCCCGCCGATCGAACGCCCGGAAAAATAGGCGCCAATATCGCATGCCCAGACCAGCGCCAGCGTCCAGAAGGCGAACAGCAAGCCGTGATCGGCGCGGCGCAGGAATACCAGCGACAGTACCGGCAGCCCGCAATAGACGATACCCGAGGCCAGGCGCGGCTGGCGCGTGACGATCACGGTGAAGAAGGCGGCGCCGGCGAGCAGCCCCAACGTGAAGAAATAATGCACCTCGATGATCAGCGAGGCCGGCGCCATCGTCGCCAGCGGCACCGACAGCGCGAACTGCGCGACCCGCTTGTTGCGCGCATCGGCCCGTGCGCCCGTGGCAGCAAGATCGGCCCATTCGGCCATCATGAACAGGGCGCCGACAGTGCACAGCACCCAGAAGGCGATACCACCGAGCCACAGCGCTACCGCGGCAACTGCGATCAGCAACACGCCAGTACCCGCCCGGACCGCGAGGTCCGATTTACGTTTTGCCGCGGTCACAGGCCGCCATAACGCCGCTGGCGTTGCGCGAACGTCGCCACCGCTTGGGCTAGTGCCGCGGCGTCGAAATCGGGCCACAGCGTGTCGACGAACAGCAATTCGGCATAGGCCGCCTGCCATAACAGGAAGTTGGACAGCCGCACTTCGCCCGAGGTGCGAATCAGCAGGTCGAGCGGCGGCAGGTCGCGCGTGTCGAGTTCGTGTTCGATCGCCGCATCGTCGATCGCCTCGATCGCGAGCTCGCCTGCGACCGCCTTGGCGGCGAGCCGCCGCGCCGCCGCCGCGATTTCGGCCTGCGCGCCGTAATTGAGCGCGATCGCCAGAATCGGTCCGGTGTTGAACTGCGTCCGCGCGATCGCATCGTCTACCAGTTTGACCAGATCGGGTGCGAAGCGGCGATAATCGCCGATCACGCGCAGCCGCACGTTCTCGCGCGCCAACTCGTCGATATCGCTGCGGATGAAGATGCGCAGCAAACCCATCAGGTCGCTGACTTCCTCTTCCGGCCGCCGCCAATTTTCCGACGAAAAGGCATACAGCGTCATCGCCTCGATGCCCATCGCGCGGCCCGCGCGGGTTACCGCGCGCACCGCCTCGACGCCGGCCTTGTGCCCGGCGACGCGCGGCAGGAACCTCTTCTTGGCCCAGCGCCCGTTGCCGTCCATGATGATCGCGACATGACGCGGCAACGCGCCGCCGCCGACGCGACTTCCCGGGACTGGCTCCGGCGCGATGGCAGGCGCCGCGCTCACTTGCCCAGGATTTCCTTTTCCTTGGCGGTCGCCGCCGCATCGAGCTCGCCGATCGTCTTGTCGGTCAGCTTCTGCACTTCGGTCTCGAGCTTCTTGCGGTCGTCCTCGCCGAACAGGCCCTTCTTCTCGTCGGCCTTGAGCGAATCCATGCCATCGCGGCGCACGTTGCGCGCGGCGATGCGCGCGTCCTCGGCATATTTGCCCGCCAGCTTGGCAAGCTCCTTGCGGCGCTCCTCGGTCAGATCGGGGATCGGCAGGCGCAGCGTGGTGCCGTCAACGATCGGGTTGAGCCCCAGTCCGGCTGAGCGGATCGCCTTGTCGCACGGACCGACGTTCGACTTGTCCCATACCTGCACGGAGATCATCCGCGGCTCGGGCACCGAGACGGTGGCGACCTGGTTGAGTGGCATCTGCGCCCCGTACACTTCCACCGTCACCGGATCGAGCAGCGAGGTCGAAGCACGCCCGGTGCGCAGGCCGGAAAGATCGTGCTTCAGCGCCTCGACCGCGCCGGCCATGCGGCGTTCGAGATCGGCCTTGTCGTATGCGGCCATGTTATTGCTCCTTCTGTACGGTCGTCGAGACGCCTTCGCCGCTCAGCACGGCGGCGAAATTGCCGTGCTCGCGGATATTGAAGACGACGATCGGGATATCGTTGTCACGGCACAGCGAGATAGCGCTGGCATCCATGACCTTCAAATTCTTCGCCAGCACGGTATCGTAGCTGACCGTATCGTAGCGCGTCGCGGTGGGCACGATCTTGGGATCGGCATCGTAGACGCCGTCGACCGAGGTGCCCTTGAACAAGGCGTCGCACTTCATCTCCGCCGCGCGCAGCGCCGCGCCGCTGTCGGTGGTGAAATACGGCTCGCCGACGCCGGCGGCGAAGATCACCACGCGGCCCTTTTCGAGATGGCGTTCGGCCCGGCGGCGGATCACCGGCTCGCAGATCTTGTCCATCGAAATGGCGGACTGCACGCGCGTCGAGACACCGATCTGTTCGAGCGCATTCTGCACCGCGAGCGCGTTCATCACGGTGGCCAGCATGCCCATATGGTCGGCGGTGGCGCGTTCGAAGCCCTTGGCGGCGGCGGCGAGACCGCGGAAGATATTGCCACCTCCCACGACGATGCACAGCTCATAGCCTTGCGCTTTGACGTCGGCGATCTCGCCGGCGACGCGCGCGGTGACGGCGGGATCGATGGCGAGGCCATTCTCGCCCATCAGGACTTCGCCGGATAATTTCAACAGGATGCGGTTGTAGCGGGGTGTCGTCACGGGGGTCCAATATGCTGAAGGCGGGCGGCGCGGACCTTAGTGGTGCGCGGGAGCGATTGGAAGGGCGAAGCGCGGGCGTTGGACGTAAGCGCGGCCCCACCCGGCGCGGCCCCCCTGCGCGGCGTTGCGCAGCACGCCGCCTTGGGTTAATCTCCGCCCGAGGAGTTTCGATCATGGTCCAGCGTTTCCGCTAAGGCGGCACAGCATTGACGGCGGCGCGAGCCGCCACCCAGGACCCTGATATCGAGATTTCCATGCCCAGAATGATTGGCAAGATTTGTGTCGTTACCGGTGCCGCGCGCGGCATCGGCCTCAGCATCGCCGCCCACTTTCACGACGAGGGCGGCAGCGTTATCCTCACCGATATAGATCGCGCCGCCGGCGCCGCCGCAGCGCGGACCATCGGCTGCCACTTCGAGCCGCTCGACGTGCGCGAGGAAGTCGATTGGGCGCGCCTCGCCGAGCGCATTCCGATCGCCGACGTGGTGGTCAACAATGCCGGGATCACCGGCTTCGAGCACGGCGGCGGCCCGCACGATCCCGAACATGCCAGCCTGGCCGATTGGCGCGCGGTTCATGCCGTCAATCTTGACGGCACGTTCCTCGGCTGCCGCTATGCGATCGGCGCGATGAAGCAGCAGGGCACGGGATCGATCATCAACATCTCGTCGCGCTCCGGGCTGGTCGGCATCCCGCTCGCCGCGGCCTATGCGGCGTCCAAGGCGGCGATCCGCAACCACACGAAAAGCGTCGCGCTCTATTGCGCGCAGCAAGGCTGGCGAATCCGCTGCAACTCGATCCACCCGGCGGCGATTCTCACGCCGATATGGGAGCCGATGCTCGGCACCGGCCCGGACCGCGAGGATCGGATGCAGGCCCTGGTTGCCGACACGCCGCTCAAGCGCTTCGGCCAGCCAGACGAAGTCGCCGCGATCGCCGTGCTGCTCGCGTCCGACGAAGCGACCTATATCACCGGCACGGAACTCAACATCGACGGCGGGCTGCTCGCCGGATCGGCCGCCACGCCGGGCTGACAGACCCGATCGGGCCGCACCCGATCAAACGCAAAAAGGGCCGCGTCTTTCGACGCGGCCCTCCTGCTTGATCGCAGCAACCGATCCTCAGACCGGCTGCTTGACGCCCGAAGCGGCAGCGACTTCCGCCGCGAAATCGCTGGTTTCCTTTTCGATGCCTTCGCCGAGCTGGAAGCGGACATAGTCGACCAGCTTGATCGGCTTGCCCGCGGCCTTTGCGGCATTGGCGACGACGTCGGAGATCTTGGTCTTGCCGTCCATCACCAGCAACTGGCTGACCAGCGCGTTTTCCTTGCGGTACTTGGCGATGCCGCCTTCGACCATCTTGGCGATGATGTCGGCCGGCTTGCCGCTTTCGGCCGCCTTTTCGGTGGCGATTGCGCGCTCGCGCTCGATCACCTCGGGATCAAGATCTTCCTCGTTCAGCGCGAGCGGGAAGGCTGCCGCGATGTGCATGGCGATCTGCCGGCCCAGCGCGTTGAGCGTCTCGGCATCGGCTTCGCTCTCGAGCGCGACCAGCACGCCGATCTTGCCCAGGCCCGGCGCAGCCGCATTGTGCACGTACGGCACGACAGCGCCCACGCTCACTTCGAGACGCTTGGCGCGACGGATCGCCTGGTTCTCGCCGATCGTGGCGATGTTGTTGGTCAGCGTTTCCTCGACGGTCTTTTCACCGAGCGAAGCGGCCTTGATCGTGTCGATCGAATCGCCGAGCGCGAGCGCTACCGCGGTCACATCACGCACGAAGGTCTGGAACTGGTCGTTCTTGGCGACGAAATCGGTTTCCGAATTCACCTCGACCGCAGCACCCTTGGTGCCGTTGACTTCGACGCCGACCAGGCCTTCAGCGGCGGTGCGGCTGGACTTCTTGGCGGCGGCCGCGAGGCCCTTGGCGCGCAGCCAGTCGACCGCGGCGTTCATGTCGCCATTCGCTTCGGTCAGTGCCTTCTTGCAATCCATCATGCCCGCGCCGCTCTTTTCGCGCAGATCCTTCACCGCTGCTGCCGTGATCTCGGCCATGTCTCTAATCCTTTTCAGTCTGCAAATGTGACGCGGGCGGGGAAAGGCTCTCGCCCCACCCCGCCCGCTAACTCAGCAAGGTGACGCTTATGCGTCGATCTGGCGCTCGCCTTCGGCGGCCGTTTCCGGCTCGGTCGACGCGGCAGGCGTCTCCGGATCGGCAGCTTCAGCAGCGGCGGGCGCGAAATCGGCTTCCGTCACCGACGTGTCGGCAGCGACCGACGGCGATGCCTCGACCGGGGCAACCGTCAGCGCTTCCTCGACCGGGGGCTGCTCGAGCGCGCCGACGTCGACGTGACGCGCCTGCTGCTCCTGGCCGCCACGGGTCGCGGCAATGGCGATCGCTTCGCAATACAGGCGGATGGCGCGGCTGGCGTCATCATTGGCCGGAACCGGGAAGGCGATGCCATCGGGCGAGACGTTCGAATCGAGGATCGCAACGACCGGGATACCCAGCGTGTTGGCTTCCTTGATCGCCAGCTCTTCCTTGTTGGCGTCGATCACGAACATCACGTCCGGAATACCGCCCATGTCGCGGATGCCGCCCAGCGACAGTTCGAGCTTGTCGCGCTCGCGGGTCAGCTGCAGCACTTCCTTCTTGGTCAGGCCGTGCGTGTCGCCCGACAGCTGCTCTTCCAGCGTCTTGAGGCGCTTGATCGAGCCCGAGATGGTCTTCCAGTTGGTGAGCATGCCGCCCAACCAGCGATGGTTGACGAAATGCTGGCCCGAACGACGCGCTGCGTCCGCGACGGGCTCCTGCGCCTGGCGCTTGGTGCCGACGAACAGCACCTTGCCGCCAGCCGCGGTCGATGCCGCGACGAACTCAAGCGCGCGCGCGAACAGCGGTACGGTCTGCGAAAGATCGAGAATATGGACGCCGTTGCGGTCGCCAAAGATGTAGGGCTTCATCTTCGGGTTCCAGCGATGCGTCTGGTGTCCGAAATGCGCGCCCGTTTCGAGCAACGCCTGCATGGAGACGACTGGTGCCGCCATAGATATTTCCTTTCCGGTTGAGCCTCTGGGAAGCGAGTGATCCATGTGGCGGGTGGAACCCGCCGGACACCGGCTATGTATGCTTCCCATGCGGTGTGAAGGCGCGCCCTTTACCGCGCGCCACGTACGAAATCAAGTGTTGACGGCGGAACATCAGTGGAACATAAAGGGTCCGTAAGCAGGACATGGAACTTTCGAAATCCTCAGGGGGTTTTCGTTCCGATTTCTGCCCGGAATTCTAGGGAGTTGGGCCATGATGACGTTCGTTTCATACCTGCTGTTCGCGACCGCATTGGGAACATCCCTTGCCGTGATGTTCCACACCCTGATGCCGGCGCTTCCGCGTATCATCGCACTGCTGCAGGGTCGTGAAGATGTCGCCGCGATGCCGCACCTCGTGCTCAGGGATCGTCGGTCGTCGTCGCGGGCGCGACTGGCCCAGCCGCAGACGGCACCGGCGCAGCGCGCAGCCGCTTGATCCGGGAGTAGGACCGCATGCTGAACGGCACGGACAGGAAATAGGCTGCCGCGAGCAGCGATACGGTGTGCCACGGCGCCGAGATGATCGCCGCCCCCACCAGTACCACGACCGCCAGCGCTTCGAACCGCACATGCCGCCGCAGCTTGAGCGACCCCCAGGAATAGGTTGCGATGCTGGAGATCATCAGCACGGCGACCAGCGCCACCCACGGCGCGACGAGCAACGGCGAGCGGAACACCGCTTCGCCGGTCCACACCCAGAAAAACAGCGGTAGCATCGCCAGGCCGGCCCCTGCCGGTGCCGGCACCCCGGTCAGGAACCCGGCGGATTTGTGCGGCTGCTCGGTCTCGTCGATCTGCGCGTTGAACCGCGCCAGGCGCAGCGCACAGAATACCGCGAGCACCAGCGAACATAGCCAGCCGAGCCGGGGCAGGTCCTTCAGCGACCACAGATACATGATCAGCGCCGGCGATACGCCGAACGAGATCACGTCAGCCAGCGAATCGAGCTCGGCCCCGAACCGGCTTTCGCCCTGGAGCAGGCGTGCGATCCGGCCATCGAGCCCGTCCAGCACAGCTGCGATGACTATCATCAGCACCGCAATCTCGAAATTGCCCGAGATGGCGAACCGGATACCAGTCAGACCCGAGCACAATGCCAGGGCCGTGATGGCGTTGGGTGCGACGGCGCGGAGCGGCAGGCCTCGCGGCTTGCGTGGCAGGGGGCGCCTCATGCGCGCGTCACTGTGCGATGCCGGTAGGCACGGTGCCGCCGACCCGCCCGAGCACGGTCTCGCCGGCAACGCTGCGCTGGCCGAGGCATACCTGGCAGGCGACATCGTTGGGCAGGAACACGTCCACGCGGCTACCGAAGCGGATCAGCCCGACGCGCTGGCCGGTCGCGACCATGTCGCCCGGCTTCACGAAACCGAGAATACGGCGGGCGAGCAGCCCGGCGATCTGCGTGAATCCGACGCGGCGCCCGTCCTTGCCCTCGACGACGATATGCTGGCGCTCATTCTCCTCGCTTGCCTTGTCGAGATCGGCATTGAGAAATTTGCCCGAAATATACACGACCTGCCGGATCGTACCCGCGATTGGCGTGCGGTTGATATGCACGTCGAACACCGACATGAAAATCGACACGCGCACCAAAGGCGCATCGCCCAGGCCGTTTTCGCCGGCCAGTTCGCGCGGCACAGGCATCCGCTCGATCATCGTGATCAGCCCGTCGGCCGGCGCGATGATCAGGTCCTCACCCTGCGGTGTGGTACGCACCGGATCACGGAAGAACGTCACGACCCAGGCCGTCACGCCGAGCAGTGGCCAGAACAGCACGTTGGAAATCATCCAGGTACCCAGCAGCGTGACCGCCAGTGCGACGAGCACATATTTGCGCCCCTCGGGATGCATATCAGGGAACCGCCATTTAACGGTAGTCGTCGCCAGCGGCGGCTTGTCTAGGGATGCCATAGGCTTCGTTCTACCGCTCGCGTCACCGACTGACAACGTCCCTTGCCCACCCGCCGGTCGCCCTGCGGACATCCGGGAGGTTGATCCGTTCGCGCCTTGCTCCTAGACGCTTGGCCAAACCTCCCCCTCACGGAAAGAGCATCATGGCGAAGATCAAGGTAAAGACGCCTGTCGTGGAAATCGATGGCGATGAGATGACGCGGATCATCTGGCAGTGGATCCGCGAGCGCCTGATTCTCCCCTATCTCGATATCGATCTGGAATATTACGACCTCGGCATGATGAGCCGCGACGGCACCGACGACAAGATCACCGTCGACAGCGCCAAGGCGATCCAGAAGTATGGCGTCGGCGTGAAGTGCGCGACGATCACCCCCGACGAGCAGCGCGTCGAGGAATTCGGCCTCAAGAAGATGTGGAAGTCGCCCAACGGCACGATCCGCAACATCCTCGGCGGCACGATTTTCCGCGAGCCGATCGTGATCAAGAACGTCCCCCGCCTGATCCCGGGCTGGACGCACCCGATCGTCGTCGGCCGTCACGCGTTCGGCGATCAGTATCGCGCGACCGATTTCCTCGTCCCCGGCCCCGGCAAGCTGCGGATGGTGTTCGAGGGCGACGACGGCAAGGTCATCGACCAGGAAGTGTTCCAGTTCCCGTCGCCGGGCGTCGCGATGGCGATGTACAATCTCGACGATTCGATCCGCGATTTCGCACGCGCCTCGATGCATTACGGCCTCAACCTGAAGTGGCCGGTGTACCTGTCGACCAAGAACACGATCCTCAAGGCCTATGACGGCCGATTCAAGGACCTGTTCGCCGAGGTGTTCGAGAGCGAATTCAAGGACAAGTTCAAGGAAGCGGGCATCGTCTACGAGCACCGGCTGATCGACGACATGGTCGCCTCGGCGCTCAAGTGGCACGGTGAATTCGTCTGGGCGTGCAAGAACTATGACGGTGACGTCCAGTCGGACCAGGTCGCGCAGGGCTTCGGCTCGCTCGGCCTGATGACCTCGGTGCTGCTCACGCCGGATGGCAAGACGGTCGAGGCGGAAGCCGCGCACGGCACCGTCACGCGCCACTTCCGCCAGCACGAGCAGGGCAAGGCGACGTCGACCAACCCGATCGCGTCGATCTTCGCCTGGACCGGCGGGCTCAAGTATCGCGGCAAGTTCGATGGCACGCCTGAGGTGACCAAGTTCGCCGAGACGCTCGAGCGCGTCTGCATCAAGACGGTCGAGGACGGTCACATGACCAAGGATCTCGCGCTGCTGATCGGCCCCGAGCAGCCGTGGATGACGACCGAGCAGTTCTTCGAGCAGGTCCGCGTGAACCTCGAAGCCAAGATGGGCGAGATCACCGGCTGATCGTTCACATCCGCTCGCCGGCATCCGGCGAGCGGATATGTTCCGGGCGGACGCCCATGCCGATCAGGCGGGCGGGGATGCGCCGCAGCAGGCTGAAGCGATCGAGCAGCCGCGCCGCCAGCGGCTGTCGCTTCAGCGGTTTGGTCGACCGCAGCAACGGCGCGATGATGCGGTCCTGGATCAGTCGTTGTGCGCCCTGCGTCAATCGTACGGCCGGCATCCGTCGCTGACGTACCCTGTCCAGCAGTTGGTCGGGGTGTGCGCCGGCCGCCATCGGGCCTGCGAGAATGTTCGCCGCGGCGACCGCATCCTGGATCGCCAGATTGATCCCCACCCCGCCGATCGGTGACATGGCGTGCGCGGCATCGCCGATCACCAGCAATCCCGGCCGGTGCCAGCGCCGCAGGCGATCGACCGTCACGGTCAGCAGCTTGATCTGCGCCCAGTCGGTGATCGCTTGATCGACCCCTGCGGTTTCCGGGCCGACCGCGCGCACGCGATCGCGAAACGCCGCCAACCCCTCGGCCTTGATCTGCGCCGCGCGCCCTTTGGCGAAGACGAAGGCGCATTGCCAATACGCACCGCGGTCGATCAGCACGAACAGCCGCCCGCTATCGGCGATCCCCAGCGTATCGTTGTCCCGCCCCGGCGTCTTGGGCAGCCGAAACCAGAACACGTCCATTGGCGCGCCGATGTCGGTCGCGGGCAGATCCGCGCGGAACGATGAATCGCGCCCGTCACAGGCGATCACCAGTCGGGCGCGGAGCTCCTCCCCGGTCGCGGTCAGGACGCCCGCGACGCGCCCGCCATCCTCGATCAGGGCGAGCGCCTCGCATCCCTGGCGCAGCGTGAAGGCCGGGTAGCGCCGCGCCGCGCCGGCAACGAAATCGAGGAACGTCCATTGCGGCATCAGCGCGATATAAGGTGCAGGCACATCCAACCTGCGGAAGTCCGCCAGCCGCAGCGCCTGCCCCGCCACCCGCGCCCCGAGTTGTGCGATCTTGTCGTGCGGCCGCTCGAGCAAGGCGGACAACAGCCCAAGTTCGTCGAACAGCCGCAAGGTCGACGGATGCACCGTGTCGCCGCGGAAGTCGCGCAGGAAGTCGCCGTGCTTCTCCAGCACCATCGTCGTCACGCCGGCGCGCGCAAAGAGCAACCCGGCCATCATGCCGGCAGGCCCCCCGCCGACAATAAGGACATCCGTCTCGCGCATGGGCTGACATTGTCTCCAGTTCGCGGTTACATACTGCCCATGGCAGCACCCCTACTCAATAACGGATTCAGCGATGCGCTGGTCATTCTCGGTGCGGCAGGGATCGTCATCCCGGCGTTCGCACGGTTTCGCATCAGCCCGGTGATCGGGTTCATCCTTGTTGGTCTGCTGGTCGGCCCGTCCGGGCTCGGCACGCTTGTCGCCGATCATCCGTGGCTCTATTATTTCACCATTTCCGACGCGCATTCGATCGAGCCTTTCGCCGAATTCGGCATCACCATGCTGCTCTTCTCGATCGGCCTCGAACTGTCGCTCAAGCGCCTTTGGGCGATGCGCGCCTTGGTGTTCGGCACCGGGGCGGCGCAGCTGCTCGCCTCGGGCGCGCTGATCGGGCTGGGCCTGTATTGCTACGAACGCGTGTCGGTCGACGCGACGATCCTGGGTTTCGCCGGCGCCGCGGCGCTGGGCATCGCGCTGGCGCTGTCATCCACGGCATTGGTGCTGCCGATCGCCGGCACGACCAGCCCGGTCGGGCGCTCCGCCTTCGCCATGCTGCTGTTCGAGGATCTTGCGCTGGTCCCGATCATCTTCGTGCTCGCCGCGCTGGCCCCGGCTTCCGCGGGCGATGGCCTGGCCAATGTGCTCGGCGTGCTCGGGCGCGGGGCGCTGACCGTCGCGATCATCTTCATTGGCGGCCGGCTGTTGCTGCCGAAACTGTTCGCCCAGGCGGCGCGCACCAAGAGCCCCGAACTGTTCCTGGCCGCCTCATTGCTGGTCGTAATCGCCGCGAGCCTGGCCACCACGGCGGCCGGCCTGTCGCCGATCGTCGGCGCTTTGCTCGCCGGCCTGCTGATCGCCGAGACCGATTACCATAACGAGGTCGAGGTGATCACCGCGCCGTTCAAGGGCCTGGCGCTGGGCGTGTTCCTGATCACGGTCGGCATGAGCCTCGACATCCGCATGATCGCGGAAAACTGGGTCGGCCTGATCGCGGCGATCGTCGGGGTGATCGCGATCAAGACCGCGGTGACCTTCCTTCTGCTCAAGCTTTCTGGGATCCGCAACGGCGTCGCCGCGGAGACCGGTTTGCTGATGGCCAGTCCTTCCGAAACCACGCTGATCGTGCTCGGCACCGCGGCCCAGGCGAGCCTGATCGGCGCCACCACGGCGAGCTTCTGGCAGACCGTGACCGCGATCGGCCTGACCATCACGCCACTGCTGTCGCAACTCGGCAAGCGTGTCTCCAAGGGCATCGAGCGCCGCACCACGGGCGACCCGACGGATACCGAAATCCCTGCCGAGGGCCCCGGCACGGTCGTGATCGGTTTCGGTCGCGTCGGCCAGATGGTCGCCGACATGCTCAAGGTGCACAATCAGCCGTTCGTGGCGGTCGAGGCGGATATCGATGTCGTCGCGGCGGCGCGGCGCGACGGCTATCCGGTGATCTTCGGCGACGTCGCACGGTCGGAGCTGGTCGACCGGCTCAATCTCGGCCGCGCCAAGGCGCTGATTCTGACGATGGACGATCCAGTCCTGTCGGTGCACCTCACGCGGCGCGTGCGCGGCTGGGTGCCCAACCTGACGATCGTCGCCCGCGCCCGCGATGTCGATCATGCCGCGCAGCTCTACAAGGCCGGCGCGACCGATGCCGTGCCCGAGACGCTCGAAAGCTCGCTGCAACTGTCGGAGGCCGTGCTGGTCGATCTCGGCGTGGCGGTCGGGCCGGTGATCGCCTCGATCCATGAGAAGCGCGACGAACTCCGCCAGGAAATCCGCGCCTCGGCGCAGATGGATCGCGATCCGCGCTTGCGGCGCCTGCGCCAGGCAACGCCAGGGCACAGCACGCTCGGCGAAAACGTTGCCTGAGCCTGTTATTTTCCGATCTGGCCGAGCGGTAGCAGCCGGTCGGCCAGCACCTGCGTCGCCTTGCGGTCGCCGTTCCGGAGCGGGACGAGCATCAGGTTGGCGGCGCGCTGCATGATCCGGTCGAGTGCGGTCGGCGCAGCCGCCCGCGTCGCCGCTTCGGCCAGTTGCTTGCCCCGGGCGTCATTGCCGTCCAGCTCGAGCCGCAGCAGCGCGGCCAGCCCAATATACATGGCGCGGTCGCCGCCGAGCTTGAGCGCGCGATCGATCGAGGCATAGCCGACGCTCTTCTGCGCACCGACCGCCGCACGACCGACGAACTGGCCGAACGTGGCGATCACGCCGACATGCCAGGCGCCGAGGGCGAGATGCGCCTCGGGATTGTTGGGGTATTTCGCGATCAGTGCCTCGAACCGGCGCCGCGCCTCGACCGCGCCCGCACGGTTACCGGTCAGCTTCGCCCGATAGCCGATGGCGGTCGCTTGCACGATGGCCGCTTCCTGATCATCGGCCGAACGGGCAAGTCGCGCACCGGTCACCTGATGGACGCGATCGATCTTGGCGAGCGCCGTCGCCTTGTCGCGATCGGCAAAGACGGCGGTGGTGAGCACGTCGCGCGGCGTTTCCGCCGCGGCGACGCAGGGTGCCGTTGCAACAAGCGCGGCCACACCCACGAACGGCAAAGACCTGGTTGAAAAACGCATCGATCGCCGCCCAATCGCAATATCGTGTTGCCGATGGTCTGGCACAACGTACCTAACCATCAGCTTAACGATGTCATGGCGTCAAAGTTGCGCGGATCGCGGCAAGTGCCTCATCTGCCTTGGTTCCTTCGGGACCACCGCCCTGCGCCATGTCTGGCCGACCGCCGCCACCCTGACCGCCCAGCACAGCAACCGCCACGCGCAGCAGATCGACCGCATTGTAGGTCGCGATCAAATCCGCGCTGACGCCGACCGCGATCGACGCGCGGCCGTCGTTCACCGCCACCATGACTGCAATGCCGGAGCCGATGCGCTGCTTTGCCTCGTCCACTGCGCCACGCAGCCCCTTCGCGTCGAAATCGTTTAGCACCTGCCCGACGAAGTTGACCCCGTTGATCTGCTCCGGCCCGGCCGGCATGGCCCCGGCCCCGCCGCCCGACCCGCCCAAGGCGAGCGCCTTCTTGGCCTCGGCCAGTTCACGCTCCAGCCGGCGGCGATCCTCGACCAGCGCCGCCACGCGTGCGGGAACCTCATCCGGTGTCGACTTCAATGTAGCGGCCGTCTCGCGCAATTTTTCGTCGCGCGATGCCAGATATTGCCGCGCGGCCTCGCCGGTCAGTGCCTCGATGCGCCGCACGCCTGACGATACCGCGCTCTCGCCGACCACCTTGAACAGCCCGATATCGCCCAATGCCGTGACATGCGTGCCGCCGCACAGTTCGAGCGAATAGGTATTGTCGCCGTCGGTGCCCATAGAGACGACGCGGACCTCGTCGCCGTATTTTTCGCCGAACAGCGCCATTGCTCCCTCCTTGATCGCCTCGTCGGGCGTCATCAGCCGGGTGGAAACGGGCGAATTGGCGCGGATGTGATGATTCACGTCGGCCTCGATCTCGCCGATTCGCGCCGGATCGATACCGGTCGGCTGCGAGAAATCGAAACGCAGGCGATCGGGCGCGACCAGGCTGCCCTTCTGCGCGACGTGTAGCCCGAGCCGCTGGCGTAACGCCTCGTGCAGCAGATGCGTGGCCGAATGGTTGGCGCGGATCTGATCGCGTCGTGCGACATCGATCTGCAGTTTGACGGTATCGCCGACCTTGATCCCGCCGGCATCGACGCGCGCATGATGGACGAAGATACGGCCAAGCTGCTTCGACGTTTCCGTCACATTGGCGCGCAGGCCTTCATCATTGGCGATCATGCCCGTATCGCCGACCTGACCGCCGCTCTCGCCGTAGAAGGGCGTCTGGTTGACGACGATCGATACGCTGTCCCCGGTCGTGGCATGTTCGACGCGTGCGCCGTCCTTGACCAGGGCGACGACCTGCCCCTCACCCGCCGTTGCGCTATAGCCGAGAAACTCGGTGCCACCGGATTGCTCGGCAATGTCGAACCAGATGTCGTCGGAAGCCTTGGCGCCCGAGCCCTTCCAGGCGGCGCGCGCGGCGCGCTTCTGCTCCGCCATCGCGGTGTCGAAGCCGGCACGGTCGATATGCATGTCGAGCCCGCGCAGCGCATCCTCGGTCAGATCATAGGGGAAGCCGAACGTATCGTAGAGCTTGAACGCGGTTTCGCCGGGCAGCGTATCGCCGGCCGACATGTCCGCCGTGGCTTCGTCGAGCAGGCGCAAGCCGTTGGTCAGCGTGCGACGGAACTGCTTTTCCTCCTGCAACAGCGTCGATTCGATCGACGCCTGCGCACGCAGCAATTCGGGATAGGCAGCGCCCATCTCGGCGATCAGCGCGGGGACCAGCCGGTGCATCAATGGCTCCTTGGCGCCCAACAGATGCGCATGGCGCATCGCACGGCGCATGATCCGGCGCAGGACATAGCCGCGGCCTTCGTTGGCCGGCAGCACCCCGTCCGCAACCAGGAAGCCGCTGGTGCGCAGATGATCGGCGATGATGCGGTGGCTGGCCTGGTTGTCGCCGGTCGTGGCGGTGCCAGTCAGCGCGCCGGAGGCCGCGATCAGCGCCTTGAACGTGTCGGTATCGTAATTGTCGTGCACGCCCTGCAGCACCGCCGCGACGCGCTCCAGCCCCATGCCGGTATCAATCGACGGCTTGGGCAGATCGCCGACGATCTGGTTGTCGAGCTGCTCGTACTGCATAAACACGAGGTTCCAGATCTCGACGAAGCGATCGCCATCTTCGTCCGGGCTGCCCGGCGGGCCACCGGGGATATGGTCGCCATGATCGTAGAAGATCTCCGAGCACGGCCCGCACGGCCCGCTATCGCCCATCGTCCAGAAATTGTCCGCGGTGGCGATGCGGATGATGCGGTCGTCCGGCAGGCCGGCGATCCGCTGCCACAGTTCAAACGCCTCGTCGTCGGTATGATAGACGGTGACGGTCAATCTGTCGGCGGGCAGGCCCCAGACCTTCGTCAGGAGTGTCCAGGCGTGGGTGATCGCCTGGTCCTTGAAATATTGCCCGAACGAGAAATTGCCGAGCATCTCGAAGAAGGTGTGGTGGCGCGCGGTATAGCCGACATTGTCGAGATCGTTGTGCTTGCCGCCGGCGCGGACGCACTTCTGGCTCGACGTCGCCGTGACATACGGCCGCGTTTCCAGTCCGGTGAAGACGTTCTTGAACGGCACCATGCCGGCATTGACGAACATCAAGGTTGGATCGTTCTGCGGCACGAGCGGTGCCGAGGGCACACGGGCATGTCCTTCACTCTCGAAATAATCGAGGAACGAACGGCGGATGTCGTTGGTGGACATATAGTGTGCGGTCATGGGGATGCGATCTAGGCGAGCAGACGCGGTTGCTCAAGTCGTCTGGTGGCGGTGCGGGATCGGGATTGACAGTCGCAATGCCGATTGTGTGCTGCCGAACGGCCCGGCGGGGCAAGCAGCCACCGAACTCGCGGTCGCTATGCCCCAAAATGTGGGCCTAGGCAGGCTGGAACAGCTCGACAAGTTGCTGTTCGTTGTCGTGGATGAACGCAAAGCGACAACCGCCACTGTTCGGCACTTCGCGCGGCGGCGAGACGATGGCGACGCCCTTGTCCCGCAGCGACGCGATCATGGAGTCGAGGTCCGCCACTTCGATCGCAAAGTGATTGATCCCACCGATCCTGAGGTTGGTTTCGGGCTGCCGTCGTTCCATCGCCATGGGCGCTGCCTGCTCGTTCTGGAACAGCTCGATCTTCAAGCCGCCCCGCGCAATGAACGTGGCCTGCACGCCAGGCCAGCCATAGGTAAACAGCCGCTCAAACCCTAGCGTCTCGCCATACCAGGTGGCGCTGGCCTCGATATCCGCGACAACGATCCCGATATGATGAAATCCAGCCAGCTCGGTCACTCACCCATTCCCTGTAGATTGGAAACCGGCGCGATATCACCGGGAACAGGCAGCCGCCAGCGACGGTAACGCCGCATCATCCCGGCTGTAGGCTCGGCAAGGCACTGTTCAGTCGGCATTGGGCGCGACCACGGTCAGCGCGCCGGGCTGGATGCTGAACTCAAGGGGCATGCGCAGCGCCCTCACCTCGCCATCCAAGGCGATATCGATCTGTCGCGACCGCCCGCTGACCGCAAGCGCATGGACGTCGCCGAGCGCTGCGAAATCCTCCTGCGGGTCCGCCCGCCCCGTCAGCGTGCGCAGCGCGAAGCCGAGCAGCGCACGACGACGGCGCGCGGCGACGGCGAAGACGGAAAGCAAGCCATCGTCCAGCGCATCACGCGTACCGATCTGCCCCGCCGCCAATGCATAATGGTTGTTGCCGACGAACAGCATCGGCGTGATCACCTCCTGCTCGCCATCTGGGCCGTGCAGGCGCAGGCGATGGTGGCGCAGCCGCTTAAGTGCGGCCCAGGACGCCGGAATGGCGGCGAGCCATTTGGGCAGACCGTGCTGCATCTGCCGTTCATCGCGCAGCCGCACCATCTCCGGGTACAGGCCGATCGAGGCGTTGTTGAGAAACAGATGGCCGTTGACCTGGCCGATGTCGATCCGGCGCGTGGGCCGCGCTGCGATCAGCGTTGCCGCACCGGGCAGGTCGAGCGGGACGTTAAGTTCGCGCGCAAGGTGGTTGCGCGTGCCGAGCGGCAGGATGCCGAGCGCAGCCTTCCCCTTCATGAGCCCCGCCGCCGCGCTACCCAACGTGCCGTCGCCGCCCCCCACCACGACCAGCGGGAGGTGCGCGTGTCTCTCGGCGGCAGCGCGAATGTCGCTACTGTCGATCAGGTGTAGATGGATCTCGAGCCCAGCCTGGTCGAAGGCGGCGCGGACTTCGGCCCCGAGTCCATCGCCTTTCGCCGCCGCGGTGCCGCCAGCAGCGTTGATCAGCACCGGAACGGCAGCACTCACCCGAGCGGCGCGTCGATCGAGGCCGGTGGCGTCGAAAACCATTGCGGGCCGGCAGCGGTCATGTGGAAGCAATCCTCCAGCCGCACGCCGAACTTGCCCGGCAGGTAAAGGCCGGGTTCGTTGGAAAAGCACATGCCGGCCGCGAGCTTCGTCGCCTCGCCGCGGACGAGATTGACCGGTTCGTGGCCGTCCATGCCGATGCCATGACCGGTGCGGTGCGACAGGCCGGGCAGTGTATAATCCGGGCCGTAGCCGAGCCCGGTATAATAGTGCCGCACGGCATCATCGACTTGGCCGGCGGCCGTGCCGATCCTGGCGGCGGCAAAGGCAACCTGCTGGCCCTGCGCAACCTCGCCCCATACTTTGCGCTGTGCCTTGCTTGGGCGACCATGGACGAAGGTGCGCGACACGTCGGACTGATAGCCTTGCACGGTACAGCCGCAATCCATCAGCACGATTCCGCCATCGGTGACGATCTGCGGCTGGCGGCTGCCATGTGGATAGGCCGCGGCCTCGCCGACCAGGACAAGTTCGAATTCGGGATCGGCGCCCAGCTTGCGCGTCGCCGCGTTCATCAGCGCGGCGATGTCGCGGTTGGTCATGCGCTTCTCGATGCGCGGATAGGTCCAGCGATAGGCGGCGATCGTCACCTCGGTGGCGGCCTGCATCAGCGCGATTTCCGCGGCGGTCTTGATCATGCGGCAACCGCGCACGACCGGGTTGGCGGTGACGATCCTGGCGTCGGGCAGAACATGCTGGAGCGCGTCGACCGCGAAGAAGCGCATCGTCTCCTCGATCCCGATCGGGCGGGCGGCGAGCTTGCGATCTCGCAGGAACCCGGCGACGACCGCAAGCGGGTTCTGATCCTCCTGCCACACGCGCACCTCGGCGTTGATGCCGAGCGATTCGCGCACCGACGGCTCTTCGAAAAACGGCGTGACGATGCACGGCTCGCCCTCAACCGGCAGGATCGCGCAGGTCAGCCGCTCGCTGCGGCTCCAGCGCACGCCGGTGGAATAGATCAGCGACGAGCCCGGCTCGATCAGCACCGCGCCGATCCCGTTCGCCCTCATCAGTGCCTGCGCGCGAGCAAGCCGGGCAGTGCGTTCGGCCGTGCCGATCGGGCGCGTGCCGCCGGTGATATCGCGCAGCGCAGAAAGATCGGGTTCGGCGGCGCGGAGGGCGCCGGCAACATTGAGCAGCGGTAACACCGCCGCGGCGCGGAGCATCTGGCGGCGATTGGGGGTGGGCATTGGCATCGCCACAAACGATACGGCGCTTGACCGCACGGCCGCAATCCCCTTCCCTGCCGCCACAGATCAATACCGGAGCATCCATGGGCAAGCGCCTTACCTATTATATCCTGATCGGGCTCGTGCTTGGCGGCATCGTCGGCCTGGCGGTGAACGCCTATTTCGACGACAATGGCGGCGCGGGCACCAAACAGGCGGCCGATATTGCCGGCTATTTCTCGATCGTCACGGCCTTGTTCCTGCGCCTGATCAAGATGATCATCGCCCCGCTGGTCTTCTCCACCCTGGTGGTGGGCATCGCGCATATGGGCGATACGCAGGCGCTCGGGCGGATCGGGTTCCGCTCCGTCGCCTGGTTCCTGTGCTGCAGCCTGGTCTCACTGGTACTGGGCCTCGTGCTGGTGAATTTCTTCCAGCCTGGCGTCGGCCTGGCGATCCCGATCCCGCCGATCGATGCCGCAAGCGGCGTCGACAAGGCGGCGTTCAATCTCAAGGATTTCATCTCGCACATCGTGCCGTCGTCGATGATCGATGCGATGGCCAAGAACGAGATCCTGCAGATCGTGGTCTTCTCGATCTTCGTCGGTGTGGGCATCACCGCGGTGGGCGAAAAGGCGGCACCGCTGGTTCGCGGGATCGACGCGCTGGCGCAGGTCATGCTGCAGGTGACCAATTACGTCATGCGTTTCGCGCCGTTTGCGGTGTTTGCGGCAGTGGCGGGGACGCTCGCCGAGCGTGGCCCCTCGATCATCGGCAGCTTGGCCTATTTCATGGGCACCTTCTATATCGGTATGGGACTGCTGTGGTGCCTGCTGATCGGCGCCTGCTTCCTGATCGTTGGCCCACGCACCGCGCTGCTGGTCAAATATATCCGCGAGCCGCTGCTGCTCGCTTTCTCGACTGCCTCGTCCGAAGCGGCCTATCCGCGCACGCTCGAGGCGCTCGACCGGTTCGGCGTGCCGCCGCGGATCGCCAGCTTCGTGCTGCCGCTCGGCTATTCGTTCAACCTCGACGGTTCGATGATCTACATGACCTTCGCGACGGTATTCATCGCCCAGGCGTACGGCATCGACATGACGGTGGGGCAGCAGATCATGATGCTGCTCGTGCTGATGGTCACGTCGAAGGGCGTGGCCGGCGTGCCGCGCGCCAGCCTGGTGGTGATCGCCGCTACCCTGGCCTTCTTCGATATTCCGGAGGCGGGCCTGCTGCTGATCTTGGCCGTGGATCACTTCCTCGACATGGGGCGCAGCGCGACCAATGTGGTGGGCAATGCCGTGGCGAGCGTGGTCATCGCCAAGTGGGAGGGCAAGCTAGACGTACTCGAGCCCGCCGAGATCGACCCGCTACCGGCACCGTTCGGCCATGGGCCGGCGGTGGATCGGGATCGCTTCGGAGGGTAACCGTCCCCGGCCTCGGCGTTTCCCGACACAGGCGTTGTTTCGGTGGCGACGATCGATGCGGCCTATCGATCGTCGCCATGCATTGCCCAAGCCGTAGCGGGGCTATGCCGCCAGGTAGGGATGGTCCTCAGGCGTAGGCGTAAGGCCCGCCCTTGGCGAGTGCGGCCTGGTACGCCGGGCGGGCGTGGATCTTGGCCAGCCAAGCGATCGTTGCTGGCCGCGACTCATCCAGCCCGCCCCGGCTGCGCGCCGCCTCTAGCGGGAAGCTCATCATGATGTCGGCAGCGGTGATTTCGTCGCCCGCGAACCATGGCCGCTGCGCTAGCTCGGATTCGACATAGTCGAGATGGACATCGACCATCGGCTGGACGCGCTTGAGCGCGCGTTTACCAAAGAGTGGAATACGCCCTAGGACAAGCAACAGCAACAACGGTGGCATCATCGAACCTTCGGCGTAATGCAGGAACTGACGATAGCGCAGCACCGAATCGCGGTGCGCCAGCGGTCCGAACTTGCCGTCGGCCTTTTCGACGAGATATTCGACGATCGCGCCGGTCTCGACGATTACGCGCCCCGCGCCCGCCTCGGTGTCTTCGATCATCGGCGACTTGCCGAGCGGATGGACCTGCTTGAGTTCGGGCGGGGCCAGCATGGTCTGCTTGTTCCGCTCGTAGCGCTTGATCTCATAGGGCAGGCCGAGCTCTTCGAGCATCCAAAGGATGCGCTGCGAGCGCGAGTTTTCGAGATGATGGACGATGATGGTCATGACGCTCTCCGGTTTGCGCCCAAGCTAGTGCTGTGGCGGCGGTTGTCGAGCGGCGCTGTCGAATCGCACGGTATAGGCGGCGCCGGACCCGGGGGTAGGCTGCGGGTGATCCCGATCGGCTCTATGGCCGGCGGGTCGGACGAAGGCTAGGGCACGGACGCCTGCCCCGCCCCCGCCCCCCCTCGGCGGACGCGCGAAAGGCCCGCTGACACGAGCGGGCCTTTCCAATCGTGCGACGATGTACCGCCGCGAACGTCTTACAGTTCGTCGTCGCCGTCCTCGTCGGGCTCGGGACCGGCCATCATTTCCTCGGCGACCTTGTCGGTGCGCGTGCGGATCGACTGCTCGAGCCGGTCGCACATTTCCGGATGCTCTTTCAGATAGGTCTTCGAATTCTCGCGTCCCTGGCCGATGCGAACGCTGTCGTAGGAGAACCAGGCGCCCGACTTCTCGACCAGACCGGCCTTGACGCCGAGATCGAGGATCTCGCCGATCTTCGACACGCCCTGCCCGTACATGATGTCGAACTCGACCTGCTTGAACGGCGGCGCGACCTTGTTCTTGACGACCTTGACGCGCGTCGTGTTGCCGATGATCTCGTCGCGATCCTTGATCTGACCGGTGCGGCGGATGTCCAGGCGGACCGAGGCATAGAATTTGAGCGCGTTGCCGCCGGTGGTGGTTTCCGGATTGCCGTACATCACGCCGATCTTCATGCGCAGCTGGTTGATGAAGATCACCATGCAGCGCGAACGGCTGATCGAGCCGGTCAATTTGCGCAACGATTGCGACATCAGGCGCGCCTGCAGGCCGACATGGCTGTCGCCCATCTCACCCTCGATTTCGGCCCGCGGCACCAGGGCGGCGACCGAATCGACCACCAGCACGTCGATCGCGTTGGAGCGCACCAGCGTGTCAACGATCTCGAGCGCCTGCTCGCCGGTATCGGGCTGCGATACGATCAATTCGTCGATGTTGACCCCGAGCTTCTTGGCATAGACCGGATCGAGCGCATGCTCGGCGTCGACGAACGCGGCAGTGCCGCCGCCCTTCTGTGCCTCAGCAATGACATGCAGCGCGAGCGTGGTCTTGCCCGACGATTCAGGGCCATAAATCTCGATCACGCGGCCGCGCGGCAGGCCGCCGACGCCGAGCGCGATGTCCAGACCGAGCGAACCGGTCGAGATCACCTCGACCTGCATGGTCTGCTTCGAGCCGAGCTTCATTGCCGACCCCTTGCCGAACGCCCGGTCGATCTGTGCGAGCGCCGCTTCGAGCGCCTTGGCACGTTCGCCTGCGGCCTTCTCGCCGGCCTTGTCTGATGCTGCTGCCATTTTGCTGTCGATAACCTTGAGAGATGCCGCCACTGGAGCCTCCATCGCTAGACCGAACGCCAGATGCGTTCAATGCGTGATGCAGGGTGTATCGTATTTGTTCTATGGGAACAAGGGGGGAACGCAGCTATTTGCGCGTCCTGGGACGCGCGGCTGCCCCGTGCGTCGACTGCCCACAGTGGTGGCCGATCGAGATCATGTGAGTCGCCCCTGATATGCGCCGGGCAAGCGGGATAGTGCCGATATCAGAGCGTCAGGCGAGGCTATCCAGGGCCTTTGCCACGCCGTCCATCGTGAACGGCTTGGCCAGGGTCGGTCGTGCGCGATGCGCCTCGATCACGCCGTCCTGCGATCCGCCGGTGGCAAAGACGAACGGCACGCCGCGCGCCGCCAGCGCGTCAGCGATCGGCCAGCTCTTCTCGCCGCCGCTCAGATTGACATCGAGGATTGCAGCGTCGACGCCGCCGGCCTCGACCGCGCCAAGCGCGTCCGCGACATTGTCCGCCTGCCCCGCCAGTTGATGGCCGAGTATCTCGAGAAAGTCCTCGAGCATCATCGCGATGAGCGGTTCGTCCTCGACAATCAGGATACGTTGCGGGCCATTCATCGTCCGCCCTTAGCCAATCGTCCGCCCCGCCGCCAAGTCATTTCGGTACCGCGCCCAAACGCTGTGGCGTGATGATGATCGCGTCATGGCTTGGTCGTGAGCACGGTCCGCGCTGCCTCGGCGAGTTGCTGCACCGAAAAGGGCTTGGCCAGGAAGTGGACATTGTCGAGATCGATCGACTTGCGCAGCGTCTCCTCCGCATAGCCGGACATGAACAGGATCGGCAGGTCGGGATAGCGCGCACGCACCGCACGAACCATCGTCGGGCCATCCATCACCGGCATCATCACGTCGGAAATAAGCAAATCCGGCTTGTCGTTGTTCGCAAGCACGTCGAGCGCCGCCTCGCCATGTTCGGCGGTGAGCACGGTATAGCCTTGCCGGCTAAGTGCGCGCTCGGCGATCGCGCGGACCATGTCCTCGTCCTCTACGAGCAGGATCGTGCCCGTCCCCCATAGATCGACCGGCTTCGCTTTAGCCACAGGTGTGCGGACCGGCTCGGGCGTGGTGCCTTCCTTGTAGATCGGGGCGGTATGCACCGGCAGGTACATGGTGAAGGTCGCACCAGGCCCGCCGCGATTGTTCTCGGCGAAGATATAGCCGCCCGACTGCTTGACGATACCGTAAACGGTCGACAGGCCGAGCCCCGTGCCCTTGCCCACTTCCTTTGTAGTGAAGAACGGCTCGAAGATCTTGGGCAACACGTCGGCCGGGATGCCGGTGCCGGTATCGGCAACGTCCAGCGCGATATAATCGGCGATCGGCAGAATGTCCGACCCCATGTGGCGCACCTGCGCAGCGGAGACGGCGCGAGTCTGGATCGACAGCGTACCGCCGCCCCGCGCATTCTGCGACAGCATGGCGTCGCGCGCGTTGACCGCGAGATTGACGACGACCTGCTCGAGCTGCCCCGGATCGGCACGCACCGGCCCCAGGTTGCGGCCGTGCTTCACGGTGAGCGTTACCGTCTCGCCGAGCAGCCGCTTGAGCAGATTGGAGACTTCGGAGATCACGTCGGGCAGTTGCAACACCTGCGGCCGCAGCGTCTGCTGGCGCGAGAAAGCGAGCAATTGCCGCGTCAGGCTGGCCGCGCGATTGGAATTGGCGCGGATCTGCTGGATATCGTCATAATCGCCGTCGCCCGGCGTGTGGCGCATCAGCATCAGATCGCAATGCCCGATGATCGCGGTCAGGATATTGTTGAAATCGTGCGCCACGCCGCCCGCCAACTGGCCTACCGCCTGCATCTTGGTCGCCTGCGCGACCTCGCGCTTCAGCCGCGTCTCCTCGCCATTGTCCTTAAGGCTGAGCAGCACCGACGCTTCGCCCAGCCCGCGCGCGCCGGCGATGGTCAGCGCGACGGGTTCGTCGGGATGGTCCTTCAGGCGGACGGCGAGATCGGTCGAATGCGTCGCGCCATTGGCGAAGCGGCGGATCGCGTCGGCAACCACGCCTTTGTCCTCGCGCACCAGCAGATCGCCGGGATAGAGCGGCGGCGCGGCAGCATCGACCTGCGCGGCGCGCGCAAAGGCGTCGTTCATCTGGATGAAGCGCCCGTCGCGATCGACCAGCGCGATGCCGAACGGCATCAGGCTGACCAGACTGCGGACATGCGCGCTGGCACTGGCGCCAATCGCGGGGGGCGCACCGGCGCCTTCCTCGTCAAGCAGGGCAACGAGCATCGGTGCATCGTCGCCATCGAGGAACGGGATCTGCAGCACGCGCAGCGGCACGCCGGTCAGCCCCTCGCGCTCGAAACGGACCTGCCCATGCGTGTCGGTGATCAGGAAGCGCGCAAAATCGCGCCCCGAGATCGCGCCCTCCTCATGCCCCATGGCACGGGCGCGAAGCACGCGATTGGCTTGGCGGATGCGGCCATCCGGGCCAATCAGTGCGGTCATGATACCCGCCGAAGCAAGCCGGTCGCCGGTCGGGCCGGCGATCATCGCCTCGACGCTGGCGGCCATGTCGAGCCCCTCGGCACCGCGAAACCGCCAGACCAGCAGATCGTCCAATTCCCCGGCGCGCTCGACGATCGCACCGAGCGGTCGCCCGCGGGCGAGCATCCGCGCCACGCTGGCGCTGCCATCGCGCCAGGCAGCGCGGCCGGCGTTGCTGAGCTGCTCGATCCCGGCGGGATCGACTGGCAGCCCGGGCGGTGTGGGGAAACCCTCGAACAACTGCTCGTACTGGTCGTTGGCACAGATCAGGCGGCCGGCGCGATCGGTGATCGCCACGGCATCCGCGCTGCTCGCGGCGAGCATACGCGCCACCGACCAATCGGGCTCGATCTCCCCCGCCTTGGCGCGGGGGAACAGACGGCGCGCGGCGACGAGGCCACCGGCGATGACAAGCGCAGTGGCGAAAAAGGCTGCAGCGACGGTCAGGTCGCCGATCAGCCAAAGAATAACGCCGGCCGCGGCAATGCCGCCGCCGATCGCAAAAAGCGCAGCGCCGCGCGTGTCGTCGGGTTTCGTCGGCAATCGGGGAAGGCTGGCCATGGCCGTTTGTCTTGGAGCCTGTGGCGGGCGCGTCAAGGGGCTAGCGCCGCCCCTCCCGGTCGGGAGGGGCGTGGGATCACCAGACCTTCAGGCGGTCGGCCGGCGCGAGATACAGTTTCTCGCCCGGCTTGGGCTGGAACGCGCCGTACCAAGGATCCATGTTGCGCACGATCGCGGTGCGCTGTTCAGACGGGCTATGCGGATCGGTCAGCAGCCGCTGGCGCAAGGTCGCCTCGCGGTAGCTGCGCCGCCAGACCTGTGCCCAACCGAGATAGAAGCGCTGGTCGCCGGTATAGCCGTCGATCACCGGTGCCGGCTTGCCGTTCAGCGACTTCTTATAGGCATCGTAGGCGACGGTCAGGCCAGCAAGATCGGCCATGTTTTCGCCGAGCGTCAGCGCGCCCTTCACGTGCATGCCCGGCAGCGGCTCGTAGGCATCGTATTGCGCGATCACCTTTCCGGTCAGCGCGGTGAAATTCTTCACATCCTGTGGCGTCCACCAGTCGGAAAGCGTGCCCGACGCATCGTATTTCGCGCCCTGATCGTCAAAATGGTGGCTCAGTTCATGGCCGATCACCGCGCCGATGCCGCCATAGTTGACTGCCGGATCGGCGGCCGGGTCGAAGAATGGCGGTTGCAGGATCGCGGCGGGGAAGACGATCTCGACCATGCCGAAATTGGCATAGGCATTCACCGTCATCGGCGTCATGCCCCATTCCCAGCGCTCGACCGGCTTGCCCAGCTTGCCGACCTGATAGGCGGTCTGGAACTGGTTGGCGCGGACGTTGTTGCCGAACGCGTCGCCGGCGGTGATCCGCAGACCCGAATAATCCTTCCAGCGATCGGGATAGCCGATCTTGGGCACGAAGGCGGCAAGCTTGGCATGGGCCTTGACCTTGGTCTCGGGCGCCATCCAGTCGAGCTGGTCGATCCGCGTGTTCATCGAGGAGATGATGTTCTTGACCAGCGTGTCGGCCGCGGCCTTGGTTTCGGGCGGGAAATATTTCGCCACGTAGAGCTTGCTGACCTCGTCATCGAGCGCGCTGCTGGTGAACTGCACGGCGCGCTTCCAGCGTTCTTCCTGCTGGGGCGTGCCGGCCAGGATCGTGCCGTAAAAGGCGAAGTTCTCGTCGTCGAGCGGCTTGGGCAGCACGTCGGCGAAATTGCCCAGCGCGTTGACGATGAGCTGATCGCGCAGCACGTCGATCGGTGCGGCCTTGATCAGCCGGGCGATGCCGGCAACGGCGCTGGGCTGCGCCACGACCAGATCGCTGACCGTGGCAACGCCGCCAGCCTTGATCATCGCCGCAAAGTCGATGCCCGGCGCCAGCTTCTGCACCTGGGCGAGCGTCATCTTGTTATAGGTCTTGGTCGCGTCGCGGCTGTCGATCCGGGTCCAGCTGACCTGCGCAATGGCGGTTTCGAAATCCACGATCGCCTTTGCACGCCGCGCCGCATCCGGTTCGCCGGCCAGCGTCAGCATCTTGGCGATATGCACTTGGTACGCCGCCTTGGCCTCGGCCAGCTTTGCATCCTTGCTGAGATAATAATCACGATCGGGCAGGCTCAGCCCGCCCTGATAGATGCCGAAGATATAGGCGTTGGGATTCTTGTCGTCCTGGCCGACACCGGCATTGATCGGCCCGCGCACGCCGATTGTCGACAGCTCGCCGATCAGCGCGGAATAGCCCGACTTTGGCGTCGCCTTGATCCGGGCGAGCAGCGGCTGGACCGGTGCCAGCCCCTTGGCGTCGATCGCCGCGCGATCGAGATAGGTGGCATAGGCGACGCCGATCTTGGAATTGGGATCGCTGGCCACGCCGTCGAGTATCTCGCGGGTGCGCGATTCGGACAGGTCGGAAAGGATGTTGAACGCGCCGTAGTTCGATTTGTCCTGCGGGATTGGCGTGTTCTTCGCCCAGGTACCGCTGGCATAACCGTAGAAATTGTCACCCGGCTGGACGGTCTTGTCCATGCCGGCCTCATCGAATCCGAACGTCCCATAAGCAGGCTTCGGCGTGGTCACGGTGCCAGCGATCGGCGTGACGGCTGGGGTATCGGCCAGCGGCTGCTCGGTTGTGGTCGCACAGCCGGCGAGCATGGTGGCGGACATAAGAAGGGCGAGCGACAATTTCATGAAACGCGACTCCGGTACGTGGATGCCGCCTGTTCCACCCGGCCAATACGCTTGTCAAATATTGGTAACAGATCTTACCGGATTTCTAGTTCAGCCCGCGCGATCGTGCCGATGGCGCCACTTGTGCGCGATCCACAGCCGCCACCCGAGCGCCGTCAGCGCATAGCCGGCGACCGAGAGGACCACCGTGATGACCAGCAGCCCGAGCAGTGTCGCCGGTAGCGCCCCCGCCCACAGCCAGTGCAGCCAGCCGGTATTCGCCGCGACGGTGTCCGCGATCGGCTGGCCGGGTACCTTTTCATCGAAGCGCAGGATCGAATGGCCGAGCCAATAGGCCGCCACCCACAAGGGCGGCGTGGTCAGCGGGTTGGTGATGAACGTGGTCGCCGCCGCGGTCGGGATATTGGCCCGGAACGGCAGCGCGAAGATCGCCGACAGCACGATCTGGGCGACCGGAAACAGGATACCGGTGACCATGCCGAGCGCCACACCACGCGGCACCGAGCGGCGCGTGAAGCGCCACAATTCCGGCGCAAGCACGCGATGCGCGACGGGCTTGAGGAAACGGTTGTGCTCTAGGCTCTCGCGCGTCGGCATCGAGCGACGCCACCATGACGCCAGCCGCGTGAACAGGCCAGGCTTGGACGCGGGAGGTCCGTCAGCCACGATCACGCATGATCCTGCCCTGTTCGCGCTTCCAGTCGCGTTCTTTGATCGTGTCGCGCTTGTCGTGCGCCTTCTTGCCCTTGGCCAGGGCAAGTTCGATCTTTGCCTTGCCCGACGGGTTAAAATAGATCGACAACGGGACGAGCGTCATGCCGTCCCGCATCACCGCCCCGAACATCTTCTTGATCTCGCGCTCATGGAGCAGGAGCTTACGCGGGCGCTTGGGTTCGTGGTTGAACCGGTTGCCGTGGCTGAACTCGGGAATGTTCGAATTGATCAGATGGACCTGCCCATCCTTCACTTCGGCATAGCTCTCGACGATCGAGCCCTGCCCGGTGCGCAGGCTCTTCACCTCGGTGCCGACGAGCGCGATGCCTGCCTCGAACACCGTTTCGATAAAATAGTCGAATTTCGCGCGCCGGTTCTCGGCGACGATCTTGGTCTTTTCGAAAGCGGCGGGTTTTGGTCTGGCCATGGGAGGCAGCGATGTAGGCGCGGCGGCGGCGGAAGGAAAGCACGTGGCCGCGCTTTTCGTCGGCACGACGGTTCCACCCGCCAGATGGATCATCGCTATTGCAATAATACGTACTTTTCCGGAGCGCCGACATCGCCCATAGGCCGCTCCGACAACGGTGTCAGGGATCCGGGCCTGTATATGTTCAAACGTTTTGCCGAATTGCGCGCGCAGAAGCATGCGCGCGCGACACGATCCCCCTTGGACATCGCCCGCGGCATGATCGCCGCACGACGCGCGTTGCAGCGCCATCTGCCGGTTCACCTGTTGCATGATCCGGGCCTGGACATGCTGCTCGCGCTGTTCGTCGGTGAACATGAAGGCGTGGCGATGGGCGGGGCAGAGCTGGCAACGACCACCACGGTCGGCCCCGCCATCGCTGCCCACCTGATCAAGGCGATGGCGGCATTGGGGATGATCGAGGAAGATGTGACGATCACGCTCACTGCGCAGGGCAGGTCGGCAGTGGCGGCGGCAATCGCCGCGGTCGGCGCGGCGCAGATGGCCCCGGATTATGCCAGGCGGCCGCGTTTGCGGATGCTATATCAGCGCGATCAACACGACGCGGCGATGCGCGTCACGAGCATGGCAAATCCCGGCCAGCCGTCGTTTGCAGGGCTAAAATCCGGGACGCCGAACCAGCAACGCCTTACCGTTCAATAACGTCCGCGACGCACGCCCTTTGCCCACAAAGGCCGGGGCTGTGCCCGCGGTGACCGCCCTGCCCGCTCAGCCGGGCCGGCCCTTGCCGAGATACCAGCTGATCTTGTTGGTCGCACCTGCCGAGCGTGCACGCTGCGGGTTCAGCAGGTCGTAGACGACAGCATTTTCCAGCACGCGCTGAACGTAGTTGCGCGTCTCCTGCAACGGGATCGCCTCGATCCAGTCGATCACGTCGACCGAGCCGGTCCGCGGATCGCCATTGGCCCGCAGCCATTTGTTCACGTTGCCCGGGCCGGCATTGTACGCCGCCACGGCCAGCGGATAACTGCCGAACTGGGCATAGATGCGCTGAAAATAGCTCGAGCCGAGTTGGATGTTGTAATCCGTGTTCACCGTCAGCGCTGCCGCATCGTACGACAGGCCGAGCTTGCCGGCCTGCTCGCGCGCCGTGCCGGGCATCAGCTGCATCAGCCCGCGCGCCCCGGCATGGCTGATCGCGGCGCGATCGAACTGGCTTTCCTGGCGCGCGATGGCATGGATCATCGTCCAGTTGGCGGCGTGCGAATCGGGCACGCGCACGCTGGGGAAGGCAATTGTGGTATAATCGGTAAGGCCGTTCTGCGCCGCGCTGCGCCCGACCATCACGCCGAGATCGGGCCGGCCCATCAGCCGCGCCAGCTCGGTCGCCAACGTGTGATCGGTGTCGCTCTTCGCGTCGATCGCGATCTGCCGGACGAACAGGCTTTGATCCTCCCAGCGCCCGACCAGCCCGAGATATTGCGCGACACGCACCGTTTCGCGACCGAAGAATGCCGTGCGCGTTGCCGGATCGACGCTGCGCGCGACCGGCTCGACCGGCGGGGTCAGCGAGCGACCGAGCCGCTCGATCGCGAGTTGACCGTAGAACAGATCGCGATAGCCCGCGGCGCGCGTATAGAATGCCGTAGCATCGGCCTGGCGCCCGGCCGCCTCCGCGGCGCGGCCGGCCCAATAATAGCCCTTCGACTGCGACTGCGGCGTCGCCGAACCGCGCGCATAGCGATCGAACATGCCGATCGCATCCACCGGCCGGTTGGCCTTCTTCATCGCCTGTTGCCCGGCAAGCCACACCAGGCTGGTATAATCGTCGCGTTCGCCGAGCGGCGTACGGCTGACGTCGGTTCCGGCGGGATAGGCGTCGTCGACCCTGCTGGCGATATCGTAGGCAAGCTGGGCCTGCCCGTCATTGGCCGCTTCGCGCGCATTGGCGAGCAGCACTTCATACCATTTTTCGACGTCGCCGGGTCGGCTGGCCAGCGCACGCGGGCGGGCCAGCCAGGCACGCGCGCTGGGCGCGGCCGCGCTGTTGCGGAGCCAGGTCGCGCGATCGGCGATATAGCCGGGATCGCTGGCGCCCAGCGCCTCGGTCTGCGCCGAGCGTTGCGCGGCATCCGGTGCATTGGTGCGGAACGCAAGCCGCGCCTCGAACAGCGCGCGCTTGCCCGGGCTGGTAAAGGCCAGTTGCCGTGCGGCGGAGGTGGTTGCCCCCTGCCACAGCAGTTCGTCCATCCGCGCGTCGTGATCCGCCGGGGTGAGTGCGCCGGAGAAGCTCGAGACGAGCAGCGCTTCATCGGGCACCGACAGCACGCCGGTGACCCACGCCTTGCGGGCGGCGGCATAGGCGGCATCGCGCTGACCGGTGACCGACAGCGCCTGGGCATAGGCCGCGCCGCCGCTGGCGGTGAGCGGCGGGAAACGCGTGAAGAAGCTCACAACGGTTGCCGGCACCCCGTTGCCGTTGGACAGCGCGCGCTCGGCGGTGCGGCGCATCGCAGCCTCGCCCGGCCAGCCGGGATGCGCGAGCAGGAAGCGGGCGTAGGAATCGAACGGCAGACTGTCGGTCTGGCGTAGCGCATTCCACTGTCCGACGGCCGAAGCGAGGATGGCATCCTGCGGCGCGGCCTGGGTCTTGAGCAATTGCTGCGCGCGGCCCCAGCCGAGCTGTTCCTGCGTGGCAGTGGGAAGCGCGACACCGGAAGCAGCGGCGGCGAGCAGGGCGATTTCGAACAAAGCTGGTAACATGTGGACAGCCTACGCCAGGCGACAGTAACTGTCAGTGAACAAAAATCGGCAGCGGGCTCTTTTCCGCGCCCCAGGAGCAGATAAACCATGTTTTCCGGATCGATCCCGGCGCTCGTCACGCCGTTCGCGCCCGACGGTGCGTTCGTCGAAAGCGCGTATCGCGAATTCATCGAGTGGCAGATCGCCGAGGGCTCGTCGGGCCTGGTGCCGTGCGGCACCACCGGCGAGGCGGCAACGCTCTCGGCCGATGAGCATTACGATGCGGTGCGCGTGTGCGTCGATCAGGCCCGCGGCCGCGTGCCTGTGATCGCCGGCGCCGGCTCGAACGACACGCGCGTCGCGATCCAGAACATCCAGGCCGCCAAGGATGCCGGCGCGGATGCCGCGTTGATGGTGCCGCCGTATTACAACCGCCCCAACCAGGAGGGCATTTTCCGCCATTTCGAAGCGGTGGCCAATAGCTGCGATCTGCCGATCGTGCTCTACAACGTACCCGGCCGCACGGTCACCGATATCGCGGTCGAGACGGTCGGCCGGATCGCCAAGGCGTTTCCGAGCGTCGTCGGGATCAAGGACGCGACCGGGATCATCCAGCGCGCCTCGGCGCAGCGGCTCGCCTGTGGGCCCGATTTCTGCCAGTTGTCGGGCAACGACGACATGGCGCTGGGCTTCAATGCGAGCGGCGGGGTGGGCTGCATCTCGGTCACCGCCAATGTCGCGCCGCGGCTGTGCGCCGAGTTCCAGGCGGCCTGCGCGGACGAGGACTATACGCTCGCGCTCGATCTGCAGGATCGCCTGTTTGCGTTGCACACGGCGCTGTTCACCGATGCCTCGCCGGGGCCGGTCAAATATGCGCTGAGCATGATCAAGCCGGAATGGCCGATGGCGTTGCGCCTGCCAATGACGCCGCCGAGCGAGGCGAGCCGTGCGGCGGTGGATGCAGGGCTGCGGACCGCCGGGCTGCTGTAGGAACCAATATGCTGGCACCGCAGGGATCTTCCCGGGGGCGGGCGCAGCGCCCCTCCCCGGGAAGACCCCAGCGTTCACCCTGGCTGGCGGTGCCGGCCTTACTTCACCCGCACCCCGCCCTTGATCACTGCGCTGACCTTTTCCAGCAGGCGCACGTCGGCCAGCGGGTCACCGTCCACCGCGACGATATCGCCGTAGCGCCCGACCGCGATCGCGCCGACATCACCGGTCTGGCCGAGCGCCTCGGCGGCGTCCGAGGTCGCGGCGCGGATCGCGCCCAGCGGCGTCATGCCCCATTCGACCATCTTGGCGAACTGCCGGCCATTGTCGCCATGCGGATAGACGCCGGCATCGGTGCCGAAGATCATCCGCACGCCCGCCTTCACCGCGCGCTGGAAGGTCTGGCGCTGCTTGAGCCCGATGATCTTCTCCTTGTCCAGGCTCTCCTGCTCGGTGCCGTTGGCGGTGCCCGTCGCCAGGATATAATCGTCGTTATAGATATCCATGTCGAACCAGGTGCGCTTCTGCGCGGCGAGCTTGAGCGTCTCGTCCGACGCCAGACTGCAATGTTCGATCGTGTCGATCCCGGCGAGGATCGCGGCGCGGATTCCCTCGTCGCCATGCGCATGCGCCGCGACCTTGATGTGCAGCATGTGCGCTTCGTCGGCGATCGCCTTCATCTCTTCCAGGCTCAACTGCTGCCCGCCAACGCTGTCGCCGAGCGAGAACACCCCACCGGTGGCGCAGATCTTGATCACCTGCGCGCCATATTTGTGCAGCCACCGCACCTTGGCGCGCGCTTCGTCCGGCGAATTGACCACGCCCGGGCTCTTGCGGTCGAGCGAGGGCGGCAGGCTATTGTCATCGCAATGCCCGCCGGTCGCGCCGATCGCCAAACCGGCGGTGGTGATCCTGGGGCCGATTGCCCAGCCACCATCGATCGCCTCGCGTAGGCCGACATCCTGAAAGTCTGCCGCGCCGACATTGCGCACCGAGGTAAAGCCCGCGTCGAGCGTCTTCTTCGCATTGGCGACGCCGACCGCACTCCAGAAGCTGTCGGTATATTGCAGGCCGCGATAGCCGCCGATTTCGGCCAGCGACGTCAGGTGCACATGCATGTCGATCAGCCCGGGCAGGATCGTCTTGCCGCCCAGGTCGATATGCTTGATGTCGCCGCCGAACTTGATCGTCCGGGCATCGGCAATGCCGGTGATGCGGCCGTCGACGATCGTGACGGCGGGATGCTCGACCACCTTTCCGGCAAGAACGTCGACCATCCGGTCGGCTGTCACGATCACCGTCTCGGCCGCAGCGGGCGGGGCGGCGGCGGCAGTCAGGGCAAGCGACGCCAGCAGCGTGCGGACAGATTTCATCGATGCGATCCCCCTCTTTCTAGCCGATTACTGTGGCGTGCGCGGGACGGGTCTGTCCAGCATCGACGATCACCGAAGAAAAATATCTTCGTGGCCACCGAAATCCTGCCAAACGCTGCTTGCGCCACACGATTAAGATAAACCGCAGTACAATACCGGATATTATTGGCATAGAACGTGGCCAAGCAGTATGATGATTGTACCAAGCCGAGTCTTCGACTCGATTTGCAGGGTCCTGTAACATCAACGTAGTATTTCTCGCCCTTCATCGATTGACGACGTTGTCTTCTGCGCAAGACAAAGCTTTAACGCAACTTTGTTCATTCGACTTTGGCGGGAATCATCAGAGAGGAATGATGTGATGACCGTATACAATACACAAAATCAGTGGGGCGGCAGCAGCGCGCCGTGGAACGATGGCGGCGTGCTGAGCATCGGTAATCGCGCCGACCAGCAGCCGATCGCCCTGTCGATCAGGTCGGACGACGGCGGACAGACCTTCACCGTCACAATGACCTATCAAGGCGAGGGGCCGATCGGCTTTCGCGGTACTTTGACGACCACCCACACCTATCAGGTCGAGAACCAGTGGGGCGGCGATGCGGCGCCGTGGAACGATGCCGGCCTGTTCCTGCTCGGCGCGCGCGCCGACCAGAAGCCGATCGCGTTCGAACTCGCCTCCAACGACGGCGGCCAGACGCTCCGTGGCACAATGACCTATGACGGCGAAGGCCCGATCGGCGTGCAGGGAACGCTGTCCGAGGGCGTCGCTTTCGTCGCGGCCAATCAATGGGGCGGCAGTAGCGCTCCGTGGAACCCGGGCGGCCTGTGGGTGATCGGATGCCGTGCCAATCAGCCGGTGGTGGCACTCGATGTGACCAGCGACGATCAGGGCAACACGCTCAACGGCTGGATGACATATTTCGGCGAAGGCCCGATCGGCTTCAGGGGCAAGCGGACGATGGCCGACACCTATGCGGTCGAGAACCAATGGGGCGGCGACAGCGCACCGTGGAATCTCGGCGGCACCTGGGTGCTCGGCTGTCGTCCCGATCAGGGGGTAGTGGCGATCAACGTCAACAATGCCGGCGGCAACGGTCTGTCCGGCACGATGACCTATACTGGCGAAGGTCCGATCGGGCTCGAGCTTGTCCCCGGCACGGTCAAGGCGCTGTCCCACGCCTGATCGCTGCTCCGGCGCGGGCCCGGCCGACTTACCCCTTGGCCGGGCCCGCTGCCGGGTTACATGTGCAGCGTCCGACCATAAGCGCCGAGCACGCTTTCGTGCATCATCTCGCTCAGCGTCGGGTGCGGGAAGACGGTTTCGATCAGTTCCTGTTCGGTCGTTTCGAGCGTCTTGCCGATCGTATAGCCCTGGATCAGCTCGGTCACTTCGGCGCCGATCATGTGCGCGCCGAGCAATTCGCCGGTCTTGGCATCGAACACCGTCTTCACGAAGCCCTCGGCTTCGCCCAGCGCGATCGCCTTGCCGTTGCCGATGAACGGGAAAGTGCCGACCTTAAGCTCATAGCCCGCTTCCTTCGCCTTGGCCTCGGTCAGCCCGACGCTGGCGATCTGCGGATGGCAGTATGTGCAGCCCGGGATGTTCTTCGGGTCCATCGCATGCGGATGACCGCCAGCAATCGCCTCGGCCGCGATCACGCCCTCGTGGCTGGCCTTGTGCGCGAGCCAGGGCGGCGCGGTGATGTCGCCGATCGCGTAGAGGCCGTCGATGTTGGTCTTGCAGTCCGGCCCGGTCTTGAGGAAGCCGCGCTCGTCCATGTCGACGCCGAGCTCCTTGAGCCCGATATCGGCGGTGTTGGGCACGATGCCGATGGCGACGATGACGTGGCTGAACTCGGCGGTCGTCGCCTTGCCGTCCTTGGCGGTGATCGTTGCGGCAACGCCTGTTTCGCTGGCGGCGATCTTCTCGATCTTCGCGCTGGTGAGGATCTGCATTCCCTGCTTCTTGAGCGCCTTTTCGAGGAAGGCCGAGACATCTTCATCCTCGACCGGCACGATCCGGTCGAGCATCTCCACGACCGTAACATCTGCCCCCATATCATTGTAAAAGCTGGCGAATTCGATGCCGATTGCGCCCGATCCGATGACCAGCAGCTTGCTCGGCAGCTCGGCCGGCGTCATCGCATGACGATAGGTCCAGACGCGCTTGCCGTCGGCCGGAAGGTTCGGCAGGTCGCGGGCGCGCGCGCCGGTGGCGACGATGACGTTCTTGGCGGTCAGCTCGCTCGCCTTGCCGTCCTTGTCCGTTACCGTCAGCTTGCCCGGCGCGGTGAGCTTGCCCGTGCCCATGTGCACCGCGATCTTGTTCTTCTTCATCAGGTGGGTGACGCCCTGATTGAGCTGCTTGGCCACGCCGCGCGAGCGCTTCACCACCGCATCGAGATCGGCAGTGATGTTGTCGGCGGTCAGGCCGTAATCCTTGGCATGCTGCATATAATGCAGGATCTCGGCCGAGCGCAGCAGCGCCTTGGTCGGGATACAGCCCCAGTTGAGGCAGATGCCGCCAAGCAGTTCGCGTTCGACGATAGCGACTTTCAGCCCGAGCTGGCTGGCGCGGATCGCGGCGACATAGCCGCCGGGGCCGGAGCCCAGCACGATGAGATCATAGGAATCGCTCACGATACGGTCCTGACTTTCTTGGGGAGGAAGCGGCGGCGATGCACCGCGCAGCAGAGAAAAAGGTTGAGCAGGAAGAACAGCCACAGCAGCGTTCGTTCCCCGAACAGATCGACACCGCCGACCACGCGCAGCATCGTGTCGATCCAATCGCTGAGGAAACCGAAGGTGGCGATCGCGATGCCGGCGAACAAGCCGGTGTTGATCGCCCAGGATCGCAGACCGATCTTGTTGACGATCTGCGCGCCCAGCGCATTGGGCACGATCGCGAGCAGCCCCAGCGCGCCGCCAAGCAAGGCCGCCGTGGCGAGGCCGCCGACCGCGGTGCGGGACACACCCGCCCCCGGCAGCGCGCCATTGGCCTGAAACAACAGCAGCAAGGGGCCGCCGACAAGCCCGAGCAGCACGGGAATCGCGATCACGAAGCCAAGCCGAAACATCAGCCGTTCACCGCCCGCGGGCGATCGTCCTCGCCCATCGCGACCAGGGTGAAGCTGCCCGCCGCCGCCCGAGAACCGCCCTCGCCGTGCCGGTCGCGCCGCCATACCTGCACCGCGACGGTCATCGAACTGCGTCCGGTGGCGACGATCTCGGCGTGGAACGACACCTCGTCGCCGACTTCGACCGGCGCGGTGAAGCTGAACCCGTCTGCCGCCACGACCGGGCAGCGCGCGCCCGAATGCCGCGATGCGACCGAGCCGGCGGCGAGCGCCATCTGCCCCATCAGCCAGCCGACGAAAATCTTGCCGTATGGATTGGCATCCGCCGCCATCGCGGTCGCGCGGATCGCCGGCGCCGTTGCGGGCGGACCTTCAGGCATCGGACGCGGCGTCATCGGCCTGCGGCACGCGTCCGTGGTCCCGCGCGCGGCGCAATGACCACAGCCCGCTCAGCACCACGACACCCACCACGATCCACGCGACGAGCGTGATCGATTCCCGCGCGTTGGGCACCGACCAGGCCGCCAGCCAGGCCAACAACAGCGTCGCCAGTACGCCAACCGCGATGTGCAGCAGCTCGATGAGCGCCCGCACCGGCATGTCAGGCCAACATGCCGAGCGGATTTTCGACCAGGTTCTTGAACGCCTGCATCAGCTCGGCGCCGTCCGCGCCGTCGATCGCGCGGTGGTCGAAGCTGCCGGTTGCCGACATCACGGTGGCGATGCCGAGCGCGTCGTCAATGATATAGGGGCGCTTCTCGCCCGCGCCGATCGCCATGATCATGCCCTGCGGCGGATTGATCACCGCGTCGAAATTCTTGATTCCGAACATGCCCATGTTGCTGATGCTCGCGGTGCCGCCGGTATATTCCTCCGGCTTCAGCTTCTGCTCGCGCGCGCGCGCCGCCAGATCCTTCATCTCGGTCGAAATCGCCGACAGCGACTTGGTATCGGCCGAGGTGATCACCGGCGTGATCAACCCGGAAGGCGCGCTGACCGCGACCGAGATGTCGGCGCGGGCAAAGCTGATCAGCTGATCGGGCGTGAACATCACGTTGCACTTGGGCACCTGGATCAGGCTGACCGCCAGCGCCTTGATCAGCAGATCGTTGACCGACAGCTTCACAGCCCGCGCCTCAAGGCTCTTGTTGAGCTCCGCACGCAGCTTGAGCAGCGCGTCGAGCCGGATATCCACGGTCAGATAGATATGCGGCACGGTCTGCTTGGATTCGGTCAGGCGGCGCGCGATCGTCTTGCGCACGTTGCTGAGCTTGGTCGCCTCGTGCGGGATGTCCGGGATTGCGGCCGGCTTGGCGGCGGCAGCCGGGGCGGCCGCGGCCTGCGGCGCGGCGGCCGTTTCAGCGCTGGATGCCGCAGGCGCGGCCGCCGCCTTGGCGTCGGCGAGATCGGCCTTGATGATCCGCCCGTTCGGGCCCGAGCCGGTCAGCGCGGACAGTTCGATCCCCTTCTCGGCGGCAAGGCGACGGGCCAGCGGGCTGGCCTTGATCCGCTCGCCGGATGCGGCCGGAGCAGGAGCAGGCGACGCCGGCTTGGCCGGCGCAGGCTCGACCGGCGCTTCTGACGTGGTTTTGTCCGTCGGCGCTTCCGCCTTGGGCTCTTCTTTCGGCGCGGCAAGAGCCGCCTTCTCGGTCGGCGCGGCATCGGCGCTCTCGCCATCCTCCAGCAACGTCGCGATGACCGTGCCGACCTTCACATTGTCGGTGCCCTCGGCGACCAGGATCTTGCCGATCACGCCCTCGTCGACTGCCTCGAACTCCATCGTCGCCTTGTCGGTCTCGATTTCGGCCATCAGGTCGCCGGATTTGACGGTATCGCCTTCCTTGACCAGCCATTTGGCCAGCGTGCCTTCTTCCATCGTCGGCGACAGAGCGGGCATCTTGATCTCGATCGGCATGGTAATCCTTAACTCGTTCCTGGGGAGGACGTGATTCCGTGAATGCGCGCGATCCTTCGCCTCCGCCACCGCCCGGGTCAAGACCGCCCCTTGCGCCGACAGCCGCATATCGGGCACCTAGGCCGCTCTTAGGGGAGCATGCATGCGGATCTATCTGGTCGTCGTCGACGAAACGCCCGAGGCGGGCATTGCGCTGCGCTTCGCCGCGCGCCGCGCGGTGAAGACCGGTGGCGGCGTCGAGATTCTGTCCTTGCTGCCGCCATCGGAATTCGGCCCGTGGGGCGGCGTGCAGGCGACGATCGAGGAGGAGGCGCGGCTTCACGCCGAGGCGCTGGTCAGCGGCGCGGCAGGCACGTTGATCGAGGAATCCGGCCTGCGCCCGTCGATCACGCTGCGCCAGGGCGACGGGCCCAAGATCCTGCGCGAGATGATCGCCGCCAATCCCGATATCGCCGCATTGGTGCTCGGCGCCGCGGCGATCGGCCCGCCCGGCCCGCTCGTCACGCATTTCGCCGGCACCGATGCCGGCGCACTGCCCATCCCGGTCATGATCATCCCCGGCTCGCTGACCCGCGACGCCATCGACAGGCTCAGCTGATGAAAACCCTACCGCTTATCGCGCTCGTTCTCGCGACCCCTGCCGCCGCTGCGCAGGACAAGCCCTCCCCCACCCGCCTCAAGGCCGATGTCGAGAAGCTCGTCTCGTTCGGCACGCGCCACACGTTGTCCTCGCCCGACGATCCCGCGAGAGGCATCGGCGCGGCCCGCGCCTGGGCCGGCGGCGAGTTCACGCGGATCGCCGATGCCTGCAACGGCTGCATCGTCGTGTCGAACATCGCGCGCACGATGGTCTCGCCGCGCACCCCCGATGGCGCCAATATCGTCGACGTGCTCGGCTTCCAGCAGGGCAGCGACCCCAAGCGCGTGGTGATCGTCGGCGCGCATATCGACAGCCGCGTCACCGACGTGATGGACGCCAAGAGCGATGCGCCGGGCGCGAACGACAATGCCTCCGGATCGGCGCTGGTGCTGGAAGCGGCGCGGCTGCTGTCCAAGCACAAATATCGCGCGACGATCGTCTACGTCTTGTTCTCGGGCGAGGAACAGGGGCTGCTCGGCGCGCAACTGCTCGCCGAAACCGCACGCGAGAAGGGCTGGACGGTCAGCGCGATGCTCAACAACGATATCGTCGGCAACAGCCTGGGCCAGGGCGGCGTGCGCGACGCGGCCAAGGTGCGCGTGTTTTCCGAAGGCATCCGCGCCTCGGAAGATCTGGCGCAACAGATCGCCCGGCGCGGCAATGGCGGCGAGGATGACGGCCCGTCGCGCGCTTTGGCCAAAGCGATCGACGGGATCGCCGGCACGATCCCGCAGGGCGTGGACGTGTTCGTCGATCGCCGCCCCGATCGCTTCGGCCGCGGCGGCGATCACGAGCCGTTCCTGAAACTCGGCTTTCCTGCCGTGCGCTTTTCGTCGGCGGTCGAGAATTGGGATGCACAGCATCAGGACCTGCGCAGCGAACGGGGCGTGACCTATGGCGACACGGTCGACCGGATGGATTTCGCCTATCTCGCCAAGATTACCGCGATCAACGTCGCGACGATCGCCCGGCTGGCCGCGGCGCCGGCCGCCCCCGACAAGGTGACGATCGCCGGCGACCTGTCCCGCGACACGACGGTGTCCTGGCCAGCGATCTCCGGCGCGGCGAAATATCGTATTCGCTGGCGGCGCAACGAGGCACAGGACTGGACCGCCAGCCGCGACGCGACGGACGTGCGCGCCGTGCTCGCCAACGTGCCGGTCGACGATCACTTCATCGGCGTCTCGGCCATCGCGGCGGACGGCGCGGAAAGCCTCGTCACGTTCGGCGAACGCGCGCGGCGGTAACAGCTGTACTCCTGCGCACGCAGGAGCACATGGCCACGAACGGTATCTCCGGTTACCCTGGTTTCCTGCGTTCGCAGGAACACGATGGCGATCACCGGGCGCTTGCCTCCATCCCAGGCTCCACACTGCCGTCGTTCGCCACCTCGTCCGCATCCGGATCGCGCCCGTGCAGCCGATCGAGCCGTCGCATGACCGGGGTCACGGTCAGGCCGTGCATGAGGATCGACAGCAGCACGACCAGCCCCATCAGCGCCCATAGGCGCTCGGCGTTGGCCGCCTGCATATGGTTGAGCCCGTACGCGAGATAATAGAACGAGCCCATGCCGCGAATGCCGAAAAAGGCCAGGGTCAGCTTCTCGCTGCGCTTGGCGGGGGAGCCGAGAAAGCCGAGCGCGCCGGCCAGCGGTCGCACCACCAACAGCACCAGCACCGCCACCGCCACCTCGATCCAGCCCAGCGGCGCCAGCAGCCCGCTGACCAGCGCGCCGCCAAACAGCAGCAGCCCGGCCATCATCGCCAGCCGTTCGATCTGTTCGGCGAAATCGTGCATGTCGCGCTGAAAATCATGGCTGCGATGCGAATGGCGCAGGGCCAAAGCGGCGACGAACACGCCGAGAAAGCCATAGCATTGCGCGATTTCGCACAGACCGTAAGCGAGGAACGTCGCGGCGATCGCGATCACCCCGTCGCCGGTCTGCGCCAGCTTGCTTTCAGCCGGAATATGGAAGGTGACCCAGCCGATCAGCCGCCCGATGCCCCAGCCGATCACCACCGCCGCGGCGATTTCCCACACGACGCTGTGCAACACCCATTTCGTCGCCCAGGCCTCGCCCGTCGCCGCCGCCGCGGCGAGCGCCAGCGCCAGATGCACGAAGGGAAAGGCGAGCCCGTCGTTGAGCCCGGCCTCCGAGGTCAGGCCGAAGCGCACCTCGTCCTCCTCCCCGGTCTTGGGCGGGCCGACCTGGACGTCGGCGGCGAGCACCGGATCGGTCGGTGCGAGCGCGCTGCCGAGCAGGATCGCCACCGGCCAGGGCAGGCCCAGCGCATAGACGCCGAGCAGCGTGATTGCCCCGATCGTCAGCACCATGGTTGGCCCGAGCAGCCGCCAGGTCGCGCCCCAACTCCTCCAGCCGAACACGCGATCGATTTTGAGCCCCGCGCCCATCAGCGCGATGATCACGACGAATTCGGTGAAATGCTCGACGAACACGGGATGCCGCGTGGGCAGCGGCGCGATCGGCAGGGGCAGGAAACAGAACAAGGCGGCGCCGATCGCGATGCACACGATCGGCAGCGACAGCGGCAGCTTCTTGAGCGCCAGCGGCAGCCACGCGACGAGCGCGATGAGCAGCCCCGCGCCGGTCATGGCGAGGATATAGGGCTCGGGCGGCCAGGTGAAGGTTTCGAACATGCGCTACGAACCCCTGGGCGCGCAGGACGTTCATTTCCCAACCCTACCTTAAGAGCGCGGCTCGCGATTGTCCCGGGCGAACGCCGTCAGCAGCGGCAGGCGCAGTTGCACTGGCGCACCTTGGTCGGCCGCCACACCTTCTTCTTGGCATGAGTGCGGCGCGGCGCGGTATAGGTCACCGTGTCGATATACTCAGTGGTCGTCGTGACATAGGCCGGTGGGCTGGTGACCGTCACCGTGGTGGTCGTCGCCGGGGGATACCAATAGCCGCCCGCGACATAGCCGCCCCGCTGGCCACCGGCCGTATAGCCGCCGCCCTGCACGACTTCGCTTGGCGCGCCATAGACCACCGGCGGCACCGGATAGCCGGCGCCATAGCCGTCGCCCGGCGCAACATCGCCGTCATACCCGTAGCCCGCATCGTAGCCGCCATCGTCATAGCCGGCGCCATAGCTGTCGTCATAGCGGTCCCAATCGAGCCCGCTGACCGAATCCCACACCTGGCCGCGCTGGTCCATCAGCACGGCATCGTCATAATAGCGCGTCCAATTGTAGCCATAAGGCGGCGTGGCCAGGCCGTAGGACGAATAGTCGCTGATGAAGAAGCTCGGCGCGATCCAGTAGCGCGGCAGTGTCCAGCCGCGCGTCGGGCGGCGATAATTCTTCCACCCGCCCGGCGCTTGATGCCCGGCATACCAGTGGCCATCGATCTTGTTGCCCCAGCGCGACGGGCGCGGATGGTCCCAGTTGCCGGGCACGGGCCGCGGATTGTTGTGCCAATTGCCGGGCTGGGTCGGGCGGGGATTGTTGTGCCACCCGCCGGCCGGCGGTGTCGGGCGCGGAGTGTTGTTCCAACCGCCTGCGGGCGGCGTCGGGCGCGGACCGCTATGCCAACCACCGGCCGGCATGGTCGGGCGCGGACCGTTCCAATTGCCACCTTGTGCCGGGCGCGGCGCATTCCAGCTGCCACGCGACTGCACCGAGGACATGCTGCGCGCCGAACTCGTCTGCGTCGCACTGCTGCCGAGTCGCTGCGCGTCGAGCGGGGCAGCCGACACGAGGAGCGCCGCCGAAAGTGCCGCAAAAGTCAGGGTCCGCATGGTCAACACTCCTGGTTCTGCGGTAAACGCCCCCGGTCGCCGCAAAAAATCCTTAACGCGGTCCTTACCATTCGGGACGCTCGTTCGCCAGATCGTGCACTGTCCCGAATCGGATCATCCGAGCCGTGGCGCGAGCAACGCCATCAATGCCTCGCAGCCGGCCGCATCCCCGGCGTCGAACCGCGCCGCCACCGGGCTGTCGAGATCGAGCACGCCGATCAGCCGATCCTGCGAGACGATCGGCACGACCAGTTCCGACCGGCTTGCCGCGTCGCAGGCGATATGGCCGGGAAAGGCGTGCACGTCATCGACCCGCTGCGTCGTGCGGGTGGCGGCAGCGGTGCCGCACACGCCCTTGCCCATCGCGATGCGGATGCACGCCGCCTTGCCCTGGAACGGGCCGAGCACCAGTTCGCCATCGACCGCGCGGTAGAAGCCGGCCCAGTTGAGATCGGGCAGATACTGCCAGATCAGCGCCGCGGCATTGGCCATGTTGGCGATCGCATCGGGCTCGTCGGCGGTCAGCGCGTCGAGCGCGGCGCCGAGGTCGCGGTAGAGCTCGGCCTTGCTGCTATTGGCGATGTCGAACTGGTACATGGGTTTCTCCGTCTTTCGTGCCGTCCCTGTTGCGGCAGTCGCCGATCTGCGCAATCGCTTTCGGCATGGTCGCCATTCCCGTTACCCGCTCGATCTCGATCGACAGCGACGAGCTGCAGGAAAGCGCCACCCGTTCGGGCGGCGCCGGCGGCCAGCATGTCAATACGACGGACAGCGCGGTGATCCTGCGCTTCGATGTCGGCAATTCGCCCAATCTGCCGCTGGCGGTGAAGAACCGGCTGGCGATCCTCGCCGGCTCGCGGCTGACGCGCGACGGCGTGCTGGTGCTGCGCAGCGAAGGCACCCGCTCGCAATTGCTCAACCGCCAGGAGGTGCGCGAACGGCTGATCGCGCTCATCCAGGAAGCGACGATCGTGCCCAAGAAGCGCCGCCCGACCAAGCCGACGCGCGCGTCGCAGACCCGGCGGGTGGAGGGCAAGGTGAAGCGCAGCACGGTGAAGAACTTGCGCGGGAAAGTGCGGGACTGACCCTCTCCGCCATCCCGCATCAAGTCCGGGATGACGGCAGCTTCAGGCGCCCTCGGGTGCCTCGAAATCCGTCACCACCGTGGCCACCTCGGCGCCCTCGGGCAGCGTAAACCCGGCCTCGGCGAATCGCGCGGGCAGCGGCGCGACCGCCACGATCGGCTGCTTGCCGGCGCGCGGGACGGTCAGCCCGGCGGCGTGGAGCAGGCTGTGCTTGCCGCCCGAGCTATAGACCGGATCGCCGACCACCGGCGCGCCCAGCGCCTCGGCGGCGTGCACGCGGATCTGGTGCGTCCGCCCCGTCTCGGGGGTGAATTCGACGAACGAACGCCCATCCTTGACCTCGATCACGCGCCAACCGGTGCGCGCCGCCTTGCCCGCAGGATCGCCCTTCATGCGCCAGCCGTCCTCGGCGCTGCTGATCTTCGACAGCGCGAGATCGATCACGCCCTCGCCTTCGACAACGCCCTCGAGCACCGCCAGATAGCGTTTGGTGACCAGCCCCTGTTCGAACGCCTGCTGCAGGCGCGCATGCGCCTTGGGGTTGCGCGACAGCAGCAGACACCCCGACGTGTCGCGATCGAGCCGGTGCACGGCATGCGGCCAGCGACGGAACCCGAAGGTCAGGCCGGCGAGATGGTTTTCGAGGCTGATCGATCCATCGCGCGGGCGATCGACCGGCAGGCCGGCGGGTTTGTCGATGACCAGCGCTTCGCCGTCGAGGAAGAGAACATGATTTGCAAGCATCCCGCCCCCTTGCCACCGCTTGGGCGCGCATGCCAGAGAAACACCCGGTGAATCCCTTGTTCAAATTTCTCGTCGGCGCGTGCGGCTGGTCGATCGGCCTGGCGCCGGGGTTGGCGCTGGCGATGACCGTCCCGCTGTGCCCGACGCAAAACGCCGAAGCCGGTACCGACGGCCGCGTGCTCGGCCACCTGCCTTACGGCCAGGGCGCCGAGGCCGATCTGCTGCCTGCGCCGCCCGGCTTCGCGATCGGCGGCCCGTGCCGGCTGCACCGCGCCGCCATGGTCGACCTCATCCGCCTGCTGCAGGCCGCGGACACCGTTCCCGGTGTTGCCGGCACGCTGCGCGGCGTTTCCTGCTTCCGCCCGATCGAATATCAGCGCCAGGTGTTCTGCGCGCAGATCGGCCAAGGCCAGCGTTTCGCCAATGCCGCCGAACGCGCCCGCGTTGCCGCGCCGCCGGCCTATAGCGAACATGCTACCGGCTATACGCTCGATTTCGCCGTCCGCCCGTCGCCCGATTGCCCGGATGTCGATGCCTGCATCATCTGGCACCCGGCCGGGCGCTGGTTGCTGGCGCACGCCCGCGATTTCGGCTTCGAACTGTCCTTCCCGGCGGGCAATGCGCAGGGCGTATCGTGGGAGCCGTGGCATTGGCGCTGGGTTGGCGTGTCGCCCAAGGCGCCGGGCGCAGCGGCGGCGCGCGCGGTGTTCGCCCGCGCCGCAGCCAAATATCCGGCGATCCCGGGCGTGTACCTCAAGCCGCCGCCGGTCGTGCCGACTCTGCCAAGGCCCGGCTTCCCGCTCTATTGGCCGCGCGTCCCCGGCCTGTAGACGCGAAAACGGCCGATCGGGAGATCCCGACCGGCCGTTTCAGTGGTTCAGCCAAATGCTCAGGCGTTCAGCTTGCCTGCCACTTCGGCGATCCGCTTGCCCTGATAGCGCGCGCCATCCAGTTCGCTCGCGCTCGGCTGGCGGCTGCCATCGCCATCGGCGATCGTCGTTGCGCCATACGGCGATCCGCCCTTGACCTCATCGACGCCCATCTGCCCCTGGAAGCCGTAGTCCAGCCCGACGATCGTCATGCCGAAATGCAGCAGGTTGGTGATGATTGAGAACAAGGTCGTCTCCTGCCCGCCATGCTGGCTGGCGGTCGAGGTGAAGGCGCCGCCGACCTTGCCGTTCAGCGCGCCGCTCGCCCACAGGCCGCCGGCCTGGTCGAGGAACGAGGCCATCTGGCTCGGCATCCGCCCGAAGCGCGTCGGCGCGCCGATGATGATCGCGTCATAATTCGCCAAGGCCTGCACATTCTCGATTTCGGGGTGCGCGGTGTCGGTCTTGAAGTGCGCAGCGGCGACGACGGCGGCCGGTGCCGTCTCGGCCACGCGGCGGATATCGACCTCGGCACCGCCGGCGCGCGCGCCTTCGGCAACGGCATCCGCCATCTGCTCGATATGGCCGTAGGACGAATAATAGAGAACGAGGACCTTGGTCATGGCAGTTTCCTTTAGCTTCCCCCTTCCAGCGTACGGGAGGGGTTGTGGGTGGGCTCGCGCTAGCGGCAAGCGTTGCAGTCGAGGGCGAGCGCGAGCCCACCCCTGCCCCTCCCGCAAGCGGGAGGGGTTGAGTCGCTATTCGCTATCGACCAGCACGATCTCGCTATCCTCGATCGCGCGCAGTTCGACTGTCTGACCGCCTTCGAGGGCCGCGCCATCGCGCGCATCGAAGCGCACGCCGTCGATCTCCAGCGCGCCCTTGGCGAGCACGAAATAGGCATGGCGCCCCGCGCCGACGGTATGCGTCAAGCGCTCGCCCGCCGACACGGTCGCGCCCAGCACGCGGGCATCGGTGCGGATCGGCAGCGCGCCGACATCCTCGGCAAAGCCGCTCGCCAGCACCTGGAACTGGCCGTCGCGCGCCGCCTTGGGGAACGGCTTGGCACCCCAGCTGGGCGCGCCGCCCTTGCGCGTCGGCTCGATCCAGATCTGGAACAAGGTGGTCGTCTCATTCTCCAGGTTGAATTCGGCATGACGCACGCCGGTGCCCGCGCTCATCACCTGCACGTCGCCGGCGCCGGTGCGGCCCTTGTTGCCGAGCGAATCCTGGTGCGTGATCGCCCCGCTGCGGACATAGGTGATGATCTCCATGTCCTTGTGCGGATGCGCCGGGAAGCCGCTGTTCGGGCCGATCTCGTCATCGTTCCACACGCGGATCGCGCCCCAGCCCATGCGTGCCGGATCGTAATAATTGGCGAAGGAGAAATGATGGCGGGCGTTGAGCCAACCGTGATTGGCGTGACCCAGGCTGTCGAACGAGCGCTTGTCGATTTTGCTCTTGGTATCGATCATGGTGCAGTCCTCTGAACGAGTTGTTGCCGCCAAGATAAGGGTTTCCATCATATCGTAAATGGAAACGCTGGAAACCGATCGTTTCCCTCTATAATGAATCCCTGGACGTGTTTCAGCGTGCCGGCGCGGACTTCCGCCTGACGAACACCTGCCCTTGCCGTGCCGTCCGTGGCCGCGGCGGGGTGAAGAGGTGCTCGCCGATCGGGATCGCGGCGTGCCCGAGCCTGCCGAAGCGCGCCACCTGCGGTCAACATGACGGAGAAACAAGCAATGCGCCTGCCCGACCTGGAAGCCTGGGCGATCTTCGCGCAAGTCGTCGAGCATCGCTCGTTCAGCGGCGCGGCGGATGCCATCGGCGTGTCGAAGGCGACCGTTTCCAAGGCGATATCGCGGCTGGAGACGCATCTCAACCAATCGCTGTTCCACCGCACCTCGCGCCGCCTGACGCTGACCGAAAGCGGCAAGGCGCTGGCCGAGCATGCCGCGCGCATCCTGGCCGAGGCCAATGCCGCCGAGGAGGCCGCGCGCGATGCGGCGACCGCACCGACCGGGCTGGTCCGGCTGACGGCGCCGATGACCCTGGGCCTGCTCCACGTGGCGCCGCTGATCGCCGAATTTCTGGCCTTGCATCCCGGCATCGAAATCGATCTCAATCTGACCGACGGCAAGGTCGATATCGTCGCCGAGGGGTTCGATGTCGCGCTGCGCATCGCCGATCTGCCCGACAGTTCGTTGCGGTCGCGCCGCCTCGGCCCCGTCACCGCGCATATCGTCGCCGCGCCATCCTATCTGCAACTGCACGGCCGACCGACGCATCCCGCGCAACTCGGCGAGCGCCCGTGCTTTGCCTATACCAACGTGACCGGGCCGTGGCGCTTTCACGGCCCGGACGGCGGCGAAGCGGCAGTGCGCCCGACCGGCCCGCTGAGCGCGAACAGCGGCGACGCCTTGCTGCCGGCGCTGCGCGCGGGGCTCGGCATCGGCATCCTGCCCGATTTTATCGTCGGGCCCGACCTGATCGACGGTTCGCTTGTCGCGATCCTGACCGACTGGTCGCTGCCCCCGATCGCGCTGCATCTGCTGACGCCGCCCAGCAATCTGCGCCCGGCGCGGGTCGAGACGCTGATCACGTTCCTGGCCGATCGCATGCGCAGCGTGTGCACGGCGGAGGGTTTCGGCTGACGCCGCGCGCCACCCGGGCATGCGCGCGCATTTCGTTTACCCTTCTGCGCCATTAGCGATGGCAACACCGCAACCGACTCGCCGACACACCGCTCCGGTGGCTGGCGACTCGCGGACTCAAGCCACTTAATCCGAAATTAACCTTTTGCGTTCATCACTGATGAGGTTAATGGTTTATGCGCAATCAGGTCGGGCCAAGGGAGGCCTCGATACGTTGCGAGTGGACAGGGGACGGCCTGATGCGCGTGTTGTTGATCGAAGACGAGCCCTCGACCGCCAAGGCGATCGACCTGATGCTGACGACCGAAGGATTCAACGTCTATACCACCGACCTGGGCGAAGAAGGCCTCGATCTCGGCAAGCTGTACGATTACGACATCATCCTGCTCGATCTCAACCTGCCCGACATGCATGGCTATGACGTGCTCAAGAAGCTTCGCGTCGCCCGCGTACAGACCCCGGTGCTGATCCTCAGCGGCGTCAACGAAATGGATTCCAAGGTGCGCAGCTTCGGCTTCGGCGCCGACGATTACGTCACCAAACCGTTCCACCGCGAAGAGCTCACCGCGCGCATCCACGCCGTCGTGCGCCGGTCCAAGGGCCACAGCCAGTCGGTCATCCGCACCGGCAAGCTGGCGGTCAATCTCGACGCCAAGACGGTCGAGGTCGATGGCAGCCGGGTGCATCTGACCGGCAAGGAATATGCGATGCTCGAGCTGCTCAGCCTGCGCAAGAGCACCACGCTGACCAAGGAAATGTTCCTCAACCACCTCTATGGCGGGATGGACGAGCCCGAGCTCAAGATCATCGACGTGTTCATCTGCAAGCTGCGCAAGAAGCTGAGCCTGGCATGCGACGGCGAGAATTACATCGAGACCGTCTGGGGCCGCGGCTATGTGCTGCGCGAGCCGGACGAAGTCGGCATGCCGATCACCGAAGCCGCCGTCGCGTAATTTGACCTGACCACTTTCGGGGGGCGAGGCCGCGGCATCGGGGGGTGCCGCGGCCTTTCGTTTTTACCTGTCATCTCCGCTTAAACACCGTCATCCTGAACTCGTTTCAGGATCCAGGCGCGGTCAGCAGACCCAAAGACGGTGTCGAGGAAGCAGTCAGCCGCGCCTCGATCCGCAGCCAAATCCATGAAAACGCTATTTCCCGATCCACCGCGGCACGGCCAACGGGGGCAACCCGTAATCCAGCGCCAGATCGCGCCATGTCGGGTTGTCAGCCTCAATCAGGTTGATCTTCCAGTCGCGATGCCAGCACTTTAACTGCTTCTCGCGCAGGACAGCCGTCTCCATCGAGCCGAAAAATTCGATCAGCACGAGACGCTTGATGCCGTAGCGCGTGGTAAAGCCCGGCACGAGTTCGTCGCGATGCTGCACCATCCGGCCCACCGGCACTGACGTTACCCCGATATATAACGAGCCACGCTTCTGGATCGCCAGAATATAGACCGCGGGGGTGCGTTCCATCTGCCGTATCCATGCCGCCGGTGACCGCGCCTGGATCCTGAAACAAGTTCAGGATGACGGCAAGAGTTGCGCTGTGTCAGCCGAAACTCACTTCCGCTCCCACACCTTCTCGCCCCCCACCCAGGTTTCCTGCACCTTGGTCGCGCGCAATTCGCTCGGGCTGGCCAGCAGCGGATCGCGATCGACGATGATGAAGTCGGCGCGCTGGCCCGGTGCCAGCCGGCCGAACTTGTCCTCGGCGAACCCGGCATAGGCGCCGCCCTGCGTGAACGCCCACCAAGCCTGCTCGCGCGTCACTGCCTCTTCCGGTCGCCAGCCGCCGAACGGCTGGCCGGCGGCGTCGGTCCGGGTGAACGCCGCGGCCCAGCCGGCGAACGGATCCGGGCGCTCGACCGGATAGTCCGATCCGAACGCCAGCTTCGCGCCGTTCTTCAGCATCGAGTTCCACGCATAGGCGCCGCTCAGGCGTGCCGGCCCGAGCCGCGCCTCGGCCATCGTGCGGTCGCTGGTCTGGTGGACCGGCTGCATCGAGGCGATCGTGCCGTATTTGCCGAACCGCGGCAGATCGACCGGGTCGACGATCTGCGCATGTTCGATGCGCCAGCGCCGATCGCCCTTATAGGTGTCGGACATCGCCTCGATCGCGTCGAGCGCCTGCAGATTGGCCTCGTCGCCGATCGCGTGCACCGCGACCTGGAACCCCTCGAGCGACGCGCGGCTCATCAGGTTGCGGATCACGTCCTCGGCCATGAAGCCAAGCCCGCGTTCCTTCGGCGCATCGCTATACGGCGCCTTGAGCCAGGCGCCGCGCGAGCCGAGCGCGCCGTCAGCGTATAGTTTCACCCCGCCGAGCCGCAGCTTGTCGCCATACAGCCACGGCGTCGGCCCGCGCCCGGCGATCTGCACCGCGGTATCGACGCTGCTGGCATAGCTCATCACGCGGACGCGCATCGCGCCGAGATCGCCCATCCGACGATAGGCCAGCCAGTCGTCGAGGCTGGTGCCCATATCGGCCGTGGCGGTGATGCCGTAGGACAACAGGATGTTCTGCGCGCGGACGAAGGCGATGTTGCGATCGCTCGGCAGGGGCTGCGGCACCGCTTTGTCGATCAGCTTCTGCGCTGCATCGACGAACACGCCGCTGGGCGCGGCGCCCGTCTTTTCGATCCGCCCGCCCGCCGGCGACACGCTCTTCGCGGTCACCCCGGCGGCCTTCATGGCGGCGCTGTTGGCCCAACCGGCATGGCCGTCGGCGCGCGACAGCCAGACCGGCAGATCGCCGACCACGGCGTCGATGTCGGCGGCAGTGGGAAAGCGGCCGAGGCCCCAGACTTCCTGGTTCCAGCCGCCGCCGAGGATCCATTTGCGGTCCGGATTGGCCTTGGCATAGGCCGCGATCTTGGCCTGTGCCTCGGCCAGGCTCTTAGTATCCGACAGGTCCAGCGCGAGGGCGCGGAAGCCCAGTTCCATGACATGGCCATGCGCATCGACGAAGCCGGGCAGCAAGGTCCGGCCCTTCATGTCCGCCCGCCAATCGAGCTTGTCGGGCCGCTTGTCGCCGCGTTGCAATAGCTTCGTCACCTTGCCGTCGGCGGACATCAGCACCCCGGTGAACTGGATCGGCTTGCCATCCTTGTCCATCGTGATGCCGTTGACGTTGTCGACCAGCGCATCGGCCAAAGCGGGTGTGGCGAGGGCCAGCAGCGACACCGTCGCCAGTACAAAACGCATCACTTCGGCAATCTCCTGACCAGCGCGCTCGTATCCTGTCGCGCGCCCCCCATCTTCTGCACTTCGGCATAGAATTGATCGACCAAGGCCGCGACCGGCAGCACCGCGCCGTTGCGCTTCGCCTCGTCCAGCGCAAGCCCCAGATCCTTGCGCATCCAATCCACCGCGAAGCCGAAATCGAACCGGTCCTCGCCCATCGATTGCCAGCGATTGACCATCTGCCAGCTCTGCGCCGCGCCGCCGGAGATCGCCTCGAATACCTTGGCCAGATCGAGTTCGCTGGCCTGGGCGAAGCGCAACGCCTCGCTCACGCCCTGCAGCACGCCGGCGATGGCGATCTGGTTGACCATCTTGGTCGTCTGCCCCGCGCCCGCCGCGCCGACATGCACGATGCGCGCGGCATAGGCGCCGAGGATCGGTTCGGCCCTGGCCATCGCTGCGGCCGACCCGCCGCACATGATCGACAGCGTGCCGTTTTCGGCACCCGCCTGCCCGCCCGAGACCGGCGCGTCGACCGACAGCGCCCGCGCCGCCGCCAGCCGCCGCGCGATTGCGGCGGATACGGTGGTGTGATCGACGAACACCGCATCGCCGCGCATCGCCGCGAACGCGCCGTCGGTGCCCAGCGTCACCTGGGCGAGATCGTCATCGTTGCCGACACAGGTAATCACCGCGTCCTTTCCGGCCGCCGCAGCGGCCGGCGTGTCGGCGACGGCAAGGCCGGTCGCCTCCGCCTTGCCGCGCGTGCGATTATAGACGGTAACGTCATGTCCCGCCGCGGCGAGATGCCGCGCCATGGGGGCGCCCATGACGCCGGTGCCGATGAATGCGATGTTTGCCATGACGCCCGCGATAGTCAGTGTTTCTTCGCCGCGCCAGATGGTCTAGGCGCGCAGGCCTATGGCAAGTCTTCCGCTCTCCTCCGCCCTGCCCGTAACAATCGACGATGTGCACGCAGCGCACGCGCGGATCCGCGACCAGATCGTGCACACGCCGACCTTCATCAGCCGCACGCTGAGCGGGCTGACCGGCGCGACCGTCTATCTCAAGTTCGAGAACCTGCAATTCACCGCGGCCTATAAGGAGCGCGGCGCGCTCAACACGCTGCTGCAACTGCCCGCCGGCACGCCCGGCGTGATTGCCGCCTCGGCCGGCAACCATGCGCAAGGCCTGGCCTATCACGCGCATCGCCTGGGCATCCCGGCGACGATCGTCATGCCGACCACTACGCCGACCGTGAAGGTCACGCAGACCGAGGGCCACCATGCCACCGTCGTGCTGCACGGCGAAACCTATGATGCGGCCTATGCCCATGCCCGCGAGCTCGAGGCGGTCAACGGCCTGACTTTCGTCCACCCGTTCGACGACGTCCGGGTCATCGCGGGCCAGGGCACCGTCGCGCTCGAAATGCTCGCCGACGTGCCGTCGATCGACACGCTGATCACGCCGATCGGCGGCGGCGGGCTGATCTCCGGCATGGCGACGGTCGCGCGCGCCGCCGGTCGCCCGATCGACGTGATCGGCGTCGAGGCGGAACTGTACCCGTCGATGTACAACCGCATCAACGGCACCGACATGCCGTGCGCCGGCGACACACTGGCCGAGGGCATCGCGGTCAAGGAACCGGGCGCGATCACCAGCGGCATGGTTGCCGCGCTGGTCGACGATATCGTGCTGGTCAGCGAACGCAGCCTCGAACAGGCGGTCAGCCTGTTGCTGCAGATCGAGAAGACCGTGGTCGAGGGCGCCGGTGCCGCCGGCCTGGCCGCCTTGCTGCAGCATCCCGAGCGCTTTAAGGGCAAGACGGTGGGCGTGATCCTCTGCGGCGGCAATATCGACACGCGCCTGCTCGCCAACGTCCTGCTGCGCGATCTGGCGCGCTCCGGCCGCCTCGCCCGGCTGCGGATCCGGCTGCAGGACCAGCCCGGCGCGCTGTTCAACGTCGCGCGCATCTTCGATCAGCAGCGCGTCAACATCATCGAAATCTATCACCAGCGGGTCTTCACCACGCTGCCGGCCAAGGGCCTGATCACCGACATCGAATGCGAGACACGCGATCGCGCGCATCTCGATCGGCTGATGGCCGCGCTCAACCAGGCGGGTTACGAGGCCAGTCCGGTGGAGCTCGCCTAGCCGCCCCCCGGCGGCGCTCACGTGCAACGCGCCAGGCGGAATCGGGCGTGCGACGAAGCGAATCGATGCACGCTTCCCGTCGCCTGCCGAGTCCGCTAGATTCAGCATGTTGGGGTAAGGCGTTCCGTACATCGACGATCCATCAGGCGCGCCATCGCGCCGCGCGCCTTGCCGCGATTTCCCAACAAATATCGATAATATCGCGTTAACCCCCAATCATGGTAAAGCCGCTTTTCATCATGAGAGAAGCGATTCATAACGGCCTCAAGCCGCATGATCTCGCGGCACCAAAAGGGGGCCACCGGCGGTGACTGCGCCATTTCGTTTTCCACGCTTTTTCGTAACCAGCCCGGCCCCCTGCCCGTATCTGCCGGGCCGGCAGGAACGGAAGGTGTTCACCGAACTGAACGGGCCGCATGCCGGCGAACTGAACGATGCGCTCGGCCGGATCGGGTTCCGGCGCAGCCAGTCGGTCGCCTATCGCCCGAGTTGTGCGGGCTGCACGGCATGCGTCTCGGTGCGCGTGATCGCCTCGGCCTTCGCGGCCAATGCCACGCAGCGCAAGCTGATCAAACGCCTGTCGACGCTGGAGGTCGCCGCCTGCCGCCCGTGGGCGACCGACGAGCAATTCCAGTTGCTGCGCCGCTATCTTGCCGCGCGGCATCCCGGCGGTGGCATGGCCGGCATGGACGAGAGCGATTATGCCGACATGGTCGAGCATTCGCCGGTCAACAGCTTCATCGTCGAATATCGCGAAGCGCCGGTCGACGGCCGACCGGGAAAATTGGTCGGCTGCTGCCTGACCGACCAGCAGGCCGATGGCCTGTCGATGATCTACAGCTTCTTCGACGCCGACGTCGCGGGCCTCGGCAACTATATCATCATGGACCATATCCTGCGCGCGCGCGCGGTCGGGCTCGCCTATGTCTATCTCGGCTATTGGGTGAAGGGTTCGGCGCGGATGGAGTACAAGACGCGCTATCAGCCGCTCGAAGTGCTCGGGCCGTCGGGCTGGACGCTGCTGCCGCCGGAAGAGATCGCCGCGGTCGCGCTCTCGCCGCAGCGCCAGGCTGCGCTGGAACGCGAACTGGCCTGAGGGAGGCGACCGGGCGTGGGTTGCCGGACCCGCGCGCGCTCAATCGGACGCCGGCGCCACCGTCACATCGACATCCATTTCCTCGTCGCCCTCGCCGAGCCGCGACCCCGCGACCGCGGCCGCGCCCGCCGCATCGAGCGCCACCGCGACGCGCACATAGGCCTCGTCCGCCGACCGGCCGGCGGACGGATCGAACGCCACCCAGCCCAGCCCCGCGACATAGGCCTCGGCCCAGCCATGCGGCGCCGGTCGATGCTCGCCGCCGAACGCGAACCGGCTATAGCCCGATACGTAGCGGGCCGGCACGCCAAGCGTGCGCGCTGCGGCAATGAATACATGCGCCATGTCGCGCGGCGTCGCCCGATCCAGCGCGAAGGCCTGCGCGGCGGTGCGCCCCGTCACCGGCCGGTCGCGATCGGCGACGAAGCGGGCGTTGAGCGCGAGATTCAGGCGGTGCAGTCGACCGACCAGATCGGTGCCGGCGGACACCGCCGACGCAGTGAAATCGGCGATCGCCGCAGTCGCCAGCGTCAGCGGCGTCGCGCGCAAAAACAAGGCCGGGGGCAGCACCTCGTGCGCGCCATGCACCACGCCATCGGCGCTGTTGGTCAGCACCTCGCCTGACACGGCGATCTCGATACTGTCGATCGGCCCCGCCACGTACAGCATCGTCACCTTGTTGCCGAACCCGTCGCGCCCCGGCCGCAGCCGCGCATCGCAATCGACGTGCAGGTGCCATGACGCCACCGTCTGGTCGTGGGTATCTTCGGGCGTCAGACGCAGCATCTGCGTGAGCCGCCCCTGCGGCACCGAGAAACGATAGATCGTGTGATGATCGATGCTGAGCCGCATCAGCCGAACTTGAACTGGCGGCCGATCGCCTCGTGGAGCAGATCGTTTTCTGACAGAAACGCCTGCAGATATTGATGCAGCCCGCTGACGATCACTTCCCCCGTGCGCGTCTTGGCCATTCGCATGTGGCGCATCCGCGCCATGCGGTCAGCCTCGCCATGCAGCCCGGTGCGCTTGGCGAGCCGGGCGAGAATGTCGACCGTCTCTTCGACCGATGCGGCGAGGCTGCGCGGCAATTCGTGCCGCGCGATCAGCAGATCGATCACGTTGGCCGGCTTCAACCCTTCAGAATAGAGCCAGCGATAGGCCGTCACGGCCGAGACGGTCTGCAGGATCGTGGTCCACTGGTCGCGATCGACCACGCCGCCGACGCGTTCCCCCTCCGGCAGCAGCAGGTGATATTTCACGTCGAGCAGCCGCGCGGTATTGTCGGCACGCTCCACCGCCTGCCCCAGGCGGATGAACTGCGTCGTCTCGTTGCGCAGCATCTTGTGGATCGCGCCCTCGAACCCGCGCGCCTCGGTCTGCACCGCTTCGACCAGATTGAGCGTCGCCACCGCGCCGCCCACGCTCGCGCGTTTGTCGAACACCAGCCAGGCGCGATTGACCGCGGTCCACGCCTCGCGCGTCAGCGCCGTGCGCACCGCGCGGGCGTTGTTGCGCGCCATATCCAGGCAGCGCACGATCGATCCCTGGTGGCTGCTGTCGATGGTCAGGAAATGCGCGACGTTCTTCTGCGACACTTCGCCCGGCGTCTGGTCGAACGCGGTGTCCGTCTCGGTCACGCGCAGCGCGCTGACCCACGCCGCCTCGCCTGCCGGGCGCGGCGACAGCACGTCGAGCCGCACCGTCGCCTCGACCAGCCGCGCGACGAAATCCGCCCGCTCGATATAGCGCCCCAGCCAGTAGAGGGACGATGCGGTGCGCGACAGCATCAGCATGCGCGCGCCCTCACTGCTGCTGCCCCTGCGTCATGCCGCCCATCGTCTGGCTCTGCGCCATCGGCGGGCGTTGCCCCTGCCCGTCCATCAATACGAAACTATCCTTCGTGCCGCCGCCCTGCGACGAATTGACCACCAGCGACCCGGGCTTGAGCGCGACGCGCGTCAGGCCGCCGGGGACGACCTGTACCCCCTTCGACCCGGTCAGAACGAACGGCCGGAAATCGACATGCCGCGGCGCGAGGCCACTGTCGGCGAGCGTCGGCACGGTCGACAGTGCGAGCGTCGGCTGCGCGATATAGCGTTCCGGTTCGGCGATCAGCGCGGCGCGGAAATCCTCGATCTCCTGTTTGGACGCGGTCGGCCCGACCAGCATGCCATAGCCGCCCGATCCGTCGACCAGCTTGACCACCACCTTGTCGAGATTATCGAGCACGTATTTCAACGCCTGCGGCTCGCGGCACCGCCAGGTCTCGACATTGGGCAGCTTGGCTTCGCCGCCGGAGTAGAATTTCACGATCTCGGGCATGTAGCTGTAGATCGCCTTGTCATCGGCGATGCCGTTGCCCGGTGCGTTGAGCAGCGCGACATTGCCCGCCGCATAGGCCGCAATCAGGCCGGGCACGCCGAGCATCGAATCCGGCCGGAACACCAAAGGATCGAGATAATCGTCGTCGATCCGACGGTAGATGACGTCGACGCGCACCATCCCGCCGATCGTGCGCATCCACACGATATCGTCATCGACCACCAGATCGGCCGCCTCGACCAGCTCGATGCCCATCGAATCCGCCAGGAAAGAATGCTCATAATAGGCCGAATTGTAATGGCCTGGCGTCAGCACGACGCAGACCGGGTTCATGGCGCCATGCGGCGCCACCGACTTCATCGTCTCGAGCAGGCGATCGGGATAGGAATCGACCGCGGCGACGCGGAATTCGCGGAACAGCTCGGGGCACAGCCGCAGCATCGCCTCGCGATTTTCCAGCATGTAGCTGACTCCCGAGGGCGTGCGTGCATTATCCTCCAGCACGAAGAAATCGTCCGGCCCGGTGCGCACCAGATCGATCCCGCAGATATGCGCCCAGATACCGTGCGGCGGGCGCATGCCGGCGATTTCGGGGCGAAACTGCGCGTTGCCGAAGATCAGATCGGGCGGCAGCACGCCCGCATCGAGGATTTTCCGGGCGCCGTAAATATCGTCGAGAAACGCGTTGATCGCCTCAACCCGCTGCACCAGCCCCTCGGACAGGCGGCGCCATTCGTCCGCCAGGAAGATGCGTGGGACGATATCGAACGGGATGATCCGCTCGCTGGCGTCGCTTTCGCCGTACACCGCGAAGGTGATGCCCAATTGCCGGAACGTCGCCTCGGCGCTTTCCTGGCGGCGGCGGAGTTCGTGCGCCGGCGTGTCCTCGATCCACTGGCCGAGCGCGGCCATTTCCGGGCGGGGCGTGGTGCTCCCCCCACATCCCATTATTTCGTCGAACGCTTGGCCATTCCCCATCGGATCGTAATGCCCCCGTATCGATTGGGTTCCATGCTGGAACGGATTGCTGCGCTGCACAAGCGGCAGCGAGCAGAAATGTGCGGGGGCACCATTTCATCCGCTACTGCATAAGCGAAGCCCTGCCCGCCCGGGCAGAGCGCGCTACCTAGGCCCCCAGGCCAGCCAGCAATCCCGGCGTAAGGAGCTGCGGCAGGACCTGCGGCTCGGCCGCGCCCGGCGGATAGTAAAGATACAGCGGCACGCCGGCGCGGTTATGCGCCTCGATGAAGCGACCCAGCACCGGATCACCATCGGTCCAGTCGCCGACCAGGACGGCCACCTTGTTCGCGGCGAAGGCATCGCGCGTTGCCGCCGTGTCGATCGCCACTGCCTCGTTGACCTTGCACGTGACGCACCAATCGGCGGTAAAATAGGCGAAGACCGGCCGCTTCTGGGCGCGCAATGCCGCCAGCCGCGTCTCGCTGAACGCTTCGTGCCCGGCGGTCTGGCCGCCCTGCGCCGCGGCGGGCGCAGGCTGCACCAGCACGGTCGAGCCGGCCGCGATCGCGATCAGCAACGCCGCGCCGGCCAGCCCGAAGCCCCGCCCGCGCCGCTGCCGCCGCCCGCACACCCACAATACGATCCCTATCAGCAGCGCGCCGCCCAGACCGAGCGTTAGCCCGTCCACGCCCGCTTGCCGGCCGAGCACCCAGGCCAGCGCCAGCGCGGTCAGCCACATCGGTACGCTCAGCACATGGCGGAACGTCTCCATCCACGCTCCCGGCTTGGGCAGCCGCCGACGGAGCGCCGGCACGAAGCCCAAGGCGAGGAACGGCAAGGCCAGCCCAAGCCCGAGCCCGGCAAAGATCGCCAGCGCGGCGGGCCAGGGCAGTAGCAGCGCCGCGCCCAGGGCCGCCCCCATGAACGGCCCGGTACACGGCGTCGCGACGAACGCCGCCAGCGCGCCGGTGGCGAAGGCGCCGCTCACCCCGCCGCTATTGCCGACGAAACGCGGTGTGGGAATTTCGAACAGTCCGGCGAAGTTGAGCGCAAGCGCGACCGTCAGCAGCAGCAGCAGCACGACGACACGCGGATCCTGCAGCTGGAACGCCCAGCCGACCGCGGCCCCGCCGGCGCGCAAGGCAAGGATCAACGCGCCCAGCGCCACGCACACCGCAATCACGCCGCCGGCATAGCCCAGCGCCTCGCGGCGCGCGGCGCGTTCGTCGAGATGTCCGCGCGCCAGGCTCAGCGCCTTGATGCTGAGGATCGGAAACACGCAGGGCATGACGTTGAGGATCAACCCGCCGAGCACCGCGCTGCCGAACGCGAGCAGCGCCGCCAGCCAGATCCCGCCAGACGCGCCGCCGGACGCCACCACGCCCGGCTGCGCGGTCACCGCCAAGGCCAGATCCGGTCCAACCCGCAGCACGCCGTCCAGTTGCTGCCCGCCCGTCTTCGCCTTGGTGGTGACCAGGACGCGATCGCCATCGCGTGCGATCGTCTGCGGCGCAGCATTGTCGATCGCGTTGGTCGCGGGGAAGAAATAGCCGTCGGCGAGCGGCGCGCCGGCCGGATAGGGCACCGCGATCGTCGCGACCCCGTCCGTCACCTGCCACGTCGCCTTGACGTCGAGCGGCTTGGGGATCGCGCGCCGCCACGCGTCGAAGCGCGCCCGGTCCTCCGGCGTCACCGCGCCATCACCGACGGCCAGATCGAGCGCCAGATCCGCCGCCTCCGGCACGCACAACGTCTTGGTGCAGACCAGATAATTCATCTTGAGCCGCACTGGCAGCCTAGTCCCGGGCGAGAGGCCGGCCGGCACGGTGAGAGTGACGAGCGGGGCATAGGGCTTCTCGAACACATAGTTCATCAGCCCGGCGATCAGCAGTGTCCCCGGCACCGGATAGGCAGGCGCGCCGGCCGTGACGCCCTTGGGCAAGGTCCAGGCCAAGGTTGCCGGAAAGCCGGCATCGCCGGGATTGGACCAATAGCCGTGCCAACCGAGCTCGGGCCGTGTGTCGAGCGCCAGCGTGACGCGCGATCCCGCCGCCGGCCGCTGGCTTTCCGCGACCAGCGCGATCGCCAGATGCTGCGTGCCGCCCAGCGGCAGGGTGTCCGCTGCGGCTGCCGGCGATAGCGGGGCGAGAATCGCCCACAGCGTCACGAACATGACCCAAAACCGGCGCATCGGCATCCTTGTCCCCATCATCGCCCTCGCGCATAGCGGGGCAGCATCCGAATTGCACTCGAAGGAAATGTTCGTGAAAGCCATCGCCGCCTTCATCGCGCTTGCGCTCACCACCACGGCGATGCCGCTTTCGGCACAGAATGCGCGCCCCCGCCTGCCCGTGCCGAGCGCCCCGAAGGGCAAGCCCAAACTGATCGTGGTCGTCTCGGTCGATCAGTTTTCCGCCGATCTGTTCGACGAATATCGCGCGACCTATAATGATGGCCTGGCCCGGCTCGCCAGGGGCGCGGTGTTCCCTTCGGGCTTCCAGAGCCATGCCGCGACCGAGACCTGCCCCGGCCATTCGACGATCACCACCGGCTATCGCCCGGCCCATACCGGCATCATCGCCAACAACTGGACCGATCAGGCGGCGCTCCGCGCCGACAAGAGCGTCTATTGCGCGGAGGACGAGACTGTCCCCGGCAGCACATCGGACAATTACACTGTTTCCGACAAGCATCTGAAGGTGCCGACACTCGGCGAGCGCATGAAGATCGCCGATCCGCGCACCCGCGTTGTCTCGGTCGCGGGCAAGGATCGCGCCGCCGTGATGATGGGCGGCCACAAGGTCGACGAGATCTGGTGGTGGGGCGGCAAGACGTTCGTCAGCTATGCCGGGCGCGCCACGCCTGCCGTCGTCACCCGCGCCAACGCCGCGATCGGCGCGCTGATCGCGCGTCCGCAGGCGGCTCTGCCGGTTCCCGCCAATTGCCTGTCCAAGGACAAGGCGATCGCGATCGGCGCGGGCAAGAGCGTGGGCACCGGCCATTTCGAGCGCGCCGCGGGCGACGCCAAGGGCTTCCGCGCCTCGCCCGCCTTCGACGCCTCGGTCTTCGCGCTCGCCGCCGGCTTGGTGCAGGACATGAAGCTGGGCCAGGGCCCGCAGACCGACATCATCACCGTCGGCGCCTCGGCGACCGATTATGTCGGCCATACCTACGGCACCGAAGGCGCCGAGATGTGCCTGCAGCAGGGCGAGCTCGACCGCAGCCTGGGCGGCTTCCTCGATGTGCTCGATGCGACCGGAGTCGACTATGAGGTCGTGCTCACCGCCGATCATGGCGGCAACGATCTGCCCGAGCGCGAGATCGGCGCGGGCATGGCCGAGGCGCAACGCGTCGACGTCGCACTGGCGCCCGCCGTGATGGGCAAGGCGATCGCCGCCAAGCTCGGCATCGCCGGCCCGACGCTGTTCGGCGACATTCCCAATGGCGACATCTGGCTTTCCACCGCGCTGACGCCGGCGCAGCGCAAGGCCGTGCTGGCCGAGGCGATCGCACGCTACAAGGCGCTGCCGCAGGTCCATAGCGTGCTGACCGCCGCGCAGATCGCGGCCACGCCGATGCCGAGCGGCCCGCCGGAAAACTGGACCGTGCCGCAAAAGGCCCGTGCCTCGTTCGATCCCACGCGCTCGGGCGATCTGCTCGTCTTCCTCAAACCGCGCGTCACGCCAATCCCCGATCCGACCAAGGGCTATGTCGCGACGCACGGCAGCCCGTGGAATTACGATCGCCGCGTGCCGATCCTGTTCTGGCGTGCCGGCATGACCGGCTTCGATCATGCCGGCGGGATCGAAACGGTCGATATCGCGCCGACGCTGGCGCATACGATCGGCCTGCCGTTGCCCGGCGTGGACGGCAAATGCCTCGATCTGACACGCGGCGGCGCAGTCTGCCGGTGACGACGGCGGCCGAACCGGCCGTCCTTGGCCTGGACGCGCTATGGGCCGAGCGCACCTTCCAGCCCGGCGCGCCGAACGTGCCGCCGGCGCAGGCGCGGCTGCTGCTCGACACGCTCGGCCTGGGCATCGAGCAGGTCGCCACCTATCTGCGTGAGCGGCCCGATTTTGCGACCTTCGCGGTCTGGGTGCTGGCCACCGCCGGCGCGCCCGATCCAGCGAAAGTGGCGCGCTATCATGCCTGGCTGGCCGGCGACCCGCCGCCCCCGGCGACGCGCGACCTGCTCGCCGATATCGCGGCGATGCCGCCGGTGCTCGATGCGGACGATCTTGCGCAATGGCACGAAGACGGCGTCGTCGTGCTGCGCGCGGCGATCACGGCGGACGAAGCGAAGGCCGCCGAACGGCTGCTGTGGCAGCGACTGGGCGCGTCGCCCGACGATCCCGCCACCTGGTACGGCCGGCCCACACAGGGCATCATGCTGCAGGTCTTCCAGCATCCCGCGCTAGAACCCGCGCGTCGCGCGCGGCGCATCCACAAGGCGTTCGCGCAGCTGTTCGGTACCGCCGATCTCTGGGCGACCACCGACCGGCTGAGCTTCAATCCGCCGGAGACGACGCGGCACCCGTTTCCCGGCCCGCACCTGCACTGGGACACCAGCATCGCGCAGCCGATCCCGCTGTCGATGGGCGGCATCCTGTATCTCACCGACACCGCCGCCGATCAGGGCGCGTTGCAGGTCGTGCGCGGGTTTCATCATCGCCTCGCGCCGTGGCTCGACGCGCTGGGCGACGCCGATCCGCGCGCGGTCGATCTGTCCGATCAGGCCACCACCGTTCCCGCCGGTGCCGGCGACCTGGTGATCTGGCGCAACGAACTGCCGCACGGCGCGAGCGCGAACCGCACGACCCGGCCGCGCCTCGCGCACTATATCACGATGTATCCGCCCGATCTGGTCGATCATCCGGTGTGGCGGTAACCGAACGGCAACGCCCTGCCGGCTATGCCCGCCGCGTGACCCCTCGTTTCATCCTGCTGACCTTCGTGTCCTGCGTCCTGCTCTTCGCCGCCATCTGGGCCGCGACGGCCCCCAAAGTGCCGGTTTCCGCGCCGGTCGCCGAAGCTGCGCCCGCCGTGCTTTACGCCGATTGCGACGCGGTCCGCGCCGCCAATGCCGCACCTTTGCGCGCAAGCCAGCCGGGCTATCGCCCGGCGCTCGATCCGAACATGAACGGCATCGCCTGCGAGCCGGTGGGCGGTGCCGCGGCGCCTGAGATGACGAGCGCGCCTGACATGACGAGCGCGCCGGCAGACAGCGCGCCGACGTTCGCTTCCTCGACCCAGCAGAGCGCGCCGCCGGCCGAGGCACCGCCGACACCGCCCGATCCCAATCCAGAAACGCCGCAGATCGAGATGTAGCGCGGGCTCAGCGCGTTTCGAACGCCCTGATCCCCGCGCCCAACCGATTCGCCCCCAGCGCCAGCCGGTCGCGGCCATAGCTCGCGACGAAGACCGGGCTGCGCGTCTCGCCCGGCGCCAGGCTGGCGCTATTGCCCTCGATCCGCAGGCCGGCGGAGGGATATTTGCGCGCTTCCGCCGCGACGACGATGAAGCCGGTCCAATTTTCCTTGTTGCGCCCCTGCACCATCGTGTTGCGCGCGATCAGCCCGGTCCCGCCCTCGGGCAGGTCGATCATGTAATTGGTCTTCTTGCCTGCGCTGTCGTCGAAGCTGTTGTCGCTGATCGACACATTGGGCGTGCGCAGCTTGACGTAATGCCCGCCCGTGCCGCGTTCGAAGCGCGAACGGGTGATCGTCACCGAACCCTGGTTGGCGAGATAGATGGCATGCGCGCAATCGACCGTCTCGTCGCATTGGCCGAGCCCGGAAAAGGTCGAGCGATCGATCACGATCTTCTGGTTGGTCGGCTCGCCGCCGAGAATGCCCTCCTGGCTGTCGAGGAACATCGAATTGCGCACCGTGAGATTGCCCATCTCGGTGCGGATCCCGGCGCCGTTGCCGTCGGGCACGCGCATCCCGCGAAAGACCAGCCCGTCGACGATCGATTCCTGCCCGCGCAGCACGAACGCCGCCTTGCCCTCGCAGGTCTCGCCCTCGAAGATCGCGGTGCCCGGCCGTACCGCCTTGAACGTGATCCGCCCGCCCGCCTGTACAGTGCATTGGCGGTAGACGCCCGGCGCGATCAGGATCGTTGCCGTCCCCATCCGCACCGCCCCGACGGCATCGTCGATCGTCGCATAGCCCTGCCCGGTCTCGGCAATGACGAACGGGGCCTGCCCCTGCTGCGCGGCGGCAGGCGCGGCCAGGGCAAGGGTCAGGGCGGCAAGATTGTGGTGGCGCATGGCGGGAAAGCTCCTTCGCCAGCAGCCTGCCCCGCCCCGCGCCGGCCGCGAAGGGGAAAAGCCGGTTAATACGCGCGCTTTCCCGCGCGAAACGTTACCGGCTCTGTCCGTCGTTTCAAAAGGATACGCCGGCGCATGCCGGAATGGGGGCGGACCGCCGGCCCACCCCCCCGCGCGCGCTTATGTCAGCGCGCGCATCAGCCCTCGGTTTCAGTTCACTTCGGCGCGCGCGCGGTCAGCCACTGTGCCGGCAGCAGCGGCTTGGGCACGATGCGGATTTCGCCGATTGCCCCCAGGAACCCGCCGCCGGGGCTGGCCATGTTCGACGCACCAGCGCCGACCACCCAGGGCAGGCCGTTATTGGGCAGCCCGACCGCGTCGGTCGCGTTGCGCAGCACCGGCGCGCCTTCGATGTACATCGTGATCATCTTGGTTGCGGGATCGTTGACGAAGGCCATGTGCATCCAGCGATCGACCAGGATCTCGCCCGACCATGCAGTCCGCGACCGTACCGGGCCGGCCGCGGTGACCGACGGCACTTCCCATTGGATCTCGCGCAGGTTGGATACCGCGAACTGGACAGGCGGCGAGTCGCCATAGCTGCCGGCCCACCCCGGAATGGCGTCGCGGCGGCCGCCACGCGTCATCACGTTCATCCAGGCATTGTTCGCCGCGGTCCAATCCTTGGAAATCTTGACGAACGCCTCGATCGTATAGCCCTGCTCGAAGGCGTCGTCGTTCATCTGCGCGGCGACGTCGGTCCAGAAATAGCTGAGCCGCGGCGCATTGGCGGTGTTGGTGAACACCACCGATCCCGGTGCCGACGACAAATAATGGTGATCGTCGCTCCATGTCACGTCCGCTGCCTGCGCAGTGTTGTTCGCCGGCACGTTGAGCGGCGCGCGCTTCAGCGGGTTGTTGTTGCCCGAGGCATCGGCGATCACCTGGCCGACCGGTACGGCCGCACCTGTGGTGCCGCCATAGAAGCGCCAGTGTGCCGTGGTACCGGCGACCTTGGCGTAATCCTCTGCGTTGGCGGCAGGCGCTGCGGCCGGTGCCGGCACGCTCGTGAAGCCGTCCGTGATCAGCTTCGTCGTCGCCGCTGTCAGCGACAGGTTGGATGCCGTCGCTGCCTTGAAGGTCGGGGCGAACCGCTTGAAGCGCTCGGCGAAGTTCATGCTCAGCGTGAACTGGTGATTGTCCTCGGTCAGCATCGCCTGATCGAACGCGTTCAGCGTGTCCTTCGGCTTCTGCGGCACCCAGGGCGAGAAGGACAAAGCGTGGATCTTGTTGTTGGTCAGATCGAATTCGTAGTAGCGCATCAGGCCGTTGCCGCCCTGATAGGCCATCTGGTAATCGACCACCATCTCGAGCACGTCGTTGCCGAAATCGTTCTTCTTGGTCAGCCGCGACGAGCCGTGGATATGGCCGTTCAACGTCATGAAGATTTGGTCGTTCGAACGGATCAGGTTTTCCCACAGCATTTTGCCGTAGTCGCCCTCTTGCGGGCTGACCGCGTCATTGGCGATCCCGAGCAGCTCGTGGCACACGAGAATGCACGGCAGCGTCGGATTGGCGTTGAGCACGTTCTGCGCCCAGATGATCCCGGCCTGCGAGGTGCGCCATGACATGGCGAGGACGAGGAACTTCTGCCCCTCTGCCTCGAACGTGTGATATTCGTGGAAGCCGCTGCGATGGCGCCCGCCAAATGTCTTCTGCTGCTGCGCACGCGTGGTCGGAAACCATTTCAGATAGGGCTCATTGGCCAGGTCGCGATCGGCGTCGGTGCCGAGATCGGGCAGTGCCGGATCATAGCCGCGATCGGCGCGCACATCGTGATTGCCGGCCAGGATCGAATAGGGCAGCTTGGCGTTTTCGAGCACCTTCATGGCGGCGTCGGCGACGACCCATTCCGGCTCCTGCCCCACCTGATCGACGACATCGCCGACATGGATCACGAACGGGATCTTCAACGCGGCAGCGTTCTTCGCCAGCCATTCGGTCTGCGCGCGGAACGGCTCGCTGCCGTACAGACGGTTGAACTGGTTGTTGCTGGCCACCGCATAGCGCGAATAGAATTGCGTATCGGGCAGCACTGCCAACCCGAAGCTCGACACTTGCGCCGAGGCGGCCGGCGTGGGGGTCGGCGTCGGCGACGGCAGCGGCTGGTTGTCGGCATCGCTGCCGCACGCGGCGAGCACCCCGGTCACGCTCAGCGCCGACAACATCGAGCCCCATTTCATGATGTTGCGGCGGCTGTGCTGCGCGGCGGTGAACTGGTCGATCGGCGATGCCATCGAATCGATTGGTTCGTGAACGTCTTCTGGTTTGTCAGTCATGGTCGCGACCCCCTTTGGTGAAGCCGCGGCCTAACCTCCGGTCATGACACCAAAAGACGATAACAGTGACACTTTCACATGGTATATATTATACATTTATGAAATAAAGGCATATTCCTAATCTATGTTTGGTCGCAGCCAGCGCTGTGCTGTCGCCAGATCCACCCCGCGCCGCTGAGCATAATCCTCGACCTGATCTGGGCCGATCCGCGCCACGCCGAAATACTCCGCCTGCGGATGCCCGAAATAGAAGCCGGATACCGCCGCGGTCGGCAGCATCGCGAAACTCTCGGTCAACGTCGCGCCGGTCGCCTTGTGCGCGTCGAGCATCTCGAACAACTGAATCTTCAGGCTGTGCTCCGGGCAGGCCGGATAGCCGGGCGCTGGGCGGATGCCACGATATTGCTCGCGGATCAGCGCTTCGTTGGTCAGCTGCTCGTCGGGCGCATAGCCCCACAGATCCATGCGCACATGTTGGTGCAGCCGTTCGGCAAACGCCTCGGCCAGGCGATCGGCCAGCGCTTTCAGCAGGATGTCGCTATAATCGTCGATCGCCGCCTTGAATTTGGCCAGGTGCGGCTCGATGCCGTGGATCGAGACGGCGAAGCCACCGATCCAGTCGCCCTTGGGATCGATGAAATCGGCCAGGCACATATTGGCCCGTCCCTCGCGCTTGGCGATCTGCTGGCGCAGGAACGGCAGCCGCACGATATCCGTGCCGTCGACCAGATTGAGCATGTCGAAGCCGCGCAGTTCATCGGCATTGAAATCGCCCTTGAGGTCGATCACGACATCGTCCTCCCAGCGCGCGCACGGCCATAGCCCGGCAACGCCGCGCGCCGTCAGCCATTTCTCGTCGATGATCTTGTCGAGCATCGCCTGCGCATCGGCGAACAGGGAGGTCGCGCTCTCGCCCACCACCGCGTCGGTCAGGATCGCGGGATAATTGCCGGCCAGCTCCCAGGCGCGGAAGAACGGCGTCCAGTCGATCAGCTCGCGCAGATCCTTGAGATCCCAGTCGCGGAAGACGTGCACGCCGGGCTTGAGCGGCGCGCCCGGCTTCAGCGTCATGTCGGCGGCGAACGGATTGGCGCGTGCCTTGGCCAAGGGCAGCAGGTCGTTCTGCCCCTTATTGGCGCGCGCCACGCGTACCGCCTCATATTCGTCCGCGGTCTTCTGCACGAAATCGTCGCGGATCGTGTCGCTGACCAAGGTCGACGCCACGCCGACCGCACGGCTGGCATCGAGCACGTGCACCACCGGCCCGTCATAGGCAGGCGCGATGCGCAGCGCGGTATGCACCTTCGACGTGGTGGCGCCGCCGATCAACAGCGGCATCGTCATCCCTGCCCGCTTCATCTCCTCGGCGACGGTTACCATCTCGTCGAGGCTCGGCGTGATCAGACCGGACAGGCCGATCATGTCGGCGTCATTCTCGTTCGCCGCCTTGAGGATATCCGTCCACGGCACCATCACGCCCATGTCGACCACGTCGAAGCCATTGCACTGCAGCACGACGCCAACGATGTTCTTGCCGATATCGTGCACGTCGCCCTTGACGGTCGCCATGATGATCTTGCCCTTGCCGCGCGCGCCGGGCTCCTTGGCCGCCTCGATGAACGGCAGCAGATGCGCCACCGCCTTCTTCATCACGCGCGCACTCTTCACCACCTGCGGCAGGAACATCTTGCCCGAGCCGAACAGGTCGCCGACGACGTTCATCCCGTCCATCAATGGCCCCTCAATCACCTCGATCGGTCGTGCGAAGAGCTGGCGGCATTCCTCGGTATCTTCCACGACATGCGCGTCGATGCCTTTGACCAAAGCATATTCCAGCCGCTTGCCGACCTCGAGCGAGCGCCATTCGGCGGCCGCTTTCTCCGCCACCGCGTCGGTGCCGCGAAACTTCTCGGCGATCGCGATCAGTCGCTCGGTCGGCGTCTCGTCGGGTGTCCGCGCCGGCCGGTTGAGGATCACGTCCTCGCACGCCTCGCGCAGGTCGGGATCGATATCGTCATAGATGTCGAGCTGGCCGGCATTGACGATCGCCATGTCGAGCCCGGCGGGGATCGCGTGATAGAGGAACACCGAATGCATCGCGCGGCGCACCGGCTCGTTGCCGCGGAACGAGAAGCTCAGATTGGACAGGCCGCCCGAGAAATGCACGTGCGGGCAACGCTGACGGATTTCCCGCACCGCCTCGATGAAATCGACGCCGTAATTGTTGTGCTCCTCGATGCCTGTCGCGACCGCGAACACATTGGCATCGAAGATGATGTCCTCGGGCGGGAAGCCGATGCTCATCAGCACCTTATAAGCACGCTCGCAGATCTCGATCTTCCGCGCCTGCGTGTCGGCCTGGCCGGCCTCGTCGAACGCCATGACGACCACGGCGGCGCCGTACTGCATGCACTTGCGCGCTTCGTAGAGGAACTTCTCCTCGCCCTCCTTCATGCTGATCGAATTGACGATCGGCTTGCCAGAGACGCATTTCAGCCCCGCCTCGATCACCGACCATTTCGAGCTGTCGACCATGAACGGGATGCGCGCGATATCCGGTTCCGCCGCGATCAGCTTGAGAAACGTGGTCATCGCATATTCCGCGTCGAGCAGGCCCTCGTCCATGTTGACGTCGAGCACCTGTGCGCCGCTCTCAACCTGCTGCCGCGCGACCTCGACCGCGGCGGGATAATCGCCCGCCATGATCAGCTTCTTGAAGCGGGCCGAGCCGGTGACGTTGGTACGCTCGCCGATATTGACGAAATTGGTCGCGGAAATGGTCGTGGTCATCGTCTTTTTCTTCTTCCCCCCTCCCGCTTTGCGGGAGGGGTTGGGGGAGGGCATGTCGTCAAATCGGTCGGAGTGCGAGAGGACAGGCCCTCCCCTAGCCCCTCCCGCAAAGCGGGAGGGGAGTTAAGCCGCCATCGTCATCGGTTCGAGCCCGGCCAACTTGGTCTTTACCGGCGGCACCGGGATGGCCCGCGCCGGCAGGCCCTGCACCGCCTTGGCCATCGCCGCGATATGCGCCGGTGTCGAGCCACAGCAGCCGCCGAGCACGTTGACCTGCGCGTTCGCCGCCCATTCGCGCACGAGGCCCGCGGTGGTCGAGGGCTGCTCGTCATACTCACCCAGTTCGTTGGGCAGGCCGGCATTGGGATAGACCATGATCAACGTGTCCGCGATATCGCTGAGCGTGCGTACATGTGGCCGGAGCTGTTCCGCCCCGAACGAGCAATTGAGCCCGATCGTTACCGGCTTGGCGTGGCGCACGGCATGCCAGAACGCCTCGACCGTATGACCGGAGAGATTGCGCCCGCTGAGATCGGTCAGCGTCATCGACAGCATGATCGGCACGTCGCGGCCCAGCGCATCGGCCGCCTCAAGCGCCGCCATGACCCCGGCCTTGGCGTTCAGCGTATCGAACACCGTTTCGATCAGGATGAAATCCACCCCGCCCTCCAGCAACGCATCGATCTGCTCACGATAGACGTCCTTCAGGTAATCGAAGGTGATCTCGCGAAAGCCCGGATCGTTGACGTCGGGCGACAGTGACAGCGTCTTGTTGGTCGGCCCGATCGCGCCGGCGACGAAGCGCGGGCGGCCATCCTGCGCCGCAAACTGATTCGCCAGCCGCCGCGCGATCTGCGCCGAGGCGAGATTGATCTCGCGCACGAGATGCTCCGCGGCATAATCCGCCTGGCTGATCAGATTGGCGCTGAACGTGTTGGTCGAGACGATATCCGATCCCGCCTCGAGATATTCGCGCGTGATCGTCTCCGGCACCTCGGGCTTGGTCAGCGCGAGGATGTCGTTATTGCCCTTCTGGTCCTTCGGGAGCCCCAGATCGCCGGCATAATCGGCTTCGGTGAGCTTCCAGTTCTGGATCTCAGTGCCGAACGCGCCATCGGTGATCAGCACGCGCTTGGCGGCCTCGGCCAGGAATGTTTCGCGGATCGTCATCGTCATTTCCTTTTGACTCCCCTCCCGCGCGCGGGAGGGGTTGGGGGAGGGCCTGTTATAAAATCGGCCACCCCTTGGGAGGACAGGCCCTCCCCTAGCCCCTCCCGCAAGCGGGAGGGGGATAAGAAGAGCTACGCCGCCTCGGCCTTCGCCCCGGCCGCCGCGCGAACTCCCAGCAGATGGCAGATCGCATAGGTCAGCTCGGCGCGGTTCAGCGTATAGAAGTGGAACTGCTTCACCCCGCCGGCATAGAGCTTGCGGCACAATTCGGCGGCCAGCGTCGCGGCGATCAGCTGCCGTGCGCCGGCATGATCCTCCAGCCCGTCGAACAGCCGCCCCATCCAGGCCGGCACCTCGGTATTGCACATCGCCGCCATGCGCTGGACGCTGGCGAAGTTGGTCACCGGCATGATCCCGGGCACCACCTCGCCCTTGATCCCGGCCTTGGCCATCGCATCGCGGAAGCGGAAGAAGGTTTCCGGCTGGAAGAAGAACTGGGTGATCGCGCGCGTCGCGCCGTTGTCGAACTTGCGCTTGAGGTTATCGAGATCGATCTGCGCATCGCCCGAATCCGGATGGCATTCGGGATAGGCGGCGACCGATATTTCGAATGGATGCAGCTTGGTCAGTCCGGCCACCAGCGCGGCGGCATTCTCATAGCCGCCGGGATGTTGCGCATAGGCCTGGCCACTGGTCGGGCTGTCGCCGCGCAGGGCGACGATATGCCGTACCCCGGCGGCCCAATAGTCGCGCGCGACCTGGTCGATCTCCTCCTTGGTCGCCTCGACGCAGGTCAGATGCGCCGCCGCCGACAGCGACGTCTCGCGCTGGATCCGCGCCACCGTGGCGTGCGTCCGCTCGCGCGTCGATCCGCCCGCGCCGTATGTCACCGACACGAACCGCGGGCCGAGCGGCTCGAGCGTCTTGATCGACGCCCATAACGTCTCCTCCATCTTCTCCGTCTTGGGCGGGAAGAATTCGAACGACATTTCCGTGTCGCCCGCGAGATCGGCGAACAGGGGCGCGTCGAGCGCGCGCCGCGCCTCTTCGAGCTGCGAAACCGAAATACTCATGCCGCACGTACCTCATGCAATTGCTCGGCGCCCTTGCGCGCAAGCCATAATTTCACCGTGAGCGCCCCGCCCTCCAGCGTCTCGGTCCGCACCGGCATCAAGCCAGCGGCGGCAAACCAGACGGCGATCTGCTCGTCCGAAAAGCCCAGGCGCGTATGCGCGTCGCGCGAGCGCAATTCCTCGCGGTCGTGCGGCGCGAAATCGGCGATCAGCAACCGCCCGCCCGGGCTCAGTACGCGCGCCGCCTCGGCGATCGCCGCGCCCGGCTGTTGCGCGAAATGCAGCACGTGATGGATGATCGCCGCATCTGCCGCGCCATCGCCCAAGGGCAGCGCATACAGATCGGCCTGGCGCAGCTCGGCATTGTCGATCCCGCGCTCGGAAAGTTTGGCGCGCGCGAGCCGCAGCATTTCCGAACTGCGATCGATCCCCAGCGCGTGTGTCGCCCGCCCCCCGAACAGTTCGAGCATCCGCCCGGTGCCCGTGCCGATATCGATCAGTTGCCCGATCGGCACGTCGCCCAGCACATCCGCGATCGCCGCCTCGACCTGCTCTTCCGCGACGTGGAGCGAACGGATCGCGTCCCATTGCCCGGCATTGGCCTCGAACCAGCCGGCTGCGGAGGAGGCGCGATCGGCGCGCACCGCCGCCAGTCGCGCAGCATCCGCCACCGCCCAGTGATCCGGCTCGACCGCGTTCCAGGCATCCAATGCCGCGACGACCGGCGCGACCCTCGCCGCCCCGCCAACGCCGACGAACACCCAACTGCCTTCCTTGCGTCGCTCGGCCAGGCCTGCATCGCACAGGATCTTGACGTGACGGCTGACGCGCGGCTGGCTCTGCCCGAGCACCTGCGCCAGTTCGCCGACCGACAATTCCATCGAGCGCAGCAACGCGAGGATGCGCAGCCGCGTCCCGTCGGCCAATGCGCGAAAGATATCGAGGGCGATGGTCATGATCCGACGACATATAAAGATATCTTTATATGAGGTCAACGCGGAAGCGATTGCGGACCCATTTCGCGCGCGCTAGCGTTGGCGGCCATCATCACTCTAGTCTCTTTCCGGAGAAAACATTCATGAAGACGCTCTTTTCGCTCGCCGGTGTTGCCCTGCTCGCCGCTTGCTCGCCGGCCGCGCAGAACGAAACCGCGCAGGCTGCGGACCAGATTTCGGCCGATGCCAACGCGACGTTCGGCGAAGCGATCAACGATACCGATGCCGCCGCCGATCGTGCTTTCGGTTCGGCCGAAGCGACGATGGACAATAGCGCCGCCGCGCTGAGCAACGCCGCTGACGACGCTGCCGACACCACGGGCGAAGCGCTCAAGGATGCCGGCAACGCGATCGCCGATTAACCGACGACTCCGGGGGAGAATGCGCGTGTCGATCAAGCCAATGGCGCTCGCCGCCTTTCTCCTCCTTGCCGCCTGCGGCGCCGGCGACGACGCGCCCGGCGCGGTCAGCCAGAGCGAACAGCAGCAGTTGAACGACGCCGCTGCGATGCTCGACGCCAACAGCGTCGATGCCAACGCCGTTAGTATCGACGGCGAAAACGAGGCCCAACCTCAGTAGGAATTGGCACAATGACCTCTCTCCGGCGCCTCGGCGCGACCGATCTGCACATCGCGCCGCTCGTCCTCGGCGGCAACGTCTTCGGCTGGACCGCCGACCAGGATGCAAGCTTTGCCGTGCTCGATGCGTTCGTCGCCGGCGGCGGCACAATGATCGACACCGCCGACGTCTACTCCGCCTGGGTGCCTGGTCATCAGGGCGGCGAATCCGAGACGATGATCGGCAACTGGCTGAAGAGCAGCGGCAAGCGCGGCGACGTGCTGATCGCCACCAAGGTCGGCATGCTGCCGGGCGAGGGCGGCGAAAAACTCGCCCCCGCGCGCATCGCCGCGGCCTGCGATGCCTCGCTCCGGCGGCTGGGCGTCGACACGATCGATCTGTATTTCGCACATCAGGACGACGATGCCGTCGCGCAGGAGGACGCGCTCGCTGCGTTCGGCAAATTGATCGATGCGGGCAAGATCCGCGCGCTCGGCGCGTCCAATTTCCACGCCAAGCGGCTCAAGTCTGCCAACGACGCCGCCAAGGCGCACGGGCTGCCGCATTACCACGTGCTGCAGCCCGAATATAACCTGGTCAGCCGCCAGAAATTCGAAGGCGAGCTGCAGGATTATTGCGTCGTCAACAATATCGGCGTGGTGCCCTATTACGGCCTCGCTTCCGGCTTCCTGACGGGCAAGTATCGCAGCGCCGACGATCTCGGCCAGAGCGTGCGCGGCGGGCGGATGGGCGAATTGCTCGACAGCAAGGCGGACGTGCTGGCGGCGATGGACGCGGTGGCGGCGGAAACCGGCGCGAGCCTGGCGCAGATCGCGCTGGCCTGGCTGGCGGCACAGCCCGGCGTGACCGCGCCGATCGCCAGCGCCACCAGCATCAAGCAGGTCGAGGATCTGCTTGGCGCGATCGCGCTGGAGCTGAGCGATGATCAGCTCGAGCGGCTGAGCATGGCGGGGGCGTAATCCAATAGTCCGTCATCCTGACGAATGTCAGGATCAATCGTGCCTCGCGGGCGATCGTTCGTTTGGCGCGATGGATCCTGAATCGAGTTCAGGATGACGGGACTGGGGGAGCGCTACTTCCCCAGCCGCCGGGCGTAGAAATCCAGGATCGTCGTCCACAGATGCTCGCCGACCTGCGGCCCCGACACGCGGTGCGTGAAGCCGGGATAGAACATCATCTCGAACGGCACGGCCTCGGCCTGCAGCCGCGCGGCCAGTGCGGTCGAATTTTCGAAGAACACATTGTCGTCCGACATGCCGTGGATCAGCAGCAAAGGATCGCGGATCTTGGGCGCATCGGTCAACGCGCTCGATGCAGCGTACGCCTTCGCGTCCTTCACCGGATCGCCCATGTAACGCTCGGTATAATGCGTGTCGTACAATTCCCATTTGGTCACCGGCGCGCCCGCCACGCCGGCGGCGAACGTGCCGGGTGACGCCTCGAGCATCTTGAGCGTCATATAGCCGCCGTAAGACCAGCCATAGGTGACGATCCGGGCCGGATCGACGAACGCCTGCTGCTTCAGCCATGCCGCGCCGAGCAACTGATCCGCCACCTCGACCGTCCCCGCCGCGCGGTACAGCTGGCTTTCGAACGCCATGCCGCGATTGGCCGAGCCGCGATTGTCGATCATGAACACGATATAGCCCTGCGCGACGAGATATTGGTGCAGCGCCCCGCCCCAGTTGCGGCTCACCGTCTGCGAATGCGGCCCGCCATAATGTTCGAAGAAGACCGGGTATTTTTTGCCAGCCTCGAGCGGCGGGGTGATCATTTCCCAAAAGAGGGTGCTGCCGTCGGCGGCTTTCAGCGTGCCGAACTTGGTCGGCTGATGCTGACCGGCAAAGGGATAATAGGGATGGCCCGGCTTCAGCGCATTCTCGTTGACCCAGGACAGCCGCTTGCCCGCCGCATCGGCGAGATAGACCTGGGTCGGCTGATCGGGATTGGAGCGCGACACGATCATCCGCGAGGCGGCCGTGTCCATCGTCGCGCTGTTCCACCAGCCCGGTTCGGTCAGCCGCGCGACGACGTTGGGATGTGCAATGTCGACGCTGTAGAGATGCTTCTCCAGCACCCCATCCTTGTTGCCGGTGAAGAACAGCCGCCCCCGGCCCTGATCGACGCCGACCAGATCGTTGACCACCCAGGCGCCCCTGGTCAGCTGCGTCCACTTGCCGCCCTTGAGGCGATAGAGATGCGCATAGCCGTCGCGCTCCGAGGTCCAGATCAGGCTGCCGTCGTCGAGCAGCCGGTAGGCGTCGCTGAGATTGACCCAGCTGTTGGGCTTGGCCTTCTCGCTGAACAGCACGACCGATTTGCCCGTCGCCGGATCGACCTTGAGCACGTCCAGCACGGTCTGCGACCGGTTCTGCCGCTGCACCAGCAGCGCGCTTCCGTCCGGCGTCCAATCCACCCGCGCGAGATAGATGTCGGTTTCGCGGCCGAGATCGACCTTTACCCGGCCCGTGCCGTCGGGCTTCATCACATAGAGCTCGACCGTCACGTTGGGCTTGCCCGCGGCAGGATAGCGCTGGTCGAACGTCTTGGTGCCGTTCGCGCCGATCGCCGCGCGCGTGAAGATGCCGACCGGCGCCTCGTCGAACCGCTCGACCGCCACCAGCGTGTCGCTCGGCGCCCACCAATAGCCGGTGCGACGCCCCATCTCTTCCTGCGCGACGAACTCGGCCTCGCCCCAATGGACCGTGCCCGTGCCCTCCGCGGTCAGCGCACGCGGCGCGCCGCCCAAGGGCTGCACGACGAGGTTCTGGTCGCGCACATAAGAGACGAAGCCGCCCGCCGGGCTGATCCTGGGGTTGAGCGCACCGCCGACATTCTCGGTCAGCCGCGTCACCTTGCCGTCGAGGCCGGCGAGATAGAGATCGCCGTCGATCGGCACGAGGATCGTCTTGCCGTCGGGCGACCAGTCATAGCTGACAATGCCGGTCTTGCCGCTGATGCTGCGATCGCGCTCGCGCTGCATCTTCTCGGCCTCGGACAGCTCCGCGCCGCTGCCGACCTTCTTGGAATCGACCAGCATCCGCTCGACTCCGGTGCGCGTGTCGAGCGCCCAGAGATCGAAGCGCTGCTTCTCGTCGGCACGCGGGCGGAGCGAGGTCAGCAGCGTGCCGTCCGGCGACAGCTTGAGCGATTGCGGCTGCGGCCCGGACAAATCGGGCGAACCGAACACGCGCTTGAGCGTCAGTTTCTGCGCCGGGGCGTCAGCCGCCATGACCGGCGCCCCGATGCAGGCGAGCATCGCGCCCGCCAGAAGCCACGATTTCGCCATTCCATATCTCCAGTCTCGAACGCATCACACCGCCGCTATACCAGCCGCCCGGCCGCTGTCGCGGGTCTTGCGCCACGGCAGGCGCCGCCGCTCGACGATCGAGCGCCAGGCCCATTCGACCGGCGCGATCGCAAAGCGGCCCATCCAGGCATTGGCCAGCCACAGCAAGGCGAGGTTGATCGCCAACGCGCTCAGCATCAGCCCGGCCCAGCCGCTCTTGCCGTACAGGCCCAGCGCGAACGGCGGATAGAGCATCCACAGGCCGATGATCGTCTGCAGCACGTAGAGCGTCAGTGCGGTGCGGCCGGCCGCGACGAACGGCCGCAGCAGCGCCGCGCCGCCGACGCCTGTGACGGCGAGATTGATCAGCCCGATATGCCCTAGCGTCGTTGCCAGCCGCGTCACTTCGCTGGTCGCGTAGATCAGGTAGGGATAGCTGTCGAAGCGCGTCGTGCAATAGGCCGCGATCGTGCGGGCTGGCAGGCCGACGGCATAGGCCGTGATCGTCATGCCGAGATAGAAGCGCCGCGATCGCCCGCCCGGGATCACCCGCCATTTGAACAGCGCGGCGCCGATCAGCATCGTCGCCGCGGCCTCCCAGACGAACAGCGGCTCAAGGAACTCGCCCGTCCCGATCCCGTCGGATAGGCCCCAGATGAACGCGATATTGCGCCAGGCATTGCCGGCCCAGCTGGCGAACGTGCCGGTGGCAGCCGCGCGATCGCGATCTTCGCGCGCGATGCGCCGTGCCTGTTCGGCCTTCGCCTTGGCCTGATCGGCGATCGCCTTGTTGTACCGTGTGATCGTGCCGGTTTCGCTCGCCGTCAGCGTCGCGCCCGCGGCACGCCGGGCCTCGAGCCGCGGCACATCGATCCGCGCCTGCTGCGCGCCGTGCAGCGCCACCCCGAACCCGGCCAGTTGCGACAGCGCCATCAGCAGCCCGATACCGAGCAAGGCCGGCGGCGGCAGGCGGCGGAACAGGAAGGCGACCATCGCCGCCAGCCCGTACGTATGCAGGATGTCGCCGGGCCAGAGCAGGATGAAGAGATGCGCCAGCCCGAACAGGAACAGCACGATGTTGCGCCGGTAATAGCCGCGCCACACCGCATGGTCGCCGAGCGCAGCGGCAGCGCGCTCGGTGAGGATCACCATGCCGACGCCGAACAGCATTTCCAGCAGGCAGCGCGCCGTGCCGTTGGCGAACACTTCGCGCAGCCACCAGGCGATCTGGTCAGCGGTCGTCCAGCCGAAATGGCGGATATCGCCTGTCGACGCCCAGAGCGAACCGCCCATGTCGTTGATGTTCATGAACAGGATGCCGAGGATCGCGATCCCGCGCAGGATATCGAGCACCGCGATACGCGGCGCGCCATCGGGTTCGGCGGGCGTGGTCATCGTAATGGCGGTCATGGTTCTCGTTGGTCGGTCTGCCCCCTCTCCTAGCGGCATCCTGGCGAAAGTCAGGATGCATCACGCGTCACGTCCGATCGTCCGGGGGGGAGAAGTGGATCCTGACTTTCGTCAGGATGACGGAACTGAGGGTGATGGACTTTGGGATGACGTATCGGGATCGACGCGCCTGGGGGCGACGCGCCTGGGGATGATGGCATGTGGCGTGGTCATCGTCATGGCGGTCATGGTCGCCGTGTCTGGGGCCTGCCCCCTCCCCGAACGTCATCCTGACGAAAGTCAGGATCCATCGCGCCTCATGTCCGATCGCCCGTGGGGAGAAATGGATCCTGACTTTCGTCAGGATGACGGCTTTGGGGATTACCTAGGCATGACGGACCTAGGCATGCCCCGGAGACGACGCGCCCGGGGACGATGGCATATGGCCGGCGTGCCGCCAGCAGGTCGCGAGATGATCGTCGACCACCCCGCAGGCCTCCAGCCAGGCATAGACGATCACCGGCCCGACGAACTTGAACCCGCGCTTCTTGAGCGCCTTGGACATATCCTCCGATAGCGGCGACTTGACCGGCACGTGCACGCCGTCACCCAGGATCGGCGTGCCGCCCGCCATGCCCCATACGAAATCGGCAAAATCCTCGCCCGCTTCCTGCATCGCGAGATAGGCGCGGGCATTGCCGATCGTCGCGACGATTTTCGCACGCGAGCGGATGATGCGTTCGTCGATTACCAGCCGCTCGATATCGGCGGCGTCGAACGCCGCGACCTGCGCGGGATCGAAGCCGGCGAACAGCTCGCGAAACGCGTCACGCTTCTTGAGGATGATGCTCCACGACAGCCCGGCCTGGAAGCCGTCGAGCTGCAGTTTCTCCCACAGCGCGCGCGAATCATATTCGGGCACGCCCCATTCGGTATCGTGATAGGCGCGCATCATGTCCGAGCTTTCGGACCAGGGGCAGCGGGTGAGATCGCTCATCGCACGACCCTAAGCGGCGCGTCCCCAGCCGTCACGCGCAGAGTGACGGCTATTGATTGATCCCGTTCACCCAATCGTGGTTCTGGATGATCATCGACTCCACCGGCCGGCCCCTGGCATCCAGCGACGGGGTGAAATGAAAGCGTTCCTCGATCAGCCGGCAGGTCAGCAGATCGAGCTGGCGGCTGCCGCTGGACCGCGCGATCGCGCAGTCCGTCGCGCGTCCATCGACCGTGACGACGTAGCGCACCGAGACCCGGCCGCCGATCCCTTCATCGGACAGTTCGTGCGGCCAATCCGAATCCTTGATCCGGCCCTTGATCTGGCGCGGCGGGATTTCGCTGCCGCCATTGCCGTCGCCATCGCCATAACGCCCGCTGCCGGTGCCGTTGCCGACTCCGCCGCTGCCCGTGCCCGGGCCGGGGATGTCGGCATTGCCCGAGGTGGCCTGATTGCCGATTCCGGGCTTCTCCGCCGCGACGATGGTCGGCGGCGGCGGGAGCTGGACGATCGGCGGCGGGGCCACGATCTCGGTCGCCCGGGAGCGCAGGTTGGGCGGCGAGGCGGCACCTTCCGCCTTCTTGCTGACCACGCGGTTCGGCTGGATCTTCTCCGGCGGTGGGGGCGGCGGCGCGGGCAGCACGTTGAACGTGTCGAGCGTATCGGTCATCGCCTGCGGGAAGCCGACCGCCAGCCCGGCGATCAGCGCATAGCCGATCAGCCCCTGCAGCGCGATCGCGATCGCCGCGCCGCGGAGGCGATCGGCTCGCGAGGATTGAACGAACGCCATGCTTACCTTCCGGCCGCTCAACGCGGCGACGCGCGTTTAGGCTGCAGCGGATGAACGTACCGCTACCGCCAGCGCTTCCCCGGCGCAGGCCGGGAAAGCCTATCGGGTTGGATAGACCCGCACACGAAAAAAGGGCGCGGAGACCATCGTCTCCGCACCCTTTCGTCAGCTCGAGGCCGGTCCGATTACTCGGCCGCGGTGCCCTTGGCCGGACGCATGTCGCGGCGCTCGGCGATACGCGCCGACTTGCCGGTGCGGCCACGCAGGTAATACAGCTTGGCGCGACGCACGGCGCCCTTGCGGACGACTTCGATGCTGTCGATGTTCGGCGAATAAAGCGGGAAGACGCGCTCCACGCCTTCGCCGAAGCTGATCTTGCGCACGGTGAAGTTGCTGCCCATGCCCTTGTTCGAGCGCGCGATGCACACGCCTTCGTAGTTCTGGACACGGGTGCGCTCGCCTTCGACGACCTTCACGCCGACCTTCAGCGTGTCGCCCGGGCGGAATTCCGGAATTTTCTTGTTCTCGAGAAACTTGGCAATGTTCTCGGCTTCGATCGTCTGGATGAGATTCATCTCATTCGTCCTTCTGTCGTCGCGCGCCAGAGGGCGACTGGACCCGAGCGCCGATATGGCGCTCCCAAAGATCCGGCCGCCTTAGCCGTGTGTCGGTCTCGGCCATCGACTTGCGCCATGCCGAAATCCTCGCATGATCCCCCGATCGCAACACTTCGGGGATCGTGCGCCCTTCCCATTCTACTGGTCGGGTATACTGCGGATATTCGAGCAGGCCTCCTTCGAAGCTCTCGTCCACGCCGCTAGATGCCGCGCCCATTACGCCGGGCAGCAGCCGAATGCAAGCGTCGAGCAGCACCAGCGCACCCATCTCGCCGCCGGAGAGGATATAGTCGCCGATCGACACTTGCTCGACCTGCCGGCCCTCGAAGATGCGTTCGTCGAAGCCTTCGAAGCGGCCGCACAGGATCGTCACGCCGGGCCCGTCGGCCAGCGCGCGGACGCGGGCCTGGGCCAGCGGTGCACCGCGCGGGGTCATTGCCAGGATCGGCGGACCGGCGGGGACGCTGTCGATCGCCGCGGCGAGGATGTCGGCGCGCAGCACCATCCCTGCCCCGCCCCCGGCCGGCGTGCCGTCGACCGTGCTGTGCCGGTCGGTCGCGAAGTCGCGGATATTGACGGCATCGAGCGACCATTTCCCCTCGCCCAGCGCGCGCCCGGCGAGCGAAGTGCCAAGCGGGCCGGGAAACATGTCGGGATAGAGCGTGAGGACGGTGGCGGCGAAGGTCATAGCGTCCAGTTCTCGATGCGCAGGCCGGGCACGTCGGCAAAATCGGCCTCGTTGTTGGTCACCACAGTCGCGCCGAGACTGAGCGCATGCGCGGCCAGCAACCGGTCGAAGCGCGCGCGCTTGAAGGGCAGTCGCGCATATTCACCCGCGGCCCGCTCGTCGAACGGCAGGATCGGGATCACGCGGACAAAGGCGTCCAGCACCGCCGGACTCGGCGGTTTGCCGACGAAGGTGCCGACGGCGATCTCGGCAAAACTGATCGCCGAGATCGCCACATCGCCCGGGTGGCACGCTGCCAGTCTTTCGTTCAGCCGTGAGCGCAACGCGGACATCGCATAGATCGCCATGTCCGCGTCGATGAGGAATTGCGTCACGTGTCGCGCGCGGCCAGTCGCTTGGCGATCGTGCTGGGCCGCTCGTCGAAGTCACCATGCGGGACGAGCTTCGCCCCGGGTGCCTTACCCGCGAACCCGCTGATGTCGATCGTCCGCCGCGGTGCCTCCACCGCCTCGACCCTGAACGCCAACGGCGCCTCCTTCACCATGCGCACTTCGGTGCCTTCCGGGATGCCCATACCCTTGGGCAGCCGCAAGGCAACCGAATTGCCCGACTTGAAGGTTGTCCCGAGATAGATGTCGTCGTCCATGGCCGCCTCCGTATACACGCCATGTATATACACGCCCTCCCCTCGTCAAGGAACAACGCCCGGCCCCGCGCGTAGCGCGGTCATGGACGATTGCATCATCATCGGCGCCGGCCCCGCCGGGCTCACCGCGGCGATCTACCTCACGCGGTTCCACCTTTCGATCCGCCTGTTCGACTGCGGCAGCAGCCGCGCGGCGCTGATCCCGTGCACGCACAACCATGCCGGCTATCCCGCGGGCGTGGCCGGCACCGAACTGCTCCGCCTGATGCTGGAACAGGCGGAGAAATACGGCGCGACGCGCGAGCAGGCGGAGGTCACCGCGATCGTGCCGGTCGCGGGCGGGTTCGACGTGCAGATCGGCGACCGCACGGCCAAAGCGCGCACCGTGCTGCTCGCCACCGGCGTGGTCAACAACCGCCCGGACATGGACCCCGCCGAGCATGACGCGGCGCTGCAGCGCGGGTTGCTGCGCTACTGCCCGATCTGCGACGGCTACGAAGTGACCGACAAGCGCGTCGGCGTGATCGGCACCGGCGACCATGGCATGCGCGAGGCGATCTTCCTGCGCGGCTTCACCCCGGACATCACGCTGATCGCGCCGGGCGCCGCGCACGAGCTCGACGATGCCTGCCGCGCCAAGCTCGACGAGGCGGGCATCGTGCATGTCGACGGCCCGTGCACGCCGATCCGTATCGCCGGCGACCGGATCGCGGTGGAGACGCCCGCCGGCCCGCTGACGTTCGACAGCATCTATCCGGCGCTGGGCTCGGTGATCCGCTCCAAGCTCGCGGTCGCCGCCGGCGCCAATGCATCGCAGGATGGCTGCCTGGAGGTGGACGAGCACCAGCGCACCTCCATCCCCGGCCTGTTCGCCGCGGGCGACGTGGTGAAGGGCCTCGACCAGATCAGCCACGCCATGGGCGAAGCCGGCGTCGCCGCCACGACGATCCGCAACCTGCTGGCGGAGCAGCGGCCGATCAGGCGGTGAAGGGACGGGAGGCGGCGGCCGGTGGGAGATGCCCAGAACCTGACGCCGTGAGCAATTCGCTCTTCCGAAAGAGTAGCTAGAAACTTCGTCATCGCTTGGTGTCGCGATAGTGACACGATGTCGGTTGATCAACGACGTATTAAAACTGTCCGTTTTAGATGCAGCTATTGGGCGCGGATGTGACGCTAGGCTTTAGAGCTGGCACGCCGCTGCTGAACACAGCAGATATATAGATCCTACTGGACCCGTACCTGCCTCGCCGGCGCATTTCGAAATGGTATATCCTGCCGAATAGGCAGCAAAACGTTACCAAGCCAACTGAGGGCTGAACTCCGCCTAAAACGTCACGATACCCCCCGCGGCGAATATGGATTGATCGTCCAAAGGCATACAAAATCTCTAATCTAAAAATAAGCCGAGACCAATACATCTAATCCCTAGTATGGACCGTCAATTGCGGCGACCCGGTCGATATCAAACTCGCCTTTATTGCATATCACGTGAAATCCAGCTTTGTATTGCCTAGCGCTCCGCGTCTTGGCTTTCGCAACAAAAGTATCGAAGCGAGGGAATCTTCTGCAGATAATAAGAAATCCAACTTGGGGATTTATTATCTCCTTAACAGCATCATGCTCGACAGTAGCAAAAAGCTGATCGCAAGCATGGGAAATATCCTTTCCCTTGAGCTCTACAATTACCGAAACAGATTTTCCCTTTGAAACCATATAATCCGCCCGAACCCCTGCAGTTATCAGGCAACCATCGATCTCAATCACCTTAAACTTGCTGTTTTCTTCGTTTGTAAATACGGCTACTCTCCCATTTTCCTCTACTTTTATCTTTGAATTGCGCGTAGGAGTAGTACACTTATCGTTAGCCATTATATTTCAGCCTCGATCGCGAGAAGACTTGAGAACTCCCTTGAAATGTCCTCCGACACACCATCAAGGTATGTTGCGTCGATAAGGCCTTCTTCATCAATCAAGTCGACTATCTGATTATCCTGGATCGCTAACGCAGATAGGTTCACCTCGTTAAGCCAACATTCTCGTGGAATAATTGCATTTATATCGAGGTTTCTTTTTTTGCGCCTAGACAATTGCCCGGCTTTCAAAAAAACATTTAGCTTGCCCATAATGTATGGACTATGCGTTGTTATAATTAAACTGCGCCTGTTTCTCTCAGAGGCAATTGATCCAATGAGAAATTCCATGAGCAAACTTTGAGCAGATGGAAAAAGATGAGCCTCTGGTTCCTCAATATAGACTAGTTCCCTAGGCGCTATCGAAGCTGTATGCCGCCCTGCTCTTAAAGCGTCGACCTCCCCAAAATAATCCATGAGAGACCACATTGGCAGCAGTTCCTGCTGACCACTAGATAGTGCGGTGAATGGAACCTTTCGACCGTCTTTTGTCTCAACAAATTCGGTCTCGTCGTCGAACACCACGGAACCACCGAAAAGCTTGTCCATAAACATTGCTCTTCTTTCGACGAAGTCAGTACCCAATCTTGAAGCTTGACCTGCGTTGAAGCGACGACTCGACCGATCACGGATGCCGGCAAACAGCTTAGCAAATTTGATAGTAACAGGATCAAGGCTACCTGCTTGCTCGAAGCCTGCGACCAATCTACCGATACTTGTAAAGAATGCACGTCCAGCAGGAATGAACGTCTGCTGAGCTAGATATTCGTCTCCGAGAGACTTTATTATCCGACGGTTCGCAATATCCCTTGCACGATAACTGCGATCCAACACCGCATTGACATTTAACGTGTCATCTATTCCGGCGGCGCCGCCCTCTCTAACATCCTTAAAAACATCAAGGATCCCTTCATAAAGGTCGTAAAACCACTCAGAAAACGTTATAGCAACTTCATCGGATAACTTATTGTTTCGCCGTCGCCGCAGAACACGAACGGTAAACATGTCAGCTGTATAGGTTATGTTAAATCGACCCGGCCCCCAAGCAGACGGCGGAAACCATAGCGCAAAATGTTTCGACAAAATCTTCTTTACATCGTCAATGCTGTCTCCACGCTCGGCATACTGAATCGCATTCGATAAAATATCAGCAAAAAAGTAAAATAGCTTTGTCGTTACGCTTTTACCGCTGCCTTGCGGCCCAATGATGACATTTACCGGAGCCAAGGTGAAACTCGCCTCTGTGAGGCAGGAAAATTCACTAATGTTAAGCGTAGGCATCAAACGCCCTCCCCATGTCAGACGCTACGAAAATTAGGGGGCGTTGTCACCCAAGGAACGATCCGGTTAATCGATTATCGACGTTTGGCAGAAATTAGAACGATCAACATTCTCGGATGTAATATCGTTTCCTTACACCAAAATATTGATAACAGCGGGGGCGATTGAGCTAGTTGTTCAAAAAAAGCGCGGATGCTATGCTGAAGTTCGCAACCCTAACCTCACTAATAGTTATCCATTGATCTGCCGCTTTTCAATATAACCGGTTGGGGAACAATGATTAGCCTCGCGCGGTTCCGGCTGACGCATCCATTTGCACCCCAATCGGCCTGTCAGCTACCTACAGATATCGAACGTTAGTGAGCTTTAGCCTTACCGCCCAAACAACAGACAATTACAGCCCGATCAAACAATCCACGCCGGATCGACCAGCATCCGCTCGCCATTCCAGTCCGGCACCGCGTCGGCGGTCATCGGGACCATGAAGCGCTTGCCGCTGTTGCCGTCGACCGCCGGCCGTTCGACCTCGATCACGTCGCCGGCGCCGAAATCGTCGATCGCGACGACGGTGCCGAGCGGCTCGCCCTCGGTCGAGACGACCGGCAGGCCGAGCAGATCGGTGTGATAATATTCGCCCTCGGCGAGCGGCGGGAGCGCCGAGCGGGGGACGGTGAGTTCGGTGCCGCGCATCGCCTCGGCGGCGTTGCGATCGGTCACCTCGGCGATGCGGGCGATCGTGCCGTTGCTGCCGTGGCGCGTCGACTTGAGCGTCAGCGCGCCATCATTGAAGATCTTGTAGGCGCCGAGATCGGTGCTGAACACCTTCAGCCGGACCTCGCCGGCAACGCCGTGCGCGCCGATCACCACCGCGAGCGTCACCGGCGCGTCGGCCGTGTCGCCGGGCGCGCGGTCAGCCGGCTGGGGAGCCGTCGTCTTGGGCGGGGGCATCGTCGGATCCTTCGGCGGGATCGGTGGCGGAGACGCCCTGGTTGGTCGCGTCGCCGTCATCCTTGGGGTCGTGATCGGGCGTTTCCGGATCGACGATGGGCATCACGCACTCCTGCACTGTTGAAGGTGCTGGAACGCGCGATGCCCATGTTGGTGCCGCTTAGGCCTGGGTGGTCGTCGGCTCGGCTTCTGCCGTGTCGGCAACGGCCTCGGTCTCGACCTCGGGCTCCGGCGCCGGCTGTGCTGCGGCTTCGGCGGCGGCAGCAGCGGCTGCCTCGGCCTTGGTCGCACGCTCGTCGGCGCGCTCGACGGCCTTCTCGCCCGGCTTGCCCTTGTTCGGGTTGCTGCGTGCGGCGCGTTCCTTGACGCCGGCGGCATCGAGGAAGCGGGCGACACGATCGGTCGGCTGCGCGCCGACGCTCAGCCAATGCTTGGCGCGCTCGCCGTCGAGCACGACGCGCTTCTCGTCATCCTTGGCGAGCAGCGGGTTGTACGTGCCGATCTTCTCGATGAACTTGCCGTCGCGCGGCGCGCGGGCATCGGCCACGACGATCTTGTAGTACGGACGCTTCTTCGAACCGCCACGGGTAAGGCGAATGCTGACTGCCATGATATTCTTCCTTCGTTGATCTTGTTGCCCGGCAGATACCGGGGTCGATTGGTGGATAGGGTCCGCCCTTGCGGCTGGATTCCGACGTCGCCGGAATGGCCGCTCGGGCGGGTTATTTCTTCAAAAGCTTGTCGAAGCCGGGGGGCAGCTTCGCATTGCCGCCGCCGAGACCGGGAAGCCCGCCCCCGCCGGCGCCGCCGAGCATGTCGCCAAGGCCGCCCAGCCCGCCCAGGCCGCCGGCACCGCCCATGCCGCCGCCGCCCATGCCGCCTTTGCCGAACATCGCGCCCAGGCCCTTCAAGCCGCCCATCTTGCGGATCTTCTTCATCGCCGATGCCATTTCCATGTGCATCTTGAGCAGCTTATTGACGTCCTGCACGGTCGTGCCCGAGCCCTTGGCGATGCGGATCTTGCGCTTGGCGTTGATCAGCTCGGGCTTGGTGCGTTCCTTCTTGGTCATCGAGGTGATCATCGCGTCCATGCGCAGCAGGATCTTCTCGTCGACGTTGCCCGCGGCCATTGCCGCTTGCGCTTTCTTCATGCCCGGGATCATGCCGGCGAGCGCGCCGAGGCCACCCATGCGGCGCATCTGGCCGAGCTGCGCGCGCAGGTCGTCCATGTCGAACTGACCCTTGGCCATCTTGGCGGCCATCGCTTCGGCTTCGCCTTGCTCGACGGCCTCTGCCGCACGCTCGACCAGGCCGACCACGTCGCCCATGCCGAGGATGCGCCCGGCAACGCGGCCCGGATGGAACGCCTCGATCGCCTCGAGCTTCTCGCCGACGCCGGCGAACTTGATCGGCTTGCCGGTGACGGCGCGCATCGACAGCGCCGCGCCACCGCGCGCATCGCCGTCCATACGGGTCAGCACGACGCCGGTCAGCGGCACCTGCTCCGAGAAGTTCTGCGCGACGTTGACCGCGTCCTGCCCGGTCAGAGCATCGACGACGAGCAGGATTTCCGCCGGCTGCGCGACATCGGCGACGGCGCGCATCTCGTCCATCAGCGCCTGATCGACGTGCAGACGGCCGGCGGTGTCGAGCATCAGGACGTCATAGCCCTGCAGCTTCGCGGCCTGCAGCGCGCGCCGCGCGATGTCCACCGGCTGCTGGCCGGCGACGATCGGCAGCGTCTGCACCTCGGCCTGCGTGCCGAGCACGGCGAGCTGCTCCTGCGCGTTCGGGCGGTTGACGTCGAGCGACGCCATCAGCACCTTCTTGCGCTCGCGCCCGCCGCGCCCGCCGCTCAGGCGCAACGCGATCTTGGCGGTCGTCGTGGTCTTGCCCGAACCCTGCAGGCCGACCATCATGATCACCGCCGGCGGCGTAACGCCGAGATCGAGTTCGGCCGCGTCGGCATTGTCGCCGCCGAGCATCTCGACCAGCGCGTCGTTGACGATCTTGACGACCTGCTGCCCCGGCGTGACCGAGCGCAGCACGTTCTGGCCGATCGCCTGTTCGGTCACCTTGTCGACGAAATCGCGCGCCACAGGCAGCGCGACGTCCGCCTCGAGCAGCGCGACGCGCACCTCGCGCATCGCCGCGCGCACGTCCGCCTCGGTCAGCGCACCACGGCCGCGCAACCGATCGAACACGCCGCCAAGGCGATCACTCAGGCTATCGAACACTCCAATACCTTTCCTTGCGAACGATACGCCTCAGGCTAAACGCAAAACGCGCCGGCGGACGAAACCTCGTCGGCCGGCGTAGCCCTTGGGCTGCCTTTGCGCTTCGTCCGAGACGAGCGGTCGCCACGGCCCCTAGCGGATGCGGCCATCGAGTGCAACCTATGCCCGCAGCGCCATCATGCGCGATCAAATTGTGGGCGATGCGCGCGCCTTAACCCGATCTACACCCAGCCTGTGTCATCCCGCCCGCTCCACCCGACCGCAAGGCCCTTATTCGCATGGCGCTCGAGAGCGATGACATTACCGACACCGCACCTGCCCCGCGCCGTGACCTGATCACCGGCGCGATCACGGTTGCCGCGATCCTGCTGTTCGTCGGCACCGGCAGCGCGGTCCTGTCGGCGGCGCTGCGCAACTATCTGGGCGGCGGCGAGGGGCCGGACCAGCCGCTGGTCATCGCGCTGCTGCTCAACGTCGCGCTGATCCTGTTCGGCTGGCGCCGGCACCGCGAGCTCGCCGACGAGGTCAACGTGCGCACCGCCGCCGAGGAACGCGCGCAGCTGCTGGCGTCGAAGGACCCGCTGACCGGCTTCCTCAACCGCCGCTGCCTGGCCGAAGAGGGCGCGGCGATGGTGCTGCGGGCCGAGAAACGCGGCAAGGCGATGGCGCTGATCATGCTCGATCTCGACCATTTCAAATCGGTCAACGACATGCACGGCCACGCCGCGGGCGATGCGCTGCTGCAGCTCGTCGCGCGGGAGATCGCCGCGGCGATGCCGCCGATCGCGCTGACCGCGCGGTTCGGTGGCGACGAATTCGCCTGCGGCTTCCTGTTCGATCGCGATCATCCCGATACGGTCGAGCGGATCGCCGAGCGGCTGATCAGCCAGCTCGCGCAGCCGCTCCACGTCGAGGGGCTGCAGGTGCATATCTCCGCGTCGATCGGCATCGCGCGGTCCGATTTCGATTGCATGAGCATCGATGCGCTGATGCGCTCAGCCGATATCGCGATGTATGCGACGAAGAATTCCGGCCGCAATCGCTATGCCTGGTTCGATCGCTCGATGGAGCGCGACCTGCAGGCGCGCAACGAGCTGGAAAACGGCATGCGTGCGGCGATCCCGCGGCAGGAGATCGTGCCCTATTTCGAGCGGCAGATCGATCTCGCCACCGGCCATCTCACCGGGTTCGAAGTGCTGGCGCGGTGGGAACATCCGACGCGCGGGCTGATCGCGCCCGACAAGTTCATCCACATCGCCGAGGAAACCGGCATGATCGGCGATCTCTCGCTGTCGATCATGCGCCAGGCGTTCGCCGCCGCGCGCGACTGGGATCCCGCCCTGTCGCTGTCGGTCAACATCTCGCCATGCCAGCTGAAAGACGCCTGGCTGGCACAGAAGATCATCAAGGCGCTGACCGAAACCGGCTTTCCGGCCAGCCGGCTCGAGGTGGAAATCACCGAGAGTGCGCTGTTCGACAATCTCGCGCTGGCGCAATCGATCGTCGGCAGCCTCAAGAACCAGGGCATCGCGCTCGCGCTCGACGATTTCGGCACCGGCTATTCCAGCCTCGCGCATCTCCGCGCGCTGCCGTTCGACCGCATCAAGATCGACAAGAGCTTCATCCTGTCGATCAACGACAATAGCGAAAGCGCGGCGATCGTCGGCGCGATCGTCGGGCTGGGCGACAGCCTCAACCTGCCGATCACTGCCGAGGGGATCGAGGATGCCGCGATCGAGGTGCGGCTGAGGGAGATGGGCTGCGCCAAGGGCCAGGGCTATCTGTACGGGCCGCCGCTCAGCGCCGGCAATACGCGGCGCATGCTGGCGGAAAACCGGTTGCTGCGCGTGGCCGAGGCGCCCTTGGCGCAGGACGGCCAGCGGCGGGCCGGCTGACCCTCTCCCCACCCTGACCGGTGGGCCGGGACATCACCAATCCGCGCCGCCCCCCGCCAGAAACGCGACCTCTTCGGCCGTCGACACGCGCCCCAGCGCCGCGTTGCGGCCGGGGTAGCGCCCGAACCGGGCGATCACCGCTTCATGATCCCGCGCGAATTTGAGATTGTCTGCATCGCCCAGCGCCTCGAACGCGGCGATGCTTTCGGCCTGTGCCGCGCGATCCTCGGCGTGCATCAGCGGCATGTACAGGAAGGTCCGTTGCTCCACCGTCAGCTCCCGGTCCCAGCCCTGGCGCATCGCCTCGCGCGCCAGGTTCAGCGCCAAGGCATCGCCGGCAAACGCCTCGGCACTGCCGCGAAACAGGTGGCGCGAGAACTGATCCGCGGCGATCACCGCCGCCACCAGCGTCTCGGCATCGCCGCGCCAGCCGTGCGCCTCGCCCGCCACGACCTCGTCGCGGATGCGCGCGAAACGATCGGCGATCGCCGCATCCAGCGCGGCATCGCGGGCGAAACACCGTTCCGGCGGCACTTCCTCGAACCAGAAGGACAGCACTTCCTGGGCGTCGTCGTGGACTTCGTGGGGCTTCGCAACTAGATCACCGCTCATGTCCACCTCTCCGGCTATCAACCATGCCGATCCCGACATCATCAGTCTCGGCTGCCGCCTGAACATCGCGGAAAGCGAAACGATCCGCGCGCTCGTGTCCGGGCGCGATATCGTCGTGGTCAACAGCTGCGCGGTGACCAACAATGCGGTGCGCGAAACGCGCGACCGGATCCGCAAGGCGCGGCGCGATCGGCCGGGCGCGGAGATCGTCGTAACGGGCTGCGCGGCGCAGATCGACCCCACCGGCTTCGCCGCGATGCCCGAAGTCGATCGGGTGGTCGGCAATGCCGAAAAGCTGACGGCGCCGGCCTGGGCCACGCATATGCCGGTTGTGGTCGGCGACATCATGACGGTGCGCGATACCGCAGCGCCGCTCGCCGCCGCCTTTTCCGCGCATGCGCGCGCCTTTGTCGAAGTGCAAAATGGCTGCGACCATCGCTGCACCTTCTGCGTCATCCCTTATGGCCGCGGCAACAGCCGCTCCGTGCCGGCCGGCGCGGTGGTCGAACGGATCGCCGGGCTGGTCGCGGCGGGGCACCGCGAGGTGGTGCTGACCGGCGTCGACCTCACTAGCTACGGCCCCGATCTGCCCGGTGCGCCGACGCTCGGCCTGCTGGTCGAGCGGATCCTGCGCGATGTGCCCGCGCTCGAACGGCTGCGCCTGTCCTCGCTCGACGGGATCGAGATCGACGACCGGCTGTTCGCGCTGCTGACGCAGGAAGCGCGGATCATGCCGCACGTCCATCTGTCGCTGCAGGCCGGCGACGATCTGATCCTCAAGCGCATGAAGCGGCGGCACTCGCGCGCGCAGTCGGTCGCGCTGGCCGAGCGGCTCAAGGCGGCGCGCCCGGGAATCGCGATCGGCGCCGACCTGATCGCGGGATTCCCGACCGAGGATGCCGCAATGTTCGCCAATACGCTGGCGCTGATCGACGATTGCGACGTGGTCCATCCGCATATCTTTCCCTATTCGCCGCGGAGCGGCACGCCGGCGGCGCGCATGCCGCAGGTCGACCCGGCGCTGCGCAAGGCGCGCGCGGCGGCGCTGCGCGCAGCCGGCGCCAACCGCCGCACGGCGTGGCTCGGCGGGATGATCGGCACCACGCAATCCGTGCTCGTCGAACGCCCCGGGGACCGCGGCCATACGCCCAATTTCGCCGAAATACGCTGCGACGCGTTACCCGTCGGCAGCATTCAGGAAGTGACTATCACCGGCATGACCGAATCCATCCTCCACGCCACCCCCCTGCCCACGCTGGAGCATGCCGCATGAGCACCGCCTGGCACGACAAGCTGCTCGGCGGCTTCAAGCGCACCTCGGATCGCCTGATCGGCAATCTCGCGGGGCTCGGCGCCGCGCGGCTCGACACCGCGACGCTCGACGATATCGAGGAAGCGCTGATCGCGTCCGATCTCGGGCCGCAGACCGCGGCGCGGATCCGCGCGCGGCTCGCCGAGGGCAGTTTCGAGCGCAATATGGAGGAGCTCGGCATCCGCCTGATCGTGGCGGAAGAGATCGAGAAGGTGCTGGCCAAGGTCGCCAAGCCGCTCGAGATCGAGGCGTTTCCCCGTCCGCAGGTAATTCTTGTCATCGGCGTCAACGGTTCGGGCAAGACGACGACGATCGCCAAGCTCGCACACCTGCTGATGGAGCAGGACTATGCCGTGATGCTGGCGGCGGGCGACACGTTTCGCGCCGCCGCGATCGGCCAGCTGGCCACCTGGGCCGAGCGGGTCGGCGTGCCAATCATCTCGGGCAAGGAAGGTGGCGACGCGGCGGGGATCGTCTACGAGGCGGTCAAGCAGGCCACCGCGATCGGCACCGACGTGCTGATCGTCGACACCGCCGGGCGCCTCCAGAACAAGCGCGAGCTGATGGACGAGCTGAGCAAGATCCGGCGCGTGCTCGGCCGGCTCAATCCGGCGGCGCCGCATGACGTGGTGCTGGTGCTCGACGCCACCACCGGCCAGAACGCGCTCAGCCAGATCGAGGTGTTCAGCAAGGATGCCGGCGTGACGGGTCTCGTCATGACCAAGCTGGACGGCACCGCGCGCGGCGGCGTGCTGGTCGCCGCGGCGGAGAAATACGGCCTGCCGATCCATGCGATCGGCGTCGGCGAACAGATGGGCGATCTGCGCCCGTTCGATCCGAACGAGGTGGCGCGCATCATTGCCGGCGTCGAAGGGGCAATCAAATGACCGCCACCACCCCTACCCGCGCGCCGATCTCCACGGGCCTGCGCCTCGCGATCGATATCGGCCCGCTCGCCGTCTTCTTCCTGGTCAACATGTTCGCTCCCGGCATCGCGCTGACCAAGCTGCTCAGCGCCACCGTCGCGTTCATGATCGCCAGCGCCGCGGCGATGATCGTGTCCAAGTTCAAGGCCGGGCATATCTCGCCGATGCTGTGGATTTCGGGCACGCTGGTGCTCGTGTTCGGCGGGCTGACGCTGTATTTTCACGACGGCACGTTCATCAAGATGAAGCCGACCTTCGTCTATACGATGTTCGCCGCGATCCTCGCCTTTGGCCTGGCGACCAACAAGCCGCTGCTGCAGATGCTGCTCGATACCGCCTATCCCGGCGTTAACGCCGCCGGCTGGCGCAAGCTGACGCGCAACTGGGCGATCTTCTTCGTCGCGATGGCGCTGCTCAACGAATATGTCTGGCGCACCTATGCGCCGTTGCCGGATTCCGACACCAAGATCTGGGCCGGCTTCAAACTGTGGGGGGCGGTGCCGCTGACGCTGATCTTCGCCTTCGCCAACGTGCCGATGCTGCTGAAGCACGGGCTGACGGTGGCGGAGAAACCGCCGGTCCCGCCGGAGGGGTGATCCTCCCCGGAACGGGGAACTGGCGCGCGTAGCGCGACGGAGGGGGTGGGCCGGCAACGCAACCGCAGCG
>NZ_JANQBK010000011.1 GCF_025370105.1 Sphingomonas hylomeconis
GTCGCGCGACGGAGGGGGTGGGCCGGCAACGCAACCGCAGCGTTGCCGGCCCACCCCTCCACCAGCTACGCTGGTCCCCCTCCCCGTTCCGGGGAGGAGTCAATCGTTACCCGACAGCCTTGTCGTAGAGCGCGCCGGCCGCGTCCCAGTTCACCACGTTCCACCACGCCTTGAGATAACCCGGGCGATCATTCTTGTAGGTCAGGTAATAAGCGTGTTCCCACACGTCGTTGCCCAGGATCGGCGCGCCCTTGTCCTTGGCGTCGTCCATCAGGGGATTATCCTGGTTCGGCGTCGACACCACCTTGAGCGCGCCGCTCTCGTCGGCGATCACCCACGCCCAGCCCGAGCCGAACTGGCCTGCGCCCTTGGTGTTGAAATCTTCCTTGAGCTTGTCGAGCCCGCCATAGGCGTCGATCGCCTCGGCCAGCTTGCCCGACGGCTGGGTCGTGCCTTCGGGGCCCATGATCTTCCAGAAGAAATCGTGGTTCCAGAAACCGCCGCCATTGTTGCGCACCAGCGGCGGCAGCGTCGAGATCATGCCGAAGATCTCCTCGATCGTCTTGCCTTCCAGCTTGGGATCGGCGGCCACGCCCTCGTTGAGCTTGGCGGTATAGGCGGCATGATGCTTGTCGTGATGATAGGTCATCGTCTCTTTCGAGATCGTCGGCTCCAGCGCGTCATACGCATAGGGCAGCGGGGGAAGTTCGAAAGCCATCATATCTCTCCTGATAGGTCGGGTGTGGAACGCCTGCCCCCCCGAAATGGGTCCGGCCAAACCGTTACGCAACCGATTCGGAACTGCCCGCGGAAATTAGCCCGTGACGCTTCAGCGCATGGCGCAGCTGATCGTAACTCAGCCCCAGCGCATCGGCCGTCGAGCGCTGATTGAAGCGGTTTTCGGCCAAGGCCCGTTCGAGCAGCTCGCACTCGAACCGCGCGATGCGGGTCTTGAAATCGCCGGTGTGCGGCGCGACGATCGGTTCTGCAACCGGGCTCGCTGCCACCGATACCGGCGCGGTTGCCGCCACGGTCGGGAGGCTGGCCGGCTGATAGGGCGACTGGAACGGATCGAACTCGATATGCTCGATCGGCCCGACATGCTCCCAGCGATAGACGGCGCGTTCGACGACGTTGCGCAGTTCGCGGACGTTGCCCGGCCATTGATAGTCGGTCAGCGCGGCGATCGCGTGCGGGCCGAACCCGTCCCAGGCGTCGCGGCCGAGCTCGGCCGCCATGCGCCGGCCGAAATGGTCCGCCAGCACCATCACGTCGCCCGGCCGCGCGCGTAAGGGAGGCAGCGTCACCACCTCGAAACTCAGGCGATCGAGCAGATCGGCGCGGAACTGGTGGCGCTCGACCTTGGCCGGCAGATGTTCGTTGGTCGCCGCGACGATGCGCACGTCGACGCGGAGCGGGCGGGACGAGCCGATCCGCGTGATCTCGCCATATTCCACCGCACGCAGCAATCGCTCCTGCGCGCCCATCGACAGCGTGCCGAGTTCGTCGAGGAACAAGGTGCCGCCATGCGCCTCCTCGAACCGCCCGACGCGCGCCTTGGTCGCCCCGGTGAACGCGCCCGCCTCATGGCCGAACAATTCCGCTTCGATCAGCGTCTCGGGCAGCGCGGCGCAGTTCATCACCACCAGCGGCTGATCCCAGCGCGGGCTCAGGCGATGCAGGCGCTCGGCGACCAGTTCCTTGCCCGTGCCGCGCTCGCCGATCACCAGCACCGGACGATCCAGCGCCGCGGCGCGACTGGCGCGCTCGAGTACGTCGAGAAAGGCGTTCGACTGGCCGATGACCTGAGTGGTGCGCTCCATTCCCAAAGCTTGGCGTAAAATCCCAAGCGTTCGCAAGCCGAAAATGATTTTCGTTGCGTGCCACGCCGGACACACGCGCAAATCAGCCATTTTTGAAATTGGCACGCTCCCTGCAGAGCTGTTGGCAATCGTCACAATGACGAGCAGCAACACGCTAAACAGGGAGTTTCCGCCATGTTCGCCCAGACCACCAATGTCCGCCGCAACGTCGCCGCCATGTTCTTCGCCATCCTGTTCAGCGGCCTGACGGTCGTCGCAGCGGTCGGCCCGGCCAACGTCTCGGCTTCCAGCATCGCCGCCGTCGCCTGATCACACGGCGTGCGCCCGGGGCGGGCGACCCCCTAGAGCCCGCCCCGGCACTTATCCCGCGTCCCTGAAGGAGTATTTCAATGGGTATCTTTTCCCGCACCCGCGACATCATCGCCGCCAATTTCACCGATCTGCTCGACAAGGCGGAGGACCCGTCGAAGATGATCCGCATGATCATCCTCGAAATGGAGGAGACGCTGGTCGAAGTGCGCGCCTCTGCTGCCCGCACGATCGCCGATCAGAAGGAAATGCGCCGGCATATCGGCAAGCTCGACAAGCTGCAGGAAAGCTGGACCGAAAAGGCCGAGCTGGCGCTGTCGAAGGACCGCGAGGATCTCGCCAAGGCCGCGCTGGTCGAGAAGCAGAAGGCCGCCGACATGGCCGGTCAGCTGGTCTCCGAGATCACCGTGCTCGATGACGCGCTGCGCGCCGCCGAGGAGGATATCGCCAAGCTGCAGAAGAAGCTGAGCGAGGCGCGCACCCGGCAGAACCAGATCGTCACCCGGCTGGAAACGGCGCACAACCGCTTCAAGCTGCGCGAAATGTATGCCGGCCAGAAGGTCGAGGACGCCTTCTCGCGCTTCGACATCCTGGATCGCCGCGTCGACCTGGCCGAGGGCCGCGCCGATGCCGCCGGCCTGGGCGGCGCGCCCAAGACGCTCGACGAGGAAATCGCCGAACTCAAGTCGGCCGAGAAGGTCGATGCCGAGCTCGCCGCGATGAAGGCGCGCATCGCCCCGAACGCGCACGGGGACAATTGAGATGGAAGACGTCTTCGTCCCGCTGATCGCGATCACCTCGCTGTTCATCGGCATGCCCTGGATCATCCTCCACTACATCACCAAGTGGAAGCAGGCGCCGAAGATCACGCAGGAGGACGAAGGCCTGCTCGACGAGCTCTACTCGCTCGCCCGCCGGCTGGAGGATCGCCTGAACACGGTGGAGCGCATCGTCGCCGCCGACAACCCCGACTGGCAGCCGCGGATCAAATCCGAACAGCCAGACGACTATCTCACACGGAGGAACTGAAATGTCCGCCAGCCGCACCAAATTCTATCTCGACAAGCAGAACCGCAAATGGCTCGGCGTCTGCTCCGGGATCGCCGATTATACCGGCGTCGATGTCACCTGGGTCCGCGTCGGCACCGTCGTCCTGACGCTGGCCGGGGGCTTCCCCTGGACGCTGATCGCCTATTGGCTGGTCGCCTGGATGGCGGACAACAAGCCCGCCGGCCTGTACGAAAGCCGCGAAGAGCAGAAATTCTGGCAGGGCGTGCGCTCCAACCCGAAGCGCTCGACCGCGGAGATCCGCTCCAGCTTCCGCGACATCGATCGCCGGCTCGCCGACATCGAAATGCATTACACCAGCCGCAACAGCCGCCTGGCCAATGAAATCGACAGCCTGCGCTGAGGCGCGGGCAGTCAACAGGGGAGACGTACAATGAGTTGGGGTGGACCAGGCTTCGTGATCGCGATCATCGCGATCTCCTATGCCGGCTGGATCATCAACAGCTGGATCCGGGCCAAGCACGGCTATCCGCTGGAAGACGAATGGTCGGGCAAGAAGAGCCATCGCGGCGATGCCGGTACCGATAGCGAGCGCAAGATCGGCCTGCTGTCGAGCGAGAACGAGCGCCTGACCGGGCAGATTTCCCGGCTCGAGGCGCGGATCGCAGTGCTCGAACGGATCGCCACCGACCCCGCCGAGCGCACCGCCCGCGAAATCGACGCGCTGCGCGAGCGCTGAGGAGAGAGATCATGGAAAAGGTTCAGTTCTTCGCCGATTTTGCCCCCGTCATCGCGATCGTCGGCGTGGCCTGCATGGCCGCGTGGGTGATCACCACCTGGCTGAGAATCCGCCACGGCTACCCGCCCGATGGCGCCTGGGGGCAGGCCGTCTACCCCAAGGCCAGCGACGAGAGCATCGAGCGGATCAAGCTGCTGACGCAGGAGAACGCCCAGCTGCGCGCCGAACTGGGCGCGATCAAGGACCGGTTGGCCGTGGTCGAACGGATCGTCACCGACGGGTCGCACCAGCTCGATCGCGAGATCGAACAACTCCGCCGCCCGGCACACTGACATCGACCGGCGGCGCGGCACACCGCGCGCCGGAACTAGGGAAGGAAGTATCATGGACAATCCATTCGCCATGGTCGTCGCGATCATCCTGATCGTCACGATCGGCAAGGTCTTCACCGCACGCTACCGCCACGAAAAGCGCGGCGACACCGGCGAGACGTTCAGCCCCGCCACCGCCGCCTCGGATGCCGAAAATCAGCGGCTGCGCGAGGAGCTGAAATCGATGAAGGAGCGGCTCGCGGTGCTCGAACGTCTCGCCACCGACAGCAACGACAGCGGCGCTCGCCTCGATCGCGAGATCGAACGACTGCGCGACCGCAGCTAACAGGGAGCAGGGATCATGACCGACCCCAATCTGTACCTGACCATGGCCAGCGCCGCGCTGGTCGGCCTGGCCATGCTGACCTTCGCCGCGCTGACCGGCTGGCGCGGCTGGCTCCAGCTCAAAGCACAGGAGCTGCACGCCGCCGGCGACATCGCCGCCGACCGCACCGTCTCGCACAGCGTGCCGAGTGCCAGCGCGCGGATCGAGATCGCCGATCTCAAGGAGCGCATCCGCAAGCTGGAAGCGATCGCCGCCGGGGTGGATCTCTGAGCGGCACGCCCCCCGCCCCGTGCCGTCATCCTGACGACGGTGGGGATCCATCCCTCCCCTCAGACGATCGGATTTGAGGCGCGATGGATCCCGGATCAAGTCCGGGATGACAGCAGGAGTGGATCGAGCTGCACGCCCCCCGCACCGTCATCCTGACGAAGGTCAGGATCCATCCCTCCCCTCGGAAGATCGGACCTGAGGCGCGATGGATCCCGGATCAAGTCCGGGATTGCGGCAGGAGCGGCAGGTGCGGCAGGTGCGTTGGCTGGGGCTGGGGCTGCGGCAGCGGCGGCGGCGGGCGCGCCAGGTACGTTGGCGAACAAGCAACGATTGGCAATCGTGCGTGCAACGCTCTAACGATGCCGCCATGCCCAACCTCTCCGACCTGCAAGACGAATACGGCTTCCTCGACGCCGACGATCGCTACCGCCTGCTGATCGATCTCGGCCGAGATCTCGAGCCGATGCCCGACGCGCTCAAGACCGATGCCACCCTGGTGCGCGGCTGCTCCGCCTCGGTATGGGTCTATCCCACCACGCGCGACGACGGCACATTGCACTTCCTGGCGGACAGCAATGCGGCGATCACCAAGGGCATCATCGCGCTGGTCCTGCTGACGGTCCAGGATCAGCCGCCCGCGGCGATCCTCGCCAGCGATATCGAAGGCGCGCTCGGGCCGTTCGATCTCAAGAACCAGCTCAGCTCGAACCGCACCCAGGGCATCCCCAACATGATCGCGCTGATCCGCGACACCGCGCGGCGCTACGCCTGACGGTCAGCGCGGCTTGGTGTAGGGCACGAACTCGCTGAGCGAGACGAACCCGCGCTGGAACCGTGCGCCGCGATCGACCAGGTCGACCGTATCGATCGAGCACAGATTGCTGCTGTAGGTCCTGGTCACCAGGATATCGTTGTCGTTAAGCGAATCGGCATAGGCAGGCCGGTTGACGTACAGGGTGCGCCCGTCGCGATAGACGATCGCGGTCTTGTCGACGATTTGGGTGGATTGCATGTTGCGCAGGTTGATGCAGTTGACCGGCTTGCCCGCAACGCGCCCGTCGAGAATCTTGGCGAGCTGCTGCTCGGGGGTCAGCCGCGTGCGAGCCTCGGCCATACCGGCCCCGCAGAGCAACGCCGCGCCGACGATAAGATGGATTGGCCGCATGGCAATTCTCCTTTGATCGTCATGTCATAGCATGCGGATCGTGAACCGGCGCTGACTGCGGGTCCGCCCCCAGCGCGGCCGCCACGTCGGCGATCGCCGTATCGCGATCGACCAGCTTCCATTCGTGCGGCCGGGCACCGTCGACCACCGTTACGGCATTCCTGGGGCAGATGCCGAGACATTTCACCTCGACCACGCCGAGCCGGCTCTTGCGCCCCTTGCCCAGCGCCAGAAAGTGTCGCAGCGCCTTGGCCAGCGGGGTCTTGCCTTTGGGGCCGAACCCGCCATCCAGTTTCTTCGAACATTTGCGGCAGACCAGCAGCGTACCGGCCCATTCGGCGCGCACCGTCTTCAAGCGGTCGGCTTCCACTCGCGCTGTTCCTCGGCCATCCGCAGCACTTCGTACGCCGTCTGCACCGCCTGGAAACGCTTCGCCGCCTCGGCATCGCCCGGCCGCAGATCGGGATGGCTGTCCTTGGCCAGCTTGCGCCAGGCGAGCTTCACCGCGGCGAATTCCACGTCCGGATCGAGCCCGAGCACCTCCAGCGCGCGCATCTCGTCGCGCGTCCGGCTGCCGTCGCCGGGCCCGGCCCAGCTGTTATGCTTCGATTCGGTATAGCCCTCCGCGGTCTGCGTCTCGGCGCGTTCGCGCTCGGCCGCCTCCTCGGCGGTCAGCCCTTCGAAATAATTCCAGCCGCGATTATATTCGCCGGCATGCAGCTGGCAGAAATACCAGCGCTCCGGGCTGTTGGGCGATTTCGGCGCCGGGCAATCGCCCTTTTCCTGGCAGCCGTGGCGATCGCACAGCCGCACGGTCGCCGCGGCGCTGCCCGCCTCGCCATAACCGCGCCACCGCGGGAAGCCCCAATCTGCCGAACGTGATGTTGTGCGCGCCATGCGGCTGGACATAGGCCGCAACGCGAGGAGCGCAAGCGCGGCGTCGGCGCCGCGACGCTTAGAGGGAGAACCGCACGCGCCGCATCTCGCCGCCGCAGCCGAGCCCGCCTTCGGGGCGATAGCTTTTCTCGTAGCGCGCCGTCTTCATGATCCCCGTGCCCGCTTCGGTGAAGACGAATGGGGGATAGGCCACGACCACACGCTGGTTGACCACCCGGCCATCCGCCGACACGTCGAACTGCGTGCTGGTGAAGCCCTCGAAGCCCCATTGCTGCGCTTCCATTGGGAACGCGCTCGGCCCCGCAGTGACGCCGAGAAAGCGCGGCGCCGAATCGACGAGCGCACATTGCCGCGCCGACAGGCCCGATTGCGTGAAGGCGGCGGCGGCGGCGGCGGCGTTGCCGGCATCCTTTTCCAGCGAGGCGAGCCGTATCAGCGCGCCGACGCGCAACGGATGATTCGCCGGTAGCGCCGGATCCTTGCCGATCTCGGTCAGCAATTGCCGTGACCGCGTTTCATTCTTGCGCCCGGCATCGGCAAGCAGCAGGCGCAACGCCGATCGCGCCACGGCATCGCCGGCATAGGCCGTCGCGCCCAGCGCAGGCGTCACCGTCCGCACATAGGGTTCCGGCTTCCACCCCTCCGCCAAATCGGACTGCCACACGATCGTCTCGATCGCCAGGCGCGCCGGCGGGGGCGCGCCATGCGCCACGGCAATGGCCAGTTCGCGCCGGGCCAGCACATTGATCTCCTCGCGCGCGACCACGCTGCTATGCGTCAATTGGTGCAGGATCGGCACCAGCGCCAGCGCGTCCGCACCGCCGGCCGCTTCCGCCGCCGCCAGCTGCACGCGCAATTGCGGCAGCATACCGGCATCCGACCCGCTCAGCATCGGCGGCATGGCAACCTTCCTGTCGGTCAGCCACGCGCCCAGTTCGCCGTCCAGATACGTGCCGATAGAGGGCCGTTCGAAAGCCGTCGAACAGCGCAGTTCCACGCGCACGCGGTTACGGAAGAATAGCGGCATCTGCTTGACCTGCTCGGGCGACCACGACCAGCCGCGCGTTGCCCGCGCAAATTCGAGCGCGGTGCCGCCGCCGCCGGCCGCATAGACCGGCGCGCTGATGCGCACGACACCGTCATCGTCGATCGTAAATTCCACCACCGCCATATCGGCGGGCTTCAGCCCCGACTCACCACCGCATTCCGGCACCTTCATCTGTAGGGCCGGATCGAAGCTGCCCTTGCTCAGGCGGCCTGCCCCGGTCATCGCTAGGTAGCGCCGCGCATCTTCCTTGTCGCCCGCCAGCAGCGCGGCAATGGCATAATTCGAGCGGACCGGGACATCGTCGATCCTGGTGCGTTCGGTCAGGCCGCCGAGCAGTTGCACGGCCTCGCCACTCGCCTTGCGCGACAGTTCGAACGCGCCCTGGTTGAGCAGTAGCTGCCCCTTCAAGCGCTTGATCACCGCCTTCACGGCTTTGTCCGTATCGGTTGCCACGAGCAACTCGGCACGGCCGATCGCCGGGCCGGCACGGTTGGGATCGACAAAGGTGGTCGCCTGGATCAGGCCGCGCAGCGCGATCAGCTTGTCACCGGGGCCCGTCGCGAGCTTCTCGGCATCGTCATACGCTTCGGCGGCGCTGGCATAATCGAGCGATGCCTCGGCCACCCGGCCGAGTGTCAGGAAGGCGACGAAGCGATCGTTGCGGAGGGTCGCATCGCTTGACGGCAGCGCGGCGAGACCCAGCCGCGTCGCGGCCACCGCCTCGTCCTTGCGATCGAGCGCCAGCAATGTCTGCCCCTTGCGCAGCTGCACCAGCGAGCGGCTGCGCACGTTCTTCGCGGCCCGCGTCTCGAGCGCCTGCCACCGCGCCAGCGCGCCGGCGAAATCGTCCTTGTCGTGCAGCGCCGCCGCGGCCTCGAAGTCCTGCTGGACGCTACTGGCCGGCTGCTGTGCTGCCGCAGCGGACGCCATGCCGGCGATCGTCGCCAGCATCAAAATCGAACGCCTGCCCATCGCGAATCCCCCGTTTCCGGGAGCTTAACAGCGCAAGGATGAAACGCCAGAGGGTCTGTAAGCCGGGTTCTGTCCCCCCGTTGCCGGGATGGGCGACCATTCCTCTAGGCCCGCATTTGCATGCGGGCTCAAGCAACCAACCCGGGCGACGAGCAGCAACGATGCTCATATGCCGCCCCTATTCGGTTTTGCTCCCGGTGGGGTTTGCCGTGCCGCCCTTGTTACCAAGCGCGCGGTGCGCTCTTGCCGCACCCTTTCACCGTGGCGTCGTCGAAACGGTCGCCGTCTACTCTCTGTGGCACTTTCCCTGGGGTCACCCCCGCCGGGCGTTACCCGGCACCGTCGTTACATGGAGCCCGGACTTTCCTCGCGCGCTCCGAAGAGCACCCGCGGTCGCCCGACCCTCTGGCGAAGCAGCGCCTTAGCGGTGCGACGTACAGCCCGTCTACCCCGTTCAATCGTCGCCCTGCGGCTTGGGCAGCAGCAACGCGAGCAGGATGCAGCGGCATTCGGCATCGATCTCGCCATCGATCAGTTCGGGGCGGAAGCGCCGCTGGAACGCGACCACGGCGGCAAGCTTGTCGGATACGTCGTAGCCGAACCGCTCCAGCGCGAGCAGGAAGCCGCCCTCGGTCCAGCCCGGATCCATCAAATTCCTGGTCGGGCGCGGCAGCGCGAGCCGCAACCGGGCAAGCCGGCTCCACGGGAAAAGCTCGCCCGGATCCTGCTTGCGCTGAGGCGCGATATCGGAATGGCCGACCACGTCGCCACGGCCGATCGCATACCGTTCCTTGATACCGGCGACCAGCGGCAGCAGCGCCTCGATCTGCTGATCGGGAAACGGGCGGTAGCCGAACTCATGGCCCGGATTGACGATCTCGATGCCGATGCTGGCGCTGTTGACATCGGTGATGCCGCGCCAGTGCGATCGCCCGGCGTGCCAGGCACGATGGGCTTCGTCGACCATCTTCAGCACCGTGCCGTCCTCGGCGATGAGATAATGCGCCGACACTTGCGCCGCGGGATCGGTCAGCCGCCTTATCGCGGCATCCGCATCCTGCATGCCGGTATAATGCAGCACGATCAGCGACACCGGCAACAGCCGCTCGTCGAAATTCGGCGATGGCGTGTCGATCATGGTCATTGCGGCTCCCCCGAAACAGTCCCGCACAATTCGTGCGGATCGTGGCGCGCGCCTTGCCGCGCGCCGCCACCAGCACACCGATTAGCATAAGGAGGGGAAGCGGCACGCCGAAATATTGCAGGGAGAAACGCGGCGCCGGCCGCGCACACGGTTCAGTCGCCGGTCGCCTCATACAGGCCGCGATGTTCCTGCGACGGCCGGAATGCATCGGTCTGGCCGATCACCGTCTCGCCCGCGCCGAGCACGAGCAATCCGCCGGGCCGCGTCGCGCGCGCCAGCCGATCGAAGACCTGCCTGCGCAACGTCGGCGACAGATACATCAGCACGTTGCGGCACAGGACGATATCGAACAGCCCGAGCGGCAAGGGATCGGCGACGAGATCCATCCGCCTGAACGAGATACGGCGGATCAATTCGGGCTTGGCGACCCAGTCCGCGCCGACATTATCGAACCAGCGGATCATGCGCCGCACCGGCAGCCCGCGCTGGATCTCGAACTGCGTGAAGGTACCGCTTTTGGCGCGGGCGATCGCCGCGCCGGAAACGTCGGTGGCGACGATATCGGGCATCCTGCCGCCGGATGCTTCCACCTGTTCGGCAAACAGCATGGCCAGCGACAAGGGCTCCTGCCCCATTGAACAGCCGGCCGACCAGATCCGCAGGTTGCGCGTCGGCATCGCCAGACGCAGATTCTGCGCGATATCCCCGACCATGGTGAGCACGGCGGTATCGCGGAAGAACGAGCTTTCCTGATTGAGCAGCGCATCGACGACCTGATCGCCGACACGCGGATCGACCCCGGCCAGTATCTCGCCCGCCAATTGGTCCATCGTTTCCAGTCCCCGCTCGCGCAACACCGGTTTCAACGCCGTTTCGATCCGCCAGGCGCGGTTCGCGGCAATCAGCTGCCCCGTGCGCTGTTCGAGCAGCGCGGCGAAGACCTGCAACGCGCCGGTCGAGCGCGGGATCACCGCGTCGACGGGGCGGCGAAGTTGTGGACTGATCATGCCGGCCGCCGGCGCGTGGCGATCAGGCGGCCGATCTCCTCGGGCGGCAGGATGGCGCGCGCGGCGCCCGCGGCGGCGACCGCGCCCGGCATGCCCCAGACGACGGAACTGTCGCGGTCCTGCACCACGACGCTGCCGCCGGCCGCGACGATGCGCTGCGCGCCCTCGCTGCCGTCGCGGCCCATGCCGCTCAACACGACGCACAGCGCCCGCGCGCCATAGACGCCGGCGAGACTGTCGAACATGGGATCGACCGAGGGCAGGCACCCGCTACGCGATGCCTCGTGCGTCAGGCGTATTCCAGCGGCGCCTTCCCCCAGGCTCACCACGCGGAGATGCGCATCGCCGGGCGCAATGATCACCCGTCCGGGGCGGATCCGCATGCGATCCAGCGCGACATCGCACGGCCGGCGGGCCAATACGGCGACCTGCGCGGCGAAATACGGCATGAAGGAATTCGGCAGGTGCTGCGTGATGAGGATCGGCAGTTCGAAGCTCGGCGGGATCTCGCGCAACATCAGGCTCAGCGCGTGGATACCGCCGGTCGACGCGCCGACCGCGACGATATCGAACCCGCCCGCCATGGAGGCGACCGGCAGCGACGGCGTCATCGCCGCGGGAATGGTCTGCTCCGCCTCGAGCATGCGCGTCAGTTTCTCGACCAGCACCTCGGCGAAGCGCCCGGCAAACGCCCCGCTGCCGGGCTTGACGAGCGTGTCGGCCGCGCCCTGCGCGAGCGCCTGGATCGCCGCCGTGCCGCCATCGTCGCAGGACGAGGACACGACCAGGATCTTCGCCCCGCGCCCCGCCGCGATCAGATCGGGCAAGGCGGTCAAGCCATCGACGCCGGGCATCTCGATATCGAGCACGATCGCGTCCACGCGTGCCGTCTTGAGAAAGGCCAGCGCCTGTCGGGCGTCGGGCACCGCGCCGGCGATCACCAGCGTCGATTTGGCGGCGATCATCCGCCCCATCACGGCACGGGCAACCGCGGAATCGTCGACGATCAATATTCTGGCGTCGCGCCCCGCAGGCGCGACGGCCGCTGCGGGCTTGAGTGTCATGACCGGATCGTCAGGCCATGCCGACGATCTGCAGCTTGCTTTCCAGCGTCTCACGATCGAACGGCTTCATGACATATTCGTCGGCCCCCGCTTCGATCGCGGCGCGGATATGTGCCATGCCGTTTTCCGTCGTGCAAAATACCACTTTGGGCCGGCTCGTCACGGCGCTCACACGCAGCGCGCGCAGGAAATCCATCCCGCTCATCACCGGCATGTTCCAGTCGAGCAGCACCACGTCCGGCGCCGAGACCAGGCAGGCATCAAGCGCTTCCTTGCCGTCGCCCGCCTCGGAGACGCGAAAATTGAGCGTTTCCAGAATATGCCGCGCAACTTTGCGGATAACCTTGGAATCATCGACCACCAGGCACGTCTTCATCGAATCTTCCCGTGTTGCGCTATCGGGCCTTGTGCCCGAAAGGGGTAAGCGTCTCGTTAATCGACAATGTTATGCGGCGACCGCGGCCAGCCCCGGCAAGAGCGCGCGTAAATTGATCGCGAGGATCGGCTCGCCATCGCGCTCGACGATCCCGCAGCCCGTGGAGCGCCAGCCGCCATCCAGGATCAGGCCGGAGGATAGCGGGACCATCTCGAACGGGGCCACGTCTTCGAGCGAATCGACCAGGATGGCGTAATGTTGCCCCTCGACCAGCGTGATCACCGCCCGCCCCGCCGCGCCGCCCGCCGACGGCAGGCCGAGCGCCACGCGCGTATCGATCACCGTCACCACGCGGCTGCGCAACGCGGCCAGCCCCAGCACCTGATCGGCCGAGCGCGGCACCGGCACGACACTGCCGATATCGACCACCGATTCGACCTGCGCAGAATCGATCGCGACGGCGCGTCCGGCGATATGAGCGATGAGAAACAGGCTCAACATCAGCGCCGCCCCGCCCGCTCGGCCAAGGCCGCGAGCAATCCCGGCCGGTCGTAGCGATAGATGCTGTGATCGTCGCGCCCGCCCAGCGGGCGATCATGCCGCAGCCGGACAACCGCGGAGTCCGGCACCGTGACTGCCGGCTCGGGATCCATTGTCAGCACGACGGCGGGGCGTTCGCCTGCCGGAAGCGACGTGGCTACCCGGTAGCCGGCGCCTTCCAGCGCGGGCTTGAGGAACGTCGTCATCCACGCCGAGCCCGAGCCCTCGATCAGGCAGACCGGTGGCGCTTCGTGCCGGACGTCGTCGCCATGCGTGGCGAACAGCCAGTGCACGTCGAGCATCTCGATCTGATCGCCATCGATACCGACCACGCCGGCCACCGGCCCCGGCTCGCGCGCGGCGACGATCGTTGATGGCACCGAGACGATATCGAGCGCTTCACCGATCGCATAGGCGATCTCGATCGGCCCGTCGCGCAGCCGCAATACCGAGACGATCGCGCGGTCGCCGACTTCCGCCATCGCGGCGAGCGGGACGATACGGCCGTCGATCGACAGGCGCAGCCGCCCGGCGGCGAAGCGGATGCTGTGCGCGGGCACCGGTTCGATACGATCGATCACCTCGAGCGGTACCAGGCGGCGCACGCCATCGAGATCGTCGAACAGCAGCGCCGACATGGCATCGGTTGTGGCCTCGACGGCATCGTCCTCGACCGGCTCCTCGCGGGAGAATTCCAGCCCGGCGACCGCGGCGATGCCGGCACAGTCGAGCAGCAGCATCGGCAGGCCGCTATCGGGCAAGGTCTGCCCGGCATAGATTCCGGTCGCCATCACCGCCGGCGCGGCCGGCTTGATCACCAGTTCCTCGTGATCGAGCACCGAATCGACCGCGAGGGCATAGCTGCCGCCGACGACACCGACGATCACCAGCATGGCCGGCGCCGCGCCGCTGCCCGGCAGGCCCATCACCGACCCGAGATCGATCAGCGGCATGCGGCGCTCGCGCACGGTCGCCGCCGCAGTATCGCCGAGCATGTCGATCCGGATCTGCTGCCCGCGCACCGTGACGATCTCCTCGATCGCCTGGCGCGAGACGGCGAAGCGCTGCTCCCCGACGCCGACGACAATCGTCGAGATGATCGAGAGGGTCAGCGGCACATGGATGGCAAAGCGCACCCCGCGGCCCAGGCTGTTGTCGATCTCGATCCGGCCACCGATCTGCTCGATATTGGCGCGCACCACGTCCATGCCGACGCCGCGGCCGGAAATGCCGGTCACTTCGTCCTTGGTCGACAGGCCGGCCTGGAAGACCAGATCCAGCTTGGCCTTGGCGCTCAGCGCGCGCAGTTCGCGCTCGGACCGGCCCGCGGCGACGAGCTTCGCGATCAGCCGCTCGACATCGATGCCGCGACCGTCATCGGTAATCGAGATGATGATCTGGTTGCCCGATTGACGGGCCGATACGGTGAGCCGGCAATTTTCGCGTTTGCCAGCGATGGTGCGCTCAGCCGGCGTTTCCAGCCCATGATCGATCGAGTTGCGCACCATATGCACCAGTGGATCGCGCATCATCTCGATCATCTCGCGATCGAGCTCGACGTCCGATCCCTCGATCGTCAGCACCACGGCCTTGCCCAGATCCGCCGCGGTATCGCGCACGATCCGCGGCAGCGCCGAGAACAAGGTCTCGACCTTCTGCATGCGGGTGCGCGTGACGGTATCGCGCATTTCGGCGACGGTGAGCGACAGGCGCTCGAGCGCCGCCTCGACCGTGGGGTCGGCGCCATCGTCGCGCAGGCGCCGTGCCAGTTCGTTGCGCGCCAGCACCATGTCCGACATGCCCGACATCATGCGATCGAGCAGATCGACGCTGAGCCGCACGCTGCGCGCCGGTTGCCGCTGCGCGACCAGCGCGCTGGCCGGGCCGACCAGGTCCGAGCCTTCGGCAAGCGCCGCGATCAGCACATCCTCACCGCTATCGTCGAGCGACATGCCGGCATCGATCGCCTCGACCAGTTCGCCGATCCGGTCGACGATGGCGAGCACGGCATTGACCAGCCGCGTGTCCGGCACGCGCGCGCCATCGCGCACCCCCGCCAGCACGTCCTCTGCGGCATGGCTCAGCCGGGCGAGCCGCGGCAGATCGAGGAAGCCGCAGCTGCCCTTGACGGTATGAACGAAGCGGAAGATCGCATCGAGCCGCTGGCGATCCGACGGATCGCTTTCCCACGCGACGATTTCCCCGGAGAGCGCGGCCAGCGTCTCCCGGGTTTCGGCGATGAATTCCTGTAGCAGATCGTCCATGGGCCCCCGCGATATCGCGCAGTCATGGCCGATCACTGGTTAAGACCAGGTTTACCCGACCTTGAACGCCGCGCCGAACAGCAGCACCGGGGCGTCCGGCGGGGAAACCTGCACCATGCCGCCGCCCTCGGCGACCAGCGCCTGGACGAGATAGGCGGCGGCGGCGCGCGGCGTGATCACCGCGTCGCCCTGCGTGCCGGCCAGCGCGCTGCGCAATTCTTGATCGAGCACGATGCGCGGGCCATCGGCGCGCACGACGATCTCCACCGTGCCGCCAACGCTTTCCGCCCCGACATCCAGCTGCCCGCCGCGGATCAGCGCGTCGCCGGCGATCAGCGCGAGATTGAGCAGCACCTTGATCGCCGGCTTGGGCAAGGTCGCATCCTCGACCAGCCAGCCGAACTTGACGCGATGATTGTCGCCGAACAGCCCCTCGATCGCCGCCCGCGCCTCGCGCGCATCGACCATCTCGCCGAACCCGCCCGCCGCGCCGAACGCGAGGCGGAAGAATTTCAGCTTGTTGGCCGAGGCGCGCGCGCTTTCGTTGAGCAGTTCGAGGCACCGCGCACGCATCTCCGGATCATGCTCGTCGGCGAGCAGCTCGAGCCCGTTGTTCAGCGCGCCGACGGGGGAGAGCAGATCGTGGCACAGACGCGAGCAGAGCAGGCTGGCGAAATCGACCGGGGAGATGGTCATAGCGGATTTCCGATGGGTAATAAGCGTTAAGGCTCTTCTGGCGACGTGCGGGCGTGGACGCAACCCATCCGCCATCGATGGATCGGCGCCTCACCCCCTCGACACCGTCATCCCGACGAAAATCAGAATGACGGCGCGGGCATCAGGGCAAGCGCTTCGAACGCCCCGACCTTTACCGTCCGCCACGCTCGCGCTTCCCTGCCCGCCAGGATCAGCCATACTGCGCCATCCCCCATCGCACTTGCCGCATCGGTCGCCGAGGGTTCGGCGCGGCCCGTAGGATGCGAATGATAATGGCCGATCACCACCGGTCCGCCCGACCGCGCGTGCTTATGCGCCGCGAACAACGCCGCCGGATCGATCTCGAAGGTGCGCGCCGGATCGCCCGCGACGTTGGCGCACGGCACAGCCGCGTCGATCCGATCGACCGTGCCGAACAGCAATCCGCACACTTCGATTTCGGGCCTGGCCTGCGCCTCGGCCAGCAATCGCGCGAGCAGCGTGCTTGAAATCTCCAACCCCATGCCCACATCGCTAGAACATGTGCCGGGGGGTTTCCATCATCGAAGCAAGGATCGCGGACGCAGCGGATGGCTGGCGCCTCGATCGTGCGCTGGCCGACGCCGTGCCGACCCTGTCGCGCGAGCGGCTCAAGGTACTGATCAACAGCGGTGCGGTGAGCGATCCCAGCGGCGCGCTGGCCCGCGACCCATCGCGCAAGGCAGCGGGCGGCGCGATCTTCAACGTCGCCGTTCCCGCGCCGACGCCGGCGCATAACGAGGCGCAGGACATCGCGCTCAATGTGGTGTTCGAGGACGAGCATCTGATCGTGATCGACAAGCAGGCCGGGCTGGTCGTCCATCCGGCCGCAGGCAATCTCGACGGCACCTTGGTCAACGCGCTGCTGCACCATTGCGGCGGCAGCCTGTCGGGCATCGGCGGCGTGGCGCGGCCCGGCATCGTGCACCGCATCGACAAGGATACGTCGGGGCTGATGCTCGCGGCCAAGACCGATCGCGCGCACGAGGGCCTGGCGCGACAGTTCCACGACCATAGCATCGAGCGGCGCTACAAGGCGATCGTCTCGGGCAAGCCAGCGCCGCCCGTCGGCAAGATCGATGCGCCGCTCGCGCGATCGCCGACCAATCGCAAGAAGGTGGCGATCGTCGAGAGCGGCAAGCGCGCGGTGACGCATTTCAAGACGCTGAAGACGCTCAGGAATGCGGCGCTGGTCGAATGCCGGCTGGAAACCGGCCGGACTCACCAGGTGCGCGTGCACATGGCGTCGATCGGCCACGCCTTGCTTGGTGACCCGGTTTATGGCAGAACAAAACAAGCTCACCGGGAAATTTTGGAAACCTTGAATTTCCGCCGCCAGGCGTTGCACGCCGCCCGTTTGGGGTTCATTCACCCGGTGAAAAATACCGTTCTGGCGTTCGACAGCGAAATGCCTGCCGACATGCAGGAACTGTTCAACAACCTTGACGTATAGCTATCGGATGATTGCCGCGGTGCGGCGAACGTCCAGTTTGAAAGGGAGATCAAGTCATGGCTAAAAGCAATCTGCCAGCCACGGTCCCCGCTCTTGGCGGGGAGGCAAGCCTCAACCGCTATCTGTCGGAAATCAAGAAATTCCCGATCCTCGCGCCCGAGCAGGAATATATGCTCGCCAAGCGCTTCGAGGAACATGGCGATACCGACGCCGCGGCGCAGCTGGTGACCTCGCATCTGCGCCTCGTGGCGAAGATCGCGATGGGCTATCGCGGCTATGGCCTGCCGACGTCGGAGCTCATCTCCGAAGGCAATATCGGCCTGATGCAGGGCGTGAAGAAGTTCGAGGCCGATCGCGGCTTCCGCCTTGCCACCTATGCGATGTGGTGGATCCGCGCGTCGATCCAGGAATATATCCTGCGCTCGTGGAGCCTGGTGAAGATGGGCACCACCGCGGCTCAGAAGAAACTGTTCTTCAACCTGCGCCGGATGAAATCCAAGCTCGATGCGTTCGAAGACGGCGATTTGACGCCCGAGCATCTCACCAAGATCGCCACCGATCTCGGCGTTACCGAGGCCGAGGTGACGAGCATGAACCGTCGCATGGCGATGGGCGGCGATACGTCGCTCAACGTGCCGATGCGCGAGGATGGCGACGGCCAGTGGCAGGATTGGCTGCAGGACGATGCGCCGCTGCAGGACACCGTCGTCGCCGAAGCGCAGGAAGCCGATGTGCGCCACGAGATGCTGACCTCCGCGATGGACGATCTTAACGAGCGCGAGCAGCATATCCTGACCGAGCGGCGGCTGACCGACGATCCCAAGACGCTGGAAGAACTCAGCCAGGTCTATGGTGTGTCACGCGAGCGTGTCCGCCAGATCGAAGTTCGCGCGTTCGAAAAGCTGCAAAAGGCGATGATGCGCCTTGCCGGCGATCGCCGCCTGCTGACCGCCTGATCGTGCCCGCCGCCCGCTCATGATCGTCGTGATCGGCGGCGGCGCGGCGGGCATCGCCGCGGCGCGCGTGCTGCGGGACGCCCAGGCGGACGTGTTGCTGGTCGAAGCAGCCGCCCACCTTGGCGGAAGGGCGCGGAGTGTGGCGCTGCCCCTCGCGCTTTCGCCGACGTCGCCAGAGACAGGTTGGGTGAATGTCGATGCCGGCTGTGGCTGGCTCCATTCCGCGCAACGCAACCCGTGGACCAAACTCGCCGAACACTACGGCTTCAGCGTCGATCGTTCCCCCACTAACTGGACCACGCAGTGGCGTGATCTCGGCTTTCCGCCCGCGGATCATGCCGCGTTCGGCGCGGCTTGGCAGCGCTGGGAAGAAGCGGCGCATGCCGCGCTTGGCGGGCCCGATCGCCCGCTGTCCGACTTCATCGCCGCCGACGATCGCTGGCGCCCGATGATCGATGCGATCTCGGGCTATGTGAACGGCGCGCCGCTGGCGCAGGTCTCGCTGCACGATTGGGCCGCGTACGAGGATGCGGCGAGCGAGGACAATTGGACGGTCGAACAGGGCTATGGCTCGGTCGTGCGCCATCATGCCGCCGGGGTGCCGGTGCAGCTCGATACGATCGTCTCGCGGATCGATCATCGCGGGCGCACGATCCGGATCGACACCAACCGCGGCACGATCGCGGCCGACCGCGTCATCCTGTGCGTGCCGACCAGCGTGCTGGCGCGCGAGGCGATCAGCTTCGATCCGCCGCTGCCCGCCAAGCATGCGGCGGCGGCGGACCTGCCGCTGGGCCTTGCCGACAAGGTGTTCCTGCAGGTCACCGGCGGCGGGCTGCCGCGCAACGGCCACCTCACCGGCAATCCCCATAGCGCCTGCACCGCCAGCCACCGCCTGTCGCCGTTCGGCTGGCCGCTGATCGAGAGCTTCTTCGGCGGCGACTGCGCCGAGGCGCTGGAGCAGGCGGGCGAAGGCGCCGCGGCGGATTTCGCGATCGGCGAACTGGTCGCGCTGCTCGGTTCGGAGTGGCGCCGACGCCTGACGCCGCTCGCCAGCACGCGCTGGCGCGCCGAACCGCATATCCATGGCAGCTATTCGCATGCGCGGGTCGGCGCGGCGGGCAAGCGTGCGGTATTGGCGGAACCGGTCGACGAACGGCTGTTCTTCGCCGGCGAGGCCTGTTCGGCGCATGATTTCTCTACCGCCCACGGCGCATACGAAACGGGTGTCGCGGCGGCAAGGGCAGTGCTCGCGCAGCGCACACTTGCCGCCCGCTAGGCGGCGTCTTCGTCGCGACGGTGTCGCGACGGCCAGCCCGAAGGATGCAACGCCCCTTCCCGTTCGCCCATGCCTTTCGCGGGAGAACGGGAGAGTCCCTGGCGCAACCGCATAAGCCCCCTTCCCCAGCCCCGGCTAATCCGGCACTCCGGCGGCATGAGCGACGATCGATCCGCCCCCTATGCCCCCGCCAGCTTCCGGGCATCCGATCCGCCGCCGGCCAGGCCCCGCCGCCCGATCGCGCGCCGCTTGCTCGGCTGGATCGGCAAGGCGCTGCTTGGCTTCGTCATCGTGACCGTATTGTGGGTATTGCTCTACCGCTTCGTGCCGCCGCCGATCACGCTGACGATGGCCGGCGACATGCTCGGCGGGCATAGCGTGACGAAGAAATGGATGCCGCTGTCCGACATCGACCCTGATATGCCGCGCGCGGCGATCGCCGGCGAGGACGGGCGCTTCTGCACGCATCACGGCTTCGATTTCAGCGCGATGGCCAATGCCGCCTATCGCAACGCGCAGGGCGGGCGGATCCGCGGCGGTTCGACGATCAGCCAGCAGACCGCCAAGAATGCCTTCCTGTTCCAGGGCGGCGGTTATGTGCGCAAGGCGCTGGAGGCCTATTTCACCGTGCTAATCGAAGCGCTGTGGGGCAAGCGCCGGATCATGGAAGTATATCTCAACATCGCCGAGACCGGGATCGGGACCTACGGCGTGGAGGCGGGATCGATCCGCTATTTCGGGCATGGCGCGGCGCGGCTCTCGCCGTCCGAGGCAGGGCGGATCGCCGCGATCCTGCCGCTGCCCAAGAAGCGCGCGGCCAAGGCGCCGAAAGGCTTTACCCGGCGGCACGGCAACACGATCGCCCGGCGGGTCGGCGTGGTGCGCAACGATCGGCTGGACGGGTGCCTGGGGTGATCCCGGGCCCCTCCCCCGACGGGGAGGGGCTCTGTGTTGCTTAGAACGGCAGCTTGAAGCCCGGCGGGAGCGGCATGCCGCTGGTCAGCTTGCCCATCTCGGTGTTGGACGCGGTATCGGCCTTGGCGCGGGCATCGTTGAACGCGGCGACGATCAGATCCTCGAGGATCTGCTTGTCCGCCGGCACGAGCAGCGAATCGTCGATCGCGATGCCGATGATCCGGCCCTTGGCCGAGGCCTTGACCTTGACCAGCCCGCCGCCGGCCGCGCCTTCGACCTCGATCCCGTCGAGATTGGCCTGCGCCTTTTCTAGTTCGGCCTGCACGTTCTGCGCCATGGCCATGATGTCTTCGATGCTCTTCATGCGGATAGTCCTTCGCTTAAATTTTCTGCGCGATCAGCCGGTCGAGCTCTTCCTCGGGCAGTACGGCCTCCGGAAACGCCTCGAACGCCGCCTTGACCACCGGGCTGGCGAGAATATCCGCGCGCAGCCCTTCGCGCGCCTCGGCGCGGCGCTCCTTGATCGTCGGCGCGCCCGGGGCGTCCTCGGTCGTCACCTTCCACACCCGCCCGGTGCAATTCTTCAGCTCGATGGTGAGGTCGCGGATCATGTCGGCGGGCAGCGGCCGGGCGGCGCTGAGCACCAGCTCGGGCGGCGCAATACGGATCACGCTGGCGCTGCGCTCGAGCTTCACCGCGAGACCGAATTCGCCGCTCTGCTCGATCGCCGCGATAATCTGCTCGATCGTGCCGGGCAGCGCGGGCTCTCCCGCGGCAGCGGGCTCGGCGGCAGCCGTCGCGGAGGCAAGCGCGGCGGGGGCGGCCGCGGCGGGCGCGCCTTGCGCCGGGCCGCCCGCGGCAATCTGCCGTGCGAGCTCGCCCGGATCGGGCAGTTGCGAGGCATGGACGACGCGCAGCAGCGCCATCTCGCACGCCTCGATCGGCAGTGCGGCGCGCGCCACCTCGTCATGCCCCTTGAGCAGGAGCTGCCACAGCCGGTGCAGCGCGGCGAACGACAAGGCCGTGGCCCAGCCCTCCTGCGCTTCGCGTTCTTCATTGGCCTGCCCCGCCTCGACCGGCGTGCCGAGCTTGACCAGGGTCACGCCGTGCACCGTCTCGAGCAGCGCGCGCAGCACTGCCTGGGGATCGACACCGAGATCATATTGCCGGCGAAGCGCGCCCAGCGCGCCCAGCCCGTCGCCGGCCAGCAGCAACCCGAGCAGATCGCGCACCGCGCCGCGATCCGACAGGCCGAGCATGTCGCGCACCGCGCTTGCCCTAACGCCGCCGCCTTCGATCCCGGCATGCGCGATCGCCTGGTCGAGGATCGACAGACCATCGCGCGCCGAGCCTTCGGCGGCGCGGGCGATCAGGCCGAGCGCCTCGGGCTCCGCCTCGACGCCCTCGGCCTCGGCCACGCGGGTGAAATGCGCGGCGAGCATCTCGGCCGAGATGCGCCGCAGATCGAACCGCTGGCAGCGTGACAGGACCGTCACCGGCACCTTGTTGACTTCCGTCGTCGCGAACAGGAATTTCACATGCGCCGGCGGCTCCTCCAGCGTCTTCAAGAGCGCGTTGAACGCGTTCTTCGACAGCATGTGAACTTCGTCGATGATATAGATCTTGAACCGCGCCGAGACCGCGGCGTAGCGCGACGCATCGATGATCTCGCGTACGTCGTCGACACCGGTATGGCTCGCGGCGTCCATCTCGATCACGTCGATATGCCGCCCCTCGGCGATCGCGCGGCACGGTTCGCACACGCCGCACGGGTCGATCGTCGGGCCGCCCTGGCCATCCGGTCCGATGCAGTTGAGCGCCTTGGCGATCAGCCGTGCGGTGGAGGTCTTGCCCACGCCGCGCACGCCGGTGAGCAGGAAGGCATGCGCCAGGCGGCCGCGCTTGATCGCATTGCCGAGCGTGGTGACCATCGCGTCCTGCCCGATCAGCTCGGCAAAGGTCTGTGGCCGGTATTTGCGCGCGAGGACGCGATACGCCTCCGGCTTGGCCGGCTGCGCGGGCTCGCCGAGGTCGAAGCTGGGAAGATCGTGGGAGTCGGACATCAGCCGACTATCTAGGCGGGGATGACGTGGGATGTAAGGGAAAGGTTTGGCGGCGGTGGGTCACCTACCCATCCGTCATCCCGGACTTGGTCCGGGATCCAACGTGCTGTGAGCACTGCGGCTGGAGGCGGAATATGTCGGAAGCTGCAAAGGCGCCGTGGCAAAGCCACGTCGTCTGACGGGGCTGCTTGCCCCGCCGGCCGCGCTTGCGCGTCTCGGCGCTGGTACAACGCCGTGCGCGCTGCGCGGTGGAAGCCGGAACGACCCGTGGCGAAATCGTTGTGGCTGCTTCCTTCCGGATCTGACCAGGTTGGCGACGACCACGTCCGCCCGACTTCCAAGAGCGCCTCTAGGGAAATCGGGCGGGGTGATCAATCCCCGCTGTTAGCGGCGATAGCGAACCGAACGGCAGGTGCGGATCTTACGGCCTGCGCGCCAGCGGTTGGTGCACACGCGGCGCGTGCCCCAGCGGTTGCGGTTGTTGCGCCAGCCGCGATTGTTGCGATAGCCGCGATTGTCGCGCCGCACGACGGTGCGCTCGCGTACGACGACAGCCTGGGTGGCAACGGCGGCACCGGCGACGGCGACGGTGGCAGCGGACGGGGCAGCGGCCGCACTGGCGCTGGCCGGTGCGAGGCTCAGCGCGCCGAGCATGCCAGCGGCGATCAATCCGAGGAATTTCATATATCGTCTCCTTACGTGCGCCGTGGTCGGCACGGTAGCGAAACGGTCACTTTCCCTTACTGTTCCGCAACTCACCGGGCATTTTTACGGTCAGCACGTCGAGCGCGGCGGGCAGACGGATCTGGCAGGCGAGCCGTGAGGTACGGGTCGCGCCGGTTGCGAAATCGAGCATATCCTCCTCGTCGGCGCTGGCCGGCGGCAGGCGGGGAAAGTCCTCCGGAGCGATGATCACGTGGCAGGTGGAGCAGGCCATCTGCCCCTCGCACGTGCCCTCCAGCGGCTGGCCGTCGGCCTGGGCGAGATCGAGCAGGCGATCGCCGGCAGCGCCGTGCACCTCGCGGATCGCACCGTCGGTGGCGATGAAGCGGATCAGTGTCATGCGCGGGCCCCGATCGAGAGCAGCATACAAACCGTAACCTCCACCCCGGCGGACGCCGGGGCCCAGTTGCGAAGGGTCCAGCGACGACACGACACACCCGTTACCAACTGTTCCACAACTGGGCCCCGGCGTGCGCCGGGGTGGTACACACAGGAAGGCAGCGCCAAATTCAACCCGCCACCCGCTGCGCATCGGCCGCCACCACGATGCGATCGAGCGCCGTAATCAGCTCCGCTTCGCTCGTGTAACGCCCGAATCCAAGACGGATGCTGGACCGCGCCTCCGCTTCGCCGAGCCCGATGGCGCGAAGGACGTGGCTGGAGCGCCCCGACCCGCTGGCGCAGGCCGAGCCGGCGGAGAAGGCAAGGTCGCGCAGGTCGGACATCAGGCGGGCGACATCGAGCCCGTCGCGCCGGAGGTTGAGATTGCCGAGGTATCGATGATCGGTGGAGCCATTGACCCCCCACATCCCGTCACCCCGGTTAAGGGTGCCAACCGCAGCTTGCCACAAACGCTCGACATGCGCCGTATCCTCGTCCCGCCGCTCGCTCATCAGCCGCGCCGCCGCACCGAACCCGATACACAAGGCCGGTGACAAGGTGCCAGACCGCCCTCCAGCCTCCTGCCCACCGCCATGCAATAACGGTTCGAGCGTCACGCCATCGCGGATCCACAAGGCGCCGATCCCTTTCGGGCCGTGAATCTTGTGCGCCGACACCGCGACCAGATCGCAGCCGTCGGGGATCGCCACGCGCCCATAGCCCTGCACCGCATCGCACAGCAGCAGCGCGCCGACCGCGTGCGCCAGCGCCGCCAGTTCGGCGACCGGCTGGATCACGCCGATCTCGTTATTGACCAGCATCACCACGACCAACGCCGTGCCCGGCACGATCGCCGCCCGCGCCGCATCAAGTTCGACCAGCCCGTCGGGACCAACCGGCAGCACGACGACCTCGCGCCCCTGCCGCGCCAGCGCCTCCACCGTATCCAGCACGGCGGCATGTTCGCTCGCCAGCGTCACGATCCGACCTACTCCGGCCCCCTTGATCGCCCAGTTGAGCGCCTCGGTCGCCCCGCCGGTGAAGGCCAGCCGCCCGCCCGGCGGCAGCAGGGACGCGACCTGCCCGCGGGCGTGCTCCACCGCCGCCTTCGCCTTGCGCCCGGCCGCGTGCGACGAATGCGGGTTGGCAAAGTTGTCCTTCAGCCAGGGCAGCATCGCCTCGAACGCCTCGGGCGCGAGCGGGGTGGTCGCCTGGTAATCGAGATAGATCATGCCACGAAGCGCTGCTTGGAGCGCGCCACCGCGCGCCACGCGGCGATGAACGCGCGCACCTCCGCCTCGGTCGTCGAGCGCCCGAAGCTTGCGCGCACCACTTCGCGCACCGCCTGGTCGCCCAACCCGAGCGCGCGCAGCACATGGCTCGGCTTCATGCTGCCCGAGGCGCAGGCGCTGCCTGCCGAGACGGCGAAGCCGGCCGCGTCGAAGTCGATCAACTGCACGAAGCTCGCCACGCCGGGCATGCGATAGGCGCCGATCGCCGGATGGCGCGGCGCGGCGGCGGCGATGACCTGCCCGCCCGAGCGGGTGACCGCATCGTCGAGCATAGCGCGCAGCGCGGCGTGATCCGGCTCCGGTTCGGCCAGCGCTGCGGCATAACCGAGCACGCCGGGCAGGTTTTCCGTGCCCGGCCGATAACCGCGCTCCTGCCCCCCGGTCGGCGACAAGGTGCCGAGATCGCGCACCAGCAATGCCCCCACCCCCGGCGGCCCGCCACGCTTGTGCGCCGACAGCGCGACGAAATCGGCGTGCAGCGCCACATCGGCATCCGCGCCGACCGGCATCTGCGCCGCATCGACCAGCAGCAGTGATCCCGCGGCATGGACCAGCGCGGCGATCGCCGCGATCGGCTGGCGCACGCCCGTTTCGCTATTCGCCCATTGCACCGTCACCAGCGCCGGCCCGGCCGCCAGCGCGTCCGTCAAGGCCTCCAGCGACACGATGCCGTCCGCCCCGACCGGCAGTACCACCGTCTCCGGCCCGGCCCAGCGCATCACCGCATCATGCTCGACCGCGGTGATGATCCGCCGCGGCGGGCCCGCGCGGTGCGTGACGATGGCGAGCGATTCGCTGGCGCCGCTGGTGAACAGCGTCTCGCCGCGCCAGTCATAGGCCGCCGCGACCGCGCGCCGCGCGTCCTCCAGCGCCGCCTTGGCCGCGCGGCCCTCGGCATGCGGCGAGGACGGGTTGGCCCAGCGCAACATCCCCTCGCTCATCGCGGCCCGCGCACCGGCCAGCATCGGCGTGGTCGCAGCATGATCGAGATACACGCGGTCTGGCGCAGGAATGATCGGAGAAGCGGTCAGGAGTCGTTCCAATTGCGAAAGTAAGTGCGCGTCTTATATAGCGCGCACATCCCAGTGCTCCACGTCCGTCTGAGGTGGGGCCCCCAGATTAGTCAGCAGGTCCCATGCCAGAAGTCATTTTCCCCGGTCCCGAAGGCCGTCTCGAAGGTCGTTTCTCCCCGGGGCCGCGCCCGCGCGCGCCGGTCGCGATGATCCTGCATCCGCACCCGACCGCGGGTGGCACGATGAACAACAAGATCGTGCAGGAACTCTACAAGACGTTCCAGCGCCGCGGCTTCGCGACGCTGCGCTTCAATTTCCGCGGTGTCGGCAAGAGCCAGGGCACGTTCGACAATGGCATCGGCGAACTGTCCGACGCCGCCTCGGCGCTCGATTGGGTGCAGAGCTTCCACCCCGAAGCCTCGACCACCTGGATCGCCGGGTTCAGCTTCGGCGCGTGGATCGGCATGCAGCTGCTGATGCGCCGGCCGGAAATCCGCGGCTTCATCTCGGTCGCGCCGCCCGCCAACATGTACGACTTCACCTTCCTCGCGCCCTGCCCGGCGAGCGGCATCATCATCCAGGGCGAGAATGACGAAGTCTCGCCGCCGCTCGCCACGCAGAAGCTGGTCGACAAGCTGCGCACGCAGAAGCACATCACGATCCACCACGACACGATTCCGAAGGCGAACCACTTCTTCGAGCACGAGATGCCCGAACTGATGGGCTCGGTGGACAAGTATCTGGATATGCGGCTCGATCCGAACAGCCCCATTCGCTGATCCATGCGTCATCCCGGGCTCGACCCGGGATCCCGCTTCTTCTTCATCCGCTGGCGCAACGAAGAAGCGGGGCCCCGGCGCAAGGCCGGGGTGACGACGGGGATGGTGGCAAAGTGCGGGTTACAGCGTCCAGATCAGCACGTTGCCAAGTAGCACCACCGCCATCACCAGCATCAGCACGGCGCGCTTCCGCTCGCGGCCCTTGACCAGTAAATAGATGCCGCCCGCAAGGCAGGCGAACATGCCCAGCATGGCGATGGCGGGCGCGGCAGCGCCGATGCCGGTGAGCGTCTCGGTGTTCATGCCGCCCTCTTACCCGATCAATCCGTGCCCGCCAGTACCCGCCCATAGGCTGCGCGATCGACATTGCCGCCGGACAGCAGCACCAGCATGCCGGCCTGCACCGCCACCTTGCCCGCCAGCATCGCAGCGAGCGCCACCGCGCCGCCCGGCTCGACCACGAGCCGCAACCGATCCGCCGCCCAGCGCTGCGCGGTGCGGATTTCCGCCTCGCTCACCGCCACGCCGCGCACCCCGCGCCGCGCCAGCACGTCGAAGGTCAGCGGCGACACGCGCATCGTCTGCAGCGCATCGCACGCGGTCGGCGGCGGGTTGGCGCCGACCGGCTCGATCCAGCCGGATTCCAGCGAACGGCGCATATCGTCCCAGCCTTCCGGCTCCACCACGGTGACCACGGCATCGGGCAGCGCGAGCGCGCTGCCGGCGGCCAGCCCGCCGCCGCCGCACGGCACCAGCACCTGCCTGACCGGCCCGAGCCCCAATGCCGCCATCTGCGCAGCGGCCTCGATCGCCGCCGTGCCCTGCCCCTCGATCACCCAGGGATCGTCGAAGCTCGGCACAAGCACCGCGCCGCGCGCCTCGGCCAGCCCGGCGGCGATCGATTCGCGGCTTTCGCTACGGCGGTCATAGCTGACGATCTCGGCGCCCAAAGCGAGCGTATGATCGCGCTTGGCCGCCGGCGCGTCGGCCGGCATGACGATCAGCGCGGGCATGCCGAGCCGCTTCGCCGCCCAGGCGATTCCCTGCGCATGATTGCCCGAGGAGAAGGCGACCACCCCGGGGGCGCGCATTTCCGGATCGATCGCGGTCAAGCGATGCCACGCGCCGCGCAGCTTGAAAGCGCCGATCGGCTGCAGGCACTCGCATTTGAAAGCGACAGACAAGCCTTTGATTTCCGACGTCAAAAGTGGCGACGCCGGGATCACCGACGCGATCTTCGCAGCGGCGTCGCGGACCCCGGCGCGGGTCGGATGTCTCACAAATGTCACGATTCATCTCCGGGGGTCCGATACCGCTTTACATCCACAAAGCTGGACCGTATTTCGCCCATCCGCTGCCCCATGGGACTTCCAACCGCAAGGCAGTGTTTTCGTGAACTTGTCTACGGACATTGGAGGTCCCTTGAATTGCACAAGCATCATAACGCGCTGGGGTTAGCGACTGCCCATTCGACCCGGGAAACCGTTCTGTCTCCCTCGGTCAACGAGATCGCTAACACCAAACCGGTCCAGCCGGTTACCCTGATTCGCCCGCACGCCGCGGCGCGCGCCGCCCGTTTCTTCGTCGAGAAGTTTCCGGGGCGGTCGCTCTATGCGGTCAAGGCCAATCCCTCGCCGGACCTGCTCAAGGTCCTGTGGGATAACGGCATCACGCATTACGACGTCGCTTCCATCGGCGAGGTGCGTCTCGTTGCGCGTACGCTGCCCGAGGCGACTTTGTGCTTCATGCACCCGGTGAAGGCGCCGGAGGCGATTGCCGAGGCGTATTTCACGCATGGTTGCCGGACGTTCAGCCTCGATTCGCTCGAGGAACTGGAGAAGATCCTCGTCGCGACGAAGCATGCCGCCGATCTCACCTTGTGTGTCCGGCTGCGCGTGTCGTCCGAACATTCGATGCTCAGCCTGGCGTCGAAGTTCGGTGCCGCGCCGCACGAAGCCAAGGAGCTGCTGTTCGCGGCGCGCCAGGCGGCGGATGCGCTCGGCATCTGCTTCCATGTCGGCAGCCAGGCGATGACGCCGGAAGCGTATAGCAATGCGCTGGAGCGCGTGCGCGCGGCGATCGTCGAGGCCGCGGTGACGGTCGACGTGATCGATGTCGGCGGCGGTTTCCCCTCGTCCTATCCGGGCATGGAGCCGCCCCCGCTGGAGCGCTATTTCGAGACGATCCACCGTGCGTTCGAATCGCTGCCGGTCAGCTATTCGTCCGAATTGTGGGCCGAACCGGGCCGTGCGCTGTGCGCCGAATACAGCTCGCTGATCGTGCGCGTCGAACGGCGCCGCGGCGACGAACTGTATATCAACGACGGCGCTTACGGCGCGCTGTTCGATGCCGCGCATATCGGCTGGCGCTTCCCGGTGCAGCTGCTCCGCGAACCCGACAGCCGCGCCAAGGACCTGCCGTTCAGCTTCTACGGCCCGACCTGCGACGACATGGACCATATGGTCGGCCCGTTCATGCTGCCCGCCGATACCGCTGCCGGCGATTATATCGAGATCGGCATGCTCGGCGCCTATGGCTGCGCGATGCGCACCGCGTTCAACGGCTTCGGCTCGGACGAGACGGTGGTGATGCATGACGAGCCGATGGTCTCGCTGTACGTCGAGGCCGACGATGAGGTCGCCTCGAACGTCGTCACGCTGTAATACGCTCTCACTATCGCGCTTTCTCCCTCCCCTCCCGCATGCGGGAGGGGCTGGGGGAGGGCCTGTAATCGATGGGGACCGCGGCGGACACGCCCTCCCCTAACCCCTCCCGCATGCGGGAGGGGAATTTGGAGAAATGACATGACCGACCCCCTCAACACCAACCGCAAGGCCGAGCTGCTGTCGAGGCAGGTCGAGCATATCGACATCACCAGCTTCGACGCACGCCCGATCGTCGACGCGATGAAGAAGATGAGCTTCACCAGCCGCGATCTCGGCCGCGCGACCGACATCTACAATCAGATGCTCGCCGATCCCGATTGCTCGATCTTCCTGGTCATCGCGGGCTCGACCTCGGCCGGCGGCTGCATGGATCTCTATGCCGAGCTGCTGCGCAACAACATGATCGACGGCATCGTCGCCACCGGCGCGACGATCGTCGACATGGATTTCTTCGAGGGCCTCGGCCACAAGCATTATCAGGCGCTGGAAGTGCCGGACGACGACACCCTGCGCTCGCTGCTGATCGACCGGATCTACGACACCTATATCGACGAGGAGCAGCTCCAGCACGTCGACCACACGATCTTCGAGATTGCCGAGACGCTAGAGCCGCGCGCCTATTCGAGCCGCGAGTTCATCCGCGAGATGGGCAAGTATCTGGTCGAGCACGGCAAGAAGGACAACAGCCTGGTCAAGCTCGCTTTTGAGCATGACGTGCCGATCTTCTGCCCGGCGTTCGTCGACAGCTCGGCCGGCTTCGGTCTGGTCAAGCATCAGGTCGATGCGGTGAAGGCCGGCAAGCCGTACATGGTGCTCGATGCGATCGCCGATTTCCGCGAGCTTACCGAGATCAAGATCAAGGCGGGCACCACCGGCCTGCTGATGATCGGCGGCGGCGTGCCGAAGAACTTCATCCAGGACACCGTCGTCTGCGCCGAGATCCTCGGTCATGACGACGTCCAGGTGCACAAGTACGCGGTGCAGATCACGGTTGCCGACGTGCGCGACGGCGCCTGCTCGTCCTCGACGCTGCAGGAAGCCGCTTCGTGGGGCAAGGTGAACACGGGCATCGAGCAGATGGTGTTCGCTGAAGCGGGCAGCGTGATGCCGCTGCTGGCATCGGACGCCTATCATCGCGGCCTGTGGAAGGATCGCGTGAAGCGTCGCTGGGGTGCCAGCTTCGACTGATCTTTAGATTCGGCTGATCACTGACCGGCGGCGACCTCGACGAAGGTCGCCGCCCGCTGATGCAGCCGCGTGGCGGACCCCGCCAGCGTATGCGACATGGCCTGCAACGTATCGGCATCGCCGCCGATTGCGGCGGCGCCGTCGCTGATCTGCCGGATGCGGTTGCCCATGTCCGCCCCCGCCTCGACCGACTGGCCGACGCTGGCGGTGATGATCCGCGTCGCCTCGTGCTGGTGGTCGAGTGCGGTATCGATCGACAGCGAGATGACGGCGATCGCCGCGATCGCCTGCTCGATCCCGCGATGTCCGTCGACCACCTGATCGAGCACATTGTGCACCTTGGCGACGTGCCCGGCGATATCGCGCGCCGCGACGCTGGTCTGCGTCGCCAGCGTCTTCACTTCATTGGCGACCACCGCGAAGCCGCGCCCGGCCTCGCCGGCGCGTGCCGCCTCGATCCCGGCATTGAGCGCGAGCAGGTTGGTCTGTGCGGCGATGCGCTGGATCAGCGCGAGCATGTCGTCGATCGCGCGCGCCGTGCTGGTCAGCGCCGCGACGCGCGCGCCGGCCGCGCCGACGGCGCCCTGCGCTTCGCCGCGGATGCGCTGCGCCTCGCCCGATTCCGCGACGATGCGCTCGAGCGACAAGGCCAGCCCGCGCCCGCCGCGCGCAATCTCCTCCAGCGCGTCGGCAGTCTGCCCTTGCGCCACGGCAACCGAGGCAGCCTCCGTGCTGGTATTGTCGGCGCGGCCGGAAAGCTGCTGCGCGACCTGCCGCACCATTGCCGCGACGCCGCTGAGCTCATCGGACAGTTCGGCGATGTCGCTGGTGAACGCGCGGCTGGCACGATCCAGCCGATCGGCCCGGTCCAGCCGCTCGCGGGCGAGCGCAATATCGCGCTCGCCTGCGAGCCGCACATAATCGCGGTGATCGATCAGTTCGTGGAACTTGCCGCGACGGGTCAGGATCAGCCCGTCGTCGCCGCCCGACGCGGCATAGATCTCCAGCAATCGCCCGGTCGGCTGGCCGTCGTCCGCGCTCGGGCACGCACGCACCAGATCGTGCAGCGAGCCGCCGATGCTCGGATTCTGCATCAGCGCGTGCCCGTAGGGATTGAACAGGATGTTCCGCACGTCCAGTTCGCGGATGATCCCGACCGGCCGGCCGTCCGCCTCGATGACGGGCAGCGAGCGCATGTCGGGATAGCGGCGGAACAGCTGGATAACGGCGGACAAAGGCGCGCCCCGTAATACCGTCTGGTGGCGCCCACTGCCCGTACCCCGCGTCTGTGACGGGGCGGTACGCGGCAGTGCAGGATCGTCTATCATGCACCTGCGTCTATTCCGCCCAAGGTAAACGCGCGGTTAGGGTTTGATGACGGGACGATGACACGCGCAAATATCGCCCAAGACCGTTGCGTTGCGCCGGTCGGTCCGTCAGCATCGCGGAAAAGGGGAGATGGGGAATGCACAGCGAGATTTTGAAGCCGGTGGTCGTGCTGATCGCCTGGACGTTGGTCATGCTGATCTGGATGATGGCAACGCGCCTGCCGGCGATGAAAGCGTCCGGGATCGACCTCGGCAAGCTGGTCGGCAGCAAGCCCTCCGATGCCGATCAGGGCCTGCCGCGCGAGGTGCAGTGGAAGGCGCACAATTACAACCATCTGATGGAACAGCCGACGCTGTTCTACGCGGTCTGCATGGTGATCGCGCTGACCGGCACCGGTAACGGTGTCAATGCGTGGATCGCCTGGGCCTATGTCGGCCTGCGCATCGCACACAGCGTATGGCAGGCGACCGTCAACAAGGTGTCGCTGCGCTTCGTGCTGTTCTTCGCGTCCTCGCTCGCGCTGGTGGCGCTGACGTTGCACGCGGCGATGGCGGTATTCTCCTCGCACGCCGGCTGACGCGCGCGACGGCGCGGGCGATCGCCCGCGCCGCCGTTCATCGGGCGACAGCCTATTTGGCGGTCATCGCATCGGCCATCTCGACGGCATCGTCGATATCCGCGGCGCCGCCCTGATCGCCATCGCTGGTCATGCCGGCCCCGGGGCCCGCGCCGAGATCCACGCCGGTACGCGGATCGCTGGCCGGATCGGACATCGTCCGCGCCGCCAGCTGCGCCGCCACCTTGGTGTCGTCGCCATCAAGCCCGACCGAGGCGGTGCCGTCGCCGCCATCGATCGGCATGGTTTCCTCGAGATCGTCGATCCGCTGCCACTGATCGCCCGAATTCCATGGGCCTTCGACATCGCCCTCCCCCTGCGAGGTGTTGACGTAGAGATTGGCATATTTCTCGATGCCGGGCAGCTTGCCGGTCGGGAAATTGTTCTCGATCGCGTACAGCGCCTTCTCGAACGATTTCTGGTGCGCCACTTCGCGCGTCATCAGGAAACCGAGCGCATCCTTGATGCCGGGATCGTCGGTGATCGCGATCAGGCGTTCATAGACGATCTTGGCGCGCGCTTCGGCAGCGATGTTGGAGCGCAGATCGGCAGTCGGTTCGCCGCGGCTGTCGATATAGGCAGCCGTCCATGGCACGCCGGCCGAGTCACACAAGGCGGGCCCGCCACCGAACAGCAATGCGCCCTTGGCCGAGCTGCCGGATGCGCCGATCATGCGGTAGAGCTCGACCTCGTTCTTGGCCGCTTCGGAAAGCTGCGCTTTGACGCCCTTGTTGAGCATCGCGACGATCGAGCCGATCACTTCGAGATGGCTCAGTTCCTCGGTGGCAATGTCGAGCAGCAGATCCTTGCGGCCGGCATCGTCCTCGCCCAGCCCTTGCGTGAAATAGCGCATTGCGGCGGCCAGCTCGCCATCGGCACCGCCGAACTGCTCGAGCATCATCGTCGCCAGATGCGGGTTCGGCTCCGAAACGCGGACGGTATATTGCAGTCGCTTGTTGTGCATGAACATCGTGACGTCTCCCAGGATATCGGAAGCCCCAACCACGCCGCGGCCGGCAACGTTCCTCCGAAACGCCGCGCCGCTGACCTCGATCAGCACGAATTAATGGTTATACTACAGAAGCTTAACTTGGATCAGCCGAACAGGCGCTGCATCGAGCGTTCGAGCATCACCAGCTGCCACAATGTCCGGCCATGCTCGGCGCGGCCGGCGCGGTGGTCGGCGGCGATCGTCGTGATCGCGGCGGAATCGAACCAGTTGGCCAGCACGCGCGACTTGGCCAGCGCCGCCGCCTCGCCTGCCAGCGGCCCGCGGAACCAGGCGCTGATCGGCGTGACGAAACCCATCTTGGGTCGATAGAGGATATCCGCCGGCAGATAGCGTTCCATCGCCTTCTTCATCAGCCACTTCCCCTGCCCGCGCCTGAGCCGCATCGACACGGGCAGCGTGGCGGCGAATTCGACCAGGCGGTAATCGAGCAGCGGTTCGCGCGCTTCCAGGCTGACCGCCATGCTGGTGCGATCGGTCTTGGCGAGAATGTCGCCGGGCAGCCAATGCTGGAAATCGGCATATTGCGCGCGATCGAGCGCATCGCGTGCCGGCGCATCGCGCATCGAGCGCACATAGCGGTCTTCGGCGCGATGGCCGTGCAGCGCGCGCGTCGCCGCATCGGAAAAGAGCAAGGCGCGCAGCGCCGGCGTGGTCACGCCGACCGATCGGGCATAGCCTTCCGCCCCGTCCTCGGCGAGTGCCAGCAGCGTCGTCTTGGCGCGGAGCGGACGCGGCGCCCAATCCGCCTTGGGATAATGCCGCCCCAGCGCGCCGAACACGCGCGCGCGCATCGTCGCCGGCAGCAGTCCGCGAACGCGTTCCTCGGCATGCTGGAAACGATAGCGGCGATAGCCGGCCAGCGCCTCGTCCGCGCCATCGCCCGACAGGGCGACCGTCACGTTCTCGCGCGCCAGTTCGCAGACGCGGTAGGTGGCCAGCGCCGAGGCATCGGCGAACGGCTCGTCAAACGCCGCGACCAGCGTATCGATCAGCGCGAAATCGTCCGCCGCGACGACGCGTTCGCGGTGATCGGTGGCGAAGCGCTGCGCCACCTGGGCGGCATAGCCGCGCTCGTCATGCCCGGCATCGTCGAACCCGATCGTGCAGGTCCTCACCGCCTTGGACGAGGCCTCGGCCATCAGCGCGACGACCGCCGAACTGTCGACCCCGCCGGACAGGAACGCGCCCAGCGGCACGTCGGCGACCATGCGCGCGCGCACCGCATCGCGCATCAGCGCGACCAGCTCCTCCTCCAGCGCCCTGGCCGATCCGGTCGCGCGACGCGAAAAGTCCACGTCCCACCAGCGCGACGGCGCCGGCACCGGCCGGCCGCGCTCGATCAGCAGCGAATGGCCGGCGGCCAGTTTCTTCACGCCGGCGACGATACAGGTGTCGTCGGGCACATAGCCGAACGCCATATAATCCTCGATCGCGCGGATCTCGGGTTCGCGGCGCAGCGACGGATGCGCGAGCAGGCCCTTCAGTTCAGACGAAAAGGCCAAAGCGCCATCGGACAGTTCGGCATAATGGAGCGGCTTCACGCCGAGCCGGTCGCGCGCCAGGAACAGGCATTGCCGCCGGCTGTCGTGCAGCGCGAAGGCGAACATGCCGTTGAGCTTGTCGAGCATCGCCGGGCCCCACAGTGCCCAGCCGTGCAGCAGCACTTCGGTATCGCCCGAGGTCCTGAACACCGCGCCGCGCGCCTGCAGCTCGTGGCGCAGCGCGACATAATTGTAGATCTCGCCGTTGAACGTGATGGTCAGCGCGCCGTCAGCGCTCGCCATCGGCTGCGGCGATCCGGCGACGTCGATGATCGACAGGCGCCGATGCCCGAGCCCGACGCCGGGGGCGGTCCACACGCCCGATCCATCGGGCCCGCGATGCGCCTGGGCATCGGCCATCGCGCGGATCCGCGCCGGGTCCACCGGCTTGGGCGTGGTGGGGTAATAGAGGCCGGCGATGCCGCACATTCGATCTTATCCCAGCAGTCGCCACGGGGGCATTACAGGATCCACGCGCGTCAGCCAAACCACTGACAGGTCCAGATCGCTCATGGCCGCGCATCGCCTCCGCGACAAGGCCGGGCTGATCATCAGCGGACAGGCATGCCCGCCGCGCGGTCCGCGACTTGCTCGACCGGCCCCAGCGCGGCCAGGAACCGCGCCAGCACCGCCCTCGTCTCCACCCCCGGCTGCACCTCGGCCGAAAGGTGCACCGCCACCGCGCGCTGCGGCCCGCCCAGCAGCTTGGCCTCGAGCGTCGCCAGCTTCACGCGCTTGTCGCTATGCGTCAGCACGTCACCTACCCGGTACCAGGTCACCACCTGCCGCTCGACCGGGCCCGGCGCGGTGATGCGCATCGCACTGCCGCCGTCGAGATCGGGCAGATTGTCGATCCGCACCCAGATATCGTCTTCGCGCAGCACCCCGGTGCCGAACGACACCAGTTCCTTGCCCTCGCGCTGGCTGCCATAGACGGCAAGCGCGAGATCGACGGCATTGCCGGCACCGTCGCGGTAGCGCCCGATCAGATAATGATCGGCGCCGGGATAATAAGGCGACCAGGGCGCGCGCACGCTCATCGCGCTGCGCTGCCAGCCAGGAACCACGGGCAGCGCGATCGCCTCGGGCAGGACCTGCGCGCGCCCGGCGATCGCCCCCGACCAGGCCGGGAACACCGCGGCGATCGTCAGCACCAGCGCCGCCGCCACCAGCGTATCGATCCGCGCGCGTGGCTGATCCTGCAACCGCGCGGGATCGAACACGGCATCGTCCGGCGCGCGATCGAACCAGCGCCAGCCGAGCGCGATCACCGCCGCCATGACCAGGCCGAAGAACACCCAGCCATAGACGATATGATCCATCCCTGTGGCGCGCTCGACCGAGGTCAGATGCGCGGCATAGATCGTCCCGAACGCGCGCAGGCCGTTGGCGACGATCGGGACGATCAGCGCGACGAGCATGAAGACCAGCCGGCGGCGCCACGAGACGAAGCAGACATTGGCGACCAGCGTGCCGTAGGCGATCATCGCGATGACGAACTTCGCGCCCGAACAGGCCTCGGCCACTTCGAAATAGCCGTTGGGAATGGTGATCAGCACGCCATCCACTTCGGCCGGCACGCCGAACAGATGCAGCAGCGGCATGATCATCTCGACCGTCAACGTCTGCAGCGGCGCTTCCAGTCCTTCGCCGAACGGCACCAGGAACACCGCATAGCAGAGTGGAAACAGCAGCCCGCGCGCGACGTTCGGCCCGAGCAGCGTCACCACCGCACCCTGCAGCATCATCACCACCCCGAGATGCCGCGCCAGCGCCACGCTCGCGGCCTCGCCGAGCAGCCAGCCGAACCCGCCAACCGCCACCAACGCTAGCCCCGGTGCCCATGCCACCGGGGTCAGCGCGGCGAGCTGCGTGCGGCGCTGCCAGACCAGCCAGGCCAGCACCGGTGTGATGAACAGGCAGTGCCCGAACGTCGTGCTGGTCCACCAGATATGCGCCAGATCGCCGGCATCGCGGCGGAACAGCGCGATCAGTGCAATCGCCACGCCGGCCAGCACCAGCACATGTCGCCGCCACGTCGCGTCGGTCGTGGGGCGGGCCGTTGCGGCGACGGGCAGCGCGATTGTCATGCCGCGCGCCGCGGCGGTTGCTTGATGCGGAGGCCCATGATCTGGTCGAGCGGCGCGAGCCGTGCCGCCCAGCTATAGCGCTGCTGCACCTGCGCGCGCGCGCGTTGCCCGAGATCCGCGCCAATCGCGGGATTGCCGAGCAGGATGCTGACCTGTTCCGCCAGTTCGCCGACCGTCTCACCCACACGGATCGTGTCCTGATGATCGATGCCCTCCGCGGCGGCAGCGGATGCGACCACCGGCCGCGCCATCGCCATCGCCTCGAGCACCTTGTTCTGCACGCCGCGCGCGAGTTTCAGCGGGGCGACGACGACCGCGGCGGCGGCGAGCCAGCCGCGTACGTCGGCCACTTCGCCGGTCACGATCACGCCGCGATGCGCTGCAAGCGCCTTGACCGCCTCGGTCGGGGCGCGGCCGACGATGGCGAACCTGGCGCCCGGATGATCGACCTGGATGTGCGGCAGGATCGTCTCGACGAACCAGGTCACCCCCTCGATATTGGGGCGATAATCCATCTGCCCGGTGAACACGATGAGCTGGCCGATCGTATCGATGCGTTTGAACGCCGCCTGCGGATCGAACAGCTCGGTATCGATCCCGTTCTCGACCGCGAAGACGCGCTCGGCGCCCGTCTTGTGGCGGAACAGCGCCGCCTCCGCCTCGCTGACGAACAGGCTGGCCGTCGCGGTCTTCGCGACCGCTTTCTCGTATCCGGCGAGCAGGCGCCCCTCGCGCCGCATCATCCATCCGGTCGGCCCCCACGAGCCCTTGCCGTAATCGGCGAACTTGGCCGAATCCATGTCGACGAAATCCATCACCACGTCGGCGCGGCGGTGGACCGGGATATATTGCGCCATCTGGCTCGAAAAGACGTAGATCGTATCGATCGGATGGCGCGCCAACACCGCATCCACCGCCTGTTGCAGCGGCCGATCGGCAAAGGCGGTGAGCGACACCGGTTTGCGCCGCAGCAGCGCCTGCACCGCCGCGGTCGCGCGCGATTTGGAACGCCACAGGATCGAGCGATGCCCGGTATAGGGCGCCAGCCCCTCCTTGCGGTTCATGTCGCGCGGATCGTCGGCAAAGGCGATCAGGTGCACGCGCTTGCGCGCGGCGAGGAATTTGAGGATGTGGAAGCCGCGGATCTTGTCGCCGCGATCGGGCGGATAAGGCACGCGATGTGCCAGAAACAGGATGTCGCCCATTACCCCAGTCCCTTGGAGATATGCGGGCCGATCACGTTCGCCGCCCATAACGGCAGCTTCTTCCACATCTCGATCTTCGCCCGGTAGCGCGGGCTCAGCGGATTGATGTCGCGAAGCATCTCTTGGGAAGCTGCGCGTTTGACATACATCAAGGGTTGCGGCGTGAAACCCCAATTCTTCTTGAACGCCGCCGGCCCCGTCCCGGCCTTGGAGCGCCCGAAATCGAAGCGCGTGCAGCCCCTGCCCCGGGCATGCGCCATCAGCGCGAAATACATTCGATCATTGGCGCGCAGCCCCCGCGCCGCCGCCGTGCCACCACCCCAATAGGGATAGGCGGTGCCGTTGAAATACAGGCTGAGCACGCTGGCGACCGCGGCGCCGCCCGCGCGCACCGTGAGGATGTCCGCCGCATCGCCGAATTCCGCCAGCACCTCGCGGAACAACGCGGCGGGAAACACCGGCGTGCCCAGATTGCGCACCGATTCGGCGTAGACCGCATAATGCGCCTTGCGGTCCCCGGCGCCGCTGCCGATCTCGACGGCGAGATCATTGTCGAGGCTCTTGCGCACCTCCGCGCGCTGCTTGCGCGGGATCGCAAGCAATTCCGCCTCGTCGCTCGCCGCCAGCGGCCGGACGAAGCCGAGATAGGTGTGTTCGTCGCGGTGCCATTCCGGCCCTTCGGCCGGGCCGCCGCGCAATTCCAGCGTTGGGCAACGCAGCGCCTGCGCCAGTGCCCATGCGCCGTCGCCGAGCACGCGTATGGCGGCCGGATCCGCCGCCAGGATCCCGCCATCGACGGCAAAGCCGTTCGACACCAGCGCGCGGCCGAACAGCGGCGAGGCGATTTCGGTCAGCGGCACCATCCCGGCGAGCGAGCCATCCGCGCGCTCGGCAACCAGCGTATGGCTTTTATGGCCGCACGCCCGCGCCACCGCGACGCTCCATGCCGGCAGGTGAAACGGCGTCGCCGCCGGCTGCACGCGCACCCAGGCATCGATCCGCGCGCGCTCGGCGGGATCGGCGAGATCGACCGACCGCAACGTCAAGGTCGGGGCCAGCGGTGTTGCCGGCAACGGCATGGTCACGCGAGCCGCTTCCGCGCCTCGGCCACCACCGCGTCCATCCGGCCCCAGTCGTGTCCGGCGATCAGGCCGCGCAGCTTGCCTGCCATCGCCTCCAGCCGGCTGTAATGCCTCAGCTTCGAGCGCAGCGGCGCATTGCCGACACGCGGCTGGCCGGGATCGATCTCCCAGGGGTGGAAATAGAATATTGCCGGCTGCCCCTCGCGCGACACCTGACGTACCGCGAAATTCATCAGCTGCGCCGGCAGCAGGCGGAAGAACCCGCCCCCCGTGGCGAGCCTCTTGCCCGGCAGGTCGGCGACCGTCACCGGCACCTCGATCAGATCGGCACCGGCGATCGGGCGGAAGGCATAGCGCGGCGCTTCCGGCCAGCCATAATGATCATGCGCGATCGGCGCGACGCTCGAAGAATAGGCATAGCCCGCGGCGGCGAGCGCCTCGTGCGCCCAGGGCGTACGCTTGTCGATCGAGAAGCTTGGGGCGCGATAGCCGGTCACCGCCTGGCCGCCGGCATCCTCCAGCGTCTTGCGGGTGCGCGCCAGATCGGCGCGGAACGTGGCCGGATCCATCGTGAACACGCGCTGATGGTCCCAGCCATGGCTTGCCACTTCGTGGCCGGCATCGGCGATGCGGCGGATCAGCGCGGGATGGCGCGCCGCCACCCAGCCGAGCGTGAAGAACGTCGCCTTGACCCCGCTTTCGCCGAACAGGGCCAGCACGGCATCGGTATTGCGCTCGACGCGCCGCTCGAGCCCGTCCCAATCGGCCTTGTCGATCACCTTTTCGAACGCGCCGACCTGGAACCAGTCCTCGACATCGACCGACAGCGCGTGGCGCATGTCAGCGTCCCGCAGCGGCGCGCACCGTCGCGGCATCGGGGCGGGCATCCACCTCGACCCAATCGACCAGCAAGGTCAGCACGCGACGCAACGCCGCTTCCTGCTCCTCGATGCGGCTTTCGAGCGAAGCGATGCGCTCGCTCAGCGCGGTGTCGACGGGCGCCGGCGTCTCCGCGACCGGCGCGGGCTCTGGCGCCATCGCGGGCTCGGGCTCTACTGCCAGCTCGGGCTCCGGCACGGCGACGGGGTCGGGCACCGGCGCGGGCCGGACACGGACCAGCGGGTCCTCGCGCGGCGCGCGGATCGGCAGCGGCTCGCTCGGCGGCGGCACATGGAAGATCGGCCGCGGCCCCTGTACCGGGGCCTGGACGGGGGACGCTACCGGTTCGGGTGCGGGGGCCGGTTCCGGCTCCGGCTCCCGCAGGGTGAAGGCGGCGGGCGCCACGGCCGGGCGCACCGATTCCGGTGCGTCACCGGCGATATCCGCCAGCACGGCGGCGACGATTTCGCTGTCGATCACCGCGGCCTGCTCGATCGCACCGAACAGCAAGACCCGCCCGGCCAGCTGGTTCAGCCGGCGCGGCACGCCGCCCGAGCCGTGATACAGCGCCTCATAGGCATCGGCGGTGAAGTGCGGATTGTCCTGCCAGCCGACCAGCGACAGGCGATGGACCATATAGGGCTGGACTTCCTCGGGCCCCATCGGATCGAGATGGTGCATCGCGATGACCCGCTGACGCAGCTGTTCGAGCCGCTCCGAGCCATGCAGCCGCTCGCGGAATTCGGGCTGGCCGAGCAGGAAGATCTGCAGCAGCGCATGCCCGCCGGCCTGGAAATTCGACAGCATGCGTAGCTCTTCGAGGCTCGACACCGGCAGCGCCTGCGCCTCGTCGACGATCAGCAGCGTGCGCTTGCCGCCGCGCGCCATGGCATGCAGCCCGCGTTCGATCGCGGTGAGCAGCTGCGACTTGGTCAGCCCGGCCGTCTCGACCTCGAGCCCGCCGGCAACCAACCGCAGCAGATCCTCCGCCTCGATCTGCGTCGAGACGATCTTGATGACGTGCAGCCGGTCGCGATCGACCGTCGCGGTCAGATGGCCGACCAGCGTGGTCTTGCCCGCGCCGACATCGCCGGTGATGACGATGAAGCCCTCGCCCTGCGCCAGGCCATAGCCGAGATAGGCCATCGCCTTGCGGTGCGTGGCGGTTTCGAACCAGAATCGCGGATCGGGAGTCAGCTGGAACGGGCGGCCGCTCAATCCGTAATGGTCGTCGTACATCGTCACCACCTTGCACCGGCGTAGCTCGGGTCTACGCCATCATCCTAACCGGAACCGGTTAACCGATCCTTCACCGTCGTCAGAAGCTGTAGCGCACCCCGACCTGCGCCTGCGCCGACGTCTGGTCGTCCGCGCCCTCCTGGCTGAAATTGTAGAGGCCGAGCGATGCAGTCGTGCCGATCCGCCCGAAATTGCGGTAATACAGCCCGGTCGCCCCGAGCGAGGTGATGCCCGGCTGCGTGCCGAGCCCGCTTTCGTAATAATTGGCGAAGACATCGGTGTTGATGCCCGAATTGCGGTCCAGCGTCGCGTTGAAATAGGCCTGGGCGTAATAGCTCTCGTCAGTTACGCCGACGATCGAATAGCTCGTGCCGGGCGGCGAATAGAAGCGCCGATTGGCATAGCCGATGCCCGCACCGAAACTGATCGGCCCGCGATTGACCCCGATCACGCCGTCCACGCCGCGCGCACGGTAGCTCGAGCTGGAGATCGACTGGAACACGCTGTTGAGGCAGCCGCCGGCCTGCTCGCTCGACTGGCCGAACGTGCAGCCGGAGAATTGCTGGCCGAACGTGTCGCGCTGATCGATGAAGCTCGACGGCAGCTGGGAGATACCGTCGCGCAACTGTCGCCCGAACGTCTGCACGCTGTCGTACACGCCGATCCGCATGCCGAGCGAATCGCTCGCGGCATAGCTGAATGATCCGATATAGGTCGTGCCGCCATAGCGTTTGCCGACCCGCGCCTCGAGGAAGGTGCGCGGGCTCGGCCGCCACAGCACGCCGGCATCGTAGATCAACCCGTCCGTCTCGTAAGCGATGCGGCGCGGCGCGCTCTTGTCGGTGACGAAGCGGCCATCGGCATCGACCACCGGCTGGCCGGTGCTATCGACCAGCGCAGCCCGCTGGCTGGTGGTGATCTTCTCATAGCCGACGCCGGCCGCCAGCGCGAGCGTGCCCGACACCGGCAGCACCGCATCGGCGCGGCCATATTTGCCCTCGTAGCGCTGGTCGAGCTGCCCGGCATCGTCGCGCTCATAGGCGGCGCTGGCGGTCAGGCCGATCGGCAGCACGGTGCCCGGCTTCACGCCGATCGACGCCTGCGCCAGATGGCTCTTGGAATCGTCGAACGTATCGAGCGGCGGGCTGCCGGGCAGGACGCCGGTCGATCCCGGCGCCTCGACCTTGGTATAGCCGAAGCGATAGCTCGCGCCGACGCTCGCCGCGCCGAGATTGCCGGTATAGGTCGGCCCGACATAAGCGGAATAGACCTGGCTGATATTCTGGTCGTTGGCCGACAGCACGACCGGGGCCGCGCCGCGGATATCCGAGCGCGCGCGGGTGGCGAGCGCGCCGCCCTCGATGCTGAGCCCGGGCGCGACGCGCACCGCGGCGCGCGCCAGCCCGCTATGGATATCGTCGTCGCCGACATCCTTGTCCCAGCTGATGTTGCGCTGGTACTGATAGCTCAGCTGCAGCTCCACGGTGCGCGTCTGCACCGTCGCGTCGATCCCCGCGGTGACCGTCGAATAGGTCAGCACGTCCCCCGACTGGAGATCGGCGGTGAGCACCTGGCCAAGCTCGATATACGGCGTGACCTGCGTCCGCGCGCGATCACGCGCCGCCGCCGGGGACGCCGCAAGCGCGCCGAGCGCCCCCGCGGCAAGGAGAATGGACCGCTTCATGCCGCGTCTTCCTGTCCGTAATAGCTGCCATAGCGTCGGCCGCCGGGCGCGTACGACACGGCGTTCAACACCAGCTGGATATGTTCGCACCCATCAAGCTGCGCGACCGCATCGCGCAGATCGCTCTCGCTGGTCTTGTCGGCGCGCACCACGAGTACGACCTGCCCGACCACACCCGCCATCACCGATGCCGGCGATGCGGCCAGCGCGGGCGGCGAATCGAACACGATGATCCGCGTCGGATCGGCGGCCAGCAAATCGGCGATCACCGCCTGCGTCCGCCCGCTGGCGAGCAGTTCGGTATCGGTATTGCTCTGCGTGCCGGCCGGCAACAGGCTGAGCTGCGGAATGTCGGTTTCGACGATGCAGCTTTCCACGTCGATCGTCGGATCGCCCAGTGCGTCGAGCAGGCCCGGGCCGTCGCGCACGCCGAGCTGCGTCATCACGTCGGGCTTGGCGACATCGGCGTCGACCAGCAGGACCTGCACGTCGCGCTCCGCCGCCAGCGAGATGGCGAGGTTGATCGCGCAATAGGTCTTGCCGTCATTGGCATTGGCCGAACAGACCAGGATGGTGCGTGCCTTGTCCGCATCGCCACCACGGATCGCCCGCGCGGTGATCAGCAGCTGGCGTTTCACCTGGCGGAATTCCTCGACCAGCGCGCCGATCGGCGCACCGGGAACGAGCAGCCCCTTCTCGGCCAGCATCGCGCGATCGATCCGCACCGAGGCCCCCCCGGGTGACGCGGTACGCAACGCAGGCGTGTCGAGGTCGAGCGGCGCCTCCGGAAGCGCGTCGACTTCGTCGTCGAGGCGCGTCGGCAACGGTGCCGCGGGGACCGATGCTGGCGCCTCCGCCGGCACGACCGGCGCCCGCAGCGGCGCGCTGAAATCATAGGCCTCGGCCGCGCGTTCGAGCAGCGACGGCCGGATCTTGCGCATCTCGGTCATGCCGCCAGCCCCCGCGAAATCATCTCGACGCCGAGCAGCGCCACATAGGCGACGGCCAGCGCCGCGGCGCCACCGCCGAAATAGAGCAGCTTGCGGCGTCGATCGGCATTCTGCGCGCGCGTCACCATTTCACCGATCGAGCCGATCACCGGCATGCCGCTGGCCTTTTCCAGCCGCCCGGCGGTGGCGAAGGTGGTGCGCAACTGGCCCAGCGCGAAGGCCGCACCGATCCCACCGAAGATCGCCGCGACCAGCACGCCGGTCAACAGCAGCGGGCGGTTCGGCGCGGTCGGCACGCGCGGCGACGTCGGCGGATCGATCACGCTGAACTTGATCGCATCGGTCTGCGTCTGCGCCTGACCGCGCAGCTTGATGTCCTCGCGATCGGCGAGCATCTTGTCGTACTGGTCCTTGAGCACGGTATAGTTGCGCTCGATCTGGCTCTGTTCGGCGGCGACCGCGGGATCGCCGGCAAGCTTCGAATTGATCGTGTCGAGATCGTTCTGCAGCTGCATCTTGCGCATCGTCAGCGCCGCGACCTGCGACTGCTTCTCCGCCTGCATCGACCGCAGCGACAGATAGAGCGGGTTGGGCGAGCCCCCGGCCCCGCCGCCGCCGGCCATCGGCTCGCTGCGCGCCGCCGCCTGAGCGGCGCCGAGCTGGTTCTTCAGCGCGATCATGTCGGGATGATTGTCGGTATAGCCGCGGCCCCGCGCTTCGGCGATCTGGCCCTGGATCAGATTGAGCCGCGCGCGTGCCGGCCCGGCCGCCGCCGCCGCGCCGCCCACGCCCGGGATGCTCTGCGGCGTGCCCGCCATCTGCCCGTTGACCGCCGCGAGGCTCGATTGCGCCGCGGCGAGATCGCTCTCGACCTGCGCCATCTGCGTGCGCGCCGTGCCCATCCGGTCGGTCAGCGATCCGGTGCCGGGCAGCGAGCCCATATAGCGGTTCTGGAAATCGGTGCGCTTGGCTTCGGCATCCTGCAGCTGCTTCTGGCGCTGTTCGAGCTGCGCATCGAGGAAGCCCAATGTCTGCGTCGTCTCGTCGCGATCGCCGGCGAGATTTTCCTCAACGAAGATGTCGATCAGCTTCTGCACGATGCTGCGCGTGATCTTGGGGCTCGATCCCTTGGCGGTGATCTCGAACAGATTGTCCTGCTGCGCGGTGACCGTGATCGCCTTTTGCAGGCCGGCCACGCGGTCGGCGACGTCGCGATCGGTCTGCACTGTATTGGCCAGATCCGTGCCGCGCACGACCTTTTCGAGATTGACCGCGCTGGTCAGCGTCTGGCGGACGCGATCGACGTCCTTCTGCTGGTCGATCGCGGTGATCCCGACCTTGGAAGGCAGGATCGTCTGCATCTGTACGAACACGCGGGCGCGCGATTCATAGCTGTTGGGAATCTGCGACACGCCCAGCCAGCCGAGGATGGCGATGACCCACGCCACCGCCATCGCCAGCCAGCGCCGCGTCCAGATCGCGTGCAGCGCGAGGTGCAGCTCGTCGTACAGACCGTTCATCTCAGAACATGCTTTCCGGGATGATGATCACGTCGCCCGGCTCGAGCCGCACATTGGCGCTCGCATCGCCGTTCTTGAGCAGGCTGGAGAGCTTGATATTATATTCGACCTGCTTGCCCGTGCCGCGATCGTAGCGCACCAGCCGCGCCTTGTTGCCCGCGGCATATTGGCTGAGCCCGCCGACGGCGATCATCGCGTCGAGCAGCGTCATGTTCGCGCGATACGGGATCGAGGCCGGCTTTTCCGTCGCGCCGACGATGCGCACCTGCTGGCTGAACGTCCCGCTGAAATTCTTCACGATCACCGAGACGATCGGATCTTTGATATATTCGCTGAGCGCGATCTTCATGTCGTCGGCCAGCATCGCCGGCGTCTTGCCGACCGCCGGCATGTCGCTGATCAGCGGCGTGGTGATGCGCCCGTCGGGGCGGACCTGCACGTCGGAGGACAGTTCGGGATTGCGCCACACGAAGATCTGCAACTGATCGAGCGGGCCGATGATATATTCCTCACCCGGCCGCTCCTGCGTCGCGACGAAGCTCGCCGGCGGCAGCTCGGATCGGCCCCCGCCGCCCATGCACCCGGAAAGCATGGTGGCCGTCATCGCCACTGCCGAAACCGCCTTCAGACCATCGAAACGCATCGCACGAACCTCCTGCCGCCATCGTCCGGCGGAGAGGTCACTCCGGCGCGGTTTGCGGGCTATCCTCGGGCTATGCGTCCGGTCCGGTAAAAATTGCGTTAGGAACGAGTGGCGTAGGCCAGCAATTCTGCCGGCAGGCGGTGCCCGAGAAACCCGCTGGGGCTGGCCGAGAGGCCATAGGCACCGGCCATAAACACCGCGATCAGGTCGCCCGGCGCGGCGACAGGCAGCGTCACGCGATCGGCCAACCGGTCGAGCGGCGTGCACAGGCAGCCGACCACCGACACCGTCTCAGTCGGCGCTTCGGCGGCGGCGGTCGCCACGGCAACCGGATAGTTGCGCTTCACCACCGTGCCGAAATTGCCCGAGGCGGCAAGCTGGTGGTGCAGCCCGCCATCGACGACGAGGAAGGTCTCGCCGCGGCTTACCTTGCGCTCGATCACGCGCGTCAGATACACGCCGCACTCGCCGACGATGTAGCGCCCGAGCTCGATCGCGAAGCGCGATGGCGCAAGGATCGCGGGGCGCGCGGCGAGCGCCGATGCCAGGGCGTCCCCGATTGCGGGAAGATCGATCGCGCGGTCGCCGGCGAAATAGGGAATGCCGAAACCGCCACCCAGATTGACCAAAGGCGGCGCCGCGCCGACCTGGTCGGAGAGGCGCGCCGCCAGCGCGATCGTCGCGGCCTGCGTCTCGATGATCGCCGCGCTGTCCAGCGACTGCGACCCGGCAAAGATATGCCAGCCGCGCCAATCCGCCCCCGCCGCGCGCAACCGGCGCACCACGCCGGGCGCTTCGTCCACATCGATACCGAACGGCGAGGCGCGACCGCCCATCTTCATGCCCGAGCCGCGCAGTTCGAAATCCGGATTGACCCGTACCGCGAGGCGCGGCGTGATGCCGAGCCGCCCCCCCGCCGCCAGCGCGCGATCGGCTTCGCCCACGGATTCGAGATTGATCGTCGCACCGGCGCGAATCGCCGCTTCCAGTTCCTCGACACGCTTGCCCGGCCCGGCGAAGCTGATCGCCGCCGCCGGCTTGGCGCCGAGCGCGATCGCCAGCTCCCCGTCCGACGCCACGTCCAGCCCGTCGAACCATGGCGCCACCGCCGCGACCATCGCGGGCAGCGGATTGGCCTTGATCGCGTAATGGATATCCACGCCCGGCAATGCCGCGCGCAACGCCGCCGCCCGCGCCGCGACCATGCCGAGATCGTAGACGAACAGCGGCGTATCGCCCTCGGCGGCCCACTCCGCCGCCGGACGTCCGCCGATCACCAGCGGTCCTGGCGCGGCAAACGCTGCCGGCACCGCGCCCATCGCCTTTACCGGGGCCATATCAGGTCCTTCGCCGCCGGGCGGCAGGGGATGCGCCGGGGAAACGCCAACGGGCCAGCGCAGCGCTCAATTGTCGCCCGAGACCAGATTTCCCAACCCATGGCGATGCAGCTTCGAGTACAGGCTCTGTCGGCTGACGCCGAGCACTTCCGCCGCCGAGGCGCGATTGTCCGACGTGTAGGTCAGTGCCGCTTCGATGCACAGCCGCTCGATCAGATCGGTGCTCTCGCGCACGATCTCCTTCAGCGACATGCGCCCGACCAATTCCGTCAGTTGCTCGACCGAGCGCGGCGCGTCGGTGAGCGCCAGCGGCGGCTGGCGCAGCCGGCGGCCGACGTGCCGGATGGTGAAGCCGTAGCATTCGCTGCCGTTCATCGGCGCGACCACGCCCGACACCTCGATCTCCGCCTGCGCGCCGGCGGTGCCGCGCAGGATCGTGGCGACGTTGCGGACGGCGCCATGTTCGCGCAGTTGCGCGACGATCAGTTCGAGGTCGATCCCGGGGCGGCCGAGCCACGAGCCGAGCCGCGCGCCCACGACACGCTCGATTGAGGGCATTTCGGCCAGTTCGACAAAAGCCGCGTTCGCGGTCAGCACGATTAGGTCGCGATCCACCAACACAAACGAATCAGGCATCCGCTCGACGACGTCGCTCAGCGTCGCGTCGTAGCGGTGCCCGGCGGCGGCGGCATCGGCGGGATCGATCCGCACGATCAGCAACGGCTGGCGGGCTTGGCGAAACAGCCGCGCCGAGACCTGCGCTTCGCCGCGATGCGCCAGCCGCACCGCGACCGGCGCGAGATCGTCCGCCGCCTCCGCTGCGCCGAGATAGGCGACGAGATTGTCGCGATCCGGCGCCGCGACGATCGCATGCACCGGCCCGCCGACCAACGTGCCGTCGGCGGCGTCGAGCAGGCGATGCGCCGCCGGGTTCGCCTCGCGGATACGGCGCGTATCGGCATCGACGATCAGCACCGCGTCGGACGCCATGTCGAACAGCAGACGGTAGCGCGTCTCGGCTTGGCGGAGCCGGATGTAATCGCGTTCGAGCGACTGCTGCGTCTGGAGCAGCCGCTGCTGGACCGTGGCCGCGCCGCGCATGTCGCGCCCGATCGCGATCAGCCGCTCGCCCAGCGTCATGACCAGATATCGTACCGGCACATCCCCGCCGGCCGCGGCGTGATTGACCTGGCGCCAGCGCGGCGCGCCCGCCGTCCCGGCCGCGGCGAGCATTTCCCCCACCTTGGAGCGGCTTTCGACCGTCATCGTCTCCGCCCAGGGCTCACCGACCCAGCCGGCGAACCCGTGATTGGCGAGATCGCCCTGCGTCACCGCAACGTCGAGAATCGTACCATCACTGGACAGGATGAACGCGACATCGCCCACTGCGGCCAGCAGCGACGCAGCGGTGCCGGCCGACAGCGAGCCGGGCAAGATGTCGGCTTTGGTGAACGCCGGCTTGGCGGACGAGGCGATAGGCTTGTTCATTGACGAGCGTCGCGCTCCAATAGGCCAATATCAATTACACGCCGTGGCCTCCCATTCGCGTTCGCGGACGAGTTCCCCAGCGACCTTCAGCGCAAGTTTCGCATCGCGGGCGGTGCCGTCGGCCCCGACCTGATCGGCAAGATCAGGGTTCGCGCTGAAAATCCTGCCCCCGACCATGATGCAGACCTGCGAATTTCGTGAAACGTTCCGCAACGCAGCAATGATCGACGCCAAATCGGCGATATGGTAGTCACAACTAATCGTCAATCCGATCATATCGTACCGCTGTTGGGCGACGCGGCCGAGCAGTTCGGGGATCGGCGCCTCGGCGATCCGGTCTGTCAGCCAGCCGCCCAGTCGAAATACTTCGTCGATCACGACAATGCCGAAACTGTGCTGATCGCCCGGCATCGACGCGAACAATGCCCGATGCCGACCGGCCTGCGCGCTCGGCGCGCGGCCGGCGATCTCATGGACCACTTCCTGCAGTCGCCACAATCCCATCGTGACGTCGACGAAATCGCAGCGATCCTGTTCCCAATATTCGCCGAGCAGGCGTGCGGTGGGAGCGAGCAGATCGACCATCACCGTCTCCACCGCCACGCCGCGATCGAGGATCGCCTCGATATGCGTCAGCAGCGCATCGGCATCGATCTGCATCACCAGCGGCGCGAACGCGTCGATTTCGGCGGCATGGATCGTCTGGGCGTCGGCGAACACCGGCGTCCGCGTATCACCGGCATGGACCGCCATCAGGCGCGGGATGATCTCGCTTTCGATCAGCGTCGACAGCGACTGCGCATAGTTGCGCTCCAGCCGCCCCCGGAACGCGCTGAGTTCTTCACTGCTTATGCCAAACTTGGCGACGCACGGATCGCCGGCCAGGTCGCGGCCACCACGCTCGATTTGGGTCATCGATGCCATCACCGGCTCTCCCCAGCCTGGTCGACACTTTCGCGATACTGGACGCCACTCGATATATAACTGAGTTAGCCGCGACTCGTAACTTATGCCTGTTCCCGGGCGCTGACAACCGACAACCGATGCTGCACGGCAGCATGTGTCTATTTGTCTGGACGTCAAATGTTATTGACACTTTGAGTTGGCGGCGCCTAGTCTTGGCCAACCGAGACGGGCAGACAGGTGGGCGATGCGGGCGATCAACCCTTCCTTCGCAGAGAGACACAGGGGCATCGCCGCACCGCTCTACACGCCCGCGCAGCGCCGCCGCCGCGACACGTCACGCTGGACGCTGGTTCAGGGGGTCTTGGCGCCGCTGCAGTTCCTGATCTTCCTCGTCAGCCTGTTCCTGGTGCTGCGCTATCTTACCACAGGTGATGGCGCCGCCATCGCGACAGCGTCGATCGTGATCAAAACGCTCGCGCTCTATGCGATCATGATCACCGGTTCGATCTGGGAGAAGGTCGTGTTCGGCCGCTGGCTGTTCGCGCCCGCCTTCTTCTGGGAAGATGTGTTCAGCATGCTCGTGCTGGCGCTGCACACTGCCTATCTCGTCGCGCTGATCGGCGATATCGGCAGCGAACGCGGCCGCATGCTGCTCGCGCTGGCCGCCTATGCCAGCTACGCGATCAACGCGACGCAATTCCTGCTCAAGCTGCGCGCCGCGCGGTTGCAGGGCGATCGCGCCGTGCTGGCGGTGGCCGGGTGACCCCGGCGCGGCCCGCTGCGCTGGGGTGCGATGCCCCGATACTGCGCGAGCGCGGGCAGCGTGAAGTGTTCTGCGGCCTCACCGGCATCATCTGGCTGCACCGCAAGGTGCAGGATGCCTTCTTCCTCGTGGTCGGCTCGCGCACCTGCGCGCATCTGTTGCAATCCGCCGCCGGCGTGATGGTGTTTGCCGAGCCGCGTTTCGCCACCGCGATCATCGAGGAGCGCGATCTCGCCGGCATGGCCGATTGCAACGAGGAGCTCGATCGCGTGGTCGATCGGCTGCTCGCGCGCCGGCCGGAGATCAAATTGCTGTTCCTGGTCGGCTCGTGCCCGTCGGAAGTGATCAAGCTCGATCTCTCGCGCGCCGCCGCGCGGCTGTCGGTCAAGCATGCCGGCACGACCAAGATCCTCAACTACTCCGGCAGCGGCATCGAAACGACTTTCACCGAGGGCGAGGATGCATGCCTGGCGGCGCTGGTCGCGAATCTCGACGCCGACACGTCCGGCGCGCCCAGCCTGATGATCGTCGGCGCGCTGCCCGATGTGGTCGAGGATCAGTTCCTGCGCCTGCTCGCCGAACTCGGCATCGGGCCGGTCCACAGCCTGCCCGCGCGGCGCGCAGGGGCGATGCCGCCGGTGGGGCCCGAGACGCGCTTCCTGCTCGCCCAGCCCTTTCTCGGCGAGACGGCGCGCGCGCTGGAAGATCGCGGTGCGACACGGCTCGACGCGCTGTTTCCGTTCGGCGCGGAGGGCACGACGCATTGGCTGCACGCCGCCGCGCAGGCCTTCGGCGTGGACGAAATGCATTTCCGCCGCACCATCGCCCCGGGCCGCGAGCGCGCCAAACGTGCGATCGAACATTCGCGCGAGCGGCTCGCGGGCAAGCGCATCACCTTCCTGCCGGACTCGCAGCTCGAAGTGCCGCTGGCGCGGTTCCTGGCAAGCGAACTAGGCATGCAGCCGGTCGAGGTCGGCACTCCGTATCTGCATCGCCGTCTTCTGGCGCACGAACTGGTGCTGCTCCCGACCGACACGCTGCTCAGCGAAGGCCAGGACGTCGACAGGCAGCTCGATCGCGTTCGCGCGGCGCGGCCCGATCTCACCGTGTGCGGACTCGGCCTCGCCAACCCGCTGGAGGCCGAAGGGCTGACCACCAAATGGGCGATCGAACTGGTCTTCTCGCCGATCCACGGCTTCGATCAGGCCGGCGACCTGGCCGAACTCTTCGCGCGACCGCTCCGGCGGCGCGACGTGCTGAGGGTCTGAGGCGATGCAACTCACCGTCTGGACCTACGAGGGCCCGCCCCATGTCGGCGCGATGCGGATCGCCACAGCGATGGATGGCGTGCATTACGTGCTCCACGCGCCGCAGGGCGACACCTATGCCGATCTGCTGTTCACGATGATCGAACGCCGCGGCAAGCGCCCGCCGGTCACCTATACCACTTTCCAGGCGCGCGATCTCGGCAAGGATACGGCGCAGCTGTTCCAGCAGGCTGCGCGCGATGCCTTTGCCCGTTTTCAGCCGCAGGCGATGCTGGTCGGCGCCTCGTGCACCGCGGAACTGATCCAGGACGACCCCGCCGGACTCGCCGAGGCAATGCGCCTGCCCTGCCCGGTCGTCGCGCTCGACCTGCCGAGCTATCAGCGCAAGGAGCATTGGGGGGCGAGCGAGACGTTCTACCAGCTGGTGCGAACGCTCGCCGACACGCATGTCCGGCCAGCGGGGCGCGGCGGCCACCGACCACGCGCCAACCTGCTGGGGCCGACCGCGCTCGGCTTTCGTCACCGCGACGACGTGATCGAGATCACGCGGCTGCTCGGCACGCTCGGCATCGACATCAACGTCACCGCGCCGCTCGGCGCGACGCCGGGCGATCTTGCGCGGCTCGGCGCGGCCGATTTCAACATCTGCCTCTATCCCGAGATCGCCGACACGGCGTGCCGCTGGCTGGAGAAGACCTTTGGCCAGAAGACCGTCCGCACGATGCCGATCGGCCATGGCGCCACGCATGCCTTCATCGCCGAAGTCGCCGCGCTGGCCGGCGTCGATCCCGCGCCCGCGCTGGACACCTCCAACCTGCCCTGGTGGAGCCGCTCGGTCGACTCGACCTACCTGACCGGCAAGCGCGTGTTCGTGTTCGGCGACGCGACGCACGCCATCGCCGCCGCCCGCGTGGCGCAGGACGAACTCGGCTTCGAGGTCGTCGGGCTCGGCTGCTACAATCGCGAATTCGCCCGCGACCTGCGCGACGCCGCCGCGCGCTACGGTGTCGAGCCGCTGATCACCGACGATTATCTCGCGGTCGAGGAGGCGATCCAGGCGCTGCAGCCCGAGCTGGTGCTCGGCACGCAGATGGAGCGGCACATCGCCAAGCGGCTGCGCATCCCCTGCGCGGTGATCTCCGCGCCCGTTCACGTGCAGGATTTCCCCGCGCGCTACAGCCCGCAAATGGGGTTCGAGGGCGCCAACGTGCTGTTCGACACCTGGGTCCACCCGCTGGTCATGGGCCTGGAGGAACATCTGCTGACGATGTTCCGCGACGATTTCGAGTTCAGCGATGCCGCAGGGGCAAGCCACCTTGCGCCCCTCCCGCTCGCGGGCGGGGTTGGGAAAGGCCCCGTCGACGTCGGCAGCGCTGCGGCTGAAACATCGCCTCCCCCGGTCTCTTCCGCAAGCGGGAGGGGGACATGGTCCCCTGAGGCCGAGCGCGAGCTGCTCAAGATCCCGTTCTTCGTGCGCGGCAAGGCGCGGCGGAACACGGAGAAGTTCGCTGCCGAGCGCAACCTCGCCACCATCACGCTCGACACGCTGTACGATGCGAAGGCGCATCATGCCCGCTAGCGCGCCCCGCCCCACCCCGCTGCACGTGGTGATCGTCACGCTCGACAATCACCTCGCGGGTGCCGCCGAGCGCGCCGCCGCGCGCTTCGCGGCGGACGGCGCCGGCATCACCATCGGCTTCCATGCCGCCGCGGACTGGGACCGCGACGCCGGCGCGCTCGATCGCTGCCGCGCCGATATCGCGCGCGGCGACATCGTCATCGCCACGATGCTGTTCCTCGACGATCATATCCGCGCCGTCCTCCCCGCGCTCACCGCGCGCCGCGAGGCATGCGCGGCAATGGTTGGGCTGATGTCGGGCAGCGAGGTGGTCAAGCTGACCAGGCTGGGCGACTATCGCATGGACAGGCCAGCGCGCGGGCCGCTGGCGCTGCTCAAACGGCTGCGTGGTTCGGCCAAGCCGGGCGCTTCGTCGGGCGCGGGGCAGATGAAGATGCTGCGCCGCCTGCCCAAGATGCTGCGCTTCATTCCCGGCACCGCGCAGGACGTGCGCGCCTATTTCCTCACGCTGCAATATTGGCTGGCGGGCAGCGACGACAATGTCGTCGGCATGATCCAGGCGCTCGCCAGCCGCTATGCCGGCCATGCGACGCGCGCCGCGGCACCGCACGATTATCCCGAGATCGGCGTCTATCATCCTGCGCTCGCCAGCCGCATGGCCGAGCGCGTCGAGGCGCTGCCGAGAACCACCGCGACGCGCGGCACGGTCGGCGTGCTGATGCTGCGCTCCTATCTGCTCGGCCGTGATACCGGCCATTATGACGGCGTGATCGCGGCGCTCGAGGCCAAGGGGCTGCGCGTCATCCCCGCCTTTGCCAGTGGCCTCGATTCACGCCCGGCGATCGAGCGGTTCTTCCTCGCCGACGGCGCACCGATCGTCGATGCCGTCGTCTCGCTCACCGGGTTCAGCCTGGTGGGCGGCCCGGCCTATAACGATGCTGAAGCGGCGGAGACGATGCTGGCGACGCTCGACGTGCCGTACATCGCCGCGCACCCGCTCGAATTCCAGTCGCTGCAGCAATGGGGCGCCGGGCGCCAGGGGCTGTTGCCGCTCGAAGCGACGATGATGGTGGCGATTCCCGAGCTCGATGGCGCAGTGCTGCCGAGCGTGTTCGGTGGCCGTGCCGACGGGTCGGGCGCGTGCACCGGATGCGGGCGTCGCTGCACCTTCCCGGCCTCGGGCCTGACGCGCGAGATGCGCTCCTGCCCCGAACGCGCCGAGGCGCTTGCCGGCAAGATCGCCAGGCTGGTCGACCTGCGCCGCTCCGACCGCGCCGCGCGGCAACTGGCGATCGTCCTGTTCAACTTCCCGCCCAATGCCGGCGCGACCGGCACCGCCGCGCATCTGGCGGTGTGGGAATCGCTGCATGCGACGCTGACCAAGCTGGCAACGGAAGGCTATCAGGTCGACGTCCCCGCCACCGTCGATGCGCTGCGCGATGCGGTGCTGCACGGCAACGCCGCGCGCTATGGTGCCGACGCCAATGTCCATGCCCGCATCCCGGCCGACGATCATGTCCGCCGCGAACCGCATCTGGCGGCGATCGAGGCGCAATGGGGCCCGGCGCCGGGCAGGCAGCAGAGCGACGGCGGATCGATCCATGTGCTCGGCGCGCAGTTCGGCCAGGTGTTCGTCGGGATCCAGCCTGCCTTCGGCTATGAGGGCGATCCGATGCGGCTGCTGTTCGAGGGCCGCTTCACGCCGACGCACGCGTTCAGCGCCTTCTATCGCTGGCTGCGCGAGGATTTCCGCGCCGACGCGGTGCTGCATTTCGGCACGCACGGCGCGCTCGAATTCATGCCCGGCAAGCAGGCAGGACTGAGCGGCGATTGCTGGCCCGAGCGGCTGATCGGCGACCTGCCGAACTTCTATCTCTATGCCGCGAACAATCCTTCCGAAGGGCTGATCGCCAAGCGCCGGTCGGGCGCGACACTGATCAGCTACCTGACCCCGCCGCTCGCCGAAGCCGGGCTCTACAAGGGGCTGAACGAACTTAAGGCGTTGCTCGAACGGTGGCGCTCCTCGCCGTCGGAAGACGAACGCGCGGCGCTGGAGCCGATGATCCGCGCATCGGCCGAGACGCTCGACCTCCGCCCCCCTTCCGACCGACGTGCCGAACCCGGTTCAGCATCCGTCGTACCGCACGCGGCGGCGTTGCCAGCGGAGGGATCGACCCCGAGCCAAGCTCAGGGTGACGGCGCTTGGGAGATAGCGGCGCTCGCCACGCGGCTTTACGAAGTCGAGCGCGAACTCATCCCGCACGGGCTCCACGTGCTCGGCACGCCGCTGTCCGAAGCAACGCGCGCACAGACGATCGCGGCAGGCGCAGACGCCGATCTCGCGCCTGAAAACAACGAGCTCGCAGCGCTGATCCACGCGCTCGACGCGCGCTATGTTCGCCCCGCCCCCGGCGGCGACGTGTCGCGCAACCCCAAGGTGCTGCCGACCGGGCGCAACATCCACGGCTTCGATCCCTTCCGCATCCCCGGCAGTTTCGCGCTGGCGCAGGGCAATGCGCAGGCCGATCAGGTCATCGCGCGCCACATGGCAAGCGGTGCGGCCTTCCCGGAAACGCTCGCCATGGTGCTGTGGGGCACCGACAATCTGAAATCGGAAGGCACGCAGATCGCGCAGGCGCTCGCCCTGATCGGCGCGCGCCCACGCTTTGATGGTTATGGGCGGCTATCGGGTTCCGAACTGATACCGCTTGAAGAACTGGGGCGGCCACGGATCGACGTGGTCGTGACGCTGTCGGGGATCTTCCGCGATCTGCTGCCGCTCCAGACCAGGATGATCGCCGAGGCCGCCTGGCTCGCGGCGACGGCCGACGAGCCGCTTGACCGGAATTTCGTCCGCAAGCACAGCCTGATGCACGCTGCCCGCCACGATTGCGATCTGGAAACCGCAGCGCTGCGCGTCTTTTCGAATGCCGAGGGCGCCTATGGCGCCAACGTCAACATGCTGATCGACGATGGCGCCTGGAGCGATCCGGACGAAATCGCCGAAGTGTTCGAGCGCCAGAAGGGCTATGCCTATGGCCGCAGTGGCACGCCGGCGCGCCAAGCCGATCTGTTCAAGAGCGCGCTGGAAGGCGTCGATCTGGCCTATCAGAATCTCGATTCGGTCGAGCTCGGCGTCACCGACATCGATCATTATGTCGACGCGCTGGGCGGGATCAGCCGCTCGATCACGCGCGCCCGGGGCAAGGCCGCGCCGATCTACATCGTCGATGCCACGCAGGGCGCGTCCAAGGTGCGCACGCTGACCGAACAGGTCGATCTCGAAACGCGCACCCGGATGCTCAATCCGCTCTGGTACGAGGGCATGCTGCGCCACGGCTTCGAAGGCGTCCGCAATATCGAGGCGCACGTCACCAACACGGTCGGCTGGTCGGCGACCACCGGCGAGGTCAGCCCGTGGATCTATCAGCGCATCAGCGAAACCTATGTGCTCGATGCCGAGATGCGCGAGCGGCTGGCCACGCTCAACCCCAAGGCGTCCGCGCGCGTCGCCAATCGCCTGATCGAGGCTAGCGACCGGCAATTCTGGGCGCCCGACGCCGCCACCCTGGCGGCGCTCCACGCCGCCAGCGACGAACTCGAAGACCGCCTCGAAGGCGTCACCGCGGTGGCGGCATAAGGACAAGATGATGGCCCTGCTCGATCCCCCGGCACGCACCCGCGACCTGATCGGCCTCGACGGCGACGGCAGCGTGCAGGTTAAGCTCGATCCCGCCGATCGCATCGGCACTGCGAAAGTGTTCGCGGTTTACGGCAAGGGCGGGATCGGCAAGTCGACCACGTCGTCCAATCTCTCCGCCGCTTTCTCGCTGCTCGGCAAGCGCGTGCTGCAGATCGGCTGCGACCCCAAGCACGACAGCACGTTCACGCTGACCAAGAAGCTGATGCCGACGGTGATCGACGTGCTCGAAACGGTCGAGTTCCATGCCGAGGAGCTCCGGCCCGAGGATTATATGTTCGAGGGCTATAACGGCGTGATGTGCGTCGAGGCGGGCGGGCCCCCGGCGGGCACCGGCTGCGGCGGCTATGTCGTCGGGCAGACGGTGAAACTGCTCAAGCAGCATCACCTCCTCGAGGAAACCGATGTCGTATTGTTCGACGTGCTGGGGGACGTGGTGTGCGGCGGGTTTGCCGCACCGCTGCAGCATGCCGAGCGCGCGGTTGTCGTCGCGTCGAACGATTTCGACAGCATCTTCGCGATGAATCGCATCGTCGCGGCGATCAAGGCCAAGGCCAAGAATTACGACGTGCGCATGGCCGGCGTGATCGCCAACCGATCGGCGGCGACCGATGAGATCGATCGCTTCAACGCGGCGACGGGATTGAAGCGGCTGGCGCACTTCCCCGATCTCGATGCGATCCGTCGCAGCCGCCTCAAGAAATGCACCTTGTTCGAGATGGAGCAGACTCCCGAGGTCGCCGCCGCCTGCGACGAATATAAGCGGCTCGCGGCGATGATGTGGGCGGGCTGCGATGCGCTCGATGCCGAGCCGATGAAGGACCGCGACATCTTCGAATTCCTGGGGTTCGAGTGATGTCGAGCCCGGCGCTCTCCCGCAGCTATGACGACCGGCGTGCGCGGCTGGAAAGCTATTTCGACTGCACGGCCTCCAAGACCTGGCAGCGGCTGACCTCGGAGGCGCCGGTTAGCGGCATCCGCGCGACGGTACGCGCCGGGCGCAACCGTATGCGCGAGACATTGCTGTCCTGGCTGCCTGCCGACATGACCGGCCTGCGGCTGCTCGACGCGGGCTGCGGCACCGGCGCGCTGGCGGTCGAAGCGGCGCGGCGCGGCGCCGACGTGGTGGCGATCGATGTCGCCGGCAGCCTGGTCGCGGTGGCGCGCGATCGCGCGCCGGCGGCACTGTCGATCGACTGGCGGGTCGGCGACCTGCTCGATCCCGCGCTTGGCCGGTTCGACCATGTCGTGGCGATGGATTCGCTGATCCATTACCGCCACACCGACATGGTCGATGTCGCCCGCGGGCTGGCCGCGCGCACGCGTGGCTCGCTGCTGTTCACGTTCGCGCCAGCGACACGCCCGCTGCAGGCGATGCACGCGATCGGCAAGCTGTTCCCGCGCAGCGACCGCGCGCCGGCGATCGAGCCGGTGCGCGAACGGCTGCTGCGCACGCTGCTGATGCAGGCGCTGCCGCAGGCCCGGGTCGCGCGCGACGCGCGCATCGCCAGCGGCTTTTACACCAGCCATGCGCTGGAGGTGCTGCCGGGATGAGCCGCCTCGCCGCCTTGACCAACGGCACGTTCTGGAACCGGCTCGGCAGCCGTTTCCTGCCGTTCGCGGACGCGGCGACCGACGACCTGCCGCTCGGGCGCATCCTGCGCCTGTCACTGTTCCAGGTCTCGGTCGGCATGGCGGCGGTATTGCTCACCGGCACGCTCAACCGCGTGATGATCGTCGAACTCGGCATGTCCGCCAGCTTGGTTGCGGCGATGGTCTCGCTGCCCTTGCTGTTCGCGCCGCTGCGCGCGCTGATCGGCTTCAGGTCCGATCACCATCGTTCGATCCTCGGCTGGAAGCGCGTGCCCTATATCTGGTTCGGCACGCTGCTGCAGTTCGGCGGGCTCGCCATCCTGCCCTTCGCGATGCTGGTAATGACCGGCGGCGGCACCGGCCCGGCAATCGTCGGCCAGATCGGCGCGGCGGCGGGGTTCCTGCTGATCGGCGCGGGCATGCACATGACGCAGACCGCTGGACTCGCGCTCGCCGCCGATCTCGCGCCCGATCACGCCCGCCCGCGCGTCGTCGCCTTGCTGTACGTGATGCTGCTTGCCGGCATGATGATCAGCGCGATCGTGATCGGGCGGCTGCTCGCCGATTTCACCGCGACCAGGCTGGTGCAGATCGTCCAGGGCGCCGCGCTGCTGACGATGAGCCTCAACCTGATCGCCTTGTGGAAGCAGGAGGCGCGCGACCGCACCATCGCCGCCGTGCGGGTTACGGCGCCCGCGTTCGGCCCGGCCTGGGCGCAGTTCATCGCCCGCCCGCGCACGCGACGGCTGCTCGTCACCGTCGGGCTCGGCGCGGCCGCATTCAGCATGCAGGACGTGCTGCTCGAACCCTATGGCGGGCAGATCCTGGGCCTGTCGGTCGGCGCGACCACCGCGCTGACCGCCTTGTGGGCGCTGGGCATGCTTGCCGGCTTCGCGCTGGCCGCCCGGCGGCTCGGCGAGGGCGACGATCCGCACCGGCTGGCCGGCTATGGCGGCGTGCTCGGGATCGCCGCGTTCCTGTGCGTGATCTTCGCGGGGGCCCTGAGCCTGGTCGCGCTGCTCGGCATCGGCGCGGCGCTGATCGGCCTGGGCGGCGGGCTGTTTTCGGTCGGGACGCTGAGCGCGGCGGTGGCGATCTCGGACGAGGAATCGCTGAGCGGGCGCACTGGCCTGGCGCTCGGCGCATGGGGCGCGGTGCAGGCGACAGCCGCAGGGCTGGCGATCGCGCTTGGCGCGGTGCTGCGCGATCTGGCGTCGGCAGCGGCGGCGGCGGGCGCGTTCGGTGCCACGCTGGCCGCCCCGGCGGCCGGGCCGGTGACCGGCTATGCCGCGGTCTACGGGATCGAGATCGTGCTGCTGCTCGGCACGCTGGTCGCGCTCGGGCCGCTGGTCCGCGGCAGCAGCCCGGCCCGCACGCGTTTCGGCCTCAGCGAATTTCCGATCTGAAAGGGCATGCCATGAACCCGCATCTCACCTCCGGCATCGATGTCGCCCTGCTGGTCTTCTGGGCGTTCGTATTGTTCTTCATCTGCCTGGTCTTCTATCTGCGCCGCGAGGATCGCCGCGAAGGCTATCCGCTCGAGGACGAGATGACCGGCCGGCTGGATACGGTCGGCGGGCCATTGCACACCGCCAGCGACAAATGGTTTCTGCTACCGTTCGGCCACGGCCGGGTCGTCGCCGGGTCCAGCCCGCGCGAACCGGTCGACATCGCGGCGCGCCGCACCGATCGCTTTGCCGGCGCGCCTTATGCGCCGACCGGCAACCCGCTGGCCGACGGCATCGGCCCGGCAGCCTGGGCCAACCGCGCGCAGCGCCCCGATGTCGATATGGAGGGCCATCCGCGCATCGTGCCGCTGAGCAAAGCGGCCGGATTCACGGTCGCCGCGCCGGACCCGACGATGCTCGGCTGGCCGTTGCTTGGCGCCGATGGCGTGGTCGCCGGCACGATCGACGATCTGTGGATCGACCGCGCCGATCGCCTGATCCGCTACGTGCAGCTCGGCATGGATGGCGGCGCGATACTCGCGCCGCTGATGATGGCCAAGGTCGATCGCCACCGGCGCCGGCTGGTGATCGATGCGCTGCTCGCCCACCAGTTCGCCGGCGCGCCGCGCATCGCTGCCCCCGACCGAATCACGCTCTATGAGGAAGAGCGCGTGCAGGCCTATTTCGGCGGCGGTTATCTCTACGCCACGCCGGCACGACAGGAGCCGCTGCTGTGATCGAGCATGACGACGAACCGATCCCCGGCCTGCCCGGCCTGCCCCCGCCGGGCGAGCGGATCCTGTGGCAAGGCGCACCCGATCGGCGCGTGCTGGCGCGCACCGCTTTCCATACGCGGCTCGTGGCCGGCTATTTCGCGGTGCTCGCGCTATGGGCGCTGGCCGGCGCGGCGCTTCAGGGCATCGATGCGCCGGGCGATCTGGTCGGCTGCGCGATGACGATCATCGCCGGGATCGCCGGCGTTGGCCTGCTACACCTGCTCGCCTGGGGCGCGGCACGCAGCACGGTCTATACCTTGACCAACAAGCGCATCGTGCTGCGGGTGGGCATGGCGCTGCCCAAATGCATCAACCTGCCGCTGCCGCTGATCGGCGCGGTCGATCTCGCCCGGCGTGCCGATGGATCGGGTGACGTGCCGCTGGCGATCACCGGCCCCCAGCAGCTCGGCTATCTCGCGCTATGGCCGCATGCCCGGCCGTGGAAGATCGTCACGCCGCAGCCGATGCTGCGCGCCCTGCCCGATGCGGCGCAGGTCGCCGCGCTGATCGCGCGGACCTGCCTCGCCGCCAGCCCCGGCAGCCGGCTGACCGCGCCGGATAGCGCGCCGCGCCCGGCGCCGGGCCGTGCCGAGGCGCAGGCGGCATGAGCAGGACCGCCCGCTCGCCCGACCTGGTGCCGCGCCCCACGCTCATCGCCGCGGGCAGCCTCGTGCTGTTCGCTATCGCCGCGACCGGCATGATGCGGATCGCCGGGATCGCGCCGGCCGCCTCGCCCGTGCTGCTGCGCCAACAAGCGCATGTCGCGCCGGTCAAGACGCGCGTGCTGCGCTTCATCGACCGCGCCGATGGTGCGGTGGTGATCGCCGACGTGGAAGGCGGCACGGCGGCGGTGATCGCGCCGGGCGAACAGACCGGCTTCGTGCGCGGCGTGATGCGCGGGCTGGCACGGGAGCGGCGCGCGCACGGCATCGGCGACGGGCCGCCCTTCACGCTGACGCTGTGGCGCGACGGCGAGCTGTCGCTGACCGACAGCGCGACCGGGCGCGCGATCGAGCTGACCGCGTTCGGCTCGACCAACCGCGCGACCTTCGCTGCCCTGCTCGATGCCAAGGGACCGGCGGCATGAGCGCGCTACGCCGCACCCGCTTCGACACGTTGTGCCGCGTCGTGATCGAACATAGCGACGAGTTCCTCTGCGCGCATGTCGAGCTCGGCGATATCGCGATCGGCCCGGGCGACCGGGTGCGCGTGCATGGCGCGCCGATCGTGATCGGCTTCGGCGAACGCCTGGAGGTGGAACGGCTCGCCACGGTCGAGCGCGCCGCCTGGCACGAACGGGTGTGGACCAAGTTCGCCGGCCATTTCGAGATGACCGAACTCTACGACGTCAGCTTTTCAGATCGGACGACAGCATGAACGCGCATACGCCCGTCACGCCCGCCAGCTCGCCGGCGGACACGTTCGCCATCGCGCGGCAGGACACCGTCCTGTCGCCGCGCTTCTACACCACCGATTTCGCGGCGTTGGACCGGATCGACGTGTCCGCGGTGCGCGCCGAATGGGATACGCTGATCGCCGAGATGGAGAGCGATCCCAACCGGCTGCATTTCAAGCGGACCGCGGCGTTCGACGGCGTGATCGAAAGCCTGCCCGAGGCGCTGCGCGCCGAATTCACCGATTTCCTGGTCAGCTCGCTGACCGCGGAATTTTCCGGCTGCATCCTCTATGCGGAAATCGCCAAGCGCGTGACCAACCCGGACGTAAAGTCTCTATTCAAGCTGATGAGCCGGGACGAAAGCCGCCATGCCGGCTTCATCAACGATACGCTGAAGGATGCCGGCATCGGGGTCGATCTCGGCTTCCTCACGCGGGTCAAGAAATACACCTATTTCCGGCCCAAATTCATCTTCTACGCGACCTATCTCAGCGAGAAGATCGGCTATTCCCGCTATATCACGATCTACCGCCACCTCGCGCAGCATCCCGAACTGCGCTTTCACCCGATCTTCGACTGGTTCGAATTGTGGTGCAACGACGAGTTCCGCCATGGCGACGCCTTCGCCATCCTGATGCGCACCGATCCCAAGCTGCTCACGGGCATCAACAGATGGTGGATCCGCTTCTTCCTAGTTGCGGTCTATACCACGATGTACGTGCGGGATCACAACCGCCCGGCGTTCCACAAGGCGCTCGGCATGGATCCGACCGATTACGATCTCCGCGTGTTCGCGATCTGCTCGGCGATCACGCGGCAGGTGTTCCCGCTGGTGCTCGATACCGATGCACCGCGCTTCCGCGCCGGGCTGGAGCGGATGCGCCGCATCGCCGGCGCGATCGATGCAGCCAAGGCGCAGGGCGGCATGGTCGGCGCGATCAAGCGGGTGGCGTTGGTCGGCGCGGCGGCGGCGAGCTTCGCCTGGCTCTATCTGACCCCGGTCAAGCGCAATGCCGCGCCCGATACCGTGCGGCTGGTGCCAGCCTGGTGACCCTCCCCCCGCTCCTCTTTGCACTGCTGCTGTGGTTCATCGGCACCGGCGCGGTGGTGTGGCTCGACAGCCGGCCGCGCGAGACCTTCCGCACCAGCCTGACGCTGGCCGGTGTGGTGGCGATCGCCGCGCTCGGCCTGGTCTGGGCCAAGGCCGACGATGCCGGCGCGGACGGCGCTTATCTCGGTTTCGGCGCGGCGATCGTGATCTGGGGATGGCACGAGATGAGCTTCCTGATGGGGCACGTCGCCGGCCCGAACCGCGCGGAATGCCCGCCCGGCGCGACTGGCTGGGCGCGGTTCCGCGCCGCCACGGCGACCGTGATCCACCACGAACTGGCGATCGCCGCGACGACGATCCTGCTGTTCCTGCTGACCTGGAACGCCGTGAACCAGACCGCGCCGCGCACCTTCCTGCTGCTGTTCGCGCTCAGGCTGTCGGCCAAGTTCAACCTGTATCTCGGCGTACCCAATCTCAGCGACGAGGTGTTCCCGGCGCATCTCGCCTATCTCAAAAGCTATTTCCGCAAGCGCCGGCTGAACCCGCTGTTTCCCTTCTCGATCCTGTTCGGCAGCGCCATTGCCCTGTGGGCGTGGCAGGCCGGGGACGCGGCGCCGGCCGGCAGCGGCGCGGCGGTCGGCGCGGTCGCGATCGCCGGCCTCGCCGTACTCGGCGTGGTCGAGCACCTGTTCCTGGTCCTGCCACTGCGCGATGCGAAGCTGTGGCGCTGGGCCAGTTCGTCACCACGAGCGGCGTCGGCCGCCATCATCGATTGAGGGGGAGCGCCATGAATTACGAGGCATTTTTCGCAACCGAGCTGACCAAGCTGCAGGACGATGGCCGCTACCGCATCTTCGCGGAGCTGGAGCGCAAGGCCGGCGCCTTCCCCGCCGCGGAACAGTTCGTCGATACGCGTCGCCGCCCGGTCACCGTCTGGTGCTCGAACGACTATCTCGGCATGGGGCAACATCCCAAGGTGCTGGGTGCGATGCACGAGACGCTCGATCGCTGCGGCGCCGGCGCGGGCGGCACGCGCAACATTTCCGGCACCACGCACAGCCATGTGCTGCTCGAGGCCGAGCTGGCCGACCTGCACGGCAAGGAAGCCGCCTTGCTGTTCACCTCGGGCTATGTCTCGAACTGGGCGGCGCTCGGCACGCTTGGCGCGCGCCTGCCCGGCTGCGTGATCCTGTCCGATGCGCTCAACCACGCCTCGATGATCGAAGGCATCCGCCACAGCCGCGCCGAAGTGCACAAGTTCGAGCACAATTCGCCCGCGGATCTCGACCGCCGCCTCGCCGCGCTCGATCCCGCGCGGCCCAAGCTCGTCGCGTTCGAAAGCGTCTATTCGATGGATGGCGATATCGCGCCGATCGCGGAGATCCTCGACGTGTGCGAGGCGCATGGCGCGATGTCCTATCTGGACGAAGTGCACGCCGTCGGCCTGTACGGACCGCGCGGCGGCGGCGTCGCCGAGCGCGAGGGATTGATGGACCGCGTCACCGTGATCGAAGGCACGCTCGGCAAGGCGTTCGGGGTGATGGGCGGCTATATCGCCGCGTCGGCCGCCTTGTGCGATTTCGTGCGCAGCTTCGCCAGCGGCTTCATCTTTACCACCGCGTTGCCCCCCGCGCTTGCCGCCGGCGCGACCGCCAGCATCCGCCACCTCAAAACCAGCGAGATCGAGCGCGCGCAGCATCGTGACCGTGTCGCCAAGGTGCGGCGCCGGCTCGACGCGATCGGCATCCCGACGCTCGACAATCCCAGCCACATCATCCCGGTGATGGTCGGCGATGCGCACAAGTGCAAACGGATCAGCGACTGGCTGCTCGAGCAGCACGGCATCTACGTCCAGCCGATCAACTACCCGACCGTGCCGGTCGGCACCGAACGCCTGCGCCTGACGCCGTCGCCGGTGCATAGCGACGGCGATATCGACAAATTGGTCAGCGCGCTGAGTGAGATCTGGTCGCAATGCGAACTCGCGCGCCGCGCGCTCGCGGCGTGATCCTGCGTCGCCCGGATACCTGACGCCCCCGGATTACGCTTCCGCTGCGCAAGCAGGGCCAGGCCGAAGGTGCCGCGCGCGCCGCTTAGTCGCGCAACTGCCGGTGCAAACGCCAGCGGCCAAATGCGACGAGCGCGACAACCAGCGGCACGGTGATCGCCAGCGCCAGATCGTGCCGCACGCCGGGCAGCGCGGACAGCAGATAGCCGACCAGGGCGACGAGATAATAGCTGATCGCCACCACCGACAGCCCCTCCACCGTCTGTTGCAGGCGCAGTTGCAGCCGCGCACGCCGGTCCATCGAGCGCAGCAAATCGCGGTTCTGCTTGCTCAACGCGATATCGATGCGGGTGCGCAGCAATTCGCTGGTCCAGGCGGCGCGTTGCGACAGATCCTCCAGCCGCGCGGAAAAGGAGTCGCAGGTTCTCACCGCCGGGATCAGGCGCCGTTCGGTGAAATCGGCGAGCGTCTGATAACCGCGCACCGCGCCGATCCGCAGGCTGGCAAGCCGATCGGTGCTGAGCTGGGCATAAGCGCGCGTCGCGCTCATCCGGTAGCGCGTCTCGGCGACCAGGCGAGCGAGTTCGGCCGAAAGGAAGGTAAGCTCGTCGAGCAGCTGGTCGTCCTCCGACATGCGCTCCGACACCGCATGGGTCAGCTCGGCAAGCCGCGCCTCGAGCTTGCTCACGCTTGGCGTCAGGCGTTGCGCGAGCGGCAGGCCGAGCAGCGCCATGTTGCGGTAATTTCCCAGCTCCTGGAGCCGCATCACCAGTTGCGCCGGCTCGTCGCGCTGCAGGCCGCGATCGAACACCAGCAGGCGGCCATAGCCGTCATCGTTGAGCCGGAAGTCGGACACGATCCGCGCGCCGCCCTCGGCCACGTCGCACACGATCGTCGCCTCGGGGGCGAACCAGGCATCGAGCGCGGCCGGCTGCGGGTCGTCGGCCGTGCCGGCAACGAGGGCGATCTGCGTCGCGCGGATAATCGCGCCCGGCATTTCTGCGAGCACGGTCGATAAGCTCGGCTCGAACAATGCGGGATCGAACGGCGTTTCCGCCGCGCCGGCCCGCAGCAATGTATAGGTGGCGAATTCGGTGTGCCGTTCCCACACCAGGATCACCGCCCCCAAGGCGAGCACGCCATATTTCCCCGCCACCGGCACGATCGCGCGCGCGGCGGCCGCCAGTGTGTCGATATGCGCGCGCGCCGTGTCGGCGGCGCCCTCGCCCAGCACGGTGACGATTTGCATCAGCCGGCATGGCGCCGCCAGGCGCGGCAGGCGCCGGAGATGCATTTCCTCGGACAGCGCGGCGCGCAGCTCGTGATCGCGGATCATGCGCGATCGCCGCGTGACCACCCGATCCGCGCCGCCGGGGGCGCGGCGCGGGTCATTTCCTGCCGGTCATCGCCGCCGGCTTGGCGAATGCGGCGGGCACGGCCGCTGCGCCCGCCGGTGTCTCCGCCGGCGCCACACCGCGCAGCACCGGCGCCTCGGCGATCATGCTGACTCCGCCGAGCGGCTTCGACACGCCCTGGTGGCAGGTGGTGCAATTGACCTTGTAGGGATCGCCGCGCGGCCCCTTGCGATAGGCCGGGAAGACCGATTGCAGCGAGGTGATATAATCCTCGTTGATGTTGCGGACCATGCGGATGCCGTAATAAGCGGTGCCGCGCTGCGCGCTGCTGAGGTTCCACGCGCGGAACGACTGGCTGTTGTGGCAATAGGTGCAGTTCACGCCGAGCGCTCCGCTGACATGCATCATCAGCCCATAGGATTTCTCGGCATCCTTGATCGAGACGATATGCTTGGAGCTGGGGAACGCGCTGCTGCTCGCGACGCGGATCTGGCTCCTGCCGGCAAGATAGGTCGCGAACGGATCATAGGGCAGCGACGCATAGCCCACATTCTGGTTGGGCGTGTTCTGCCCATGCTTGTTGCGCAGGATCGTGCCGGGTGTGGGCGTGCCCTCGGCGATCGCCCATTTATATTCGGGCACCGGATTGCCGCGATGGCAGGTATAGCAGGTCACGCCGGTCTGCTTGACATGGCTCGCCCAGCGCGAATTGACCGTCTGCGTCATCTGCAGCATGCGCCGCGCGACGATCTTGGTATATTTCTCGTCAGAGGCCATGTTCTCGGGATTGTGGCAATAGCTGCATCCCTGCGCGGGCGGTGCCACCCACTGGTTCATCTCGGCCATCAGATGGTCGAACCGTTCCTTGCTGAGGCCGCTCAGCACCTTGATGTTCTGATAGCTTTGCCCTGCGGTCGGGCCACCGTCCGGCGGCAACGGATAGGGCGCCGCGGGGATCTCCGCCGCCTCCTTGATCTCGCTGACATCGACGATCTGCTCCAATCCGGCGCCGCGAAATCCGGTCTGCGTGCTCTGCTTGGCGCCGAGCTCGCAACCGCCGAGCAGCAGGAGGGCGGCGCCCGCGGCCAGCGGGGTGATGATCCTGGTCATTGCGGTGCTCCCGGCAGACTGGCTGGATCGACGACGCCGGTGCTGGGATAGCTCGGCGCATAACCGTGCAGCACCGCCCAGAGGTACCAATTGTCGACCACCGTGCCGGTCAGCAGGATGCCGATCGCGCCGGTCAGCGGCGTCAGCACCGCGAACCACCAGGCCCAGCGATGGATCGATTCCGCGGTCGCGTTGAAGCCCATCGTCCAGCGCCAGAACAGCGCGCCGCGCTCGAACGCGGTGCCGCGATCAATGATCTGCTCGATCTCGCGCTCGCTGCCGTAGCGGCCCGTCGCCAGGATGGTCGCGCCGTGCATCGCGAACAGCATCGTCGATCCATAGAGAAAGGCGATCGAGAGGCAGTGGAACGGATTGTAGAACAGATTGCCGTAGCGGATCGAGAAGGCCGCGGTCCAATCGAGGTGCGGGAAGATGCCGAACGGCACCGCCTCGGCCCAGCTCTGCATCAGCAGCGGGCGGATGAATCCGAGCGTCAGGATCAGCAGGATGCCGGCGCCGAACGCCCAGGCGATATGCGTGCCCATGCCGAGCGCGCGCGCGCGGGCGAAGGTGCGTACCCACCACAGGATCAGCGACGTGCTCATGAAGAAACCCGCCATCTGCCACCAGCCCCCTTCGGCCAGCGGCACGAACAGCTGGAAGCCCCATTGCGGCCCGGGCGGCTCGAGCGCGAGCCACGGCAGTTGGCGGACGAATTGGACCGGATCCCATCCGACGCTGGCGAACATGTTGAGCCCGATGATCTCGAACGCGGTAAAGGCGCAGATCAGCGACGCGATGCCCAGCCGGCCGAGATAGATCGGCCCCAGTTGCGCCGCGCCCAATTTGCCCGCCCAGTAATTGTAGCTGCCCTGGCCCAGCCGCCGGAAGCTGCCCGGCGGCAGCAGCGGCCCGGCTTCGAGCGGACCGCGCAGCTGCACCTGCGTGAAGATGTTCTGATAGCGCGCCATCATACCCCCCTCAGGACCAGATCGGCAGGTTGAGCCACCACGTCCACCATTCGGGCCAGCCGCGGGTCCATAGCGGCCCCGAGATGATGATGCACACCGCGCTCCAGAAGCCGGCCGACAGCGCGAGGAACAGGCCCAGCCGGTGGATGCCGAGCGTGCCGATCGAATAGCCGATCGTGTCGCGGAAGAAGGCGTCCTCATATTCGGGCGACTTGACCGTCTCCCCCGGCGCGACGTTGACCGCCGACAGGACCAGCGCGCCGTGGAAGGCGAGCGCCCCGCCGGTGACGAAGAAGAAGCTCACCGCGATCATGTGCGCGGGATTGTAGTGGAAGTGGAGATATTGGTAGCCGGTGTTCGACACCCAATCGAGATGGCTGAAGATGCCGTAGGGGAAGCCGAACCCCCAGGCGCCGAGCAGCCAGGGCCGGATTACGACCAGCGAGACATAGGCGAAGATCGCGAAGCCAAAGGCGAACGGCACGTGATAGCCGATGCCGAGCTTGCGGCAGATCTCGGCCTGGCGCAGCGCCCAGGATACGAACGCGCCGATCGCGCAGATCGTGATGATCTGGTAGAATCCGCCCTCGCGCAGCGGCGCCAGCCCGAGGCCGTAGGAGATGTCCGGCGGCGCGATGCTGATCAGCCACGGGTTCCACGTATCCCCCAGCGACGCGGCGTAGAAGATCAGCGCTGTGCCGAGCGACGCGCAGATCGCGGTGGTGACGCCGAAAAAGCCGACATAGAAGGGGCCGACCCAGAAATCGAACAGGTCGCCGCCGATCAGCGTGCCCCCCCGCACCCGATATTTCCGCTCGAAGCTCAGCAGCGCCATGGCATCTCTCCGTCCCCGTGCAGCTGCCCGGGGCGTGGTTTAGGTCATCGGGGGACGAGGCGTGCCCCGCCCGCCCGGATCCGCTCGGCAGCGCGTCAGCTGCCCGTCGGCGTGGTCGGCTGGACCACGGTCGCCGCCTTGTGCGGGCCATCCAGCCAGTTGAAGCGATCGGTGCTGAGCAGGATGAAGTGGATCAGCAAGGCCAGCACCAGCAGGAAGGTAAACAAGGCGACGAGCGACCGCCGCGGATCGAAAATCAGCCAGATTCGCCACATGACGAGGTTCCTCTCGTTAGGGTTTGAGGTGTCGAAAAGCGCCGGGTCAGAACCAGGGCCGCCAGTTCCACACCAGGAAGTGTGCGATGATCGCGACGACCGTGAAGATCAGGAAGCTGGTGATGAACAGCTTGTGAAACTCCTTGGCCTCTTCGGGGGTCAGGTAGGTGCCCGGCCCCATGCGTTCGTCTCTGTCTCTCAGGTCGCTCATTTTGACGTCTCCGTTGTTCCCGACGAGGACAGGAGCGTGACACGGCGCTCCCTGCATCCGCGCGGGCCGGATGCCCGCATGGATCTGGTGATCCGCGGCGATCGCGGCGCGATCGGGCGGGAAAGGCGCGCCGCGCTCATGCCGCGCGGCTTTCGAGGATGGCGCGCGCGAGGCGCTCGGGCGTGACGCTCGGCTCGCCCGCGCGGCGCGCGGCGCGCTCGGCGGCGTCGCGGATGCGCTTGGCGGTCGAGATGCGCACCAGCACCGGCGCGCGTTCCACCTCGGCATCGAAGGCGCTCTTGGCGGCATCGTCCCACGCCACCGCGCGCTCGATCCGCGCCGGCGTCGCCTCGGCCTGGTCGAGCTGGCCGGCCAGCGGCAGGATATGGAAGAGCGCGTCGAACAGCGCGTTGCACACTTCCTGGACGAGATAGGTCGCCCCGGCATAGCCCATGAACGGCGTGCCGGTATGGCGGCGGATCACCGCGCCGGGAAAGCTCGCCGGCACATAGATGCCGCGCCCGCCCGCTTCCGCCAGATACATCCGCTCGTTGACGCTACCGAACAGGATCAGTGGCGGGGTATCGCGGATTGCCGCCTTGACCGCGTCATTGTCCGGCTTGATCCCGGCCGAGCGGCTGAACGCGAAGGCGCAGGGCAGCCCCATGTCGGTCTCGAGGAAATGGCGGATGCCGCGCGCATAGGTCTCGGTGGCGACGATGCCGAAGCTCGCCGTGCCGAAGAAATCCTGCGTGACCGAGCGCCACAGGTCCCAGAGCGGCTTGATCGTGCTGTGCTTTTCGCGGGCGATGAACGGTTCGGGATCGAGCCCGGTCAGCTTGCCGAGCGTGCGCAGGAACAGCGTCGTGCTGTCGAGCCCGATCGGCGCCTGCAGATAGGGGCGTTCCAGCATTTCGCACAGTCCACGGCCGAACTCGCGGTACAGGCACACATTGACCTGCGCCTCGGCGAGCTTGCGGACATCTGCAAGATGGCTGCCGAGCGGGAACACCATCCCCACCTCGGCGCCGATCCCCTCGATCAGGCGGCGGATTTCGGCCAGATCGGAGGGCATGTTGAACGTGCCGTACATCGGGCCGATGATATTCACCTTGGGCCGCTCGCCCGCTTTCGGCGGCCGCGGCGCCGGCACCGTCTTGGCGCCGAACTGCGTCCACAGCCAGGTCAGCGCGCGGTCGCCCGCCTGCCACTGATCCTCGTCGATCGTGCGCGGCAGGAAGCGCTGGATGTTGGTGCCCTCGGGCGTCACCCCGCCGCCGATCATCTCGGCGATCGAGCCGGTCACGACGACGGCGGGCAGATCCGGATCGAGCGTCGCCCAGGCGCGCTTCATCGCGCCTTCCGTGCCGTCGCGGCCCAGTTCCTGTTCGCCAAGCCCGGTCACGACGATCGGGAGTTCGTGCGGCGGCAGCGCATCGGTATAATGCAGCACCGACGTGACGGGCAGGTTCTCACAGCCGACCGGCCCGTCGATGATCACCTGCAGCCCCTTGATCGCGGTGAAGGCGTAGACTGCCCCCCAATAGCCGCCGGCACGATCATGATCGAGGATGAGGGTCATGGCGTGACGTCCCCCCCAAACGCTTCGTCATGCTGAACTTGTTTCAGCATCCACCACGCAACAATGGCGGTCTGCCTTTGTTGCCCGGTGGACCCTGAAACAAGTTCAGGGTGACGGGGGTGAAGACCCACGCTCATGACCCCACGCTCTCTTCCGCCTTGGCGGCGGCAATGCGCTTGGCGGCATATCTGGCCTTGAACGCGGGCCGGTCGACCGGCGTCTCTTCCCAGATGCCGGCGGTCGCGCCCGTGCCGACGCCCTCGAAAAACGCCGTCATCCGCTCGAAGCGCGCCTGATTGGCGAGCGCGGCGTTGACCACCTGGGCGAGGCTCCCCGCCCCGGCCGCCCCCATCAGCGGCCGTGCGGAAATCAGGTTGGTGAAATAGAGCGCGGGGATCGCCCGCTGCTTGGCATGCTGCACCACCGGCGTGGTGCCGATCGCCAGATCGGGGCCGAATTCGTCGACCGCCGCCAGATCCTGTTCGAGGCTGGCGCGATAGCGCACGCGGACGCCGCGCGCTTCGAGCCAGTCGCGATCGGGATCGGACCAGATCGTGCGCGGGCAGGCAGTGCCGACATAGGGCACGTCCGCACCGCTCTCGATCAGCAACCGCGCGACGAGCAGTTCCGACCCTTCATAGCCCGATACGGTGATCCGCCCCGTTATGGGTTTGGCGGCGAGCGCGCCGCGGATCGCGGGGAGAAAGCGGTTCTTGGCCGCATCGACCTTTCCCTGAGCAATACCGCACGCCGCGCCGATCGCGTCGAGCCACGCCGCCGTCCCCTCCGCGCCGACCGGCGCCGAGCCCACCACCGTCCGCCCCGCCGCCTCGAACGCGCGCACGCTGGCGGTGTAGAAGGGATGGATCGCCGCCACCGCGGCGCAATCGAGCGCGGCATAGAGCTCGCGCCACTCGCGCGTCGGCACGACCGGCCCGGCGGCAAGCCCCAAGGGCTCGAGCAACAGCCCGATGCCCGGCGGATCGCCCGGGAACATCTCGCCGAGCAAGGTGACGGTCGGCTTGTCGGCGCGGTGCTTCGGTGCGGCGACCGGGCCGGTCTCGGCTTCCTTGCGCGCATATTCCAGCATCGCGCCGGCCAGCACGTCCTTCGCCTCGGCATGCGTCGGCACGCCGAACCCCGGTACGTCGATGCCGATCACGCGCACGCCATTGATCTGGTCGGGCAGCAATTGCAGCGGTACGCCCGAGGCGGTCGGCACGCAGAGGTTGGTGACGATAATCGTGTCGTACAGCGCCGGATCGGCGAGTCCCTCGACCGCTTCCTTGATATCCTCGAACAGCTTGCCGGTGACCAACGTCTCCGAACTGAACGGCACATAGCCGACGCTGCGCTTGGCGCCGTAGAAATGCGAGGTGAAGGTCAGGCCGTAGACGCAGCAGGCAGAGCCCGAGAGCACGGTGGCGGTACGCCGCATCCGCAGCCCGACGCGGAGCGAGCCGAAGGCGGGGCACATCGATTGCGGCTGGTCGTGCGGGCCCTTGGGATAATCCGCGTCATAGCGCGCCAGGATATCGGACTTGCCGGCGAGTACTGCGGCGTCGCGCAAGGTGGTGCCGTTTGCACATCCGCCGCTTGCCGCCTCGTTCAGCACGATGCGGTCGGCAACACGCGTTCCCCCGCACAGGCGGGGGTCAAGGGTCGCGGGCGCTTCGCCCTGTAACTCTGGACTCCCGCTTTCGCGGGAGAACGATGGAGAGGCGGGAAGCGCGCTCATCAGACCGCGTCGTACACGACTTCGAGCGTCGGCTTCGGGACGTACGCCACGCCACGCATGTCCGCCTGGCTCGCGGGCCGCAGCGCATAATCCGCCCCCGTTACGTCCGCCGAGAACAGCCCGAGCAGCCCATCCTGGTCGAGCGGTGTCGGCCGCAACGGCGGTGCTTCCGCCACGTTGATCGCCAGTTCCTCGAACAGGCTTGCCCATTGCCCGCCGGGCTTGCCGATGATCTGGTAGTTCGCGCTCTTCTTGCGGATATCCTCGTTCGCTGGGATCGCGGTCAGCACCGGGATGCCGACCGCCTGCGCAAACGCATTGGCCTCGCCGGTGCCGTCATCCTTGTTGAGGATCATCCCCGCGACGCCGACATTGCCGCCCATCTTGCGGAAATATTCCACCGCCTTGCAGACGTTGTTGGCGACATAGAGCGATTGCAGGTCGTTCGACGCGACGACGATCACCTTCTGGCACATGTCGCGCGCGATCGGCAGGCCGAACCCGCCGCACACCACGTCGCCGAGGAAATCGAGCAGCACGTAATCGAAGCCCCATTCGTGGAAGCCCAGTTTCTCGAGCGTTTCGAAGCCATGGATGATGCCGCGACCGCCGCAGCCGCGGCCGACCTCGGGCCCGCCCAATTCCATCGCGAACACGCCGTCGCGCTGGAAGCAGACATCCTCGATCCCGATCGTCTCGCCGGCCAGTTTCTTCCTGCTGCTGGTCTCGATGATCGTCGGGGTCGATTTGCCGCCGAACAGCAGCGAGGTCGTATCGCTCTTAGGGTCGCAACCGATCAGCAGCACGCGCTTGCCCTGCTGCGCCATCATGTAGCTGAGATTGGCGAGCGCGAACGACTTGCCGCTGCCGCCCTTACCGTAGATCGCGATGATCTGCGTTTCCTTGGTCACCGGGCCGCGATGCACGGGATCGGGCTCCTGCCCGGCCTCCTCGCGCAAGGGTGCGGGATCGAACATGCTCATATCGCTCTCCAATCGAGCACCATCTTGCGGCATTGCGGGTCGGTGAAGGCCTGCGGATAGGCCTCCGCCGCCTCGGCCGCGGGCCGCGCATGGCTGATCAGCCCATCGAGTTCGAGCAGGCCGGTCTCGATCAGTTCGAGCGCCGCCGTCACGTCGTCCGCGGTAAATTCGGCGGCGATGCGCAGCCGCGCCTCGCGCACGAAGGCCGGCGGGAAGGCAAAGGACAGGCGATCGTAGAAACCGGCCAGCACCACGTCCCCGCTTTTGGCGAGCCGGGCAAAGGCCAGGTCGAGCGCGTCGGCCGCGCCGCTCGCGTCGCAGATCACGGCATAATCGCGCCGGGCATCGTCGGCCGGATCGATCACCGCATAGCCGAACGCGTCGCGCCGCTCGGGATTGGTCTCCCACACGACCGGCGCATCCCCGCCGGTGGCGACCGCGAGGCGCGCGATCAGGCTGCCGAGAATGCCGTGGCCGATGACCAGTTCGGGCACGCCGCCGAGCGCGATCGCATGATGCGCGGTCGCTGCCAACGCGAGCAGGATACCGTTGCGCCCGAGCGACTCGGCGATCGGGATGGCGCGCGCCGAGGGCAGCAGCACCTGCCGCGCCGTGCCGCCGAACAGGCCGCGCGCCTCGGCATAGCAATTCGCGCCCGGCACGAAGACCCATTCGCCGATCCGGGCGCGCGCATCGGCACCGGCATCGACGATCCGGCCGACCGATTCGTAGCCCGGCACCAGCGGATAGCCCATGCCGGGAAAATCCGGCATGCGCCCGGTCCACAGCAGTTTCTCGGTGCCCGAGCTGATCCCGCTCCAGTCGATCTCGACGCGGACGTCGCCATCGCGCATCGGGTTGAGTGCCAGCGGTCGCAGCGCGAGCCGCTCCGGCGCTTCCAGTATGACCGCCATTGCGTCCATACGACCGTCCCCTCATGGGTCCTAAATGAACCTCATAACCCGTAGACTGATCTAGACACTTCGTATTGTCAACTAGATTGGACATTCATTGGCGTCGGGCGACGATGACGCGCGTCGTGAGCGGCATGGCCGTCCGCCGGACGCGCGATGCGACAAAACCGGCCGCGCGCAGCATGGCGCGGATCTCGCCGGCGCTGCGGGGCCGGCCCGATCCCATCGCCAGCAGATAGAAGCCGAAATAGGCGTCGCCGGCCGGTTCGGCGCCCGGCGTGCGCGCCATCGGCTCGGCAATCAGCACCGTCCCACCGGGGGGCAAGGCGGCATGGATCTGGCGCAGCAGCGCGAATGCCGGCGCATCGTCATGATCGTGCAGCACGCGGATTAGCGAGATGATATCGTAACCCGTCGGCAGCGGATCGCGCAGGAAGTCGCCGCCGAACACGTCGGTCCGGCCGCCCAGCCCGGCCGACTCGAACGCCTGCGTCGCCCGCGCCGCGACCGCGGGGAGATCGAACAGGCCGAGCCGGAGCCGATCGTGGCGCGCCGCGACCGCGCTGAGGAACGCACCCTCGCCGCCACCGACATCGAGCAAACGACGGTGCCGGTGCAGCGGATAGGCGTCCAGCGCCTGCGCCGCGACCAACGGCTGCGATGCCGCCATCAGCCGCGAATAGCCGGCGACATCGGCGCTGTCGCCCTGCCCCGCCGCCTCGGCATAATGCCAATGCCGCGATAGCGCGCCGCCGCCCCCGCCGCGGCGCAGCAAGGCCACCGGATCGGCGAGATCGGCATAGAGCAGATGATGGTGCGCGATCATCTCCCCGATCCCGCGATTGCCGCGCAGCGCGGCGCCGTCGCTGCCCAGCGCCCAGCCGCCGCGTAGCCGCTCGACCAGGCCCAGCGCCGCGGCGCCGCGCAGCAACCGCTCGGCGCCGGCGATCGGCAGATCGAGTCGCAGTGCGACGCTCGCGCTGTCGCGCGGCCCCTCCGCCAGCAGATCGAGCAGCCCGGTCTCGATACAGGCGGCCAGGATCTGCGAATAGGTGAAGCCGGCGACGAGATCGAACAGCGCGCGCGCGCGGCGTCGTGCGATCGGGCGAAGCAGCGGAATGCTCTGCGCGAAGCGCTGGAAGCGCGGCGAGCCCAGCATGGTGTTGCGCCAGCCCAGCCAGCGCCCCCTCCACCCATAGTTCTGATAGCCGGTCGATTTCATATGTCCAGTTTTGTGGACACATGATAGCATCGCGTCAATCGGAGGATGCCGATGGCGGATGCGGGCGTGGTGGTGATCGGGGCGGGGATCGGTGGGCTGGTCAGCGCCGCACTGCTTGCCGCACAGGGCGAGGAGGTGACCGTGATCGAGGCGCAGCCCGGCCCGGGCGGCAAGCTGCGCGCGCTGACCGTCGACGGCGCGGCGATCGATGCGGGGCCGACCGTGTTCACGCTGCGCGCCGTGTTCGAGGAAGTCTTCGCCGCCTGTGGCGACTCGCTCGATCGCCACCTGACGATGCGCCCGGCCACAACGCTGGCGCGCCATGCCTGGGGCAGCGCGACACTCGACCTGTTCGCCGATCCCGCGGCCAGCGAGTCGGCGATCGGCGACCTCGCCGGCGCGGCCGAGGCGCGCGGCTATCGCGCCTTCCGGGCCGAGGCGAAGCGGCTGTTCGAGGCGCTCGACCAGCCGTTCCTGCGCCATACCAAGCCCGATCCGCTGACGCTCGGCTGGCGGATGGGCGCGCGCGGCTTTGCCGATTATTGCACGCTCAGGCCCTATACGTCGCTGTGGCACGCGCTTGGCAACTATTTTCGCGATCCCAGGCTCAGGCAGTTGTTCGGGCGCTACGCGACCTATTGCGGCTCCTCGCCGCTGCACTGCCCCGCCACGCTGATGCTGATTGCGCATGTCGAGGCGAGCGGCGTGTGGCTGATCGATGGCGGGATGCATCGCCTGGCAGGCGCGCTGGAACAGCTCGGCCGGCACAACGGCGTGCAGTTTAGCTATGGCTCGCCGGTACGCACGATCCTGGTCGACCATGGCGGCGCCGCCGGCGTCGAACTGGCCGGCGGCGAGCGCATCGCCGCGTCGGCCGTGATCTGCAACGCCGATCCCACCGCGCTCGCCGACGGCCGCTTCGGCGGCGCGGCGCGTGCGGCCGTCTCCGCGGCCCCGCCGGCGCGCCGCTCGCTCGGCGCGCTGGTATGGACCGGGCATGCCAAGGCGACCGGCTTTCGGCTCGCGCGGCACAACGTGTTCTTCTCGCCCGATTATCCGACCGAGTTCGCCGCGCTCGCCGCCGGCCGGCTCGCCGCGCAGCCCAGCGTCTATCTCTGCGCGCAGGACCGCGACGATCACGGCGCCGCTCCCGCCGCGCCCGAACGCGTGCAGATCATCGTCAACGCGCCGCCGATCGGGGACGGCGCCGGCTTCACCCAACAGGAGATGGCGTCATGTACGAAGCGGATGCTGGACATGGTTTCGCGGGCGGGGCTGTCGCTCGCGCTGGCGCCGTCGACGGTGCTGACGACGCCCGCCGACTTCGAGACGCTGTGTCCCTCGACGGGTGGAGCCCTTTATGGACCGGCCTCGCACGGGTGGGCGGCCTCCTTCCGCCGGCAGGGCAGCCGGACGCGGATCCCTGGGCTCTACTGCGCGGGCGGGAGCACGCACCCCGGCGCGGGCGTCCCGATGGCGGCGCTTTCCGGCCGACTAGCCGTCGATTGCCTGCGCAGGGACCGCGCTTCGACGTTCGTGTCGATGCCGGGGGCTATGCCTGGTGGTATATCGACGCGACCAGCGATGACGGCGCCCACGGCCTGACGATCATCGCCTTTGTCGGCAGTGTCTTTTCCCCATATTACAAGCTCAGCGGGCGGCGGACCCCCGAGAACCACTGCGCGATCAACGTCGCGCTCACCGGGCCGCGCGGTTCGGCCTGGGCCATGACCGAGCGGCCGGCGCATCGGATGCAGCGCGATGCCGATCATTTCCAGGTCGGCCCGAGCGGCCTGCACTGGGATGGCGACACGCTGGTGATCGACATCGCCGAGATATCCGCGCCGTTGCCGTATAAGGTGCGCGGCACGGTGCGCGTCCGGCCGGCGATGATTGGCACCACCGCCTTCGCGCTCGATCCCGCCGGGCGGCACCGCTGGCATCCGGTCGCGCCGCGCGCACGGGTCGAGGTCGAGATGACGCATCCAAACCTGCGCTGGTCGGGCCCGGGCTATTTCGACTCGAATTTCGGCGACGAGCCGCTGGAAGACGGGTTCGACGACTGGCACTGGTCGCGCGCGCACCTCAAGAACGACGTTGCCGTCCTGTACGAAGGGCGGCGGCGCGACGGGACGCCGTTCGATCTCGCGCTCAAATTCGATGCCCAGGGCCGCTGGCACGATGTGGTCCAGCCCGCGCCGGCCATGCTGCCGCGCACCGGCTGGCGGATCAAACGCGCGACACGGGCCGATGCCGGCCATGCGGCGCGGGTGATCAAGACCTGGATCGACGCGCCCTTCTATGCGCGCTCGGCGCTGGCCACGCGCTTGTTCGGCGAGGATGTCCGCGCCGTGCACGAGAGTCTCGCGCTCGGGCGCTTCCGCTCACCGATCGTCCAGTCGATGCTCCCCTATCGTATGCCCAGAGCGATCTGGTGACGGGCGTTCCGGTGCATCGCGCGCGCGATCCTTGGCGATCTCGCGATGGACCGAGACGAGCTGCCACAGGCAGAAGAGGATCACCGGGACGCCGGCAATCGCCAGATCGAACAGGCCCAGATAGTCTTTCATCTCCGCTCCCCGATGAAGTCCCGGATCAGCGCGACAATCTCTGCCGGTCGCTCCTCGTGCGCAAGATGACCCAGACCGGCGAGCATCTTAAGCCGGCCATTGACGACCAGCGCTGCGGCCGCGGACGCGGTCGACGGCGGGATCGCGGCATCCGCGTCGCCGTGGATCAGCAGCAGCGGGGTGTGCAGCCGCGGCAGATCGCGTTCGAGCGCGGCCAAATTCCAATCGGCCATCATACCGAGCGCGCCGGCGCAATGCGCCGAGGTGGCGAACAGGCGCGCATAGCAGCGCACGCCTTCGGCATCGATCCGCGATCCGGTGCTGCGCTGGAGAAAACGGGCGGCTTCGCCCGGCGTACGCGCGAGCCGGGCGAAAAAGTGCGATGCGAACGGATTGGCGAACAGAGCGCGGGCGAGCGTCGGGAACAGCTGGGCGGCGAGCCCGGGAAACGGCAGCAAGGCGGCGCTCAGCCCGACGATCGCGTCGGGTGTCGCCATACCATCGAGCGTCAGGCGGAGGGCGAGCGCCGCGCCGGCGGAATGGCCGACGATCACCGTTGGCGCGAATTGCATCGTGCGCAGCAGATCGGCGATCGCACGCGCCATCGCCGGCATCGACAGGCCACCGATCGGGCGGCCGGTCGTGAAGCCGTGGCCGGGCAGGTCGATCGCCACGACGCGGTACTGCGTGGCGAGCAGCGGCGCGATGCCGCGCCAGCTATGCGTCGCAGCGCCGGTGCCGTGGAGCAGCAGCATGACCGGCGCGTCCTCCGGCCCGAAGGTCTGGACATGCCAGCGCAACCGGCCGGCCGCGACGAAACGGCTGTGCGCGCGATGCGGCCAGTCGCGCCCGTCGACCGACCAGAGCGGTGCGCTCATCGCGGCTGCACCGCGCGCACCGCGGCGTGCATCGTCGCGGCATCGGCGCGCGGCAGCGGCAAGTAGCGCGCGCGCATCGCCGTTGCCAGCGCCGCGCCTTCCGGGCCGGGCCGGGCCGAGATGTCGAGGAACGCCGCCTGGACGCCCCCGGCGCCGATCGCCTTTGCTGCCGCCATCGCGTCCGCCACCGCGGCCGCGCGCACTGCGCGGCCATCGGCAGCGATATTGGCGCGCCCGTCGGTCAGCACCACGAGGAACGGCGTGCGCCCACGCGCCCGCGCAGCCTCGGCGAGTTGCTGCGCGGCGCGCAAGCCGGCGGCGAGCGGCGTCCCGCCACCGCCGGGCAGTTCGGCGAGCGCTCGCCTAGCGCGCACCAGCGAGCGCGTCGGCGGCAGCAGCAGTTCCGCGGTCGTGCCGCGAAACGCGATCAGCGCGACCTGCGCGCGCTTCACATAGGCCTCGGCCAGCAACAGCTCGACCGCGCCCTTCGCCTCCGCCAGCCGCGCCAGCGCGGACGAGCCCGAGGCATCGACCGCGAAGATCGTCACTGCCTCGGCGCGCGTCTCGAAGCGGCGGATGCGCAGATCGTCGCGCCGGATCGCCACGCGCCCCGCGGCGCCGCGCAGTTTCTGCCACGGCGCGGCGGCGCGCAGCGTGTCGATCAGCGCGAGCCGGCGCCCGCCGCCCGGCAGCCCGGCGCGCGCGCCCATCGGTCGCCCGCGCGCGCCCGATTTGCGCCGCTCCCCCGCGCCATGCGCAGTGGTGGCGCGACGGTCACGAGCGGTGCCGGCGGCGATCCGCGCGAGCACATCCTTGGGCAAGGCAGCGAGCGTAGCGGCGAGCACGACGTCCTCGAGGGCAGCGGGGCTGCCCTGCTCCTGCTCGCCGGCATAGTCTTGCGGTGGTGGTGGCGGCGGTTCGGCCGGCGCTTCTTCTGCCGTGGGAAGGCGTGTCGCACGCGGCGCGAGGACGAGCCGGGCGGCGAGGAGGATATCCTGTTCGGCGATCGCCGCGCGCCCATCCAGCCGCGCCGCCGCCCGCGCCGCCCGCAGCGCAAAGAGCGGCGCCCGCGCCGTGTCGATGCCCAGCGCCACGGCGATGGCGACCAACGCCGTTACGACCTCCCCGTCATCCCGAATTTGGTCGGGGGTCCAGGACTCCTCCGGCGCCGCCGCCTGGGGGACTTCGGCTCCCGGACCATGGCCGGAATGACGGTCGTGGGAAAGGTCGATCCAGAATGCCAGCCGCTCCATCAGCGCAGCAGGCGACCGCTCCTCCGCCTCGATCCCGTCGTCCAGCGCCACCGTCACGAAGCGCGCATCGCCATCGATCGCCGCCGCCAGCCGCCCCGCCATTGCGTCCGACAATCGCTCCGCCATCGGCACGATCACCGCGCCGCCATCCGCCTCGGCCAACAGCCCCGCGCGCGACACGGCCGCCCCCCGCGCCAGCGTCGCCGCCAGATCGATCCCGCCGAGCAGCCGCTCATCGTCGATATGCACCGGCATGCGCTTCACCGACGCCCAGCCGGGCAGCCCCGTGCGCAGTTCGGCAAGGACGAGATCCCGCGCCTCCCCGCCACCGCGCAGGATCATGCCCCCCAGCCCCGGATCCACCGCGCACAGGCGCGCGGCGAGCAGCGCATCGGCGAGGCGTTCCTCGCCGACCGCGCTCACGCCGCCAGTTCCTCCAGCGCGCGTTCGATCCGCGCCGTCGAGCCCGTCTCATCGAGCACGGCGCGCCGCAACCGGTGCCGCAGCGCGAGCGGCGCGACCGCGGAGATCTGCGCCGCGCTGACCACCGCGATGCCGTCCAGCGCCGCCAACGCGCGCGCCGCACGCATCAGCGTGAGTTCGCCGCGCAAGCCATCCGCGCCGACCGCGATGCACAGCCGTGAGGCAAAGCCGAGCACCGCGTCCGGCATCACCACGCCGGCCAGCGCCGCGCGTCCGCGCGCAATGCGCCGCACTGTCGCCCGTTCCGCCCGCCCCCACATCTCGGCAAACCCCGCCGGGTCGCGCTCGAACGCGTCGCAGCGTTTCAATATCTCGACCCGCTGCGCCAGATCCTGCGGCGTGCGCACCTCGACCGACAGGCCGAACCGGTCGAGCAGTTGCGGCCTGAGCTCGCCTTCCTCCGGGTTGCCGCTGCCGACCAGCACGAAGCGCGCCGGATGGCGCACGCTCAGCCCCTCGCGCTCGACCACATTCTCGCCCGAGGCAGCGACGTCGAGCAGCAGATCGACGATATGATCCTCGAGCAGATTGACCTCGTCGATATAGAGGAACCCGCCATTGGCGCGCGCCAGCAGCCCGGGCTCGAACGCCTTGACCCCCGCCCCCAGCGCGCGCTCCAGATCGAGCGCGCCGACCACGCGATCCTCGGTCGCGCCTAGGGGCAGATCGACGAACGGCACCGGCACCTTGCCCTTGCGCACCGTGCCGTCCTGATAGCCGGCGTCAGCCGCCGCGATCGGCGGCAGCAGCGCGGCCAGCGCGCGCACCGCGGTCGATTTGCCGGTGCCGCGGTCGCCGAACACCATCACCCCACCGATCCGCGCATCTACCGCTGCGATCAGTAACGCGCGCTTCATCTCGTCCTGGCCGACGATCGCCGAAAAGGGGAAGGACACCCGCATCGCCAATGTGTAACACGCTCTTGACACTCGACAAGATGGACAATGCACATGTGGATACCGATCGCCGTAGCCGGAGGCACAGCGCTGCTGCTCGGCGCGCTGGGCGGGCTGATGACGCCGATCGGGCCGTGGTATCGCGACCTCCGCAAGCCCCGGCTGCAGCCGCCCAACTGGCTGTTCGGCCCGGCCTGGACGGTGATCCTCGCACTTGCCGCCTGGTCGGCCGTGCTCGCCTGGGGCGCCGCGCCGGACGATGCGGCGCACACCCGCGTGATCATCCTGTTCGCGGTCAACGCTGTGTGCCACGCCTTGTGGAGCCCGCTCTTCTTCCGCGCGCGCCGGCCCGATTGGGCGCTGGTCGAGGTCGTCTTCCTCTGGGCCTCGCTGGTCGCCCTGGTCGTCGGGCTGTGGCCGATTTCGCCCACTGCCAGCCTGCTGATCCTGCCCTATCTGTTGTGGGTCAGCTTCGCCGCCTGGCTCAACAGCGCGATCGTGCGGCTCAACCGGCCGTTTGCCTGACGCGAATTGGCAGCGAGGACGGATCGGCGTATAGTGGCGCCACATAAAAAGGAAGATCGCACGCATTCACCCGGAGAGAGATCATGGCCACGCTTCAGCACACCGCCTATACCGCCGACACGGAACTCCCCGAGATCCGCAAGATCAGCGTCAGCGACCTGAACTGGGCCCTGGCCGAAGGGTGGAAGGACTTTCTCGACAAGCGCGGCGACCTGATCGTCATCGGCCTGCTCTATCCTATCATCTGCCTGGTCGCCGCGGTGGTGACGTTCAACGATCCGCTGCTACCGCTATTCTTCCCGCTCGTCGCCGGCCTGTCGATCCTCGGCCCCGCCGCCGCCTCGGGCTTCTACGAACTGGCGCGGCGCCGCGAGGAAGGGCGGGATTCGAGCTGGTGGCATTTCCTCGATCCGCTCAACGGCCGCAGCCGCCTGCCGCTGGCGATGCTCACCGGCGGGCTGGCTGCGCTGATGGTCGGCTGGCTGGTCGTCGCCTATGCGATCTACGACCTCACCTTCGGGGCGACCGCGCCGCTGCAGATCGGCGATGTGTTCGGGCGGCTGTTCACCACCGAGGCGGGCTGGACGCTGATCGTGCTCGGCAATCTCGCCGGCGCGCCGTTCGCCATCGCCACGCTGGTGTTCGCGCTGGTGTCGTTCCCAATGGTGGTCGATCGCCCGGTCGAGGCCGGGCTCGCGGTGCGCACGTCGCTTGCCGCGGCCCGCAAGAATCCGCGCGAAGTGTTCGGCTGGGGCTGGCGCGTCGCCGGCCTGCTGCTGCTCGGGCTGCTGCCGGCGGCGATCGGCCTGGCGGTGGTCCTGCCATGGCTCGGCTATGCCACCTGGCATCTCTACACCCGGCTGGTGGTCCGCACCGCGTAGCGCGTCGGCGGCAGCCCGCGCCCCGGCGGGCCGCCGCACATGCTCAGGGCGTATCCCAGATGCGCACGTAATCCACGTCCATCCGCTGCGGCAGCGCGGCATCGTCGATGCCCTTGGCGCCGCCCCAGTCGCCGCCGATCGCCAGGTTGAGGATCAGGCGGAAATCCTTGTCGAACGGCCAGGCGCCCTGGCCGCCCGGCTGATCGTTGCGCACGCGCATATAGGCGCGATCGTCGACGCCGATGGTGATCGCATCGGCGCGCCAGTCGAGCTGGTAGCGATGAAAGGCGGTGCAGGCGGTCGGCACGGTGACCTGCGCGCCGCGCTGCGTGCCCTTCACATGGTTGAACAAGCCGCTGTGCAGCGTCCCGTGCACCACATTGGCGTCGTGCCCGACCATTTCCATGATGTCGATCTCGCCCTGTTCGGGCCAGGTGCCGCCATCGGGCAGCATCCAGATCGCCGGCCAGGTGCCGCGCGCGCACGGCAGCTTGGCGCGGATTTCGTAGAAGCCGTAGCGCGAGGCGCGGGTCGCGACCAGCTTGGCCGAGCTATAGCCCTGCCCGCCCCAGTCGGGCAGCGTCGACAGCGCCTCGCGGCGCGCCTCGATCACCAGCGCGCCGCGCTCCAGCCGCGTGTTCTCGGGCCGCGCCTTGGCGTAATATTGCTTCTCGTGATTGAACCAGCCGGTCTTGTTGTGCTTCGTGTCGAACTGCCATTTCGCGGGGTCGACCGCCTTGCCGTCGAACTCGTCGGCCCAGCGCGGCGCGCCGGTCGGCGCGGCCATCGGCGCATCGACCGCGACATTGGTCGCGCCCAGCGTCTGCGCCTGCAGCAGCGCGACGAGCAGCACCGCGGCGCTCATGCGCCCAGCTCCGGCGCCGGGCGCCGCGCATACCAGCCATAGCATGCGATGATCGCGTAACAGGCCGCCGGCAGCACCAGCGCGAAGGCCAGGCTGCCGCTCACATCGGCAAGATGCCCGGTCAGCGGCGGCACGATCGCGCCGCCGACGATCGCGGTGGCGATCACCCCCGATCCCTCCGCCGCGCGCGGGCCGAGCCCTTCGCTCGCCAGGCTGAAGATCGTCGGGAACATGATCGAGTTCATCAGCCCGATGCTCAGCAGCGCATAGCCGGCAAGCGTCCCGGTCGAATTGGCCGAGAGCAGGATCAATGCGATCGCGCCGATCGCCACCGCGCTCAGCACCTTGCCCGGGGATAGCACGCGCAGCGCGAACGCACCGATGAACCGGCCGATCAGCGCGCCGCCCCAATATAGGAACACATGCTTGCCCGCGGCCTGCTCGCCCAGGCCCAGCACGTCGGCCTGCATCAAATAGTTGACGATCAGCGAGCCGATCGCGACTTCGGCGCCGACATAGAGGAAGATGCACAGCGCGCCGATGCCGAAGCGCGGCCGCCGCAGCAGGCCGAACGCGTGGAAGATGCTGCCGGTCTGCTCCTGCTTGACCTGCAGCCGGTTGCGCTTCGTCCACACCACCGCGGCGACAATCAGCAGCGCGACCGCCAGCCCGAGATAGGTGTTCACCACGACCTGCGTTTCTGCCGCGCGATAGGCGTCGAGTGCGGCACCGCTGAGCGACGCGGCATCAACCGTGGCGAGGCTGCCAAGGATCACGATCGATCCGACATAGGGAAAGATCGTCGTGCCGAGCGAATTGAACGCCTGTGCGAAGGTCAGCCGGCTGTGCGCCGTCTGCGGCTTGCCGAGCAGCGAGATCAGCGGGTTGGACACGACCTGGACGATGGTGATGCCCGCCGCGAGCACGAACAGCGCGAACAGGAACAGGCCGAACGTCGCCGAGGAGGACGCGGGAATGAACAGCAGGCAGCCCGCCGTCATCGTCACCAGCCCGATCGCTGCGCCGCGCATATAGCCGAAGCGCCGGACGATCGCCGCGCCCGGGATCGAGACTAGGAAATAGGCCGCGAAGAACGCCGACTGGACCAGCATCGCCTGGAAATAGCTGAGCGTGAACAGGTCCTTGAGCTTCGGGATGATCACGTCGTTGAGACTGGTGATGCCGCCGAAGATGAAGAACAGGGCGAACACGAAGACGCGCAGGTCCGGCGCGTCGATATGGCCGGCATCGGCCGTGCCGGGCAGCGGATCGCTGCTGCTGGTTATGCCCGGCGCGGGTGTGAAGGCCATGACGTTTCTCCTGGTCGCGCGATCCCATTGCCCCGGATCGCCTTTGAGTCGTTTTGCCCATACAGGCTTTATCGATCGTCGCCATATCCGTGCGCATCGATCCGCATTTATTGACATCGACCGCGCCGGCGCGGCGATGTACGTGGCCACCGGGTTCAAGAGGATTTGCCATGTCGATCGAGCGGGCCGCGCCGCGCCCCCGTCCCCAGCAGGAACGGTCGCAACAGACCTATGAGCTGCTGCTCAACGTCGCCGGCGAGCTGCTGGCGGAGGTCGGCATCGACCGTATCTCGACCAACATGATCTGCGCGCGTGCAGGCATGACCCCGCCCGCTTTGTACCGCTATTTCGACGACAAATATGCCGTGCTCGAGGCGCTGGGCGGGCGGCTGATGGCACGGCAGAACGCGGTGCTGGACGCCTGGCTGGCACGGTACGAACCGGGCGGCGTCGCCTCGCTCAAGGGCAATATCGAGGAATTGCTGCGCGATACCGCTGCGGTCACCGCGAGCGAGCCCGGCGCGGTATGGATCCTGCGCGCGCTGCACGCCTCGCCGCGGCTGGTGCATGTCCGCGTCGCGTCGCACCGGCTGGTCACCGATCGGCTGACCGATGCCTATCTTCGCCACCTGCCCGGGGTCGATCGCGATCAGCTGTGGCGGCGGCTGCGCATCTCGGTCGAGATCGGCTTCGCAGTCGATGAAATGCTGCAGGAGGAAGAGCGCGTCTCGGCCGACCTCGCGTTTCGCAATGCCGCGCGGATGCTGCAGGCCGATCTGGAGGACTGACGCGCTTGCCGCTTGTGCCGGCGCGCCGCGCGCGCTAGGGGGCCGGCATTCGCCAGGACCCGGTGCAATTCCGGGTGGCTCTTCCGGCCGCCAATCCGCCGGACAACGCATGTCGCAGTACCGATTCCCGCCGCGCTCGAATGCCGGCGCGCCTGCGACTGTTGCGGACACTTAATTCACATGAACACTGCAATTTCTCGTTATGCGCACGAATGGTTCAGCGGCGCCGCCGCCGCGCGCCGCGACGTACTCGCCGGCATGGTCGGCACGTTCGCGCTGATCCCCGAAGTCATCGCCTTCTCCTTCGTCGCCGGCATCGATCCCGAAGTCGGCCTGTTCGCCTCGTTCGTGATCGGCATCGTCATCGCGTTCGCCGGCGGGCGCCCGGCGATGATCTCGGGCGCCGCCGGCTCGGTCGCCTTGGTCGCCGCCGCACTGGTCCACAGCCACGGCCTGTCCTACCTGCTTGCCGCGACGATCCTCGCCGGCCTGTTGCAGATCGTGTTCGGGCTGCTCAAGCTCGACGTGCTGATGCGCTTCGTCTCGCAATCGGTGCGTACCGGCTTCGTCAACGCGCTCGCCATCCTGATCTTCTCGGCACAGGTGCCGCAGATGCTCGACGTCACGTGGCACACCTATGCGATGATCGCGCTGGGCCTGGCGATCATCTATCTGCTGCCGCGCCTCACCACCACCATCCCCTCCCCCCTGATCTGCATCCTGGTGCTGACCGTCGTTGGCATCGCCTTCCCGATGCCGATCGCCACCGTCGCCGATCTTGGCCGCCTGCCTGCATCTTTGCCCGCCTTCGCGCTTCCCCAAATCCCGTTCGCCTGGGAAACGCTGCGCATCATCGCTCCCTACGCGCTCGCCATGGCGGCGGTCGGATTGCTCGAATCGATGATGACCGCGCGCGTCGTCGACGATCTAACCGACACGACCAGTTCCAAGGCACGCGAATGCACCGGCCTCGGCCTCGCCAATATCGCCGCCGGGCTGTTCGGCGGGATCGCCGGCTGCGGCATGGTCGGGCAGACCGTCGGCAATGTCCGCTATGGCGGGCGCGGCCGGATCTCGACACTCGTCGCTGGCGTGTTCCTGCTCGTGGTGATGGTGCCGCTGCGGCCGTGGGTCGCGCAGGTGCCGGTCGCGGCGCTGGTCGCGATCATGATCATGGTCTCGATCAGCACCTTCTCCTGGTCCTCGCTCAGCGATCTGGCGCGCCACCCCAAAGTGTCCGGCGTGGTGATGCTGGCGACCGTCGCGGTCACCGTCGCGACGCATGATCTGTCCGCCGGCGTGTGCGTCGGCGTGCTGCTCAGCGGCGTGTTCTTCGCCTTCAAGGTGACCCGCCTGATGGACGTGACGAGCAGCTACGACGCCGCCAGCGACACGCGGACCTATACCGTCACCGGGCAGATCTTCTTCGCCAGCGCGGAGATCTTCGCCGATCGCTTCGATCTGCGCGATACCGCCGGACGCGTGCGCATCGATCTGAGCGCGGCGCATCTGTGGGACATCACCGCAGTCGGCGCGCTCGATGACGTGGTGACGCGCATGCGCCGCCACGGTATCGCGGTCGAGACGATCGGGCTCAACCGCGCCAGCGCGGTGCTGGTCGATCGCCACGCGCCCGGCATCGGCTAGGCGCGCGCGGGGAGACGGCATGGTAACAGGGCTGCCGCATCGACGCGCGACCGGATCGCTGGTGCTGTTCGCCTCGGGTGACTTCGCCTTCAACCTGTTCTGGCAGAGCATCAGCCTGTACCTGCTGTTCTTCTATATCGACGTGCTGGCGCTGCCACCGCTCGTCGCCGGGCTGGTGTTCATGGCGGGCACCGTGTGGGACGGGATCGCCGACCTGATTGCCGGCGCGGTCGCCGAGCGCACGCGCCTGTCGTATCGCCGGCTGGTCGGCTGGGGCGCGCTGCCGCTGGGCCTCGCCTTTGTCGCCATGTTTGCCGTGCCGATGCATGCGGCGGTTTGGGTGCTGCTCGCGCAGATGCTGTGCCGCACGCTCTACGCTTTCACCAACATTCCCTATTCGGCCTGGACCACCCGGCTGAGCGATGCGCCGGAGGTCCGCACGCTGCTGGCGGGCCTGCGCATGATGTTCGGCGCCGCCGCTGCCGCGCTGGTCGCGCTCGGCCTGCCCGTGCTGGCAGCGCGCTATGGCTATCCCGGCGCGGCCGCGGTGCTGGCGATGCTGGGCGTGCCGCTGCTCGTGCTGGTTGCACGCAGGGTGCCCGAGCCGCAGCGCGCGCGCACCGGCGCGCCCGCCTCGCTTGCCGGCCAGTTGCGCGCACTGCTGCGCAATCGCGCCTTCGTCACACTCAACATCGCCGCGGCATCGGGCGGCGCGGCGGCGGCGCTGCTCGGGCAATCGGTGCCCTATTATTACCGCTACGTCGTCGCCGATCCTGCCGGCGGGCCGCATGCGCTGGCCGCGATGGGCGTGGCAAGTGCCGTGATCCTGCCGCTATGGACCCTACTCGCCACGCGCATCGGCGCGCGCGCGGCGTGGCTGATCGCAGCGCTGATCGGCCTGATCGCCCTCGGCCTGTTCGCCTGGCAACCGCTCGAGGCGGCCCGAGCCGCGCTCGCGCTGCTGGTCGTGACCAGCATCGCCTTTGCCGGGTTCAACCTCGCCGCCTGGGCGCTGCTGCCCGCTACGGTCGATTGGGGCGGCGCGCAGCGCGGCGTGCGGGTCGAGGCGCTGGCCTTCGGCGCCTTTGCCTTCGTGCAGAAGATCGCGCTGGCGATCGGCGGCCTGGCGATCGGCGCGGTCTACGACGCGAGCGGGTTCGTCGCCGGCGCCGCCCAGGCACCGGCGGTGGCGGCGACGATCCGCTGGCTGATGCTCGGCGGGCCGGCACTGCTGATCGCGCTCTCGCTGGCGGCAATGCTGGCCCATCCGTTACGCCGCCACACGCTGGCGGAACTCAGGCGAGCGTGAACTCGCCGGCGACGCCCTCCGCCTGCGCCGAGGGGGCGATCCACACGCGGAACCGGCCGGGCTCGACCGTCGGCTGCAGATCGCGCCCGACGAACAGCAGATCCGCCCGGCGCACGGTGAAGCGCACGACCTGCGACTGACCGGGCTTGAGCGCGACCTTGCGGAACGCCTTCAGCTCGCGCACCGGGCGGGTGATGCTCGCCGTCACGTCCTGGACGTAGAGCTGCACCACCTCCTCGGCCGCCCGCGTGCCACTGTTGGTCACCGTCGCCGAGAGTGTCAGCATGCCATCCGCCGCCAGTTGCCCGCCGCCCAGATCGAGCGCGCCATAGCTGATCTTGCCGTAGGTCAGCCCGTGCCCGAACGGGAACAGCGCGTCGTTGGCGAATTCGCGGTAATGCGCCTTGTATTCGGTCAGCGGCCCGGGGCCATTCGGCCGGCCGGTGCTTTTGTGCGCATAATGATAGGGCTGCTGCCCGGTGGCGTGCGGGAAGCTGACCGGCAGGCGCGCCGAGGGCGCCATGATGCCGAACAGCACGTCGGCGATCGAGCGCCCCGCTTCGGATCCCAGGAACCAGGTGACCAGGATCGCCGGCGCGTCGAGCACCGGCCCCGACAGCGCCAGGCCGCGCCCGGTGGAGAGCAGGACGACGACCGGCTTGCCGGTGGCGATCACCGCCGCGGCGAGCGCCTGCTGCGCCGCCGGCACGACGATGTCGCTGCGGCTCTGCGCCTCGCCCGACATGCGCTGGCTCTCGCCGATCGCCAGCACCACCACGTCCGCGGCCTGCGCCGCCGCCACCGCCGCATCGATCCCGCCCGGCAGCGGCGCATCGATCCCCGACCCGTCGGTCGCCGTGACCATCGCGGCATCCTTCACCGCCTCGCGCACGCCGGTGAGCAGATCGACCGCCTCGGCATCGGTGCCATAGACGTTCCACGGCCCGACCAGATCGTGCTGCCCCTGCGCGAACGGCCCGATCAGCGCGATGCGTTTGCCCGATCGCGCCAGCGGCAGCAGATCGCCGTCATTCTTGAGCATGACGATCGACTTGGACCCGGCTTCGCGCGCCAGCGCCAGCAATGCCTTGGTGCGTACCTGCGTCTTTTCACGTCGCGCATCGATGCGCCGGAACGGATCATCGAACAGGCCGAGCGCGACCTTCAGCGCGAGCACGCGGCGCACCGCTTGATCGAGCCGCGCCATCGGCACCTCGCCCTTGGCGACCAGATCGGGCAGATGCTTGATATAGAAGCCGGACTGCATGCTCATGTCGACGCCGGCAAGGAAGGCGAGCCGCGTCGCTTCGCGCGCATCGGCGGCGAAGCCGTGCGCGATCAATTCCTCGTCCCCGGTATAATCGGACACGACCAGTCCGTCGAACTTCCATTCGTCGTGCAGTACCTCGGTCAGCAGCCACGGATTGGCCGTCGCCGGGACGCCGGCAATCTCGTTGAACGAGGCCATCACGGTCGGCACACCGGCCGTGAGCGCGGCCTGGAACGGCGGAAAATAGACATCGCGCAGCGTGCGTTCGGACACGTCGACGCTGTTGTAATCGAGCCCCGCCTCGCCCGCGCCATAGGCGGCGAAATGCTTGGCGCAGGCCGCCACCGCGTCCGGCGCGGCCAGCCCCTTGCTGCCCTGGAAGCCGCGCACGCGCGCATCCGCCATCAGCCGGCCGAGCAGCACGTCCTCGCCCGCGCCCTCGACGCCGCGGCCCCAGCGCTGGTCGCGCGCAATGTCGACCATCGGCGCGAAGGTCCAGTCGATCCCCGAGGCCGCCGCCTCGGCGCCGGCGGCGCGCGCGGTGCGGCGCGCGAGATCGAGATCGAAGCTGCCCGCCTCGGCCAACGGCACCGGAAAGACGGTGCGGAAACCGTGGATGATGTCGGCAGCGAACAGCAGCGGCACCTTTAGCCGCGCCTCGCGCATCGCCACGGTCTGCATGCGCTTGGCCATCACCGCGCCGTTGCCGTTGAACACGCCGGTGAGCCGCCCGCGCCGCGCTTCCTCGAGCTGGCCGTCGAAATTGGCAGCGGCGCCCGCCGGGTTGAGCGCGGTCGCAGCGCCACCGGCCCAGGCCGCGGCCATCAGCGTGAGCTGACCGGCTTTTTCCTGCACCGTCATCTGCGCGATCAGCGATTCGACCCCGGCCGGCAACGCGCCATGCCCGACCGCCCCCAGCAAGGCGCGCGCCGGCGATGCGGCCCAGGCCGCCATGGCGCCCGCGCCGAGCAGAATGGCGCGTCTCGATGGGGGCCGCTGATGCATTCAATTTCTCCTTAGTCGCGATCGTACTGACATCGATCAACAATCTGTTGAATAGGCTTGTAGTTTGCTGTAACCGGTTACAGCAACAAAAAACGATCCGGCTGCGGCCGGGCGGCACGCCATGTGCCACAGTGAGGATGACGACAGGGAATGCCGCACGCCACGATCCGAGACGTCGCCCGCGAAGCCGCGGTGTCGGTGGCGACGGTGTCGCGCGTGCTCAACGGCCATGACAATGTCCGCCCTGCGCTCCGCGTGCGCGTGCAGAACGTCGCGACGCGGCTCGGCTATGTGCCGCATGCCGGCGCACGCAACCTGAGCCTGGCCCGCGCCGGCGCGATCGGCGTGGTGCTGCCCGATCTGCACGGCGAGTTCTTTTCCGAATTGCTGCGCGGCATCGATCACGAAGCCTCGTCGCGCGACCTGCAGCTGCTGCTCACCGTGATGCACGATCGCCCCGGGCGCGGCATCGACGTGCTGCAGACGATGCGCGGCCGCGTCGACGGGCTGGTGCTGATGGCGCCGCATATCGCGCAGGACGTGCTGCTCGCCCATCTCCCGGCCAGCCTGCCCACGCTGCTGCTCAATTGCGGCCCCAATGACGGCGACCATGCTGCGCTCAAGGTCGACAATCATGCCGGCGCTGCGGTGATGATCGAGCATCTCGTGGCGATCGGGCGCCGCCGGATCGTGCACATTACCGGGCCGGACAACAATATCGACGCGCGCGAACGCCGCGAAGGCGTCGAGGCTGCGGCGGCCCGCGCCGGCCTGACCGTCAGGATCATGCCCGGCGACTTCCTGCAGGAAACCGGCGTCGCCGCCGCTACGGCGCTGCTCGCCGATCTGGATCAGGTCGACGCGATCTTCGCCGCCAACGACATGATGGCGATCGGCGCGCTGATGACGTTGAAGCGCGCGGGCGTCGCCGTGCCGGAGCAGGTCGCCGTCGCCGGGTTCGACGACATTCCGCTCGCCCAGCTCATCTCACCGTCGCTGACGACGCTGCGGATCGACACCGCCGCGTTCGGGGCACGCGCCGTCGCCCGGCTCGCCGATCTCGTCGCCGGGACCACCAATCGCACGATCGAGCCGGTCACGCCCGCGCTCGTGACCCGAGAAACCACCGCACCAAGCCTCAACAAGGGGCACCACAAAGGGGAACACACGACATGATCAGGAACTTCAAACTGGCGCTCGCCGGCGCCACCATGCTGGCATCGGGCGCCATCGCCATCGCGCCCGCCGCCGCGCAAACCACCACCGCGTCGGCACGCGGCCAGGTGCGCGATGCAAGCGGCGCCGGTGTCGGCGGCGTTACCGTCTCTGCCGTCAATGCTGGCACCAACCAGACGCTACGTACGGAAACCGACGCGACGGGCAGCTTCACGCTGAACGGCCTGCGTCCGGCACAATATACCGTCACCGCGACAGCCGCCGATGGCCGCACGGTCAATCAAAAAGTGATCGTCGCGATCGGCCAGGCGCTGACTCTCAATCTCGTCCTCGGCGAGTCAGAAGCTGCGGCATCGTCCGAACCCGACGTGGATACCGGCGATGATATCGTCGTTACCGCCAATCGTCTGATCGAAACCAAGACCAGCGAGATCGCCACCAATGTGTCGCAGCAGCAGTTGCGCACGCTGCCGCAGACCGATCGCAACTTCCTGAGCTTTGCCGCACTGGCTCCCGGCGTGCGCTACAATGACAGCGAAACGGACAAGGGTATCCAGTCGGGCGCCTCGACCGCCAGCCAGGTCAACGTGTTCATCGACGGCGTCAGCCTGAAGAACAAGCTGCGCGAGGGCGGCATCGCCGGTCAGCAGAACAGCCGCGGCAATCCGTTCGGGCAGCTTGCGGTCCAGGAATTCCGCGTGCTGACGCAGAATTACAAGGCGGAATACGAGCAGGCTGGCTCTGCGATCATCACCGCAGTGACCAAGTCCGGCACAAACCAATTCCATGGCGAGGTCTTCGGCCAATATACTGACCGCGGTCTTTCCGAGAAGAGCTTCCTCGATCGCAGCAACAATCGCGCGAAGCCGGCGTTCGAGCGCAAGCAATATGGAATCGCGCTCGGCGGTCCGATCATCAAGGACAAGTTGTTCTTTTTCGCCACCTATGAAGGCAACGATCAAGACCGCGCCTTCGTGGTCGATTCGACCGGCTCGGTTGACAATATCGCGGCGTTCGAGCGTGCGTCGGGGCGGCGGCTGGCCGACTTCGAAGGTAATTTCGTCAGTCCGTTCCGTGGCGATTTCTATTTCGGCAAGCTTACCTTTACGCCGGACGAAAGGCAGACGTTCGACCTGTCGTATAGCCGCCGTGAAGAAACCGACATTCAGGGCTTCGGCGGCAACGTCTCCTACGAATTCGCAGAAAACAAGATCAACGTCGTCGATACGTATCTTGCGAAATGGACCTATCGCGGGGATAATTTCGTCAACGAGGTAAACCTCAATTACCTCAACTATCTGAACAATCCAACGTCGCTCAATCCGGACAGCCCGACCTATAATTACGACACGGTCATCTTGTTCGGTGGACGCGAGGCGACGCGGCGCGAGCAACAGCAGAGTTACACGCTGCGCGACGACTTCAGCTATACGGGGTTCGACGGGCACTCGATCAAGGTTGGCGCCCGAGTTGAAATCACCGATATCGAGTTCGGCAACCTGGCCTATGTGCAGCCGAGCTTCGTGTTTCGTATCGATACGGTCGAAAACCCCAACACGAATCTGGCGAACGATACCGATTTCTCCTTCCCGGCCGAGGCACGGCTCGGGCTTGGCAATGGTACGGTGCGGGGATCGAACACGCAGCTAGGCTTCTATGTCCAGGACGACTGGGACGTGACCGACAAGTTGCAGCTCAATCTCGGCCTGCGCTGGGATTACGAGACCAACGGCAACAATAACGAATTCCGCACCGGCGACACCGCCGCCGCGGCGCTTCGTGCCCTGCCCAAGACGGCCTATTTCGACCCTGAGGATTACATTAGCACGGGCAAGAACCGCAAACCGTTCGCTGGGGCGTTCGCGCCGCGCGTCGGCTTCTCGTTCGACGTCAACGATGACGAGCAGACCGTTATCTTCGGCGGATTCGGGCGCTATTACGACCGCAACAACTTCAACAACACAATCGATGAGCAGTCGCGCACGATCAACCCGATCGGTGTATTCCGCTTCTCGCGCGACGGGCAGCCGCGCAATGGCCTCGCCACCACCGTGTGGAACCCAAGCTACCTGACGCGCGAAGGCCTGCTCGCGCTGCGCGCCAGTTCGACCAGCGGCTTGCCGGAATTGTTCGCGGTCAAGAATAATACCAAACCGCCGGTCAACGATCAGGTCAGCCTCGGCGTGCGTCAGCAGGTCGGCCCGGTACAGGTTTCGGTCACGGGTTCGTACCAGCGTGGGCGCAACGGCTATACGAACTTGTTCGCGACCCGCCAGAACGGCGGCGAGGGCCCATGCTGCAACACCGCGCCGCTTGCGCCGTTCGGCTATGCCAATGCGTTGATCGGCTATGACGGGCTCGATACCCGCTACAAGGCGCTGTTCGTAACCGTCGACAAACCGTACAATCAGTCCAGCGGCTGGGGCGTCAACCTCGCCTACACGCTCTCCAAGGGCGAGCAGAATGGCGGCGACCTGTTCAGCCTCGATGCGCCAACGCCTGACCAATATGGCTGGCGCCCGCGCAACGGCGACGAACGGCATCGTGTCGTGTTCTCGGGCATCGTAGATTTGCCGGCAGGCTTCCAGTTCTCGACGCTCAGCACCTTCGGCAGCGGCCAGGCGTTCCGCCTGACCGACGGCACCAACGGAGCAACGTCGGGGCAGAATACCTTTAGCGGTCGCTACCCCAACAAGAATTGCATCGGCGGCGTGTTTGCCTTCTGCGAGGTCAACCTGACCTTGAAGAACACCGTGCATATCCTGGGCGGCGACGCTGAAGTTGCGGTCGATCTGCTCAACGCGTTCAACAACAAGAACTTTTCGGGCTTCGACGATTTCTTCAACAACCAGATCAATCCCGAGACCGGGCGGGTCGTCGATACGCTCGACCCGGCCGATATCGGCCGTGATCTGCTCACGCTGCCACGGCGCATCCAGTTCCGCGTCGGCTATCGCTTCTGATCTCCCCCTGGCCGGAGCGGCGCCTGGCGTCGCTCCGGCTTCTTTTTGAACTCGAGTTTGCTTTGATCGATCGACGCACGTTCCTCGGCACCGCCGGCCTCGCCGCCGCCGGTATCGCCACCCCCGCCCTGGCCGCCCCCCGCGTCGCCCGTCGTTCCGCCGCCGAGCGGTTGATCGACGATATCCAGCACCGCAGCTTCCGCTACTTCTGGGAAACCGCCGATCCGATCACCGGGCTGGTGCCGGATCGCTGGCCCACCCCCTCCTTCGCCTCGATCGCCGCGGTCGGCTTCGCGCTCACGCTCTATCCGGTCGGCGTCGAACATGGCTGGATCAGCCGTGCCGCGGCGCGCACGCGCACGCGGGCCACGCTGCGCTTCTTCGCCGGCGCGCCGCAAGGGCCCGCCGCCAGCGGCACCAGCGGCCATAAGGGGCTGTTCTACCATTTCCTCGACGCCAAGACCGGGCACCGCTTCGGCCGCACCGAGCTCTCGACGGTCGATACCGCGCTGCTGCTCGGCGGGATCCTGTTCGCGCAGAGCTGGTATGATGGCGATCACCCCGACGAGCGCCGCATCCGCGACCTCGCCGAGCAGATCTACCGCGCGGTCGACTGGACCTTCGCGGTGCGCAACGCGCCGTTCCTGTCGATGGGCTGGCATCCCGAGACCGGCTTCATCCCGTCCGACTGGAATATCTATAACGAAGGCATGCTGCTCTACGTGCTGGGTCTCGGCTCGCCGACGCACGCGCTGCCCGAGGGTACGTGGCAGGCCTGGTCGGCACGGTTCGAGCCGAGCTGGACGACGCAGGGCGGCAAGCCGCATTTGCACTTCGCGCCGCTGTTCGGCCACCAGTACAGCCAGATGTGGATCGATTTCCGCGGCATCCGCGATCCCTATATCGCCGCCAAGGGGCTGGATTATTTCGAGAACAGCCGCCGCGCGACCTATGCGCAGCGCAGCTATGCGATCGCCAACAAGGGCGGGTGGCGCGGCTATGGTGCCGATTGCTGGGGGCTCACCGCCTGCGACGGCCCGGGCGATTTCACGCGCACGATCGGCGGCCGGCAACGCGACTTCTTCTCCTATTCCGCGCGCGGCCCCGGCGATCGCGACGACGGCACGATCGCGCCGACCGCCGCGTTGGGCTCGATCGCCTTTGCGCCCGAGATCGTCGTGCCGACGATCTCGGCGATGCATCGCCGCTACGGCCGCGGCATCTACGGCCAATACGGCTTCCTCGACTCGTTCAACCCGACGCTGACCGATCCTGCCGCACCGCTCAAACATGGCAGGATCGTGCCCGGCATCGGCTGGGTCGATGGCGACTATCTCGGCATCGATCAGGGCCCGATCGTCGGCGGGATCGAGAATTACCGCACCGGCATGATCTGGCGCACGATGCGCCGCAACCCGCATATCCGTCGCGGGCTGCTGCGCGCCGGCTTTACCGGCGGCTGGCTGGCGTGATGCTTGTCCTTCCGATTGCCCTGGCGTTGGCCGCGCCGGCGCCGGACTGGCGCGCCTCCGCCTCGGACGGGGTGACCGCGCGCGTCGCGGCGACGGCGGAGGGGTTGCGGCTCGAGTACGACTTCGCCGCGGTGTCCGGCTATGCCGTCGCGCGGCGCGATCTGCCGCGCGATTGGCCGGCGAACTTCGTGCTGCGGCTGAAAGTACGCGGCAGCGGCGCGGTCAACGATCTGCAGATCAAGTTCACCGATGCCGAGGGCAAGAACGTCTGGTGGGTGCAGCGGCGCAATTTCCGCCCCTCGGCCGCCTGGCAGACGATCGAGATCCGCCCGCGCGACATTGCCTTCGCCTGGGGCCCGAACGCGGACAAGACGCTGCGCCGCACCGCCGCGATGGAGATCGTGCTGGTGCGCGGTCGCGATGGCGGCGCGGGCCAGCTCGAGATCGCCGAGCCGGTCTTCACGCCCCTGCCCCCGCCCGCGCCGCTCCCGCCGCCCCGCGCCAGCGATGGCCGCGCGCTCGATGCGCCGCGCACGATCGCCGGCCCGCTGACGATCGACTTTGGCGGCCCGCGCGAACTCGGCGGCGTGATGCTGCGCTGGGGGCAGCGCTTCGCACCGCGCTACACGATCGCCGAGTCCGATGATGGCCGCCGCTGGCGCACCGTGCGCACCGTCACCGCGGGCGATGGCGGCGAGGATCCGCTCGCCTTGCCAGAACTCGAAACGCGCTACCTGCGGCTCACCGCCCCGGGCCGCCCGGCCTTGGCCAGCATCGCCGTCATGCCGCCGGCCTGGGGCGCCACCCCCAATGCGATGATCGGCGCGCTGGCAAAGACGGCGCCGCGCGGCACCTATCCGCGCGGCTTCACCGAACAATCCTATTGGACGCTCGTCGCCAGCGATGGCGGCGCGGTCTCCGGGCTGATCGGCGAGGATGGCGCGATCGAGGTCGCCAAGGGCGGCTTCTCGCTCGAGCCGTTCGTTGTCGCCGACGGCAAGCGCTTATCCTGGGCCGACGTCACGCCCGAACAGACGCTGCGCGACGGCTATCTGCCGATCCCACGGGTGCACTGGTCGGGCGACGGCTGGACGCTCGATACCACGCTGGTCGCCGACCAGTCCGCCCCGCGCCTGCTCGCCCGCTGGCGGCTGACCAATACCGGCGACCGTCCGCGCAGCCTGCGCCTGGCGCTCGGCGTCCGCCCGTTCCAGGTCAATCCGGCGGCGCAATTCCTCAGCCAGCAAGGCGGGGTTAGCCCGATCTCGCGCATCGCCTGGGCCGATGGCAGGCTCGCCGTGACCACGCTGCCCGCGATCGCGGGCGATCCATCGGTCACGCGCACGCTCTATCCGCTTGCCGCGCCAGGCCGGGTCGCCACCCGCGCCTTCGATCAGGGCGCGCTCGTCCCCGCCGATGGCGGCGCACTGATGGTCGACGATCCCGTGCAGCTCGCCGCTGCCACGCTCGACTGGCAGGCGACGCTCGCGCCCGGCGAGACGCTCGACATACCGATCGCGATCGGCGCGCCCGCGTCGGATCGCGCCGCCTTCGCCGCCGCCGAACAGGCCACGGCCGGCTATTGGCAGCGCAGGCTGGGCGCGGTGACGATCACCGCCCCGCCCGCCAAACAGGCCGTCGCCGACACGCTGAAGACCGCGCTCGCGCATATCCTGATGAGCCGCGAGGGGCCCGCGCTCAAGCCCGGCACGCGCTCCTACGATCGCAGCTGGATCCGCGATGGCGCGATGATGGGCGATACCCTGCTGCGGCTCGGCCAGCCCGCGCCGGTGCGCGCCTTTGCCGACTGGTATGCCACCAAGCTGTTCGCCAACGGCAAGGTGCCGTGCTGCGTCGATGCGCGCGGCCCGGATCCGGTGCCGGAGAATGACAGCCAGGGCGAATATATCCACCTCGTCACGCAGCTCTATCGCTACACCGGCGATCGCGCCGCGCTGGCGCGCGCCTGGCCCGGGCTCGATGCCGCGCGCCGCTATATGGAGGCGCAGCGCCAGTCGGAGCGCAATGCCGCCAACCTGGCGCCGGCACGCCGCCACCTGTACGGCCTGATGCCCCCCTCGATCAGCCACGAAGGCTATTCAGCCGAGGCGCAATACAGTTTGTGGGACGATTTCTGGGCGCTGACGGGTTACAAGGATGCGGCCTTTGCCGCCGCCGTCCTGGGCAAGCCGGAACGCGCCACGATCGCGGCGCAGCGCGATGAATTCGCCGCCGATATCCACGCCGCGATCGCCGCCTCGGTCAAGCGCTTCGGCATCGATTTCATTCCCGGTGCGACCAGCCTCGGCGATTTCGATGCGACCTCGACGACCATGGCGCTCGATCCCGCCGACGAGGGCGCGCGCCTCGATCCCGAGCTGCTCGGCAACACCTTCGCCCGGCAATATGATCGCGTGATGGCGCGCACCGCGCCGGGCGCCGCCTGGGCCGACTATACGCCGTACGAACTGCGCAACGTCTCCGCGCTGGTCCGGCTCGGCCAGCCCGGACGGGCGAACGATCTGCTCGATGCCTATATGGCCGATCGCCGGCCCGCGGCGTGGAACGGCTGGGCCGAAGTGGTCGGGCGAGATCCGCGCGAGATCCGCTTCATCGGCGATATGCCGCACGCTTGGGTCGCCTCGGACTTCATCCGCGCCGCGCTCGATCTGTTCGCCTATGTCCGCCCCGGGGAGGACGCGATCGTGCTCGCCGGCGGGCTCGATGCCAGCTGGCTGGCGGGCAAGGGCGCGGCGATCGAGGGGCTGCGCACGCCTTACGGCCGCGTCTCGCTAGCCGCGCGCGCACAGGATGGCGCGCTGATCGTGGATCTGTCGGGCGACGCGCGCCCACCCGGCGGGTTCATTATCGACTGGCCGTTTGCCGGCACGCCCGGCACCGCGTTGGTCGACGGGGTGCGCCGGCGACCGAGCGGCAAGCAATTGCGCCTGCCCGCCGGTGCCGCGCAGATCGTCTGGCGGCCGGCCTGACGATCGGCCCGGTCAGCGCCCCGGCGCGAAGCGGATATTGGCGGTACCCGTCACCTGCACGGGCAGAAACAGCCCCTGCCCCGTCACCTTGATGGGCCCGTTGCGCACATCGGTGATATCCGCCGACAGCACGAAATCGCCTTCGCGGTGGCCGGCCACGGCGCGCCGCGCGGCGATCAGCACCTTGTTGTAATCGCGCGCGAAATCGTGGGTCAGCGCGTCGCGGATATTGGCCTGCACGACGGTGTCGTCGAACAGCGTGATCAGCAGGTTCACCGCAGTGGAATCGCTGCGCCCGGCGATCTTGACGTCGCGCGCGCGTACCACCTTCGAATTCGCCGCGTTGAACGGCAGCGCCGATAGCCAGATCTCGCCCTTGGTCGCCGGCAGCAGCCCGTTGCGCGCCTTTACCCTGGTCTGCACGCCGACCGCGATATGGCCATGCTCGGTGGCATAGATCGTCACCTTGCCGAATTCGGCATCGACCGGCCCCACCCCTGTCAGCGTGATGCCCTTGGCGGCCAGCTTGCGCAGCGCGCGCTGCACCACCGGCTCCAGCTGTGCATAATCCGCCAGCACGGGAATGAAGAAGCGCAAGCCCCGCGGCCCGATCCTGCCCGCGGGCGGCGGCAGCGCGGTGGGCGTCGGATCCGCCGGGCGATCGCCGACGAACGTCTCGGTCAGCGCCTCGGCGGCGAGCTGCAGCTCGATCCGCCCGCCCGCGATACGATAGCCGCCAAAGCCTAGCCGCCGCGGCGTCAGGCGCATCCATGCCGGCGGGCGGTCGCGGTTGAGCTGGATCGAGGTGAAGGCCTGCCGCCAGATGCCGGCCAGTTCGTCGCGCGCGCGCAGCTTGGCCAGTTCGCGCGGCAGGTCGCGCTCCAGCCCGGCGATCACGCCTTTCAGCTTCTCATCGGCCTTGTCCGCAAACCGGATCCGCGCGCCGAGAAAGTCGATCCCCGGCGGCTCGGTCCAGTCATAGGCGATGTCGACCTTGGCGACCGGCGCCCAGCGCCCGTCGACCGACAATTTGGCCGTCGCACGCACCAATGCGGCGCCGGTCGCGGTCTCGCGGCCGATAATGCCGCCCACGTCGCGCGCGCTGATCTCCGCCTTGACCGGCAGCGCGATGGTCAAGGTGTCGCCGCTGCCCCCCAGCCGCATCCGCCCGCGGGTCACCCGCCCGACGATGCGGCAGCCAAGCGTCGGCGTCACCTTCACTGCCCGGCCGAACAGCTTGACCCGCTTGCCCGGCACGCAACGCGGCTCGGCCTTGTCGATGCGCCACAATTCGGTCGGCGTGCGCGCGTTGAACTGCTGCTCCAAGGCGGCCAGCGATGCCGAAACCGGGACGACGATGGTCGAGGATTGCTGCGGGAGCACGGCCGGCGTCTCGATCCGGGGCGGCGCGGGATTGCCCTTGTCGCGGCTGCACGCCGCCACCGCCAAGGCCAACAGAAGCAGCGGGAGAGCGCGGGCGGCAAGCATGATGCCGGTGTAACGCGCATTGCCGCGGTTCGCTTCCTGGATTGTGCACCGCGCCCGCGAAAATCCGCAAGTATCGATAAAATTGCGACAAAGCATGGCGAATATCGCCGCCTTGCGCGTTGTGCCGTCGTTCTGAAGTGAAGGAGTGTATGCGTGAAACCGACCGTAACGAGCCGGGCGGCCTGATGGCCGTCGACTTGAAACCGCTTGCCGATCAGGTGCTGCTGATCACCGGTGCCAGCTCGGGTATCGGCCTCGTCACCGCGCGTGCCGCGGCGCGCAAGGGCGCCAGCGTGATGCTCGTCGCACGCGGCGAAGGCGCGCTGCGCGACGCCGCCGAAGCATTGCAGCGCGACGGGCTGAACGCCGCCTATGCGGTGGCCGACGTGTGCTCGATCGATGCGCTGCGCGCCGCCGCCGCTGCTACGGTCGCGCGCTTCGGGCGGATCGATACCTGGGTCAATTGCGCCGGCGTCGCGCTCTACGCCAAGCTGGTCGATACGCCGGAGGACGAGCACCAGCAGCTCTTCCAGACCAACTATTTCGGCATGGTGCACGGCTCGCTGGTCGCGGTCGAGCAGCTCCGCCAGGGCGGCGGTGCGCTGGTCACCGTGGGCTCGATCGCCGGTGACATCCCCTCCCCGATCATGGGCGCCTATGCCGCGTCGAAACATGCCGTGAAGGGCTATACCGAGGCGCTGCGGATCGAGATCAACGCCGCCCGGCTGCCGATCTCGGTCACGCTGATCAAGCCGTCGGGCACCGACACGCCGATCGCCGCGCATGCCGCCAATCACGTCGATGGCGAGGCGCAGATCCCGCCACCGATCTATGCGCCCGAACTGGTCGCAGACGCGATCCTCGATGCGGCGGTGCGCCCGCAACTGGCGATCACGGTTGGCGGGATGGGCCGGCTGCAGGTGCTGCTCGGCCAGCATTTCCCCGGCCTGCTCGCGCGCTTCGGTGGCGCGATGATCCCGATCCTGTCCGATCCGAAACAGCCCAAGACGACTGCCTCGAATCTCTCGGCCCCGTTCAGGGATGGCGAGGAGACGTCGCGCAACCAGCCCGGCCGTGCCGTCAGCGTCTATGCCATCGCGCGCCAGCCAGCCACGAAGGTCGCGCTTGCCGCGCTGCTCGGCCTCGGCGCCGCCGCGCTCGCCGTCCGCCATCAGTCCAAGGGAGAAGCCGAATGACCGATTCCACCAGCCGCCGCGATGTCCTGAAGGGCAGCGCGATCGCCGGCGCCGGCCTCGCCGCCGCCCCTGCCCTCGCTCAAGGAGCCCGTCCGATGATGACCGATCCGCAATCCAAATACCCCACCGAACCGTTCAAGGAACAGCCGCAGAAATGGCCTGCCCTGCAGCGCGACATGAAGCCCGTCCCTGATTGCGGCGAGGCAAGCTACCGCGGCTCGGGCAAATTGCAGGGCATGAAGGCGCTGGTCACCGGCGGTGATTCGGGCATCGGCCGGGCGGCGGTGATCGCCTTTTCGCGCGAAGGCGCCGATGTCGCGATCAACTACTATCCGACCGAGGAGCCCGATGCGCAGGATGTCGCCAAGCTGCTGCGCGGCGAGGGCCGCAAGGTGGTGCTGATCCCGGGCGATCTGACCGATGAGAAGTTCTGCGAGCAATTGATCGCAAGGGCTGCCAAGCAGCTGGGCGGGCTCGACATTCTCGTCAACAACGCGGCCTATCAGCAGTCCAAGGCGTCGATCGCCGAGATCAGCTCCGAACAGTTCGATCGGACGATGAAGACCAATGTTTATGCCACCTTCTGGCTCAGCAAGGCGGCCGCGCCGCTGATGAAGCCGGGCGCATCGATCATCAACACCGCCTCGGTCAACTCGTTCAACCCGGGCGAGGAACTGCTCGATTACGCCACCACCAAGGGCGCAATCGAAATCTTCACCAAGGGGCTGGCCAAGCAGCTCGCCAAGAAGGGCATTCGCGTCAACGCGGTGGCGCCGGGCCCGGTGTGGACGCCGCTGCAGGTTGCCGGCGGCCAACTGCCCGGCAAGCTGGGCGAGTTCGGCCAGGATACGCCGCTCGGCCGCGCCGGCCAGCCGGCCGAACTGGGCTCGCTCTACGTCACGCTGGCCGATCCGGGCACCAGCTTCACCACCGGCAGCGTGTTCGGCGCCAATGGCGGCACCGGCTCGGTCTAAGAACTAGTCCAGCGCGGCGAGCAGCGCGGCTTCGGTCAGGATCCGGGCCGTGCCGCTCGCCTGCGCCTTCTGCCATTGCGGGTCGATCGCCACCGTCCGTGGATCGGCCGCGCCGGCGATCACCAGTAGCGTGGTGGTGGTGCCGACGGCGGTCATGATCCGCCCGCCGAGCGCCGCCAGCCGATGCGCCAGCGCGCCGTCGCGCGGCTCGCCCACGATCACAATTCGCTCGCCCGCCAGCGGCCCGCTCCGCGCCGCGCGCGGCGCCGGCGCGGCCTTGCGCGGCGGGGCGAGCCAGTCCGCCAGTGACAGGCCGGTATGGTCGATCGCCTTGACCACCACCCAGCCCGCTGCCCGCGCGTCGCTGAGCGCATCGTGATGGCGATGGGTGATGCCGAGATAGCGTGCCAGCCCGCCCAGCTTATGGTTGGGCAGATCGGGCCAGGCGCGCTTGGCGACGCGGACGCTGTCCAGCCATGTCGTCTCGATCGCCGGACGATCATGAACCCGGCACGCCGCCGCCAGCGCGCCCTTGTCGAAATGCGAATGCGCCACGGTCGTGCGCCCGGCGAGATGCCGGTCGATCACGCCGTGCACGTCGGCGAAGCAGGGCTGCCCGACGACATGGTGCGCGGCGATGCCGTGGATCTGCGTGTTGAAGAAATGGAAGTCGTCGCGCGGGTCGAGCAATGTCTCATAGGCGAAGATCTCGCGCCCGCCGGCAAAGCCGACGATCCCGACCTGGCAGATGCTGCTGGCGCGCGCGCACGCCGTCTCGACGTCGATCACGACGAAATCGGGCAGCGGGTCGGTCGGCATGGCAGCATCGGGCATCAACCGTCCTTAGACGATCGACGCGCGATTGCACGACGCCAGTGCGTCAGGCCGCCCGCGCCAGCGCATAGCGCCGGCAATGTTCGAGATAGCCCGCCTCATGGCTCGCGGTGAGATCGACGACACTGTCCCACAGCCAGCTCGGCGCGTCGATATCGGCGCCATGCCGCCGCCCGATCGCCGTCAGCCATGTCGCCCGGCCCGCCGCGTCCATCTGCCGCGCATGCGCGACACCGACGACATAGGCCAGATAGCGTGCCGCGCGCGTCGCCTCGGCGCGCGAGAATTGATCGATCTCCAGCTTGAGATCCTGCGGCAGCAATTCGCGCAATACCATTGATTTGCCCAGCAATTGCGTTGCCAGCATGCGCGCACCAAGGTTCGGCGCCAGCGCCTGCGCGCCGGCCACCACGCGCTCGGCGGGATCGGCCGGCATGGCCCTGGGGCGCGATGACGGCGCGATCGCGGCGACCGCTTCCTTGAGGTCGATCAGCGCATATTCGGCCGGGTCCTTCTTGCTGCCGCCGATTGCCACCAGCACGGCGAAGCGCAGATTGCCGAGTGAGCTGCAGCCCTTTTTCCAATAGGCGGCATCGACCAGCCGGACGCGATCGTCGGCATCGCGGTTGCTCAGCGACAGGATCATCGACGTCACCGCCGGCTGCTCGAACAAAGCATCGACTGCGGCGCGTTCCTCATCCTCCAGTGCCCAGAATTTCTTGCCTAGCGTCAGTTTGGGCTCGACGTCGGACAGGCGCTCGTCGGCTAGGTGACGCCAGCGCCGGCCCAGCGCGCGCCGTCGCACGGCGCGCACGACATTGGGTTCGGGTGCCTGCGTGCCGTCATGATCGGCCATCGCCAGGCTATAACCCTCCACCATCTGCTCGATCATCCGCGCGGTGGTGACGCCAGGCAAATCGGAGCCGCGCGCCGCGGTGGCCAGCGACAGGCCGAGCCGGATCAGGTCGTGCGCCGGATTGCCGATGACGCTCTGATCGAGATCGCGGATCTGCACGTCGACGCGGCCGGCGGGATCGGCGACCGGTCCGAGATTGCCGAGATGGCAATCGCCGCAGATCCAGATCGCCGGCCCGTCGGGAAGTCGCTTGGCCGAGCGCGACTGATCGAGCCATTCGTAGAACTTGCCGGTATTGCCGCGGACATAGGCGTGGGTCGAGCGCGCCATCTTCAACGCGCGGCTCTGCTCGAGCTCGGCGCGGCGCGCTTGGTTGATCCGGTTCATTGCCACTCCATTGCCAGAACGTTGCGGGGTAACGCATCGCGGCCGGAAACGGCCCTTGCCCGGCGGAGTCTTTTGCTGCGCTGCGAAATTCGCCGTCAGCGGGCGGCGCGGGTCGATCCGGCCCCCAACAGCGCGGCGACCCCCACGCCGAGGCAGGCTGCGCCGAACCACGCCACCGGTGCGACGTTGCCGTCCTCGACCAGCCCGCTGGCCAGCAACGGCCCGAGGCTCGATCCGACCAGTTGCGCACCGCCGATCAGCAGTGCGGCGCGGCGCCCGGGATCGGCAGCGATCACCAGCGGCACCTGGAACGGCAGCGCGAACAGCCACAGGAAGCCGAACGCAGCACTGGCGGCAATGAACAGCGACGGCGGCCCCGCCACCATGGCGACGAGCAGGGCGAGATTGACCATGCCGACCGCCACGAGCGTGGCGCGTGGCGGCAACCGCCCGGCGAGCAGCGTCGCCGCCCCCGCCCCCAGCACCTGCATCGCCAGCGACAGCGGCGCGATGAGGTGGACCTGCGCGATCGGCACGCCGCGCTGCAACGCCAGCGGCTCGACATAGACCCACAGCGCGACGATGAAGGCGAGGTAGAGCAGGACGCCGAGCAGCGCGATCAGCCCGCGGCGTGGCGGCATCTGGCTCGCGCCCTCACTGACCGTGGTCGCATAGCCATCGGGCATCCACGGTACCACCGCGGCAGCTGCCACCGTCACCACGCCGAGCGCGGTGAACCCGCCCAGGCTGCCGGCGGCGTACAGGCCGATCACGCTGGCCAGCGCGAATTGCGCCAGCGTCTGCAGCGCGAGATAGATGCCCGACCAGCGGTCCGGCCGCGTGGTGCGGACGATGAAGCCGATCGCGATCCAGATCAGCACCCCCTCGCCCAACCCGGCGGCAACACGCAGGGCAAACATCGCGCTGCCCGAGACATGCGGGGTGGCGAGGTCGACCGCCCCGGTAGCGATCGCGGCGATCGCGGCGATCGCGCGCAGCCGCCCGGCCGGCAGCACGAATCCGGCGGCGCCGGCGGCGATGCCCATCGCCAGCAGTTCCGCCGTGGCGAGGCCGCCCAGGGCCGCTGCGGAAAGCTTGCCCTCCAGCGCCAGCGCGCCAAGCAATTGCGGCTGCAGACCCGGGATCAGCACGCCGATGATGCCCACCACCAATACGGCCGTGACCTGCGATGCGCGCAGGCTCAACGTGCCCGCCCGCGCGCGCTGACCGGCCAGATCTCCACCAGCGTGCCGTCGCGCACGACATGATAATGATCGTACAAATTCACCGTCGGGTCGCAGTGCGGCACCGTCAGGCTGACCGGATCGCCGGGCTTGAGCGTCCGGCCGATATCGGGCGCGACGAGCGCGGCATGTTCGTCGCCCATGAAGATGAACATCGTCTCGGGCGCGGCGCCGCTGCGCACCTGCGCCGCGCCGCCATCGGTCGACAGTGATTTGAACCCGGCATCGATCGTCACCAGCGCATCGTGATTGGCGCTGACCACGCGGGCATCCACCGCCAGCGACGGGTCGAACGGCACGCGGCCGTCGCCGGTCAGATCGCAATCGAGATATTGCTTGTCCATGAAGACATAGGATCCGGCCTGCAGCTCGGTAAACAGGCCGAGCTCGAGATCGATATGGTGCGTGCCGGTGCCCGATCCGGTGACGATCTCGGGCGCGAAGCCGGCGGCAACCAACGCGTCGATCACGCTTTGCAGATAGGCGGTGCGCTCGACGATCGCGGCGTGGCGCGCGGCATATTCCTCGACATGCTGCTGCATCCCGCAATAATATTGCACGCCGCGCAAGGTGATATTGTCGGCGACGGCGATCGCCTCGGCCAGTTCGACCGCCGCCTCGGGCGAGGCCACGCCAGTGCGGCGGATGCCGGGATCGACATCGATCACCACGTCGAGCGTCGTGTCGGCCTCGGCCAGCGCATGCTGCAGCCGCGCGACGACGCCGGGATTATCGACCGCCGCCATCAGCCCGCTGCTCCGCCCGGCGAGCGCGGCGAGCCGCGTCACCGCCGCCGGCGCCGCCACTGGCGAGGTGATCAGCAGCCCGGTTATGCCGCCATCGGCGAACACTTCCGCCTCGCCGATCTTGGCGCAGCACAGGCCGACCGCACCGGCGGCGATCTGGCGCCGCGCGATATCGACGCTCTTGTGCGTCTTGCCGTGCGGGCGCAGCGCCACGCCGCGCGCGGCGACCAGCGCCTGCATCGCGGCGATGTTGCGCTCCAGCTGATCGAGATCGACCACCAGCACCGGCGTGTTGAGCGCGGCGCGCGAGCCCTGCTGGCCGATCAGGTGGGCGTGCAGTTCGAGATCGTCCATCAGGAAAACAGCTCCGCGAGGTGGGGATTGAGGAACTTGCCCGTCGGATCCGCCGCGCGGCGGACCGCGCGGTAGCGCTCGGCCATCGGGTACAAAGCATCGACCGCGTCGCGGGTCAGCGTGTGCCGCTTGGCCCAGTGCGGGCGTCCCCCGGCGGCGCGGAAGATCGCTTCCGCCTCGGCAAAGGTCTTGCGCCACGGCATCTTGGCATATTGATGCATCGAAATCGCCGCCACCGGCCCGGCATTCATCGGGCTCATCCAGATATCGTCCGGCGCCACGACACGGAACTCGAACGGGAAGGAGACCGGCAGCCGCTTGCGGCGGATCCAGCCGACCACCTCCTCGAGCGTGTCGAGACCGACCGCGCGCGGCATCTCATATTCCATCTCTTCGAAGCGGATCGTGCGATCGGACGGGAAGATCGCATGCGCCGGCCCGCGGCGGCGGCCGTTCATCTCGCTCTTCATCATCATCCGCTGCAGCGTCGGCACGAGCGGTGGGATCAGCGCACCGATATTGAGCAGGCGGCGGAACGTCGCTTCCTCCATGTCGGTGGTGGAGGGCGGCGGATCGCACGGATCGGTGATGTCGAGCGTCTTCAGGATCACGCTGTCGGCATGCGGGAAAAACCAGAATTCGACATGCCGCTGCTGGCTGACCATCTCGTCATAGCGTTCGCGGATTTCGCCCCACGGCTTCTTCTCGATCCGCTCCGAGAGATGGAATGCCGGCACGACCTCGGCGACGATCTCCGTCGCCACGCCGAACAGGCCGAGCGACAACCGCTGCGCCTGGAACAGGTCGGGATTGGTCTCGGCATCGCACCAGATCGCCGTGCCGTCCGCGCCGATCAGGCGAAAGCCGCGCGCGAACGTCGCCAGGTTGCCGAGATCGTGCCCCGTGCCATGCGTGCCGGTGGCCATTGCGCCGGCCAGCGACTGCGGGTTGACGTCGCCCTGGTTGGCCAGCGCCAGCCCGGCATCGAACAAGGCAGCGGTCAGCTTCTTGATGCTCCACCCCGCCGGGATCCGCGCGGTGCGACGATCCGGCGCCACGGTCAGCGTGCCTGCCATGTCCTCCAGGCTGACGATCACACCGTCCGTGTCGCACAGCGGCATGAACGAATGGCCCGCGCCGACCGCGCGCACCGTGCCCGCGCTGCGGATCACCGCGGCCAGCGCGTCCTCGTTGGTCGGCCGCACGACCGGCGCGCTCGTCCGCACGCTGCCGGACCAGTTGGACCAGCTCATTGCGACGCCAACTTGGTGCCGTCATCCTCGTCGCACGCGCCCTTCAGCGTCGTGATGTAGCGTATCACCAGATCGAGACCTTCCTTGTGCGTGAGATTGCGGCCGAGCTCGGGCATCATCACCCCGGGATCGGTGCTCGCCAGCCGATAGGGCAGGATCGAGCGATCGGGCTGGCCCGGCACGACATCGAACGGGCGATCGCCGGTGCCGCGCCCGGCGGCGACCGGCGGCTTGCACATGCCGAGCACGCGCGGATCGACCGTCTTGGCGTCGAGCCACAGCCCGGAGGTGCGCGCCGCCCCCTCCTGATTGTGGCAATGGCTGCAATTGATATCGAGATAGGAGCGCGCCTCCGCCGCGGTGCCAGCCGCGTCGTCGTGCCAGGCGGCGTTGCGCGGTGCGCCCTGCCCCGGCAGGCCGGTCAGATAGCCCGACGCCACCAGCCGCCGCAGCTGATTGATCTCGCCGCCCTCGCCCGGAAAGTCGCGGTTGAGATGGCGTGCCTTCAATCCGATCGGATTGATCGCGCGCGTGCGGTAGTCCTGCGCATGGCAGCCGGCGCACTGGTTCTGGTTGGGCACGGTATAGTTGAACGCGTCGCGCCGCGCGCCGTCGACCAACGTCAGCGGCAGGTCCGCACCGGTGCGCTCCAGCGTCGCATCGCTGCCCTCGGCATTCCACACATAGGGCAGGGCCACCCAGCCGCTCGCCCGCTTCACCAGCAGCCGCGTCTCGATCAGCCGGACATGGCGAAGATCCAGGCCGGCGACGCCGGTCTGGTAGCTGGCCGGCGTCACCTTCAGCACCTCGCCGCTGGTCTGCGGCACGCCAGCGCTCGCCGGCGTGGAATAATAGAAGGTCTTGGTGACGATCGTGCCGACCGGAAAGTCGAACCATTTGTCCGCATCGTATTTGGCCGCGACGCCCTTGGGCATCCACACCGTCCGCCATTTCTGCGCATAATCGCTGAACAACGGCGCGTTGAGCTCATAGGTGACCATGCCTGGGTGCGGCGCAAGCCGGCCATCGGCAACCGTGAACAGGCCCCAATCGGAGAGTTTCGCCGGATTGTCCTGCGGGTGGAAGGTGACGTCGCGCGGGGTGCCGGTGCAGGCCGTGAGGAGCAGGCCGACCATGGCGGCAAGCAGCAACCATCTGTACCGGCTTACCACCCCGGCGAACGCCGGGGCCCAGTCGCGAAGGCTCGCGTAACGACGTGCAGCAGCCCTTACCGACCGTTCCGCCACTGGGCCCCGGCGTCCGCCGGGTTGGTAGGCGTGGGGAGGATACGCAAACAGGAAACGTGTCACGATTTGCCGCTGTCCTTCGTCATCGCCGCGGGCAGCACGATCTCCTTGAGCCGGGTCGCCGGCGCGCAGTTCGCCGTCGTGTCGATCCGCGGCTTGGCGAACTTGCCCGGCCCATCCACGTTGAGCAGCTTCGCCGCGCCGTTCTGCACGCAGATTCCGGGGCTCTTCAGCTTGGGATTGGTAAAGCCGTCCCACAGCACGTCGGGCAGGCGCCCGCCGCCCAGCGCCTTCAGCGGCGTGAAGCGCCCGCCGGGCTCGTCGCCGCCGCCCGAGAAGCGGTTGCCGGTGACGTAGATATTCTCCGGATACGGATCATAGGCTTCGGCGATGCCCTTCTTGGTGTCGAAGCCGGTCGAATAATAGCTCGAGATGATGACGTTGGCGGTCTTGTTGTCCTTCAGGTCATTGTCGAAGATCTCGACCTCGTCGTTCGAATTGACGATCACGCCCGACCCCGGCGGCACGGAGCTCACCGCGCTGCCCTTGGCGCCGAAATTGGCATGGTTATTGGCGGTGACGGTGTTGCGGTAAACGCGCGTCTTGCTGCCCGGCACCGGCAGATTGGGCATGTTGAAGACCAGGATTCCGCCGGTATTGCCGGTCGTTGTGTTGCCATAGACGTCGGCGTTGCTCGAATTCTCGATCTCGATTCCCGCGACATTGCCCTCGGCACGATTGTCGCGCACGATGATGTTGCTCGATTGCCCGACATAGATGCCGGCATCCGACGCGCCCTTGACCACCGTCCCCTCGATCAGCACGTTGGTCACCTGCACGGGATAGAGGCCGTAGGCGCCGTTGCTGGTCTTGGGCCCACCGGTCCATTCGGCGCGCACGCGGCGCATCACCGCATTCTTGGTGCCGTTGATCTTGAGCGCGTCGCCCTTGCTGTCCTCGATCGCCAGATCCTGGAGCGTGAAATCGTCGCCCGTGACGAGCATGCCCTCGGCGCCGGACGTCGCCTTGGCGAAGGACAGGATCGTCTTGTCCATCCCCGCGCCCTTCACGGTGACGCCGTTGGCGGTCAGGCTCAGGCTGCGGCTCAGCGCATATTTGCCGGCCGGAATGTCGATCACGCTGCCCGGCTTGGCGTCCAGCAGCTGCGCTTGCAGGTTCTTCTCGAACTCGGGGTCGATCACGAACCCCTGCGCATCGGTCTTCGGCCCGCCGCAGCCGGCAAGCAGTGCGAGCGTGGCGGCACAGGTCAGTGTGGCAAGTATCTTGCGCATCTCTCTCTCCTAGAAACGAAAACCAAGTTCGACGCCGTAGAATCCCGGCCGCTCCGCGCGCACGTACGGCGTCTGGAAGATATCGGCCGAGATCGTGTTGAGCGTGCGGTAATAGCGTTTGTTGAGCAGGTTCTCGGCATAGGCCGCGATCGACACCTGATCGCCCGGTGAGCGCCAGCCGATCCTAGCGTTGACGATATTGCGCGCCGAGCGCAGCCGATCGAGCTTAGAGAAATCGACGAACGGCGCGATTGCCGCATCGGTGAAACGCGTCGCGTCGTTGATGCGCTGCTTGGTCGTGTAGCTGTAGCTGGCATCGGCGAAGATGCTGCCCGTGCCGATCTCGTGCTTGTAATGGCCGCTCGCCACGCCGCGGAACTTGGGCTCGCCGGTCGGCTGGCCGGAAATGTCGATCCCCTGCTCGATACGCGTGACCCATTTCGATTCGATCGCCCCGGCGGTCAGCCCTAAGGTCAGATCGGACGAAACGACGAACTGCGTCTCGAGATCGATGCCGTACGCCTCGGAATCACCCGAACGCGTGATATATTGTGGCAACGTGCCGCCGGTATCCTCCAGGCTGATCGACTGCCGGTTCTTGTACTTGAAATAATAGCCCGAGGCGTTGAACCGCACCCGCCGGTTGAGCAGCTCGGATTTGAACCCGCCCTCGAAATTCCACACATTTTCCGGCGCGAAGAACGAGTTGATCTCGGTCGAATTGAACCCGCCCGCCTTGTAGCCGCGTGAGGCGGAGGCATAGAGATGCGTATCGTCGTTCAGGTCATATTGGATCACGAAGCGCGGCGAGACGTCCTTGAACGTCTCCCGCCGGGTGAACGGCACATTCTCCAGCGCGCCGACATCGAAGATCAGCCCGTTGGGGCCGATGATGAAATCCTGCCGCAGGAAATCGCCGACGCTGATCGGCGCATCCGCAGGAAAGGCATCGACGCCGATGATCGCGTTATACAATCCGCCCGGCGCGACGATCGCGTCGAGCCCAGGCGAACTGAACCCACCATTGGTCCAGGTAAACACCTTGCGATCGTGCGTGTAGCGGATCCCCGCAGTCAGGCTCAGCCGGTCGGTGACCTTGTAGGTCGCGTCGCCGAACAGGGCATAGGAATCGTTTGCCGCACGGTTGTTCATATCCTCGCGGAACGTCTGGCCGAACACCGGCAGCCCGCCGAACGCATTCAGGATCGTGAACACGGGGAAATCGGCCACCTCGCCCAGCAGGCGATCGACCGAATCGCTGAGCAACGTCGCGGCGCTGGTCTGCCGCCCGCGCTCGTGGAAATAACTCGCGCCGGCGATCGCGCTCAGCCGATCGTTGTCGAAGCCGACGCGCAGTTCCTGATAGGCGCTGCTGTTGCGCTCGATATTCTCGGTATCGAAATAGCGCGTCGGATCGGCCGTGCCGTCCTCGTCCTCGCGGTTATGCGTCTCGAAATGCTTGAACGAACTGATGCTGGTGAAGGTCAGCGGGCCGGTCGAATGCGTCGCGGTGAACGACACCGCGTTCAGGATGCGCGTCTCCTTGTCGTCGATCACGTCGTTGGCATAGGGCCCGCGCGGATCGTTGCTCAGCGCGGCATCGCTGATGCCGATCGCGAACGGGCCATCCTTGCTGGTATCGTCATGATCGTAAGCGAGCACGAAATCGGTCGCGTCGCTCGGTGCCCAGCGCAGCGCCGCGCGGCCCGATTTGTTGTTTTCGCGCTCGCGCCGCTGGCCGGTCAGCGCATCCCTGAGATAGCCGTCGCGATAATTGGCAACGCCGTTGAGCCGCAGATACAGCGTGTCGGTCAGCGGCAGGTTGACCGTCGCGTCGGCGCGGATTTTTTTGTAATTGCCGGCCTGGATCGTGCCGCTCAGCGAGCGCGTATCGCTTGGCTTGTTGGTGATGATCGAGATCGCCCCGCCCGACGTGTTGCGCCCGAACAGCGTGCCCTGCGGTCCTTTCAGCACTTCGACGCGCGCGATATCGTTGAAGAAGATCAGCGACGATCCCGATCGTCCCGAATAGATATTGTCGACGAAGATGCCGACCGAGGGATCGGTGCCGATGCCGAAATCGTCGGTCTGCACGCCGCGGATCGTGAAGCTCGGCTGCGTCACCGACGTATCGTTGATCGTCAGCCCCGGCGTGAAGGTATCGAGATCGCCGATCGTCTCCGCGCTGAGCGCTGCGATGCTGGCGGCGTTGAACGTGGTGACGCTGATCGGCACCTGCTGCAGCGATTGCTCGCGGCGCTGCGCGGTGACGATGATGTCGTCGAGCTGGCCCGCATCGGGCACGGTATCGGCGGTGCCCGGCGCGCCGGCCTGCGCCGCGTCTGGCGCCGCCCCCTGCGCGCCCGCCGGCATGATCCACAGCGCGCCGGCCCCCGCCAGCAATATCGCGTGATATTTCGTCATTCTCATGCTCCCCACACGGTAACGATGCGGGGAAGCTATCACGGAATATAGTGGGCGCTATCTTTTTATTATGGGTTCGATCGGTCGGCGGTCGCGCCGTCCGCGAAGCGCAATTCTTCCCATCGGTGCGCTCACGCAACCGTGCGCGTTGCCCCGGTCTGAACTAGGACTCGACCAGTTCGGCAATCTCGAAGCGATGGCTGCGCCAGCCGCGCTGGCGCGCCGCCTCGCCCAGTGCGTTGCGCTTCTTCTTCGCCTCGGCAAGCGATTTGGTATGGCCCCAGAACACCTCGACCTTGCCACTGTCGAGCTCGGCGACGATCCGCCAGTAATGCGTGAATTCGGCTGCAGTCGGGCCGATCGTCTTCACATAGCCATCCGGCAGCGTCGCGGTAAGATAGCGCTTCCTGGCCACCTCAGCGTGGCTGACCGGCGGGTCGGCGGATCATGCCGCGAGCGGCGCGATCGTCGCGTCGAACGTGATGGTCGAGCGGATCTCCATCGTGTCCGGGCCGATCGACATCGGGCACACCACGTTGGGCATCGCCGCTACGTCGAACAATTCGGTGATATGCCCCTCGAGCCGAACCCATTCAACGATATCGCCCGAGGCGAGATTGACGATCAGGATGCCGCACCACGGCTCGGCGTCGCGCGCCTTCAGCGCATCGTCCAGCGCCAGACCGGCGAACGTGCCGTTGCGCGGCTTCGATACGGTGACCAGCGCATGGCCGTTGTGAATCGACATGCCGCGCAGGAACCCCGGGCAGAAAGCGATGTCGCTGCGCGCGCCGCTCGCCGGATCGACGCGCACGATCTGCCCGCGCCCCGAATCCAGCACGATGATGCTGTCGCCATGGACGCGCGGGCTGTGCGGCATCGACAATTGGTCGGTCACCACGCGGTCGGTCTCAACTTCGATCAGCACGCCGCCCTCGTGCCGCCGCTCGCGCCAGCCGGTGACGATGTCGCTGCGGCTGACCGCGGTCACGTAGCGCGGCTTGCCCTGATCCATCGCCATGCCGTTGAGATGGCAGCGATCTTCCGGGGCGAGCTTGGAGATATAGGCCGGCTTCCAGATCGGACGGAAGCTGTGGTTGAGATCCAGCGTCGCAAGACAGCTATATTTGGTGTTGACGAAGATGACCCGGCCCGCGGCGTCCGTGCCGACCTCATGCACGTCGACATCGCCGGTCGTCTGCGCGTTGCGCGGCACCAGCACCATGTCGAAATGCTGATTGCCCAGCTGCCCCGGGCGCAACATGTTCTCCAGCCGCCAGATCTGGTGCAGGGATCCAAGATAGAGCCGCCCGGGCTGGTAGCACACGCCCATCGCGCGGGTAAAATTCTGCTGGTTGAACGAGACGGTGCCGTTCGGCGTCACGCCGACCAGGAACAACTGCCCGGTCTGGTAGGAGGTGAAGGCGAAGCTCGTACGGTTGGCGCGCAGCCAATCGGCAAAGCCGCGCGAGACCGTCAGGCTGGTCGCCGGCTGCTTGGCGGTGGGCGGCGCGACGGGCGCCTCGCCCGTCGGCTTGTCGGTCGCCGCCGTTGCGGTGGGCACCTTGCTCATCATCCAGTCCACTTCATTGCCGCTGCAGGGTGCACGAAAAAGGCCCGCGGTATCGATCCCGCGGGCCCGTTTTCCTAGGGCCGGAGCCCCAGTCTGCCAAGGTTAGAACTTGATCCGGATACCGGCGCGACCGCCGCCACCCTTGTAGTCGTCGCCATATTCACCGTGCCCCTCGATGAAGCCGGTGACGCCGCCGGCGGTGACGATGTTCAGGCCGATCGTCCCCTGGCCATACGTGCCGAGACGATCGTTGAACACCGCGATCCGCTGCCCGCCGCTGCCGAAGATCAGGCGGTCATCCCCCTTGAACTCGTGCACCGCCGCGCCGCCGGCATAGAAGACCAAAGTCGAGGTCGGGCTGAGCGCCGACGACCCGCCGATCCGTGCCCCGGCCTTGCCGCGCAGCCCGGTGAAATCGTCGAAGTCGAACGTGCCGCCGAGCGTGCCGTAGCTGTCGATATTGCTGCTCGTATAGGCCGCGCTGATCGCCGGTTCGAAGAAGAAGCTGTCAGACCCCAGGCGGAAGCCCGCCTCGAGCTTGCCGCCCCAGGTATCGGCCTTGGTCTTGAGGTTGAAATTGGCCAAGGGCGCGTTGCCGCGGCTGCGCACCCAGGCATGGTCGTATTTGGCGATGCCGTTGGCGAAGAACCCGCCGGCCTGGAATGCGCCGTAGACGCTGCCGTTGATCGCTTCGATGCTGATCCGGTCGTTGCCCGCAAAGGTCATCGCCGAGCTCAGATAGCCACCCGACACGCCGACCGTAAAGCCGCCGGTATCGCTGCTGGTGCCCATCACGTCGAACCCGATCTGGCCGCCGAACGCATCCTGCTTGTAGCCGAGATCGAGATTGTTCTGCACCAGGCCGTTGAAGGCGAAGTTGCGCGTCTCGTCGCGCTTGTTCACCTCGCCGAACATCTCGAGCCACAGCCGCCCCGTCGACTCCGTCGTCGGGCTGCCCCACATGGCGTCGCGGCCCGCGCCGAGATGCGCGGTGATCGCATCGCCAGAACGGTTCCACACCGAGGCCAGGCCTTCGCCCAGCTCCGCCTGGCGATAGACCGTCGCGTTCGGCGCGCTGACCAGCTGATAGGCCAGTGCGGTCGGATTGTAGACCACGCCGAACTGGATCAGCCCGTTGAACTGCGATGCCGGCGTCAGCGTGAAGGCGGTCGGCGAGGATGCCGCGCTGGCCTGCACGATCGTCGTCGCCGGGATCAGGATCGCCGGGCCGTTGAGCGGCGCCAGCGCGACCGCCGTGCTGCCCGTCGCCGTCGTCACGTTGAGCCGATCGACCGTCGCCGTCGTCGCGCCGAACGAAATGTCCAGCCCGAGCGTCGCGGCGGCGCTACCCGAATAGTTGCCGATCGTCAGCGTATCGCCGGCCGTGCCGGTGCGCAGATCGACCAGACCGCTATTGGTGAAGGTTTCCAGCCCGGTCAGCGCGATCGTCTGCGCCGATGCCGACTGGCCGAGCCGCACCGTGCCGCTGTTGACCAGCGTATCGTTGCCAGCACCGAAATCGCTGCTCCCGGCGAGAATGAACGTGCCGGTATTGGTCAGGCGATCGGCATTGCCGGTCAGCAGCAGCCGCCCGGTCAGCGTGCCGTTGTTGACGATCGTCGCCGCCCCGCCCGATGCCTGGATCGCATAGCCGGTGCCGCCCGTGATCGCGCCGTTATTGGTGATCTGCGTCGCGTTCAGCGCCGAACTGGTCACTGCATTGGTGCCGCCCTGCACCGAGCCACCCGCCGCGACCGTCAGCCGCGCAATACCGTCGAGCGCCGGATCGCCATTCGCGCCGCCGCCGCCGCCGCCGACGCCACCAGCGATCATGTTGATCGCCGTGCCGCTGGTTGAGCGCACCGCGCCGGTCACGTTGACGGCGGTGCCGCCACCGAAGCCGAACGCGCGGATCGCCGTCGATCCCGCGCCCGATACCAGGACCGAGCCGGCATTGACCGCAACGTCGCTGCCGAAGCTTGCCGCATTGATGCCGTTCGCGCCGGCCCCCGTGGTGGTCAGCGTGCCGACGGTCACGTCGACGCCGTAATAGGCGCCCGCGCTGATCCCGATCGCGCCCTCGCCCGTCGTACGTACCGTGCCCGCCGTCACCGAGACGCCGCCGCTGGCATAGGCATCGATCCCCGTGGAGACGCCCGTAGTCGTCACGGTGCCCATGGCGATGTCGATCGTGCCACCATAAGATGCACGCGCGAAGATGCCGGTGGAGAAGTCGCCGGTGGTGGCGACCGTGCCGGTGCCGGCGATCGTCACGTCGCCATAGACCGTCTCGACATGGATGCCGTCAGACTCTGCGCCGCTGGTGCGCACCGTGCCGTTATTGGTCACGCTGCCGTTGCCGCCCGCCACGACGTTCACGCCCTCTGCCGCATAGCCGCTGGTGCGGACCGTGCCGGTCACTGTCACCGAGGCATCGTAATAGGCCTGCGCGTCGACGCCGACCGAATATTCCCCGCTCGTCGTGACATTGCCGACCGCGATGTCGGTGTTGCCGCCATAGACGGCGAACCCGAACACGCCCTTCGACGTGTCGCCGGTCGTCGTGACATTGTCGGCGGTGATCGCGACATTGCCGAAGAACGAGGCGCCGACGATGCCCGGTGCATATTCGCCTGCCGTGCTGATCGTGCCTTCGTCGATCGCCACGTTGCCGAACAAGCTGATCGCATAGACGCCAGCGGCATTGTAGCCCGTCGTCGCCACCGATCCGCCGGTGATCGTGATATCGTCCAGGCCCGAGGCGTAGACGCCGAACGATTCGGCACCCGTCGTGGTGATCGCGCCATGCGTGATGTCGATCGCGCCGCCATTCGGCGCCGTCGCATTGATGCCGTCGGCAAAATCACCGCTGGTATTGATCGCGCCGACATCGATCGTGATGTTGCCGCCATAAGGCGCCAAAGTACCGCCGCCAGAAGAGGCATTGGCCGTTTCGACCAGGACACCGCCGGAATTGGTGCCCGTCGTGCTGATCGTTCCGGTGGACGTCACGGAGACGTTCTCGCCAAACGCAACCACCGCCGGGGCGTTGTCGCCCGTCGTCGTCACGTCGTTGACGGTGATCGCCACATCGCCGTTGGTGCCAGCGTAGATGCCGATCCCGTTCAGCCCCGCGGTCGATACGAGATCCGACGCGTTGATCGCGATGTTGCCGCTGTCGCTGATAGCGACGATGCCGGACGGGCCATTATAGGCATCGCCCGTGCCGGTCGTGATCAGCGTGCCGACATTGATCGTGGTATCGGCGGTATAGCTCTCCGAAAAGATGCCGATGCCGTTGGCACCGTTGACGATGACGGTACCCGCGGTGATATTGAGCACGCCATTGTTGCTCGAAAAGGCATTGATGCCCAGCGAATAGTCGCCATTCACCGTCACATTGTCGACCGTCACGTTGAGGTCGGCATTGAGTGGCCCGGTGCCGTTCTGGAACGTGGCCGCCTCGATCGCGGTGCCGATACGACCGTTCGTGGTGACATCCCCGAGATCGAGCGTCACATCGCCCGAGCCCTGCGCCGCCACACCGCGCGAATATTCGCCATACGTGGTGATCGACGTCGCCGTGATTGTGGTTGGGCCGGCGAACCCATTGGCAAGGATACCGGTTGCCGCGCCACCGCGCGTGACGATCGTCCCGCTGCCGCTGATCGTCACACCGTCCGATCCATAGGCCATGATGCCGACGCCGCCGCCGACCGCCGTGTCTATCGCGCCGTTGTTCGTCACCGTCGCGATGCCATCCGACGCCAGTGCCCGGACCGCCATCGAACCGAAATCGTTCGTGCGCACGGTGCCGTTGACTGTCACGTCAGCCGAGCCGCCCACGGCATAAACTGCGTGCGACAGGAAACCATCGGTGCTGACGTCGTTGACCGTTATGCTCGCATTCTCGGCCGCGCCGGCATAGACGCCGACCGAATAGTCGCCGGCCGTCGATACGGTGCCGATGCTGTTGACCGAGGCATTGCCGTAATAGCTGATCGCCACGATGCCGGGTGCATTTGCCCCCGTCGTCGTCACGTCGCCGGCGGTCACGTCCACGTCGCCAAATAGTGCCCGTGCAAACACGCCGCGCGCATTGTCGCCGCTGGTGGTAACCGATCCGGTGCCGGCGACCGTTGCGCCGTAGATGCCGGTCGCCACGATGCCGCTGCTGTTGTCGCCCGCCGTCGTCACCGAACCGTTGTTGGTGACGACCGCGACGCCGTCCCCGGCGAACGCATCGACGCCACGCGAACCGGTGCCGGCGGTCGAGACATCACCGTTGATCGTCACGGCGACATTGTCACCATCAGCATAGATGGCGGGCGAGAAGTCGCCGAGGGTCGAAACGTCGTTGACCGTGACGTTCACGTCCCCGCCGTTGATCGCAACCGCGGCAACACCATAGGATTGAAGTCCGGTAGTGGTGATCGCGCCGGTTGCATTGACCGTGGCGTCGCCGCCGGCGGTCGTCAGGACGACCGCGCCATAGCTGGTCTCACCCGCGGTGGTAATCGACCCGACGTTGAGCGTCGCATTCCCGGCCGCCTGGACGAAGGCGCCGTTGGAGGACAGGCCCGCAGTGCTGATCGTACCGGCGTCGACCGTTACGGCATCGCCCGCAAAGGCAATCGCGCGAATGCCGTCGGAATAATCGGCCGTGGTCGATACGGTATCGGCCGCCACGGCGATCGTGCCGTAGATCGTCGTTGCCTCGATCGCGGTCGAAGGGAAATCCAGGAAGCTGCCGTCGGCGGTGGTGGTCACCGTGCCCGCGTCGATCGTGACATCCCCGAACGCCGAATAGGCAACGATGCCGCCCGCATAATAGCCGTCGACAGTGACCGTATCGGCCGTAACCGACACATTGCCGGTGAAGGAATTGGCGCTGATGCCGACCGATCCGTCGCCGGCGATGGTCGTGGTTCCGGCATTGATCGTGACATCGCCTGCATTGGAATTGGCATTAATGCCCTGCGACGCGCGACCGCTGGTGGTGATGCTGTCGGTGTTGATCGTCAGATCGCCGTAATTGGTGTTGCCGATCACGCCGATTGCGCCCGTGCCGGTCACCGCGATCGAGGTGTTGCCGAACGAATTGAGCGTCGCTGCGCCGTCGTTGAAGCCGAAGATCGCGACGCCGGGATTGGTGCTGCTGGCGATGGCCACGCCGTCACCGAGATTGACCGTCAGGTCATAGACCGCGACCGTCGGATCGAGCCCGGGATCTTCGGCCGGATTGATCGGTGGCGTCGCGTAGAAAATACCGGTGGCATAGGGGTTGCCCGCCGCAGTGCAGGTGACGGTGCCCTCGGTCGGCGCGCCGCATTCGTTCTGCGCGAAGGCCGGATTGGCCACGACGGTGGCCACGCCGACAATGGCGGTCCCGGTCAACAGCCGCCGCAAGACGCCACGTTGCCCGCGCTGAAACGCTTTCATGATCTGCCCCTTTAAAATCAGTTAAGGACAGATATCGATGACAGTTTTATAACAGTCAACACCATAACGGGTTGATAAACAGCATTTGTAAAATCCGTTGGCCACCATCTCGGCGTGTCGGCGATAAACTGATCGGCGCCGCGATCGCGACGCCGTAGGAACACTATCTAGGCCGCATCGCACGCCGGTGGCGGGGCAAATGGCTTGGTGACGCGGAATACCGGCGGCGTACGGGGGGGCCGGATCGGGCAGATTGTGCACGATCGGGCGGCGCGTCAGATCGCGCGCCGCATCATAGAGCCGGTCGACCAGGCTGGGCCGGGCTGCGCGACTGCGGATCCGGTCGATCGTCGCCGGGCCGCCATATGCCGCTGCACGCACCTCGCGCTCGACTGCCGGTAGCGCCTGCACCACGCGCGGCGCCGACAGCGATACAGACGGCAGGTCGGCCGGCGGGGGCGCCGGCGCGGCGTTGATCGCCGCGACCGGCGCCCCCGCCGTCGTCGGCGCATCGAAGTCGAATTGCGGCGCCGCGATCGGCACAGTGTCGGGGTCGGCCGCGCACTGTTGCGGCGCAGTGGCGACGGCGGCCGCCCCCACCGCCGCCG
>NZ_JANQBK010000012.1 GCF_025370105.1 Sphingomonas hylomeconis
GCATCGAAGTCGAATTGCGGCGCCGCGATCGGCACAGTGTCGGGGTCGGCCGCGCACTGTTGCGGCGCAGTGGCGACGGCGGCCGCCCCCACCGCCGCCGCCGCCGCGCCCGCGACCGCCGTCACGCCCCCGGCGACGACCCCCACCCGCACCCGCCCGCGCAGCGCCGGATCGATTACCGCGCCCCAGGTCAGTTCGGTCGCCGCGGGCACGCTGTCGCGCAGCCACGCCATCGCCTGCTCCATCTCGAACAGCCCGAGATCATCGCCCCCGGCGATCGTCACCAGCAGGTGCCGCGCGCTCGCCCCCTGCCCCTCGAGCAGCGGACAATCGAGCGCGGCACGCGCCGCCGCGCGCGCGCGATCCGCCCCGCGGCGGCACTCCCCGAACCCGATCATCGCATCCCCGCTCGATTCAAGCATCGCACGCAGGTCGGCCAAAGTGAGATTCTTGACCGAGGCCGCACCGAGCAGCAGCGCGAAATTGGTCGCGCTGTCACGGATGATCGAATCCGACAGCGCCAGCGCCGCAGCCAGCCTCGTATTCGCGCCGATCACCCGAAACAGGTTCTGGTTGCACACCGTGACGAGCGCATCCACCGCGCCGCGCAGCTCGATCAGCGCGGCCTCGGCCGTCGCCTGCCGCCGCCGCCCCTCGAACGCGAAGGGCTTGGTCGCCACGCCGACGGTCAGGATACCCATGTCGCGCGCCGCCTGCGCGATCACCGGCGCCGCGCCGCTGCCCGTCCCGCCGCCCAGCCCCGCGGCGATGAAGCATAACGACGTGCCGTCGAGCGCGCGGCGGATCGCCGGTAGCGATTCCGCCGCGGCCGCCCGCCCCACCGCGCGCCGCGCCCCTGCCCCCAGGCCGGCGGTGATTCGGCGGCCGAGTTGCAGGCGGGCGGCCGGGGGCACCGCGCGCAACGCCTGCATATCGGTATTCGCACACACCACCTTCACGCCGTCGAGCGCGTGTTCGACCAGCGGCGCCACCGCATTGCCCCCGGCGCCACCGACCCCGACTACCGTCACCAACGGTGCCTCTGCCGACCGAAACGTCACCATCTGCTTCGTCCCAAACAATCCAGGCCCGGCTATGTATCAAGCTAGAATGTGGTTAACGATATTGTAGAAACACGACGCTATTGTCGTTCTAAAGTTGCGCTCGCGGTTCAATCTACAACGGTTTTGATTTTTTGATTGAACTGATGTCTATCGGAAATAACCTTAGGTATTAAACCTGAGCTTTAATCGCCTTCAATGCTTGTTAACCATATCTCTTGTTGATAGATGGGACAGGTCATGGACGAACTATTCATTGGCAGCGCCTTGTGCGAGGTCACCGTCGCCGGAGAGATACTTCTCCCACGTTTTTTTCACGAAACGACTCAGCGTCGCTCACCAACCAAGACGCTGTTCATCGGTCTGCACGAGACAGCTCCCTGCCTCGTCGCCTACGATCGACACTATGCCCAGCAGCGCCATTTCGGCGCAGAGGCGCAGCGCTTGCACGACGATCCACAGCGCCTCCGCCGTACCTACGGCTTCGTCGCGCGGAGCGCGATCGCGCCAGACGGGATGATCGTGCTGCCCGCCTTGATGCGCGATCGCGGCCGGATCGGCGCCACCGCGCTGCTCGTCGCAACCGGCGAGCGGTTCGAAATCTGGGATCTCGAAGCCGTGCTGCATGGCGGTCCGTCCGATCTGATCCTGCTCGCCACGCATCACCGCCTGGCCCATATCGCAAACGAGGTTCTGCATGTCCCTGCGCTGTCGTCTCACCAGCCACGTTGCGGCGCCGACATGCCGCACCAACCAGGGCTTCGTGTTCAGCCAGTGTCGCAGATGCGGCCGCGACATGATCCGGTCGGCCGCGCGGATGACCAGCGGCCGGTGGCACAAGGTGCCCAGCGGATTTCGCGTGATGCGCCCTGACCACGGTGCCGCCCTGTCCGGCAGGCGCCGCGCCCGCCCCGGCTATTCGTTGGCTTGGGATTTGCCGCGGCTCGCCGGCACCGCCTTGTTCTGGTGCCTGATCGACGCCATGCGCGGGACGCCTGGGCCGCGTGCGCCGGTCCGCCGGCTGAGTGCCGCGTGATGGCGACGTTGGTGCCGTGGCAGCCCGGGCAGCGGTCGAGCGCGTCGGAAATCGCGCCCGCCGACCGCACAAAGCGATTGGCGACGTATCAGCATACGGCACGCCCGGCGCCGATGGCAGCCCCCGCAACCGGGACACGCCGCCCTGGTCAGCATCGCCCCGACAGCGTCATCCAGACGAAACACGTCTATATCGTCGATGACGACAATGACGCCCGCGCCGCGCTGGAGCTGCTGCTGTCGCGGCAGCCGGGCCTCGAGGTGCGCTGCTTCGACAGCGGCGATGCCTTCCTCGCCTGGTCCGCGGGACTGCCGCGGGGCGTGCTGTTGCTCGCGTCCAACCTGCCCGGCATGCACGCGCTCGATGTGTTGGCGCAGTTGCACGCGGCCGGGGAGCGGCGGTTCGTCCGCATCGTCGCCGGCAGAGGAACGATTGCCACCGCGGTGCAGGCGATGAAGGCCGGGGCGGACGATTTCATCGCCACGCCCTATGATGGCGAGACGTTGCTCAACATGTTCGACGAGGCATTCGACCGACAACAGCAGGACGACACGGCGGCGGTGCCTGCCCCGCGGGACTGCACGCGCGTCGCGGCACTCTCGCCGCGCGAGCGTGATGTGCTCGACGGCCTGATCGCCGGCTGCAGCAACAAGGTCATCGCCTACCGGCTGGCGCTCAGCCCGCGTACCATCGAAATCTATCGCGCCAATCTGATGACCAAGCTCGGCGTCCGCAATCTGCCCGAGTTGTTGCGCGTCGCCTTCGCCGCCGGGATCATGCCGATCGCCTGATCTACTCGGTAGCCGCCGTGCGGATGCCGGGATCCGCGCGCAGCCGCTCCACCAGATCGCGATGCGGCGGCAGATCCTGCATGGCGCGTTCGCCGAACGATCGGATCCGCGCAAACTGTCGCTCGGCGCCGGCCACACCGGGCATGGCGTTGCGCCCGGCCGCGACCACGGTACCGAAATCCATCCCGTACAGCACATATTGATAGTTGAAGAAGGCGAACGTCTCGGTGTCGAGCGTGAAGTCGAACCGGCCGGGCGGGCGGTAGCGCCACTGGTCGAGCAGCTCGGCCAGGCCCGCCGGCCACGTCGCCGGATCGGCATTGTCGCGCCAGAACGGCTCGCGCCGGCGGCTCAGCGCATAGTGCAGCTTGAGAAAGGTGACGATCGTGTCGTAGCGCGCCGCCATCAGCGCATTGAAGCGGCGCGCCGGCGCCGCCACCGGGCCGGCCGGCGGCAGCAGCTCAGCGATCATCGCCGCCGCCGCCTCGATCATCACGATCCCGGTCGCCTCGAGCGGCTCGAGAAAGCCGCCGGCCAGCCCCACCGCCACGCAATTGCCGATCCATTGCCGCGCGCGATAGCCAGGCTCGAACGCCAGGCTGCGCGTGTCGATCGCGCCCGGCTCCACGCCCAGATAGTCGTGCAGGATCGCGGCCGCGCGTTCATCGTCGAGATGCGCGCTGGAATAGACACAGCCCACGCCATGCGTGTCGGCCAGACCGATGTCCCAGATCCAGCCGCCCTCATGCGCCGTCGCCAGCGTATAGCTGGCAAGCGGCGCCGTGGCGCGCGGATAGGGGAGCTTGGCGGTGATCGCGCGATCGGTGAACAGCTGGTCGCGCACCGACCGGATCGGCTCGCCCAGCGCGCGGCCGATCAGTTCGGCGCGAAACCCGGTACAATCGATATAGAGATCGGCCTCCAGCCGGCCGTGATCGCGCGTCTGGACCCCGGCGATCGCCCCGTCGGGCGCGACCTCGACCCGCGTGACGACATCGGCGACATGCGCCACGCCACCGGCGATTGCGTGACGCGACAGCAGACCGGCGAGCTTCACCGCATCGCAGTGAAAGGCATAGGCCAGCGGCCCGTCGAAATTGCCGTCGCCCGCCGTCTTCGGCGCGCGCCCAGCATCGGCGACCCGGGCCTGGATCGTCACCGCCTCGGCAAACGCCGCGCGCGTGCCCGGCGCCTGTGCCAGCCAATAGGGCACCAGACTGCCGAACTCGGTCTGGAACGGCGCTTCGAACGGGTGCACGTAGCTATGCCGCCGGTCGCCGTCCGGCGCATGCAGCCAGTCGGCGAAGCGGATGCCCTGCTTGAACGTCGCAGAGGTTTCGCGCAGGAACGCCGCTTCGTCGATGCCGAGGAATTTGAGCGTCGCGCGGATCGTCGGGAACGTCCCCTCGCCCACGCCGATGACGCCGATCTCGGGCGATTCGAGCAGCGTGATGTCCGCGCCGGGCCCGAGCGCCTTGCCGAGATACGCCGCCGTGAGCCAGCCCGCCGTCCCGCCGCCGACGATCAGGATCCTGCGCCCGCCGCTGCCCGTGAAGCTCATGCCATCCAACCTAGCCGCATCAGGCGCGCACGAACAGCGTCTTGAGCCAATGCGGCTCGCCACGATCGGCGTGGCGCCAGTCGCTATCCTCGGCCTCCTGCTGCCAGGGATCGAGCAGCTTGACTTTGGCCGGCTTGAACGCCGCGCCGCGCCGGCTGGCGAGCACCAATCCCTGTTCCAGCGCGGTGGCGGCGACCAGCGCATCGCGCGGATCGGGCAGCGTCAGCGCACGGCGACGCCGCACCACCGCCGCATCGACCGGCAGGATCCGCCCGTCGAACGCCGGCAGCACCTGCTCGTCGATCCAACGCTGCAGCCGCTGGGCCTGCGCCTTCTCCCGCACCGCCAGCCGCAAGGCGGCGTTTTCCAGATCGAGCAGCGACACCGTCGACAGGAACAAGCGCTCGCGCGGCACCGCGCCGGCCCAGCCGGCCAGCGCCGGATCGGCATGCGCGCCACGCCGCAGTTCGGCGATCACCTCGGTATCGAGCAGGAACATCAGCGCGGATTGCCCCACGCACCGTCGGCGGGTGCGATCGTCAGCGGCGCGGCATCGTCGTCGCGCGCCGCGAGCAGGTCGACGATCGTGTCGCGCGCGCCGGACAATCGCTGATACGCCTCGATGCTGAGCAGCACGTGCGTCGGCGTGCCGCGATCGGTCACCACCACCGGGGCGAGTCGCGCGGCGCGCTTCGCCTGGCTGATATCCTGGTTGAACGCGCGGCTCGTCATCACCTTCACGTGAACGCTCCCAAGATACTACTATGCTACAAATATACCGGGATGGCGTAGGCACGTTACTACACCGTGTCGTCGCCGCAACACAATCCGCGGCAGCTGCCGGAATCGCGCTGCTTTGGATAACTCTCCCCGCCTTTCAGCTTGCGCGCCCCAGCGCGTTTGCGGTTCCTCGCGGCCAGTCAGCTGCGATGCCGCCAAGCGGTGCGCCGGTCCGGGGAGGAAGACGTCATGATGGACAGTGTGTGGGCGACGCTCGGCGACGTGCTGTCGCCGCATGGCCCGGCGACGCTGGCCGCGGCGAAAAGCTATGCCCCGGGCGATTTCTCGATCCACTTCTTCCTGCAGCTCGCGATCATCCTGCTGACCTGCCGCGCGGTCGGCTGGCTGGGCCGGAAACTGCTCGCCCAGCCGCAGGTCGTGGGGGAGATGATCGCCGGCGTGGTGCTCGGGCCGTCGCTGCTCGGCCTGTTCTGGCCCGATCTGCAGGGCGCGATCTTTCCCAAGGAAACCCGGAACATCCTCTATGCCGGTGCCCAGCTCGGCGTCGGCCTCTACATGTTCCTGGTCGGCACGACGCTGCGCATCGATCATTTCAAGGCCAAGGCGAAAAGCGCCGCCGGCGTATCGCTGGCGGGCATCGCCGCGCCGTTCGCGATCGCGATCCTGATCACGCCCTACCTTATCGACGTACCCGGCCTGTTCGCGCCCGGCATCTCGACGATGAACGCCACGCTGTTCCTCGGCGCGTGCATCGCGCTTACCGCCTTTCCGATGCTGGCGCGGATCATCAACGAACGCGGGCTGGCCAATTCCTCGCTCGGAACCTTGTCGCTGACCGCCGGCGCGTTCGATGACGCCTGTTCGTGGTGCGTGCTGGCGATCGTGCTGGCAACGTTCGGCGGTGGCCCCGGCGTGGCGATCGTGGCGATCGGTGGCGGACTGATCTGGGCGGCGATCGTCATCGTCTTCGGTCCGCGCGTGTTCGCGCCGCTCGCCGCGCGGGTCGAGCGCGACGGGGCGATGAGCGACGCGGTGCTGGCGATCGTGCTGATCGCCTTTTGCACGTCGGCCTTTCTGATGGACATGGTCGGCATCCACGCGATCTTCGGCGGCTTCATCCTTGGCGCCGTGCTGCCGCGCGGGCTGTTCGCCGCCGAGATCAAGCGCAAGATTGAGCCGCTCGCCGTCGTCCTGCTGCTGCCGATGTTCTTCACCTATTCCGGCCTCAACACGCGGATGGACATGGTCAATTCGGGTTCGCTGCTGTTGATCGCGCTGGCCATCCTGGTCGCCTCGATCATCGCCAAGGGGGGCGCCTGCTATCTCGCCGCGCGGCTGGCGGGCGAGGATAACCGCACCGCGCTCGGCATCGGCGCGCTGATGAATTCGCGCGGGCTGATGGAATTGATCATCATCAATATCGGGCTGCAAAAGGGCATTATCGGCCCGACCCTGTTCTCGATGCTGGTGCTGATGGCGATCGTCACGACGATGATGGCCGGGCCGCTGTTCGAGGCCGTGTACGGCAAGAAGGCGCGCGAGAGCGGCGAGCTCGACGCGCTGGGCACCACCTCGCCGGCGGCGTGAGGCAAGGGCCCGCGGCGCGCTGGCCGGTGCGCAGCTTGCGGCAACGGCGCCGGGCGATCAGGTCCCGATCATGGTCAGCGCCTGCACGTGATCGGGCGCGACCGCGCCCTCGCGCAGCCGCTCCATGCGCCGCGTATCGATATAATCGCGCCACGCCGTGATCCGGCCGTCGGCGAACTCGATCACCGCGGCATAAGGCATCGCCACGGCGATCCCGTTGCGGCGGGTATAGGCATCGATCCCTTCGACGAACAGGCGATCCTGCTGCTCGGCATGATGCCGGATGCTCCAGCGCGTCTCGGCGAGATCGCCCGCCAGCATCTCCAGGAAGCCGCGCACCGCCGCCTTGCCTTCCAGCGGCGCCAGCGCGCCGGCGGCGACATGCCACACCACGCGCTCGTCCATCCCGGCCAGCGCGGCATCGATATCGCCGGCGTTCCACGCGGCGATCACCTGGGCGAAGCGGTCGTACAGCGTCATGCCAGCATCTGCAGCACGGTCTCGCGCAGGTCGCGACGCGAAACCTTGTTCATCGCATTGCGCGGCAGCGCCGGCACCTCGACCATCAGTTCCGGCAGCTTGAACACCGCCAGCCCCTGATCCTTCAGCCAGCCGGCAATCTCCGCCAGCGTCGGCGCCTGCCCCGCTTCGGGCACCGCGGCGACGCACATCCGCTCGCCGAGCCGCTCGTCGGGCACGCCGACCACCGCCGCTTCCCTGAGCGCGGGATGGCCGGCGAGCAGATCGTCGATCTCGGCCGGCGAGATGTTCACCCCGCCGCGCACGATGATGTCCTTGCAGCGCCCGACGAAGCGATAGAATCGCGGCGGGCTCTCGTCGCCGGCAAGCTCGAACAGGTCGCCGGTCCGGTAGAAGCCTTGCGCGTCGAACGCCTGCTCGGTGATCGCCGGGATTTCCCAATAGCCGCCGAACGTCGCCGCGCCCTGAAAGCGCAATTCGCCCGGCTGCCCGGGCTCGGTAATGTCCTGCTCGGTTTCGAGATCGACCAGCCGCGTCTGGATCATGCCATTGGCGCGGCTGCCCGGCCAGTCGATCCCGGCCACGCCCATGCGCGGGAAATAGCGTGCACGATCGTGATGGTCCGGCACCGAGCGCGCATCGGAGAAGAGCGACGCGCCCTCGTTCGAACCGAACATGTTGCACACTTCGATATCGTGATCGCGCGCGAAGCCCTCGATCATCCACGGGCTGAGCGGCGCGGACCCCGAGCCGATCGCGCGCAGCGAGGACAGGTCCACGCTGTCCAGCAAGCCCGGCGTCTTGAGCAGCGCGTTGAGGATGGCGGGCGCGGCGATCGTGTAATTGACCCGCTCGGCGGCGATCTGCTGCAGGAACACGCCGAGATCGAACGGATGATGCAGCACCAGCGTGCCGCGATGCATCAGCCACGGCGTGACCATCCCGAACGAACCGATATTGACCAATGGGAACGGGTTGAGCAGCACTTCGCCCTCGCGGATATCGGCCGCTTCCGCGACGATCTCGCCATTGACGATCCAGTGGTTCATGTCGCGCGGCACGCCCTTGGGCCGCGCCTCGGTGCCCGAGGTCCAGAAGATCGTGAACACCTCGCCCGGCTGGATCGGCTGCGCGTCGTGATAGGCCGCGGCCTTGGCCGGATCGGCGGCGGCGATCGCCGCATCGAGATCGATCGTGCCGCGCGGTGCGTCGCCGCCCGTTACCAAGACCTTGCAGTTGCGCCCGCCGGTCAGCGCCACCGCCATCGCGGCATGGTCGTAGCCGGCGAAACTGGCGACGGTGACCACCGCTGCCGGCCGCACCGTATCGATCACATAGGCCAGTTCGTGCGCGCGGTACGGCATCACCACCGGCGAGATGATCAGCCCGATGCGCGAACAGGCCAGCGCCAGAATCACCGTCTCGGTGATGTTGGGCAACTGGTAGGTGAGCACGTCGTCCTTCTCGAGCCCGATCGCCAGCAACGCCGCGGCGACGCGGTCGACCTCGCTGCCGAATTCTGCCCAGGTGAACCGCCGCGGCGCATGGCCATCGAGCGTCTCGCGGTTGAGCGGATCGACCAGCGCGAGCCGGTCCGGCACGTCGCGGCGGTTGCGCTGCAGCCACTGGTCGAGCGTCAGATCGCCCCACCAGCCCTTGGCGGTATAGTCGTCGATGCGGGACTGCGGGGTCAGTTGCATGGCTTTCAGCCCTTCACGCGTTTCGGCGGCCACGGCACGAAGCCCGAGGTCGTCGCGATATACTCGGCATAATGCGGCTTGGTCTTGCGCATGCGGAATTCGAGCGTCGGCGCGCCCGACCATTTCATCAGCGTCCAGGTCAGCAGGATCGGCCCGGGGATCGCCAAGATCCCCAGCGTCGTCTCCGCGCCGATCAGGTACAGCCCCCACCACACACAAGCATCGCCGAAATAGTTGGGGTGCCGCGTGTAGCGCCATAGCCCGGTGTTCAGCACCTTGCCGACATTGGCGGGGTTCTTGCGGAACAGCGTCAGCTGCAGATCGCCGATGCTCTCGAACACGATGCCGAACAGCGCCAGCGCCGCGCCAATACAGGCCAAGGTCCCCAGCGCCACCGGCTCGGCCTGGATCTGCCCGAGCATCACCGGCAGTGCGACGATGAACTGCAACGGCGCCTGTGTCACGAACACCAGCCAGAAGCTTGCCCGGGCATAGCCCCAGCCGCGCTTCTCCTGGGCCTTTTCCATCATCCGCACATAGCGCCGGTCCGGCCCGTGATCGCGCCACCGCCAGAACAGATAGCCGCCCAGCCGCACCGCCCACAGGCCGCACAGCCCGAGCAGCAACACGCGCCGGTCGGTCGCGACATCCATCTGCGCGAACGTCGCCAGCGCGAGCAATGCCATGCCCAGCGCCCACCACGCATCGACCATCGTCACGTCGCGGATCGACGAACAGATCGCCCATAAGGTGGTGAAGGCGATCACCACCGTCACCGCGTCGATCGCGAGTATCCTCAGAACGTCCATTGCTTGTTCCCTAGCGCATGATGGGTTTTCCCCAGACCCGTCACCCCGGCTCAAGGCCGGGGTGACGATGCTGATTGATCACACCATCTTTTCCCTGCTCCCGTTGGCGGTCACCGCCCCGTGCTGATCGTGTCCATGTCGAGCATCCGCGCCAGCGCGCGCTCCTGTGCCTTGGGATCGCGTGCCTTGTGTGCGCGCACCTCCACCGCCATCCGGTCGGTATCGACCTCGTCGGTGCCGCGCTTGATCGCCGACAGGCCGACCTTGGCAATATCCTCGGGCCGTTCCTTCGCGCCCCCGACATGCGCCGCCATCCGCGTATCGACCGATCCGACGATCAGCGCCGAGACGGTCGTGCCCTGCTTGGCAAGCTCGGCGCGGATCGAGGTGGTCGCGGCGCGCGCGGCGAATTTGGACGGGCTGTACCCGCCCATCGCCGGCACCGCGACGACACCGCCGGAGGACAGGATGTTGACCACCGCGCCCCCGCCATTGGCCTTCAGGATCGGCGCGAAGGCGCGGCACATGCCGAGCAGGCCAAAATAATTGACCTCCATCTCCTCGCGCGCCGCAGCCATCGTCTCGGCGCCGATCAGCCGCTGGTTGAGGAAGGCGCCGGCATTGTTGACCAGGATCGACACGTCGCCGCACGCGGCCGCCGCCGCAGCGATCTGCTCGGGCTGTGCGACGTCGAGCGCCAGCGCGACCACCCTGCCCTGCCCTTCGTCGACCAGATGTTGTGCATTGGCCACGTCGCGCGTGCCGACATAGACCTTGGCCGCCCCCGCACCGATCAGTGCGCGGACGAACGCCTCGCCGATACCGCGATTGCCCCCGGTGACGATCGCCACCGCGCCTGCAACGTCCATCGCCATCAGCCGGCCGCCATCTGATAAAGGATGTCGTGCGGATGCTTGGCGCCGCGCACCAGTTCGGTGCCTTCGGGGAACATCATTCCCCGGCCCCAGCTTTCGGCCAGCGGCATTTCGTGGTTCCATTCCCACGCCAGCCGGCGCAGCGCGATCTTCCACTGCCCGTCGCGCTTCTCGAACCGATCGACCGCGCGGGCGAGGCTCAGCGTGTCGAACTTGTCGCCGCCCTTCTCCTTCATCCGCGCGAACGCCAGGATGTAATGCTCGGCGATCGCGACATCGCCGTCCACCTCGATCACCACATTGGTCGCAAGGTGGTTCATGATCCCGCCCTTCGGCAGCACCTTGGCCATCAGCGCGACATAGTCGCTGGCCGGGCCGTGATAGACGCCGCCATGATCCTCGATCGCATCGTCATGATAGGCGGCGGCGATCAGCGGAATGTCCGCGCGGTCGGCGCCGCGCAGGTACAGGTTGATCACGTCGGTGATCTCGGCCTTGTCGAGCAACAGCTGCAGGCGGGGGTCGAGCGGGTCGCTCATTGCGGATTTCCTTCGATGATGAGGATCTGGGGATCGGGATGCGCGGCATAGAGGCGATCGACCTCGGCCTTGCGGCGGTCGATCACCGCGCGGCGGTTGATCGTGCCCTTATCGGACATTTCGTGCGCGTTGGGATCGGGCGCCTTGTCGAGCAGCAAGGCGCGGCGGATCCGCGACGAGCCGCCATGCTGCGCGGCGTTGAACCGCTTCAGTGCCGCGGCGATGCGCGCGGCATCGCCCTCCGGCGTCGGCCACAGCAACAAGGTGAGATATTCCCGATTCTCGTCGCACAGCACGAGATCGCGCACCATCGGCGTTAGCGCCTTGAGCAGCCCGTCCCGCAAACTCCCGCCATAGACCCAGGCGCCGCTCGACAGTTTGAACTCTTCCGCCGCGCGCCCCGCAAAGGCGAGGCCTTTCTCCGGATCCGCCGGATCGTTGAAGACGCCCATGTCGCCGGTGCGATAAAAGCCTTCCTCGTCGAATGCCTCGGCCGTCTTGGCCGGCTCGTCGAGATAGCCGATCGTCACGTTCGGCCCCTTGGCGCGCACTTCGTAGCGGTCGCCCGACGGCACCAGTTTGACGATCGCGCCCGGCGCCGGCAGGCCGATGCCGACGCGGTCGGTTTCGAAATGGATCGCCATGAACGCCGATACCGTCTCGGTCGAGCCATAGCCCGAGGTGAGCATGATGCGGTGCCCGGTCTCCGCCACCGCCGCTGCCTGCAGGCGATCATACACCGGCTGGCTCAGCCCCGCGCCGCCATACAGCATCACTTTCAGCTGCGAGAAGAAAGTGCGGCGCAGCACCGGATCGCGTTCCAGCGCCTCGACCAGCATGCCGTAGCCGAGCGGTACGTTGTTGAAGAACCGCACCGGGATCTCGCGCAGGTTGCGGATCGATTCCTCGAACAGCCCGGGCAGCGGCTTGCCGTCGTCGATATACAGCGTGCCGCCCTCGGTCAGCGTCGTGCGCAGCACGAACGCGCCGGCGGCATGATGCCAGGGCAGCCAATCGAGCATCACGTCGTGCCAGCCCGCCGCCTCGCCGATCATCTGCCGGCATTGCACGCTGTTGGCGGCGAGATTGTCGAACGTGATCGTCACCATCTTGGGCAGGCCGGTCGAGCCCGAGGTCAGCATATAGGCGGCAAGATCGGTGCTACGGATCGCCTCGATCGCGATACGCACCGCGTCGGTCGGCTTGGTCGCAAGCACGGTCTCGATCGACACCGCCGGCTTGACGATCGCCGCCGGATCGCCGGTAATCACGATCGCGTCGCCAAGATCGAGCGTGGCGAGCGCCGGCGCGAGCTTGGCCGAATTCTCCGCAAACACCATGCCCGGCTTCACCTTGGCCACGACATGCGCGAGCCGTCCGAAATCACCGCCCAGCGCGCCATAAGCGGTACTGACCGGGCATACCGGCAGGCCTGCCGCCCAGGCGGCGAAGGTCGCGATCGCGAAGGCCGGCGTATTGTCGGCGATCAGCAGCATCGGCCGGCCGTCGGGCGCATGGTCGATCAGCCACTGCGCGGTCGCATCGATCCGCGCCTGCAGTTCGGCATAGGTCAGCGTCGCCCAGCCGTCCGTGCCCGCTTCGCGCCATGCCAACGCCGGCTTGTCCGGCTGGCGCGCGGCCGAGCGCAGCAGATCGGCGGGGATGTTCGCGTCATAGTCGGCAATGGCGATCCTCGATTGCAGCAGGATCGTGCCGTCCTCACGCCGTTCGACCGCGATATCGATCGGCATCAATTTGGCTTCGCGGAACGGCGGTGGCGGCGCGTCCAGCGGGCGTGCGGCGCTGGCCATCAGACTGCCGGCCGCGCGAGCATCGCATCGACCGTGTCGCGCACGCCCTTGCCCGCGACCTGCTCCTCCTGCAGCCGCCCGTCGAAATATTCGCGCCAGTGGCGGATCACGCCGCCTTCGTAATCGAGGATGCCGCAATAGGGGATGGCGATGCGCGTGCCGTCCATCGTGTCGAACTCGTCGACCCCTTCCATCCACACCGTCTCGCCGACCGCGGCGACATCGAACAGCCGCCAGCGATTGTTCTTCAGCCGGCCCTTCATCGCCTCCAGCGTCTTGCGCATCTGCGCCTTGCCCTGGATCGGCGGCTTCATCCCGCCCGAATTGTTCCAGGTGATATCCTCGTGCAGGCAGGCCAGCACACCTTCCACATCGGCCTCGTGCCAGCTGCTGATGACCTTGCGGAGCGTGGCAACGTTATCGGTCTTCGGGTCGGGCATGGGTCTCTCCTTGCTGCGTGCCGGGAATGTCACGGCCAGCGCCGCGCCCCCGATCACGATGGTTCTGCGCGTGATCACGCCTGGACGACGAGGCTCACGGTGGTGGTGGTCGAGCCGCCGATATTCAGCGTCTGCACGGTCCTGGCGCCTTCGACCTGATAGTCGCCGGCGGTGCCGGTGACCTGTTTGAATGCGTCCAGCGTCATGCGCACGCCGGTCGCGCCGACCGGATGGCCACACCCGATCAGCCCGCCGGACGGGTTCACCGGAATGCGCCCGCCCGGCTCGATGCTGCCATCCTCGATCGCCTTCCACGCCTCGCCCGGCGCGGCGATGCCGAGATGTTCGATCGCCATATATTCGGTCGTGGTGAAACAGTCGTGCAGCTCGACCAGGTCGACCTGGTCCAGCGTCACTCCGGCGCGCGCGCGCGCCTCGTCGGCGGCGCGCTTTACCTGCGGAAAGACATAGGCGTCATCCGCGCTCGCCTCGACCTTGCGGCGGTAGGAGATTGGCGCCGAGCGATGCCCCCAGCCGGTGATGCGCGGGAGGCTGTCGAGCGCGATGCCACGCTCCTTCGCATATTGGGCCGCCCGTTCGGGCGAAGCGAGGAAGATCACGCTCGCGCCGTCCGTCACCTGCCCGCAATCCATCTTGCGCATCCGGCCCTCGACCACCGGGTTGGCGACGTCGTCGTCGGTGAAGCTTTCCGGCGTGAATGCCCAGCCGCGCGATTGCGCGTTCGGGTTGCGCTTGCCGTTGGCGAAATTGATCTCGGCGATACGCCGCAAATGCCGCGCGTCGATTCCGTAGCGCCGGTCATATTCCTCCGTCAGGTCGGAAAAGGCGCGCGGCCAGACATAGTCGGCATCGGCGAACTCATGCCCGGCCCAGGCCGCCGCGCCGAGATTTTCCGCCGCCTGCCTGCCTGGCACATTCCGCATCTGCTCGACCCCGAGCACGCAGGCGAGATCGTAGCGCCCCGCCTCGAGCTCCGCCGTGGCGGCGAGGATCGCCACCGAACCCGAGGCACAGGCAGCCTCGTGACGCGCCGTGGGCAATCCATCGAAATCAGGATGGACCAGCCCGAAAAAGCCGCCGAGCAAGCCCTGCCCCGCAAACAGTTCGCCGACGAAATTGCCGACATGGCCGGTATCCACGTCCTTCGGCTCGAGCTTGGTCGCGTCGAGCCCGGCCTCGATCGTCTCGGAAAAGACGTGCGCCATATCCACGCCACGCCGCGCCCAATTATCGGAAAAATCGCTCTGCCAGCCGCCCAGGATATAGGTCATGTCCGCTCCGATTCGCCGACGCTTAGGTCAGTCTCTTTAAACAAGTCTATGTCGGTCAGATCGGCTTGGCAAGCACGTCCACCGCACGTCCGAACGGTTTGATCGCACTCAGCACGAGCAATCCGGCGATCGGGCCGAGTATGCCGGTGGCCAGCGCGATCGCCGGGCCGAGCGCGGCGGGATCGTGGAACACATGCTCGGTGATCAGCGCGACGCTGACCGGCCCGACCGTCAGCCCGACGATGCCGAGCACGAAATAATAGAGCGCTGCCGTCCGCCCCCGCAGATTGCCCGGTGCCGCCTCGCACAGTGCCGACACGGCCAGCCCGCCCGAGGCGGTGAAGAACAGCATCGCCGGCGCCAGGATGAACACGGCGCTCCAGCCATCGTTCGCCAGGCATGCCGCGATCAGCAGCGGGGTGACGATCAGGATCGACCAGCCGGTGATCTTGAGGCTCGCCGCGCGCACGCCGCGCACCGCCAGCCGCGACGACAGCCAGCCCGCGCCCGCAAGCCCGATACCGCCGAACACCGTGACCACGAAGCCGTAGCGCAAGCCGACCTGCCCCGGCGTCCAGCCGAACGTGCGGATGAAATAGGCCGGCATCCAGGACAGGACGCCGTAGATCAGCACGCAATACAGCGCCATGCCGCCCAGATGACGCAGGTGGAACGCGCGGTTGCGCCGCAGATGCGGGATCAGCCCGGCGCCCGCTTCCTCGCGCACCAGCACTTCGCGCCGCACCGGTTCTGTCACGAACGCGAGCAGCAGCACGACGACCAGTCCGGCCAGCCCGACGATGATGAACGTCGCCTGCCACGGCGCGACCTCGCCGATCAGCGGCAGCGCGAAACGCGGCTGCGCGGTGATCGCCTGTACCACCGTGCCGCCGACCATCAGCGCCAGCCCGGCGCCGACCGAGGAAGCCATCGAATAGACGCTGATCGGGAAGGCGCGGCGCTCGGCCGGGAAACTGTCCCCGATCATCGAGATCGCCGCGGGGGACAGGCTCGCCTCGCCCGCGCCGACGCCCATCCGCGCCAGGAACAGGTGCCAGAAATTGCCCGCCAGGCCGCACGCCGCAGTCGCCAGGCACCAGGTGGTGACGCCGATCGCCACCACGCGTTTGCGCGACGTGCGATCGACCAGCCAGCCGAGCGGCATGCCCATCACCGTGTAGAACAGCCCGAACGCCAGCCCCTGCAGCAGTGCGATCTGCGTATCGCTGAGCGCGAGATCGGCCTTGATCGGGTCGATCAGCAGGCTGAGGATCGTGCGGTCGATGAACGACACGGTGTAGCCCAAGGTCAGCACCGCCACCGCGAACCAGCTGCGCGCCGGCCTGGGCCAATCGGATGCGGGGCCGGCCACGGGCGCGGCAGCGCTGGCCATGTCAGCGGGTCTCGTGATCGAAGTCCGTCGCCACGCCCATTTCGCCGAGCAGCTGGTTGCGATCGTAATATTCGCGCCAAACCTTGATCCGGTCGCCCTCGAACTCGAACACGCCGGTCACCGGCACCGCGCCCGTCTTGCCGTTATAGACGAAGCGATCGACCCGCTCCATGTACACGATGCCGTTGATCACGCCCATATTGCTGACGTCGAGCACGATCTCGGTGGCCAGTTCGCCAAGCCCGGAAATGCGCTTGTGGATCGCGTCGCGCCCCTCGATCGGGTCGACCATCATCGAATGCAGCACCCCGTCTTCGGTAAACAGCGCGGCCGCTGCGTCCCAATCCATCGCCTTCCAGGCGGCGATCATCTGCGTCGCGATGTCGATCTTGCGCGCGTCCGAAACGGGCGCGGCTGCGCTCAGGGCGGTGTCAGTCATGCTGCTCTCCTATGTCAGTCGCTTTATGCAAGTAAGGTGACGCACCCCCACGCCGCTGTCAACCGAGTAGGTCTTGACAAGCAAGTTACTTTCCGGAAAACAGGCTAGGCTTGCTTAAAGAGACTAAGTGAGCGGACACGGTCTGAAGACCGGCCGACATTTTTGGGAGAGACTGAATGGCCGCTATCACCTGCGCGCACGTTTTGCGTCTGGCATTGGCATCCGCGAGCATCGCCGCGCTGAGCACTGCACTGCCCGCCGCCGCGCAATCGACCGCTGGTACCGACACGCCGGTCGACGCGCCCGCCGCGCAGCTCGACGGTCCGCAGCTCGAGGAGATCATCGTCACCGCGCGCAAGCGTGAGGAAAGCCTGCAGAACGTGCCGATCGCGGTTACCGCATTCGGCGGCACGGCGCTGCGTGAGGCACAGATCACCGATCTCTCCGCACTCGCCGGCCGCACGCCGAGCTTCACCTTCCAGGCGCAGGGGTCGCTCGAACAGGAGGCGTTCATCCGCGGCGTCGGCACGGTGCGGCTGACCAGCGCCAGCGCCGATCCCTCGATCGGCCTGTTCATCAACGAGGTCTATATCGGCCGCCGCGGCTCGGCCACGCCGCCGATCTTCGATGTCGAGCGCGTCGAGGTGCTGCGCGGGCCGCAGGGCACGATCTTCGGCAAGAACGTGGTCGGCGGCGCGATCAGCATCATCACCGCGACGCCCAAATTCGATTTCGGCGCCGGTGGCTATGTCTCGGTCGGCAATTACGGCACGGTCCAGTCCGAAGCCAACATCACCGGCCCGCTGTCCGAGACAGTCGCCGCGCGGCTCTCGTTCCAGCAGGCCCGCCACGACGGCTACAGCCGCAACATCGTCAACGGCCAGGAGCTCGACGACGCCGAGGGCTATGCCGGCCGCGCCTCGATCCTGGTCCGCGCGAGCGAGGATCTGACGCTCAGCTTCGTGGCCGATGCCAGCCACGACGAAGGCGGCGGCCAGGCGCGGCACGCGGTCGACGACCCCACCCGCGTCGGCGTCGGGCCGATCACCACGGGCCAGATCTCCAAGGATCCGCGCACGACCGAGACGCCCTACCTGCAATATAACCGCCGCAGCACCTATGGCTTCACCGGCCGCGCCGACTATGATTTCGGCGGCGCCGCGCTGACCTATCTCGCCGCGATCCGCATCGGCGATTCGGGGCAAAGGTTCAGCCAGGCCGGCGCCGGCGCGCCGCCGTCCTTCACCGATTCCGTCCTCACTCAGTCGGAAAAATATACCGGCATCACGCAGGAACTGCGTCTCGCCTCGGACAAGAGCGGCCCGTTCAGCTGGCTGGTCGGCCTCTATTATCTGCGCGAGGATACGCGCCGCAACTCGATCAACACGGCGCGCTCGGCGCTGCCCGGTGGCCCCGGCGGCACGCGTGACAGCCTGGACGGCGAAAACGTCTTCGCCAATAGCGGCATCACCTCGAACTACGCCGCGTTCGGCGAGGTCGAATATGAGATCGTCAACGGCCTGACCGCGTCGGTCGGCGCGCGCTACACGATCGATCACAAGGAGATGAACGCCAACGCGCGGATCAACAGCCTCGGCCCGGCCGGCGACATCCTCTCCCCCGCCCCGCTCAGGACGCCGTACAACATCAATGTCGAGAAGACCTGGAAGGAAGCCACGCCGCGCTTCGCGCTCGAATATAAGGCGACCCCGGCGATCCTGCTCTACGCCTCGGCCGCCAAGGGCTTCAAGGGCGGCGGCTGGCAGGCGGCAACGCCCGACGGCGCCACCGCGTCGCGCGCGTTCAACCCCGAAACCGCGTGGAATTACGAAGTCGGCTTCAAGAGCGACCTGTTCGATCGCCGCGTGCGCCTGAACCTGGCCGCATTCCGGCTCGATTTCAGCAATCTGCAGGTCGAGCAGCTCGACGACGTGCTGCTCACTACCGTGGTCACCAACGCCGCCAGCGCCAAGATCCAGGGCATCGAAGGCGAACTGTCGATCGCCGTCACCGATCAGTTCAGCGTTTCGGGCTCGGGCTCGATCCTCGATGCGAAGTACAAGGATTATGTCGATCCGCGGCGCAACTTGGATTATTCCGGCAACAAGCTCGCGCGCACCGCGGATTACCAATATTCTATCGCCGCGGATTACAAGCTGCCTGTCGGTGAGGATTACGTGATCAAGGCCCATGCCGATTTCACCTATCAGGACGGGTTCTTCTACGGCCCGGAAAACCTCAATTCGGAGCCCGGCTATGGCCTGCTCGATGCACGGATCGGCTTCGGCAAGGCGAGCGATCGCTGGGCGGTGACCTTGTGGGCAAAGAACCTGACGGACAAATTGTACCGCACCAGCGTGATCCCGTTCCTCGGTGACGAGGCATCGTTGTACGGGAATCCGCGCACCTACGGCGTCCGCCTGTCGGGCAAATTCTGACCGACGGCGGAACATGACTGGCGGCGGGACAAGCCCGCCGCCAGTCACTTGCATTAAAAGACCCGCAATGATAGCGGGTTCCGTTAGCGTAAAGCCGGCGTTCCGGCGTAGATGAGGATCCAGTCATGAAGCTCGAGCGACACCCCCCCGTCGTCACCAGCCTCAAGCCCAGCAACCACCCGTATCTCAACGGTGCCTGGACCCCGCTGCACGAGGAAGTCGATGCCGAGGATCTCGATGTCATCGAAGGCACGATCCCGCACGACATTGACGGCATCTATTTCCGCAACACCGAGAACCAGGTGCATCAGCCGCTTGGCCGGCATCACCCGTTCGATGCCGATGCCATGATCCATCAGATCTCGTTCCAGGCCGGCCGCGCCTCGTATCGCAATCGCTTCGTGCGCACGCGCTGCTTCCAGGCCGAGCAGGAAGCCGGCGCGTCGCTGTGGGGCGGGCTCGCCGATCCCGCCGGCACCTCGCAGCGCCCCGGTTACGGCGCGCATGGCGGGCTCAAGGACAATGCCAGCACCGACGTCGTCGTCCATGCCGGCAAACTGCTCTCGACCTTCTACCAGTGCGGCGAGGCCTATGCGATAGATCCGCAGACGCTCGAGGATCTCGGCATCGCACCATGGGGCCCGATCGACGGCGTCTCGGCGCATTGTAAGGTCGACGAGGCGACCGGCGAGCTGCTGTTCTTCAACTATTCGAAGCACCCGCCCTACATGCATTACGGCGTGGTCGGCGTGGACGGGAAGCTCAAAAGCTATATTCCCATCCCCCTGCCCGGCCCCCGTCTGCCGCACGACATGGCGTTCAGCGACCGCTATTCGATCCTCAACGATCTGCCCGTATTCTGGGACCCCAAGTTGCTCGAACGCGGCGTGCACGCGGTGCGCTTCTTCAAGGACATGCCGTCGCGTTTCGGCGTGGTGCCGCGCCACGGCGGACCGGACGACATCCAATGGTTCGAAGCCGCGCCGTGCTACATCCTGCACTTCCTCAATGCCTATGAGGAAGGCGACGAGCTGATCCTCGACGGCTACTTCCAGGAAGACCCGACCCCGCCGCCGCTCACCGGGTCGGTCGAGGGCCATGAGCATATGATGGCCTATCTCGACATGCACAGCTTCCGCAGCCGACTGCACCGCTGGCGCTTCAATCTCAAGACCGGAGAGACGATCGAGCAGCGCTTGGGCGAGGACACGGTCGAGTTCGGCATGATGAACGCGCGCTATGCCGGCAAGCCGTATCGCTACGCCTATTCGGTCAGCGCCAAGCCGGGCTGGTTCCTGTTCGACACGTTCGTCAAGCACGACCTGCAGGCCGGCACCAGCGAGACGGTCAAGCTGCCCGACGGCGTCTATGCCAGCGAGGCGCCGTTCGCGCCGCGCATCGGGGCGGTGGACGAGGATGACGGCTATATCGTCAGCTTCCTGATCGACGAAAATCGCGGCACCTCGGAATGCGTGCTGATCGATGCGAAGAACTTTGCCGCCGGCCCGGTCTGCCGCATCGCGCTGCCGCACAAATTGAGCAGCGGCACGCACGCCGTGTGGGCCGATCGCGCCTTTATCGAGACCGGCCGCGTCGCGGCCTGATCGGGTGGCAAGCCAGCGTCCCGTCCGCGTCATCCAATGGGCCACCGGCGCGATGGGGCGCACGGCGCTGCGTCGGATCATCGATCATCCCGATCTCGAACTGATCGGCTGCTATGTCTATTCGGATGCCAAGGCCGGGCGCGATGCTGGCGATATCGCCCGCCGACCGGCCACCGGCGTGATCGCGACGAACGATATCGCGCAGATCCTCGCGCTCGATGCCGATGTGGTGATCCACACGCCGCGCATCACCCTGCCCTATGAGGCGATGAACGCCGATGTCGCGCGGCTGCTCGCCAGCGGCAAGAACGTGCTGTCCACCGCCGGCTTCCATTATCCAGAAGCGCACGGGCCTGAGTATGCCGGGCCGCTGCTGGCCGCCTGCCAGGCGGGCCGGTCGAGCCTTGCCGGGCTCGGCGTCAATCCGGGCTTCGTCGTCGAACGGCTGACGCTCGCCGCCACCGGACTGTGCCACGAGCTTGAGCGCATCACGATCGAGGAAACGGTCGATGCCTCCGCCATGGCCTCGCCCGATTTCGTCTTCGGCCTGATGGGCTTCGGCGCCGATCCCGCTAATACCGATATCACCACCGGTCCGCTCGCCGCGCTCTACACGTCGCTCTTCTCGGAAGTGCTTCACCTGGCGGCACTGGCCCTCGCCGATCCGGTCGTGCGGATTGCACCTGCACATGAGACCACGCTGGCACCGCGCGACATCCTCCTTCCCGCCGGCACGATCCCGCGCGGCACCGTCGCCGCCACGCGCTGGCGCTGGACGGCAACGCTGCAGAGCGGTGTCGAGCTGACGCTGTCGATCCTGTGGACCGCCGATCCCGCGCTCCATCCAGAACAAGGGCTCGGCCATTGGAACGTGCACATTGAAGGCCGTCCCAATGTCCGCCTGACGCTCGCGATCGACGAAGGCGACCCGGCGCTCCCCCCGGCACGCGCGCTGACCGACGCGACGATCGCCGTGGCCATCGCCGCTATCCCGGCGCTGCTCGCCGCGCCTGCCGGCTTCTACGCCCTCCCCGCCCCCCCCGCCTTCCGCGCGCGCCTGTGAACGCCGGGCCGATCTCACGCCCCGCGCGCCACTATCGCGGCGGCGATCATACCGTTGCAGCACCAACCCTGCTGTTCTCCCGCGAAAGCGGGAGCCCAGGGTTACAAACGCCACCGTCCGCGGCTCTGGACCCCCGCTTTCGCGGGGGAACGGCAGATGCATGTCGCCGGATAACGTCCTCACGCAGCACGGGACCATCGCAATGACCGTCTACATCCGCGACGCCGTCCGCACCCCGCGCGGCAAGGCCCGGCCCGACGGCGGTCTCGCGCAGCAGAGCCCGCAATCGCTGATCGCCGCGCTGGTCGACGCGCTCGACCAACGCGCCCCCGGCAGCCGGCAGACCGACACGCTGATGCTCGGCTGCGTCGGCCAGATCGGCGCGCAGGGCGGCAATATCGCGATGGTCGCCAAGCTCGCCGCCGGCCTGCCCGATCGCGCCGCGGCACAGACGATCAACGCTTACTGTGCTTCCGGCCTCGTCGCGATCGGCCAAGCCGCCGCGCTGATCGAGACCGGCGCGATCGACACCGCGCTCGCCGGCGGCGCCGAGATGATGTCCGCGGTCGGCTTCATGGCCGACAAGGCCGATTTCTATACCGATCGTGCGCTGCCCCGCGCGGCGCAATATCTCCCCGTTGCGGTTGCCGCCGATCGCCTGTCGACGCGCGAGGCGATCACGCGCGACGCGATGGACGCGGTGACCGCTACGTCGCAGGCGCGCGCCGGCGCGGCGGAGCGCGATCCCGCGCTCACCGCCTCGCGCATCGCCGTCGCCGGTCTTGCCAGCGACGAATGCGTGCGGGCCAGCCTGACCCGGGACAAGCTCGACGCGCTCCCCGCCGCCTTTGCCGCGCTCGGCAGCGGCTATACCGATGTGCTCGGCGACGAGCCGGTGGCCTATACGCACACGATCGCGCATGCCCCGCCGGTGTGCGACGGCGCCGGCCTCGCCGCGCTGACCGGCCTCGCCGACGGCGCCCGCGCGAAGATTCTCGGTTATGCCGAGGTCGGCGGCGATCCCGCCGCCTCGCTCACCGCCGGCTTTGCCGCGATGGAAAAGGTGCTGGCGCGCACCGGGCTGACGCTGGGCGAGATCGACCGGATCGAATTCATGGAGGCGTTCGCGGTCGTCATCGCCAAGTTCCTGCGCGATTACGATGTCGATCCGGCCTGCGTGAACGTCGCCGGCGGGCATCTAGCCAAGGGCCATCCGATGGGCGCGACCGGCGCGGTCCTGCTCTCCACGTTGCTCGACACGCTCGATGCCTGCGACGGCACATACGGGCTGGTCGTCGTCACCGGCGCCTCGGGCGTCGGCGCGGCAATGATCGTCGAGCGGATCGCATGACACTGCCGTTCGCGCTCCGCCTGCCGGTCGTCGCGGCGCCGATGTTCCTGGTCTCCGGGCCAGCCTTGGTCATCGCCGCGTGTCGCGCCGGGATCGTCGGCTCCTTCCCCACCACCAATTGCCGCACTGCCGCCGAGGTGGATGCCTGGATGAGCGAGATCACCGCGTCGATCGACGGCGCGCCCTGGGCCGCCAACCTGATCACGCATTCGACCAACGAGCGCCTCGCCGACGATCTCGCGCTGGTCGCCAAGCACAAGCCGCCGCTGGTCATCACCGCGCTCGGCAGCCCCGCGCCGGTGATCGACACGGTCCATGCCTATGGCGGCACCGTGCTGGCCGACGTGATCGACGTGCGGCTCGCGCAAAAGGCGCTCGGCGCCGGTGCCGATGGGCTCGCCTGCGTCGCCGCCGGCGCCGGCGGCCATACCGGCACGCTCTCCCCGCTCGCCTTCGTCTCGGCGATCCGCGGCTTTTTCGAGGGTCCCGTGGCGCTGGGTGGCGGGATCGCCGATGGCGCCGGCATCGCCGCCGCGATCGCCGCCGGCGCCGACCTCATCTACATGGGCACGCGCTTCGTCGCCGCCAGCGAAAGCCTGGCCGCCCCCGGCTACAAGGCGATGCTGGCCGAGTCCGGGATCGCCGATCTGGTCGTCAGCACCGCGGTTACCGGTACCGCCGCGTCCTGGCTGCGCGCCAGCTTCGACGCCGCCGGCTATACCGTCGATGGCGGTGCGCCGACCCGTGCGTATAATTCGGCCGGCGATGGCGCCGCACGCTGGCGCGACATCTGGTCTGCCGGCCAGGGCGTGCATGCAATCACCGGCGAGACGCCGACCGCCGCGATCGTCGACGATCTCGAGCGCGGTTTTCGCGCCGCTGCCGCGCGCCTCGCCGACTGGCCAGCGCGCTGATCCGACCGGCTTTTCCTTGTCGCCGCAGCAATTACGATGGCATGGCGTTACGGGGAAGAGGTGCTGGGTGGACGTAGCGGACGATATGACCGGGGCGACGAGCGGGACGGGGCACCGTCTGGCGTCCAGTTCGGCGCGGCGGGCGCTCGACATCCTGGGTGACCGCTGGACGCTGATGATCCTGCACTTGGCGTTCAAGCGCGTGCGGCGGTTCGACGATTTCCGTGCGCAGACCGGGATGGCGCGCAGCCTGCTCACCGATCGCCTGCGGCGCATGGAGCTGGCCGGCATCATCCGCCGCGAACGCTATCAGGAGCGTCCGCCGCGCGACGAATATCGCCTTACGCCAATGGGGCTCGATCTGTTCGGCGCGTCGCTGATGATCATCCGCTGGGAAAAGCGCTGGTTTTTCGATCCGCGCGTGGATGTGCATGCGCTGCGTCATTCCTGCGGCAATGTCTTCCTGCCGGAACTGCGCTGCACGACCTGCGGCGAGGAGGTCGTCGCGCGCGACGTGATCGTCGAGGACGGCCCGGGCGCCGGCATGGAACCGCCGCAAAAGGCCCGCGCCCAGCGTCGCTCGATCATCGACCGGGGCGATCTTGCGCCGCACGAACGGATGCTCGAACGCGCGATCGAAGTGATCGGCGATCGCTGGACCGCCCAGACCATCGCCTCCGCCTTCAGCGGAGTCCGCCGCTTCGGCGCGTTCGAGGCGGATCTTGGCGTAGCGCCCAACATCCTGACCGATCGCCTGACCCGCCTCGTCGATCTCGGAATCCTGAAAAAAGAGCCGTACCAGCAAAAACCCGCGCGGTTCGATTACCGGCTCACCCCGGAAGGGCTCGATCTGTTTCCGCTGATCGTCGAACTGATCCGCTGGGGCGATCGCTGGCTGTCGGGCACGGCCGGACCACCACAATTGTTGCGCCACCGCCCCTGTGGGACCCCGCTTGTCGCCGAGATACGATGCGATCACTGCCACCGTCCCGTTGACGCTCAGTCGACCGCGATCGGTTGAACACGCCCAACCGGCGGCGATCCCCCACCCCGACCACGGCTAATGAATGCCCATGGGCAGCAGCGCCCGCTGCCTCGAATGGCAAGTATCCGAGACCCGATCTAGCGCATGATCGAGGCCAGCTCCCGGAATCGATGCGGGCCACCGCAGCCTGTGTCAGCCGTCGATTTCCGGCAGCGAGCTGCCGGCAGAAACGCCATCGCGCTTCGACGAAGCCGTTTTGCTGACGCTTTAACTGCCCCGAACTTCCGCTTTGCCACGCTTGCTCCAACGCGATCGGGATCATGGCATGAACGGCCACTTCATCGGAATCCGTTAACAACAACCTAAGGATGCCTAAAATCCAGGAGGAATATTGTAAGGAATTAACCCGCCAAGTATCGATAGTTACCAAATGAAAATACGAGTAGTTCCTAACATATATCAATGTCCAAGATTATCTATGTCTTTTTGTTTCTAGGACGGAACAATAGATACACTTAAGCGCTTCCCGATTGAACGTACGAATATGCGCTCTTTGCATCCGACAGCGTTTGTTTTTCGTACCTCTCAAAAACGTCCGAAATCCGGAAATGATCGAGCTCGACGGCGCGTTGGCGTCTGGTCGGGCGTCGCACCTTTGCGACCGAACGGGGGCCTACCGATGAAAACTGGTTTCGTGACCATCGCGCTGCTGGCGACCGGCCAGGTGGCGACCGCGCAGCAAGTGCCCACCGCGGGCGCGCAGCTGCAGCAGATCCCGCCGGCGCTGGTGCTGCCGAAGACGGAACCGGAACTGACCGTCCAGACGCCGCCCGCCCCCGTCACCGATCCGGACGGCGCACGGATCCAGGTGTCGACGCTACGCGTCTCGGGCCAGACGCTGTTCGACGAGCCTACGCTAATCGCCGCCAGCGGCTTCGTCCCCGGCCGGGAAATGAACCTGGCCGAGCTGCGCACCGCCGCGGCCAACATCGCCGGCTATTACAAGGCCCGCGGTTACTTTCTCGCCCAGGCCTATCTGCCGTCGCAGGACGTCAAGGCCGGCGTGGTGACGATCGCCGTGATCGAGGGCCGCTACGGTGCGATCGCGATCGACGATGGCCCGCTGCACCCGGGCATCGCCGCGGCGGTGCTCAGCGGGTTGGACAGCGGCGACGTCATTGCCAACGCCCCGCTCGAGCGCCGCCTGCTGCTCCTGTCCGACATTCCCGGCGTGGTCGCGCGCGGCACGCTGTCGCCCGGCGCGGCAGTCGGCACCTCCGATCTGTCGGTCGAGCTCGCCCCCGGCCGCCGCATCGACGGCAGCATCGAGGCCGACAATGCCGGCAACCGCTATACCGGCGCGTATCGCGGCGGCGGCACGATCAATCTCAACAATGCCACCGGGCGCGGCGACATGCTCAGCCTGCGCGTGCTCGCCTCGACCAGCGGCCTGGCGTACGGCCGGGTCAGCTATCAGGCGCCGGTCGGCAATCTGACGCTGGGCGCGGCCTTTGCCTATTTCCGCTACGATCTCGGTCGCGAATTCAAGCGGCTGGATGCCAGCGGCGATGCGCAGATCGCCAGCCTGTACGCCAGCTATCCGCTGATCCGCTCGCGTCGCGCCAATCTCTACGCGGTCGGCAATCTCGACGCCAAATGGTTCGACGATCGCATCGATCTGGTGTCGACCCGCTCGCGCAAGGCGAGCCAGGTGGCGACGCTCGGCCTCAACGGCAACGAGCGCGATACGTTCGGCGGCGGCGGGGCGAGCAACTTCTCGCTCGGCGTCTCGCTCGGCAATCTTACCCTGCGCAGCCCGCTCGAGCGGGCGGCGGATGCGCTCACCGCGCGCAGCGACGGGCGTTTCGCCAAGCTGCAGGGCGGCTTTGCGCGCATCCAGTCGCTGGCCGGGCCGCTGTCGCTGTACGGCACGGTGCGCGGTCAGCTCGCGTTCGACAATCTCGATACGTCGGAAAAGATGGAATTGGGCGGCGCGTACGGCGTGCGCGCCTATCCCGAGGGCGAAGCCTATGGTGATACGGGATATATCGCCACGGGCGAGGTCCGGCTGATGGTCACCGATTGGGCGCGCAGCTTCCCCGGCCAGGTCCAGCTGTTCGGCTTCGTCGATGCCGGGCAGGTCGATTACGCGCATCGCCCGTGGTTTGCTGGCGCCAACACCGCCACGCGCAGCGGCTTCGGTGGCGGCGTGGCGTGGATGACGCCGGGCAATTTCACGCTGAAGGGCAGCTACGCCCGCAAGATCGGCGACACCGCCGCCACCTCGGCGCCGGATCGCGACGGTCGCTTCTGGTTCCAGGTCTCCAAGCTCTTCTGATCGCCTCCGCGCATCACCGGCACTCCCTTTTCAAGGATTTCGACATGAACGTCCTCCGCACCCGCCCTGCCCGCCTTTCTCCTGCCCGCCGCCTGCTGCTCGCCACGAGCGGTCTGGCCGGCGCCCTGTTGCTCGCCATCCCGGCCCAGGCGCAATCGCTGCCGACCAACGGCACCGTTGTGCAGGGTGCAGCCACGATGACCGGCTCGCCGACCAGCATGACGATCAACCAGTCGAGCCAGGCTGCCGTGATCAACTGGGACAGCTTCAACATCGCGCAGGGCAACAGCGTGACGTTCGTGCAGCCCAATAGCACGTCAGTCGCGCTCAACCGGGTGACCGGGCCCGATGCCTCGCAGATCTTCGGCAATCTCAACGCCAACGGCCAGGTATTCCTGGTCAACCCGAACGGCGTGCTGTTCGGTGCCACATCGCAGGTCAATGTCGGCGGGCTCGTCGCCTCGACGCGCGACATCGCCGATGCGGATTTCATGGCCGGCAAATATCGCTTCGCCGGCACCGGCAACGGCGCGGTGCTCAACCAGGGCACGATCAGCGCGGCAGATGGCGGCTATGTCGCCTTGCTCGGCGCCAAGGTCGGCAATGACGGCACGATCCAGGCGCGCTTCGGCACGGTGGCGCTGGCCGCCGGCAACGCGATGACCATGGATATTGCCGGTGACGGGCTGCTCAACGTCGTCGTCAACACCGGTGCGGTCGGCGCGCTGGCGCGCAACGGCGGGCTGATCCGCGCCGATGGCGGACACGTGCTGATGACCACCCAGGCCGCCGGCCAGTTGCTCGCCACCGTGGTCAACAATACCGGGGTGATCGAAGCGCGCACGATCGACACGCGCGGCGGCGATATCCGCCTGCTCGGCGACATGCAGAGCGGCACGCTGAACCTCAGCGGGACGCTCGATGCCAGCGCGCCCAATGGCGGCAGCGGCGGTTTCATCGAAACCTCCGCCGCGCACGTCAATATCTCCGACACGGCCCATGTCTCGACTCTGTCCCCCACTGGTCTCACCGGCACCTGGCTGATCGATCCGCAGGATTTCATCATCGGCGCGGGCGGCAATATCTCGGGCGCCACGCTGTCGGCGCTGCTGGTCACCAACAGCGTGACGATCAGTACGCTGCCGACCGGTGACGTGACCACGCCGGGTACGCCGCCGACCACCGAACTGGGCACCACGCTCTCCGGCAATGGCGACATCATCGTCAACGATGCAATCGCCTGGACCGCCAGCCCCAGCACCACGACGCTGCGCCTCAATGCGGTGCGCGACGTGATCATCAACAACTCGATCACCGCGACCAACGGCAATATCGTCGCCTGTTGCGGTCGCGACGTCACCGTAAATGCCGCGCTGACCACCACCAACGGCAGCATCCTGCTCAACGCCGGCCGCAACGTGAACGTGTTCCACGCCATGACCACGACCGACGGCAACATCGCGCTCTGTGCCGGTCATGACGTCAACATTGCCGCCGCCGTGACGCTGACCCGCGGCACCACGATCCCGTCGCAGAGCCTGGGCCTGCAATCCGGCCTGCTGATCATCGCCGGTGCCGATGGCACCGGTCCCGGTGTCGGCGGCGGCACATTGGTCGTCGCGCCGCTCACGCCGCCGATCACGGTGACCGGCCCGAATGCCGCGGTGGTGATCAACTACAACCCGGTCTCCTATGCCGCGCCGACCGACTTTGCCGGCTTCTTCACGCTGAGCCTCGGTGCTTCGGTGGTGCAGCGCATGCTGGTCTTCCCCGGCGGCACCAAGACTGCCGACGGATCGACCGCCGTGACGCTGAACGGGTTCAATTCGACCGCCACGTCCGGCCTGCCGGTCGGCGTCACGCTGGTCGCCGGGCCGAATGCCAGCGCGACGTTCGACAATGCCGATGCCAATGCCAATGTCGGCATTACTTTCAGCGGCTACAGTTTGGCGGGCGACAATGCCGGCCAATATGCGCTGGCCGGATCGTGCTGCGTCTCCACCTTCCGCACTACCGGGTCGATCATTGCCGCGGTCGTCGTGCCGCCGGTGGTGACACTCCCGGTGGTCACCCCGCCGGTCGTGGTCACGCCGCCCGTGGTGGTCACGCCGCCGGTCGTGACCCCGCCGGTGGTCACGCAACCCGAAGGCCCCAGCACCGGCACGCCCGGCGGGCCGACCGCCGGCTCGCCGTTGGGCAGCCCGATCATCGTTCCGCCAGGCACGACGCCGGGCGACCAGCCGGTGCCGCAACCTGGCACGCCGGTGTCGCCGGTGACGAGCGTCGTCCCGGGTGTCGGCGTCGTCGGGACGGGCGTGCTGGTGCCGACCGATCAGCTCGAGACGCTGACGCCGGGCGCGCCCTTCACGCCGAACCAGCCATTCGCCCCGAATGGTCCCAATGGGCCGAATGGTCCCAACGGGCCGAACACGGTAACGCCGAACGGCGAAGTCGTTCAGCCGACCGATACGGTCCCGGCGCCGGTCGTGCCGGCCCGGCCGATCGTGCCGAGCCGTCCGGCCAAGCAGGATCGCAACTGATATGATCCGCTCCGGGCTCATGCTGGGCATCCTGCTGAGCCTGGTCGTGACCGGTCCGGCGATCGCCGGGCCGGTCGCGGCGGACTTCGGTCGCGCCGCGCCGTCCGGCGACACGCGCCGGCTGGCCGATTGGGTGGTGCGCTCGCAGGACGCGCAGGGCCGCCCCTTCATCATTGTCGACAAGATCGGCGCGCGCGTCTTCGCCTTTGCGACCGACGGCACGCTGCGCGGCGACACGCCGGCGCTGCTCGGCCTGGCCGAGGGCGACGTATCGCCGCCCGGGATCGGTGATCGCAAGCTCGCCGATATCGGCCCGGCCGATCGGATCACCCCCGCCGGCCGCTTCGAGGCGTCGATGGGGCGGAACCTGGCGCACGACATCCTGTGGGTCGATTACGATGCGGCGATCTCGCTGCACCGCGTCGCCACCGGCAATGCCGCCGAACATCGCCTGACCCGCCTCGCCACGGCCTCGACCCGCGACAACCGCGTCTCCTACGGCTGCATCAACGTGCCGGTGGCGTTTTACGAAACGATCGTCGCGCCCCTGTTCCGGCCGGCCAACGGCGTGGTCTATGTGCTGCCGGAACGCCGCCCCTTTGCCGACCTGTTCGCCGCGGCGATCGCCCCGCCCCCCTGACGCCCCCCGTCATCCCAGAATTGCGCGCTGCGGCACGATGCCGACCCCCAAGCTATTGGAGCCGGGCGCATGCCCCCCATCCTGTCCACCCTCACCGCCCTCGCGATCGCCCTGGCGATCGCCGCGCCCGTCGCCGCGCAACAGCAACGCGTCGCCGCGGGCGAACTGCGCCTCGCCGGCTATGCCGCGTCGTGCGGACCGATCGAGACCAGCGTGATGCATTTCGACGATATCGCCGCCTCGGCCGGCAGCCTGATCTATCTCAACCCGCGCCTGTTCGCGATGCCGCGCGCGCAGCAGATGTTCTGGTACATGCACGAATGCGGCCACCAGATGTTCGGCCCGAGCGAACGGGCGGCGGATTGCTGGTCGGTGCGCCAGGGGCGGCAGCAGGGCTGGCTGACCTTCCGCGAATTCGAACGCCTGGAGAGCATCATTGGCAGCCTGCCCGGCGACGCCACCCATGCCAGCGGCCCGGTGCGCGCCGCCTTCATGCGGCAATGCTATGCCGGCTAGCGCCGCCCGACCCGAACGCTAACCGCTGGCCCGGCCGAAACGAACCGGTGGCCCGTGCCGCCGACCCGCGCTAGACCCGCGGCATGACCCGCTTCACCGTCAACAACAATCCGGTCGAATACCGCATGGACCCGCAGACGCCGCTGCTCTGGGCGTTGCGCGACGCGTCCAATCTCACCGGCGCCAAATATGGCTGCGGCAACGGCCAGTGCGGCGCCTGCACCGTCGATATCGACGGCCAGGCGGTGATGGCGTGCCAGACCGCGATCGGCGCGATCGAAGGCAGCTTCGTCACCACGATCGAAGGGCTGTCGCGGGAGCGCGATCATCCCGTGCAGCTCGCCTTCATCGCCGGCAACGTCCCGCAATGCGGCTTCTGCATCCCGGGCATGATCATGGCCGCGGCGGTGCTGCTCAAGCGTAACCGCAATCCGAGCGAGGACGACATCCGCGCCGGGATCACCAATCTGTGTCGCTGCGGCGTCTATCCGCGGATCATCGATGCCGTGCTGGATGCCGCCCGCGTGCAGCGCGGCGATGGCGAGATCGCGGTCGGTGCCCCGCCCGGCACCAGCCCGGCGGACGCCGCGCGCCGCGTGCCCGCTTTGGTGCCGCCGGCGGACTGATTCCTGTCGGATTGCTGACACATCAATTCAGCATCGCCTCATCCGCGAACGCGCACACCGCGTCTATCGACCGGGCGATCATTGCGCCGGCGTTTTCAAGGAAAACGTGCATGCGTACTTCTCTTCTCGCGGCGCTGATGGCCGCAACCGCATTGATCCCCGGCGCTGCGATGGCGCAGCGGGGCGATCGTGGCGACAATCCCGGCTGGCAGCGTGGCGCACGCCAGGTGCAGGACGGCGATCGCGCGCCCCGCGCCCGGCCGCAGAACGAAGCGCGCCCCGAGCGGCCCCAGGCTCAGCCGCAGGCTCAGCCGCAGGAGGTGCGCACCCCGCCCCCGTCCCAGCCTGACGCCCGCCCGCAGCCCGCCGATGGCGGCGGGCGCGGCGCGTGGCGCGGCAATGACGGCGGCCGCCCCCGTGATCGCGGCCAGGGTGGCTTCCAGCCGCGGCCCGTGATTCAGCCGGGCGTCGCGCCGCAACCCAACCGCGACCGCAACGGCGGCGTCGATCGCGGTGGCCCGCGCGGCCCCGATCGCACCGTAATTCGCGGCGATGACAATCGCGGCCAATGGCGCGGCAATGACGGGCGCGGCAACGCCGATCGCGGCCAGTGGCGCGGTAACGACAATCGCGGCGGCCAATGGCGTGGCAACGACAATCGCGGCAACGTCGATCGCGGCCAATGGCGGGGCAACGACAATCGCGGCGGGCAGTGGCGCGGCAATGACGGGCGTGGCGGCAACTGGAACCGCAACTGGCGCCAGGACAATCGCTACGACTGGAATCGCCGTCGCCAGTATAACCGCAACGCCTATCATCTGCCGCGCTATTACGCGCCGAGCGGCTGGCGCTACGGCTATCGCCGCTTCGATATCGGCTTCACGCTGAGCTCGCTGCTGTTCAACCAGAATTACTGGATCGGCGACGCGTCCTATTACGGCCTGCCGGAGGCCTATGGCGAGTATCGCTGGGTGCGCTATTACAACGATGCGCTGCTCGTCGATATCTATTCCGGCGAGGTGGTCGATACGGTGTACGATATCTTCTGGTAACGCAGACCGCATTTCCAGGGCCCGCCGGTGATCCGGCGGGCCTTGTTTTTTATGCCCGATGCAGCGATCTAGCCGTCGTCATGACAGCAACCCGCAAAGCCGGATCGCCCTCGCCGGTCCGCCAGCGCGCCGGCGAAGATGTCGCCCGCCGCCTCGCCGCCCATCCCGCGGTCAAGCGCGCCAATATCGATACCGCGCAGATCTATTCCTACCGCGATTTCTTGAGCGCCGCGCAATGTGCCGCGCTGGTGCGGCTGATCGATGCCAATCGCCGTCCCTCGACCCTGCTCAGCGAAAATCCCGATACGCAGTTCCGCACCAGCGAGAGTTGCGACATGGATCGCTGGTCGCCCGACGTCCGCCCGACCGACGAGGCGATCGCCGAGCTGCTCGGCATCGATCCGAGCAATGGCGAGACGATGCAGGGCCAGCGTTACGCGCCCGGCCAGCAATTCCGCGCGCATCACGATTATTTCCACGAAGGCGAAAGCTATTACGAAAAGGTCATTGAGGCCGGCGGGCAGCGCACCTGGACGGCGATGATCTATCTCAACGAGGTCGAGGAAGGCGGCGCGACCTGGTTTCCCCAGGCCGGCATCCGCATGGCGCCGCGGCGCGGCATGCTGCTCGCCTGGAACAACATGAACCCCGATGGCAGCCCGAACCTGGCCACGCTGCACGAAGGCATGCCGGTGGTGCGCGGCACCAAATATATCATCACCAAATGGTTTCGCGAACGCAGCTGGCTGCGCGCCTAGGCCGGCATCGCCGCCACGAAGGCGCGCACCAGATGCGCCGAGTTGGTCGCCGCGAGCGTCATGAAGGTCAGCATCTGATTGTCGCCGCTGTCCGCGCCGGCGAGATCGGAGACGCTGCGGAAGATCACGAAGCCGACGCTATTGGCATAGGCGACATGCGCCACGGCGGCGCTTTCCATATCCACCACGCGGGCTGAATAGACCGCGGCAAGATACTCGCGATAGGCGATATTGTCGACGAAGGCGGGGCCGCTGACGGCATTGCCGCCGGTCACGATGCGCGGCTGGTGCGGGAGATGGAAGCCACTGTCGCCGGGCAGATGCCGGTCGAGCATGAGCGTCGCGCCGACCGTGGCGGCGAGTGCGACGAGATCGGGATCTGCCATTAACCAGCGCCGCTCGGCGACCGGATCGTCGGCATTGCCGACCAGCACGTCGCGCGGAAACAGCGCGCCATGGCCCGGCAGATCGGTCCCGCCCGGCAGCCCGGTGGGCGGCGCAAAGCCGCTCGCAACTTGGCGCGCGATGGCCACTTCGCCATTCTGCCCCCATCGCGCCGGCACGCAGACATCGCCAACCGACAGTCCGGGATCGACCCCGCCGGCAATGCCGGAAAAGACGATCGCGCTCACCGCGAAGCGATCGATCAGCAATTGCGTGTTCATCGCCGCATTGACCATCGAGATGCCGCTCTGCATCAGCACCACCGCCTTGCCCGCCAGCGTGCCGGTCAGGATCGTCAGGCCATTAACACGGTGCTCGGCAGCATCCTCGACACTGTCGACCAGCGCCGCCCATTCCGGCGGAAAGGCGGTCATCACCGCGATGCGCGGCACGGAATCGAGCTTGTGGGCGATCGTCATGGGCCAGGCGATGCCGCGGAACGCCCGCCACGGCAACCGCGGCGGCGCGCGCTAGCGCACGACGGTGGTGCGTTTCATCGGCGCGAGCTTGGCGAGCAGCCGGTTCTGCGCCCAATAGGAGACTTTCTCGGCGTTCATCGCCTTCTGTAGATTATCCACCAACGCGTTGAAATCGGCGACCTGCAGGCCGAGATCCTTGTGCGACGACGCCATGTCGCGCCCGGTATAGGCGCAGCCGCCGCCGAGGATGTAGCAGAACTGCTCCTTCAGCGTGCGGCGCAGCCGGACCAGATCCTGCGCCTTGAAGATGTCCGAGATCCGCGGATCGGCGACATTGCGCGCGACGAGATCGTCGACCACGCGGTCGATCCCGGCGCGGCCGTGAAAGGCATCGAGCATGGCGTGGCCGGCAAACGGCTTGGCCCCGGCATTCGCGTCGCGCTGCACATAGGGCTCGACCGGATCCTCCTGCAGCGTCGCTTGCGGCGCCAGCAGGGCAGCGAGAAAGAGAGATATCACAGGGTGTTGGCTCCGAGTTTACAGGCTGCCTTGCAGCGACAGAAACAGCCCGCGCTGGTCCTGGACGGTCGCGATATCGCCGAGATCGGCATAGGCGGCGGTCACCGCGACGTTCTTCGATAGCGACCAGGCGGCGAACAGATCGGCGCCGTGCTGCTCGCGGGCGAACCCGAGATTGCTCGGCCGGGTGCGGAATTCCGCGCCGACCAGCAGGTTGCGCGCCAGCAGCACGCCGGCCGATCCCTCGAACTGCGGGCGATAGGCATCGCGGCGGTCGCCGCCGAAGCCGAGCAGGCCGAGCTGGTTGGCCTTGGTGACGCGCAGCGTCGCATCGAGCACTAGGCTGCGCGACAGGAGCACCTTGGTCGCCGCGACGTAGAAATCGGTGCCGGCAGTATGCCGTCCGCCGATCGCGCGGATCACCGCGCCGCGATTGGCCCGCTTGTGCTGCACGCCGATCGAAATCTGCGGCAGCAGCTTGTCCTGATCGTACACCGCATCGCCGATCACGCGCAGCTTGAGCCCGTAAATATCCTGCGCGAACGTGAAGCCCCGGCCGAGCCCGAGCGCTGCGCCGGCGGCGCGCGTGTCGAAGCGCTGCCGCGCATAGGACAGCTCGACCCGGTCCTTGATCCCGATCGCCACGCCCCCCGTGGTCAGATCGAAATCGGGCAAGGCGAGATAGGTGACATGCGCCTTGGCGCCGATCCCGTCCTTGGTCTCGTTGCCCGCGATCAACGACCAGGTCGCCAGCCCGCCGCCCGCCGCGCCTTCGACGCTGCTCACCCCGCCGGTGAGCAGCATCTTGCCGCCCGCGCGCATGTCGCGCGCCAGTGCCGGGCTGCTGGCGGCGAGGCTCAGCAGCGCCAGCGCACAGCGCAACAATAGGGAAGATGGCATGGCGTACTCCGGACGGCGTCGCGATCCATTTGACCGGGGTTGGTTACCGAGCCGTAAAAAGCCGATTCATCACTCGGCAACCGTACTCGGCTACGCGCCAACCTATGTTGTGCCGCTTGACCATCACTTTAGTAGCGTTTGTGCCGATGGCCGCGGGAGCCGCCCCCGCCAATATCGATGTCCGCGGTGCCGATGGACGGCCGCTGGCAGGCGCGATCGTGATGATCGATACGCCGCGGAAGCCGGCCGCGCCGATCAGGTTCACCTGGGGCACGACGATGGGCCAGCGCAACATCCAGTTCGATCCGCGCATCCTGATCGTGCCGGTCGGCTCGACCGTGACCTTCCCGAATTACGACAAGGTCCGCCACCAGGTCTATTCCTTCTCCAAGCCCAAGAAGTTCGATCTCAAGCTGTACGGCAAGGATCAATCGCGCAGCATCCTGTTCGACAGGCCGGGCGCGGTGACGGTGGGCTGCAACATCCACGATGCGATGAGCGGCGTGATCATGGTCGTCGACACGCCCTATGCGGCACAGACCGATGCGGCCGGCCATGCCGCGCTGTCCGGCGTGCCGGCCGGCGGCGCCACGGTCCGCGTCTGGCACCCCTCGATCCGCAGCAACGGCAACGTGCTGGCCCAGGCCGCGACGATCCCCGCCACCGGCTTCACCGCCAGCTATACCATCCGCCGCTAGATGCAGGCCGCCCCCGCTCTGGCGAACTGGCACGGCCTGTTCGATTTTCGCCATCTGCGCACGCGCATGACGGTGCTCTATGCGGCCCTGTTCGCGCTCGCGCTGCTGGTCGTGGCGGTCGTCGCGCAGGTCATGATTCGCGCCCATGCCGAACGCTCGGTCCGCGCGGAACTGGCCACCAGCGGCAGCGTGTACGATCGTATCTGGGCGCTGCGCGCGGCCTCGCTGTTCACCTCGGCCGACGTGCTGGCGCGCGATTTCGGTTTCCGCGCCGCCGTCGCCAGCGGCGACCGGCCGACGATCGTCTCGGCGGTGTCGAACCTGCGCGCGCGCGCCGGCGTCGCCAATGCCTTCGTCATCGACGGCACCGGCGCGGTGATGGGCGATGGCCCGGCGGATCTGCGCGCGACGCTCAGGACGCTGCCCGCCACGTTCGGCAACGGCCGCCACGATGCGGTGATCGCCACCGGCAGCGGCACCTATCGGCTGGTCGTCGCCCCGATCATGGCGCCGGTCGAGATCGGCCGCGTCGTCTTCGCCATTCCGCTCGACGCCGCCGAGATGCGCGCGCTGGAGCGCCTGTCGGCGATCCCGCTCAGCGCCACGATGCTGCACCGGCGCGCGGACGGCCATTGGGCGTCGCGCAGCGGCGCGAGCGTCGCCGATTCCTGGCCCAATTCCGGCATCGACCGCTTCGTCGACGGGACGATCGCGCGCGACGCGGCGACGCCCAAGACGCTCGATCTGGCCGGCGACCGTGCTTTTGCGCTGGCCATACCGCTGGCCGGCCGCGGCACCGCGCCCGAGGCGGCCTTGCTGCTCAGCTACCCGCTCGACACCGCCCTGGCCTCCTATCACTCGCTGCAGATCGGCATCGCGCTGGCCGGCGTGATGGGGCTGATCCTGATGCTGCTCGGCAGCCGGCGCCTGGCCAGCGGCATCGCCCGGCCGATCGCGGCGCTGGATGCCGCCGCCAAGGCGCTGGAGGAAGGATCGCGTGCCGAGCTCAAGGTCGAGGGATCGGACGAGATCGCCCGGCTGGCGGAAAGCTTCAACACCATGTCGGCCGGGATCCTCGAACGCGAGCATCGCATCACCCATCTCGCCTTCCACGATTCGCTGACCGGTCTGCCCAACCGCACCTTCTTCCGCCAGCAATTGGAAACGGCGATCACGCGCACGGCCAAGCTGAACGAGCGCGCCGCGGTGCTGTGCCTCGATCTCGACGGGTTCAAGGGCGTCAACGATACGCTCGGCCATCCGATCGGCGATGCGCTGCTGCGCCAGGTCGGGCTGATCCTCGACGATCTGGCCAGCGACGGCACCGTGTCGCGGCTCGGCGGCGACGAATTCGCCATCATCCTCGCCGGGCGCTGGGAGGATGATCGCCCGCGCGCGCTCGCGCAGACGATTCTCGATCGTTTTCGGCATCCGATTGCGGTCGATGAGCTGCACATCGCGAGTGCAGTCAGCATCGGCATAGCCGTAGCCCCCCACGACGGCCCCGATGGCGACGCGCTGCTGAAGAGCGCCGATCTGGCGCTGTACCGCGCCAAGCAGGACGGGCGCGGCGTATTCCGCTTCTTCGAGCCGGCGCTCGATGCCGCGGCGCGGCGGCGGCGGCAGTTGGAGCTCGATCTGCGCGAGGCGCTGTTCACCGGCCAGTTCCGGCTCAACTACCAGCCGATCTTCGATCTCGCGCGCGATCGCATCGGCTGTTTCGAAGCGCTGCTGCGCTGGCAGCACCCGAGCCGCGGCAATATCCCGCCGGCCGAATTCATCCCGGTTGCCGAGGAAACCGGGTTGATCGTCGCGATCGGCGAGTGGGTGATGCACGAGGCCTGCCGCCAGGCCGCGGCATGGCCGGCGCACGTGCGCGTGGCGGTCAACGTCTCGCCACTGCAGTTCCGCAACTCGGGCTTTTCCAATATCATCGTCCAGGCACTGACGCGCGGCGGCCTGTCCGCCGACCGGCTCGAAGTCGAGATCACCGAATCGGTGTTCCTCGATGGCGAGAACGGCGTGCTGCAGGTGCTGCATCAGCTGCGCGCGATGGGCGTCCGCATCGCGCTCGACGATTTCGGCACCGGCTATTCCTCGCTCAGCTATCTGCGCAGCTTCCCGTTCGACAAGATCAAGATCGACAAGTCGTTCGTCGATCTGGTCGCGCAGGACCCGAGTTCGGCAGCGATCGTCCACGCGATCGTCGATCTCGCCCGCGCGTTGAAGATGGAGACGACGGCGGAAGGCGTCGAGGATCGCGACCAGCTCAACGAACTGCGCGATCAGGGCTGTTCGAGCATTCAGGGCTTCTGGTTCAGTCGCCCGATCGAGGGCGACGCGGTGCTGGCGATGATCGCCGGGCCGATGTCGGCGGCGGCCTGACTCGGCCCTCCATCATCCTGCGCTTGTGTCGGCGTTCACCTGCCGTCATCTATCCCCCGGACGACGCCAGCGGGGCGGGTGATCGGGCCCGATCCTGAAGGGGTTCTGGAGCACGGGCCCTCGGGAGAATGTGATGCCGCAATATGAAATCGACGGTAAGCGTCCAACACTCGCCGCCGGCGCGTGGATCGCACCGAGCGCGGATCTGATCGGCGACGTGCAATTGGGCGAAGATGCCAATGTCTGGTTCGGCGCCGTGTTGCGCGGCGACAATACGCCGATCCTGGTCGGCGCGCGAAGCAATATCCAGGAAGGCGCGATGGGCCATTCCGATCCCGGCGCGCCCCTGACGATCGGGGCGGACTGCACGATCGGGCATCACGCGATCCTGCATGGCTGCCGGATCGAGGATCGCGTGCTGATCGGCATGGGCGCGATCGTGCTCAACCGCGCGGTGATTGCGGAAGGATCGATCGTCGGCGCCGGCGCGCTGGTGACCGAGGGCAAGACCTTTCCCCCGGGCAGCCTGATCGTCGGCAGCCCGGCGCGGGCGGTACGGCAGCTCGACGCGGCGGCGCAGGCGATGCTGACGGTCTCCGCGGCACATTATGTCGAAAAGGCCCATGCCGCGGCGGCCGGGCTGAAGCGGATCGACTGACTGGACAGCGGATTGGGTTGCGCTATGAAACGTACATGACCTTACCCGCGATCCTGCAAAACCTGCGGCTGCCGATCATCGGTTCGCCGCTGTTCATCATCTCCGGCCCGGAGCTGGTCATCGCCCAGTGCAAGGCGGGGATCGTCGGCTCGTTCCCGGCGCTCAACGCGCGGCCGCAGGCCGAGCTCGACGAGTGGCTGCATCGCATCACCGAGGAGCTCAGCGCCTGGAACCGCGCAAATCCGGATCGTCCGGCTGCGCCGTTCGCGGTCAATCAGATCGTGCACCGTTCGAACGAGCGGCTGGAGGCCGATTTGGCGACCTGCGCCAAATGGCAGGTACCGATCGTGATCACCTCATTGGGCGCGCGCGAGGACCTCAACACCGCGGTCCATGGCTGGGGCGGCATCACGCTGCACGACGTGATCGATGATCGCTTCGCGCGCAAGGCAGTCGAAAAGGGTGCCGACGGGCTGATCGCGGTCGCGGCGGGCGCCGGCGGCCATGCCGGGCGGCTGTCGCCGTTCGCGCTGATCCAGGAAATCCGCCAGTGGTTCGCCGGGCCGCTGGCGCTGTCGGGGTCGATCGCGACCGGCGATGCGGTACTGGCGGCGCTCGCGATGGGCGCCGACCTGGCCTATATCGGCTCGCCGTTCATCGCCACGACCGAGGCCAATGCCGATGGCGCGTACAAGGATTCGATCGTCGCCTCGAAGGCGGCGGACATCGTCTATTCCAACCTGTTCACTGGCGTGCACGGCAATTACCTGCGCAGCTCGATCGTAGCGTCGGGGATGGATCCGGACAATCTGCCCGAGGGCGATCTGAAGACGATGGATTTCGGCACCGGCAACGGCAGCAAGCCGAAGGCGTGGAAGGATATCTGGGGATCGGGCCAGGGGATCGGCGCGGTTACCGAGATCGAAAGCGTCGCCTCGCGGGTCGATCGGATGGAGCGCGAATATCGCGCGGCGCGGGCGCGGCTCGCCGTCTAGAAGGCCAGCGCCAGTCGGTCGAGCATCGAGCGCGCCGGGCTGGTCACGGCGCTCGCCTGCGCCTGCGACTGATCAAGCCGCTCGACGCGGCGATACAGGTCGACGCTGGAATCGATGAGCTGCCTCGCATGGCGCGGCATCGCAGCGATCGACTCGGGCTCGCTGACCGGCGCGGGGCCTAGCCGCCGCGACGGATCGAGCGCATCGCGCAGCGGCAGCTCGCCGCTTTCCACCGCGCGCTGCGTGAGCAACCAGGCGATGACGTGCATCAGCCGTGTCGTCACTTTGAGCGACTCGCACGAAAAGGACACGCGCGCCATCGGGCCGAGCAGTTCGCGCTCGAGCCGGCCGGTCTCGTCGAAATAGCCGCGCGCTTCATCCGCCAGAAGCATGGCATCGACGTACAGCATGTCGATCAACCTGCGTTGCATTCGTAATCCCGTGTCGAGCCCCCGCATGGGAGCAACGCATGACATAGCGTCGGACTCGGCAACAGTCCCGCGATCAGAACAATTTTACCAGAATATGTCCCAATTCGGATCAGGCGATGATGTCCGGGACAAGCTGGTCCTCGAGCATGCTGATCTCGTCGCGCAGCCGCAGCTTGCGCTTCTTGAGGCGCGCGAGCTGCAACTGATCGGTCGATCCCGACTCGACCAGCGCGGCGATCGCGGAGTCGAGATCGCGATGCTCCGTGCGCACGATGTCGAGCCGTTTGGCAATCTGCGTATCGTCCATCGGTCCCCCGTCTCGCGCGCATCGTAGCGCATCGCGGGGCGGTGGCGAGCCCGCAAAACGGTCTGGCGCGAAAAACCGCTCGTACCGTCGATTGAGCCCCAATCGGAGGGAGACAATTAACTTATGCTATGTTTCATTCAGTCCCCCGCACAGACACTGAAGGAGGATTGCTTCGATGCAGACCGCACATTTGTCAGCCCTTGAAGCCAAGCATGCCGGCCTCGACCGCAAGATCGCCGCCGAAGCCCAGCGCCCCCTGCCCGATACCGCGGCGCTCGCCGCACTGAAGAAACAGAAGCTCCGCCTGAAAGAGGAAATGACCGCGCAATAGCCCGGCTCGGCGCCTCGCACGGGACGTCCCGTGCGAGGCCAGCGCCCTAGCGCTTGGGCAGACGCGGCTTGACCAGTACCGGGGCCGGCCGAAACCCTGCCGCCTTGGCGCCGCCACTGACCGGCTTGCGCGCCAGCATCGGATCGATTGGACTGACGAACGCCACGCCGATTCGCCCGGCTGCGGACCAGGCGACGTGACCGGATACCCAGCCAACCCCGCGGACATCGACCTCGACGGTCAGCCCCTGCTCCAGCCCTGCCGGATATTCCGCCATCAGCCCGCCGGCGGAAAGGTTACGGACGCGGACGGGCTGCACCTTGTCGCTGTCGCCGACGCGGAAATCGGCCATCAGGAACAGGCTGTCGCGTGCCTCGTGCCGGTTGCGCGCAGTGTCGTCGGCCGCCTGGCCAGCGAAAGGATCGTGGGTAAACTGGTCCATTTGAATGCTCGAGCCGACCTCCGTTCGGCATGCGATACACCCGAAATGCTACCCAATGGTTTACCGCACCCGCGCCGCGCGGGCGCGATGCGATCAATCCTCGCGCGAGACCTTCTCGTTCCGCTCGTGTCGCTCCTGCGCCTCGACCGTCATCGTCGCGATTGGTCGCGCCTCGAGCCGTGCCAGGCTGATCGGCTCGCCGGTCACCTCGCAATAGCCGTATTCGCCCTCTTCGAGCCGGCGGATCGCCGCGTCGATTTTCGAGATCAGCTTGCGTTGCCGATCGCGCGTGCGCAGTTCGATCGACCAGTCGGTTTCGCTCGACGCGCGGTCGGTGAGATCCGCCTCGCGCAGGGAATCGACCTGCAGTTGCGACAGCGTGCCCGCCGCCTCGCGCAGGATCGCATCCTTCCAGGCCAGCAGCTTTTCGCGGAAATATTGCTGCTGCCGCAGATTCATGAATTCTTCGTTGGCGCTGGGACGATAGCCGCCCGCATCATGGGCCGGAGCCACCGCCTTTTCGGATTCGTCCAATCGATTCAAGACCGTCGCCATCCCACTCTCCCCGACAGTGAAGCGGGCGCTTGTGCGCCTCTCGTCCACCGTGTCTGCCCAACCCCTTGATGTAGGCGCCTATAACGGCGCACCACGCACTCCACAAGCAGGACACGCACGCTGACGATCACCGCTGTCGTGACGCTCTGAGCACGGCGTGGTTGCGGTTTCGTGACGGCCTGGCGATAGTGCGGATCAGTCCGGCCTAACGCTGGGACGACGTGGTTAACGCCCAGGCCTGTACGGCCGCGATCGGCGTCCCATCACGGCACGTTAACCAAAACAATGCCGTTGCGGCACAGGGTTTTGTTGATATTGCCCGGGAATCCTTGGTTAACGCGCTTGAACTTAATGGTTTGTTCGGCACTATCGGGGAATAGCGGCAGCATAGCCGTTATTGAACAGGCGCGGTATTTCTGCAGCCAGTAGCGAGAGAGTGACGACATGTCCGTGCGGATGGCCTTGGCAAAATTATGCGCCTGCACATGCGGCGGCGCCCTGATCGGTGGTGGTGCGGTGCACGTTGCGGAGGGTGCGAGGACGCGGCAGGTTTATGCCACCAAGCAAACCAAACAGACCAAGCGGGTCGTGCGCAAGGTGGCGGCGAAGCGGCCGGTGAGCCGGGTGCGCCGAGTCGTGACGCAGACGCGCGTCGCCTGCCCACCAGCAACCGTAACCGTGACGAGCCAGGGCGCGCCGATCCCCCTGCCCCCGGTATCCTATGCCGGCCTGGGCTCCAGCGGCGAGATGCCGATCGTCTCGGGCGGCAGCGGCGGCGGCCTGGCGGTGATCGGCGGCAGCGGCGGTTTCAGCGGCGGCGGCGGGTTCTTCGGCGGCGGCTTCGGGGGTAGCGGCGGCGGTTCGGGCGGCGGCGCGATCGCCATCTCCTCGACCGGTGGCACCACGATCGACATCGACAACAAGAACGAACAAAGCCAGAATCAAAATCAGAACCAAGAACAGACGAACAACAATACGAATAATAACACCAACAACAACAGCAACAATAACAACAACCAGAACAACAACACTAACAATAACGAGAATCACAACAGCACGTCTTCCGCCAGCTCGACGAGTTCGGCAAGCTCGACGAGCTCGAGCAGCTATGGCGGCAGCAGCAAGGGCTGGGGTGATCACGGCGGCTGGAACAGCAATGGCGGCCATGGCGGCTGGCATGGCGATCATGGCGGCGGTAATGGCGGCTCCGGTGGTCCGTCGCCGGTCCCCGCCCCGCCGATGGTGCTGTTGTTCGGTGCGGCCGCAGCGGCGCTGGTGGCGCGCAAGCGTTTCACCAAGAAGACCGCGCTGGCGGTCTGAGCTCAGCCGACGCTTGAACGCAAAAAGGGCTCCCGCTGCAAGGCGGGAGCCCTTTTCGTTTACATCACCGACCGCGCGTTAAAGGGGTCGGGGACGCCGCGGCTTACGCCGCGAGCAGCAATTTCTCGATCTGATCGATCGGATGGCCGGTCAGGTCCTTGTCGAGCTCGCCGGTCAGGCGCTGACTGACTTCCTTGTGATAATGTTTGCGCAATTCGCCCAGCGTGCGCGGCGGCGCGACGATGATCAGCGATTCGAAATCGTTCTTCAGCGCGCGGCGCTTGAGCAGGTCGGCCGTCTCGGCGGCGAACCGGTCCTCCTCGAGCTGGTGGAAATCCACCTCTTGCATCGAGTTCTGCCCGCCGCCCACGCTCGACGATGAGCGCCCGGCATGATCGGACTTCTGATCGCCATCGCTCGGATTGTCCTGTTCGACCGCGCGTTCGACGACCAGGTTGAGATGCTCGGCATCGCCCTCGTTGCGCAGGAACAGCATCTTGCGGCCATCGGCGACGACGACCACGGATTTGTGCGCTACCTGCATGGGAATATCCTTTTTTTGTTGATCTGCATGGAGCGTAACGCGTCGCAAGCGGCTTGGGTTGCGCGGGCGCGGCGGCGGCGGCATAGCCTGCGGCCATGCATGACATCCGCCTGATCCGCGAAAACCCCAACGCTTTCGACGCCGCCTTGGCCAAGCGCGGGCTCGCGCCATCGGCCGCCGCACTGGTCTCGCTCGACGAACGCCGCCGTGCGTTGATCACCGAAGCGCAGATCGGCCAGGCCCGTCGCAACGAGGCGTCCAAGGCGATCGGTGCCGCCAAGGCGCAGAAGGACGAAGCCACAGCAGCCACGCTGATGGCCGAGGTCGCGGCGCTGAAGGAGCGGATGCCGGCGGTCGAGGCGGAGGAGAAGACGCTCGGCGAGCAACTGACTGCCTTACTGGCGGCGATCCCAAACCTGCCGCTTGCCGACGTGCCCGAAGGCGCCGACGAGGACGACAACCAGCTCGTCGCCGAACACGGCACCCCGCGCACCTTCGGCTTCGCGCCGAAGCTGCACGACGATATCGGCCCGCCGCTGGGCCTCGATTTCGAGACCGGCGCGGCGATGTCCGGCGCGCGCTTCACGCTGGTGCGCGGCCGTGCGGCCAAGCTGCACCGCGCGCTCGGCCAGTTCATGCTCGATACGCTGAGCGAGCAGCACGGCTATGAGGAATGCGTGCCGCCGCTGCTGGTGAAATACGATGCGCTGTTCGGCACCGGGCAGATGCCGAAGTTCGCTGAGGATCTGTTCAAGGCGGGCGACGATCACTGGCTGATCCCCACCGCCGAGGTCAGCCTGACCAATATCGTGCGCGAAAAGATCCTCAGCGAGCAGGAACTGCCGCTGCGCTTCACCGCGCTCACCCCCTGCTTCCGCTCCGAAGCCGGCGCGGCGGGGCGCGATACGCGCGGCTTCATCCGCCAGCATCAGTTCGAAAAGGTCGAGATGGTCTCGATCGTCACCCCCGACGCGTCCGAAGACGAGCACGAGCGCATGACGGCGTGCGCGGAGGGGGTGCTCGACGCGCTCGGCCTGCCGTTCCGTCGCATGAAACTGTGCACCGGCGACATGGGCTTCACCGCGGCGCGGACCTACGATCTCGAAGTGTGGCTGCCCGGCCAGGCGCGCTACCGCGAGATTTCCAGCTGCTCGACCTGCACCGATTTCCAGGCGCGGCGCATGAACGCGCGCTATCGCCCCGATGGCGAGAAGGCGACGCGCTTCGTGCACACGCTCAATGGCTCGGGCCTCGCGGTCGGCCGCACGCTCGTCGCGGTGCTGGAGAATTACCAGCAGGAGGACGGATCGGTGGCCATTCCGGACGTGCTGCAGCCATATCTCAAGGGGCTGAACCGGCTGGAGCCGGCGTGATGCGCATCCTGATCACCAATGACGACGGCTATCACGCCCCCGGCCTCGCGATCCTCGAAACCATCGCCGCCGCTTTCTCCGACGACGTCTGGGTCGTTGCCCCGGCCGAAGAGCAATCCGGTGCCGGCCATTCGCTGACACTGAGCCGCCCGATCCGCGTCCGCCGGCATGCCGACAAGCGCTACGCCGTCGCCGGCACGCCGACCGATGCGGTGATGATGGCGCTGGCCCGGATCATGAAGGACAGCCCGCCGGACCTGATCCTGTCCGGCGTCAATCGCGGCGCCAATCTGGCCGAGGACGTGACCTATTCGGGCACCGTCTCCGCGGCGATGGAAGGCGCGCTGGCCGGCGTGCGCTCGATCGCACTGAGCCAGGTCTATGCCCGCGAAGGCATGGGCGACGCCGTACCGTTCGAGGCCGCCGCGGCCTGGGGAGAGCGCGTGCTGCGCCCGCTGATCGATGCGCCGCTTGCGCCCCGCACGCTGGTCAACATCAACTTCCCCGCCGGCCCGGCCGCCGCGGTGAAGGGCATCCGCATCGCGCATCAGGGCTTTCGCGATTACGGGCGGCTGGCCGTCGATACGCGGCGCGACCCGCGTGGCTACGAATATCACTGGTTCTCGCTTGGGCCGGTGATCTCGACTCCGGCGCATGATACCGATCTCGAAGCGGTCGCCGACGGCTATGTCGTGGTGACGCCGTTGCATCTCGATCTGACGCATTACGACTCGTTCGATATGCTGCGATCGGCATACGAATAGGATCGCGCGCATGGGGGCAGGCAGGAGGAGCGTGATATTGGCGGCGGCGCTGCCGCTGTGCGGCTGCATCCCGGACGGCGCGCGCCCGTTGCCGCCGCCCAGCTACCCCCCCTATCAGCAACCGCAGCAGCACCGCCCCGCCACTGACGAGGTCGTCACCCTGCCCAGCGCGCCGCCCGCCTGGCAGGCGCGGCCGGTCACCGCCGATGCGCGCGAGATCGACGCCAGCAGCTATATCGTGCGCCCCGGCGACACATTGCGCGCGGTCGCCGATCGCACCGGCGCGGGGTCGGAGGCGATCGCCCGGGCGAACGGCATTCCTCCGCCTTATACGATCCGCATCGGCCAGCGGCTCACCATTCCCGGCGGCCGCTATCATCTCGTGCGCTCGGGCGAGACCGGCATCGCCATCGCGCGCGCTTACGGGATCGACTGGTCGCGCATCGTCACTGCCAACGAACTGACCGAGCCCTATGTGCTGCGCGTCGGCATGCGCGTGCTCATCCCGGGCACCGCACCGGGGCGGACGAGCATGGAGGAGCGCGCCACCGCGTTCCGGCTCGATGTCGACGATCTCGTCACCGGCAGCAGCCCGGCGATCGCGTCCACCCAGCGCCCCGCCCGCGCCACCGCCTCGGCCTCGGCCGCACGGGTGCTTCCCGCGACCACGCCGGTCGCTGAGCCCTCGCGCTTCAGCGGCGCCTTCGTCTGGCCGGTGCGCGGCGAACTGGTCGGGCGGTTCGGCCCGGGCGCGAGCGGCGAGAAGAATAACGGCATCAAGATCGCCGTGCCGCTCGATACGCCGATCAAGGCCGCGGCGGATGGCGTGGTGGCCTATGCCGGCGAGGAGATTGCCGCGCTCGGCGGGCTGGTGATCGTCAAGCATGGCGATGGCTGGACGACGGTGTACGGCCATGCAAGCAAGCTGCTGGTGCGCCGCGGACAGGCGGTGAAGCGCGGGCAGACGATCGCGGAATCGGGCGATTCCGGGTTCGCCGATCGCCCCGAGCTGCATTTCGAGATGCGCAAGGGCCGCACGCCGGTCAATCCGCTGCCGCAGCTACCGGGTCTCTAGCCTTCATCGTCATCCCGGACTCGTTCCGGGGTGACGGCTGGGATGCGAGGCGGGGTAGTGCAATTTGCACTGCCCATGCTAACCGCTGGCACCATGACCGAGCACACCTCCCCTCTCCTGCGCACGCTCGCCGAGCGCGGCTATATCCACCAGACGACGGACGCCGCGGCGCTCGACGCGCTCGCCAACAAGCAGATCGTGCCCGGCTATATCGGTTTCGATCCGACCGCGCCGTCGCTGCATGTCGGCAGTCTGGTACAGATCATGCTGCTGCGCCGGCTGCAGCAGAGCGGGCACAAGCCGATCGTGCTGATGGGCGGCGGCACCGGCAAGATCGGCGATCCCAGCTTCAAGGACGAAGCCCGCAAGCTGCTCGGCGAAGAGGGCATCCAGGCCAATGTCGCGTCGATCAAGCGCATCTTCGAGCGCTTTCTCGTGTTCGGCGACGGTCCCACCGATGCGGTGATGCTCGACAATGCCGACTGGCTCGACAAACTCGAATATATCCCGTTCCTGCGCGACGTCGGTCAGCATTTCTCGGTCAACCGCATGCTGAGCTTCGACTCGGTCAAGCTCCGGCTCGATCGCGAACAGTCGCTGTCGTTCCTCGAATTCAACTACATGATCCTGCAGGCGTACGATTTTCTCGAACTGTCGCGCCGCGCCGGGTGCCGGCTGCAGATGGGCGGCAGCGACCAATGGGGCAATATCGTCAACGGCATCGAACTCGCCCGCCGCATGGACAGCACCGAGGTGTACGGCATCACCACGCCGCTGATCACCACGGCGGACGGCGGCAAGATGGGCAAGACGATGTCGGGCGCGGTTTGGCTGCACGAGGATCAGCTGCCGCATTTCGATTATTGGCAATTCTGGCGCAACACCGACGACCGCGATGTCGGCCGCTTCCTGCGCCTGTTCACCGATCTGCCGCTCGATGAGATCGCCCGACTCGAAGCCCTGCCCGGCGCCGAGATCAACGAGGCGAAGAAGGTCCTCGCCAACGCCGCGACCGCGATGTGCCGCGGCCCGGTGGCGGCGGACGAGGCGGCGGAAACCGCGCGACGCACGTTCGAGGAGGGCAGCGCCGGCGGCACATTGCCGACCCTAGCGGTGTCGGGTGAGATCGGCGTGATCGACGCGTTGATCGGGATCGGCTTTGCCAAGTCGAAGGGCGAGGCACGGCGGCTGATCCAGGGCGGCGGCGCGCGCGTCGGCGGCGAAAAGGTCGAGGACGAGACAAAAATGATCGCGGTCGGCGCCGAACCGGTCGCGATCGCGGCGGGCAAGAAGAATCACGGCCTGCTCATCGCCGGATGATCGGCTATTGACCCCGATTTGGTTGGATATGGCTTTTTTTAAATAACAATTCTTGGGTAGCACGGCGTTAAGCAGGTTCTTTCCCACCTGCTTCACTTCCGGCCCCCTAGGCCGGTGCTGCGCTTATCGCAGGAACCATGGTTATGCCTTTGGACAATATAGCTTGGGCCGACCACCGCGCCAGCGCGCGCGACGAGGTGCATTACCGCGCCCGGGCGGTGGGGCCGGACGCACGGCAGATGTGGTTGCTGATCGTCAACATCTCCGCGCAGGGGCTGATGGCGCGTTATGACGGCGACATGCCGGTGGGGACGCAATTGCGCATCACGCTGCCGGTGGTCGGGACGGTGCTCGCCGAGGTGCGCTGGTCGCTGGGCGGGCGGATCGGCTGCGCGCTGGAGGCGGTCGTGCCGCTCAGCCACTATTACGCCTTGCTGACCGCGCTGGGCGGACGCTGAGCGGCCCCCGCCCGGCGACGGGCGGCAGCATTTACCCCGAGCGGAGCAACGCGACGCCGGCATCGCGCTCGAACAGGTAGAGCGCCGTTCTGGCCGCCTGGCCCCGCGCTCCCTCCAGCCCGCCATCGCGATCGATCAGCAATCGCGCGTCGTCGGTCGCGATCGGCAGCAGTTCGCCCAGCATTTCCGGCGTGGCGATGCGGAACGCGGCCTCGCCGGACTGTTTGGTGCCGAGCAGTTCCCCTGCCCCACGCAGCCGCAGATCCTCCTCGGCAATCCTGAACCCGTCATTCGTCTCGCGCATCAGCGCCAGCCTGGCGCGCGAGGTTTCGCTCAGCGCATTGCCGCGGATCAGCAGACAGTTCGATTTGCCACTGCCCCGCCCGACGCGGCCGCGCAGCTGGTGCAGCTGCGCCAGGCCGAAGCGATCCGCCGCCTCGATCACGATCAGCGTGGCATTGGGCACGTCCACGCCGACCTCAATCACCGTGGTAGCGACGAGCACGCCGATCCGGCCGGCGGCGAATTCGGCCATCACCGCATCCTTTTCCGCGCCCTTCATCCGCCCGTGGACCAGCCCGACACGATCGCCGAAGCGCGCGCGCAGCGTTTCCGCACGCGCTTCGGCGGCGGCGAGGTCGCTTTTGACGCTTTCCTCGACCAGTGGGCACACCCAATAAGCCTGGCCGCCATCGGACAGATGCCGCGCCAGCGCCTCGACCATATCGGGCAGCCGATCCTCGGAGATGACGCGCGTCTCGATCGGCTGGCGCCCGGGCGGCATCTCATCGAGCATGCTCACGTCCATCTCGCCGTAATTGGCCAGCGTCAGCGTGCGCGGGATCGGCGTTGCAGTCATCGCCAGCAGATGCGGCGCGGCGCGTGCCTTGGCCTGCAGCATCATGCGCTGCGCCACGCCGAACCGGTGCTGCTCGTCGACCACGACCAGGCCGAGATCCTTGTACGTCACCGTATCCTGGAAGATTGCGTGCGTGCCGATCAGGATATGGATCGCGCCCGACGCTAGCCCCATCAGCGTCGCCTCGCGGACCTTGCCCTTGTCGCGCCCGGTCAGGATCGCGATCTCGACCGGCAGGCCGGCGAGCTGGCGGCGCAGCGTCTCGTAATGCTGCCGCGCAAGGATCTCGGTCGGGGCGAGCAATGCGCCCTGCGCGCCGGCCTCGACCGCCATGAGCAGCGCCATCGCCGCGACCAGGGTCTTGCCCGATCCGACATCGCCCTGCAGCAGCCGCAGCATCGGCTGCTCCTGCGCAAGATCGCCCTCGACTTCGCGCACCGTGCGCGCCTGCGCGCCGGTCAGCTGATAGGGCAGTTTCAGCGCCGCCCGCAGCCGCCCGTCGCCGGCCAGTGATCTGCCCCGCCGCGCGCGCGACGATTGACGCACCAGGGTCAGCGCGAGCTGGTTGGCGAACACCTCGTCATAGGCGAGTCGCTCCCTCGCGATCGCGTCGGACGAGTCCGCGTGGATGCGGGCAAGCGCCTCGCGCCAGCTGGGCCAGCCGCGCTTGGCGAGCAGGCCGGGCTCGATCCATTCCGGCAGGTCCGGCGTACGCTCGATCACCTGTGCGACGAGCTGCCCCATGCGCCGCGAGGTGATGCCTTCCGACAGCGGATAGATCGATTCGCGCTCGGCGACGTCCGGCGCTTCGTCGAGCGGCAGGCAGTAATCCGGGTGCACGATTTGCAGTTCCTGCCCGTACAGCTCCAGCCGGCCCGACACGCGGCGTTGTTCGCCGAGCGGCGCGAGCTTCTTCGCCCAGCCGGGATGCCCCCCGAAATAGACCAGGCTGACATAGTTGCCGAGCGCGTCGCTCGCCTGAACCCGCGTTGGCCCCCGGCCATTGCCCGAGCGATAGCTTTGAGGCGTGAGCGTGATGGCAATGGTCCGCCCGGCATCGGCCATGTCGAGCTCCTCGCGCGGCACGCGATCGATCCAACCGGTCGGCAAATGGAAGGCGAGATCGACGATCCGCGCCAGCCCCAGCCGGTCGAGCGGCTTGGCCAGGCCCGGGCCGATGCCCTTCAGCGCCGTGACTTCGGCGAACAATGGATTGAGGATATCGGGTCGCATGACTATCTGTGTCCTCTAGCCTCACCCGACGTGCGCCGCCAGACGCCCGCCGGGCAATTGCGCATGGGATGAAGATGGATCGCGAGACACGTTTGAAACGCCTGCATTTCCGCGCGCACCACCGCGGGGTCAAGGAAGCCGATCTGCTGATCGGCGGGTTCTTCGATGCACACGGGCGCAGCTGGGACGAGGCTGAGATGGTGCTGTTCGAAGAGCTACTGGAGGAACAGGACGTCGATATCATGGCTTGGGCGATCGGCACCGAGCTGGCGCCGGAACGCTACCAGGGCTCGATCATCGCCGCGCTGAAGACGCTGAACTACGTCCCAATTGCGGAATAACTCCCCTCCCTGAAAGGGAGGGGTCGGGGGTGGGTCGAGGCCTGATGTACTGCCGGCCTTACTTCCTGCCCTGACCGTATCGCGTGCATCCACCCACCCCCAGCCCCTCCCTTTCAGGGAGGGGAGCCCAAGTTGAAATATGCCCGATCTGAAGAAAATCCTCGCCGCCAAGACCCCGCTCACGCTTTCCGGCGTGCCCACCGGGTTCGAGCCATGGCTGCTCGCCGATCTCGCCCGCGCGGCGCCGGCCCGCGCGGTGTTCATCGCGCCGGACGAGGTGGCGATGCGCGCGATTTCCGCCACCGCAGCGGTGTTCGCGCCCGAGCTCGAGGTGCTGACCTTCCCGGCCTGGGATTGCCTGCCTTACGATCGCGCCAGCCCGACGCTCAACGTCATGGCCGAGCGCATGGCGACGCTGCACCGGCTGCAGCAGATCACGAAAAAGCCGCAGCTGCTCGTCACCACTGCCAACGCCGCCGCACAGCGCACGCTGACGCCGTTCCGCATCCGCCAGCTCGTCACCACGCTGGCCCCCAAGGCGCGGATCGATCGCGACAAGCTCGCCATGATGCTGCAGGCCAACGGCTATGTCCGCGTCGAGACGGTGGCGGATTCGGGCGAGTTCGCGGTGCGCGGTGGCCTGGTCGATCTGTTCCCGAGCGGCGAGGAGCAGGCGCTCCGGCTCGATTTCTTCGGCGACGAAATCGAAAGCGTGCGCACCTTCGATCCGCAGGACCAGCGCACCACCGGCCGTGTCGAGGGCTTCACCTTGCTCCCGGCGTCGGAAACGCTGCTCGACGAGGACAGCATCAAGCGCTTCCGCAGCCGCTACCGCGAGCGTTTCGGCGCCACCGCGACCGGCGATCCGCTGTATCAGGCGATCAGCGAAGGCCGGCGGCTGGCGGGGATGGAGCATTGGCTGCCGCTGTTCGAGGACAAGATGGCGACCGTGTTCGACCATCTCGGCGACGGCGCGGTCGTGCTGCGCGACAGCGGCGTGCTCGCCGCGGCGGAGCAGCGCTTCGAGGCGATCACCGATTATCACGGCAACCGCGTCAAGGCGCAGGTCAGCGATCCGGGCAGCTATCGCCCGCTGCCGGCGGATGCGCTGTATCTCACCGCGAAGGAATTCGCCGAGCGCGCGGACGCGATTCCGACGCATCAGACCGCGCAGTTCCACGAGCCGGAATCGGCGACGGTGCTCGATTTCAACGTCGATGGCCCGCGCGACTTCGGCGCCGAGCGCTCCGCCGGCGCGAACGTCTACGAAGCCGTGGTGCATCACCTGCGCACCGTGCAACGCGACGGCAAGAAGCCGATCCTGGCGAGCTATTCGATCGGCGCGCGCGAGCGGCTCGCGTCGCTGCTGGCCGATCACGGCCTGACCGGCGCGGTCAAGGTCGATACGTGGCAGGAGGCGCTGGGGGTGGCGTCTTCTCCCCCCCTCCCGCTCGCGGGAGGGGCTGGGGGAGGGCATGTTGCCAAGCGCAAGGCGGGTGAGGAGACAGGCCCTCCCCTGGCCCAGCACCGGGTGAACGATGCCCCGCATCGTTCAGTCCATGCCGGGGGCATGGACGACCCGGTGCTCGCAAGCGGGAGGGGGACAGGCAGCGTCGCGCTGCTCGTCCTGCAGCTCGATCACGGCTTCTCGACCCCCGACGTTGCCCTGCTCACCGAACAGGACATGCTCGGCGACCGCCTCGTCCGGCGCAAGAAGCGCAAGAAATCGGCCGACGCCTTCCTTGCCGAACTGGCGATGCTCACGCCCGGCGATCTCGTCGTCCACGCCGATCACGGCATCGGGCGCTACGAAGGGCTGACCTCGATCCCGGTCGGCCAGAGCCCGCACGATTGCGTCGCGCTGACCTATGCCGGCGGCGACAAATTGTTCGTGCCGGTCGAGAATCTCGAAGTCCTGTCGCGCTACGGCTCGGACAGCGACGGCGCGAGCCTCGACCGCCTCGGCGGCGAGGCATGGCAGCGCCGCAAGTCGAAGATGAAGGAGCGGATCCGCGAGATTGCCGGCGAGCTGATCGCGACGGCGGCGGAACGCGCCACGCGCCCGGCCGACGTGATCGAAGCGGACAGCAGCTATACGCAGTTCGTCGATCGCTTCCCCTATGAGGAAACCGAGGACCAGGACCGCGCGATCAACGATGTGCTCGGCGATCTGACCAAGGGCACGCCGATGGACCGGCTGGTGGTCGGCGATGTCGGCTTCGGCAAGACCGAGGTCGCGCTGCGCGCCGCGTTCGCCGCGGCGATGGGGGGCTTGCAGGTCGCGATCGTCTGCCCGACGACATTGCTCGCGCGCCAGCATTTCAACAATTTCACCGCGCGGTTCGAAGGCTTTCCGATCAATGTCGGCCGCCTGTCGCGCCTCGTCCCCGCCGCCGAGGCCAAGGCGACCAAGGAGAAGCTCGCCGACGGGCAGATGGACGTCGTCGTCGGCACGCACGCGATCCTTGCCAAATCGATCGACTTCAAGCGGCTCGGCCTCGTCGTGGTAGACGAGGAGCAGCGCTTCGGCGTGACGCACAAGGAGCGGCTGAAATCGCTCAAGACCGACGTCCACGTCCTCACGCTGACCGCCACGCCGATCCCGCGCACGCTGCAGATGGCGATGTCGGGCCTGCGTGAACTCTCCGTCATCCAGACCCCGCCGGTCGATCGCCTGGCGGTGCGCACCTATATCATGCCGTGGGATCCGGTGGTGCTGCGCGAGGCATTGCTGCGCGAACATTATCGCGGCGGGCAGAGCTTCTTCGTCACGCCGCGCGTCGCCGACGTGCAGGAGATCGAGGATTTCATGCGCGACCATGTGCCCGAGGTGCGCGCGGTCGTCGCGCACGGCCAGATGTCGGCGACCGAGGTCGAGGAGCGCATGTCGGCCTTCTACGACAAGAAGTTCGAGGTGCTGATTTCCACCACGATCGTCGAGAGCGGGCTGGATATCCCGAGCGCCAACACGATGATCATCCACCGCGCCGATCGCTTCGGCCTCGCCCAGCTCTATCAGCTGCGCGGCCGCGTCGGGCGGGCGAAAACGCGCGCGTACGCCTATCTCACCACCCCGCCCAACCGCATCGTCACCGAGACGGCGGAAAAGCGCCTAAAAGTGCTGTCCGATCTCGACAGCCTCGGTGCCGGCTTCCAGCTCGCCAGCCACGATCTCGATATCCGCGGCGCGGGCAATCTGCTCGGCGACGAGCAATCGGGGCACATCAAGGAGGTCGGCTACGAACTCTACCAGTCGATGCTGGAAGAGGCGATCATGGAGGCCAAGGCCGGCGGGCAGCGGCTGCGCCCGAAGGACTTCTCGCCGCAGATCACGATCGACGCGCCGATCCTCATCCCGGAGGATTATGTGCCCGATCTCGATCTGCGCATGGGCCTGTATCGTCGCCTGAACGATGTCGAGGACCAGGACGGCGTGGAGGCGTTCGCCGCCGAGCTGATCGATCGTTTCGGCCCCCTGCCCAGCGCGACGGAGAATCTGATCCGCATCATCGAGATCAAGATGCACGCGAAGAAGGCGTGCGTGTCGAAGATCGATGTCGGGCCGAAGGGCGCGCTGGTGACGTTCCAGAACGATACGCCGCCCAATATCGAAGGCCTGCTCGCCTGGGTGCAGAAGCTCGACGGTGTCGCGCGGCTGCGGCCGGACAGCAAGCTGGTGGTCAACCGCGTGTGGGGCGATCCCAAGGCGCGGCTGCACGGCGCGCTGCAACTGTCGAAGGGGCTGGCACGGGCGGCGGGATAAGGCGCCGCCCCCCTTGCTGGCGGCTATGGCTCATCCGCCAAATGCTGCCAGTCTTCCCGCGCATGCCGGACGCGCAGAATCAACACGCCATCATCCGCATCCAGCTCATAGACGATCAGGTGCGCCTTGTGCGGATAGGCACGTACGGGCGGTCTTATCTCAAGGCGCAAGCGCGCCGCGCGGGGATATTCCCCCAAAAATGCAAAAACCTTTTCAAGCCCTGCATGGTAACGGTCAGCCTGCGCCAAGCCGAATTCGGACACGCCTTCAAGGAAGATGGCAACCAGATCATCTGCAGCGGCGGTACTGAGGCGATAGCCCGCCACGGCTCAGTCGATACCAGCCCGTCGCAGCGCGCGATCGCGGATATCCGCCATCGTCTCGTCGGCGACACCGCCTGCGCGCGCATCATCGACCAGCGCCTGCATCGACTGAATCTTCTCGGCGCGATCCTGTTCGCGGCGGATCAGGTCTCGAACATAGTCGCTCGAATTGCTGTAGCGGCCCGTCCTGGCCTGCGCCTCGATCCAGGATTTCATCAGGTCGGGGAGAGAGATATTCATCGTCGCCATGCCAAATTATGGCAATCTTTGTCAGATCTTGTCAATTCGCTTTCATCAACGCTACCAGCGCGTCGCTCGAAATCGCCCCCGAGCACAGGAAGCCCTGATAATATTGGCACCCTTCCTTGGCGAGCAATTCGAGCTGCTCCTCGGTCTCCACGCCTTCCGCGATCACCGACAGGCCGAGCGAGCGCGCCATGTCGATCACGCCGCGCACCACGACACGGTCGCGCACCGTGCCGGTAATGTCCTGCGCCAGTTTCTTGTCGATCTTGAGATAATCGAGCGGCAGCGATTTGAGATAGGCGAGGCTCGAATAGCCGGTGCCGAAATCGTCGATCGCGATGCGGCAGCCGGCCGAGCGGAACGTGGTCAGCAGGGTTGCGGCGATGTTGAGATCCTCGATCAGCCCGCTTTCGGTGATCTCCAGCGTGAGGCGCGTGCGCGGGAAGCCGCTGGTGTCGACGCGGTCGAGAAACAGATCGGCGAAACCCGGCCGGGCAATGTCCCCGGCGGTGAGGTTGAGCGACAGGCGCAGGCCGGACAGGATCCGCGGCCAGGCCGCCGCACGCTCGAGCACGATACGCTGGATATGATCGGATAGCGCGATCTCGAGATCGGCACGCGCGGCGGCAGCGAACAGCAGGTCGGCGCCGATCGTGCCGAGCGTGGCATGTTCCCAGCGCGCCAGCGCCTCGACGCCGACGATCGCGCCGCTGCCCATCGCCACCTGCGGCTGGAACAGGATGTCGATCTCGCCATGATCGATCGCCGGGCCAAGCTCGGCGGCGAGGCGGTCGATCGGCGCTTCCTCCTCGCCGGCATCGGCCACGCGCAGCGTGGCGCTGTCCGACGCCCGGGCGTCGGCCAGCGCCTCGCTCGCCCGGCGCAGCAGCGAGGCGGCCTCGTCGCCCTCGCCGCGCGCCGCCATGCCGATGCGGCAGCCGAGCACCGCGATCGAATCACCGACGACGAACGGCTTGGCCAGCGCGCCGACGATCCGCTCGACCGCAAGATCGATCCGGGCGCGCGGCTGATCGGTGGCGACGAGAAATTCCGATCCGCCCATCCGCGTGACGAGCGCACCCTTTTCCAGCGTCTCCGCCGCGGCCTGCTCGATCCGGCGGTGTGCACCGCGCAACAGCGCGTCACCCGCGGCGCGGCCATAGGCGGTGTTGACCACCTCGAAGCGGTTGAGCGCGACGAGCACCACGGCAAGCGGCTCCGCCGTCGCCAGACGCCGCTCGATCCAGCGCCGTGCCCCTCCGGCATCGCGCCCGCCGGCCAGCGCATCGCGCATCGCCACAGCCGAATCGGGCGCGCTGCCCAGCGGCTCGACCAGCGCGTCGATACGCCGCGTTGCCGGATCATATTGCAGATGCTGCACGATCCTGCCCAGACCCTCGATATCGTGCGCGAAGGCGGTCGCCGTGCGCGTCGCCAGACGGCGCAGCGCGAGGAAGGCCGCACGCCGCTCGGCCGCGTCGAGCCGGCGCAGGATCGCGCGCGGCGATGTTTCCTCGGCCAGATCGAGCAGCCGGGCAAAGGCCGGGGTCAATTGCATCGTGCCGCTGCTGAGATCCAGCCGCCAACCGAGCGGATCGGCCGGCGCGGTGGCGCGCCAGTCGCCGGCCATGCGCGCGGCATGGCGATGCGCGAAGCGCAGCGCCTGGACGAATTCCGCCTCGCTGAACGGGCTGGCCAGGAAATGCGTCGCGCCGGCATCGTAGAACCGCGCGATCGCCTCGATATCGCCGCGCGATACCAGGACGAGCATCGCCCCGCCGTTCGAGCCCACCGCCCCGTCCAGCGAAGCCGCCGCAGCCAGGCCGTCGGACAGCGCACCACGGGCATCGATCACCGCGACCGCCGAGCCGCTGGCCAGGAATCGGCGCGCCGCCCCGGCGGCACGGCGCGCGGCGACGACCTGCCAACCGGCATTGGCGGCCAGTGCGGCAAGCTCGTCGCGCTGCCGAAACGACAGGATATATAGCGGCGCAGGATCGACGTCGCTCACCCCTGATCCCCCTGTCGAAAAAAGCCCCGGCACCTTCCTTCACTCTCCGACGTTTACAAAAGACAAACAAGGCGTCTCGTGCTGCGCTCTTGTGACACTCCCTCCAAAGGCTTAGCTCTCCGCCCATGACCTGCGCGCCCAACCTTATCGACAGCCATGGTCGTACGATCAGCTATCTCCGCATCTCGGTGACCGACCGCTGCGACCTGCGCTGCCGCTATTGCATGGCCGAGCATATGACATTCCTGCCCAAGGCGGCGGTGCTCAGCCTCGAGGAAATGGCGATCATCGCCGAGCGCTTCATCGCGCGCGGGATCCGCAAGATCCGGCTGACCGGCGGCGAACCGCTGGTGCGCCGCGATGTCGAGCAACTCGTGCGGCGACTGGGCAGCCATGTCGGCGCCAACGGCGCCGCGGGCGGGCTCGACGAGCTGACCATGACGACCAACGGCAATCATCTCGTCGAGCATGCCGCCGCTTTGGTCGATGCCGGCATGCGCCGCATCAATGTCAGCCTCGACACGCGCGATCCCGATCTGTTTCGCTACATCACGCGGCACGGCGATGTCGCGCGGGTGATCGGCGGCATCTTCGCGGCCCGCGACGCTGGCCTGCGCGTCAAGATCAACATGGTCGCGCTGAATGGCCAGAACGACCGCGAAATCGCCCCGATGCTCGCCTGGTGCCGCGACGAGGGGCTGGATCTCACGCTGATCGAAACCATGCCGCTGGGCGCGATCGACGAGGACCGCACCGATCGTTTCCTGCCGCTCACCGCGGTGCTCGACGAGCTCAAGGAAGCCTTCCCGCTGGTCCGCGACACGCACAATAGCGGCGGCCCGGCGCGCTACTGGCGAATCGATGGCAGCGATACGCGGCTCGGCCTGATCTCGCCGCTGACCGCCAATTTCTGCAGCACGTGCAATCGCGTGCGGCTGACCACCGAGGGGATCCTCTATACCTGTCTCGGCCATGACGATCAGGTCGATCTCAAGACGATCCTGCGTCAGCAGGGCGTGGTCGGGCTCGATGCGGCGCTGGATGCGGCGATGAACACCAAGCCCGAGCGGCACGAATTCGATATCGCCGCCACCGCGCCCGCCGTCAGTCGGCATATGAGCGTGACCGGCGGATGAGCGAACAGCGCCGCGCGCTCGTCGCCTCCCCTACCCCGCCGGCGCAGGCCGCGGCGCGGGAACTCGCCGATACGCATGATTGGGTGCCGGTCGAGGACGCCGAGCTGATCGTCGCGCTCGGCGGCGATGGGTTCATGCTGCAGACGCTGCATGCGATGCTCGAGCGCCGCAAACCGGTCGTGCCGGTATTCGGCATGAATCTCGGCACGGTCGGCTTCCTGATGAACGAATGGCGCCGCCATGATCTCAACGATCGCCTCGCCCGGACCAAGACGTTCAAGGTCGTGCCGCTGGCGATGACCGCGCAGACGGTGGACGGCGAGATCGTCACGCTGCCGGCGATCAACGAAGTCTCGCTGCTGCGTGAGACGCGGCAGACTGCCAAGCTCGAAGTGACGCTCAACGATCGCATCGTGCTGCCGGAACTGGCCTGCGACGGCATTCTCGTCGCCACGCCGGCCGGATCGACCGCGTATAATTTCTCGGCGCAAGGCCCGATCCTGCCGCTCGGCTCGGCGATGCTCGCGCTGACCCCGATCAGCCCGTTCCGCCCGCGGCGCTGGCGCGGCGCGATCCTGCCCGACAAGGCCCGGATCGGCATCCGCGTGCTCGATCCGGGCAAGCGGCCGGTCAGCGCCGTTGCCGACCAGCGCGAGGTCCGCGATGTCGCGCGCGTCGATATCGTCATCGACCGCGCCCGCGAACTCACCCTGCTGTTCGATCCCGAGCATGCGCTCGACGATCGCATCACGATGGAGCAATTCGCCGCCTGAGCAATATTTGCCGTCGAACGGGGTTGCATCCCGGTTCGAGCCGTTTATAGACCCGGCCACGGCTTCATTCCCCGATAGCTCAGCGGTAGAGTAGGTGACTGTTAATCACTTGGTCGTTGGTTCGAATCCAACTCGGGGAGCCAGTCTTTACGATGTGACGCTGCCGATCCACCCAGTGGATCGGGAGCGCCATCGCCCCCCTCCCTTCTGATAGCCGACCGAACGGATGTCGCCTTGCGCCTGACGGCATTGCCGTCGGCGTGCGATCAGGCCGGGCGATCGCCCATCCGCTCACCGAGCCGCACCGGCCGTTCCGGCCTCCAGCCATCGTCGAACGCGATCGTTCCCGGCTGGAACAGCATCACCACCGTCGAGCCGAGCAGGAAGCGGCCCATCTCCTCGCCCTGCTCCAGAAAGATCTGCTGGTCGTCGTAGCACCATTCGCTCGGCGCGCCCGGGCGCGTCGCTTTGACCACGCCGTGCCACGGTGTGGCCATGCTCCCGACGATCGTTGCGCCGACCAGCACCATTACGAAGCGCCCGTGCGCCGGGCTGTCGAACACGCACACCACGCGCTCGTTGCGCGCGAACAGATTGGGCACGCCGCGCGCGGTGACCGGGTTGACCGAAAACAGGCTGCCGGGAATGTGGATCATGCGCATCAACCGGCCGGCACACGGCATGTGGAGGCGGTGATAATCGCGCGGCGACAGATAGAGGTTGGCAAAGCTGCCATGGCGGAACGTGGCGGCCAGCGTGGCGTCGCCGCCGACGAGATCGGTCGTGGTGAAGCGGTGCCCCTTGGCCTGGACGATATGATGATCGTCGATCGCGCCCAGCTGGCTGATCGCGCCGTCCACCGGGCTGACGAACGCTGCGGACGCCAGCGGCCGCGCGCCGTCGCGCAGCGGCCGCGTGAAGAAGTCGTTGAAGCTCGCATAGCTGGCAAGGTCCGGATTGGCCGCCTCGCGCATGTCGACGCCGTACCGGGCGACGAACCAGCGGATCAGCCGGGTGGTCATCGCCCCGCCGCGCGCGCCGGCGATCCGGCCCGCCAGCAGCGTCAGCCGCCGTTTGGGCAGGGCATGTTGCAGCAGGACGGCGAAACGATCGGACATGTGCGAAACCCTCGACTATCAAACAGTGCCTGTCGCGATCGATCGCGCGGTGCGGCACGCCCGTCGCGGGGTCGCACGCCACTGGATCGGCGCATGGCGCCAAATCCGGCTGCCGATCAAGCGCAATCCTTGCCTGATGCGCGCGGAAGGCGCAGATCGACGGCACAACCCGGGAGCATGTCATGGCCATCAAGATCGTCGCCTTCGTCACCGTCAAGCCTGGCGCGGAGGACGATTTCGTCGCCGCAGCGCAAATTTGCGTCGCGGCATCGCGCGCCGAGCCCGGCGTTCAGCATTACGATCTGTGGCGCGAAACCAGCGGCGCACGTCGCTTCGTGTTCAACGAACTCTATGCCGACGATGCCGCCGTCCAGGCGCATATGGCATCGGATCACTTCAAGGCGTTCGGCCTCGCCGCGCGCGACCTGGCCGCCGCCCGCCCCGAGATCATCGCGACGGAAGCCGTGGATGTCGCGGACTGAGGCGCGGCGGCTGGGCCCCGCCCCGCGCATGCCGGCCGATCGCCGCTGACGGCGCGGTTTGACAGCAGGCGGCGCCACCCCTAGCCCGCTGCTGCGACCCGTTCTCAACATTCCGGCACATTTCATGACGAGTTCCTCGATCCGCGCCTGGTATCTCGTGCACAAATGGACCAGCTTGGTCTGCACCATCTTCCTGCTGATGCTGTGCATCACGGGCCTGCCGCTGATCTTCAGCGACGAGATCGACCGGTGGGGCGGCGGCGCGCCGGATTACGGCATGCCCGGTGTGGGGTCGTCAGGCACCGCGCCGGGGCTGCTGCCGCTCGACGTGATGTTGGCCAAGGCGCTCGCCGCGCGGCCGGGCGAGGTGCCGCTGTTCATGGCGTTCGACAACGACCAGCCGTCGATGACGATCACCACCGGGCCGCGCCCCGATGCACCGGTCGCCGCGATGACGATCCAGCTGTTCGATCGCTCGACCGGCCGGCAGCTCGGCAAGGCGGAAGACAGCGGCGTGATGCCGTTCCTGCTGCAGCTCCATACAGACCTGTTCCTGGGGCTGCCGGGCATGCTGTTCCTTGGCGCGATGGGACTGCTGTTCGTCGCAGCGCTCGTCTCGGGCGTGGTGCTCTACGCGCCGTTCATGCGCAAACTCCCCTTCGGGACGCTGCGGACGCGGCGCAGCACGCGCCTCAAATGGCTCGATTATCACAACCTGCTCGGCATCGTCGCGTTGGCCTGGATGACGGTCGTGGGCGTCACCGGCGTGATCAACACGCTGGAAGAACCGATCAACACGCTCTGGCAGCAGGACGAGCTCGCCGCGATGACCCGCCAATATGCCGGGCGCGGCGCGCTACCACCGGCACGCTACGGGTCGCTCGACACGGCGATGGCCGCGGCGCGCAAGGCGCTGCCCGGCAACAACCCGCAATTCATCGGTTTTCCCGGCGGCAGCTTCAGCTCGAAGCACCATTATGCGGTGTTCTTCCAGGGCGATACGCCGCTCACCCAGCATTTGCTGACCCCCGCGCTGATCGATGCCGAAACCGGCGCCTTCACCACCGCGCGCTCGATGCCGTGGTACAACAAGGCGCTGTCGCTGTCGCGGCCGCTGCATTTCGGCGACTATGGCGGGCTGCCGCTGAAGATCCTGTGGGCGATGCTCGATATTTTCTCGATCATCGTGCTTATCACTGGCCTGTATCTCTGGCTCGGCAAGCGCCGTGCGTCCCCGGCCGCGCATGTCCGCGAGGTCGAGACCGGCGGCATCGCGGCCCCCGCGGAATGAGCGCACGCCGCACTTCGCGACGGCGCCTACGCGCGATCTTTGCCGCCCCGCTAGCGATCGCCGCGGCGAGCCTGGTGGCGCTGGTCGCGGCGCTGACCGGCGACGGCTGGCGCGACACGCTTTCCTGGGTCGGGCTTTCGGTACCGATCCTCACCGTCGTCTGGGCAATGCGCGCCCGCCCTTCCTGAACGCCGCTGATGACCGCGGCGCAGTTACCAGCCGGCCAGGAAATCGAAGTTGCTGAACACGGATTCGCCGGTCCAGCGTTTGCACAGCCGGTCGACCGGCCACATGAACAGACCGCCGACGGCGAACCCCACAAACACGGCGCCAAGGAACGCTCCGTCCGGCATCGCACCCGCCGGCCGCCCCATCAGCGCCGCGGCGGCTTGCACGCTCAGCAGGATGCCCGCCGCCAACGCCACGAGTTCCAGCACGAAGAACAGCAACAGCAGCACAACGATGCCCAGCGAACGCCGCCGGGCTGCGGGCGTGTCGGCGCGGCGTTCGTGCTTTTCCGCCTGTCGCGCGTGTGCCCGCTGGCCGGACGTCAGACTGCGGGCAAACAACCATCGCCGCCCCGCCACAAAAAGCGCGCATACCAGCCCGAAGATCGTCAGCGCGACGTTGAAGGCGAGCGGTTGCGGGCGGGCGACGACCGCGATCGACAGCACCGCCATCCACAGGACGATCGTCCAATAGCCGGGATGGCCGCCGAAATCGGCTGCGCGCGCCGGCCGCGTGGCGCGCCGCCCCGAGACGGCGCGCGCCGGCGCATCGGCGTGCCAGCGTAGCGAGCCGTAGATCACCAGCCCGATCGCCGACACGACGATGCCGACCACCGCCCCCATCGCCAGATCGCTCGATCCGGGCAGTGCCCGCGCCACGGCCAGCCAGGCGGCCCAGCAGCAAACCCCGAAGGCGCCCAGATGCAGCAGCAACGCTCGGTTGCCCGCCTTGGCAAGCGCGGCATGCTCCGCCGTGGTGACCGGCACCGCGGGGCCGCAGCCGCCGCGGCGAAACAGATAGCCGTCGCTGCTCGGCTCGAACTGCGCGGCGACGCCGGCCAGCCGCTCGATCGGCAAAGCATGTTTACGCATTGGCATTGTGGTCGGAGTCATGTCGGTCTCCTGTAACAAGGCGCGCCTCCGCTCAGGGGCGCGGGCGCGGGTTTCCGAAGGCGGCCAGGCTTTCCCGCACGCGGGTCAGCGCGACACTTTCGATATCGCTCTGGCCCATTGCCGCCCACGATCCGGTGATCGCGAAGCTACAATGGCCATGGACGGTGGCGACGAGCGAGCGCGCGAAGGTGCCCAGCTCCGGATCGAGCGGCCGCCCCACAGCGGTTGCGACTTCGGCGCCGACGATGCGCATCAGCCGCCCGCGCATCTCCTCTTGCTCAGCTGTGAGCGTCTCGCAGGCGGGGCGATGATCGTAGATCGCGGCCCAGCGTCGCGGATTCTCACGCGCGAAGCGGAAATAGCCGTGCGTCAATGCGGCGATCCGGTCCTCCCCCGCCGCCGCCAGGCTGCGTTCGAGTTCGTCCGCCCAATCGGCGAACGCCTGGGTATTGATCGCGGTGACCAGCCCGTCGACATTGCCGAACACGTTATGGATCGTGCCGATCGAATAGCCGACCCGCTTGGCGACCTCCCGTGCGGAAAAGTTGGCGAAGCCGACTTCGGCCATCAGCACGATCCCGGCCTCGAGAAGCAGGGCGCGCAGTTCGCTGCGGCTGTGGTCGGAACGTCTTCCCATGATGGCGGCACGATCTCCGGTTGTCGGGGGGCAATGGTCGGTGGCTGCCGCGGCGCTCACCGACCAGCCAGGCTCAGTTCGAGCGGCGGAACAACCGACCGCTATGCGGCGTCGCCGCACTGGACGGCTGCAGCGCCTGCAAACGCGTGACGATCCCGCTCCCCGTCCGGGTCATCGTGAACAGCGGTGCGGCCATACGATAGCGGCCGCGGCCGTCGACGGCAAACTTGTAGAATTTGATGATCACCGATTTTCCTTGCGGTGTCGCTGTGCACTGCATCTGCTCGTTGAGCTGAAAGCCCTCACCGCGCAGGCTGCACTGGGTCGGCCCGTTCCCCGGCCCGAGCGCCAGCGTGTAGGTGGTGAAGGCAACGATGCCTTCGGACGGCGTCGAGCCGCCGATCCGGCCGAGATTTTCTTCCCAGACATAGCGACCATGCCATGTCGCGAGCGGCGCAGCGCTGGCGCCCGTCGGCGCAACGGCGGCAAGCGTGGCGAGGCCGAGCGTGGCGGCGGTGGCGAAGGATCTGAACATCGTCTTACTCCCGTTAGGAATGGTTGAAACGTATGGAGCGCGGTTCGGCTTCACCGCGCATGGAGCGGCATGCGGCCGGTCAGCGGGGTGATGGCATAATCGCTGCCGCCGCGCGGCGACGGCCACAGGGCAATCTGGAAGCGCTGCTTGGCGCCGCATGCATTGACCGTCCACTGCTCGAAATGACCGCCGCGCGCGACGGCCGGCTTGGTCGGCTGCGTCGGCAGATAATTTCGCGGCATGACCTGCATATGGGCCGAGAAGAGGAAGTGGCATCCGCCACTCACCTTTGCGTAATCCGATATCTTGCGCAGCACATCGACCGTCAGTTGCGGGCTCGCAAGGGTGCGGCCGCTGGTCTTGAGGTCATAGGCTGCGGCCGGTGCGCTGGCGATGGCGGCCGCTGCGAGCGCCGCACCAGTGATCAGGAACTTCAACGTCATGGTCTTTCTCCTGTGCGCGATCCGGGGGGATCGCCTGCGGCCTATCAACGCCGCGATCCAATAAATAAGCACCGCTCAATTAACGCCAAATGAACAGCGTTCAATTATATTTGATGGGGTCGATGTGGCGCTAAAACAATCTGCTGGTGGAACGATCCTGGCGTCCCGTGCGTCGTTTCCGGGATACGGGAGACGAGAAATGGCATTCTGCACCGTTTGCGGGTCCGAGCTTTCAAAGGGCGCTCGTTTCTGCAGCACGTGTGGTGCTGCGGTGCAGGGTGCCGCCCCCTCCCCCGATATCGGCGTCGATCGTTCCGCTCAGGCGCCATCCGAGCGCGGCGCGACGGCGCCGATCGCGACGCCGTCGCGCGGCGGCATGTCGCTGGTGCTGCCCGTCGTGGTGGGGATCGCGGTCCTGATCATTGCCTATCTGCTGCTGACCGGTCGGAGCAGCGAACAGATGCCGGTCGCCGGGCAGGACGCGGCCGGCGCGCGGGTCGCCGACGATGCGGGCACGGCCCCCGCCGCGACCGGGCCGCGCGCGGCCGACGCGGCATCCGATCGCGCCGCCGGCCCGTCGCGCGCGCCCGCGACAGTTTCCGCCGCGATGCTTGATTCCGCCTTTGCCAGTGATCCGCGCAGTGCAGCGCAGCGCTATGCGGGCCCGATCCGGGTTTCCGGCGTGATCGCGACGATGGTGCAGCCCGGATCGACACCGGCGCTATCGATGGAGGGCCGGACGCGGTTCAACTACATGGTCGTCAACTTCCCGGCAGGCTATCGCGAGCGCCTCGCGCCGCTGGCCAAGGGGCAGTTGATCGACGTCACCTGCAACGACGTCCAGTCGTTGGGCGGCACCACGATCCTGTCAGGGTGCGCGCTGGTCTGACGGCGGCGGCCGGCTCACCCGATCAGCCGGCGGCCGAGCCGGTGCAGCCATATCATCGGATAGATCGCCACGATCGCCCCCAGACCCCAGCCAATCAGCACGCCGGCGCCAGTCCGCACGTTGAAGCCCCGATCCGCCAAGGCCGGCGACAATTGCTCGCCCACCAGGAACGCGATGGCGATGCCAATGCTGCATTCCAGCCACAGGTAGTACGCCCAGGCAAGGCAGCCCGCCGCGCGCGTGCCGGGCGTTCGGACGGCAGAAACCTTTGTCGTTGATCCGCGCCACTGCATCCGATCGCCCTTCGCCGAGAACCCCACGCGATACCATGCGCTGCCCCCGATCGCCATGCGCGCGATTGCGCGCGCGCCGGCCGACTGCCACTATGCCCTTGACGGGAGAGCGAAATGGACACGGTACGGCGGTTCGGCTGGATATATTGCCTCGGTTTCATGGCGGTCGTCGCGATCGGCTACGTACCGGCGTTCAACGATGCCGATGGCAATCTGTTCGGCCTGTTCAAGCTCGACCTCTATGACGACAGCCTGCACTTCTTCTCCGGCGTGTGGGCGGGCGTGGCCGCCTGGTCGTCGTACGGCGCAGCGCGAACCTATTTTCGGCTGTTTGGGCCGCTCTATTTCGCTGATGGCGTGATGGGCCTGTTTCTCGGCAGCGGCTATCTCGATGGCGGCATCTTCCTGTACGGGCCGATCCAGCAATCGCTTTACGCGCATGTCTTCGCCAATCTGCCGCACCTGTTGATCGGCGGGCTGGCGATCTGGGTCGGGTACCGGCTGGCGCGCGCGCCGCGCCCAGCGTTCGCCCGGTGAGGCGTCGCTGGCGCGCGCTCACCACGGTCGCAATCCTTCTCGCCGCGACGGTACTGGTACCGGTCGGCTATATCGAGCTCGGCTGCCGTGCGCCGCTGCCGACAATACCCGCCGATCGTGCCTGGCGATCGGCACTGGCGCCCGCCGAAAGACGGCCCGAGGCGCGCAGCTTCCTGACTTATCCCGAATGGCATATCGTCTATGAGGCCGATGCCTTCGCACGACATCTCTCCTCCGGTGCGCCGCCCAGCGGCTTTGCCTATGGCAGCCAGATCGGCAGCTTCTGGACCTCCTATTGCGCGGTCAACCGCGTGACGCGCGGCAGCGATGCCGCGGGCGCGGCCAAGGTGATGATCTACACGATCGGGATCAGCTACACGATCGAGCTGGCGGTGAAGGCAGCCTACGAACGCACCTTGGGCCAGCTGTTCGAATGGTTCGGCGGCTGGCACAGCGCAGACGATCGCTACGCCGCGGCGGTGCAGACGCGTTACGGCACGTTCATGCACGAAACGCCGTGGTACCGCTTTCCGTTCGGCGCGGCTCTAACCGGCGCCTGGCGCACGCAGGAACCGGTCCACCACGCCCGCCACTGGGAGCGGCGCTTTGCGCTCAGCGCCGAATATGGCGTGAAGGCCGGCTATGCGAAGCTCATCGATGCCGCGACCGGCGCCACGCTTGGCCGCGACGACCTCACGCTGCGCTTCGTGACGACCGCCGCCCCGGCCACGATCCGCGCGATCGATCCGCGGCTGAGGCCCGTGCGCACGCTCGCCGGCGGGCGGCTGGTGGTCGAGGCGCCGCGCTATCAGCAATTCAACACATTGCTCGACAAGCTGGCGGCGCGGCGCGTGCCGCTGATCGAGATTGCCGGCAACCGGGTGATCTTCGTCACGCTGCTGGTGCCCGCCCGCTCCGCCAGTCCTGCGGCAATATTCGACCTGCCGACCGAACGGCCGGGCTGGCGCCGGCTGGGCGTCGCGGTCCCGGTACCGCGCCTGTTCGACCTGCTGCGCAGGACCCGCGCCGAGGGCGGAAGCGTCGAGCATGTCTACGACTATTGAGCGTGCCATGCGCGTCGCTGCGGTGGCTGCGCTGGTGCTCGGCCTGTGGACGCTGGTGATGATCGCCCTGCCGTTCGTCGGCGCTGGCCGGCAGGTCGCGGTATTGGGCGACGACGCGGCGGCGTTTCGCGCCATTCGCGCGGCCGGCGGCCGGGTGGTCGAACGGCGGCGCGGGGCGACCCTCGCGCGTTCGTCGCATCCCGATTTCGTCGCCCGGCTCTACGCCGCCGGCGCGCCGCTGGTGATCGAGGGGCGCGTTGCCGCCGGCTGCTTGGCGAAGAACGGCGCATAGCGTGCGTGCCAGCTATTGCTGAACACCCCGTCCGGATCCCAGGCCTGTTTGGCGGCGAAGAAGGCACCGACCTCGGGATAGGAGCGCTCGAGCTGCTGCGGCGTATAATGGAGCTGATAGGGTAGGAAGAAGCGCCCGCCCTGCGCCGCCGTCAGGTCGATCAGGTCGCTGGTCAGTCGGCGCATCCGCTCGTTGCCCGCCACGGTGGTCGGCTGATTGAGATAGAGCACCACCGAAAAGGCCGGTGCCGGCGCATAGGACAGGGCATTGTCCTCCACCCCGACCGCGCGGATCGAGGCGTTGACGACATTGGCGTCCTGCGCACGGAAGATACGCCGCATGCCGTCGATGAACGGTACGATCCGGTCGCGCGGCACGAAATATTCGTGCAGGATATCGGTCTCGCCGGGCAGGTCGTTGAACAGATAGGCGACCGAATCGTGCATCGGATCGTTGCGCGCGACTAGGCATGCCTCGGCCGAGCCCTGCGCCTGCGCGCGGGTGACGGTGCAGGTTTCGATGCGGTGCTCGATATTCTTCTCGCTCCACCATTTGAGCGATTTGAACAGATCGTTCTTCTTGGCGAGGTTGACGGTCAGGCGCCGCACCTTGGTCGAGGCGACCTCGGCAAGCGGCGCGCGGACCAGCGCCTGATCCTCGGGAAAGCGGCGATATTGATAGACCAGCGCTTCCTCGAGCAATGTCTTGGGCGCGGTCGACAGATGGACGTAGCTCAGCCCCACGCTCGGATCGGCGGCGATCCGCGCGAACGTGGCAGGAAAGGCGCGATAGTCGATCAGCTGCCGTTCGGAGCGGTAGATGTCGTTGGGCACGATATCGAGCACCGCGGACAGGATCACGCCGAACAGGCCGTAGCCGCCGACCGCGTGGCGAAACAGCTCGGCATTCTCGTCGCGCGAGGCGGTGACGATCCGGCCGTCGGCCAGCATCAGGCGCACGCTGCGCAACGAATTCATCACCGCCCCGGCCTGATGATCCATGCCGTGCGCATTGACCGAGATCGATCCGCCGACCGAGAAGATGTCGGTCGACTGCATCGCCTTCACCGCGAAGCGCGGGTGCACCGCCAGCTGGATCGCATGCCAGGTCGCACCGCCGCCGACCGTCACGGTGCGCGCGGCCTCATCGAGCCGGATCGCCTGCAGCCCGCGCATATCGAGCACCACGCCGCCGGCGCGGAACGCCTGCCCGCCCATCGAATGCTTCACCCCCGCTGCGGAAACGGTCAGCCCGTGCGCACGGGCATAAGCGAGCGCGGTCGCGACATCGGCTTCGTCGCGCGGCCGGACCACGCCCGCCACCGCGGTGCGGCTGAGGCAGCTGGCATCGTTGACCGTCCCGCCGCGCTGCGACCAGCGCGGCTCGGCCACCGCTGCGCTGCGGCCGCGCTCCGCCGCAACGGGGGGGAGTACCGAGCCGCAATCCTTGATCCCCGCCGGATCGGCGATCAGCGGCCGGACATAGAGCGTCGTCGCCGCCGCGGCGATCGCCAGCGCGGAGGCACCCGCCAACCAATATCTGCCCCGCGACGTCATAGCGTTCCTCCCCGACGGCGATACGACGCGCCTGCCATGGCGCATCCTACCGACTTCTGCAGGCCCGCGATATGCCGTGGAACGCGCGTCGCAACCGACCCGCGACGGCGCGCCTCAGTTGCCGTCGGAATCGACCGTGAAGACCATCGCTTTGCCGCGCGACAGCGGTTCCCATCCCGCGCCCAGCGCCGCCCGTACGCAGCGCGCGATCGTTGCATCGTCGATCTGGATGCGGCCGCGCGGCAAGCCCTTCAGCAGGCGCTTGGGCGCGGGAAATTCGATCAGCGCCTCGCGCTGGGCATCGTGCTCCAGCAGCGACACCGTCATGCCTTTCCAGCCCTCGGCATCCGACAGTTGCGGCTCGCGTTCGAGCCGCCAGTCATAGGTTACGCCATCGACAAGGATGCTGCCGGCATTGCTTTTGGAATTGGACATGCCCCGGCCATAGCATGCCGGTCGCTTCAGGCCAGGCGTTCGGCGCTGTCGCCACGCATCGCGGCAGCGGCGTGGACCGCGTGGGTCATCCGCAGCAGCGCTTGCGCTTCTTGCCCGACCCGCAGCTGCAGGGCTCGTTCCGGCCGACCTTTGCCGGGCGGGTTTCCCCGGTCGGCATCGCGCCGGCCCCGTCAGCGCCACCCGCGGCATGGAGGCACACCATCACCGCGCCGATATCCTGCGGCGCGCGATCCTGCAGCGCGTTGATCTCCATGCTGTCCAGCGTGCTTTCATCGCGCGCGATCGCCAGTAGCAGCGATAGCGAGGCATAGGCATCGGCGATGGCGGGCTCACCATCGCCGAGCGCGGTCCAGTCGTCGGGGCGCAACGCCATCGCATCCGCGAACCCGTCGAGCCACAATTCCCACAGCACGTCGCCGTTGCGCTCGTCGATATCGAAGATCGGCTGCAGCTTGCCACGCTGCAGATGCCGCCGGATTTCTTCCTGCCGCGCCATCACCGCATCGGCGAACCACCGCACATCGCGCGGATCCTCGAACGGCGGCGTCCCATCGTCGACGCCCCACACGTTCTGCAACCATTCGTCGGGCGCAACCGGCTCGGGGCTCAGCAGCACACCGGTGAGGAAGCCGTCGAGCTCGGTGAGCAGCATTGGCTCGTCGAGCGGGAGATCGGCCAGCGCACCGTCGAGCCGGCTGAAACGGGAGGGTATCTTCTTCATGATGGTCGGGCGATCCTGGCAACGAAGCGCCGCTCATAGCCACTCGGACGGATCGGCACCTAACCTTTCCGTACCACACCGGTCGGCGCCGGCCGGTGCTGCGGCACATGTCGCCGCTCGTCGTTAGCGTCCAGCCGCCGCAAGGCTTGCCTGCACCCGCTCCGCCCCCCGCATCACCCGCAGCACGTTGGCGCCGGCGAGCTTGGCGATGTCAGCATCGCTCCAGCCCCGCCGCATCAGTTCGGCGAGCAGCGCCGGATAGGTCGCCACGTCCTGCAACCCGGCCGGCAGCGTCTCCCCCACGCCGTCGAAATCCGAGCCCAGCCCGACATGATCGACGCCGGCGATCTTGGCGATATGATCGATATGATCCGCCACCTCCGACAGTGTCACCGCGGGCGCCGGATGCGCCTTGAGCCACACGGCGTAATCGGCCGCGGCTTTGTCGGGCTGGCCGATATCGAGCCCGCCGAACGGCGGCGCATTGAGGCGGGTCTTCTCCGCCGCGGCGTCCGACGACCAGCGGCGATAGGCGTCCGAGACGTAGATCGGCGCATAATTGACCATCACCACGCCGCCATTGCCGCGCACCAGCCCCAGCACCGCATCGGAGACGTTCCGCGGATGATCGTCGATCGCCCGCGCGCTGGAATGCGAGAAGATCACCGGCGCCTTGGACACCGCCAGCACATCGCGCATCGTTTTCTCGCTGACATGGCTGAGATCGACCAGCATCCCGAGCCGGTTGAGCTCCAGCACCACCGTGCGCCCGAAATCGGTGAGCCCCTGATGCTTCGGGTCGTCGGTCGCCGAATCCGCCCATTCGATCGTGCGCGAATGCGTCAGCGTGAGATAGCCGGCGCCGAGCGCGGCATAGGACCGCAGCACCGAGAGATTGTTGTCGATCTGCCCACCGCCCTCGACGCCGATCATCGATGCGATCCGCCCGGCGGCATGCGCCCGCACGACATCGTCGGCGGTGCGCGCCAGCGCGAAGACCCGCGGATATCGCGCGGCGATCGATTTCACCAGATCGATCTGTTCCAGTGTCTGTTCGACCTGCTCCTTGCCGGCCAGTTCCGGCGATACCCAGACCGACCAGAATTGCCCGCCGACCATGCCTTTGCGCAGCCGCGCAATGTCGGTGTTGTAACGCTCGGGCCGTCCCGACAGGTCGTTGAGGTCGGCCGTCCAGCGCGCTTCGCCCTCGCGCTCGCGCAGCGCTTCGGGCCAATCGTTATGGCCGTCGATCAGCGGCGTCGCACGCAGCACGCGGGCAACGCGCGCGGCGTAATCGTCGGTCTTGGCACTGGCCGCCGGCGCCAGGAGCAGTGCGGGCAGCGCCAGCGCAGCGATCAGGCGCTTCATCGCTTTTGCCCCCTGCCGGCCTTCGCCGCGGGCGCGGGCGCATTCTCGTTCACGGCAACCGCCCCCTGGCGTTGTTCCTCGTGCAGCGTCAGCAGCGATTGCATCAGTTCCTCCTCCGCGCTCGACATCACCGCCAAGACTTCCGCTTCCTCGCAATCCTCCGCCGCCAGATAGGCGTGGCCCATGCTCGAATCGATATAGAGCACCTCGCCCGGCCCCAGCGTGACCGGATCGTAGAATTCGGTCTGCACCACGACCTTGCCGCTCAGCACGTAGAGGAATTCCTCCCCGCTGTGCCGCACGAGATCGCCGAATTCCTCGGCCGAGCGCGCGCGGATCTTGGTGACGACCGGGATCATGCGCTTGCGGCGCAGTTCGGTGCAGAGATAATAATAATCGTAGTTCGGCGTCTCGACGCGCACCGAGCGCGCGACATCGCCCAGGCTGCGCCGCGCGGTAATCGGCTGCACCGGCTCGTCGGCGGTCTCGGCGAACAGCTCGGACAATCTCAGCCCCAGCCGCTGCGCCAGCGTCTGCAGCTTGTCGTAGGTCAGCGTCAGCCGGTCATGTTCGATCTTGGACAGGGTCGAGACCGGAATGCCGCTCTTCGCGCTCATTTCCTTCAGGGTCCAGCCCTCTCGCGACCGCATGCCGCGCAACAAGGCCCCGAGCGTAGGTGGCGCTGCCACAGATTATCCCTCCAAATCGATTGACGCATTCTCCAATCCGGATAATCATGTCCTGATCAGATCATACTTATAGATTTATAGAAGTTCTGACGGCTGGGCAATGGCTGAGGAGAATGAGGATGCGGGCGGGAAAGCTTATCGCCATGGCGGCGGCGTTGATCGGGGGCATCGCCATGGCGCAGGGGCCGGTGCCCAGCCTCCGGCCACCCGCCCCCTCCCCGGCCTCCTCCCCGGCGATCGCCGGAGCAGCGACTCCCGGGCCGGTCGGCGCGCGCGCACTCACGCCGGTCGATCTCAATGCCTGGCTCGACGGCTTCATGCCCTATGCGCTGCATAACGGCGATATCGCCGGCGCGGTGGTGACGGTGGTCAAGGACGGCCAGGTCGTGGCGGCGCGCGGCTATGGTTATGCCAATGTCGCGAAACGCCAGCCGGTAGATCCGGCGCGCACCCTGTTCCGCCCCGGCTCCACGTCGAAGCTCGTCACCTGGACGGCGGTGATGCAGCAGGTCGAGGCGGGCAAGCTCGATCTCGATCGCGACGTGAACGCCTATATCGATTTCAAGATTCCGCCGCGGAACGGCCAGCCGGTCACGCTGCGTCAGATCATGACGCACACCGGCGGGTTCGAGGAGGTGTTGAAGAACATCATCTTCTATGATCCCGGCACAAACCTGTCGCTCGAGGCCTATCTCAAGACCTGGGTGCCGACGCGGATCTTCGATGCCGGCACGACGCCCGATTATTCGAACTGGGCGACCGCGCTCGCGGCGTACATGGTCCAGCGCACATCCGGCATGCCGTTCGACGATTATGTCGAACAGCGCATCTTCGCGCCGCTCGACATGCGCCATTCGAGTTTCCGCCAGCCGCTGCCGCAGCGGCTGCGCGGCGATTCCGCGATCGGCTATGAGCGCGCCTCGCTGCCCGCCAAGGGCTATGAATTCGTCGGGCCGGGGCCGGCCGGTGGCCTGTCCTCCTCGGGGCTCGACATGGCGCGCTTCATGATCGCGCATCTCGATAATGGCCGCGGTATCCTCAAACCCGAAACCGCGGCGATGATGCACGATAGCCCGCTCGACCGGGTCAATCCGATGTCGCTGATCCCACCGCTCAACCGCATGGAACTGGGCTTCTTCGAGACCAACATCAACGGTCGCAAGGTCATCGCGCATCTCGGCGACACCAATGAATTCCACACCTCGATGCACCTGTTCATGAACGAGCGCGTCGGTCTGTACGTGTCGTTCAACAGCGCCGGGCGCGAGGGCGCGGCGCATGTCGTGCGCGGGCAATTGTTTCAGGATTTCGCCGATCGCTATTTCCCCTCCACCGTCCGCGACGGCCGCGTCGACGCCAAGACCGCCGCCGACCATGCGCGGATGATGGTCGGCCATTGGGAGATCAGCCGCCGCTCGGTGTCCAACTTCATCAACATCCTGAACCTGCTCGGGCAGGTCGAGATCAGCGTCGACGACAAGGGCGCCTTGGTCGTGCCCTCGCTCAAGGGTGCAGGCGGCGCGGTGCAGCAATGGGACGAGATCGCCCCGTTCGTGTGGCGTAACCGGGGTGGCCATGATCGGCTGGCCGCCAAGCTGGTCGACGGCAAGCCGGTGCGCTGGAGCTTCGACACGATCTCGCCGTTCATGGTCTATGATCGCGTGCCGGCGTCGCGCTCGGCCGGCTGGCTGCTGCCGGCGCTCTATGCCAGCCTCGCCGTGCTGCTGCTCACGATGCTCTACTGGCCGGCCAGCTGGTACGTCCGCCGCCGCTACCGCACGCCGATCGCCGCCACCGGGCAGGCGCTCAAGGCCTACCGCGCAACGCGCATCATGGCCGGGCTGGTGCTCGCCGTGCTGGCCGGTTGGGCGACGCTGATCATCGTCCTGTTCGGCGACGTCAGCGCGATGACCGCCAGCGCCGATCTGTGGTTGTGGCTGATCCAGATCCTCGGCGCGATCGTGTTCGTCGGCGCGGTCGGCATCACCGCCTGGAATGCCTGGCTGACCTGGCGTGACGGGCGGCGCTGGACGCGCAAGCTGTGGAGCCTGCTCGTGCTGCTGGCGACGATCGTCGTGCTCTACGTCGCCTCGACCTACAGCCTGCTGGCGATGACGGTGGATTACTGATGCCGCGCCTGTCGCTCGGCCTCGCCACGCAGTCGCTGCGCCTCGCCCAGCCGTTCCGCATCTCGGGCTATGTCTTCGACTCCGCCGATGTCCTGGTCGTCACGCTCGACGACGGCATGCATCGCGGGCGCGGCGAAGGCGCCGGCGCCTATTATCTCGGCGACGACGTGCCGCATATGCTGGCCGAGATCGCGCGCACCCGCGCCGCGATCGAAGCCGGCCCGAGCCGTGAGGAACTGCGCGGGATCCTGCCCCCCGGCGGCGCGCGCAACGCGGTCGATGCGGCACTGTGGGAATTGGAGGCGGCGCGCGCCGGCCGGCCGGTATGGCAGCTGGCCGGGCTCGAGACGGCGCCGCGCGCGATCGTCACCACCTTCACGGTCAGCGCCGACACGCCGGAAAAGATGGCGGCGAAGGCGACCGGCTATGTCGGTGCCCGCTCGCTCAAGGTAAAACTGACCGGCGAGCTCGCGCTCGATCTCGAGCGCGTCGCCGCGATCCGCGCCGCGCGGCCCGACGTTTGGCTCGGCGTTGACGGCAATCAGGGCTTCGTGCGCGCCGATCTCGACCCGCTCGTCGCCGGCCTGACGCGTCACGACGTGTCGCTGCTCGAACAACCGCTGGCGCGCGGCCGCGATGCCGAGCTGCAGGGCTACACGTCCCCGATCCCGATCGCCGGCGACGAAAGCCTGTTGTCGCTCGCCGATCTCGCCGGCGCCACGGGCCGCTTCGACGTGGTCAACATCAAGCTCGATAAATGCGGCGGCCTGACCGAGGGGCTGCTGATGGCCGCCGAGGCGCGGCGGCTGGGCCTGGGCGTGATGGTCGGCACGATGATCGGCACCAGCCTGGCCACCGCGCCCGGCTTCGTGCTCGGCCAGATCGCCGATCTGGTCGATCTCGACGGCCCGACCTTCCTCGCCGAGGATTGCACGCCGAGCGTCGTCTATGCGCAGGGCACGCTCCATGCCGGGCCGGACGTGTGGGGATCGGGCACGGCGACCGCCGCATGACGGCGGAGCAGACCTGGTTCGGCCATCCGCGCGGCCTGACCGTGCTGTTCCTGACCAATATGTGGGAGCAATTCTCCTATTACGGCATGCGCGCGCTGCTGGTCTATTACATGACCAAGCAGCTGATGATGTCGCAGGGCTCCGCGTCGCTCGTCTATGGCGCCTATACCGCCTGCGCCTATTTCACCCCGATCGTCGGCGGGATCATCGCCGATCGCTGGCTCGGCAAGCGCAACGCGATCCTGATCGGCGGATCGGTGATGGCCGCGGGCCATTTCATGATGGCGTTCGAGCCGCTCTTCTATCCCGCGCTGATCACGATCGCGCTGGGCAACGGGCTGTTCCTGCCGAGCCTGCCGAGCCAGATCGGCGATCTCTATGCGCCGGGCGATGCCCGCGCGGGCTCCGCCTACAACGTCTATTATGTCGGCGTGAACATCGGCGGGTTCCTCGCGCCGCTGATCTGCGGCACGCTCGGCGAACTTTACGGCTGGCACTGGGGCTTCGGCGCGGCGGGGATCGGCATGCTCGCCGGCCTGGCGATCTATGTCGCCGGCCAGCGCCATCTCGCGCCGCAGCACCGGCCGCCCCGCCCGGACCCAGCCCCCGATGTGCCCGCCCCGATCCGCTTCCCGCGCAAGACCCTGCTCGTGCTGCTCGCCATCGCCCTGTCGGTCACCGTGTTCCGCGGCGCCTACGAGCAGGTCGGCAACACGCTCGCCTTATGGGCCGATGCCGGGGTCGACCGCCGCGTCGGCGCCGCGACCATCCCGATGACCTGGTTCCAGTCGCTCAATCCCCTGCTCGTCATGGTGATGACCCCGCCGCTGCTCGCTTTGTGGCGCCGCCGCAGCGCCACCGGCGCGGCCGAGCACCCGGCGCGGCGCATGGCGGTCGGCGCGATGATCGTCGCCGCCGCTTATCTGATGCTCGCCGCGGTCGAGGCGGCCGGCGGCCCGGCACACTGGCTGTGGCTGGTGGCGTTCTTCGTTGTGCTGACGCTCGGCGAACTGCATATCCTGCCCACCGGTCTCGGGTTGTTCGCCCGGCTTGCCCCGCAGGGGCTCGGCGCGACCACCGTCGCCGCCTGGTTCCTCGCCAGCTTCGCCGGCAGCCTCGCGGCGGGCCTGGTCGGCACCCTATGGAGCGGCACAACCCACGCCGGCTTCTTCCTGCTCCTCGCGCTGATCGCCGCCGCCGCGGCCGCCATGCTGCTGCTGACGGATCGCACCAAAGGATTAGAGATAAGATCATCCGATATAGGTTGACAGTTCTCTGATCAGGACAATAGCTTGCAAAACAGATATCGGGGAGATCAGCGATGACGGCGATTCGGCTTGGCGTATCAATGGCGAGCGTGCTCGCGTCGCTTACCCTGCTGCCCGCAGCGATGGCGCAATCGACCACCGCGGACCCGGCCGCGCAGACCGCTGACCCCGATCAGCCGCGCGACATCATCGTTACCGCGCAGAAGCGCGAGCAATTGCTGATCGACGTGCCGCAATCCGTTTCGGTGGTCAGCGGCGACATGCTCGAGCGGCAGCAGGCGACCAACTTCAAGGACTATCTGAAGCTCGTTCCCGGGCTGCAACTCAATCAGTCGACGCCCGGTTTTGGCCGCCTCGTGCTGCGCGGGCTGAACACCGGCGGCGTCGCCTCCACCGTGGCGGTCTATCAGGACGAGACAATCTTCGGGTCGTCCACCGGGCTGGTCAACGGCGGTATATTGGCAGGCGATTTCGATACGTTCGATGTCGCCCGGATCGAAGTGCTGCGCGGGCCGCAGGGCACGTTGTACGGCGCCAATGCGCTGGGCGGCATTCTGAAGTTCGTCACCAACACGCCCGATACCAGCAAGGTCGAGGCGCGCGGCCGCGCCAGCGTGGAAACGACGAAGGGAGGCGGCGAATCCTATATGGGCAGCGCGGTCATCAATCTGCCGGTCAGCGATACGCTGGCGGTGCGCGCATCCGGTTTCTACCGCGACATTGGCGGGTTCATCGATTCGATCGGCACCGCCGGGTCGGACGTGGAAAAGGACATCAACAGCTCGAAAAGCTATGGCGGGCGCGCTTCGGTGCTGTTCAAGCCGGTCGATGAATTCTCGATCCAGTTGAGCGCTTATGTGCAGAACCTCGACGTCGATGCCAGCGACAGTATCGATGCCGAACGCGGCACGGGGAAGACCAGCTATGGCCGGCTCAGCCAATCGCAGTTTACGCCGGAATTCGCCGACATCCGGTACCGCGTGTATAGCGGGCTGATCAATTACGATCTGGGCTTTGCCAGCCTGGTCTCGGCCACCAGCTACAGCACGTTGCGCCAGCGCTACCGCTCCGATTTCTCGCCCGCCTACAGCCCGATCATCGAAGGTGCGATTGGGCTGCCCAACGACTTCTTCCAGGATCAGGAGACCAAAGTCGATCGCTTCACGCAGGAAGTGCGGCTCGAATCCGCGGATAGCGACGTGTTCGAATGGATCGTCGGCGGGTTCTACACGCGCGAAAAAGGGCTGATCGAGCAGGACTTCACCGCCGCCACGCCGGGGACGGTGACGCCGATCGCCGGCCTGCCGTTGCTCGGTACCGCACGGCTGGCGTCGCGCTACCGCGAAGTGGCCGGGTTCGCCAATGGCACGCTGCACGTCGGCGAGCATTTCGACCTTACCTTCGGCGGCCGTTACAGCCACAACAAGCAGCGTGCGGATTCGTCGTCCGACGGCCTCCTGGTCAACGGGGCCACCGTGCTGCCGACGGCGCGATCGTCGGAAGGCGTGTTCACCTATTCGGTCGCCCCGAAATTCAAGATCGATGACAACGTCTCGGTCTATGCGCGCGTCGCCAAGGGCTTCCGCCCCGGCGGGCCGAACAGCCTGGCACCGGGCGCGCCGCCCGAACTGCGGTCGTTCGATTCCGATACGGTGATCAGCTACGAAGCCGGCATCAAGGCACAGACGGCTGACCGCAAATTCTCGATCGATGCCGCCGCGTTCCGGGTCGATTGGGACAATATCCAGGTGTTCGGCAGCATCGGCGTGTTCAACCTGAACTTCAACGGAGACAAGGCGCGCAGCCAGGGCTTCGAATTCACCGCCATCGCGCGCCCGACCAGGGGCTTCGCGGTATCGTTCAACGGCGCCTATACCGATGCCAAGCTGCGCGATGATACGCCGATCGCGGTCGGCGGATTTGCCGGCGATCGATTGCCGTACACGCCGCAATACAGCATCGCGGCGAATGCCGATTACGAATGGTCGATCGGTGCCGACGCCAAGGCCTATCTCGGTGCATCGATCCGGTCGCTGTCCAAACAGCCGGCGACGTTCGACGCCGACTACCGCGCCGCCACCGGGCAGCAGCCGACGCTGGCCGCCTATGAGGTGGTCGATTTGCGCGCCGGGGTAAATTTCGGCCGCTACTCGCTGGAAGTCTACACCAAGAACCTGACCAATTCGGATGGCAAGACGTCGCTCGATTACAACGGCAACGTGCCCTTCGATCGCGCCGATGCCGGCGTGATCCGTCCCCGCACCATCGGGCTGACGCTCGGCGCCGGCTTCTAAGCCATGGCGCTGGATCTGCTCGATCGCCCGGCCATGGCCGTTGCTACGCATACGTTGCCGGCGCCCTATCTGCTGTTCCTCGGCGACACGATCGAGCCCGGCTTCGCCAAGACCGCGTTCGGCCTGCGCGATTGGGCGCCGGAGCGCTGCCTCGGCGAATGGAGCCTGCCCAGCGCGACGGTGAGCACCGGGCTGCCACGGCTCAGCCCGGCACAAGCGGCGGCGCAGGGCGCACGCGCGCTGGTGATCGGCGTCGCCAATCCCGGCGGAATCATTCCGGCAAGCTGGATGCCCGAACTGCTTGCCGCGATCGAGGCCGGGCTGGATATCGTCGCCGGCATGCACGTGCGGCTGGCGAGCCTCGCGCCACTGGCCGAGGCCGCCGCGCGACACGGCCGCGCGCTGATCGATCTGCGCACGCCGCCCGCCGACCTGGCGGTGGCGACCGGGCTCAAGCGCACCGGCCGCCGCCTGCTGACGGTTGGCACCGATTGCGCGCTGGGCAAGAAATATACCGCGCTCGCCATCGCCCGCGGGCTCGCCGCGCGCGGGCTGGACGCCACGTTCCGCGCCAGCGGCCAGACCGGAATCATGATCGCCGGCCAGGGCATCGCGATCGACGCGGTGATCGCCGATTTCGCGGCCGGCGCGGCCGAGCTGCTCAGCCCCGCCGCCGCGCCCGATCATCTCGACGTGATCGAGGGGCAAGGCTCGCTGTTCCATCCCGCCTATGCCGCGGTGTCGCTCGCGCTGCTGCACGGCAGCCAGCCCGATGGCTTCATCGTCTGCCACCAGCCCGGTCGCGCGGCGGTGCTCGGCAGCCCCGCCTTCCGCGTGCCGCCGATCGCCGCGGTGATCGCGCAGACCGTGATGCTCGGCCGCCTGACCAATCCGGCGATCCGCTGTGTCGGGATCAGCCTCAACACCGCCGGAATGACCGCCGAGGACGCCGATCGCGTGATCGCCGAAACCGGCGCCGAACACGGCCTGCCCGCCGCCGATCCGATCCGTGGCGGCGCCGCCTTCGACGCCCTGCTCGACGCCTGCCAGGCATGAGCGTGGCGCGTGACCGCTTCCGGCGCTTCCTGCTGCCCGGGCTGGCGTTCAAGGCGGTGATCATCGGCGGCGGCTATGCCACCGGACGCGAGATCGCCGAATTCTTCCTGCCGGCCGGCCCCTGGGGCGGGCTGGCGGCGATGCTGCTGGCAACCGCGATCTGGACGCTGGTCGCCGCGGTCACCTTCCACTTCGCCTGGCGGATCGGCGCGCGCGATTATCGGCACTTCTTCCAGGCGCTGCTGGGGCGGTTCTGGATCGCGTTCGAACTGGCCTATGCCGTGTTCATCGTGTTGATCCTTGCCGTGTTCGGCGCCGCGGCGGGGGCGATCGCGGCGGCCACGTTCGGTCTGCCGCCGCTCGTCGGCACGCTCGCGCTGATGCTCGGCATCGTCGCCTGCGTGGCGTTCGGCAATGCCGGCGTCGAACGCGTGTTCGTCTGGGTCTCGGTGCTGCTGTATTTCACCTATGCTATCTTCTTCGTGCTGCTGCTGGCGGGGGTCGGCGATCGCATCGCCACCGCCTTTGCCACCTTGCCCTCCGCCGGCTGGATGTCGGGCGGGATCACCTATGCCGGCTACAATGTGATCGGCGCGGTGATCGTGCTCCCGGTCACGCGGCATTTCCGGAAAGGCAGCGATGCGGTGATCGCCGGAATGATCGCCGGCCCGCTCGCCATGCTCCCGGCGCTGCTGTTCTTCGTCGGGATGACGGCATTCCTGCCCGATATCGCGGGCGCCGTGCTGCCGTCCGATTACATGCTGGTACGGCTCGGCCATCCCGCCTTCCACATCCTGTTCCAGCTGATGATCTTCGCCGCGCTGCTGGAAAGCGGCACCGGCGCGGTGCACGCGATCAACGAGCGGGTCGCGCGCACCCGCGGCGTGGCGCTGACCCCGCTGTTCCGCGCGCTCGCCGCGCTGGCGCTGCTCGTGCCGTGCATGCTGATCGCCGAACGGGTCGGGCTCGTCGCGCTGATCGCCTCGGGCTATCGTGCGCTCGCCTGGGCGCTGATCCTGATCTACGTCCTGCCGCTGCTGGCGATCGTCGCGTTCCGCCGCCTGCGCGCCGTACCGCGCCCCCTGGAGACCGTGTGATGAAGCTAGCCGCCCTCGCCGCCGTGCCCATCGCCCTGCTCGCCATGCCCGCGCGGGCCGATCCGCCCGCCGGCTTCGATGCGCGGGTCGAGGCGGTGCGCGCCGCATCGGGCACGCCGGGCCTGGCGATCGCGATCGTCGAAAACGGCAAGATCGTGCTCGCCAAGGGATACGGCGTGCGCAAGCTCGGCGCGCCGGCCAAGGTGGATGGCGACACGCTGTTCATGATCGGCTCGACCTCCAAGGCGATGACCAGCGCCGCGCTCGCCACCCTCGTCGATGCCGGCAAGCTCGGCTGGGACGACAAGGTGATCGATCGCCTGCCCGGCTTCCAGATGAACGACGCCTGGGTCACGCGCGAGATGACGGTGCGCGATCTGCTGGTCCATCGCAGCGGCCTGGGGCTTGGCGCGGGCGACCTGCTGTACATCCCGCGCGGCAGCTATTCGCGCGCGGAAATCGTCCGCCGGCTGCGCTACATCACGCCGGCGACCAGCTTCCGCAGCGGCTATGCCTATGACAATGTGCTGTACGTCGTCGCCGGCCAGCTGATCGAGGCGGTCAGCGGGCAGAGCTGGGAAGGCTATGTCCGCGATCATGTGTTCAAGCCCGCCGGCATGACGCATGCGACCGACGATTATGCCGCTTTGTTCGCCAATCCCAACCGCGCGCAGCCGCATGCCCGCTATGGCGGCGCGGTGCGCGGCACCGGCGCGATGCGGCTGCTCGACGAGCAGGACCATCTGCCGCAGGCCTCCGCCCCGGCCGGGCTGATCGCGGCCAGCGCCGGGGACATGGCGCGCTGGCTGCAGATCCAGCTCGGCGAAGGCGTCGCGCCGGGCGGCACGCGCGTCTACAGCGCGGCGCAGGCGCGCGAGATGCACGCGCCGGTCACGCCGATCCCGATCGCCGATCTGCCCGCGCCCGTCGCCGGCACGCAGCCCGCCTTCCAGGCCTATGCGCTGGGCTGGGAGGTGCGCGACTATCACGGTGCGCGCATCGTGTGGCATGCCGGCGGCCTGTACGGCGCGACCACGGTCGTCGTGCTGATCCCCGATAAGAAGGTCGGCTTCTCGATCACGCTCAACAGCGAGGAGAGCGAGCCGCGCCACGGGCTGATGTTCGAATTGCTCGATCACTATCTCGGCCTGCCCGCGCAGGATTGGCCGACGCGCTTCAAGGCGGCGCGCACGCAGCGCATCGCCGCGGCCGAAGCGCTGGTCGCGCAGCAGGCGGCGTCCCCCGCCCGGATCGGCCCGTCGCTCGCGCTCGATCGCTATGCCGGGCGCTATATCGATCCCTGGTACGGCCCGATCGCCGTCACGGCCGGCAAAGGCGGGCTGCGGGTCGATTTCACGCCCACGCCGAACATGGCCGGGCGGCTGGAGCATTATCAGTACGACACGTTCGTCACGCGGTTCGACGATCCCGCCATCGAGCCCGCCTACCTCACCTTCGCGCTGGATGCGGACGGCAAGGTCGCGCGCGTCACCGCCAAGCCGGTGTCGCCGATCGCCGATTTCAGCTTCGATTACGGCGATCTGGCCTTCGCGCCCGAAGCGCCGCGTCCATCAACCGGGAACCCCGTCCGATGATCAAGAAATTCGGCCTCGCCGCCATGCTTGCCGCCGCGCTGCTGGCGATCCCCGCCACCTCGCAGGTCCAGCCGCCGGTCGCCCCCGCGCCCGCCACGCCCGCGCCGGCATCCGCCCCGCCCGCCCCCGGCCCGGCCACACCGGCGCTCACGCAGGCCGATCTGAGTGCCTGGCTCGACGGCTATTTCCCCGCCGCGCTGAAGGCCGGCAAGATCGCCGGGGCGCAGGTCGTGGTGGTCAAGGACGGGCAGATCCTGGTCAAGAAAGGCTATGGCTATGCCGATGTCGCGGCGAAGACGCCGATGGATCCCGATGTCACGATGATGCGCATCGGATCGACCTCCAAGCTGCTCACCTGGACTGCGGTGATGCAGCAGGTCGAGGCCGGCAAGATCGATCTCAATGCCGATATCAACCGCTATCTCGATTTCAAGATCACGCCGAAATCGGGCCGCGCGGTCACCATGAACGATCTGATGATGCATCGCGGCGGGTTCGAGGAGGGCCTGAAGGACCTGCTCGACACCGATCCCAAGCGGTTCAAGACGACCGAACGCTATCTCAAGGAGAACCGCCGCCCGATGCTGTTCACCGCCGGCAGCGTGCCGGCCTATTCGAATTACGGCGTCGCCCTGGCCGGCTATATCGTCGAGCGCGTCTCGGGCGAGCCGTTCGCCGCCTATGTCCAGCGCCATATCCTGGCGCCGCTCGACATGCGCCACACGACCTTCGTCCAGCCGGTCCCGCCCGAGCTCGCGCGCTTCCTCTCCAAGGGCTATCGCCAGAGCGATCAGCCGCCCGCCAAGTTCGAGCTGGTCACCACCGCGCCCGCCGGCAGCGTCAGCGCGTCGGGCGCCGACATGGCCAATTTCATGATCGCGCAGATGCAGGACGGCCGCTTCGGCAGCGCGCAGATCCTGCGGCCCGAGACGGTGCAACTGATGCACCGCCCGGAAACGCCGCCCCAGCCCGGCTTCGACACGCTGGCGCACGGCTTCTTCTACGGCCCGCGCAACGGCCGCCTGGTGCTCGGGCATGGCGGCGACACGATCGTGTTCCACACCGATCTCAACATGCTCCCCGCCGAAAAGACCGGCATCTTCGTCAGCTTCAACAGCCGCGGCACCAACGATGCGGTCTACGGCGTGCGCTCGCGGCTGTTCGATCTGTTCATGGATCGCTATTTCCCGGCCGCCCCGCGGCCGGACCAGCCGGCGATCGCCAGCGCGGCGCAGGATGCCGCGGCGCTGGCCGGGCATTACGAAAGCTCGCGCCGCGTCGAATCCGGCTTCATCAGCCTGTTCTACCTGCTGCAGCAGGACCAGGTGACCGCCAACCCCGACGGCACGATCAGCATGGCCTCGATCGAGGACAAGAAATTCCGCGAGATCGCGCCCGGCCTGTGGCGCGAAATGGGCGGCACGCAGCAGCTGCGCGTCACCGAGGTCGATGGCCGCCGCACGATCGTCGACAGCGCCAATCCGGTCTCCTACGCGCAGGCCGTGCCGCTGGCGCGCAATGCCGTACTCAACCTGTGGATCGCCGGCCTGTCGGTGCTCGTGCTGCTGGCGACCGTGCTGCTGTGGCCGGTCGCGGCGCGGCTGCGCAAGGTTCATGGCTTGCCCGTCACGCTGACCGGCCGGCCGGCACTGGCGCGCCGCCTGACGCGGATCGCCGCGCTCGGCGACCTGCTCTATCTCGCCGGCTGGTACACGATCCTCGCGCCGATCATGCAAAGCCAGGTCGAGGTCTATAATGACGGGCTCGACGGCTGGGTGCGCACGATGCAGCTGGCCGCGATTGTGCCGCTTGCCGGCGCCGCGATCGGCCTGTGGAACCTCGCCCTGCTCCGGCAGCCGGGCCGCACCTGGGGCGAGCGGCTGCGCGGCGTGCTCGTCGCGCTGGCGTTGCTCGGGATCGTGTGGATCGCCTGGATGGGCGGGCTGATCAGCCTCAACCTCAATTATTGAGCTGCCGGCCGGTGCGACCGGCGTGATAACGGGGCGGCGTCGGCGTTATGCGACGGCGCGGCCCGCCACCCGCCCGCTGAACAGGCACCCGCCGAGGAACGTGCCCTCCAGCGCGCGATAGCCGTGCATGCCCCCGCCGCCGAAGCCCGCCGCCTCGCCGACCGCGAACAGCCCGCCGATCGGCGCGCCATCGGTCGCCAGCACGCGCGCATCGAGATCGGTTTCCAGCCCGCCCAGCGTCTTGCGCGTGAGGATGTTGAGCCGCACCGCGATCAGCGGGCCGGCGGCGGGATCGAGGATCGGGTGCGGCCGCGCGGTACGCGCCAGCCGCTCGGCCCAGCCCGTTCGCGCCATGCGGATCGCCATGATCTGGAAGTCCTTTCCGAAGGGATTGGCCAGTTCGCGGTCCCGCTGCCGGATCGCCGCCTCGATCGCGCGGGGATCGAGCCGCGTCGCCTTGCCGATCCGGTTCATGCCGGCGACCAACGTGTCGATGTCGTGCGCCACGACGAAATCCGCGCCGTGCGTCTTGAACGCCTCGACCGGCGCGGGCGCGCGCGTCCGGCTGGTCACGCGCCGCAGCGTGGCGCTAAGGCTGCGGCTGACCAGATCGGGATTCTGCTCGGAGCCGGACAGGGCGAATTCCTTGCGGATGATCGCCTGGTCGAGCACGAACCAGCTGTACGGACTGTTGCGCTGCATCAGGTAGCGCAGCGTGCCCAGCGTGTCGTAACCGGGCAGGAACGGCGGCGGCAGGCGCACGCCGAACGCATCGAACCACATCGAGGATGGGCCGGGCAGCACGCGGATGCCGTGATCGCGCCAGATCGGCTGCCAATTGCGCAGCCCCTCGACATAATGCCACATGCGATCGGGGTGGATCAGCCGCGCACCCGCCTGTTGCGCGATGCCGATCATCCGGCCGTCGACATGCTCGGGCACGCCGCGCACCATCGTGGCGGGGGGCGTGCCCAGCCGCGCGGGCCAGGCGCGCCGCACCAGATCGAGATTGCCGCCGATCCCGCCCGAGGCGATGACGATCGCCCCGGCGCCGAACCTGAAGTGCCCCACTACATCGCGCGCCGTGGCGACGCCGCGCGCCGCATCGTCGGCGGCGAGCCGCGCCCCCGATACCCCGGTCACCCTGCCGGCTTCGGTCTCCAGCGCGTCGACGCGGTGCCGCCAGGCGAAGCGCAACCGTCCGTCGCGTTGCGCCCGCCGCGCCAGATCGACAAAGGGTCGCACGACCCCCGGCCCCGCGCCCCACGCCACGTGAAAGCGTGGCACGGAATTGCCATGGCCCTCGGCGCGCCCGTCGCCGCGCTCGGCCCATCCGACCAGCGGCACGAACGAGATGCCGTGCCGCCGCAGCCAAGCGCGCTTGTCGGTCGCCGCGAAGCGGACATAGGCCTCGGCCCAGCGCGACGGCCAGGCATCGTCGGCCCGGTCGAACCCCGCACTGCCGGTCCAGTCCTGCCAGGCGAGATCATGGCTGTCGCGGATCCCCAGGCGTCGTTGCTCGGGTGAATCGACCAGGAACAGGCCACCGAGCGACCAGAAGGCCTGCCCGCCGATGCTCTGTTCCCCCTCCTGCTCGACCACGATTACCGAGGCGCCGCGCGCCACCGCTTCGGTCGCCGTCACCAGCCCGGCAAGGCCGGCCCCGATCACGATCACGTCAGCGTCGGCCATCGGCACTACTCCCTGTTTCTCGACCGGATCGTCTCGCCGCCGCATCGGACGGTGGCGCACCGTCGCGGTGACCGGCGCGCACGGCAGGACCGCGGGACGATGCGGTCACCGGGACGATGCGGCCGCCCGGGCCGGCCGGGCCGGGAACGACAACGGGGAAGAAGGACCGAACGGCTCACCGGGCTGCAAAGCGGACCGGCGTCGTGTCGAAACGCGGTCGGGCAGATCGGCTGCAGCGCCGTTCGGTCAAGGGGATCATCGTCGATAGATGCGCGTGCGGACACCGGGCCATGCCCGATGTCCGCCGGCACGTCAGGGAACGGTATAGGTCACGGTCGGCGTGACACGCACCTGCCCGGTGATGCGGCAGGCGCCGATGCCCGACGTCGCCGGAATGGTCGCATTGGCGAAGGTGATCAGTCCGGTGGCCTGATTGTAGGAGCCGGTCAGCGTGCCGGCGCAATTGCCGGTGATGGCGGTCACCGTCACGCCGTTCAGCGTGATCGACGTGGTCGAGGCAGCGGACACCGCGTAGGGATAGCCGCTGAACGTGATCGATCCGCACAGGCCGCCGCCCAGCGTTATGTTCGTCACGCGGGCGGACGATGCCGACACCACCTGCCCGCTGCCGCTCAGCGAACAGGTCAGGGTGATGCCCTTGCTCACCGTCAGGGAGCCGACATTGGCCAGCGTGAAGCTGCCCGGGGCGGACGTGAAGGTCTGCGCGGACGCCTGTGGCGTCATCAGTGCAGTGGACGCGACAAGGGCTCCTGCAGCCAGGATCTTCTTCATCATCATTCCTCTCCTCTGTGGGGCTTTGACTGCCCGTTAGGAGGGGGCGCATGCGGCCTCCCCCATCACCAGAGACGCCCGCCGCCGGCGGCCGGGGGGATCGCCAGCGCGAATTGGCACCAAAGCCGAGGCAGAATTGGACCGATCCGGCGGCGAACGCCGGTGTATCGGTCAACGGGCACGCCGCCACGTCTGCGTCTTGCATAGGAACAGGGCGATACAGCCGCGGACCTTGAGCGTGTCCGGATCGACCAGCGTCAGCGTGCCGCTGCTCGCGGCGTTGCCGGTTTCCGGATCGTAGAGCGATCCGCCGCGCCACTCCGTCGGCCCGCCGGCAAAACCGTTCAACACGATCGCGCCGAGCACCTTGCGGCCGCGAAGCGAGCGATCGGGATTGCGGACGTCGCGCTGCCCGGGATTGGCGCGCAATCGCGTGCCATCGACGACGCGGCCGCACAGCAGCGCGCCGCACCGCTGGACGTCGACGATCCCGCCTTCGCGCTCGGTGTGCCAGCGCCCGAGCAATGCCTTGTCCTCCGGCCAAGCCCCCGGCGCGGCCCCTCCGAGGACCAGCGCCAGCACGGCAGCCCCCGCGCCGCGCCGACCGATCGATCCTGTCGCCATCGCCTTTATCCCACCCTTGCTGCGCCCGGACACGGCGTCAGAACCGCTTCGACAGGCGGAGCCCGACGATCCGGGGTTCCAGCGTGAAGACGTTGGTGGTCAGCCCGCTATCGTCCGAATTGGTGAAGGCGTCGGTGATCGGCGTGTCGTCGAACAGGTTCTTGACGTAGAATTGCGCAGTCAGGCCCCACGGCGCATTCTCCAGCGTGAGCGCGATATTGCCGTTGCCCCAGCCGCGCAGTCGATCATAGGCGGTGTTGTAGACGCGGGCATAACTGGGCCCCTGGCGATAATAGTCGCCACGCAGCGTCAGCTTCCAATCATCGAAGAACAGGCTGTACTGCGCACCGACGTTGAGCGTGAGGTGCGGCGAATTGGGCAGTTCGTTACCACCCAGATCGGCATAGAAGCCCTGCCCGCCATTGGGGGCGCCGCTGCGCGGCGCGGTGCTGCCGAGCGGCGCGAGCGGGCTGAGCGCCGGATCGTAGGGCAGCAGCGGATCATAGGTGAATCCCAGCAGCGCATAATAGGGCACCTGCCCCTCGGGCGGGGTCGGATCGTAATCGCCGATCCGCCCGGATGCGCTGCATAAGGCCGCCAGCGCGAAGGTACCGAGCCCGCCGTCGGGGCCCTGCGAAAACGGCGACGTGAGGATCTGCTCGACCGCCGCGCGCGGCGCGATGCAGTTGGACGGCACCTGCACCCATGGCCGCACCACGACCCAATCGGCATTGCCCTGCGTGCGGTTCATCACGTCGATCGATTGCTCGCCCTTGGCGATGCGCGTGCGCAGATAGCCGAGATTGGCATTCAGCCGAAAGCTGCGTGACGGTTGCCACCACGTCTCCAGTTCCAGCCCCATCGAGCTGGCATCGAAATTCTCGTTGAGCGAGATCCGGTCGACGATCTGCGAGACCTGATAGTTGGTATAGTCGTAATAGAAGCCGGTCAGGTTGACCCCGCCCTTGCCGTTGCCGAACACATTCTTCGTGCCGATCTCGAACGCGTTGACATATTCCGGCGCGAAGGTCTGCGCGATCGGCTGGTAGCGTACGATCGTGGGATCGAAATCGACCCGCGGCGGATTGGTGCCGCCGCCCTTGTAGCCGTGCGAGAAGGACGCATAGACCAGCGTCTCCGCGGTGAAGCGCAGATCCGGCTTCCAGTCGAGCACCGCGCGGCCGCTGAACCGCTGCCATTTCTGGACGATATCAGGTTGCGGCGGATAGCCGATCGCCGCCTTGCCGCCGGTCGATCCGGTCAGGACCGGGCCGATGCCGAGCAGCAACTGGCTGGGATAGGGCGTGCTGGTCTTGGCATCGCTGGTATAGCGCAGCCCGCCGGTCAGCTTGAGGCGATCGTTGAGCTTGAAATAGGTCTCGCCGAACAGCGCCCAGCTTTCGGTCTTCACTTCGTTCTTGCTGCGGAAGTAATTGTGCCCGTCGCCATTGATCTTATCGATCGGGTTCGGGTCGATATAGATGCAATCGGCGCTGCTGTCGTTCGGACCGGTCGGATTGCATGGCCGCGTTCCGACGAAATTCAACATTTTATCGAAGTCCACCCTGTCCTCAAAGGCAAGACCGTTGTAAAAATACTGCCCGATCAATGTGAACAAATTACTGAATACGTAATAATCGTCCTTGGATCTGAAGTTGAGATAGTTTCCGCCCAGATTGAAGTTGAGCGGCCCCTCCCAGGAGGATTGCAGGCGAAGTTCCTGCGTCCATTGCTCGTTGCTCGATTTGCTGAGGTCCACCGAAAGGAACCGATCGGACGGCCCGAGTTGCGGGTCGGTGAAGACTCCGCCGGGCGTCACATCGGGCGCCACGACTGGGAAACCAAAGCTGCCGATCAATCCGGGGGCGGTCGAATCGGCGAAGATTGGATTGGACGCGAACCGGCTGTAATCCTGCGAGGAATAGTAGCGATCGCGCGCAAAAGCGGTCTGCGAAATCAGCTGCAGCCCGTCGCTCAGCCCGACATCCAGGTTCAGCTGGAAAAAGTCGTTCTTGGCGCGGAAAACCGGATCATAGCTGGTCGAGATCTCGCGCAGGTTTCGCGATTGGGTGATGCCGGCATAGGGATCGCTCCCTTGCGGAACCACGAAAACAGGCATGCCGTCGGGTCCGTCACCAAGTCCGATGGAGCCTGCGAGATAGACATGCGGGAAGCTCGCCCCATTGGGGACCCCGAACGCGTCGTCCGAGAACAGGGTTTGCGGCAGGCAGCCCTGGCTGAACCTTGCGCGCAGCGGATCGGGCACCGCCGTCGTGCCGATCATTGCCGGCCCGGGGTCGCGCGTGCACAATTGCTTGCCGCTGCGCGAGCGCGTGTCGTCCTCGTCGAAATGCTGCCAGATCGCGCTCGCGCGGAACCCCGCCGACGGTTCCCACAGCGCCGACACCCGCGTCGACCACAGATCGCGCCCGTTCACCCGCGTCTTGTTGAAGCTGTTATATTCGAAGCCGTCGCGCTTGGTATAGGCGCCCGCGGCGCGCAGCGCGAGCGTGGCGCCGAGCGGCACATTGAGCATCCCGCTCACCCGGCGCGTGTCGTAATTGCCCAGTTCACCCTCGATCGCCCCGGCCCATTTGTGCTGCGGCAGCGCCGGCAGCACGTTGACCACCCCGCCGGTGGCGTTGCGGCCGTACAGCGTGCCCTGCGGCCCGCGCAGCACCTCGACGCGCTGCAGATCGAAGAATTCCTGCTCGAACAATCGGTTGCGGATCAACGGCGTGTTGTTGAAGCTGACCGCCACGGCCGGATCGGTGCTTGCCGATACCGCTTTCGTGCCGACCCCGCGGATCGAGAAATTATAGCCCGAGAAATTGCTCTTGGAAAAAGTGACGTTGGGGATGGCGCGCAGCAATTCGCCCCCGGTCTCGATCTTCATCGTCTGCAGCGCCGCTCCCGAAAAGGCCGAGACGGCGATCGGCACGTCCTGGATCGATTCCTCGATCTTCTGCGCGGTGACGACGATATCGGTGCCGGGGTCGGCCGCCGACGAGCCGTCTGCCGTCGGCGCCTGCGCCTGCAGCGCATCGCCCCCGGGCAGCTCGGCGCGCCCGTCGACCACCACGTACAGGTTGCCGCGCCGGCGGAAGCCGAGCCCCGAGCCGCGCAGCACCGCCGCCAGCGCCACCTCGACATCGCTGATCGCGGCATAGCGCGGCGCCATCTTGTTCGCGGTCAGTGCCGCGTCGGCCAGGATCGACACGCCGCTCTGCATCGCCAGGTCGCGCAGCGCCGTCGCCAGCGGCTGCGCCTCGATGCGGAACGCGGTCGCCCGCGCCGCCGCCAATCCGGGTGTCAGCGGCACGGCGAGCGCCATCGTGGCCCCGCCGATCATCAACAGGTGACGGCATGTCGGCACAAATACGCTCATCAATGTTCCCCCCCCGCGAGGCCCGTTGCCCCGATCGTTGCCGCAGCGGTCCGCGGTCGCCGAGTAAGACGCGGCGGGAGCAGGATCGGGGGGATGGCGCCAACAATAAATACAATAGGACGCCGACTCACTATTGATCCAGGTCATATCTCCACACAGGCCCGGCGATGCTGCATTGCACCAGCATTCCAACCATCCTCCTTCGCAGGTATACTGCTATTGACAAGACAAACGCTATGGCTTCCTTTCAGATGATATGGGGGTCGTCGTGCTTGAACTTGCCGATGTATCTAAGGTCTATCGCCAGGCCGAGCGGGTCGTTCCTGTATTGCAGGACATCTCGTTCTCCGTCGCGCGCGGCGAGCTCTGCGCGCTGGTCGGGCCGTCGGGATCGGGCAAGACCAGCCTGCTCAACCTGATCGGGCTGCTCGATCGCCCCAGCGCAGGCACGCTGGCGATCGACGGCGCGCGCGTGACGGACTGCTCGGCGGCGGCAGCGGCGCGGCTGCGCAACCGGCTGATCGGCTTCGTCTTCCAGTCGTTTCATCTGCTGCCGCGCCTCACCGCATGGCAGAATGTCGCGCTGCCGCTGCAATATCGCGGCGTGCCGCGCGCGCGGCAGCGGGCGCAGGCAGAGGCGATGCTGGCCAGGCTGGGGTTGGCCGATCGTAGCACCCACCTGCCCGGCCAATTGTCCGGCGGCCAGAACCAGCGCGTCGCCATCGCCCGCGCGCTGATCGGGTCGCCGCGCCTGCTGCTTGCCGACGAACCGACCGGCAGCCTGGACAGCGCTACCGGGCGCGAGGTCATGGCGTTGCTCGCCGCGCTCCATGCCGAGCTCGGGCTGACCATCGTCATCGTCACGCACGATCAGCAGGTCGCCGCCGCCTGCCCGCGCCGGATCGCGCTGCGCGACGGCCGCCTCGCCGGATCCGCGGACGAATGACCGCCCCGCGGCCCGCCGTGTGGAACCCGCCGCCGATCGCGCTCAGGCTCGGCGATACGCTGGCCGAGGGCTGGCGCAACCTGCGCGCGCAGGGGCGGCGGTCGGCGCTCGCCTTGCTCGGCATCGTCATCGGCACGGCCGCGATCATCGCGATGCTCAACAGCGGCCATATGGCCCAGCGCGCGGCGCTCAAGCTGTTCGCCAAGCTCGGGGTCGACATGCTTCAGATCCAGGCGGCGTCGACCGGCGCCGCCCCGGCGCAGCTGTCCCGCGCGGCGATCGAGGCGCTGCCGCGGCACGATCGCGCCGTGCTGCAGGCGGTGCCGCTGGCGATCGGGCGCAGCGCGGTGCGCGCGCATGGCCTGACCGCCGATCTGGCGACGCTTGCCGCCCCGCCGGCGCTCGGCGCGCTCGCGCGGCTGCCGATCGCCGCCGGCCGTGCGCTGCGCGCGATCGACGATTGCACGCTCGCCACCGTGCTGGGCGCGGGCGCGGCGCGCGCGCTGTCGGCGCCGGCCGGTGCGATCGCGCCCGGCGATACCGTGCTGATCGGCCAGTACGGCTATACCGTGATCGGCGTGCTCGCGCCGGTGGCGATCGAAACGCTCGATCCGGTGGATTACAACCTGGCTGCCCTGCTGCCGCCCGGATGCGCGGCGCGGGTCATTCCCGGCGGCGGCCCCAACGCGCTGCTCGTCCGGCTGCGCGATGGCGCACAGGGCGACGCGGTCGGCCAGCGGCTGATCGCCCGTTTCGCCGCGCCGGGCCTGTCGCTCACCCTGCTCGATGCGCGCACGATCCTGCGCACGATGCAGCAACAGCGGGCGATACAGTCCCGCATGCTCACCGCGATCGGCGCGGTCTCGCTGCTGGTCGGCGGCATCGGCGTGATGAACGTCATGCTGATGAGCGTGATGGAGCGCCGCCGCGAGATCGGGCTGCGCGCTGCGATCGGCGCCACGCCGGCCGATATCGGCCTGTTGTTCCTCGTCGAAGCCATGCTGCTGTCCGCAGCGGGCGGCGTGATTGGCGCGGCGCTGGGCGGCGGCATTGCCTATGCCATTGCGCGTGGCGCGGGCTGGACGTTCGCGCTCGCCCCATGGACGCTTGCGCTCGGCCCCGGCGCCGCCGGCACGATCGGGCTGGTGTTCGGCCTCTATCCTGCGATCGGCGCCGCCGGGCTTGCCCCGATCGAGGCGCTGCGTGCGGATTGAAACGCTGCTCATCGGCCTGCTGCTGTGTCCCGCAGCGCAGGCGCAGCGGCCAGCGCTGTCGCCATTCGCCGGCGTGCCGGCCCCGTCTGGCGCGCAGCCCGCGATCGCCGCCCCGGCGGTATCGATCCGGCTGGTCGAGGCGGTCGCGCTCGGGCTGCGCGACAATCGCACGATCCGCTCGGCCTTTCTCGCGCGGGTCGCGCAGCGCTTCCGGCTGCGCGCGGCCGAGCGGCGGTTCACGCCCCGGCTCGAAATCGTCGCCGATCTGTATCGTCAGGAACTGGCCGGTACCCGCTCCACTCAGGCCAGCATCGCCGGCACCGGCGGCGTGCTGCTGCCGACCGGCGCGCAGATCGCCCTCCAGTGGGACCGCCGCCGGCGGCTCGACGCGCGCAGCGACAGCGACGTGGCCACGCTCGCCCTCACCCAGCCGCTGCTGCGGGGCGCGGGGATCGCGGTCAATCGTGCGCCGGTGCGCATCGCCCGGCTGCAGGAAACGATCAATCGCCTCGCGCTGCGCAACAGTTTGGCGGAGGGCATCAGCCGCATCGTGTTCGCCTATCGCGCGCTGCAGCAGGCGCAGGAACAGGTCCAGCTCGCCGAACGCGCGCTCGCGCGTACCGCGACACTGATCGCCACCAATCGTGCGCTGATCGACGCGGGGCGCATGGCCGCCGCCGATATCGTCCAGGGCGAGGCCGAACAGGCCAGCCAGCAGGTCGCCCTGCTGCAGATCCGGCAACAGCGCGCCAGCGCGCAACTGGCGCTGCTCGAACAGCTCGCGCTGGCCCCGGCGACCAATATCGTCGCGGCCGACGCCGTCGCCGCCGATCGGATCCCGATCGATCTGTCCCGCGCGCTTGCCGCCGCGCGTGAGAACCGCATGGATCTGCTCGCGCAGGCCAATGCAGTCGAACAGGCACGCGAAGATCTGCGCATCGCGCGCAATCAACGGCTGTGGGATCTGTCGCTGGCCGCCACCGCGACCCGCAGCACCGGGCGCGATGCGCTGCTGGGCGCCTATCCGTCGCGCATCGACAACCGCATCGGCGTGCAGCTCGCCATCCCGCTGGGCGATCCCGGGCCGAAGCTCGCGGTGATCGAAGCCGATACGGGCCTGCGCACCGCCCAGCTGCAGCTGGAGTCGATCGCCCAGGCGGTCGAGACGCAGGTGCGCGATGCGGCACAGCGCGTCGATGCGGCATGGTTGCAGGTCGACACCGCCGAGCGTTTTCGCCTGCTCGCCGCACACGCGGTGGAGATCGGGCGCGAGAAGCTCGCCGCGGGCCGCACCAGCAATTTCGAACTGCTCGGCCTGCAGGATGGCCTGCGCGTCGCCGAAAGTCAGGCGCTGGCGGCGACGATCGGCTATCTCGATGCGCTCACCGCGTTCGACCTCCAGATCGGCGCCACGCTCGACAGCTGGAATGTCGAAGGCAGCGACGAATGACGCCGCGCCCGCCGGCATGGATTGCGCGCCCGGTGATTGCCTGGTCCGCGCTGGCATTGCTGCTGCTGGCCGTGCTCGGCTGGTGGTGGCCCCGGGACGGCAACGACGCAGCCGCGCCGCCGGCCGACCATAGCCTGGTCGTCCAGCGTCAGCCGTTCAGCGCCACGCTGACCTTCGCCGGCAAGCTCGCCGCCGGCGAGGCGGTCAGCGTCACGGCGCCCTTCGACGGTACGGTCCGCACGGTCCAGTTCGACGTCGGCCGGCACGTCAATGCCGGCGATGCGCTGCTCGTGCTGGATACCGAGGAGATCGAGACGGCACGCAACACCGCCGAAGCCGCCTGGCTCAAGGCGCGGCAACCCGCCATCGCCATCGCCCGCTGGGCGCACGGGCCGGAGGTCGGCGCGGCGCGGCGCCGGGCCAGGCTCGCCGCGGTCGATCTGGCCCGGCTCGAACGGGAGGCCCGCGAAAGCCGCCGGTTGCTCGCCAGGGGGCTGATCGCGCGCAATGAGCAGGACAGCGTCGAGCAGCAGCTCGCGGCGCAGCGCATGACGGTCGCGGGCGCCAACGACGATCTCGCCGAGACGCTGGCGCGTGGCGGGCCCGATGCGGCGCGCATCGCCCGGCTCGAACTCGCCAACGCCGGTGCCGCCCTGCGCCGCTCGGTCACGGCGATCGGCCGGGCTTTGGTCCGCGCGCCGGTCTCCGGCATCGTTCAGGCACCGCCGGTCGCGACGGTGCCGCCGGGTCAGGATCCGCTGCGCCCCGGCGCGCACGTCGCGCGCAGCCAGCGGCTCGGCACGATCGCCCGGGACGGCGCTCTCGCCGCGACGTTCGAGGTCGACGAGGCCGACGTCAATACGCTCGCCATCGGCCAGCCGGTCACCGTCACCGGGCCGGGATTTGCGGACGTCGCGCTGACCGGGACGGTCGCCACCATCGTCGCTGCGGGCGACGCTGGCGCCGGCCCGACACGCTTCATCGCCACCGCCCGGCTGCGGCCGCCCGCCACGGGCGCGGCAATGCGCGCACGCATCGGCATGACCGCTGCGGTCACCGTGCTCACCTATCAGCAGCCGGCCGCGATCGTCATCCCGGCCGCGGCGGTACGGGGCAGCGCCCCGGTGGCGCACGTCACCGTGCGGTCCGCTGGCCGCCCGGTCGAACGGCAGGTCAGGGTCGGTCGGGTCACCCCGGGCGGGGTGGAAATCCGCGGCGGCCTGCGTCCCGGCGAGACGCTGGTCTGGACCGATGCCCCCGTGCCGGCCGCAACGGCAGCGGACTGACATGCGGCGATCCCCCCGGCGGCGCGGCCCGCGCGTCATTCACCGCAGGGCGCTGGTCGCCCGGCAACGGGCAGGATCGATTGCGCGATGGCGTCCGACGCCACCTCTTCTTGGCCGCCGGCGGTGAGCGGCGCCCCGCATCCCCGCCCGGAGCTGGACGGCTGGGTGCGCCGCCACGGCACCGCGCTGCGGCGCTATTTCGCGCGTCGCGTGAGCGAGGCGGAGGCCGAGGATCTGGTGCAGGAAGTGTTCCTGCGCCTGCACGCGATGGGCCGCGATGCCCCGATCGAAAACATCGATCGGTTCATCTTCACCGTCGCCCGCAATATCCTGATCTCGCGGCATCGTTATCATCGATCGCGGCATGCCGGCGCGCACGAGCCGCTCAGCGCGACCTCCGATCCGGTCGACCCGCTGTCGCCCGAGCGTATCGTGATCGGCGCGGCGGAATATGAGCGCATCGTCGCCGCGATTCTCGCGCTGCCGCCGCGCGCGCGCGCCGCCTTTCAGTTCCACCGGTTCGAGCATATGACCTATCAGCAGATCGCCGACCGCATGGGCATATCGCATCAATCGGTGAAGGAGTTGATCCAGCGCGCCTTGGTGCGGCTGGCCGAGCATATGGACGACGGGACATGATCCGCCTCCGCCCCCCCGGGCTTGCCGATCGGCGCGCCCGCGCCGCCGCGCGGCTGCTGGACCGGCGCGCGCTGGCCGCAGCCGATCCTTCCGACCCCACCGCCACCCGCGACGCCGATGCGGCGCGCGAAATGGCCCGGCTGTGGGCGCTGACCGGCGCCGTCGCCGCGGATCCCCGCATCCGCGCCGCGGTTGCCGAGGATCTCGATCGCTTCCCGCCCGGGCGGCCGCATGCACTGCCGCGCATTGCGGCGCTCGTGGCGGCGGCCGCGCTCGGCATTGCCGGCGTGGGCTCGGTCACCTGGTTCGCGCATCGCGATCGCGCGGCGATTTCGGTCGCGGCGCCGCGCGTCGCAACCGCGATCGGCCAGCGCCGGCAGGTAGTGCTGGCCGATCGATCGAGCGTGGCGCTCGATACCGACAGCGAGGTCGGCATCGCGATGGATCGTGCGACGCGGCGCGTCACCTTGCGGCGCGGTCGGGCGTTCTTCAAGGTCGCCAAGGATTCCGCGCGGCCGTTCATCGTTACGGCGGGCGACAAGCGCATCCGCGCGGTCGGCACCGCGTTCGACGTGCGCCTGGAGCGCGGTGCAGTGACCGTCACCGTGCTCGAGGGGACCATCGAGGTCACCACCGGCGCCACCCCGCTACGCGCGCGCCTCGGCCCCAACGCTCAACTGGCGACCGGCGGCGACAGCAACTGGACGATGCGTCGTGTCGATGCCGCGCAATCGACAAGCTGGCTTACCGGTCGTTTGTCATTCGTCGACGAATCGCTGGCGACGGCAGTCACCGAAATGAACCGATACACGGCGCAGAAGATCGTCTTTCGCGATGACCGAATATTGGATGCGCGGATCGTCGGCGTGTTCCGCGCCGGCGATACGGTCGCCCTCGCGCATGCGATCGAGCTCAACGGCACGGCCCGGATTGTCGAATTGACGCCGACGGTGATCCTGGTGGAGGCGGCTCGCTGACTTGGGCGATGGCTAGCGCGGCCGGTCGCACGTTCAATCGATCGCCACGCACACCAGGCTGATATTGTCGCTGCCATCCCGGCGCAGCGCATCCGCCATCAACAGGCCGACCAGCCGATCCAGGTCGACCCGTTGCCGCATCGCGTCCGTTTCCAGCGAGCGCGACAGGCCATCGGAACACAGCAACAGGCGGTCCCCGCGCTCCAGGTCGATCGTCACCGTGGCGATATCGACATGCTCGGCGATGCCGAGCGCGCGGGTGACGACGTTCGCACGGGGATGGTTGGCCGCTGCGGCGACGGTCAGCAGCCCGGCATCGATCAGATCCTGCACGAAACTGTGATCACGCGAGATCTGCCGGACGGTGCGATCGCGGATGAGATAGGCGCGGCTGTCGCCGACCCAGGCGATCGTGGCGGTCCGATCGGTGATCTGGGCGGCGACGACGGTCGATCCGGCGTCGGTCGATCGCGACCGATTGTCGCGCACGATGGCAGCATTGGCCGTGTGAATGGCGGCCAGCATCGCGGCCTGGTCGATCGGCGCATCGCCATCGACCTGGGCGCGCAGCGCGTCGATCACCGCCTGGGCGGCCAGGTCGCCGCCGCTATGCCCGCCCATGCCGTCGGCGACCGCCCACAGCCCGCGCGCAGGACAGTCGAACACGCGATCCTCGTTGATCGGGCGCACCAGCCCGACATGCGTCCGCGACGCCGATTGTACGGCCAGCGGCTCCGGCTTGAACACGCGCCACGGCCTCACTTCGATGCAACCTCGGCAGCGTCATACGCCGCGACGAACGCCCGTTCGAGCATGCCACCATTGGCCGCTTCCAGCTGCTCGCTCAGATCGGCATGGCGCCGCGCGACCTCTTCGACCTGGCATGCGGCACGGCTCTTGAGCAGCGAGCTCTTGTCGGCCGCAGCGGCATCGAGCGCCTTGGGCTCGAACGCATTGATCGCTGCGCGCAGCGAGCCGTGCAACCCGGCGAAGGTCGCGATCAGGTGCCGCTTGATGTCGCGGAACGAGGCCTGCAGCGCGGCCGGGCCGGACAGGAAATTGCCCGATCCGGCAAGCAGCAGATCGACCGCCAGGCGCTGCGTCGGCGCCCATTTGAACGGGTTGTTGCCGGCGCCGCCGATCGTCGTGCGCGACAATTTATATTGCCCGCGCGCGCGATCACGCTCGGTCATCAGATCGCCGATGCCGAGCACCATCTGGCGATAGACCGCGCCGGCGCGGCGCATGATCTCGGCCGGATCCTCGCTCGACAGCAACGAGGCATCGAGCCCGGCCCCGTCGCAGAACGCCTCGAGCAACGATCCCCCGCCGCGCGCCGGCGGCGAGCCGCCATCGCTCCAATCATCCGGCACCGCGACCGAATGGCCGAGCGGCGGCGTCAGCACCAGGGTGCGCGCGGAATCGATCGTGTCCTCGGCATGCGGCGCCCGGCTGGCCTTGAGTCGGAAGCGGCCGAAGCGGATCGTCGAGGGGATGCGCACGGCGATATCGGTCGCTTCGGGAAAGCGCTCGCCGGTCGCGTCGTCATAGACGCCGTTCGCGCCAAGCGCGCGCAGCCGCAACCCGTCCGACGTGACCGCCAGTTCGCAGTGCGCGCGCGACAATTCGCAATCGGGATCGGCGATCGACCAATCCGCCGCACTGTCGCGCCCGATGCGCATCAGGCCGTCGCGCATCAGCCGCGCGTCGATCGGCTGGAGTTCGTTGGCGGCGTCGAACAATTGCAGCATGTACATGGGGTCTACCTCAGGCGGCAAGCTTGGTCGGGCCGGCGATGCGGGTCGCGAGCATGGCCGCCTCCCCCTCGTCCTCGCCCGTCAGGCGCGGCTCGATCGCCGCAGCGGTACGGTTGAACGCGTCGAATGCCGCGCCGAATTCGTCGCCGCGGCGGTGCGAGATGCGCAACGCGAAATCCGCCTTGGCGGATTCATCGAGCGCGCGGCGCAAGCGGGCCAGCGGCCGCGCGACCATCGCACCGCTGAGATAGCCGATCATCAGCACCGCCAGCATCACCACGATCGAGAGCAGGATCAGCGACATGCGCGCGCCCGCGATCGCGGCGTCGAGCCCATCGCGCTTGACCACCAGATCGACGGTACCGAAGCGCGCGCCGGCATAGGTGATCGGATGGACGAACCGGATGCCGGCACCTTGGCCGCCATCGGCTGCGGCGCTGACGATCGAGGCGCCGCCGCCCTGCATCACGGCTTCACCGCCCGTCCGGCGATAGCGCTGCCCGATCAGGCTGGCGTCGCCGGCGGCGCGGACCACACCGCGCGTGTCGGCGACGATCAGGTCGCGGATCGCCGGATCGCGCGTTGCGGTCAGCGCGAACGCCTGCAACGCCGACCAATCCTGCTGATCGGCGGGCAACCCGGCATTGTCGGCCGCCAGCACGGCGGCATTGTTGGTGACGAAGGCGGCGATCGATCCGCCCGAGGTGATCGCCATATGCTCCAGCGTCCGCGTCTCGCGCGACAGCGTGGTGGTGGTGCAGGCGATCAGCGCCGTCGCGGTGACGAGCGCGAGCGCGAGGGGCAATTTGATGCGCAGCGAAAGACCGCGGCGCGCGCCGGGCGCCTCGTCATCCGCCGCCAGCTCGCGCGCCAGGGCACGCTCCAGCGCCTCGCCGTCGGCAAAGCGCTGTTCGGGCTTCTTGGCGAGCAGCTTGTCGATCACGAAGCGCAGGCCGGGCGGGCAATCGGCGGTCGTGCGATCGATCGGCTCGACCTTTTCCTGCGCGATCTGAATCGCCAGGGTCGCCAGCGCGGTGCCGGGAAAGGCGACCTTCCCGGTGACCATCTCGTACAGCACCACGCCGAGCGAAAACAGATCGGAGCGCTGATCGACCGGCAGGCCGAGCGCCTGTTCCGGGCTCATATAGCGCGGCGTCCCGATCATCTGTCCGGCCTGGGTCCGGGTGACCTGGTCGGTATCGCCGATTCGTGCGACGCCGAAATCGAGCAGTTTGGCGGTCTGCCCGTCGGTCGACAGCAGAATGTTCGACGGCTTGATGTCGCGGTGCACGACACCGGCGCGATGCGCATAGGCCAGCGCGCTGGCGAGTTGCCGGCCGATCGCCAGCACGCGTTCATAGGGCATGCGGCCCTGCTGCAGCAGCGCGACATCCAGCGGCTGGCCGTCGACCAGCTCCATCGCGATATAGGCAACGCCGTCCGTCTCGCCGACATCGTAGATCGTCGCGATATTGGCATGGCTCAGCGCGCCGGCCGCGCGCGCTTCGCGCAGGAAGCGCGCGCCGATCTCGGGATCGCGCGCGTAATCGGGCTTGAGCACCTTGATCGCCACCGCACGATCGATCTCGGGATCATGCGCGCGGTAGACTTCCGCCATCGCGCCTTCGCCGAGGCACGAATCGATCCGATAGCGGCCCAGCATCGTCATTGGCGTGCTTTCACGGTGGCAGCAATCCGCTGCGCGCGTGCCAGATCGCGGGCGATCAGCGCATTGCCGGGATCGAGCGCGGCGGCGCGGCGCAACAGGCCCACGGCGCGTTGCACATTACCCTGGTTGAGCGCGGCGAGCCCGGCGGTCCGCGCCGCGCGTGCAGCAACGGGGTTGGCGACCGGCTTGGCCGGCGCCGGCGCGGCCGGCCTGGCCGCCGCCGGTTTGGGCTTGGCCGGCGCGGGCGTCGCGCGGACCGGATCGGGCCGGCGCACCGGTTCGGGGCGTGGCGCTTCGCCGGGGATGCGCAGCACCTGGCCAGGCGTCAGCACCACCGGCGCCTTCAGCCCGTTATAGCGACCGAGCTGATACGCCTTCAGTCGGTTGCCCAGGAACCGCTGGGCCAGCCCGACGATCGTATCGCCGGGCCGGGTGACATAGGGATAGCTGTCCGGCCCGAGCAGTTCCTTGGGATCGCGATCGAGCGAATCGTTCAGCAGCCGGGCGGACGGGTTCATCGGGTCGCGCTTCAGCAACGCCTTGAGCCGCTTGCGCGCGGCGCCCTCCTGGCCCTGATCGAGCAGGGTCGCGATCGCCTCGGCCTCGCCCGCGCTGCTTGCCGCCGGCGGTGGCGCCACGGCCTTCAGATGCGGGGTCCCGCCCGAACAGGCCGCCAGCGACAGTGCGCCCGCCGCGACAACCGCCAATTTTACGCTTTTACGCCCACTCATGCACTCAGCCTCTCGATACTCTCTGGCCGCTCGTCTCCGAGCGACAACAACATGGACAGCCCCGGCGCATCGCGCGCGAACGCCGCAAAGCGATCCGCGTCGAGCGGGCGGCTGAAATAATAGCCCTGGAAATGGTGGCAGCCGTGCGCGCGCAGCCAGGCATATTCGGCGTGCCGCTCGACGCCTTCGGCGAGCACGCGGATGCCGAGCCCGTGCGCCAGCGCGATGATGCTCTGGCAGATCGCCTGGCTGTCGACGCGCGTATCCACCGCGGTAACGAATTCGCGGTCGATCTTGATCTTGTCGAAGCGCAGGGTGCGCAGCGAGCTGAAGCCCGAATAGCCAGTGCCGAAATCGTCGACCGCCAGCTTGACGCCCATCGCGCGCAACTGCTCGAAGATGCGGCGGCAATGCGCCGCGTCGCTGGTCGCCACGCTCTCGGTCAGCTCGATTTCGAGGCAGTTCGCGCCAAGCTCATGGCGCTCCAACGTGCGTTCGATGAGGATCGGCAGGTCGTCCCCGTCGAGCTGCAACCCCGACACGTTCACCGCCATGCGCATGTCGACGAACCCGCGATCTTGCCACTCCCCGGCCTCGCGCACCGCCGCGTTCAGCACCCACATCCCAATCTCCCCCGCCAACCCGATCGCCTCCAGGACCGGCACGAACCGCGCAGGGGAAACCGCACCGCGCGTGGGGTGGTGCCAGCGCAGCAGAGCCTCGGCCCCGCACACGCGCCGTGCCTGGGCATCGATCAGCGGCTGGAATTCGAGCAGCAATTCGCGCCGCGCGATCGCCTGGCGCAGATCCTGTTCGAGATCATACCGATCGCGCGCGCGCTCGGCCGGATCGACCGTCACCTCGGCTGCGGCCACCATGCCCCCCGCCAAGGCGAAAGACGCCAGTGTCCGCGATAGGAACGCCGCCGCGGTCAGATCGTCGTGCTGGTCAAACGCGGCGATCCGATATTGTACCTGCGGTTCGATCTCGCGGCCCTCGATCAGGATCGCATCGCTCAGCGCATAGGATACGGCGTCGAGCTCGGCCTGAGCGGTCGCCGCATCCGCCTCCTGCCCGAACCAGATGCACAATTGGCCCCGGTCGACCTGTGCCAAGAAGCGGTTGTTAGGCACCATCCTGCGCAACCGTGCCGCCAGGATCGCGAACACGCGCTCGCCCAACGCCGGATCGAACGCGGTCAGGCGGTCGAAATCGGGGAAGGCGATCGCCCCCAGCAGCCCGCCGCCATCAACAGCGATCCTCGCCAGCAACGGCTCGCGCATCGGCAGGCCACTGAGCGGATGCGTTGCCGCCAGGCGGTGATCGACCCGCGCGAGACGATGCTGCAGATCGACGACCGCAACATTGTCCGCAGCACGATCCGTCACGGGCATTGCAGACGATTGTGCGGCGAGCCGCCGCTCCGCCCGGTCGACCGTCCGCTGAAGCCGCCAGTTCCATACCGCCAGAAAGGCGACGAGCACCACGCACAGACCGCCGGATACTGCCGGGCGCACGCCTAGCGTCGATATCGCGGCAATGGCGATAATCCCCCAGGGCGCCATCAGGGCGAGCTTGGGAGCCGTACCGGGGAAGAAACCGTGTCGCACCAGGCCGGTCTACGAACCAAACAATACGAGTCGGTTAAGCTCAGACAAGATTCGCGCAAAATCCGTAATTTGCGATCGGCACGATACACGATGTTCACGCCGCCGCCGCAGCGCTGCCCCTGCGCTAGCGTCCCCTCAGGCCCAGGCGCGTGGTGGCGGACGGCAGGCCCTTGCTCATCGGATGGCCGGCAAGTCGACGCTTTGCTCGCGGGCGCAATTCGCTCGTTCCTGTCGTCTGCACGCAAACATTGCCATCAGTGTTTCGTAAATGGCTGGACGAAACCCAGCCTGTCTCGCCAGTCCTTCGGGTATCCACTCACCGTATCGAGCCGATTTGCGAAAACCGACCTCGCCCGTTGGGGCATCAGCCATTTGCAACCTGGACCGCCGCAAACCACGCAGGGTCGATCAGGCAAGCGTCACCGGGCGCCGCATAGCCCAAGGCCTGGCTGCCTCGAGTTCGTATGCCAGCCCGAGCAGCAGTGCCTCGTCTCCGACTGCCGCGCCGAACTGGGCGCCGATCGGCAAGCCGGATGCCGACCACGTCCCGGGCACGCTCATGGCGGGGGCGCCGACGACGTTGTACGGCGTGGTGTACCCGACATAGCGGGTCAGCCGCTCAGCCATCGTGTCGACCGGCAGGTCCGGCGCGAGCCACCCGATGGTCGGGGGCGGCAGTGACAGGACCGGCGACAGGATGACGTCGAACTCGGCGAGCCAGGCGTCGTAGACCGGTCGAAGCGACCCGAGATACGCCATCGCCTGTTCGACCGCTCCTTCGGGTGCGCCCGCGACGATCGCCGCCATGGCCAGACTGAACGGCTCGACCTCGTCGAGCCCGGGTGGGCGGCCGAGGCGAGCGCCCGCCTCGGCGAGCAGATTCGCCGCGCCTTTCGACCAGACGAGCAGGAACGCATCGGCCATCCCGACCAGAGGCGCCGGCCACGCCGTCGGTGCTACTCGGTGCCCCAATTGTTCGAGCAGGGCCGCCGTATCCTGTATGGCGACCGCCACCTCGGGATCGGGCGACTGGCCCGACAGACTGTCGAGCACCAGACCGACCCGAAGCCGTCGCGACGAGGGTGCTCTGATCAGCCCGACCGGCGGCAGCCCGCTATCCTTTGCTTCGACCGCCGCAAGAAGAGCGGCACTGTCGCGCACGCTGCGAGAGACACACAATTGTACGCTCAGCGGCATCGGGAAATGGCCTGGATCGGTCGCCAGGGTGCGGTTTCTGGACGTCTTCAGCCCGAACAGCCCGCAGCACGATGCCGGGATACGGATCGATCCCCCGCCGTCGCTCGCGTGCGCGAACGGCACGACGTGTGCCGCGGTGGCCGCTGCCGCGCCGCCCGACGACCCGCCCGCCGAGCGCGTCGGATCCCAGGGATTGCGGGTCGGACCGAACGCCAGCGGCTCGGTGGTGGGAAGAAACCCGTGTTCGGGCGTCGCGCTCTTACCGATCGGGTTGAGTCCGGTCGCCAGCATGCCGTCGATCAGCGGCGCGTGGCGCTGTGCAGCGGAAAAGCCTCCCGTCGATCGCGTGCCGAGCCGGGTGGGAAGCCCGGTGAGATCGTCGAGATCCTTGATCAGAAAAGGCACGCCGGCGAACGGCCCGTCACCGAGTGGTGCACGTGCCCTGTCGCGGGCGCGGTCGTAATCATCGGTGACCAGGAAATTGAGCTTGGGATTGAGCGATTCGGAACGTGCGATCGCAGCATCGACCACTTCCAGCGCCGACACCGCCCCCGATCGGAGTGCCGCGGCAGTTTCCGTGGCATCCCAACCCGCGAAATCCGATTCACTCATGCCGGCCTCCCCCCGCTTATCGTTGCACCATTAGTGCCGATGAATAATGGCGTCGGCAATGCGGCATTCCCACCCACCCCCGTCGGACTGCTTGAAAACAGTCGGACAGGCTGGCGGGTTGACCATCGGACCGCGACATGCCGCTTTCGGTCCTGAAATCACCGCACGGTAAAAGGCACAAACCCGTCTCTGTTCATCTTGGGACGCTTGGTATTGCCCAACGGTTGGCAGCGACAGCAATCGGTCAGACACGGTTTATCACCGTTAAGGCATGACCCGCCGCACAATGGCGCCCGCGAGCCAAAACGACTTGGTCGTGGTCGTACAGCAAGGGGCTATGGATTGACCGGCCCCGGGCGGGCCACGGGGTCGATCGGCTGGAGGACGACCTCATACGGCAGCGGTGCCGCGATGGGGTCGCTTGCTCCGTTTCGACCCTGCCCGAAAGCGGACGCCATTTAAACTGACGCAATTAGGTCATTAAACTGTAACGTGCTGGTTTTTAGTGTTTATTTGCCGATATTCTGACGGAACTGTCATTCCACCGCATCCTCCATGGCAATAGCTTTGGAGATCAGCATGCGTTCGACCTGCCGCAGAATTGCCCTTTGTACGACGGTATCGCTTGGCGTCCTGACGCTTGCCCCAGCCGCGTTTGGCCAGGCTGCCCCGGCGGACGATCAGGCCGACATCGGCGCGGATATCGTCGTCACCGGCACCGCGTTCCAAAACCAGAAGGCGATCCAGACTCGCCGCGACTCCCCGGTCATCGTCGACTCGCTGGTGCAGGACGATACCGGCGATCTTGCCGATCAATATCTCTCCGAAGCGCTGGCCCGCGTGCCCGGCGTGTCGACGATGCAGGTGCTCTATGGCGAGCAGGAGAGCCAGTATGTCGCGATCCGCGGCATTACGCCCGATCTCAACTATGTCTCGCTCGACGGCATCGGCATGATCTCCGTCGCCAACCAGGGTGCGGGGCAACGCCGCGTCGATCTTGCGCTAATCCCGAGCCAGGCGTCGAGCCGCACCGACGTGTTCAAGACCTTTACCGCCGATCAGGAGGCCGGCGCGATCGGCGGCGTGATCAATATCGTGCCGTACAGCGCGTTCGACCGCCGGCGCGACCGCTTCCTGATCGAGGCGAACGTGAGCTACACCGACTATATCGATATCCCGGGCGGCAATTCGCTCGGCAAGTACAAGGACACGCATTGGGGCGGCGGCGGCCGCGCGCTGCTGACCAAGCGGTTCGGCGGCAACGAGCAGTTCGGCATCGTGCTGACCGGCACGTACAACCAGCGCACCTATGACGAGACCAAGCGCAATCCCAACGGCCGCACCTATTACAGCACCACCGGCACCGCGACGACGCCGGCCAGCGCCAACTATAACGGCTTCGATCCCGCGCCGACCGCGATGGTCTCCTACGACTTCACCAATTTCGTAAAGACCTATGGCGGCACCGCGACGTTCGAATTCAAGCCGAGCAACAACTGGTACGCCTCGATCCTGGCCTATGACTATCGCCAGACCGAGGATCAGACCGATCCGATCTTCACGCTGCGCGCGTTCGACCAGTTGAAGAACCAGACCGCGCATGGCGGCACGTTGCGCGTGCCGGACGTGCGCACCGCGCTCAACTACGATCGCTTCGAGACCGAGAGCCGCGGCGTGCTGTTCAAGACGCGCTATACCGACGATCGCGGCACCGAGATCGCCTTGCGCGCCGGCTATAACGAGAACAGCTTCCTCGATGCCGAGCAGGCCGCGGTCTACCAGTCCAAGCCGACCAACCAGTTCATCACCTATGATAGTTCCAACCGGTCGATCGGCTTCACGCTGACCGACCCGGCCGGCTTGCGCAATGCGGCAAACTATTCGCTGCTCACCGCCGGCGACACGCAGTATCGAGCCCTGGGCAAGGCCTGGGAAGGCCGGCTGGACGTCTCGAACAATGCCGACGGCAACGATCGCGGGTTCGGTATCAAGGGCGGGGTCGGCCTGCGCAATTTCGACATGCAACGCGACGTGACCGCGATCAATTACGTGGTCGGCACCAACACGCTCACGCCGGTCGCCTATGATCCCAACTTCACGCCCTACCTATTCGGCTACAACGTGCTGTGGATCGACTATCCCAAATTCGCGGAAACGGTGAAACCAACGCTGGGCGTCAATGCGAAGAGCTCGGCGACGGGATCGGCCGAGCAGGATTACGATTACCAAGAGACGATCGGCTATGCCTATCTGAGCGGCGTCTGGGCGAGCGATCACACCCGCGTCATCGCCGGCCTGCGGTACGATCTGGCCGATTACACCGCGCGTACGCCGGTGCAGATCGGATCGGTCTATCAGGGCAGTTCTGCCCAGACGGGCGGTAGCTATCGCAACCTGCTGCCCTCGCTCAACCTCGTGCAGGACGTGACCGACCAGCTGCGCCTCAAGGCCAGCTACAGCCGCACGATCGGCCGCCCCGCCCCCGAGGATCTCGCGCGTCCGACGACGCGCAACGATTCGACCTTCACGATCAACCGCGGCAATCCCGATCTCACCCCGCGCCGCGCCGACAATTTCGACCTCGCCGGTGAGTTCTACTTCAATGGCGGGCAGGGGCTGATGAGCGTCGGCGGCTTCATCAAGAACATCAAGGACGACATTTACGACCTTAAGGAGGAGCAGGTCATCGACGGCTTCACCTATACCGTCACCACGCCGATGAACGCGAGCGCGTCCAAGCTCAAGGGTATCGAGTTCCAGCTGATCGACAATGCGATCGGATTCATGCCGGGCTTCCTCAAGGACCGGATCGGCTTTGCGTTCAACGTCACGCGCACCTGGGGCGAAACCGATTATCTTGTCGGCGGGGTGCCGATCCACAAGAATTCGCTGCTTTACCAGCGCGAATGGATCGGCAACGCCGCCTTGTTCTACACCATGCCCCGGGGCGGCGAGGTGCGCGTCGCCTATGCCTATGGCGATGGCTATCTCGACGGGATCGGCGCCGATCCGACGCTCGACCGCGGCCCCGAAGCCCGCGGTCAGCTCGACGCTTCGGCCCGTTTCACGATCGCGCGGGACTGGATCGTCAAGTTGCAGGCCAAGAACCTCCTCGGCGAGGATATCTATCTCGGATACGGCGAAAACCTGCGCTACCGCCGCGCCGAGATGAACAAGGGCACGCAGTTCTTCGTGAACCTGATCTTCAAGCCCTGACGCCTCCCGGGCGGCCCCGCCCCTGCCCCTGTTCCCGCTCGCTAAGGACCGGCCATGAATCTCGATCGTCGTGCATTGCTCAAGGCGACCGGCCAGCTCGCCATCTTCGCCGGCCTGTCGTCGCAGGCCGGGTGGGCGGCGCCGCTCGCCAGCTATCCCTTCACGCTCGGCATCGCATCGGGCGATCCGGCGCCGGACGGGTTCGTGCTGTGGACCCGGCTGGCGCCGCGCCCGCTGGAGCCGGGCAGCGGCATGCCGATGAAGGTCGTGGCGGTGCAGTGGCAGGTGGCGGAGGATTCCGCCTTCACGCGCATCGTTCGGTCGGGGGAAGCCGCAGCGCGGCCCGAACTCGGGCACTCGGTCCATATCGAAGTCGCCGGGCTGCAGCCGTCGCGCCCCTATTGGTACCGCTTCGTCGCCGGCGCCGACATGAGCCCGGCGGGCACGGTCCGTACCGCCCCTGCCCCCGGCGCACCGGTCGACCGCGTGCGCATCGGCCTGGCCGGCTGCCAGAACTATGCGGCAGGCTATTTTACCGCCTATCGCCACCTCGCCGAGGAGAGCGATCTCGACGCGATCTTCCATTATGGCGACTATATCTATGAAGGCGGCGCCGACAGCGGCTGTCCCAAGATCAACGGCAAGCCGGCCTGCGTGCGGCTGCACGACGGCGACGAACTCTATTCGCTCGACGCCTATCGCCGGCGCTACGCGCTGTACAAGCTCGACTCCGACCTGCAGGCCGCGCACCGCGCCGCCGCCTTCCTGTCGACCTATGACGATCACGAGGTCGACAATAATTGGGCCGGTGCGTGGGATCAGGACGGCACCCCGCCGGAGATCTTCCTGCTGCGCCGCTATGCCGCGATGCAGGCCTGGTACGAGAACATGCCGGTGCGACGCGCGCAACTGCCCGCCGCTGGCCAGATCCAGATGTTCCGCCGGATCGACTATGGTGATCTCCTCCGCGTCCACCTGCTCGACACGCGCCAGTACCGCACCGACCAGCCGTGCGAACCGCAAGAGAAGACCGCCTGCCGCCCCGCCACCAATCGCAGTTCGGTGCAAATCATCGGCACCGCGCAGGAAAAATGGCTCGGCCAGGGCATGAGCCCCGCGTTCCGCTGGAACCTGCTGGCCCAGCAGGTGATGGTCATGCCGTTCACCTATCCCGGCACGCGGGCCGCCGGCACCGCCAACCTGGATTCGTGGAACGGCTATCCCGAAGCCCGCGCTCGGCTGATCGCCAGCATTCAGGCGCGGCGCTTGTCCAATGTCGTGATCGCCACGGGCGACGTGCACAAGCACCATGCCGGCGTACTGCCATCACGGCCCGACGATCTGAGCAGTGCACCGGTAGCGACCGAATTTGTCGGCAGCTCGATCAGCTCGGGCGGCGATGGCAGCGATATGCCGACCGGCTGGGACCGAGCGCTGGCCGACAACCCGCATACCAAATTGGTCAGCGATCGCCGCGGCTACCAGCTGTTCGACATCGGCCGCAAGGAATGGCGCACCGACGTGATCGCCGTCGATCGTGTCTCGACGCATGACGGCGCGCGCCGCACGATCGCCAGCTTCGTCACGGTGCCCGAGCGGCCGGGGCTGGAGCTTGGCTGAGCCTGCGCCGTGTCACGCAAATGACGGCATTGAGTCATCAAGCCGTCACGGCGGATCGGCTAGGGCCGCGTGCATGCACAGTCATGCGCCGGGGGGTGGCTTGGAACAGGGCCGCGACGATATCGTCGATTGGGTGGCGCGCGAGGTGCTGCCGCACGAAAAGCGCGTCCGCGCCTGGTTGACGCGTGCATTGCGCGATCCCGCCGATGTCGACGACGTCGTACAGGAGGCCTATTGCAAGCTCGCCGGGCTGAGCGCGGTCGACCATATCGATCATGGCGGCGCCTATTTCTTTGCCACTGCACGATCGATCGTGCTGCAGCGCGTGCGTCGCGAGAAGACCGTGCTGATCGATGTCGCGCGCGACGCGGACATGATGGACCTGATCGAAACCGAGGATCCCTCGCCCGAACGTGTCGTCGGCGCGCGGCGCGAGCTGCATCATGTGCTGCGGATGATCGGCGACCTTCCCGCCGCCTATCGTCACGTCATCGAACTGCGCCGCCTGCACGGTCATTCGCAAAAGGAGACTGCGTCGATCCTCGGCATCACCGAAAATATGGTGGAAAATCATTCGACCCGTGGCCTACGCATGATCCTGCAGGCGCTGGCGGGCAAGAAACCGCTTGCCGACGCCGACGATATTTCTTCCCCTGGTGCGGAAATCGATGCCCGACACAGCGCACGACATTGATGAGGCCGCGGCGGCGTGGGCGGTGCGCCGCGACGCCGCGCCGCTCGGTGCAGCCCAGCAGGCTGCACTCGACGCTTGGCTGGCCAGCGATCCACGCTGTCGCGGTGCCTATCTGCGCGCGCAGGCCGGCTTGCGCTATATCGATCAGGCGCGTGTCGCGCAGGACATCGCACAGCCCCTCGTCGACCAGCCAGCGCCCCGCCCCCGCCGATCGTGGAAACGCTACGCCGCCGGACTCGCTGGCGTGACCGCGATCGCCGCCGCCGCCTTGTTCTACATGATGACCCCGCTCGAATTCGCTACCGGTGTCGGCGAGCTGCGCCGTGTGGCGTTGGTCGATGGATCGACCGCGACACTCAACACCGACAGCGATCTCCGCGTCGCCTTCGCAGACACCGAGCGCCGCATCACGCTCGACCGCGGCGAGGCCTGGTTCCAGGTCGCCAAGGACAAGCACCGCCCGTTCGTCGTCCATGCCGGCGATGTCCGTGTCCGCGCCACCGGCACTGCCTTCGCTGTGCATCGTCTGGCCGACGGTGCCGATGTGGTGGTGAGCGAAGGCTCCGTGCTGGCCTGGATCGAGGGCAACAATCGCCCGCCCGCGGCGATCCCGGCCGGTCGCCGCGTCGCATTGCATGCCACCGATCCTGCGCCGGCGCGGATCGAATTGGTCAAGCCCGCGGCGGCGCTTGCCTGGCGCGACGGCGCGATCAGTCTTGAGGGGCAGACGATCGCCGCGGCGGCAAGCGAGTTCAATCGCTATAATAGGCTGCAGATCGAGATCGCCGATCCGGCGCTCGGCCGGCAGCGCGTGGTCGGCTATTTCCAGCTCTCGCGCCCGGATCAATTCGCCCGAGCCGCTGCTCAGATGAGCGGCGCGCAAGTGCGAACGCGGCCTGACCGGATCGTCCTCACCAAAAGGTGATCATGGCTGCCGCGCGCGCCTTCGCCGTCGCGGCGCCGTTGCTGCTGGCGCTGCCTTCCGCAGCGGCAGCGCAATCGCGCCGCTTCGACGTGCCGGCGCAGCCCGCGGCCAGCGCACTGCCGATCTTCGCGCGGCAGGCTGGACTCCAGATCCTCGCTCCCGCCAGCGCGCTGGACGGCATCCGTACGCAGCGCCTGCGCGGTACCTATCCGCTCGATCGCGCGCTGACCCTGCTGATCGCCGACACGCCGCTCAGGGTGCGGTCGCGCAGCGCGGATTTCATCCTGCTCGAGCGGATCCCGCCGCCTGCCCCGCCGCCCGCGCCGCCGCCGGTGGACGAGCCGGAGATCGTCGTCACCGCCTCGATCTTCCGCAATCAGGATGCGATCACCGCGCGCCGTCGCGCCGCGACCACCGTCGATACGCTGACGCAGGACGATACCGGCGATCTCGCCGAACAGTCGATCGCCGATGCGCTGGCACGCGTGCCCGGCGTCAGCACGATGCAGGTGCTCTATGCCGAGCAGGAAAGCGAATATGTCACCGTGCGCGGCATCACGCCGGATCTGAACTTCGTCTCGGTCGACGGGATCGGGATGATCTCGCTCGCCAATGCTGGCGCTGGCGAACGGCGGATCGATCTCGCCCTGATCCCCAAGCAATCCGCGCGCACCACCGAAGTGCACAAGAGCTTCACCGCCGATATGGACGCCGGGGCGATCGGCGGGCTGATCAATCTCGTGCCGCACAGCGCGTTCGATCCCGGCAATCGGCCGTTCTTCATCGACACGTCGGTCAATTATCACCCCAACAACGCGGTGCCGGCCGGTCGCAGCCGGGGCCGCTATCGCGATGTGACGGTCGGCGGCGGCGCCAATGCACTCTGGGCAACGCGCTTCGGCGCGAACCACGATTTCGGCGTCGTGCTGGCGGCCAATTTCCAACAGCGCAGCTACGACGATACCAAGCGCAATCCCAACGGCCGCAATTACTATAAGGCGGCAGGAGCGCGGACTAGGCCGGACAGCCCGGACTGGAACGGCTATCAGCCCAGCCCCACCGCGCTGGTCAGCTACGATTTCACCAGCTTCGTGCGCACCTATGGCGGATCCGCGTTGCTCGAATACAAGCCGTCGGAGCGAACCTATGCCTCGCTGATGCTCTACGGCTACCGACAGGAAGAAGACCAGAACGAGAATAGCTTCACGCTGCGCGCGTTCGATACGCCGCGCGATCTGACGCCGACCAGCGGCACGCTCAACGTACCCGATGCGCGTACCGCTTATGCCTGGGAGGCGTATCGCAACACCAGCCTCGGCGCGATCGCCAAGGCGGTAACCGCGCTCGACGAGCGGACGGAGCTCACGCTGCGCGCCGGCTATGTCCAGACCGGTTTCGACGAGACGGTCGACACCGCCGTCTACCAATATCTATCGCATTCGGACATTCGCTATGACGCATCGCGCCGGTCGCTCCGTTTCACGCTCGCCGACCCCGTACCGTTCGTCGATCCGGCCAATTACCGCCTGTTTGCTGCCTCGGATGCGACCTATCACGCGATCGGCCGCAGCGCCGAGGCGCGCGCCGATCTCGCGTATAATGCCGCGCCCGAGGATCGCGGCCTGGGCTTCAAGACCGGCGCTGGCGTGCGCCGCATGCACCTCAGCCGTAATGTCGGCCAGGCCAGCTACGTCCCCGATCAGTCCCAGCTAACCCCGGTCGCCTACAATCCGCACTACGTCCCCTGGATGTTCGACTATCCCGTGCTGTGGATCGACTATCCCGCGTTTCGCGACACGGTGCGCCCCGGCCTAGCGATCGACCCCGCCGCCAGCGCAGCCAGCTCGGCGGCGCAGGACTATCGCTACACCGAGACGATCGCGCACGCTTACGCGCTGGCCAGCTATGCCAGCGATCACCTCGCCTTGCTCGCCGGCCTGCGCCTCGACGATACGCGCTTCACCGCGGCCGCCCCGAGCACCGGCGCCGGCAGCACCGGCGCGCTGCAGCGTTATGCCGGCGGCTATCGCTACCTGCTTCCCTCGGCCAATCTCGCTTGGACGCTCGTCGATCCGCTGCGTCTGAAGGCATCGTACAGCCGCACGCTCGGCCGCCCCGCGCCGGAGAATATCGCCCAGGTCGCGGCGCGCGATCCGGTCATGCTGACGTTAAGGCTCGGCAACCCCGATCTGAAGCCACGCCGCGCCGACAATCTCGATCTGGGCCTGGAATATTATTTCGGTTCGAACGATGGCCTGCTGACCATCGGCGCGTTCGCCAAGACCATCCGCGACGACATCTACGAGGTGGCGCGCGAGGCGCAGATCGACGGCGCGGCCTATACCGTTTTCCAGCCAATGAATGCGCAACGCTCGCGGCTGCGCGGCATCGAGCTCAACCTGATCCAAAACCAGCTGCCGCTGCTCGGCGGGCGGCTCGGTGCGTCGGTCAATGCGATGCGCACCTGGGGAGCAATGGACTATCTTGTCGGCGGCCAGGTCCGCCACCTCGATCGCCTGCTGTTCCAGCGCGACTGGATCGCCAACGCCGCCTTATTCTACGCCCTGCCGCGCGGCGGCGAGCTCCGCCTCGGCTATAATTACCGCTCGTCTTATTATGACGGGATCGGCGAAAACCCCTGGCAAGACCGCGGGCCGGAAGCGTCGGACAGTGTGGATGTCACCTTGCGATATCGTGTGGCAAAGCGCTGGATCGTCAAGCTGCAGGCCCTAAACCTCGCGGGCCGGGGCCTCCGCCTCGGTTACGGCGAAGACCTTGCGTATCGGCGCGCCGAGCTGACGCCCAACCGCTCGTTCTTTTTCAACCTCGTCTACAAGCCGTGACCGCAACGGTGCCGCGAGCCGACCGCGACGATCGCTTGCCCCCGAACAGCGCTTGGAGATACCGGACGTAAGGCCTCCGCGTGCCGCCGCCAATCATTTCAGCGTGATCACGCATGCCGGCCGAACGACATTGGAGGATCGGGCCAACCGATAGCTAGTCAGCAATTTCAGTCGGATGGCGCGCGCGCAATCACGGACTGTGCGAGGCGAAGGCGAGCTTTCCATATCTTCACCGAAGGATGCCCGGAAGCCAGACCGGCGAGACGTCCTTCAATCTGTGCAACGTCATGTTTAGCCGCTTCCAGCTCGACTTGCGTCGGCGGGGGCTGGATGTTTGCTCGCGCATGTGCGCCGGTACGTCCCTTGCTTTTGGCCATGGCCCCTGATGCTCCCTGATGCTCGCTCCGGTCAACGGGCCACGGTAACGTGGAGGCCCGCCGGGGCCGCATGACGGGCCACAGGCCCCGACAAGCCGCGAACCATATGGCCCAGAGCTATGGCCGCACCATTTTGGGGAAATGCGTCGCCGAGACCGGGCTGAGGCGGCGCGGACCGGCGGCCTTGACTACGATTCCCGCGGCGGCGTTCGAACCGACCGCGTCGGGCACGATCGACACGGTCGGCCGCGGCAACGCGGCCACCGATCGCCTCGATCAGCTACAAATTATCTCCGGCAAGAACGAATAGCCATTGCCGCGCACCGTTCGGATGATCTCGACGCGGTCGAACGACAGCAGTTTGCGACGCAGCCGGCTGATCGCGACGTCGATCGTGCGGCCGCGCAAACTGCCTTCGCCCTTGCCGACATGCGCCATCATCTCGTCGCGCGAATGAACCTTCTTGGGATTGCTGAGAAAGGCGTCGAGCAACAGGAAATCGCCCTCGGTCAGCCGCACCGACGTGCCGTCCGGCGCGTGCAGCGCGCGCATCCGGCAATTGAACGTCCAGCCGGCAAAGGCATAGATTTCGACTTGAGTGCGCGGCGTGTCGACCTTGCCGCCGACCGGCTCGGCCGAGGCCGCGCCATGATTGCGCCGGCGCATCACGGAGCGGATCCGCGCGAGGATTTCGCGCGGGCTGCTCGGCTTGATGACGTAATCGTCGGCGCCGAGTTCAAGCGCGACGACGCTGTCGATCTCGCTGGCCAGCGCCGAGAAGATGATGACGCCAGGCGCGTCCTTGCCTTGTGGCAGCGCACGCAGCACCGAAAGGCCACCTTCACCCGGCATCATCATGTCGAGCACGATGAGGTCGTAGGACCGCTGGGCGAGCCGGGCGCGCAACGCCGCGCCGCTATCCACTGCCTCGGCCCGTAAGCCATGTCCGACGAGAAAATCGGTCAGCAGTTCGCGCAAGCCGGGATCGTCGTCGACGATGATGATCCGCGCGCTGTCGGTCGCCAGATAATCGCCGTCATACGAAACGGCGGCGGCAGGACCGATGAGGCCGGAGTGATTGTTGATCATGGCGACCGGTTTGCAACAAGGATCTTTCCGCCACATTTCCACGGGTAACGATCATGTCACCGCGACCGCGACGGGCCGCGTGCGGGAACGCAACACCGGCGACAGCGCGGTGCTGGCAGCGCGCCTGATCCCGCCCAGCGGCGCAGTCGGGCGACAAGCGGTCGTCGGTGCCGCTGTGCGCAGCGCGCCTGTCCCCAAGGGGGCCGGTAGCGCCCGGCGCGAACGGCCGGCTGCCCGCCCTCGCGAGCGAGGGCGGGCAGCCGGTGTCGATCGTCGGGGCGGCACCAGGCCGCCCCGGTCTTGGATCAGAACTTGACGCTGGTGCTTACGAAGAATGCCCGGCCGTACGGGTCGTAGGTCGACGGGTAGGTGTTGGCCTGCTCCTGGTTGTCGCCAAGGATCGGGGGCTGCTTGTCGAACAGATTGTTGACGCCGACCGACCAGGTGAAGCCCGGCTTGACGGTGAACGCGGTCGTCAGATCGAAATAGTTATACGCTTTGATATGATTGACCGAATAGCCGCCCGTATCGTCCTCCACCGACGACAGATAACGATAGAGTAACGATACCGTCATCGGCCCGGTCGAATAGGTCGTCCGCGCCGACAGCCGCCATTTTGAATACGGGTTGCCGCAGCTGACGCCGAACTTCCCGGCGCAGCTTACCGTCAGATCGGAGATCGTCGCGATCGGCTTCATGTCGAAGTCTATCAGACGCGTGCCGCTGAAGCGCAGATCGAGCCGGCTGGTATCCGTACCGAAAGCACCGAAACCAAGGTCGGTGGCATAGCGCGCCTCGAAATCGACACCGCGCGTTTTGACACCACCCGTATTGCTCAGCGCGTTGGTGGCATCGGTAATGGCATAGCTGTTGGCATCGCGCGGCAGCGCCGCGCAATAGCTGGTGTCGTAGGGCGTATAACCGTTGCCTGCGTCGCCATAGCAAGCGGTGAGCAGGTTCGACGTGCCGATCGACGAGATGTAGTTGGCGATTTTGATCTTGTAATAATCCACCGTCAGCGAAAATCCGCGCAGGAAGCTCGGCTGGAGCACGATGCCCGCCGTATACGTATCCGATGTCTCCTCGCGCAGATTGGGATTTCCGCCGACCACCGTCTGGATCTGCGTGCTGCCACCGTCATAATCGGTGTTGATCAGCGCCGCCGGCACGCCAGAAGCAAGGCAACTGGCATTGAGGTTCGCGTTGGTCAACGCGACCGCAGTGGTGCAGGGATCGGTCGCCGTGGGAAAATCCTGTCCCGAGCCGCTATACAGATCGTTCACCGTCGGCGCCCGCACCGCGCGCGAATATTGCCCGCGCAGGGAGATATCGCGGATCGGCGCCCACACCGCCCCGCCCGAATAGGTGTTCACCGATTTTGCCGCGGTCGAATAATAGGAATAGCGATAGGCGCCGTTCAGTTCGAGCCGGTGCGCGAATGGCTTGTCTGCCAGCAACGGCACGGCGACCTCGGTATAGGCCTCCTTTACGTCGTAGCCGCCGCTCAGCCCTTCACCGCCGTTGAAGCCGACCACGTCGCCCGAGGACAAGGCATAGTCCGGATTGTAGCTGCCGAATTCCTTGCGATATTCGGTGCCGAACACGATTCCCACCGGCCCCGCGCCGAGATCGAACAGGTCCCTGTTCGAGATCGAGGCGCTGGCAACCTGCTCGGTGATCGAGCTGGTGTTCTGCACCGGGATGGTGATGAACGATGCCGCCGCCTCGCTGATATTGCCCGCGCCGAAGATATTGAGCGGGACGCAGCCACTGCTCGTATCGGAGCAGACCAGATTGCCGTTCGCATCATAGGTGGTGCGCAACGCCTGCAGCACGCGGCTGCGCGAAACGTTGCCGGTCTGCGTTTCGACCGCCCGTGTTTTCGAATAGCTGTAATAGGCGTCGTAGTTCCAGCCGCCGCCGAGATCGCCCCTGGCACCCAGCACCGCGCGATAAGCGGTGTTGTCCGTGCTCGACACGCGATCGCCGACTTCGGTCAGGCGGCGATAGATCGTCGAGGTGACATAGCCGTCGCCATCCGGGTCGAGCCCCTGCAGCAAAGCCTGCGAACTGGCGGACAGGAAGGACGAATCCGCATCGAGCGACACGGCGCCGGTGAACGGGGTAGGCGCCAGCTTGTTGTCCACCCGATTGTTGATCAACTGCCCCTCGGCATAGACGTTGAACGCCGGGCTGACCTCGTAATGCGTCTGCGCACTCATCATGAAGCGCTTCTGCGGCACCTGCAGATAGTTGGACGGCGCATAATTGTACGCGTCGGTTGCCGAATTATACGCGCTGTAGCTGCCGTCGGTCTCGAACTTGCGCCCGACGCCCCCGATCGCGAAGCGCGTGCCTTCGATCGACCCGGAACCGCCGGCGATGAGGTTGCCTTCGCCGTCATCGACCAGCGCCTGGCGCGAATAATCGCGCGCGGACTGCAGGATGCCATCGCGCTTGGTATAATCCAGATACAGCGTTGCATTGCCGCGGCCGTCGGCGAAATTGCCGCCGATCAGAACATTGCCGTTGAACGTGCCGCCGTCGCCGGCCTCGTTGATGCGGTAATTGGCGTTCGCCTCGACGCCGCTGAAATCCTTCTTCATCACGAAGTTGACGACGCCCGCCACGGCGTCCGAGCCGTAGACAGCCGAACGACCGCCGGACACGATATCGACTCGCTCGATCAGCCCGGCGGGGATCGTGTTAAGATCGACGATCTGGTTCGAATCGTACGAGACATAGCGACGGCCATCGACCAGTACGAGCGTGCGATTGGCGCCAAGCCCGCGCAAATCAGCGGTGGCGACACCGCCGCCCGGATTGTTCGAGGCGCCCGTGCTGCTCGGCACGAGCTGCGGCAGATCCTTGAGGATGTTCTCGACATTGACCTGGCCGGACAAGGCGATCTCCTTGGCGGTGACCACAGCGATCGGCGATGCCTGCTGCAGCTGCAACCCACCGAGGCGCGAGCCGGTGACAACGATCGTCTCGTCTTCGCCCGGTACCGCGGCAAGCGGCGCGGCCGGATCGGTCTGCGCCCAAACAGGCGAGGAAATGCCAATCAATAGAGTAGATGCCAAAAGGCGGCTACGTAAAACAAGACGCATTGTCGGTTGCTCCCTGAAGCAATTAATATTGTAGATGCTGGAACTACGCGTCGCTGGATCAACGCCGTGAGGACGATCTGCATTTGGCGGGAGCAATCTTGCAATCTTTAAATGGTCATCATCCTGTCATGAGAATTTGCTGTTGCTTTGAACACACGGTTTTATACCGTATGATACGCGTATATGACCGATACTGTCATTGAATTCAGGCGCGATACATTTGCCGCCGACCAAGCGGAGCACCACTGACAGGCCTTGCGGCACGATCGCGTGGCGCGTCATTGGAACGTCGCCCCACCGGCCAGCGCCTTGCTCGGGCTCAGTCCCTGCTGCTCGAGGAACTGGTTCAGCCCGGCGACCAGATCCTGCGCAGCACCGTTGGTCAGTGCGATCCGCCCGACCACCACGCGATCGATCGACGGCGGTTGGCGGGCATGATCGGAGCGCGCGCTCTCCAGCGTGAGCACGATCACCCCATTGAGATTGGTCAGGCCGGCACAGCCGGTGGCGAACACTTCGGGCGCGAACGGATTGTCGATCAGGACGGCCGGCGCGGACACCGTGATCGGCTCGGACGCCGGAACTCCTTTGATGGCGAAACGCATGAGATACTTCCTTGGCTAGCGATGACCGGGCCAGGTGCCCGCCCCCGCCTGCTGCGCCGCGGCCGTGTCCGATGCATTTCCCCGAGCGCAGCATCACGACACAGAACGCTGCCGCGCGCCGCTGCCGCCGCGCCTTGTTTATCGCCTGCTACGAGACGGACATATCGGCACATTCCTGGGAAACATCGCGCCCCCAAACACCGCGGCTCATCCCCGGAGACGCAGGTAATGAAGTTCGAATTTGGCGCCGGTTCCGTGGCCTTGATCATGGCCGGAACGGTGCCCGCGGCGGCCGCCCCCGCCCCGGTACAAGCGTCTCACACGGACGACGCCGCCCCCATCCCCACCGCAACCCTCCGCCAGATCAAGACGCTGCGCGTCGAGGGCTCGCAGCGGATCGAGCCGGACACGGTATTGTCCTACACCAAGCTG
>NZ_JANQBK010000013.1 GCF_025370105.1 Sphingomonas hylomeconis
GCCGCCATCGACGCGCGCGCGGCGCGCCCGCCTGTTCGGCAGCGCCTGGCTGGTCGCGCGCGACGGCAGCGCGGGCGCGCGCGGCATTCCGACGGCGCAGCTCGGCGGATCGCAGGCCGGGCTGCGGCTGGCCTATGCCCTGACCGACGACCGCCGGCTGGCGCTGGCCGCGCGCGCCAGCGCGCCGCTCGGCAAGGGCATGCGCGAGCTCGCTTTGGGCGTCGAATGGCAACCGACACGCCTGCCCGTGCGGCTCGTTGCCGAACAGCGTATCGCGCTGGGTCCGGGGCGCGGCGGGCCGACCTTGGCCGCGGTGGGCGGCATCGGCCCGCTGCCGCTCGCCGCCGGGTTCCGGCTCGAGGCCTATGCGCAGGGCGGGGTGATCGCGCGGGGCGGCGGCGAGCTCTATGCCGATGGCGCGCTGCGCATCGCCCGGCCGCTGGTGCGGCTGGGAGGGGTGACGCTCGATCTCGGCGCCGGCGGCTGGGGCGCGGCACAGCGCGGTGCCAGCCGGCTCGATCTCGGCCCGTCGCTGTCCGCGACGCTCCCGATCGGACCCCAGCCGGTGCGCCTGTCGCTCGACTGGCGCCAGCGCGTCGCCGGCAACGCGGCGCCGGGCTCGGGGCCGGTGCTGACGCTGGGGGCGGATTTCTAGGGCATTAAGTAGCGAACGCACCAGGACATGGCTGGATGCCATCGGCAGCGATGCGGAATGTCAGATACGGTTTGGGAAGCGAAAGTTAAGGGGCCGCTCGAGGCCGAACTCAAGCGTCGGAACGTGACCGACGCGCAGCTTGTCGAGAGGCGGGCGGCGATTGACCTTGTGGACACCGAGCCGAACATCAGGAACAAGCTGGCGCGGGGTAAATTTACAGCGGTGTTTATACTTCAATGCTTAGAGGCAATCGGGGCAACATCATTGCGGTTATCGGATGGTTAGTAGCCATTCCGGCCCTTTGGTTTTTGATTACAGACCTGACATTTGTCAGCCGGTCATACGAACGCTACGCAAGCAATGCCTCCAATTTTTACAGAGACGATGCGGAGCACGAGATAAGAGATACCTGCCGCCAGCTTGCGCCTGAACTCGAAAAAGAATGTATACGCAAGGCTGAGGCCGCCGCCCGCGAAAACCAACGTAGCGAGCAAGACCTCTCCGCTCAGAAGGTAACGGCGTGGTGGACCCAGATTATGGGTGGCGCTGCTCTGATAGGGATGGCGTTGAGCGCCATCGGCGTTGCCTTGGTCTGGACTACGTTCAGAGAAACGCAGCGCGCCAACGATATTAACCGCGAAGCAATGATTGCTGGCAATCGAGCCTGGTTGAAATTCTCCGTAGACACCGACAGGGCTTGGAATTTGCAGTATGACGCGGGTCATCTAAAGCTGACAGTAACGGCATTGGTTGTTAATGTCGGTGCTACGGTTGCGCGCGATATTAAGGTGACGGGCAGCCTGTGGCTTCCTAAGTATCGGAACGGTGCATTCGATTCAGTCCCAGATGGCGTACATTTGAGGATGAATAACACTCCCACATATCTTTTCCCCGGTGACGATCATGCGTTCTATGCAACTGGAGAAATCGACGATTTGGAGGAGAGGCTTGGCTCTACAAGTTGGGCCAGCCCGGGGCAAACCGACTTGCCATTGCTGGCTGCCGTAACTGTCAGTTATAGGCTTGTTTACGAAGCCGAAGAAGCCGAACGTCGAATAACGCAACAGATCTATGTCGTTTACCGGAATGCTCAGGGAATGAGTGTCGTTCCTCGAAATCTGGAAGAGCGTGGGGTTAAGCTCGTAGTAGCGGGAGCTGACCCCTTCGTTACCTAGCGCCAGCAGCGCTAAAGACAGATACACTAGCGCTCTTTAACAGACGGGCATCGCAACGGTGGCACAGCATCGCACCCGGGTACGTGCGTGTCGCCGTTGGTGTGTTCGGATAATGCCAGATTTCTAGCACCGGTGGGTCGCGCTATCGCTTCCGCCCCGCGCGACTTCGCGGTAACGCGGCCGTTGTGGACATCTACCTGCCCATCGCCAATCTGTCGGTCAACGCGATCGTCATCGTGCTGCTCGGCGGCGGGGTGGGCGTGTTGTCGGGCATGTTCGGGGTTGGCGGCGGGTTTCTCACCACGCCATTGCTGATCGTCTACGGCATCCCGCCGACCGTCGCCGCCGCCTCGGGCGCGAGCCAGGTGACCGGAGCCAGCGTGTCGGGCGTGTTCGCGCATGTCCGGCGGCAGGGCGTGGATTTCAAGATGGGCGGGGTGCTCGTCGCGGGCGGCATCGTCGGCGCGTTCGCCGGCGCCTGGCTGTTCCGCCTGTTACAGGCGAGCGGGCAGATCGATACGGTGATCGCGATCCTCTACGTCGCCATGCTCGGCTCGATCGGCGGGCTGATGGCGCGCGAATCGGTGACGGCGATCCTGGCGACGCGCGGCGGCCGCCCGCCGCGGCCGCGCAAGCGCCGGCATCATCCGCTGGTCGCCGCGCTGCCGTTCCGCACGCGCTTCTATGCCTCGGGCCTGTACATCTCGCCGCTCGCGCCGCTGTTGCTCGGCTTCTTCACCGGCATCCTGACGATCCTGCTCGGCGTCGGCGGCGGCTTCATCATGGTGCCGGCGATGCTCTATCTGCTCGGCATGGGCACGCAGGTGGTGGTCGGCACCTCGCTGTTCCAGACCCTGTTCGTCACGGCCGCGGCGACGATGGTGCATGCCATGACCACCAAGGCGGTGGATATCGTGCTGGCGGCCTTGCTGCTGCTCGGCTCGGTGGTGGGCGCGCAGGTCGGCGCGCGCTTCGCCAATACGGTGAAGCCGGAATATCTGCGCTTCGCGCTCGCGGTGATCGTGCTGCTGGTGGGCCTGCGTGTCGCGATCGGGCTGGGCTGGCAGCCGGACGAAATCTATTCGGTCGAACTGTCGTGAGGCGCTGGCTGCTGCTCGCGCTGACGCCGCTGCTGATGGCGCAGAGCCGGCCGGCGACCAAGCCGGTGCTGGTGCCGGATGTGTCGCAGCGCGAGATCGAGATCGCCTACAGCTTCACCGGCGCGGAGCTGCTGCTGTTCGGCGCGATCCTCTATCCCGGCGGGCGCCTGCCGGTGGGCGAGACGCCGACCGACGTGGTGATCGTGGTCAAGGGCCCGGTCCAGTCGATCCTGATGCGCGAGAAGGAGCAGGTCGCCGGCATCTGGGTCAATGCCGCGCGGCTCAGCTATCGCTCGGCGCCGAGCTTCTATGCGATCGTCTCGTCGCGCCCGATCAAGCAACTGGTCGATGATCGCACCCAGGCGATCTACGAACTGGGGCTCGATTCGCTGCAGCTGTCGCCGGCGAGCAACGCGCCGCCGGCCGAGCAGGATCGCTTCGCGCGCGGGCTGGTCGATCTCAAGCGGCGCTCGGGCCTCTATTATGAAGCGCCGCACGCCGTGGAGATCACCGATGGCGTGCTGTACCGCGCGCGCGTGTCGATCCCCGCGCGCGTGCCGGTCGGGCGGTTCACCGCGGAGACCTTCCTGATTCGCGACGGCCGCGTGCTGGCGGCGGCGACGCGCGACATCGACATCCGCAAATCGGGCTTCGAGCGTTTCGTCGCGCGCGCGGCGGAGAGCCATGCGATCCTCTACGGGCTGGTCGCGGTGGGCCTGTCGGTCCTGTTCGGCTGGTCGGCGGGCTGGGTCGCGCGGCGCCTGTAACGCGCGGCAAACGCAATCTTTACCGGTTGTGCTGCAGGGTCGATGCTCAACGCACGACCCGAAGGACGATCCCCGAATGACCGAGATGCTGGGCCGCGAGGCGTTTGCTCCCGCAGCCGTGCTGCCCGTGCCCGCGGGCATGTTGCTCGGCGCGCCGATCGGCATCGTGCTCGAGATCGCCGGGTCGAGCAGCCAGGTGATGCTCGATCCGCAGGCGCTCGAGGCGCTCGCCGGTCATGCCGATCCGGTCGTGGCCAGCGCCGGTTCGGTCGGCAGCCAGATCAAACTGCGCGTCGGCGGCACCTGGCTGATCGCCAATATCCGCTCGCTCAAGCTGCTCGAAGGGGGCGAGGATCGCATCTCGGCACAGGTCGATTTTCTCGGCGAAGGCGACGAGGAGAAACTGACCGGCAAGCTGTACCGCTTCCGCCGCGGCGTGACGCGCTATCCGGTGCCGGGCTGCACGGTCTATCCGGTATCGACCGCCGATCTGCAGCAGATCTACGCCGCCGAGGACCGCGCCAATATCGAGATCGGCACGGTCTATCCGACCAAGGACATCCGCGCGTCGCTCTATGTCGATGCGATGCTCGGCAAGCATTTCGCGCTGCTGGGCAGCACCGGCACCGGCAAGTCGACCAGCGCCGCATTGATCCTGCACAGGATCTGCGAGCTGGCGCCGCAGGGCCATATCGTGATGATCGATCCGCACGGCGAATATAGCGCCGCGTTCAAGAGCAACGGCGCGCTCTACGATGTCGGCAATCTGCAGATGCCCTATTGGCTGATGAACTTCGAGGAACATTGCGAGGTGTTCATCGCCAGCGACGGTTCCGACAACCAGATCGATTCGGACATCCTCGCCAAATGCCTGCTGCTCGCCCGCGCCAAGGGCCGGCTCGGGCAGGAGATCGGCAAGCTGACGGTGGATGCGCCGATCCCCTATCTGCTCAGCGATCTGACCAATCTGATCAGCCTGGAAATGGGCAAGATGGACCGCGCGGGGGATACCGCGCCCTATCTCCGGCTCAAGACCAAGATCGAGGAGATCAAGGCCGATCCGCGCTACGGCTTCATGTTCTCGGGCATGCTGGTGGCGGACACGATGGCCGATTTCCTCAGCCGCATCTTCCGCCTGCCGGGCGACGGCAAGCCAATCTCGATCATCGACGTATCGGGCGTGCCGAGCGAGATCACCTCGGTGGTGGTGGCGATGCTCAGCCGCATGGTGTTCGATTTCGCGATCTGGTCACGCGGCGAGCCGCAGCGCCCGATCCTGCTCGTGTGCGAGGAAGCGCATCGCTACATCCCCAACGAACGCAACGCCGATGCCTCCTCGGTCGGCCGGATCCTCGGGCGGATCGCCAAGGAAGGGCGCAAATACGGCGTGTCGCTGGGGCTGATCACGCAGCGTCCGTCGGATCTCGCGGAAGGCGTGCTGTCGCAGTGCGGCACGATCATCGCGATGCGGCTCAACAACGATCGCGATCAGGCGTTCGTCCGCGCGGCGATGCCGGAAGGCGCGCGCGGCTTCCTCGATTCGATCCCGGCGCTGCGCAACCGCGAATGCATCATCTGCGGCGAAGGCGTGGCGATTCCGATCCGCGTGTCGTTCGACGGGCTGGAGGACAATAAACGCCCGGCCTCGGACGATCCCTTATTCTCCGATCTGTGGCGGCAGACCGGCGGCGAGGGGGAGATCATCGAGCGGACGATCAAGCGCTGGCGATCGCAAGGGCGGTAAGTTCGGGCAGCAGGGCGCCCGACCGTTACGGGTGCGTCAATGCTGGCCCGGCTTGACCGCCATCAGCATCGCCACGCGCGCCTTGAACGCGCGCAATTTCTCGCCCGAAAGCACCGCGACGCTCGCGAAGCTGAACGAACGCGGGTTCACCGCGACGCCGTTCTTCCACACTTCCCAGTGCAGGTGCGGGCCGGTCGACATGCCGGTCGAGCCGACCATGCCGATCTGCTGCCCGCGCGACACGCGCTGGCCGGGGCGGACCAGGATGCGGCTCATATGGCCATAGCCGCTGGAAATGCCGCCGCCGTGGCTGAGCTTGACGAAATTGCCATAGCCACGGTTGCGTCCGGCCATCTGCACGACGCCGCCGATCGCGGCATAGATCGGGGCGCCCCAGGGCGCGCCAATATCCAGTCCCTTGTGCATCCGGGCATAGCGGAGCAACGGATGGACGCGCAGGCCGAAACTCGAAGTGATCCGGCCGCTGACCGGCATGCCCATGAACCCCTGGCGCTGCGTCTGGCCGTGCGCGTCGTACCAGGTGCCGTCATCCCATTTGACCAGCTGCGTCTTCTTGCGCCCCTGATCGAGCCCGGCGAACATCAGCTGGCCGAGCTGCACTTCGCCGGTCGCGGCGCGCGCCTGCTGCAACACGAAATCGAAGCTGTCGGACGGCGATACCGCGCCAATCGAGACGCGCGAGGCGATCGCCTTGATATAGGCCTCGACCGCCTTGGCCGGGGCGCCGGCGGCGCGCGCTGAGCGGTACAGGCTGGCGCCGGCCAGGCCCTGGATGCGCAGCGGCGTATTGTCGATCGCGATCGCGTGGCGGGTCATCGCCAGCCGATCGCCCTCGCGCGCGAGGCTCAGGTTGAGATCGAAGCGCGCGCGGAAGGCGAGATGTTCGAGCGGGCGTGCGACCGTACGATTGGGGCGGCGCCCGAGCGTGATATCCATCCGCGTGCCGGGGCGTAATTGCTCCAGCGCGACCGCCTGGGACACCAGCCCGGCGGCGCGCGAGGCATCGACCGAAGACACGCCGGCGCGCTGCAGCAGTCGCGTGAAATCGTCGCCGCTACCATAGGTCGCGGTTAGCCCGATGATCGGGCGTTCGGGCGTCTGCGTCAGCGGGGCGACGAGATCGCCCGCGGCCATGCGCCGCCCGGTATCGGCGCCCCAGGCAAGCGGCGCGATCGATTGCGCGTGCGCCTCTTCCCATTGGTCGCCGGCGAGCGGCGCGGCGACGTCGCCGGTGATCGTGCGGTCGAAGCCGGGCGACAGGAGGCAGGTCGCGGCGATCAGCGCGGCGCAGGTCGCCGCCCCGCGCCACCAATCCTTCGATCCGATGCGCGCGCCGAGATCGGGCGCCCAATCGGTGCTGGCGATGCCCGCGCGGAGTTTCTCGAGCGGGGTAAGCTGGCTGGGCGGGACGATCGCGCGACCAAAGGAGACGGTGGCGGTGCCGCCGGCCTGATCGTGTCCATGATCGGTACGCAGAAACAAGGCGCAAAGCCCCCGGTAAATTGGTCCGCCGCAACCCCTCGGCGTGGATCGGACCAGTGTGGGGGCCAAGTGCTAAAGTCAAATTAACCGCCGCCCTTCGGGGCCAGCCTTCGGCCAGCCGTTCGGGAGTTGCGACAAGGCGCTTTCTGCCGGCGGAACCATCCTCCGACCAATAGGTTAGCGCCAGGAAATCGTACTTAGGCGGTTGCGCAGGGGCCTGCGCGCGCCGATGTTGCGTGTGACATGTCGCGCAACGATGAACGCCCGGTCACTGCGGTGCTCGGCCCGACCAACACCGGCAAGACGCATCTCGCGGTCGAGCGGCTGTGTGGTCATTCCAGCGGCATGATCGGCTTCCCGCTGCGCTTGCTGGCCCGCGAAGTCTATGACCGGGTGGTCAAGATCAAGGGCAAGAACCAGGTCGCGCTGATCACCGGCGAAGAAAAGATCGTGCCCAAGGATGCGTGCTGGTTCCTGTGCACGGCGGAAAGCATGCCGTTGGCCCGGGATCTCGCGTTCGTCGCGATCGACGAGGCGCAGCTCGGCGCTGACCGCGAGCGCGGCCATGTCTTCACCGACCGCATTCTCCGCGCCCGCGGCCGCGAGGAGACGATGATTCTCGGCTCCGAGGCGCTGCGGCCGATGCTGAAAGCACTGGTGCCGGGGATCGACATCCTCAATCGGCCGCGCTTTTCCACGCTCAGCTATGCCGGCGCCAAGAAGATCAGCCGGCTGCCCAAACGCTCGGCGATCGTCGCGTTCAGCGCCGAGGAGGTCTATGCCGTGGCGGAGATGCTGCGCCGCCTGCGTGGCGGCGCGGCGGTGGTGATGGGCGCGCTCTCCCCGCGCACGCGCAACGCGCAGGTGGCGATGTTCCAGGCCGGCGAGGTCGATTATCTCGTCGCCACCGATGCGATCGGCATGGGGCTGAACATGGACGTCGCGCATGTCGCCTTTGCCAGCCTCAACAAGTTCGATGGGCAGCGCACGCGCCGGCTGACGGTGGCGGAAATGGCGCAGATCGCCGGGCGTGCCGGGCGCCACCAGCGCGACGGCACGTTCGGTGCCCTGGTCGCGGAAGGGCCGGGCGCGTTCACGCCGGAGGAAGTGCTGGCGATCGAGGAGCATCGCTTCCCCAAGCTCGATCACCTGTTCTGGCGCGAGGGCGAGCCCGATTTCTCCAGCGTCGACGATCTGATCGCCAGCCTGGAAGTGCGCCCGCAGGCGCGCGAGCTGCGCGCCGCGCCGAAAGCGCTCGATCTGCTCGTGCTCAAGCGACTGGCGGAGGAGGGCTGGGTGCGCGATCGCGCGCGGTCGCCGGCGATGGTCGCGCGGCTGTGGGCGGCGTGCGGCGTGCCCGATTTCCGCAAGGTCGGGCTCGATCCGCACGGCCGCTTCGTCGCCAAGGTCTTCGGCTATCTCAGCGAAGGGCAAGGCTATATCCCGCACACCTGGTTCGCCGAGGAGATCGCGCGGCTCGACAATGTCGCCGGCGATGTCGAGACGCTGGCGGGCCGGATCGCCGCGGCACGCAGCTGGGCCTATATCGCCAACCGCGCCGATTGGCTGGCCGATCCGGCGCTCTGGGCGGCGCGCGCCGGCGCGGTCGAGGAGCGGCTGTCCGATGCGCTGCATCTCAGCCTGACGCAGCGTTTCGTCGACAAGCGCACGACGATGCTGCTGCGCCAGATCGGCGCCAACACGCGCGATCTGCCGGTGACGATCGGGCCGCAAGGCGAAGTGATGGTCGAGGATCACGCGATCGGGCATCTGCACGGCTTCACCTTCACCGTCGCCCCCGATGCGCGGGCGACCGATCGGCGCCTGTTGCTCGCCGCAGCGGACCGCCGGCTGGCGGAGGAGCGCGGCCGGCGGGGCAGTGCGCTGGCCGATGCCGAAGATGCGGCGCTGGCCCTGCTGGCGGAGGAGAATGGACACCCGGCGCTGGCCTGGGATGGGCTGATCGTCGCGACGCTCGGCCGCGGCCCGTCGCTGGCGCGGCCGAAGATAGCGCTCGATCGCGCGCTCGACTGCCTCGACGCGGCGCTGCGCGAGCGGATCAAGGCGCGGCTGACACTGTGGCTCGATCGGCAGCTGGCAAAGCAGGTGCCCGCGCTCGTCGCGCTCGACGCGACGACGCGCGATCCCGCCGCGGGATCGGCGCTGCGTGCGATCGCCGCCGCCTTGGTCGATCATGGCGGGCTGCTGCCGCGGATCGATCACCAGGTCGCGGTCGACGGGCTCGATCAACCGGCGCGCAAGCGGCTTCGCCAGATCGGCGTGACGATCGGCGCGCTCGATCTGTTCGATCCGCGGCTGATGAAGCCGGCCGCGGCGCGCTGGCGGCGCGCACTGGTCGCGGCACGGCACGGCAGCAAGATCGTCGCTGCCCCGGCCGACGGCGCGACGGTATTGGCGCGCACCGCGCCGGGCGCGCATCTGTCGCAAGGGTATCGCGCGATCGCATTGCAGGCGGTGCGGGTCGATCTGGTCGAGCGCATCGCGCGCGCCGCGCACGATGCGCGCGCCGGGCGGAAGCCGTTCGTGCCCGATCCGGCGCTCGCCATCTCGATCGGCGTGCACGCAGCGACGCTGGAGCGATTGATGGCCGGGCTGGGCTTCAAGATCGCCCGGGCCGAAGACGCCACCCCGCGCTGGGTATGGCGTGGCCGTGCCCCGGTCCGCGTGGCGCCCCCGCCGCGCGACAATGCCTTCGCCGCTCTGGCCGAGCTCGATCTTCGCCATGGCTGACGGCGGGGCGCCGGGCGCGATGCGGCTCGATCGCTTCCTGTGGTTCGCGCGGCTGGCCAAGACGCGGAGCGCCGCGCAGACCATCGCCACCCATACCCGCCTGCGCATCGATGGCCGCGCGATCGATCGCGCGCACGCCCCGGTCCGGCCCGGTAACGTGCTGACCTTCCTGTACAATGATCGCGTCCGCGTGATCCGCATCGAGGCCCTGCCGCCACGCCGCGGGCCGGCGCCCGAAGCGCGCGCCTGCTATTCGGAACTCGGCAATAACGTGTCGCAGGACAACGCATCTGATTGACGACCGCGGCGTGCGGGCATAGCAGGCGGGCGTTCGTCGCCTTCAGGAATGCCATAATGACCTATGTCGTCACCGACGCCTGCATCAAGTGCAAGTATATGGACTGCGTTGAGGTCTGTCCCGTGGATTGCTTCTACGAGGGCGAGAACATGCTGGTGATCAATCCCAGCGAATGCATCGATTGCGGTGTGTGCGAGCCCGAATGCCCGGCCGAGGCGATTCTGCCCGATACCGAATCCGGCCTCGAACAGTGGCTGGAGCTCAACAACACCTTCTCGGCGCAATGGCCCAACGTGACCCGCAACGCCAACCAGACTCCGGCCGATGCCGACGAGCACAAGGGCGAAGAGGGCAAGTTCGACAAGTATTTCTCGCCCGAGCCCGGCGCCGGCGACTGACGGCGCAGGCGCGGCCACGCCCGCGCCGATGCGGCAGCCGCAGCGCCCGGCACGGCTGGTGGACGGGGGACACCCCGATCCGGCCGACAACTGTGCTCTCGGCGTTCTTCAGGACCGCCCGAGTTCAGTGGCTAGCTCGCTTTACAGGCGCCGGATGTGCGGCACGATAGATCCTGAATCACGTTCAGGATGACGGCTGGTGGTGCGGCAAGCTGCGGGCGCCGGCATCGCTGTGCGACGCAACACTGGTAATTTTATTACGACTCTGCTAAACAGGCGGGGACGGAAGGCGCCTGCGCGCGTCCTTTTGATCTGGAGACGTACCCAAAACCCTAATCCCCGTATCGCGCACCACGCAGGCCGCTTCAAGCCTCGCGGAGCTTCCACAGGGGATCTGTTCACGGAAAGGCTCAACGGAATGGCTGCCAAGGCGCTGTCCTTCGACGTCGGCGATTATGTCGTTTACCCCAAGCACGGTGTTGGCCGTGTGATCGAACTGCAAAAATCTGAAATCGCCGGCATGCAACTCGAACTGTATGTCCTGCGCTTCGAAAAGGAGCGGATGACGCTCCGTGTCCCCACCAACAAGGCGGAAAGCGTCGGCATGCGCAAGCTGTCGAGCGACAAGACGTTGCGTGAGGCGCTCGACACGTTGACCGGCAAGCCGCGCGTCAAGCGCACCATGTGGTCCAGGCGTGCGCAGGAATATGAAGCGAAGATCAATTCGGGCGACCTCGTGTCGATCGCCGAAGTGGTCCGCGATCTGTTCCGTGCCGAGGACCAGCCGGAGCAGAGCTATTCCGAGCGCCAGATCTTCGAAGGCGCGACCAGCCGCCTCGCGCGCGAACTCGCCGCGATGGAGCAGGTCGACGAGCCGGCGGCGCAGGAAAAGATCCTCGATATCCTGCGCAAGGCCGCGGCGATCCACAACAAGGACAAGGTCGCCGTCTGATCGGTGATTCCTGCGCCATGCCGTTGGATCGGCAGATTTGGGGGCGGCCGGCAACGGCCGCCCCTTTTTCGTTGTAGATCGGCGCCGAGTGTATTATTAAGGCAATACACACCTGGAGGCTGATATGCGCGTTCTCGCTTTTCTCGTCGCGGCACCGTTGCTGGCGATGCCGCTCGCGGCCTGTTCGTTCGATGATCCGGAATCGTCCACGCCGGGCCTGCCCGCCTCGGGCAGCGGCACGACGCGCACGTTCGCCGCGGCCGATTTCACCGCGGTCGAGCTCAGCGGTGCGGACGATATCGATGTGCGCGTCGGCACCGGCTTCTCGGTCCGCGCCGAAGGGCCCTCGGATGAACTCGACAAGCTCCGGATCGAACGCGACGGCACGACGCTGAAGGTCGGCCGGGTCAGGTCGCACGGGATCAGTTGGGGCAGCAAGAACAAGGTCACGGTCTATGTGACGATGCCACGCATCGCCGCGGCGAGCCTGGCGGGCTCGGGCGATCTGACGATCGACCGCGCCGAGGGGGAGGCGTTCGAGGGCGCGCTGGCCGGTTCGGGCAATCTCACGATCGGCGCGCTCGGCGTCCAGAGCGCAAAATTCGCGCTTGCCGGCACCGGCGACATCAAGGCCGCCGGCTTGGCCAAGGAGCTCGAGGTGGAGATCGCCGGGACGGGCGATGTCGACGCCGCAGCGCTCAAGGCGGAGGGAGCGGACGTGTCGATCGCCGGGACGGGCAGCGTCCGTGCCCAGGTCAACGGGCCGGCCAAGATCAACATGCTCGGTTCGGGCGATGTCGATCTCGGCCCCGGCGCGCGCTGCTCGACCAGCAAGCTGGGCTCGGGCGAGGTGCGCTGCGGCAACTGAGCTTGCGTCGCGGCGGCAGAAGCGCGATCTTCGCGGCATGAAGCGTCTGCTGGGCTCGGCCCTCCTCCTGCCTGTCTGTCTCGCGCTTGCCGGCCCCGCCGCGGCGGCGGAGCGCAATTATTCGGTCGGCAGCTTCGATCGGCTGCGGGTCGAAGGGCCGTTCCGCGTCGTGCTGACCACCGGCCGCTCGCCCAGCGCCAAGGCCGAGGGCGATCCGCGTGCCACCGACACGATCGATCTCCGCGTCGAGGGCAGCACGCTGATCATCCGCGCCGGGGTCAATGGCTGGGGCGAGCAGCCGGTTTCGCGCGATGCCGCGGCACCGGTGATCCGCGTGTCGACCGGGATGATCCGCTACGCCACGTTGAGCGGCGGCGGCGACGTGACGATCACGGGGCCGCTCAAGGGGCAACGCATCGAATTGTCGCTGTCGGGCAGCGGCACGTTGCGCGCCGACGGGGTGGATGCCGATCAGTTCGTCGCCAATGCGATCGGCGCCGGCACGATGACGCTCGGCGGACGCGCGGCCAAGGTGCGGCTGTCGACCGTCGGCACGGTGGCGATGCAGGCCGGCGCGCTGGTCGCGGACGATCTGCTGCTGCGCACCGACGGCAATGGCGAGATGGTCGCCCAGGCGCGCGCCACGGCGGGCATTACCGCCACCGGGGTCGGCCCGGTCACCGTCTATGGCACGCCGGCCTGCACGATCCACGGCAATCCCGCCGGGCCGGTGCGCTGCGGCAAGGGGCCGCCGCCCGCGCCCTGATCCGGGCGCTAGAGCAAGGCGAGCGCGGACAGGCGGCTGATCAGCCCGGCGGGCATCGCCGCATCGAGCTCGGCGCCGTCCCCCAGATCGCCCGGCGCGTCGGCGCCTTCGAGATAGCGCCAGCCCTGGTGCGCGCGTTTCGGGCGGCCCTGCACCAGCACCAGCGCCGGATCGATATGGATCGCGACGCGCCCGCCTTCGGCCTCGCCAAAGCCCAGGATCGGCGAGCGCGCGACCAATTGATGCTTGAGGATCCAGAACATCGACCCCTGTCCGGCGACTTCCTCATGCCGCTTGGGCAGGTAGCGCGTGGTGAGGAAGACGGGGCCCTCCAGCCCGCGCAGGCGCAGGCGTTCGGCGAGGTGCTCGACGCTCTCGGCGCCGAACGCAACCTTGGTCAAATGTAGCGGCATCGCTCGAATGTGGGCAGCGCGGCGCTAACCGCCAAGCCCCCACAATGTCGCAAGCCCCAGAAACGACAGGAAACCCATCACATCGGTGCTGGTCGTCACGAACACCGCCGAGGATACGGCGGGATCGACCCCGGCGCGTTCCAGCGTCACCGGCACGAGCACGCCGGCGAGCCCGGCGATCATGTTGTTGATCACCATCGCCAGCGCGATGACGATCGCCAGATCCTGATTGCCGAAGATCAGCCAGGTGCCGCCGCCGATCAGCAGCCCGAGCATCAGCCCGTTGGCGACCGCGATGCGGAACTCGCGCAGGATCATGCGCGCGGTGTTGGAACTGGTCAGCTGGTTGGTGGCCAGCGCGCGCACCACCACGGCGAGCGTCTGCGTGCCGGCATTGCCGCCCATGCCCGAGACGATCGGCATCAGCACGGCGAGCAAGGCGAAGCGCGCGATCTGGCCCTGGAACAGCCCGACCACCGAGGCGGCGATCATCGCCGTGCCGAGATTGACCACCAGCCAGGTGATCCGCGTGCGGATCGTCAGGTGCAGCGGCTCGTTGATGTCGCCATCGCCGGCGCCGGCGAGGCGCAGCGTGTCCTCGCCCGCTTCCTCGGAAATGATGTGCACGATGTCGTCGACCGTGATCATTCCGACCAGCCGGCCATTGGGATCGACCACCGCTGCCGAGATCAGCGCGTATTTCTGGAAGCGCAAGGCGACCTCTTCCTGGTCCATATCGACCGGGATCAGCGTCTGTTCGCGCTGCATCACGTCGCCGATCGGGATGCTGCGCGGCGTGCGCAGCAGCCACGACAATTGGCAGGTGCCGACCGGCTTGTGCGTCGGGTCGACGACGAAGATTTCCCAGAAGTCGGTGGTCAGTTCCTCATGCCCGCGCAGATAATCGATCGCGTTGCCGACGGTCCAATGTTCCGGCACCGCGATCAGTTCGCGCTGCATCAGGCGGCCGGCGGATTCCTCGGGATAGGACAAAGCTTCCTCGATCGCGGCGCGATCGTCGGGGTCGAGCGCGCGCAGCACGGCGCGCTGGTCGTCCTCCTCCATGTCCTCGATGATCGCGACGGCATCGTCGGTATCGAGTTCGGAGGCGATGTCGGCGACTTCGTGCGGCTCGAGCGCGTCGATCAGGTCCTCGCGGACATAATCGTTCATCTCGGCGAACACGTCGCCGTCCAGCAGATCGGTGATCGCGCGCGCCAGATCGCGGCGCTGATCGTTGGGCGTCAGTTCGAACAGATCGGCAATGTCGGCGGGGTGCAGCGGCTCGACCAGCGCGCGCGCCGATTCATCGTCGCCGTCCTCGACCGCGTCGAGCACCTTGCGCACGAATTCGGGCTTCAGCCGATCGTCGCCATCCAGCTGGCTGTCGAGCTGCATCGTCTCTTCGGCAGCGTCGGCGATCGGGTCGGTCTCGCTCATATCCTTGACCTCCGGTCGCTCGTTCGCGCCTCCCTAACCCACCATTCCCCGGTCGTCATCCCCGGGCGCGCATTGCAACTCACCCGTGCCGTCGCTACTTCCCGGCCTTCCCCATTCCAGGAGCCCCCAATGGCCGATACCTTCGAAACGCTGACTCTGACGCTCGACACCGGTGAGGTGAAGATCAAGCTACGCCCCGATCTCGCGCCGCAGCACGTCGCGCGCATCGCCGAGCTGGCCAATGCCGGTTTCTATGACGGCGTGGTGTTCCACCGCGTGATCGCGGGCTTCATGGCGCAGGGCGGCGATCCTACGGGCACCGGCATGCACGGGTCGAAGAACCATCCGAACCTGCCGGCGGAATTCTCGAAAGAGCCGCACAAGCGCGGTGTCGCCTCGATGGCGCGCGCGCAGAGCCCGGATTCGGCCAACAGCCAGTTCTTCATCTGCCTCGATGATGCGCGCTTCCTCGACGGCCAGTACACCGTCTGGGGCGAAGTGACCGACGGCATGGACGCGGTCGATGCGCTGCCCAAGGGCGAGCCGCCGCGCACGCCGGGCAAGATCGTCTCCGCCAAGGCAGAGTAGCCTGCCTTTGAATCCGAACCCCCGTCATTCCGTGGCGGGGGTTCAATCGTTTTAGGATCCCGACCTACCCGTCACCCCGGACTTGTTCCGGGGTCCACCGGCCCGCACAATCGACGGCAGGCGGCATGCGGCACGGTAGATGCCGGAACGAGTCCGGCATGACGTTGGGGGCTGGAGTGGCGTCAGTAATCGTCAGGACTGTCGCCACGGTTCGCTAAACCCCCGGATCCGCCACCGCCTCGATCAGCCAGTCGTGGAACAGCTTGACCGGCTTCTGCGCCAGCGCGCGGGGGCGGCAGACGAACCAATAGCTGTACGGGCTCTCGACCGGGATATCGAACAGCCGCACCAGCCGGTCGTCGCGCGCATCCTCGAAATGGCTTTCGTGCATGAATGCGACGCCCAGCCCCTGTGCCGCGGCCTCGAGCATCAGCGCGCCCGAATCGAAATGATCGACCGCGGCCGGCTCCAGGTCGCGCAGCCCCGCCGCCTTGCGCCAGGCGGTGAACGTGTCGGGCATTTCGCGGTGGACCAAAGCGGTCAGGCCGGCGAGCTGCTCGGGCCGGGCGATCGGATTGGGGCCCTGCAGCAGCGTCTTGGCGCCGATGACATAGACCGAATTGCGATCGAGCCGCTTGGCATACAGACCGGGATCGATTTCCCGCGCCAGCGCGATCACCGCATCCAGTCCGTCGCCCAATCGCGCCACGCCGTGGCCGGCAGTATCGATATCGAGATGCAGTTCGGGATGCTTGGCACGCAGCTCGGGCAATTTGGGGAACAGCCGCTGCGAGGCGTAGAGCGGCAGGATGCCGAGCCTGAGCCGCAACACTTCGGTGCCGCTGGTCATCATCTCGACCGCATCGGACAAGGCATCGATCGCCGGCGCGATCTGCGCGAGCAGCCGCTCACCATCGAGATTGAGCACCAGGGCCTGATGCCGGCGTTCGAACAGCGGCTTGTCGATGAAGCGTTCCAGCGCCTGCACCCGCCGGCTGAGCGCGGGGGGCGACAGCGCGAGTTCCTGCGACGCGGCCTTGATCGAGCCCAGTCGCGCGACCTGCACGAACGCCTCGATCGCGGTAAGGGGCGGCAGTCTGCGCATCGATACTCCATTACGGCGGCGTGCATTGTGCGCTGCACCCAATACCGCTCTAGCCTGAAACGATCATTTCACCTGCGTACTATTTCACCAATGGTTGCATAAATTGCAACCGCGATGATTTCGTTCGCACTTGCACAATATACGATTCGGCGGCACATAGCCCGTGCCTTTCAGGCATCCTCTCCTAAAACTTTCCAAGGCCAGCCCTCCGGGGCTGGCCCTTTTTTTGCCTGCCATCCGCCGCGGCTCCCGACGAATTCACCGGCCCGCCTCGTATAAGCGGAACCAGCCACCTATCTTCCGCGCTCACACTTCAGCGTTCGAAGAGAGAGTTGATGGCCGATAGCGAAAATCCCGTCCGCAAATTGCAGGTTGCGAATGCGCGTCCCGAAGACAGCGGACGTGGCCTGGCACATGTGCCGCGCTCGCTGATGGCGGCGTTGCTGCTGGCCGAAGGCGATGTGATCGAGATCGTCGGCAAATCTTCCACGCCGGCGCGCGCGGTTGCGCCCTATGCCGAGGACGAGGGGCTGGAGATCGTGCGGATTGATGGTCTGCAGCGCGCCAATGCCGGGGTCGGCTCGGGCGATTTCGTCGAAGTGCGCAAGGTCGAATCCAAGCCGGCGACGCGCGTGGTGTTTGCCCCCGCGCAGCAGAACCTGCGGTTGCAGGGCTCGTCCCAGGCGCTCAAGCGGACCTTTTTCGGCCGCCCGCTGACGCAGGGTGATGTCGTCGCCACCGCCGGGCAGCAGCGCGTCGACAACATGCCGCCGGGCGTGCAGCAATTCCTGCGCGCGCCGGCCTATGCGCTGCAGGAGATCCGCCTCGCGGTCATCGCCACCACGCCCAAGGGCGTGGTGCATGTCGATGAGAATACCGAGATCGAACTGCGCCCTGAATATGAAGAGCCCAAGGAGGCGCGGCGTGCCGACGTCACTTATGATGATATCGGCGGCATGGCCGGCACGATCGACCAGTTGCGCGAGATGGTCGAACTGCCGCTGCGCTATCCCGAACTGTTCCAGCGCCTGGGCGTCGATCCGCCCAAGGGCGTGCTGCTCTACGGCCCGCCGGGCACCGGCAAGACGCGGCTCGCGCGCGCGGTGGCGAACGAATCGGCGGCCGAATTCTTCCTGATCAACGGGCCCGAGATCATGGGCTCGGCCTATGGCGAATCGGAGCAGCGGCTGCGCCAGGTGTTCGAGGAGGCGCAGAAGGCCTCGCCGTCGATCGTGTTCATCGACGAGATCGATTCGATTGCGCCCAAGCGCGGCCAGGTGTCGGGCGAGGCGGAGAAGCGTCTCGTCGCGCAGTTGCTGACGCTGATGGACGGGCTCGAGGCGCGCGCCAACGTGGTAGTGATCGCCGCGACCAACCGCCCCGAGGCGATCGACGAGGCGCTGCGTCGCCCCGGCCGGTTCGACCGCGAGATCGTCGTCGGCGTGCCGGACGAACGCGGCCGGCGCGAGATCCTGGGCATTCATACGCGCGGCATGCCGCTGGGCGACAAGGTCGATCTCGATGAACTGGCCAGCACGACCTACGGCTTTGTCGGCGCCGATCTCGCCGCGCTCGCGCGCGAGGCGGCGATCGAGGCGGTGCGCAAGATCATGCCCAGGCTCAACCTGTCCGACGGCACGATCCCGCCTGAAGTGCTCGACGAGCTCGCCGTGACGCGCGAGGATTTCCTCGATGCGCTGAAGCGCGTCCAGCCGAGCGCGATGCGCGAAGTGATGGTCGAGGCACCCAAGGTGCGCTGGGAGGATGTCGGCGGGCTGGACAGCGCGCAGGCGCGGCTCAAGGAAGGCGTCGAGCTGCCGCTGAAGGACCCGGACGCGTTCCGTCGCCTCGGCATCCGCCCGGCCAAGGGCTTCCTGCTCTACGGCCCCCCCGGCACCGGCAAGACCCTGCTCGCCAAAGCCGTGGCGCGCGAGGCCAAGGCGAATTTCATCGCCACCAAATCGAGCGACCTGCTGAGCAAATGGTATGGCGAGAGCGAGCAGCAGATCGCCCGGCTGTTCAGTCGCGCGCGGCAGGTGGCGCCGTGCGTGCTGTTCATCGACGAGCTTGATTCGCTGGTGCCGACGCGCGGCAGCGGGATGGGCGAGCCGCAGGTGACGGAGCGGGTGGTCAACACGATCCTGGCCGAAATGGACGGGCTGGAGGATTTGCAGTCGGTCGTCGTGATCGGCGCGACCAACCGGCCCAACCTGATCGACCCGGCCTTGCTCCGGCCCGGCCGGTTCGACGAGCTGATCTATGTCGGTCTGCCCGATGTCGCCGGGCGGGCGCGGATTCTGAAGATCCAGACCGCCAAGATGCCGCTCGCCGACGATGTCGATCTCACCGTGCTGACGCAGCGGGCGGAGCGCTTCACGGGTGCCGATCTCGAGGATCTGGTGCGCCGCGCCGGGCTGATCGCGCTGCGCCAGTCGCTGTCGGTATCGCAGGTGACGATGGCGCATTTCGAGGAGGCGCTGGTCGATTCGCGCGCCTCTGTGACGCCGGACATGGAGCGTGATTACCAGCAGATCGCGGCGCAGCTGAAGCAGGATGCGGCAGCGCTGCAGCCGATCGGCTTCGTCTCGCCGGGGCAGCTGCGCGGGCGCGCCGCGACCTGATCTGGGGGCGGCGAGCGATTGACGCTCGCCGCCAAACCCCGCACGGGCGCTGCCATGACCCCCAGGATCAATCCCGGCATTCTCTATGCCGTCATCGCCTATACGATCTGGGGCCTGCTGCCGGCCTTTCTGAAGCTGCTCAAGCCGCTCCCCGCGCCCGACATCCTGGCGCACCGCATCCTGTGGTCGCTGCTGCTGCTCGTGGGACTCGCGCTCGCGCTCAGGCATGGCCCAGCGCTGCGGCGGATCGTCACCACGCCGCGGCTGATGTTCGCGCTGACCGCCTCGGCCACGCTGATCGCGCTCAACTGGCTGTGCTATATCGTCGCGGTCAACGGCGGCAACGTCGCCCAGGCCAGCCTTGGCTATTTCATCAATCCGCTGGTCAACGTCGCGCTCGGCGTGGTCATCTTGCGCGAGCGGCTGGGCCGGATCGAGCTGATCGCGGTCGGGCTGGCGACGCTGGGCGTGATCTTCCTGGCGTACGAGCAGGGCGGGGTGCCGGTGATCCCGCTGACCTTGGCCTTCACCTTCGCCGTCTACGGGCTGATCCGCAAGATGACGCCGGTCGACGCGCTCGACGGCCTGCTGATCGAGACCGCGATCCTCGCGCCGCCGTCGCTCGCCTGGCTGCTGATCGCCGGCACGTCGATTGCCGCAGGCCCGGCCTGGCCGCTGCTTCCCGCAGCGGGCGTGGTCACGGCGATCCCGCTCGTCCTGTTCGCCGCGGCAGCAAAGCGGGTGCGCTACAGCGACATGGGGCTGCTGCAATATATCGGCCCGACCTTGCAGCTGGTGCTGGCGGTCGCGGTCTATGGCGAGCGCCTGCGCGCCGTCGAATGGGCGGCGTTCGGGCTGATCTGGGTCGCGCTGGCAATCTATGCCACCGGCATGGTGATGGGCAGCCGGCGCGCTACTGCGTCACCGGCGTCTTGAGCGCCTTCCACGCATAGAAGATCACCAGCACGCAGGCGGCGCTCGCCACCAGATACGGCAGGGAATGCTGCGCCTCGTACAGGCCGACGCCGATCGACGGCCCGAGCACGAAGCTGGCGCCGTTGACGCTGGTCACCTTGCCCGCGACCGATCCCTGCGCCGCCGGCCCGACCGCCAGCGAGGAGCCCGCCGTGAAGCCCGGGCGGGTAAAGCCGAACCCGGCCGAGGCCAGCGCATAGGCCATCGCGATGCCGTACAGCGAGGTTGCCAGTCCGGTCAGCGCGCAGCCCAGCGCCGACAGCGCCAGCCCGACCAGCACGAGCCGCTTGGGATCGAGTTTGAGCAGCGGGATCAGCCCCCATTGCACCAGCAGCGCCGCGCCCGCGCCCATCATCAGCACCAGGCCGGTCGGCTTCAGCGCCTCGATCGGCGGAACGCCCAGCCGGTCGATCACCAGGAAGCCGATCGCCTGGCCGGTCATCGCCTGCGCATGGCCCATGATCAGCCCGAGGATCATCCAGCTGCGGATCCGCGGATCGAGATAGCCGATTCGCTCGCCGACGAGATGCGTCGCCGCAGTCACGCTCGCGCCCGACGATTGCCCGCCCACCGAGGGATAGGCGATCGCCGCGCCATGGCTTTCGGAGTCGGGGCTGTCGGGATCGGGCGCGCTGCGCGCGGCGGCCAGGTCGTCGGGCAGGATGCGATACACCGCGATGAAGATGCCGGCGCCAAACACGGCGGCGAAGAAGGCCGGACCGGCCAGTCCGATCTCGATCCCCCCGATACGCCCCAGCGTCAGGTACGGCGCGATCGCCGGCCCCATGATCGTGCCCAAGCCGAAGGCCGAGCCAAGCAGCGTCAGTGCGCGCGTGCGCTCGGCGCGCGTCGTGCTGCCGGCGACCAGCGCCTGCACCGCGGGCGGCGCGGCCGAGCCGAAGCTGCCATAGACCAGCCGCCCGACGATGAAGGCGAGGAACGCCGTCGTGCCGCCGATCCAGCCGTTGATCCCGGCGGTCAGCGCAATGCCGCACAGCAGCAACGAGACGGTGAAGCCGCCCATGCCGAGCAGGATCATCGCCCGCCGGCCATGCCGGTCGGACCGGTTGGCCCAGAACGGCGCCGAGATCACCCAGAGCAGCGCCGAAACCGAAAACGCGGCGGCGACCGCGCTGTCCGGCACGTCGAGCGAGCGTCCGAGCGCCGGGAGCACTGATTGCATCGCAGTGTTGCCGGCGGCGATCGTCAGCATGACGATGAACAGCAGCAGAAAATCGCGCTCGATGCGCCGCACGGTCGCCGGGCTCGCGCCGGCTGTCTGTTCCTCACCCATGGTTCTGGCTTACGGGTTTTGCGCCCGCGCGCAAACCCGCGCGAGGCGGCATACGCAACCCGATCCTTGAATGTTCGTTACAAGTTTGCGACGGAGCAGCTAAAGATCGCCGCGACGCCCGCACCACGGGGCCAGAATCAAGGATCACCAGTGCCAGTTTCCACCCTCGCCACGCGGCGCCAGCGCCGTCAGCTTCGTCAGGCTGCCGGTGTTCCCTCTCCGTGGAGCATGTTCCTCAAGGGATTTTTCAAGCATCCGGTGATGGTCGGCGCGCTGGTCCCGTCGTCCAACGCTTTGGTGCGCAGGATGCTGAGCCGAGTCGATTGGGCCAACACCAAGCTGTTCGTCGAATACGGCCCCGGTGTCGGCACCTTCTGCCGCGCGATCCTCGATGCGCTGCCGGCCGACGCCAGCTATATCGCGATCGACACGAATGAGGATTTCATCCGCTATCTGCGCCACGACATCGTCGATCCGCGCTTCTCCGCGGTCCTGGGCTCGGCGGCGGACGTGATGCGGATCGTTGCCGATCACGGCCACGACAAGGCCGATTACGTACTGTCCGGCCTGCCTTTCTCGACGCTGCCGGCCGGCGTCGGCGACGCGATCGGCCAGGCCACGGCCGATGTGCTGCGCCCCGGCGGTGCATTCCTGGTCTATCAATATTCGCCCAAGTGCCGCGACTTCATCGAGCCGTACATTCCCAAGGTCGAGCATGCGATGGAATGGTGGAATGTCCCGCCGGCGCAGCTCTATTGGGCGTGGAAAGAATAACCACGCCGCTTGCGCTCAGGCGCGGCGCAATCGCCCACCGCCATTATCCTTGCCAACGTCAGGCTTCATCTCGCCTCTCGGGCGTTCGCGGCTGTGGCGATTGAGCCTGGATCGAGTTCAGGATGACGCCGATCGGCTGCGGGCGCTTCCTTACCGCGGCTCGCGCCCGAAATTGAGGCTCTTGGTCACGTTGTAGTCGAGCACGGTGATCACGAAATACGCCGCCGCCTGCTTCACGCGGCGCCACGCCGTGGTGCGCGCCTTGTACAGCGTCGGCGTGATCAGTTCGGACTGGCTGATCTCACCCTCGACATAGGCGCGCGCATGCGCCGCAAAGGCGGCATCGTCGATCCGCAGCATGATCTCGAGATTGAGGAACATGCTGCGAATATCGAAATTGGCCGAGCCGACATACACCACGTCGTCGATCACGAAGAGCTTGGTGTGCAGCTTGGTCAGCAGATATTCGTAGATCGCGACCCGCTTGCGCAGCAGCCCGGCATAGGTGAAGCGCGATGCCCAGATCGCCGCCTCATGATCGTTCTTCGACGGCAGCACGATGCGCACGCGCCCGCGTTGCCCGAGCTTGTCGAGCCGCCGCAGCATCGCCGGATTCGGCGCGAAATAGCCTGCGATCAGATCGAACGATCTGGCGCGACGCAGGTCGGTGCGCACCGCCTTGGCCCAGGGGCTCAGATGCCGCGTCGGCCCGCCTAGCAGCCAGCGGGTATGGCCGTCGCGCTGGCTCCATTGCGCGAGCAGCCGGCGGAGCGCGCGCATCGGCGCTTTCGGAGTCTGGATCCAGCCGCGCAGCGTATCGAAATAGCCGGCCAGCGCCGCGGCGGACGGGCCCTCGACCAGCAGCCCGAGATCGCGCCACGCCTGCTCGGCGGGGGTGCCGAAATAGGAATCCTGGATATTGAAGCCGCCGATGATCACGCGCGCCGCCATGCTCTCGCCATCGGCCAGCGCCAGTTTCTGGTGATTGCGCAGCAGATAGCGCCGCCCGAACCGCGGCTCGAACCGGCAGACCGAGGCGCCGGCCGCCACCAGCGGGTCGAAGAATCGCTCGCCGGCCGCGCCGCTGCCCATCCCGTCGACGATCACCGACACGGTAACCCCGCGACGCGCGGCATCGATCATCGCCTGGCGCACCGCGATGCCGGCATCGTCGTCGACATAGATGTAATACAGGATACGCAGCGACGTCCGCGCGCCGTCGATCAGCGCGATCAACGCCGCGAGCCGCCGCGGACCGGTATCGAGCATGGTCAGCCGGTCGCCGTCGACGGTGAAGCTCGGCTGCGGCGCGGGTTCGGTCATTGTCGCGCCTGATGACCGCGCAGGCCGGTGCGCGCAAGGCGATTCCTTGACTCTTTGGGGCGACGGTCATACAGCGCGACGCTTCATCTATCCTGCCGTTTACCGAAGGAAGCCATTCATGGCGCGCGTCACCGTCGAAGATTGCGTCGACAAGATTCCTAACCGCTTCGATCTCGTGCTGCTCGCCGCCCAGCGTGCGCGGCAGATTTCCGGCGGCGCCGACCTCACGCTCGATCGCGACCGTGACAAGAATCCGGTCGTCGCGCTGCGCGAGATCGCCGAGCAGAACGTGAAGCCCGCGCATCTCGAGGAATCGGTGATTTCGGGGCTGCAGCGCGTGCAGGTCGACGACGAGGACGAGGCGGATGCCGTCGGCAACCTCGCTGCTTCGGCCGAAGCGCTGCGCCTGACCGCCGCCGCGCCGCCGCGCAACCAGAATCTCGGCGCGGATTACGAGGGGTGAGGCAGACGATTAGCGCAAGCTAATCGGCGTCTCGGCCTCAATCCCGGCCGGCGGGCTGCAAGCCCGACCGACGACGCGGCTTCGCCGCGGCGCGTCCCCAAACGAAAAGCCCGCCGAGCGATCGGCGGGCTTTTTGGTTTTGGTAACGTCGCAAATCTTTGCCGATGCTCGACGCGTTCTTTCGCATCGTCGGCTCGCGTGCTCATCGGGTAGGCGATACGCTGCCGCCTGCACGTTTTGGCCTAACCTTCCAAACATTCCTCCCCGGAACGGGGAGGTGGCAGCCGAAGGCTGACGGAGGGGGTGGGCCGGCAACACACGGTTGCTCTCGCGGAGAGCCCCCCCCACCATTCGGCTGAAAAAGCCGAATGGTCCCCCTCCCCGTTCCGGGGAGGATCAGTCGGCGTCCGCCCCAACGACCGGGCGTCGTCCTTTAAATCCTTGAGCGACCACGAACCATTCGACCGATCCCTTGCGGCTGGCGGGCGGCTTGGCATGCTTTACCGTCGCGAAGTTGCGCTTCATCTCCGCCACCAGCTCCGAATCCGCGCCGCCGGCAAACACCTTGGAGACGAACGCGCCACCCGGCTCTAGCACCTCGATCGCAAACGCCAAGGCCGCCTCGACCAGCCCCAGCGTGCGCAGCGCATCGGTCTGCGGATGCCCGACGGTGTTCGCCGCCATGTCCGACAACACGAGATCGGGCGCGCCGCCCAATTCGGCGATCAACCGGTCCGGCGCGGCATCGTCCATGAAATCCATCTGCAGGATGACGACGCCGTCGATCGGATCGACCGGCAGCAGATCGATCCCGACGATCGCCGCCTTGGGCGCCTGGCGCCGCACCACCTGGCTCCACCCGCCCGGCGCGAGCCCCAAATCGAGGACGCGCTTCTTGCCCTTGAGGAAACCGAAGCGTTCGTCGAGTTCGATCAATTTGTACGCCGCGCGGCTGCGAAAGCCATCGGCCTTGGCGCGTTTGACGTACGGATCGTTGAGCTGGCGTTGCAGCCAGCGCGTCGATTGCGGGGTGCGCTTGCGCGCGGTCTTGACGCGGACCCACAGCCCGCCGCCATCTTTGCTCATACTCGTTCCTTGCCCATCAGGCGGCGTAGAATGCCTTCGCGGATGCCGCGATCCGCCACGCCGAGCCGTTCGGCCGGCCAGAGATCCATGATCGTCTCGAGAATCGCGCAACCTGCCACGACCAGATCGGCGCGCTCGGTGCCGATGCACGGCAAAGTGGCGCGCTCGGCCAGGTCCATGCCCGCGAGGTCCGTGCTGATCTTGCGCATCGAGCTCGCCGGGACGATCAGCCCGTCGACTTCGGCACGGTCGTAGCGCGACAGGCCGAGATGCACGCTGGCGAGCGTCGTCACCGTGCCCGAGGTGCCGAGCAGCCGCGGCCGATCGATCCCGCGCGGCAGCCGCGCGGCGAAGCCGGCGAAACTCTCGCGCACGATGTCGCGCATCCGCGCATAGGCGTCGAGCCGTCCCTGCCGGCTCTGGGCATAGCCGATATGCTCGGTCAGCGAGACGACGCCCCATGGCGCGCTATGCCAGTCGAGCACGCGCGGGACCTCGCCGCTGGTATCGACCAGCACCAGTTCGGTCGATCCGCCGCCGATATCGAAGACCAGCGCCGGATCCTCACCCGGCTCGATCAGCGCGTGGCAGCCGAGCACGGCGAGCCGCGCTTCCTCCTCCGCCGTGATGATGTCGAGATGGATGCCGGTCTCCTCCAGCGCCCGTGCGATGAACGCCGCGCCATTGTCCGCCCGCCGGCACGCTTCGGTCGCGACCGAGCGCGACAGCAGGACGTTACGGCGCTTCAACTTGTCCGCGCAGACCTTGAGCGCCGATAGCGTTCGCTCGATCGCCGCATCGCTCAACCTGCCCGTCGCCGCCAAGCCTTCGCCGAGCCGCACGATGCGCGAAAAGGCATCGACCACCGCGAACCCGTCACCTTGCGGTCGCGCGATGAGCAGGCGGCAATTGTTGGTGCCGAGATCCAGCGCGGCATAATGGCGCGGCTCGCTCCAGCCCTTGCGCGGGCCTGTGGCCAGCGGCGCGGCGGACTGACCCGGCTTCGCATTTGTCTTGGGGCCGGACGCCGGACGGGCAGGGGATGACTGCCGGTACGGCATTCTGGGCGACTGATCCCCCATGCCGTTCTCACTTCGATTCTGTTCTTCCGTCACGCTGAGGGCAATGCGCCCGGCGCTCGGTGCTTGATGGCATAGGTAGCGCAGCCACGGGGCAGCGGCAAGCGACGTCCCGTGGGTTGTTGACAGCGCCGACCCTGCAGCCTATCTCGCGCCCCTCGCTGCTGCCCTGTCGTCTAATGGTAAGACTGCGGTTTCTGATACCGCCTATCGAGGTTCGAATCCTCGCGGGGCATCCAGCGACTTTCCGATCCCACATCGTGCTCCCGCGCTTCGTGCCGGTCGCGGCCTCACGCGCTGTCGTGCCACGGCGGCGAGCCATGCTATGCCGCTCGGCGTGCATAGCCCGTCCCTGTCGCCGAATCGCCCTGCCGCCCGCTGCATCGCTTATGGGTATGCAGTCCGGACGACATTGCCCCTGCCGGGCGCGATTGCGCGGACCGGGGATGGCGCGGCGATCGATATCGAGGTGATCGAGGCTCCGGTCTCCGGCGGCGGCGCGATCGACGGGCCGTATCAGCGGGTGCCGGGTGGCGTGATCTTCACGGCGCGAAACGTCGCCCGCTATCTGTGCACCGCGACGTCGATCAGCATCGAGCGCAATGCCGGGGTGAGCGACGAGCGCGTTGCCGGCCTGCTGATCGCCACCGCGCTGCCGGCATGCTTGTGGATGCGTGGCGAGATCGTTCTGCACGCCGCTGCCGTCGTGCTGCCGGGCGCGACCCGCGCGGTGGCGATCCTGGGCGCGTCCGGCAGCGGCAAATCGACGTTGCTCCACGCGCTGGTCGCACGCGGCGCACGCGTGCTGGCCGACGACAGTCTGTGCGTCTCGCCGGGCGCGGCGGGCAGGGGGCTGGCGGGGGGCTATTTCCTCGGCTCCGAGCCGCGCATCTTTCATGCGGTGCGCCCCGAACAGTCGCTGCTATCCGCCCCGCTCGCGGCGGCGATCATCCTGGATCTGCCGCGATCGAGCGGCGTTGCGGTGATCAGCCGGCTCGAACCGCTGGCCGCCTTCCAGGCATTGCTCGACCACCGCCATCGGCCGCGCATCCCGGCCGTGCTCGGGCTGGAGGCGGGATTGTTGCCGCGGCTGGCGAGCTTGGCGCAAATGCTGCCGGTGCATCGCTGGCAGCGGCGCGAGGGGCGGGCGGCGCTCGGTGCGGAGGAGCTAACCTTGCTTGCGCGGCTCTAGTCGAGCGCGGCGCGCATCGCCGCTCCGGCGACGAACGGCGCGCCGGCGAGCAGCAGCAGCACGATCGCGCCAAGCAGCTTGAACGCGCCGGCACCGCCCTCGATCGAGCCGGCACCGAAGATCAGCAGCGGTACGGCCAGTGGCAGCATGACGAGTCCGGCGACCGCGCCGGCGCCACGCAGCCCCATGACCAACGCGGCGGTGGTCACCGCCAGCGCGGCCAGCCCCGGCGTGCCGATCAGCAGCCCGAGCTCGATCGCCAGCAGCGTGCGCCCCGACAGATCGAGCAGGCCGGCCGCTGCCACGGCGGCGAGCATCACCGGCGGGCCGAAGCTCAGCCAGTGTGCGACGATCTTGGCGGCGGCAACGGTGGTCATGCTCAGCCCGCGTACGGCCAGTTGGTCGAGCACCCCGGCATCACCATCCGGCGCGACCAGGCGTTCCACCGGCAGCAGTGCGGCAAGCAGCGCCGCCGCCCAGATCACCCCGCCGCCGACCCGCGCGAGCAGGCGCGCGTCGGGGCCGATCGCGAACGGAAACAGGATCGCGACCAGCAGGAAGAAGGCGACGACCAGCGTCGCGCCGCCACTGGCCCAGGCGCGGCGCACGTCGCGCGCGATCAGCGCGATGACGACGGTCATGCCGCGGCGCCCAGCACGATGCGGTGTGCCCCGGGCAGCGCAAGCGGGAGATGCGTCGCGACCAGTGCAATTCCCCCGGCCGCGCGATGCTGCGCGATCGCCGCTTCCAGCAAGGTCGTCGCGCGCTGGTCGAGGCCGTTGGCCGGTTCGTCGAGCAGCCAGATCGGCGCGCCACTCGCCGCGACGCGCGCCAGCCCGGCGCGCTTGCGTTGCCCGGTCGATAGCAGACGCACGGGGACGGGCGCGAGCGCGGTGAGATCGAATGCGGCGAGCGCCGCGGCGATGGGCAGCGGCCGTCCGTCGATCGCTGCCCAGAAGCCGAGCGCGCGGGCCAGCGGCAGTTCCGGATCGAGCGCGTTATCCTCGGTCAGCAGGGCGCGGTTCCCGGTGATCGCGACCGTCCCCGCGGCGGGCGGCAACAGCCCGGCGGCCACCCGCACCAGGCTCGACTTGCCGATCCCGTTGGCCCCGACGACCACCGCCGCCGCGCCGGCGCGCAAGGCAAAGGACAGGTCGGCGAACAGCATCCGGCCGCCGCGCGCGCAACTCACCGCATCGAACGCCAGCGCCGCGCTCAAGCGACCCCATCCTCCAGCGCGTGCATGTCGTCGTCCGACAGGCCGAAATGGTGGCCGATCTCGTGGATCATGACATGCGATACCAGCGCCTGCAGCCCCACCCCCGTCTCGATCCATTCGTCCAGGATCGCGCGGCGATAGAGATGGATGCGGTCGGGCGGCGCGCCCGACTCGCTCGACGATTTCTCCCCCAGCGGGCGGCCGTGATACAGGCCCGTCAGGTCGAGCGGATGTTCGATGCCGAGCGCCGCCAGCGTCTCGTCATCGGCGAGGTCCTCGACGATCAGCACCACGTCGCCGAGATGGTCGCGAAATTCGCGCGGCAGGCCCTCCAGCGTGGCGAGCGCAATCTCCTCGATTGCGGCGGCGTCGGGCGGAAGATCGCGGGCGGGTTGATCCAGGGCGGCCATGCGCTAAGCCTTACGCACTGGGCGCACGCGGCGCCAGCGGGAGACCAAGGTGGCGATCGAGCAGTTGAGCGAGGCCGAGCGGGCCGAGGCATTGGACGCGCTCGACGAATGGGATTTCGACGAATCGCGCGATGCGATCACGCGCAGCTTCACCTTCGGCGATTTCAGCCAGGCCTTTGCCTTCATGACGCGAGTCGCGCTGCTCGCGGAGAAGGCGGATCATCACCCCGAATGGTCAAACGTCTGGAACCGCGTCGAAATCCTGCTCACGACGCACGATGCGGGCGGTTTGTCGCATCGCGACGTCGACATGGCGGAAGCGATCGACGCGCTGGTGGAATAATCCGACAATTTGCGGCAAGAGACGCGGCGAAAAAATCGTAAGGAAGCGACATGCCCAAAACCGTCTTGGTCGTCGAGGATGAGCCCAGTGTGCTGCTTTTTCTCGAAGAAGGCCTCGATGAACGCGGCTTCGACGTGATCAGCGCGCGCAATGGCGGCGAAGCACTACACATCCTGGGCAGCAATCCGCTCGACGTCGCGGTGCTGGTGGCCGACATCCGCATCGGCGAAGGGATCGATGGATGGGAGATCGCCCGCTGCGCGCGCGACATCGAGCCGGCGCTCCCGATCGTCTACATCACCGGCGACAGCGCCGGCGCATGGGACGAGCAAGGCGTGCCCAATAGCCGCCTGCTGCAGAAGCCGTTCACCCGGCTCGACCTCGCGGATGCGATCAACGGCCTGCTCGAAACGGCCTAACCCCGCGGCCGGCGGCGCATCGTCTTGCGCAATTGGCCGGGCATCCAGCGCGCGGCGAATTTCATGCGCTGTGCGGTCTTGCCGACATAGGTCAGCACCGGATCGCCGTGCACCGCCGCCCAGGCCGCCTCGGCCACGGCCGCGACCGGGGTCAGTTCGAGCCCGGCCCCGGTTACCGTCTCGCGGATCGAGCGGTTTGAGCCTTCCACCGGCGAGGCCAGCAGCGGCGTATCGATGAAGCTCGGCAGTAACGCGCGCACCTTGATCCCGCCGCCATCGGCCCCGGCATGCGCCCATTCGCCGTCCAGGCCCTCGCTCATCGCGCGCACCGCGAACTTCGTCATCGAATAGGGCACGAGCCCTGCCGAGCCATAGATCGCCGAGGCCGAGGCAGTGTTGAGCATGCACGAGCCCGGGGTCCGCGCCAGATAGGCATAACCGATCCGCGCGCCGTTCAGCGCACCCATCAGGTTGATCGCGATCACCCGATCGATCTCGGCGAAACCGGTCTCGGCAAGCGGCCCGCCCGATCCGATCCCGGCATTGTTGAATAACACGTCCAGCTGCCCGCCGCTGGCGGCGGTGAACGCATCGAGCGTGGCGACCCAGGCATCGCGGTCGCGCACGTCCATGACATAGGTGCTGGCCATGCCGGCGGGGAGCAGCGCGGCGGTCTCTGCCAAGCCGGCCGCGTTGACATCGGCCAGCCCGACGCGCCAGCCGCGGGCGGCGAACAGTTGCGCCGTGGCACGCCCGATCCCCGAGCCGCCGCCGGTGATGAAGATCGCCTTGTGTGTCGTGCTGGCCATTCTGCGCTCCCTCATCCCGGACGTGTTCCGGCGCCCCTAGCGCCACACGGTGTCTCGTCCTTGCTTTGCGACACCGCGGCCGCCGGAACAAGCCGGCACCGATCCTATCGCCTCCCGGGCACTGCTCCGGCCTTCGCCGGGAAACGATAGGAATCGCCGCGACTTCCGTTTGACCCTCCCCGCTTGCTCCCGCACAACCCCGGCGATGCAGATCCAATCGCCCGGACCCTCGGTTGCCCTTGCCGGCGTCACCAAAAGCTATGGCGAGACGGTCGCGGTGGACGACGTGTCGCTCGAGATCGCCGGCGGCAGTTTCGTGGCCCTGGTCGGCGCCTCGGGATCGGGCAAATCGACCTTGCTCAAGACGATCAACCGGCTGGTCGAGCCGACATCGGGCCGCATCGCGATCGGCGGCGAGGACGTCACCGCCGCCGAACCCCACGCGCTGCGCCGGCGGATCGGTTACGTATTTCAGAATATCGGCCTGTTCCCGCACATGAACGTCGCCGAGAATATCGTCATCGGGCTGCGCATCGCCGGCACGAGCGCAAACGGCCGCGCGGCCGAATTGCTCGAGCTGGTCGATCTGCCCGCCGCGTTCGCCACGCGCATGCCCGATGCGCTGTCCGGCGGGCAGCGCCAGCGCGTCGGCGTGGCACGCGCGCTGGCCACCGCGCCGGGGCTGATGCTGATGGACGAGCCGTTCGGCGCGCTCGATCCGGTCACGCGCGACCAGCTCGGCGTGCGCGTGCGGGAACTGCATGATCGGCTCGGCCTGACCACGATCATGGTGACGCACGACATGGCCGAGGCACTGTTGCTCGCCGATCGCGTGCTGGTGATGGAGCGCGGGCGGATCGTCGCCGATGCGGTCCCGCGCGCGCTGCTGGCAGGGGACGGTGGCGCGGCGGCGGATGCGCTGGTCGCGGTGCCGCGCGAGCAGGCGCGTCGGCTGCAGGCGCTGGAGCGCGGACAATGAGCGCGTTCCTCGAGGCGATGGGCCGCGTGCCCGATCTGCTTGCCGCGCACCTGCTGGTCGCGGCGTCGGCACTGGTGCTCGGCCTGGTCATCAGCCTGCCCCTGGTGGTGTGGTCGGCGCGCCATCCGGGCCTCGCCCGCGTGACGCTGGGCTTCGCCAGCCTGATCCAGACCATTCCCAGCCTCGCGCTGCTGGCGCTTTTCTATCCGCTGCTGCTGTCGCTCTCCGCGCTGGTCGGCGGCGGCGTGCCGGCGCTCGGATTCCTGCCGTCGCTGCTCGCGCTCACCCTGTACGCATTGCTGCCGATCCTGCGCAACGGCATCACCGGCCTCAACGGTCTCGATCCGGCGGTGATCGAGGCGGCGGATGGCGTCGGCATGACCGCGGGGCAAAAGCTGCGCCTGGTCGAAGCGCCGCTGGTCGCGCCGGTGCTGATGGCGGGCATCCGCACCGCCGCGGTCTGGACGATCGGCGCCGCCACGCTGTCGACCACGGTCGGCCAGCCGAGCCTCGGCGACATGATCTTTGCCGGATTGCAGACGCAGAACTGGGCGCTGGTGCTGGCCGGTTGCCTCAGCGCCGCCGGGCTCGCGCTGGCGGTCGATGCGCTGCTCGGAATGATCGAACACGGCATCCGCCACCGCCGCCGCGCGCAGGTCTGGATCGCCGCGGCGGTGCTGGCGCAGGGCGTCGGCATCGCGCTCGCCCCGCTCTGGCCGCGTGCCGGCGACGACAAGGTGATCACGATCGGCGCCAAGGGCTTCTCCGAACAGTTCATCCTCGCGCGTCTGATCGGCCACCGCCTGGAGCGCGCCGGCTATACCGTGCGCTACCGCGAAGGGCTCGGCTCGGCGGTCGTGTTCGGCGCGCTGAAAAGCAACGATATCGATGTGTATGTCGATTATTCGGGCACCGTCTGGGCCAACGAGATGCGCCGCAGCGACGTGCCGACGCGCGCCGCCATGCTGTCGCAGATCGGCGCCTGGTCACAGCAGAAATTCGGCATCACGCAGTTGGGCTCGCTGGGCTTCGAGAATGCCTATGCCTTCGCCATGCGCGGCGACGATGCCGCCCGGCGCGGCATCGTCTCGCTCGACGATCTGGCTGCCGCGGCGCCGTCGCTCAATTTCGCTGCCGATCTCGAATTCCTCGAAAGGCCCGAATGGGCTGCGGTAAAGCGCGCCTATCCGCTGCGGTTCAAATCGGCGCATGCTTACGCCCCGACCTTCATGTACCGCGCATTGGACAGCAGGCAGGGCGACGTGATCTCCGCTTTCTCCTCCGATGGCCGCATCGCCGCACAGAAGCTGACCGTGCTGACCGATCCGCGCCGCGCGATCCCGAGCTATGATGCGATCCTGCTCGTCTCGCGCACCGCCTCGCGCGACCAAAAGCTAACCGATGCGTTGACGCCCCTGGTCGGGCAGATATCCGTCGCGGCGATGCGGGAGGCGAATTACATGGTCGATCGCGACCGGAACAAGGCCACGCCGGAGCAGGCGGCGCGATGGCTCGAACAGAAGGCGCGGCTGAACCGTCCGCTGGAAGCGCGCTGATGGCGCTCGCCGATCTTTCCCCGTTCGCGCCGATCAAGCGCCGCATCGTCGGCGAAGTGCGCGCGGTGTTCAACGATCAGAAGCGCGGGCAGCAACCCGTGCAGCGCCGCACCGATGGTCTGTTCGGGCCCCAGTCCGCAGCCTGGACGGTGCATGGCGATGTCACGACGATGATGGTCGGCGGTGTCGCCTCCCTGCTGATGCAGATGCTTCACCCCGCGGTGCTGGCCGGCGTGTGGGATCACAGCGATTTCCGCAACGACATGATCGGGCGATTGCGGCGCACCGCGCGGTTCATCGCCGTCACCACCTATGGCGCGCGCGACGATGCCGAGGCGCTGATCGCGCGCATCCGCAAGATCCACCACCATGTCGTCGGTACGCTGCCCGATGGCACGCCGTACAGCGCGGACGATCCGCGGCTGCTCGCCTGGGTGCATGTGACGGAAATGACCAGCTTCCTCGATGCCTGGCTGGCCTATGGCAATCCGGCGATGCCGCTGGCCGAGCAGGATCGCTATTTCGCCGAAGTGGCGCTGATCGGTGAGAAACTCGGCGCCGATCCCGTGCCGCGCAGCAAGGCCGAGGCACTGGCGCTGATCCAGGCGATGCGCCCCGAACTGGTCGCCGATGCGCGCAGTCGCGAGGTCGCGCAGATCGTGCTGTCGCAACGCGCGCCGAAGCGCGCCGCGCAACCGATCCAGGCGGTGACGTTCCAGGCCGCGGTCGATCTGCTGCCGCGCTGGGCGCGTGAGATGCATGGCCTGCCCGCGTCGGGCCTGGGCCGGCCGCTAGTGGCGGCTGGCACGTTCGGGCTGGCCAAGACGTTGCGCTGGGCGTTTCACGACTGAGCGTTTGTTCTTCGCACGGCATGCAACCGATACGGTTATTCCTGCAGGCAACGGCTGAGCGCACTCAGCGGCAGGGGGCTGGAGAAGTGAAACCCGAACGCGCCGTCCTGCACCCAGCGCACGCAGCCGAACAGGCACAGGTCATGGCCTGGGACGCTGATCTGCCCGGTCTGGCCGCGTTCGACCGTGATCTCGGCGATAAGCCGAACGCCGCCGGGGGAGATGTTGCCGATATCCACCGGCACGGCGCGACCAGCGATGCGCAGCACCGCCTTGAGCCGCACCGGGAAGCGCGGTGCGCGGGCGACCAGGCCGTCAGCGCTCATCAGGCAGAATACCGGGTTGAGATCCTGCTTATGGTCGAATTCCATACCCACCCTGGTGCCGTTGACCCAGCGTATCGTCGCCGAGGCAAGCGGCATGCCGCGCATCTCCACCGCGACACGCATTCCTACTGTCGCCGAGAAAGCGATCCGCGCCATCAGCCCGAATTCGGACAGATTGAGCACCAGGCAGGCGGTGGTCGATCGGCCGTCATGGATCTTGCCGATCAGCAAGACGGTCGCCGACCGCGCGGCGCGCCTGGAATCCGGTTGCGCCATTTGCGCGGGCGCGGGGTGAACGCAGGGCATCGTCATTCTCCGCGGTCGGGACCTGCCGACGGGGGCAAAATCGCGCGCAAATGACGCGCGCGATATTTGACCCGCTGCCAGAATGTCGCGTCGGTCAGCCGCCATTGCCGGATCGCCTCGTCGCACAGCACCGCGACGATCGCGTCGGCCTCCGTCGCGCTACGCCGCGCGAAATCGCCGGCGAACGCGTCGAGCGCGGCCGCCTGATCGGCACCGGCCGGGACGCGAAGCCTGGCGACGTCGCGCACCGATGCCATTATTTGAGCATCACGCGGTAGCGCAGGCGAAACGATCCGCCGGTCGCAAAGCGCGTGCCGCTCATCGTCACCTTGATCGCCCGGACATTGGGATCGTAGCCGTCGCCCTGATCGCGCGGCACATAGTCCCAGCTGGCGCCGTCGAAGAACTGCACGCCATCGCCGAGGTTGCCGAGCCCACCATAGCTGAGCGAGAGGCCGCTCGCGCCGAGCGGGACACCGAGCAGATTGCCGTTGACGAATTCCACCGGGCCGGTGCCGCTCAGATCGAGCATGCGGAACTTGACCCTGGTCGGGATTACGTCGGTGATCGACACGGTCCGGATCGCGACCGCGATATTGCCGAGCGGGTTGGTGACGGTGACAAGCTGGTCGATCGTTGCCGTTGGCAGGTTGCGCAACACCACGGTGTTGACCTTGTCATCGACGGGCTCGCTGGCGCGCACGATGTTCAGTTCGTCATTGGCAGAGGCGGGCGCGGCGACCAGCAGCAGCGCCAGGATTAGGACGCGCCGGTTCATCGCCGCCCTCCCAGGATCGCGCGTCCGGCGTCGCTCAGGGTTTGCTGGTTGAACTTCAGGCGCATCGTTACGTACGGACCTTTGAGCGTGTAGCGATCGGCGCCGAAATCACGGTCGCGATAGCCGGAGACGTTGTAGCCAGCGGTGATCCAGATATCGCGGCCGGGCGATACGCCGAGCGATGGGCCGCCGCTGAACGACACGGCACCGCGGCTCCAGGCATGTTGCACCGAGCCCTGGACGCCGATATCGAAATTCGGGCCGAGATCGCGACGCAGAGCGAACCCGACCACGTCGATATAACCGGTATAGACATCGTCGGCGAAGCGGCCGCGGACATATTTGGCACCGTAATAGACTGTCGCCTCGAACCCGTGCCCGCGCCCTTCGGCACCGGTGCGATAGTTGAGCGCAAGATTGTTGATCGCCCGGCTCGTCACCTGATCGCCCGCGCCATAGGCCGGCACGCCGAGCACGTTGCGGTCGTCGAAGCCGGCATCGGCACTTTCGTGGCGCAGTTCGAAGCGTTCGAGGATCGACCAGGCACTGTCGAACGGGCGCAGCGCGAGCGCGAGATCGGCCGAGGCATAGCTTGCCACCGCGCCGCTCCGGTCGCGCACGCGATTGGCGCGCAGCGAGGAGGCGAGCGTCTGGCCCTCGCCCAGCGCGCGCAGGAAATTCGAGGAGATGCCGTAGCGCTGGTTCTCGTCCGAATCGCGATATTCGAGCCGCCCGTTCCACGACCAGCGCTTGGCGCGATAGGCCGCCCCCAGCGTGACCGCGGTGTAATTGCCGTTGGTCACGGTGCTGCCGAACGATCCGCCACCGCTGCCGATCGAGCCGCCCGAGGCGACCGGCTGGAACGGCGCGACCACCGCGCCTTCAGGGAGGCGGCCACGGATCGTGGAGGCGGCGTCAAGCGTCGCGTCCAGCGTCCAGCGTTTGCCCAGCGGCAGCGACTGGCTCATGCCATATTGCGCATAGGTGCGGCCGCCATTCTCGCCGATCGCCTGCTGATTGAGCGTGCTCATCAGCGTGGCGCCGGTCCAGGGCGCGACATCGAAGCCGACCTGCTTGGTATGCACGACGAATTCCTTGCCGTCGGCGATCTCGTAGCCGCCGATCAGGCGGACGCCGGGCGTGATGCGATAGGCGGCGGTGAGCTGATGGCGGATCGGGAAATCGACGCTGTCCTTGTTGCCGCCCGGCGCGACCTGCGTCTGCGCGGCAAGCGTCAGCTTGTTGTCGAACAGCACCTGGCTGCCGCCCAAGGTGAGCAGGCGCGAATCGCGATCGCCGCCGTCGATTCCGCGATCGCTGGCGAGCTGCGCGCCCAGGAACACGGTGCCGGTGTCACGGCGATATTCGACCCGGAAATCACCGGCGGTGCGCGTGCCCGCGCCGGCCAGCTGCTGCTGGTGCCAGGCGGTGGCGGTCAGGCTGACGCGTGGCGTGATCGTGATCTTCCCGTCGAGCCCGAACTTGCGCGTGCCCGCCTCGACGAAATTCTGCTGGCCGACGCCGAACAGCGCGTCCTGCTGGCGGGCATAGGCCAGCACGTCGATCGTCTTGCTGTGATGATCGACCTCGGCCAGCCAGGCCTGGCCTTCGCGCAGGCCGAAACGCCCGCCGGTCGCCGCTTCCGCGCGCAGCTCGGTATTGGCGGTGACGCGGGCCTTGAGATCGATGCCGGCGACGCTTGCGTTGGACACGGTCTCGTCGCGGATGCCGCTGGCGCCGATTTCCACGCGGCCGCCGGCGAGCCGCGCGGCGGCGCGTGCCGCACCGACGAACTTGGCGCTGCGCCCGCCCTCGACCTCATAATCGGCGACGATGAAGATCGGATTGAGCGACAGATCGCGGCTCAGCACCGGTTCGCGGAACCGGATCGTGCCGTTGCGGGCGTCGATATCGTAATCGATATGGCGGGTCAGCTGGCGGCTCGCCACGATCAGCTCGGAGCGGAAGCGATCGCGCGTCTCGATGCTGATCTTGTCGCTGTTCGGCACCACGTTGCGGCCCGACAGGCGGTAGGGGCCGGACAGGCCGTTGCCCTGGATCTCGTCGCGCGAATACAGCGTATCGGTGTTGGCGGCAAAGCCCGTGGCGCGGATCGCCTTGCCTTCATAGGCGACCTTCACGCCGTTCAGCGTCCGGTTGTAACGGGTCAGTTGCGTATCGGTGAAGCCGGTCTCGAAATCGCCGAACAGGGCGTAGAATTCGCGCCGCTCGAGCCGCAGGTACAGCTTGCGCCGCGTCGGTGCGTCATAGCCTTGCTGCGTACCGTCGCCATAGACGGTGTAATAGCGATCGGGGTCGATCACGCCGAGCAGGCCGCGATCAGGATCGTATTTGCGGTCGCTGTCATAGGCGATGGTCAGCAGCCAGGATCCCTTGACGCGGCCCTTGGCGTAGAAGCTCAGCTGGCCATCGCTGACCACCTTGCCACGCTCGCTGCGCGGCAGTCCGCTGGCCCGCTTGCTCAGCGTGTCATAGCCGATCGTGCCGCTGCCGAAGCCGACGACGAGCCAATCCTTGGTCGCGGCGGACAGCCAGGCGTGCACCTCGCTGGTGCGGATCAGTTTGTCGTCGGCGAGCGATACCTTGATGTTGACCGCACCGGCCTGGGTGGTCGGCTGCAGCGGCAGGAAGGCGATGCCGTCATCGCCGACGACGCGACCGGTGGTCTGGGCGCGGTCGAGGCCGGCAAGCTGGCGGCCCTGCTCGAGCGCCGCTTCGATCGCCGCGGTATAGGGCTGATCGACATGGAACGGGACCAGCGTGCCGCTCCTGACCGGGCGGCCGTTCTTGTCGGTGACGCGGACCGCGATCAGCGGGCGGGTCAGGCCGTCGGCCAGCAGGCGGCTCTTGGCGGGGTCATAGATCGCGCGTGCCGGCGTGCCGGAAAAGACCACGCGGCGTTCGAGCAGCGTCACCTCGCGCCCATCGGCGCCGAGCACGCGGGCGACCAGGCGGTTCTCGCCCTCCTTGAGCGGGATGCCGACCCAGCGGGTGACGGCGACGCCGGTTTCGGTGCTGCTGTCGGTGCCGTCGAACGCCAGCGTCTCGACACGCGCGCCATTGATCGTCAGCGCGACATTCTGCCCAGGCAGATGCTTCACGACGACGCGTGTGATCGGCGCGCGCGGGTTATAGATCTCACCGGGGAACAGCATCGCGATGCCCGGTGCCTGGCCGGTCAGCCAGTCGCGATTGCCCGCGGCGACGGCATCGCTGTCAATGGTGACCGGCAGGGCCTCTTGGGGGGCGGCGGCCCTGCCGGTCGGACGGAGCTGGAAGTCTACTCGCTTCAACAGTCCGCCATCTCCTTCGACGAAGCGCGAAATCGCGCTTCCAGCCTGCCGCGTGTCCGCGTCGCATGCCACCGCCTCATGGCTGGCGGCGATGCTCGCAGTGTCCATCTGGATCACGTGGCGGCCGGGCCTGACGCCCTCGATATGGTACAGCCCGTCCCGGTCGGTGACGACGAAGGTGCCGTCTTCGAGGAACAGGCGAATGCCGGGGATCCCCTTGCGCTTGGCCTCGGGATCGCCGCAATTTCCTTCAGTGACGCGGCCGATGATGGTCATCGCGTCGGTGAACAGCAGCGCGCGAAGGCGCACCGACGCCGCCGCCTCGTTGCTGGTGACGCCGCCCTTCACCTGCGCGCGGTTGAGCGCTTCGCCGATCGGCGCGCCCGGCGCGACCGAGACGACGTAGCGCACGTCGGCGGCAGCGCCGCCGTCCAGCGCCGGCAGCGCGAAATCGAGGCTGCGGCCATCGCTGGCGACGCTCGGCTCGGCCGCGCCGCGCGTCGAACCGCGCTCGTAGCGGAGACCGGGGGGCAGCACATCGGCGATGCGCAGACCGGTGGCGGCGGTGGTGCCACGATTGGTGATCCGCAGCCGATACTGGATGAAATCGCCGGGCGCGGCATCGCGCACCGAGGCCGTCTTGGTCAGCAGCAGCGACGTGGCCTGACCCGGCGGATCGATCGGGATATCGGTGTAGAACGGATCCGACAGGCTGGTCAGCGTGAAGCTGCCGCCGAAACTGGCATCGTTGATCTGATAGGGCGCGCCATCCAGATCGGTGAACTTGGCCAACGTCGCGCGATCCACGACGGATGGCGCGGCATAGCCGGCCGGCGGCGTGATCCTGATCGAATAGGTGCCCGGCGGCACCAGCGGGAACCGGAATCGGCCGGTCAGGCCAGGATAGACGCGGCCGGAGGCATCCGTGACCGCCGCGCCGCTTACCACGGTCGAGGGATAGGCGGTGATGCCATCGGTGCCGAACACCGTGGCCGGTTTGCCGGCGTCATCGACGATCGATACCGTCGCACCATCGACCGGCAGGCCGGTGCTGGAATCGAACACGACGCCGGCCGGATCGATCAGGATCGAATTGTTCGAACCGAAGCTGAACTCGGTTTCGGTGAAGCTCAGCGTCAGCCGCTCGCCGTCGCGCAGGCGCAGGCTGCAGGGCGAGGGGTCGGTCATGCTGGCCTGTTCCGGAAAACCGCCGGCGAACACGCCGCTATCGGGCGCGGTTTCCGTCAGCCGGACGCGCTGGTGCACGCTGCCCAGGCTGGTATCGGCGTTGATATGCGTGATTTCGCGGACCAGCGGGTCGCGATTCTCGCCTTGGGCATCGAGCACCATGATCAGCGGTTGCGCGATATCGAGTTCGGGCAGCGGCGCCGCCGTGGCGAGCGTCGCGGCATCGATCGGCGCACCGATCGCGGTGAGTTCGGGCGCGGTTTCGCAGCCCAGGCCATCGAGCCGATTGTTGAGCGGCAGCAGCCGGAAACTGAGCGATGTCGGTCGCTTTGCGGTAGCGACATCGAGGGTGACGGTATTCGATTGCACGGTGCGCGGCGCACCCCCGGCCTGATAGCTCAGGCTGGCGGTGTTCGCGATCCGCGCCGGGGTGACCTGCGCGGCGGTGACGCCGCCGTTCAAGGCCAACAGGGCGACGCCGAGGCGTGCAAGATGCCGTACAATGGACATGGGGGGGCGCTATCCGGCGCGCGCCGTTTGCACGCGCCGGATGCAGATCTCCTATCTGGTTGGTTGCTAGGGCGCGTGGGCTTAGTTGATGCGCACCCGGAAGCTCGCCTGGACCGCCGTCCCGCCGAGCAGGGTCGGGATGATCGCCGTCACCGTCTTGGTGCCGGCATTGTAGGATCCGCCATATGGGCTGAGCAGGACCTGGGTGCCGTCGTCATTGACCGGGAAGCCGTTGAGCACGCAGGTATTGCCCGCGCCCAGGCCGCCGACCGTGATCGAATTCGGTTCATAGGTGGTGTTGGCGGGGATGACGTCGGTCAGATTGATGCCGCTGGCCGGCGTGAGCAGCGTGCTGTTGGTGACGGTCAGGCAATATTGCACCACCGCACCGGGGATCGACCGCGGGTTGATCAGGTTGACGCCGTCGGAAATCACCATCGAGCTCTTGCTGACGGTCAGATTGACCGCGCGCGCGCCGACTTCATATTCCAGATAGGCGCGTGCCTGGCCGTTGCGGGCAGCGTCGGCGCCGAGCAGGCCATCCGAGTCATTGTCCGCGAACACCACGTCGAGATCGGCATTCTGTGTCAGCAGGTTGAGATCGGTCGCGGGAATCAGCGCCGCGCCCTCGACATTGACGCCGCCGCCCGCCGCGACCGTCGCGTTGAGCGAGACGGTGGCGAAATTGGCGGTCGGGACGTTGCTCGGCACGTCGGCGACGATGAACACGATCGCCGACTGGTCGATGCCGAGCTCGTCGATATAGGTGCCGACGTCGACATTGGCATCGTATTGGCCGTTGCCGTTGCTGTCGACGAACACGCGCACATTGTTCACGTCGTAATTGTCGACGCCGGTGCCGCCGGCGCCGAGATTCTGATTGGCTCTCAGCGACATGTCCTGAATGCTGTTGGTATTGTTGGTGACCCGGAAGGTCAGCACCGCATTGGTCTGGCCGAGATTGACCTGGGTGTTGATATTGGGCTCGCCGACGACGCTCAGATTGACCTTACGATCGACGACGAAGCTGGCGATGTTCGATTCGGCGGTCGCGGCGGTGCCGTTGACGGTGTAGCTGGCATTGGCCTTGTTGGTGATCTGCGTGCCGGCGAGCGTCGTGCCCGCCGCGGCCTGCGCGTTGGCGGTGCCGGCGGCGCCGAACGACGCCAGCGCCGTCGTGCCGGACAGCAGAAGGAGGCGTCGTATCCCTGTTTTGGTCATCGTGATTGCTCCTGGAAAGATCATGGTATCGGTGGGGGGACGGATCATTTGAGAACGGCCTGGAACGCGAGCTTGCCTTCGGAACCGGCCGGAATCGGGCTCGGAAGGCGCCACCGGACGGTGGTGACATCGTCGGGACCGGCGGCGCGCAGGCCGCCCGTGCCGGCCGGCACGCGCAGCGCCGCCAGGGTCCCATAAGTCTTGCCGTCGACCGACAGTTCGGGCGCGGCGGAGTTCAGCGCCGGGGCGCGGTAAGCCATGTTCTTGGGCACCGGATTGGCCAGCACGACATCGGACAGCGGCTGCGCGCCGGTGTTGCGATAGCTGAGCACGAAGACGACGCGGTCGCCGGGGACGGCGCGGTCGGCCTTGACCAGGGTGGTGCGCGTCGTGCCGTCGGCGGCGGCGACGCGCTTCTCCATCCGCACGTCGCTGGTCAGCGTCAGCGGGCCCGCGGCAAGCGCGGGGAAGGCGGTGGCGAGCGCCACGGAGGCGCTCAGGGTACGCAACAACATCAGGCTTCTCCTCATTGGATCCGGACTTGGAACTGGACGGTGCGCACCGCGGCGGCGGCAATGTCGCCGAGCGCGACGCCGATCGCCGCGGCATCGGCCTGGCCGGCATCGGCATCGGCGGCGTCGCTCAGCGCCTGACCGTCGAGCAGCAGGCTACCGGGGACATAGGCGGTGCCGGCGGGCAGCGGATCGTCGATCCGCGCCGCGGCGGCCGGGCCGCTGAACATGGCGCGCAGCGTGTAACTGATCACCGCGCCGCGGATCGCGCGCGCCGTGCCGTCGGGCGCCAGCACGCTTTGCGTCTTCGCCAGCGTTGGGGTGCTGGTCGCATCGAGCGCCACGCTGACCTCGGCCTGCGCGCCGGTCGGGCCGACCACCGCATCGCCGCCGCCGTCGCCCAGGCCCGCAAAGGTCGTGCCGGGCGTGCCGACGCCGGTCACCGCGCGCGCGATGATCGTCGTCTGCGTGCCGTCGAACGCGCCGTCGGTCGCGCCAAGCAGCAGCAGGGCGAGCGTCGCGCCGGGGGCGAGCGCCGGGGTGACGGCATCGGCGAGCAGCGTGTCGCGTGCCGCATCATATTGGCCGTCGCCATCGACATCGATCGCGAAGCGGCTCGGCCGGGCGTCGCCGTCTGTCCGGGCGCTCAGCGCGAAAGCCTCCTGTCCGTTGCCGCTATTGGTCAGCAGCACGGCGATCGCTGCCGTCGACGGAGGGAGCGGGGCGGACGAGCGGACCAGCGCGACATCGAGCCGTTCGGCGACGATGATCGTATCGGTATTGGAAAGTGCGGCGGCCGGGCTGCCGGCGGCGCTGTACGTTATCGATGCGGTATTGGCGATGCGCGTCCCGGCAAGGGTTTCGGCATGGGCAGTATAGCCAAAGCCGGAAAGGCCCGCCGATAGTATAAGGCGGGCGCACAACATGCCAAACGGCAGGTTGCAGCTATCCCCACACCGGTACCCCCGCCTGCTAAACATCTTTTCCCCGACATTCATGCACATACAGATGTGCTTTCACTGATTTTCAGTGATCGGGCTTAACGAAAAGCTACGGGATCATTTTGGGTGTTAACATCGGATAGCGGAAATTAGATCGGCTATTGGTTGGAGATCGACCCATTACGGGCAGCCATCTTGCGTCGGCAAATCGTCGATTGAACTCATTTCGGTATGAAACGCATCGCCGACCGGTTTCGGTTTGGCGGTCGTCAAGACCCTTGTCCGACGCGGCAGATCGGGCGTGCAGGCGAAAAAAACACAACGGCCGGGAACCAAATGGCCCCGGCCGTGCTAGCGATCATCGGGTGTCGCGGTGATTCGTCAGGTGATGCCGCTGATGTCCTTGAGATAGCGTACCATTGCTTCATGGCCCCGGTCGCTGAGCGAGATATCGATGCGGCGGCGATCGACGGTATCGGTGACGCGATCGATCAGACCGGACTTGTGGAGATGATCGATCCAGCGCTGCGACGTCGTCGCCGGCGCATCGCTGCACGACACGAGCGCCTTCACGTTCATGCTGTGATCCGTCTCGTAGATGATGAACAGCGCGACGAGCATTTCCCAGGCAGGCTCGTGGAACAGATCGGGCGGGAAATAGCGGCGCCGCGCCTTGCGTACCGCGAGCACCTCGCGCGCCCGCGCGACCAGATCGATCGGCGCTTGCGGATCGGCGCTGAAGCCGCCCGGCGTCGCGCGGCCCGCTGCGATGATGCGATCGGCACGCGAACTGAACTCCCCGGCAATATTGCCGAGCTTCGAACTGAGGTCCCGAATCAGCTCCTCGACGCTTTCCATGTGTTCGCTCCACTCTGTGCCGAAACAATACAGTTCCTGATCGGCAACATTTCAGCCACATTGTTGGTCAAACCGGACGGGTTTCCGGTTCGATTAACGCATATCATATTTGTCGCATGCTGCATCACAGAACGGTCCTTGCGCAAGTCATGACGCGATCCGTGTATAGTCGCGCAAGCGAAACAGCGTGAATAGCAGTGTCTGCACGAGGTTTGGCGATCGCGGTCGATCGGTATCATGGCCGCGTGGCGGGTCCGCCCGGAACGCCACCCGCGCTGCCGGAACAACCCGATGCGACCGGCAATTTGCCCCGAAAGGCGCACCTATCCAGGCATTTCACCGGCCCCCAAACCTTGTCGGACGGGCCCCGATCGAGTATGGAATCGTAGTTCAGATCGCGTCGCCGACCTTGTATAGGACACGCCCGCCGGTCATTCCGACCGGTCACCCAATTTTTTGGCGGAGGATTGAATGGACCCCCTGCGGATTTACGCTTTGTTGCAGGAGGCCTGCCAATCGCTCGAGCAATCGGGGGACTTTGCCATCGCTGCCCATGTCGGCCATTCGATGGCGCTGATCGAACAGAAATACGGCGTCGGCGAAGATCATCTCGACGGCGATTCGCGCAGCCTGCAACCCTGAGGCGGGATCGGGGTGATCCGCCCGCGCACCGCAGTCCGTAAGCTTAGCACGCTTGCCGGCGCCGGCCCGCGGCGACAGGCCCTGGTGGCCGAGGCGATTGCCAGCATGCTGTCGGCGCGTATCGTGTTGCTGGTGCGCCCGTTCAGGATCGTGTCGCGGCGCTTCGGCGCGTTCGTGCCGCCCGGCGACCCGCGTGTCCGCAACCGCCCGCCGGCGACCCTGCGCGAGGCGCGCATCGCCCGCGAGATCCGCTGGGCGATCGCCGCCAGCGCACCGTTCATGCCGTTCCGCTCGGTATGCCTGCAGCAAGCGATGGCCGGCCATGCCATGCTCAAGCGGCGCGGCGTGCACAGCGCGATGCATTTCGGCGCCGGCCTGGGCGGCAAGGGCAGTGCCCGCCCGATCGATGCGCATGCCTGGCTCGATGCCGGCGGCGTCAAGGTGACCGGCTATCCGGTCGCGCCCAATCTGGCGGAGCTGGGCTGCTTCGTGTGACCGGCGCCGGCGGTGGGGGCACCGCCGGCGCCTTCAATCATGCCTTCAGTTCGGTCGCGGTGCGCAGGCCAGCGGCGTCGGTCTCACCGATCTGCGGTTCGCCGGCCAGTGCGTGATCGGCATCCTGCAGCGTATCGAGATGCATCAGCCGCTTGATCAACGGGGCGACGACGAGCACCGCAACGCCGGCGCCGATCGAGATCCAGCCGATCAGCTGATAGACGTCGAGCACGGTCTGCTGCCCGGCGCCGGGGCCGGACGCCGCTTCCGCGCCGGTCGCCGCGGAGATCAGCCCGGCGGTGAAATTGCCCGCCGCCGAGGCAAAGAACCACGTGCCCATGATCAGCGAGGCCATATGCGCCGGGGCAAGCCGGTTCATCGCCGACAGGCCGACCGGGGACAGGCAGAGTTCGCCCGTCGTGTGCAGCAGATAGAGCAGGAAGATGAACAATACCGGGGTCGGCAGGCCGTGCCCGGTTGCCGCCGCACCGGCGACCAGCACCAGGAAGCCCGCGCCCAATTGCAGCAGTGCGAGGCCGAACTTGGCCGGGGCGGAGGGCTCCAGCCCGCGGCGCCCGAGCAAGGTCCACAAGGCCGCGAAGACCGGGCCGAGCAGCACGATATAGGCGGCGTTGATCGACTGGAACATCGAGGCCGGCACGCCGGCGCGCGACACGTAGCGATCGGTGTACAGGCTGAGCGACGAGCCGGCCTGTTCGAACAGCGCCCAGAACAGGATCGAGCCGAGGATCAGGAACATCGCCGCAAAGATTCGATTGCGATCCTCGCGCGGCAATTTGGTCACCGCGAAGGTCAGCACATAGCCGACCAGCAGGATGCCGGCGACGAGCAGCAGCCAGCCGACAGCGTCCTGATACTGGATCAGCACCCAGATGCCGAGCACGGCGACGAGGCCGAGGCCGTAGAGCAGCCATTCGAGTGGCACGCCCAGCACCGGCTGCTTGAGCCGCGCCGGATCGGGCGATTCGCCGCGGCCGAGCAGCAGCGGCTTGCCGAGGATGAAGACGATGAGCCCGAGCAGCATGCCGACGCCGGCGGCGCCGAAGCCGTAGGACCAGCCATAGACTTCACCGAGATAGCCGCAGGCGAGCGAGCCGAGGAACGCGCCGACGTTGATGCCCATGTAGAAGATCGTATAGGCGCCATCGCGTCGCACGTCGGTGCGCGGGTAGAGCTGGCCGACGATCACCGAAATGTTGGCCTTGAGAAAGCCCGAGCCGACGATGATGAAGGCGAGCGCCAGCCAGAAGATGTTGATCGAGCTCGATCCCTGGCCGCCGGTGCCTTCGAAGCCCATCAGGAAGTGCCCGAAGGTAAGCAGCACGGCGCCATAGGTCACCGCCTTGCGCTGCCCGAGATAGCGATCCGCCAGATAGCCGCCGAGCACCGGCGTGATGAACACCAGGGCGGTATAGGCGCCGTAGATGACGCCGGATTTCTCGTCCGAGAACAGCCAATGCTTGGTGAGATAGAAAATGAGCAGCGCGCGCATGCCGTAATAGGAAAAGCGCTCCCACATTTCGGCGAAGAACAGGATGAACAACCCTTGCGGGTGGCCGAGAAAGGTCTTGCCGCTCGCGGCCTGGTACGCACTCGCCATGTGGCGGAAACTCCCTGAAATCCTGGCCTGCTGGCGGTAGGCCGATTGCCGGGCAACCTAGCGGCAATCGCCCGGGTGTAAATATCCGTCCCGACCGACTAGAGGACGGGGATGACTTTCAACGACCGCACCACCCCGCTTTCGCTGCTCGCCTCGCGCCGTTCGGGCAAGCCGCGCGACCTGATCGCGCCCGGCCCCGACGCGACGCAATTGGACGAAATCCTGACCATCGCCGCGCGCACGCCCGATCACGGCAAGCTCGCCCCGTGGCGTTTCGTGATCGTCGACACGGGCGTTCGCGCGGCGCTGGCCGGGGTGATTACCGACGCCTATCGTGCCGAGCGCCCCCAGGCGGCGCGCAGCGAGATCGACTCGCTCGAGCAGTTCGCGCACCAGGCGCCCGCTTTGGTGGTAGTGCTCTATTCGCCCAAGACGGCCAGCCATATCCCCTTGTGGGAACAGGAATTGTCCGCCGGCGCGGCGTGCATGAACCTGCTCCACGCAGTCCATGCCCAAGGATTTGCCGGGGGTTGGCTGACCGGCTGGCCGAGCTTCAGCGATGCCGTACGTGATGCCTTCGGCGCGGCGCCGGAGCGCATCGCCGGCTTCATGTTCATCGGCACGCCCGCCCGCCCGCTCGACGAACGCCCGCGGCCGGACATGGCCAAGATCGTCTCGCACTGGACACCGGCAGGATAATCCAAAGCAAGGTACTGGACGAAACGGCCCATTGCTGTATTAAGGCGCTATGACAGCGCTCAACAGCGAAGACAGCCCCGTCTATCTCAAACTCCGGGCGACGATCTCGGCGGCGATCCTGCGCGGCGATTTCCGCGCCGGCGATCAGCTGCCCTCGGTCCGCGCGCTGGCCGCCGAGCATGGCGCCAACCCGCTGACCGTCGCAAAGGCCTATCAGAGCTTTCAGGACGACGGCTATGTCGAGGTGCGGCGCGGTGTAGGCATGTTCGTGCTGCCCGGCGCGGCGGAGAAACTGAAGCTGGCCGAGCGCGACCTGTTCCTGAAGACGAGCTGGCCGCGGATCCGGAGCCATATCGACCTGCTCGGGCTGGATGTCGCCGACCTGCTGGAGCGCGAGCGGGCCTAGGCTCGCCCTCTCCCTGCTATCTCCCCCTGCCGTCATCCTGAGCGCGATTCAGGTTCGATCGTGCGGCTGGGGACGGAATGGGGGCGGGGGCGTTGCTCGTGCGGCGCAATGGATCCTGATCGAGTTCAGGATGACGGTAAAGGGTGGGGTGGAGCGCTCCCTAAGCGGCACCGAACAATCCCAGCCTGGTCACCTCTTCGGCGCTCAGATCGATCCCGAACAACATGCTCAGCCGCAGCTTGTAGACCCGGGGGTCGCTGATCTCAGCCGCCGCCTCGTCCGCGCCGTTGCGCCGGTGATAGGACAGGCCGTTGAGGCTCGCAAAGCCGTTCGGCAGCACGATGCTGACGATGCGGCTGTGCGTGAAGCGGCTGGCCGGCGCGGTGGCGCACCAATGGTTGCCCATCTGCAGGTCGGCATCCCACACGGCCGCCAGCGTGAAGCTATACTGTCGCTGCCAGCCCTCACCGGCGTCGCGCGACAGCATCCAGCCATGCGTCTCGTCCGCGGCGAGCCGGAACGTGGCGCCATCGGGCGCGACCAATGTCGCGCCGTCGACGAGCGGCATCGGCGGGGTATAGCTGCCGCCGAAGCCGGGATCGGCGATCCAGTCCTGCCCGTCGATCGTCACCAGGCTCAGCGTATGCGTAAGGCCGGGGGTCTGTTCCGGGTTCATGATCCATACCCGGCCGAGCAGCGGTCGCGCGGCGAATCCGAGCGCTGCCAGCGCGTCGGCAAACAGGCGGTTATGCTCGAAGCAATAGCCGCCGCGCCGCGCCGTCACCAGCTTGGCGAACACGCTGTCGCTGTCGATCGCGATGCCACGCCCCAGGATCACGTCGAGATTCTCGAACGGGATCGCCAGGCGATGCGCGCGTTGCAGCCGCGCCAGGCCCTCGGGATCGGGCGACGGCCGCGCGCCGAGCGTCAGGCGCGCGAGATAGGCGTCGAGGTCGAAGCTCATGCGGCGAACGCTTCCGCCTCGACCGAATAGAGCACGTCCGCCTTCGCCGTCGCCGCCGCCTTCAGGCCGAGCGCCTCCGGCACGATCTGCTCGACATAGAAGCGCGTTGCCGCCTTCTTCATCGCCAGGTAGGCGGCATCGCCCTCCGCGCCCTCGGTCGCGCGCCCGAGCCGCTCCATCAGCCAGCCGCAGGTGGCGACCGACAACATGGTCAGGAACGGATACGAACCGGCCAATTTGTCGTCGGCGTCGAGCGTCATCATGCCGCGGCCGATTTCCTCGCACGCATCGATCAGCGCGATCAGCCCGGCATCCTGCGCTTCCGCACGCATGTCGCCGATCAGCGCGGCGAAGGCGGCGCCATTGTCGAGCCCGAGCTTGCGCCCGACCAGATCGGCCGCCTGGATACCGTTGGTGCCCTCGTAGATCGGGGTGATGCGCGCATCGCGGAAGAACTGCGCCGCGCCGGTCTCCTCGATATAGCCCATGCCGCCGAACACCTGCACGCCGATCGAACTGACCTCGCAGCCGATATCGGTGCCGTGCGCCTTGGCCAGCGGCGTGAGGATCTCAAGCCGGTTCTGCGCGCCGGCCTCGCCGAGCGCGGCACGATCGACCTGCGCCGCGGCGAGATAGACCAGCGCGCGCGCCGCCTGGGTCTGCGCCTTCATGCGCATCAGCATGCGACGCACATCGGGATGTTCGACGATGCGGACCGAGTCGCGGCTGGCGCCGCCGGCGCGGGCGGATTGCACGCGCTCCAGCGCATAGGCGACGGCGGCCTGTGTCGCGCCCTCGGCGACCTGCACGCCCTGCAGGCCGACGTTCAGGCGCGCATTGTTCATCATCGTGAACATCGCGCGGATGCCGCCGAATTCGCCACCGATCAGTTCGCCGATGCAATCGTCGTTATCGCCGAAGCTCAGCACGCAGGTAGGCGAGGCATGCAGCCCCATTTTGTGTTCGATCGAGACCACGCGGACGTCGTTGAAGTCGCCCGGCGTACCGTCCGCGTTCAGCCGGTATTTCGGCACCAGGAACAGCGAGATGCCCTTGGTCCCGGCCGGTGCGCCCGGCGTGCGCGCGAGGACGAGATGGACGATGTTTGGCGCCATGTCGTGATCGCCGAACGAGATATAGATCTTGGTGCCCTTGATCAGGAACGTCCCGTCGCCGCGCGGCGTGGCGGTCGAGCGCAAGGCGCCGACGTCGGAGCCGGCCTGGGGTTCGGTGAGGTTCATCGTGCCGGTCCACTCGCCGGTGGCGAGATGCGGCAGATACAGCGCCTGCTGCTCGGCGCTGCCATGATGCGCCAGTGCCTCAATCGCGCCGACCGTCAGCGTCGGCGCCAGCGCGAAGCCCATATTGGCGCTGCCCAGCGTTTCGAGCACCGCCGTCTGGATCGCGAACGGCAGGCCCTGGCCGCCGAATTCCTCCGGTACGCCGATCGTGCCCCAGCCGCCCTCGACATAATCGCGATAGGCCTGCACGAACCCCTCGGGCATGACCACGCCCTCGGCAGTCCACTTGGCGCCGACCGTGTCGCCGATCCGCTGCAGCGGGGCCCATTCGCCCTCGGCCAATTGCCCCACGCCCTCGAGCACGGCATCGACGACATCGTCGCTGGCGGCGGCGAAGCGTTCGCTTTGCGCGAGATCGGCGATGGCGGTGACGTGATCGAGCACGAAGCGTTGGTCGGTGGTGGCGGGGGTGAAGGGCATCGCTCTTATCCTGACAGTTTGGGGGCGCTATAGCCGCGGCTTATGGCCAATCCAAATCCCGCGCGCACGACGCGCACCTTACCCTACGGCGCGGCGGCGATTGCCACGGCGGCGCAGGTGATCGCCGCCGGCGGCTGCGTCGCGGTGCCGACCGAGACGGTCTACGGGCTGGCCGCGGATGCGACCGATTCGGCGGCGGTGGCAGGAATCTACGCCGCAAAGGGGCGGCCGAGCTTCAATCCGCTGATCGTCCACGTGTCTGATCTGGCAGCGGCGCAGCGGATCGCGGTGTTCGACGAGGCCGCGCTGCAACTGGCCGCGGCGTTCTGGCCGGGGCCGCTGACGCTGGTGCTGCCGGTGAAGCCTGATGCGGGGATTGCCGCGCTGGTCACGGCCGGGCTGGAGACGGTGGCGATCCGCGTGCCGGCGCACCGTGCGATGCGCGCGCTGCTGGCGGCGAGCGGCGTGCCGCTGGCGGCGCCCTCGGCCAATGCCAGCGGTGCGATCAGCCCGACGCGTGCGGCGCATGTCGTGGCAAGTCTGGGGGGGCGGATCCCGCTGGTGATCGATGACGGCGCGACGGAAGCGGGCGTGGAATCGACGATCGTGTCGACGGCGGGCGGGATCCGCATCCTCCGCGAGGGGCCGATAACGCGGGAACAGATTGAGGCACTGTTCTCCCGCGAAAGCGGGAGCCCAGGGTCGCAGGCGCAGCGTTCCGTTACCCTGGACTCCCGCGTCCGCGGGAGCACGGTGACGGCGCCGGGGCAGCTCGACAGCCACTATGCGCCGAACAAGCCGCTGCGCCTCGGCGCCCGCGAAGCCCGCGACGACGAATGGCTGATCGGCTTCGGCGCCATCCCCGGCGACGACACGCTCTCCGCCACCGGCGACCTCACCGAAGCCGCCGCCAACCTGTTCGACGCGCTCCACCGTGCCGACGCCAGCGACCGCGCCACGCTGGCCATCGCCCCGATCCCCCACACCGGCATCGGCGCCGCAATCAACGATCGCCTGCGCCGCGCGGCGCATCGCTGATCACCATCATCCCGGACCAAGTCCGGGTTGACGGAAGTTGGCAGGTTCGCCGTAGCGCGGCTCATGTCGTGCTGTTAGGCGGGACGCCAAGGGAGCGGCACATGCACGACATGACGGTGATGGTGACGGGCGGGGCCGGATATATCGGCAGCCATGCAGTGCTGGCGCTGCTCGATGCGGGCTATAAGGTCGTCGTGGTCGACAACCTCGTCACCGGTTTCGACTGGGCGGTCGACGATCGCGCGACGCTGATCGAATGCGCGATCGAGGAAGAAGATCGGGTGCGCGCGGCGATCCGCGGTTATCACGTGAAGGCGATCATGCATTTCGCTGGCTCGGTCGTGGTGCCGGAATCGGTCAGCGATCCGCTCAAATATTATCGCAACAATACCGCCGCCAGCCGCTCGCTGATCGAAAGCGCCGTCGTCGAGCATGTGCCGCATTTCATCTTCTCCTCGACCGCGGCAACCTATGGCACGCCGACCACCGCGACGGTGTCGGAAACCAGCCCGACCGTACCGATCAACCCCTACGGAACCTCCAAGCTGATGACCGAGATGATGCTGCGCGACGTCGCCGCGGCGCACCCGATCAATTATGCCGCGCTGCGCTATTTCAATGTCGCCGGTGCCGATCCGCAGGGGCGCAGCGGGCAATCGACCGATGGCGCGACGCATCTGATCAAGGTCGCGGTCGAGGCAGCGACCGGCAAGCGCGACGCGGTGGCGATCTTCGGCACCGATTTCGACACGCCCGACGGCACCGGGGTGCGCGATTATATCCATGTCAGCGATCTTGCCGCCGCGCATGTCGCCGCGCTGGAGCGGCTCATCGCCGAACCGCGGCGCAATCACACGCTCAACGCCGGTTATGGTCGCGGCTATTCGGTCAACGAGGTGCTCGATGCGGTCGACCGCATCACCAATGCCAAGATCGTGCGCCGGCCGGAGGGGCGCCGCCCGGGCGATCCCGCGGCGCTGATTGCCGACAATGCGGCGATCCTGCGCACGCTCGACTGGGTGCCGGAGCGCGCCGATCTCGATCTCATCGTCAGCGATGCGCTGGCATGGGAGCGGACGCTGTCCGAACGCGCATAATGGATCAGCCTGCGCCGCAATCCACCCGTCTGACGGTGCTGATCCCGTTCGCCATCGTGACCCTGATCTGGGGCTCGACCTGGCTGGTGATCAAGGACCAATTGGGCGTCGTGCCGCCAAGCTGGTCGGTCACCTATCGCTTCCTCGTCGCGGGCGCGACGATGCTGGCGTACGCTGCTTACAAGCGCGAGAAGCTCGGCCTTGATGCGCGTGGCTGGGGTTTTGCCGCCGCATTGGCGCTGGCGCAATTCTGCCTCAACTTCAATTTCGTCTATCGCGCCGAAAGCTATGTCACGTCGGGGCTGGTGGCGGTGGTGTTCGCCTTGCTGCTGGTGCCCAATGCGATCCTGGCGCGGATCTTCCTCGGGCAGCGGATGGGCGCGCAACTGCTGATCGGATCGGCGGTGGCGATGGCCGGCGTGGGGCTGCTGTTCCTGCATGAGGCGCGCGTCAGCGGCAGCGGATCGCATGCCGTACTGATCGGCATCGGCATCACCCTGCTGGCGGTCTGTTCGGCCTCCACCGCCAATGTCATGCAGGGCACGCAGGCGGCGAAACGCTATCCGATGGCGACGATGCTCGGCGTGTCGATGCTGATTGGCGCGCTATTCGATGGCGTGCTCGCCTTCACGCTGACCGGCCCGCCGGTATTCGAATTCCGCGCCGCCTATATCCTGGGCGTGCTGTATCTCGGCGTGTTCGCCTCGGCGATCGCCTTCACGCTCTATTTCGGGCTGATCCGCACGATCGGCCCGGCCAAAGCGGCCTATTCCGGCGTGCTGACGCCGGTGATCGCGATGATCCTGTCGACGCTGTTCGAGGGCTATCGCTGGTCGCTGCTGGCCGGCGCGGGTGCGGCGCTGGCGATGGTCGGGCTGGTCATCGCGCTCAGGGCACGCAGACCCAACCGGTAATCGGGATAGCGCAATTGCCAGCCAAGCACGCGCTTGGCCTTGGCATTGGCGATGCGCCGGTTCTCGGCGTAGAAGGCGCGGGCCATTGGGCTGAGCGTCTCGAGCCCGACGAATGGCGGCGGGGCCAGACCCGATAGCTGCGCGGCGAAGGCGATGACCTCGTTCTGCCCGCACGGCTCGTCGTCGGACAGATTGTACGCGCCCGGCGGCGCATCGACTGCCGCCAACACGCCGCCGACGATATCGTCGACATGCACGCGGCTGAATACCTGATCCGGCAGATCGACGCGATGTGCCCGCCCCTCGGCGACGCGATCGAGCGCGGAGCGACCGGGTCCGTAAATCCCCGGCAGCCGGAACACGCGCGCTCCCAGCGCGAGCCACGCGCCGTCCGCCGCCGCGCGTGCGCCGCGCCGCCCGCGGATCGGCGCGTGCTCGTCGACCCAGGCGCCGCCGGCATCGCCATAGACGCCGGTCGAGGAGAGATAACCGAGCCAGGCGGGGGACCGGGCGAGCTGGGCGCCATAGCCGGCAAGGACCGGATCCTGCTCATCGGCCGGCGGCACCGAAGACAGGATATGCGTGGCGAGCGCCATTTCGCGGGCGACGGCCGCGGTATCGGCGAACCGGATCGTGCCGTCGCGCCCGTCGCGGCTCGTGCCGGTGACGTGCCAGCCCTTGGTGGCAAGCGCGGTGGCGATGCGCTCGGCGGTATAGCCGAGGCCGAAGATTAGCAGGCGCACTTGGCTTCCCTCTTCTTACTTCCCCGGCGGACGCCGGGGCCCAGTGGGAAAGGTGGTAGTGAGGAAGCGCATCGCGCGCCAACCCTCGTTCCACGACTGGGCCCCGGCATCCGCCGGGGAAGTAAGAAGAGGGCGTTAGGGGAGCCAGCTACTTCCCCTCGATCGGCGTCGGCACGGCCACCGTTGCGCCGGGCACATGCTCCTTCTTCCACTGCATCGAGCGCCGTACGCGGTTCTCGCCCGAGGGGTGATCGAAGAACATCATCTCCTCCACCGGACCCGGCGAGATCTTGCGATATTCCGAAAGCCGCATCGCTACTTTGGCGAAGCCGTCCGGCGCGCGCGCCGCATCCAGCCCGAAAATGTCCGCTTCGACCTCGTGATGCCGGATGATCGAATTCTGCACCGGGGTGAGCACCAGCCCGCACAGGCCGGCGAGTAGCAACAGCACCGGGGTCGCCGCCGGATCGGCAACGTCGCGTACGCCCCAGCGTGGGTTGCGTGCGATCAGCGCCGGCGCGAGGCGGCTGACCACGAAGAACATCGCCAGGAAGACGAGCGTAAAGGCCAGGATAAGCTTCCAGATATGGTTGAGCACGTAATGGCCCATCTCGTGCCCCATCACCGCGACCACTTCCGCGGGCGCGGTGCGCTCGAGCAGATTGTCGTTGAGTGTGATGCGGATCGTCGGCCCGAGGCCCGAGACGTTGGCGGAGATCCGCTTGGTCTGACGCGATGCATCCGAGACATAGATATGCTCGGCCGGGATATGGTTGGCGGCGGCGATCGCGACGATGCGGTCGCGGATCGGCCCGGCGGGGAGCTCGGTATAGGTGTTGAACAGGGGCGCGATGAACACCGGCGCGACCAATGCACCGAACAGCACCACCGCGGCCACCACGCCACTGCCGATCAGCCACCAGCTGCGGCGGAAGTGGCGGATCACCCAGAACAGCAGCATGAACAGCAACGCGTTGACGAGCAGGCCGATGGCGAATGCCTTGGCCGCGTCGATCGCCCAGGCGGCGAACGTCTGGTTCATCAGCCCGTATTGCGCCTCGCGCACGAAATCCTCGTAGATCGACCAGGGCAGGGTTAGCAAAGTCGTCAGCGCGACGAACGGCAGCGCGTAGATTCCGGGCACCAGCCAGCGCTTCCTGGTCTTGCGTTCGGCCCAGGTGCGCAGACGCTGCGACACGCCGGTGAACAGCAGTGCGAGATAGATCAGGCTGGCGACGAGCGTGTTCCACAGCGGCAGCCAATAGCCGCCCTCGAAATAGGCGTCGGATTTGGCGCGTGCCGGCCCCTGCAGCAGATCGAGATAGGCGCGGCTCGCCGTATCGACGTCGAAGCCCGGCACGGCGGCATGTGCAAGGCCGGGGAGCGTGGCCGCCGTGATTGCCGCGCCGACCCAGGTCATCGTCTTGCGCATTGCCGTTTTCCCCGTTGCCGCCCGTCAACCGGGTGCCTGCAGGATGACGACTCAGTCTGAGAAATCAATCATTTCGCGCCATGCCCATGATAGAGCAGCCCAAAGAAATCGCCCTTGTTCCAGCGCGGCCGTTCGTCCGCATCGGCGATCGCGCGGGCGATCGCATAATTGGCGTCAACGAAGCGGATGCCCTGTGCCCAATCGAGTGCGGGCTGCTGCGCCAGATCGTCCGACGGCTGATGATAATGATTGCCGAGGAAATCGGCATAGGCCGCCTTGCCCGCACCGGCCTGGCCCGGCCACAGAAACACCGAAGGCACGCCCTGCTGCACGAAGCGGTAATGATCCGAGCGGACGAAGAAGCCTTGCGACGGATCCGGATCCGGTCCCATCCGGAGCCCCAGCGTGCCGACCGCCTTGGCGACCAGCGGCCCGAGCGTCGAGCGGTCCGCGCCGTAGACGGTCATGTCCTCGAACGCGAAGGTCAGGATCGGCATGTCGAGATTGACGTCGGCGACGATGTTGGCGAGCGGCACGGTCGGGTGGCGCGCGAAATAGTCCGCGCCGACCAGCCCCTTCTCCTCCGCGGTGACGGCGAGGAACATCACGGTGCGGCGCGGCGGCTTGCCGCTCGTCTTGAAGCGCCGGGCCTCTTGGATCAGTGAGGCGATGCCGACCGCATTGTCCTCCGCGCCGTTATAGATCGTGTCGCCGCTGGCGTCGGGCTTGCCGACGCCGATATGATCGAGATGCGCCGACAGGACGACGACCTGCTTGCCGATCACCGGATCGCTGCCCGGAATGATGCCGACGACGTTGCTGCTCTGTGCCGCCTCGAAGGTCGAGCGCAAGGCGACGGCGAGGCTGCCGGGCAGCACTTCCGCCTTGAAGCGTGCCTCGCTGTTGCCGGACATTTTGAGCAGCTGCGACCAGGAGGTCCGGCTCCCGTCGAACAGTTTCGCCGCGCCCGCCGGGCTGAGCGTGCCGAGATTGGGCGCTCCGTCCGGCTTGCCGGTCCCGTCGGCCCTGGCCCAGGTGGTGCGGGCTCGATCCCAGTTCGTGGCCGCGCGCGCGAAGCCCGGCGCGTCGGTGCGCTCGATCGTCAGCGTGCCCAGGGCACCACGCTCGGCGGCGATCGCCTGCTTGGCGCCGCCGCCCGAGAAATGCGCGCGCACTTCGCTCGGCAAACTGTCCGGCGCGCCGGCGAAATAGACCACGATCTTGCCGCGCACATCGACCCCGGCATAATCGTCGCGGCCGGCCTGCGGATCGACGATGCCATAGCCGACGAACGCGACCGGCGCGTCGATCGCCGTCTCGCGCGCGGCGGGGTTGGCAGCGGGGCTGTAATCCTCGCCGAACTGCAGGCGCAATGGCGCGCGCTTGGCGCGGGTCAGCACGAAATTGCCGCGATCGGCGGCGCGATAGGTGGTGAGCGGCACCTGCTGCAGATAGCCGCCATCGTCGCCGGCGGGCCGCAGCCCGGCGGCATAGAATTGCGCCGCGACATACTGGGCGGCGATATCATATTCCGGGCTGCCCGCTTCGCGCCCGCGCATCGCATCGGAGGCGAGGAACATGACGTGCGCCTTCATCGCCGCCTGATCGTCGGGCAGGGCGGCGGTCATCACCGCGTTGATCGCCTTGAGGTCGCGCGGCTTGGGCGGCGGGGTATCCTTGGCCAGCGCCACGCTTGCCATCATCGCCAGCGCCGCGGCGCCCAGAACACGAAGCATTACAGATCCTTTACGCGGCACAGCGCCCAGTTGCGCGGTAGCATGCGGATTCGCGCACGCAAGCGGCGTGATTTCGATGACAGAGCGGCGCGGCTTCCCTACATCTCATGCATGCTCGACGTTCAGGCCATCGCCCATCCGCCCCTCTCCCCGCACGTCATCCGGCGCGAGGATTATACCCCGCCCGATTGGCAGGTGCCCGAGATCGCGCTCGATTTCGCGCTCGACGCGGCGGCGACGTCGGTCCGCGCGACGCTCAACGTGGTGCGCAGCAGCGCGCATGATCGCCCGCTGGTACTCGACGGCGCCGGGCAGACGCCGCTGTCGGTCAAGGTCGACGGCGTGGCGGTCAACGATTGGTGGCTGAAGGACGGCGGGCTGGTCATCCCGTTGCGCGGCAGCGCGCACGTGATCGAGACCGAGGTCGAGATCGCGCCCGAACGCAACACGCAGTTGATGGGTCTTTATGCGAGCGGCGGCAATCTCTGCACGCAGTGCGAGGCCGAGGGCTTCCGCCGCATCACCTTCTTCCCCGATCGTCCCGACGTGCTGAGCGTGTACAAAGTGCATATGGTGGCGGACAAGGCGCGCTATCCGGTGCTGCTCGCCAATGGCGATCCGATCGCCCAGGGCGATCTGCCCGATGGGCGGCATTGGGCGGACTGGCACGATCCGTTCCCCAAGCCGTCCTATCTGTTCGCACTGGTCGCCGGCGATCTCGTTGCCAATCGCGCGACCTTCACGACGATGTCGGGTCGCGACGTGGCACTCGGCATCTGGGTGCGTGCCGCCGATCTGGCCAAGACCGAGCATGCACTGGCGGCGTTGCAGACCTCGATGGCGTGGGATGAGCGCGTCTATGGCCGCGAATACGATCTCGACGTGTTCAACATCGTCGCGGTCGACGATTTCAACTTCGGCGCGATGGAGAATAAGGGGCTGAACATCTTCAACAGCCGCTACATCCTGGCCGACGCCGATACCGCGACGGATTACGATTTCGACGCGATCGCCGCGGTCGTGGCGCACGAATATTTCCATAACTGGTCGGGCAACCGGATCACCTGCCGCGACTGGTTCCAGCTGAGCCTCAAGGAAGGCTTCACGGTGTTTCGCGATCAGGGCTTCTCGGCCGATCAGGGCTCGGCAGCGGTCAAGCGGATCGAGGACGTGCGCGGGCTGCGCGCGGCGCAATTCCCCGAGGATGCCGGCCCGCTGGCGCATCCGATCCGGCCGGACGAATATCAGGAAATCTCCAACTTCTACACCGCGACGATCTACAACAAGGGCGCCGAGGTGATCCGCATGATCGCCACGATCCTGGGGCCGCAGCGTTTCCGTGCCGGCACCGATCTGTATTTCGAGCGCTTCGACGGCACGGCGGCGACGTGCGAGGATTTCGTCGCCAGCATGGAAGCGGCCAGCGGCGTGGACCTGTCGCAATTCCGGCTATGGTATTCGCAGGCCGGCACCCCGCGCGTCACCGCGAGCGTCGCGCATGATGCCGGCAGCGGGCGTGCCACGCTCACCCTGTCACAGCGCACGCCGCCGACCCCGGGGCAGCTGGACAAGCAGCCGATGGTTTTGCCGCTCAAGCTCAAACTGTTCGGTGCCGAAACCGCGCAGACGCTGGCGGCCGAGCAATTGGTGCTGCTCGACCAGCCATCCGAGCAGATCGTGTTCGAGGGCATCAGTGAGCGCCCGGTCCTGTCGATCAATCGCGGCTTCTCGGCCCCCGTCGTGGTCGAAACCGATCGCAGCGCCGCGGATCTCGCCTTTCTCAGCGCGCACGACGACGATCCGTTCGCGCGCTACGAAGCGATGCAGCAGCTGATGCTGGACACGCTGGTGGAAAGCGCCGCCAACGGCACGGCCGATCACCGGGCGGTGATCGCGGCGATCGCGGGCACGCTGGACGATGCCGCACTCGATCCGGCGTTCGTCGCCGAAGTCGTGCTGCTGCCATCCGACGCCTTTATCGGCGACCAGATGGCGCGCGTCGATCCCGAGGCGATCTTCCGCGCGCGGGAGGCTTTGCGCCGCGATGTCGGGCGCAGCCTCGATACGCGCTGGCGCGCAGCGTACGACGCAGCCCAGGCCGACAGTTTCGAATATTCGCCCGCCGCCAAGGGGCTGCGCCGGCTCAAGACCGTCGCGCTCGGCTATATCGCGGCGAGCGGCGCGGCGGATGCGGCGGGGCTGGCGTTCGGGCAGTTCGAAGCGGCGGACAATATGACCGACCGGCAGGGCGCGCTCGCCACGTTGGTGTCGGGCGATTCGCCCGAACGCATCGCCGCGCTCGACATCTTCTACAATCGCTACAGCGACAATGCGCTGGTGCTCGACAAATGGTTCCAGGCGCAGGCGCTGAGCGCGCGCGACGATACGCTGGAAATCGTCGCGGAGCTCAGCCGCCACCGCGACTTCACGCTCGCCAACCCCAACCGGGCGCGCGCGCTGATCGGTGCGTTCAGCGTCAACCAGCGCGCGTTCAACGCGGCCGACGGTGCGGGCTACCGCTTCGTCGCGGACCAGCTGATCGCGCTGGATCGGCTCAACCCGCAGACCGCGGCGAAGATGATTCCGCCCTTGGGCCGCTGGCGCCGGTTCGATGCGGCGCGCGCGGCGCTGATGCGCGGGGAATTGGAGCGGATCGTCGCCACGCCGGGCCTGTCGAAGGACATGTTCGAACAGGCGTCGAAGAGTCTGGCGGGCTAGCGGCGGCGCGCCACCGCCCGGTCATTTCATCAGGCCGGCCCCGCGCAGCGCCGCTTCGATCATGTCCTGGATCCCGGCCTGGCCGGCGTTCGCGGGGGCGGGGGCGGGGCGCTTCGCCGTCGTCGCTGTCTTCGGCTTTGCTACGGCCGTTGCCACGCGCTGGCGCTCCGGCGCGGTCAGGCCCCAGGACTGCGCGATCGCCGCGGTGCTGTCGATCGTCGACGCCAGCATGTAGGGCCCGGTTGCGCCAAGTCGTTCGCCCCCCTGGGGATCGATCGGCACGCCGTGGCCCATGCCGGCGATGCGCCATGTCTCGACCAGCGTGCGGCCCTGGCCAGTCCAGCGCTCCCGCGTCCAGCCGTCGCCCTGCTCGAGCGTGCCGGGCGCATCGCCGAGATCGTGCACGCCGCGCCACTGCGCCGCGAGCCGATCGAGATTGTCGATCACCACCGTCTGGTCGGCGTTGCCGTGCCAGATCGATACCGTCGGCTTGCCTCCCGGCCCGCCGGCCGGTGAGGCTAGCGCCGGGCTGTCGCCGGGATAGCGGCCTGCCATCCGCTCCAGCGCCTGCGATACGCCGTTGGCGCTGCCATAGGGCAGCCCGCCGATGATCGCGCCGCCGGCGAACAGATCGGGCCAGGTTGCCAGCATCGCGGCGGTCATAGCGCCGCCGGCCGACAGGCCGGTGATGAAGACGCGGCCGCGATCCAGATCGTGGCCTGCGATCATCTGTTCGGTCAGCTGCGCGATCGATTCCGCCTCGCCGCCGTGCCGCGCGATATCGCCCGCCTGGAACCAGTTGAAGCACAGGTTCATGTTGTTGCCGCGGCGCTGCTCGGGGAACAGCAGGGCGAAACCGGCGCGCTCGGCCAGCGTCGACCAGCCGGTGCCATGATCGTAGCCTGCGGCGGTCTGCGTGCAGCCGTGCAGCACCACGACGAGCGGCGCGCCGGGGGCGAGATCGGCGGGCACATAGGCCCAGGCGCCGAGCGCGCCGGGATTGCTCCCGACCGGGGATAGCGGCGCCAACTTGCCGCTGCCGATGCCGCTGCCTTGCGCGGGCATCCGCGCCGCGGCCAGCCCGGCCAATGTCTGCGATATGCTTGCCATGTCGTCGTTCCTTGGGCCGGGACGATCGACCTCTGACTATAACGCGGACCCTAGCCGAGTTGTTGCTGCACCGCAGCAAATTCTTGCGTGTCGTCCAGTTTCGGGAACCTGCAGCAGGCCCCGGACGCTCTGATGCCAGCAACAGGAGAGCTGCCCGTGAGTAAGATATTGACCGCGACGTTCGAGACGCGCCGCGAAGCCGAGATGACCGTCGAGCGACTGGTGCAGGAATTCGATCTCGATCGCCGCGCGATCGTCATCACCACCGAAGGGGACGCCAATAGCGCCGGCGAAGCGCCTGATGGTGCCGACAAAGCCGGCTCCGCTGATGACGCACCGGCGCTCGAAGGCGCGTTGGTCGTGTCGGTCACCGTCAACGACGACGCGGCGGCCGGGCGCGTGCGCGCGGCGTTCAGCGAGTTCGACGCCGACGACGTGGCGGCAGATACCGCGCGCTAAGCCTTAGTCGCGCGCCGTAATCGGTTCATGCCGGGTGCGGCGCGACAGCGTCAGGGTGGTGGCGAGGTCCATCATGACATTGCCGAGCGTGCGCACGATATCGGGGATGGTCTCGACCGCGACCAGCAGGCCGAGCGGCGCTACCGGCGCACCGAGCGTCGCCGCCACGGGGGCGATCGCGCTGACATAGCTGACCGTGCCGGGCAGGCTGACCGACCCGAGCGAGGTGAGCGTGGCGACGATCGTGCCGACCGCCAGCGTCGCCGGGGTCAGCGGCACCTCGAACCACACCGCGATATAGATCGCAACGGCGAAGTTCATTGCCGGCCCGGTCGCGCGGAAGATCGCGACCGCCAGCGGCAGCGTGACGCCGGAAGTCGCCACCGGCACGCCCAGATCGGTCGCGCCCTCAACCATCGCCGGCAGCGAGGCGAGCGAGCTCTGCGTGCTGACCGCCACCGCCTGGCTCGGCAGCACCGCGCGGGCATAGGCGCCGAGCCGGGTGCGGCCGCCGAACACCGCCAGCGGATAGGCGCAGGCCGACACGACCAATCCGACCGCGACGACCGTGCCGATATAATGAAGCAGCGCGCCGAACGCGCCGGTTCCGGCCTTGGCGCCGACCACCAACGCGAGCGCGAACACGCCGACCGGCCCGATCCACAATACCCAATCGATCACCACCAGCATGGCATCGCGGATCGCGGTGAAGAACTGGGTCAGCAGCGTGCGCAGCTCGGCGGCGATCCGCGTCATCGCGAAGGCGAAGATCAGTGCGAAGATGATCAGCGACAGGAAACTATTCTCCGCTGCCGCCTTCACGACGTTGCCGGGGATGACGTCGGCGAAAAACTGCCCGAGCGCTGGGGCCGGCGGGATCGCCTCCGCGCCGATCATCGCGGCACGCAGCGCCGCGGCCGATTCGCGCGGCAGCGGCACGATCTCGAGGAACAGCGGGGTAAGGATGCCGGCCGCCAGCGCCGAAAGGAACAACAGGCTGACGTACAGGGCGATCGCCCGGCCGGCGAGCCGCCCGGCCTGCGCCGCTTCCGCCGTTGCCGCGACGCCGGTGATCAGCAGCGAGACGACCAGCGGCACGATCGTCATCTGCAGCGCGTGCAGCCAGGCGCTGCCGATCGGCTGCGCGATCGCGATCGTGCCCTCCACTGCATTTGGCGCGGTGGCGGCCAGAATGATGCCGCCGCCGAGCCCGACGATGAGCCCGAGCAAAATACGGGTGGCTTGCGGCATCATGATCCTTCGATATGGCGGACGTTAAGGTGCGCGGGCCTAGGCCTGCGAGAAATGCATAGCGGACAGGAACGCTTTCGATGGCAAGGAAATATTTCGGCACCGATGGGATTCGTGGCGTCACCAACGGCGCCAACATGACCGCGGCGATGGCGATGAAGGTCGGCATGGCGGCCGGTGCGCATTTCCGCCGCGGCGATCATCGGCACCGCGTGGTGATCGGCAAGGATACGCGCCTGTCGGGCTATATGCTTGAAAATGCGATGGTCGCGGGCTTCACCTCGGTCGGTATGGACGTGGTGTTGCTGGGCCCGATGCCGACGCCCGCGGTCGCCATGCTGACGCAATCGATGCGCGCCGACATGGGCGTGATGATCTCCGCTAGCCATAATCCCTACGGCGATAACGGCATCAAGCTGTTCGGGCCGGACGGGTACAAGCTGAGCGACGAAGACGAGATGGCGATCGAAGCGCTGATCGACGGGGGCGACGTGACGCTCGCCGCGCCGGCCGAAATCGGCCGCGCCCGCCGCGTGGAGGATGCGCGCGGTCGTTATATTCATTTCGCCAAATCGACCTTCCCGGAAGATCTCACGCTCGACGGGATGAAGATCGTCGTCGATTGCGCCAATGGAGCGGCCTATCAGGTCGCTCCCTCGGCCCTGTGGGAACTGGGCGCGGAAGTGATCAGCCTCGGCGTCAGCCCCAACGGCAAGAACATCAACGACGGCGTCGGCTCGACCGCGCCGGAATTGCTGTGCGAGACGGTGGTGGCGTCCGGCGCGCACCTCGGCATCGCGCTGGATGGCGATGCCGACCGGCTGATCGTAGTCGATGAGCTCGGCCATGTCGTCGATGGCGATCAGTTGATGGCGACGATCGCCAGCGGCTATGCGCGCGCCGGGCGGCTCAAGAATGGCGGGCTGGTAGCGACCGTGATGTCCAATCTCGGGCTCGAGCGGCATCTCGCGGCGCAGGGCATCGGCATGGTGCGGACCGCAGTGGGCGACCGGCACGTGCTGGAGGCGATGCGCGCGCAGGGCTATAATGTTGGCGGCGAGCAGAGCGGGCACATCATCCTGTCGGATTATGCAACGACCGGCGACGGGCTGGTCGCAGGGCTGCAGATCCTCGCCGAACTGGTCTGGGCCGGGGCGCCGGCGAGCCAGTTGCTGCACCGCTTCGAGCCGCTGCCGCAATTGCTCAAGAATGTGCGCTTCAAGGGTGGCAAGCCGCTCGACGATGCGGCGGTGAAGGCGGTCATCGCCGAGGCCGAGGTCGAACTGGCGGGGACGGGCAGGCTGGTGATCCGCCCCTCAGGGACCGAACCGGTGATCCGCGTGATGGCCGAGGGCGACGATGCCGGGCAGGTGTTGCGCGTGGTGGACCGGATCTGTGATGCGGTGCGGGTGGCGGCGGCCTGAATCCCCTCTCCCACCGGGAGAGGGAGGGAGCGCCGAAGGTGCGGAAGGGTGAGGGCGACCAGTGTTGCTCGTGGTCGCCCTCACCCCGCGCCGCTACGCGGCTTGCCCCTCTCCCGAAGGGAGAGGGGTGGAAACGGGCGGCGGCTTGATGCATGAACCCCTCATGCTCGACATGCGCCCCGATTGCGAACGCTGCGGCGCGGACCTGCCGGCGCAGGCCCCCGGGGCGTTCATCTGTTCGTTCGAATGCACGTTCTGCGCGGAATGCGCCGAGGCGCTCGACGAGCGCTGCCCCAATTGCGGCGGCGAACTGATGGATCGCCCGACCCGCACCGGCAAGGCGCTGGCCGGCAATCCGGCGGTGACGAGCCGCCGCTTCCAGTCGTGACGCTGCGCAAGACTCCGCGCATCCTGATCATCGCCGGCTCCGATTCGGGCGGCGGCGCAGGCATTCAGGCCGATATCAAGACCGTCACCATGCTCGGCGGCCATGCCATGACCGCGATCACCGCGATCACCGCGCAGAACACATTGGGCGTACAGGCGGTGATGCCGGTGCCGACCGAGATGGTGCTGGCGCAGATCGACTCCTGCGTGTCGGACATCGGCGTGGATGCGGTGAAGATCGGCATGATCGGCTCGGCCGAGACGACGCTCGCGGTTGCCGAGCGGTTGGAGCGTCTGGACGTGCCGATCGTGTTCGATCCGGTAATGGTCGCCACCAGTGGTTCGGTACTGGCGGATGCGGCGACGATTGCGGCGTTCGAGCGGCTGATGCTGATTGCGACGGTGACCACGCCGAACCTGCCCGAGCTGGACGTGCTGGAGCGCAATTCCTTCTCCCATGATGCCTCACGGGATGACGCGGGACCACCGCATCCTCCCCCGCCAGGGGGAGGTGGCACGCGCAGCGTGACGGAGGGGGCGGATGTGGCGCACGCCGTTGTAGAGGACATCGCCGACCTCCCCCTCCGTCGCCTTCGGCGCCACCTCCCCCTGGCGGGGGAGGATGTCGAATGTCGATCCGACCTCGGTCATCTCCTTATCAAAGGCGGTCACGCCGACGGGCCGGATGTGACCGATCGTCTCCTCCTCGACGGCGAGGAAATCGCCCGCTGGACCAATCCCCGCATCACCACGCAGCACAGCCACGGCACCGGCTGCACGCTGGCCAGCGCGATCGCCGCGGGCCTTGGTGCCGGCCTGCCGCTGACCGACGCGATCGGGCGCGCGATCGCCTATGTCCGCGCCGCGTTGGGCCACGCCCCGGGGCTGGGCGAAGGCCATGGCCCGATGGGGCATGCGCTCGGTATTGCACCCTATGACGTGCTGACCCATGCCTAGTCTCAAACACGAAAAGCTCTGCCTTGCGCCCGTCGTCGGCGTTGACGAGGCCGGGCGCGGCCCGCTGGCCGGGCCGGTGGTGGCCGCCGCCGTCATCCTGCCGGCCAAGGGCATTCCCCGCGGCATCAATGATTCGAAGAAGCTCTCGCCCACCGAGCGGCTGCGGCTGCACGATCGGTTGCAGGCTTGCGCGATTGTCGGCGTCGGGATCGTCGAAGCGGATGAGATCGACAGCCTCAATATCTATTGGGCGACGATGAAGGCGATGACGCTGGCGGTCGACGCGGTCGCCGCAGCGGGCGGCTGCGCGCCGGGCCATGTGCTGGTCGATGGCAACCGCCTGCCGCGCTGGGGTTACGAGGCGACGCCGATCGTCAGCGGCGATGCGATCAGCCTGTCGATCGCCGCCGCCTCGATCGTCGCCAAGCATACCCGCGACACGATCATGATCGCGCACGCCGAATCATATCCGCAGTACAATTGGCATTCGAACAAGGGTTATGGCTGCCGCGTGCATCTCGCGGCGCTGCGCGAACATGGCCCGTCGCCGCTGCACCGGCGCAGCTTCGGGCCGGTCGCGCAGACTTTTCTCGATTTTTGAGCGGGTATCTGGCGCGCTGAGTCTTTTGCGCCACACCCCATCACTGGTGGCCTGTGGATAAGTCGGGACTCAATATCTGGATACGCTCCCGAAATGTTCTCACCGCTTCACGATTTGGCAGGGATTTTCGTTAACCAATGTTCGCTTGACCGGAGTCCGCACATCCGCAGGGATGGCCGGGCAAGACACGGGGGCTAGGTTAATGGGCGTTATCGACAAGGTACGGGCACGGGAGCGGACGCCGGCCGAACAGGTCAAGGCACCGGCTGCGGACCTGCCGCTCGACCAGATCCTGATGGGCGAATGCATTGCCACGATGCGCGCGCTGCCGGCCAAGTCGGTCGACCTGATCTTCGCCGATCCGCCGTACAATCTGCAGCTGGGCGGCGATCTGTCGCGCCCCGATGGCAGCCATGTCGACGCGGTGACGGACGAATGGGACAAGTTCGATTCGCTCAGTGCCTATGACAAGTTCACGCGCGAATGGCTGGCCGAGGCGAAGCGCATCCTGAAGGACAATGGCGCGATCTGGGTAATCGGCAGCTATCACAACATCTACAAGGTCGGCGCGGCGATCCAGGATCTCGGCTATTGGATCCTCAACGACATCGTGTGGCGCAAGTCCAATCCGATGCCCAATTTCAAGGGCACGCGTTTCACCAACGCGCATGAGACGCTGATCTGGGCGTCGATGGGCGAGAAAGCACGCTATACGTTCAACTATCGCAGCATGAAGACGCTCAACGACGAGTTGCAGATGCGCAGCGATTGGGAGTTCCCGACCTGTGGCGGGCAGGAACGGCTCAAGAAGGACGGCGTGAAGGTTCACCCGACGCAGAAGCCCGAGGCACTGATCTACCGCATCCTGCTGGCCTGCACCAAGCCGGGCGACGTGGTGCTCGATCCGTTCTTCGGCACCGGCACGACCGGCGCGGTGGCCAAAAGGCTGGGGCGGCGCTGGATCGGGATCGAGCGCGAGGCAGACTATTGCGCGGCGGCGATCGAGCGGATCGAGGCGGCATTGCCGCTCGACGAATCCGCGCTGAAGACGATGCAGAGCCCCAAGGCGGCGCCGCGCGTCGCGTTCGGCACGATCGTCGAGAACGGCATGCTGACGGCGGGCGCGGTGCTGGTCGATGCGAAGCGGCGCTACAGCGTGACGGTGCGGGCGGACGGCTCGGTCCTGTCGGGCGACACGACCGGATCGATCCACAAATTGGGCTCGGTGTTGCAGGGCGCGCCGGCGTGCAACGGCTGGACCTTCTGGCATTACGAAACGCCCGAGGGGCTGAAGCCGATCGATACGCTGCGCCAGACGTATCTGCTGGCGACGCAGGTCTGACTCGATCCAGTAATTTCTACCCCGGCGAAAGCCGGGGCCCAGTCGCGAAGGTGGAGGTAACGGTGCGCAACGCCAGATACTGCATCGTTTGCCTACTGGACCCCGGCGTTCGCCGGGGCGGTAGCTAAGGGCAAACGACCGTGACGCTCCACCTCCGCCCCACGCAGTTCGTGGATTCCCCGATCGGCCGCGATGGGGAGGTCGCGCGTCTCGCCGGGGGGCTGCAATGGTTCGCCGCCTATGACGTGACCGAGGGTGACGCCCACCGCACCGTGACGATCGCCGATTTCGATCGCACGTTCGCGAGCGACGAGCGTGCCACAGAACTGCACGCCGCGATCACCGCGGGGCGCGCGCAGCTGACGCTCGGCGACCGTGTACTGCGGTTCGACCAGCCGAGCGTCGCGGCGATCCTCAACATCACGCCCGACAGCTTTTCCGACGGCGGCGCGCATCTCGACGACGCGGCGGCGGCGGCCGGCGCCGGGTTCGACATGACCGTCGCGGGCGCGACATTGATCGATATCGGCGGTGAATCGACCCGGCCTGGCGCGCCGACGGTGTGGGAGGGCGACGAGATCAAACGCGTCGTGCCGGTGATCGAGCGGCTCGCCGCGGGCGGCGCGCTGGTCTCGATCGACACGCGCAAGGCCGCGGTGATGGAGGCGGCGCTCGCGGCGGGCGCGGGAATCGTCAACGACGTATCGGCGCTGCTGTGGGACGATCGCGCGCTGGAGTTGGTGGCGCAGGCGGGCTGCCCGGTGATCCTGATGCACTCGCCCGATCCGGCCAAGGGCCCGCATGGCGGCAGCGGGTATCGCAACGTCCTGCTCGACGTGTACGACTGGCTGGAGGCGCGGATCGCCGCGGTGGTGGCCGGGGGCGTGGACCGGGCGCGGATCATCGTCGATCCCGGCATCGGCTTCGGCAAGACGCTGCAGGAGAATCTCGCCTTGCTCAACGGCCTGGCGCTGTTCCACGGGCTCGGCTGCCCGATCATGCTGGGGGCGAGCCGCAAGCGGCTGATCGGCGCCCTGTCCAACGAGGCGCCGGCCAGCGACCGGCTCGGCGGATCGGTCGCACTGGCGCTGAAAGGTGCAGACGCCGGCGTGCAACTGCTGCGCGTCCATGACGTGGCCGACACCATGCAGGCGCTGCGGGTCTGGCGCGGCTGCAAGGACCAGGCCCTGGTGGGGCGCTGATGCACCCATTTGCGCGCACGCCGCGTTGGGCCTGACGCCGCGTAGAGGGAGTGTTTGATGATCGTCGATTCGGTGCCGCGTATCCGGTACATCGTGTCTGAAGTCTGGCGACCGCTGATCGCGTTGTTCGTGTGGGACTGCCTGGTGACGATCACCTATTACGTGATGCCGTTCAAGGCGCCGTCACTGCCGCTCACCCTGTTCGGCTCGGCGCTGGCGCTGTTCCTCGGCTTTCGCGACACCTCCGCTTATCAGCGCTGGTGGGAGGGCCGCGTATTGTGGGGCGCGATGATCAATTCCTCGCGCAGCCTGGCGCGTGCGGCGCGCAGCTATCTGCCCGACGCCGAGGGCCGCGACCTGCAGCGCGCGATCATCCTGCGCCAGATCACCTATGTGCAGGTGCTGCGCTGCCAGCTCCGGCGGCAGGATTCGACGCCGGAACTGACCCGTTTCCTGTCCGAGGACGAGGCCAAGCCGGCGCTGGCGCGCAGCAATCGCGCCAACGGCATTCTCGACGGCACCGGCCGGCGCGTCGATCAGGCACGTGCCAATGGCTGGATCGATACCATGCAGCAGGCCTCGATCGAGCGCACGCTGGTGGATATCGCCAACGCGCAGGGCGGGATGGAGCGGCTCAAGAACACGCCGCTGCCCAATCAGTATCGTTTCTTCCCGACCTTCTTCACGCGGCTGTTCTGCGTGCTGCTGCCGATCGGACTGGTCGAGACATTGGGCTTCGCCACGCCGATCGGATCAACGATTGCCGGGCTGATGTTTCTCGCAGTGCTGCAGATCGGCGAGGATCTGGTCGATCCATTCGCCGATAGCGTGCACGATGTGCCGCTGACCGCGATGACCCGCACGATCGAGATCGATCTGCTGGAGGCGCTGGGCGATCCCGCGCCGGCGCCTATCGTGCCCGTCAAGGGCGTGTTGTGGTGAGGATTCAGGCGGCGGCGTTGTCGATTCCGAGTTCGCCCAGTTTGCGGTAGAGCGTCGAACGGCCGATGCCGAGGCGGCGCGCGACTTCGGTCATGCGGCCGCGATAATGGCCGATCGCCAGCCGGATGACGTCGGCCTCGATCTCTTCCAGCGCGCGCAGGTTCCCATCGGCGTGGAACAGCGTGACCCCACCGCTGGTCGCCATCGGTGCCGGACCGGGGGCGGTATGGCGCTGTTGGCTCAAGGCGGCGATCTGCGGGAAATCGACGCGAGTCAGCGCGTCGCCGTCGCATAGCACGGCGGCGCGGAACAGCGCGTTCTGCAGCTGGCGGACATTGCCGGGCCAGTCATAGCCGCCAAGCAGCGCCAACGCGTCGTCGGTGATGCCGAGCGGGCGCAGCCCGGGCTGCTGCGCGACGCGGGCGAGCAGGTGGCGGGTGAGCGCGGGGATGTCGCCGGTGCGCTCGCGAAGCGGCGGGATCGTCACCTGGACGACGTTGAGGCGGTAATAGAGATCCTCGCGGAAGCGACCCGCCTCGACTTCCTCGATCAGTTTCTTGTTGGTCGCGGCGATGACGCGCACGTCGACCTCGCGCGGATGGCGCGCGCCGATCGGCTGTATTTCGCCCGACTGCAGCACGCGCAGCAATTTGACCTGCGCCTCGAGCGGCATCTCGCCGACCTCGTCGAGCAGGATCGTGCTGCCGTCGGCCTCCTGGAAACGCCCGATCTTGCGCTCGAACGCACCGGTAAAGGCGCCCTTTTCGTGCCCGAACAGCTCGGATTCGACCAGATTGGCCGGGATCGCGCCGCAATTGACCGTCACCATCGTGCGCTTCGCGCGCGGCGAGGCGGCATGGATCGCCTCGGCGACGACTTCCTTGCCGACGCCGCTCTCGCCTTCGAGCAACACGGCGACGCGGGCGCGCGCCGCCTTGGCGGCGATCGCCAGCGCGGAGCGGAAATCGGGCGAGGAGCCGACGATCTCGTCGAACGCGAGCAAGGCGGGGATCTTCTCGCTCAGCGGGCGCAATTCACCCGCCGCCATGCCGGCGACCGCCGCGTCGAGCGCCGAGAGCAGCCGTTCGGGCGCCAACGGCTTGACCAGGAAATCGGTTGCACCCGAGCGCATCGCCGCCACGGCGTGCGCCACCGAGCCATTGGCGGTGAGCATCAGCAGCGGCAAAGCGGGGCGGCGCACGCGGATTTCGGCGATCAGCGCGGCGGCGTCGGCCTCCGGCGCCCAGTGATCGAGCAGGATCGCATCGAGCTGCATGCCGTCCTGCGTGCCGAGCATGGCGATCGCCATTTCGCCGTCATTGGCGAACACCGCTCGCCAGCCGCGACGCGCGGCGATCGCGGCGACCAGGCGCCGCTGCGCCGGTTCGTCATCGATCAGCATCAACAGGCGCTGTCCGTTACGCGTCATTCTGTGTCCCGTCCCATCGTCGCCCGCATCCTTAACGGCGCGGGGTAAAGACGGGCTTAAGCCTGTGCCCGGGCGCTGGCGCCTTGGGACTTGAGGGACGGGCGGCGTAAGGCTAAGCGAGAGAGGAACACGTTTAACGGGGATCAGAGGATATGGCCGGTAACGGTGACATGAAGGCGCATGAGGGCACCTACGCGCAGGTGATCGGCATGCTGAAATGGGGCGCTGTCGCCTGTGCCGTGGTCGCCGCCGCGGTGATCTACCTGATCTCGCGCTAAGCGCCGCCCGCGTGAAGATCGCCGTCTTGAAGGAGCAGGCCGCCGGGGAAAGCCGCGTTGCCGCGACTCCCGAGACGGTCAAGAAATTCATCGCGCTCGGCGCCGAACTGGCGGTCGAGGCCGGGGCGGGGGTGTCCGCTTCCTATGCCGATGCGGATTATGCCGCGGCCGGCGCCAGCCTGGGCGACCGCGCGGCGACGCTGGCCGGGGCCGACATCATCCTCGGCGTGCAGGGGCCAGACGCAGCATCGCTGGCCGGCGCGGCGCCCGGCGCCTGGCTGGCCGCCAGCCTCAACCCGTTCGGGGCCGGAGAAAACGGGGGGCGCGCGCGCGTCGATGGCTATGCCGCGGCGGGGATCGAGGCGCTGGCGATGGAATTCATGCCGCGCATCACGCGCGCGCAGTCGATGGACATCCTGTCCTCGCAGTCGAACCTCGCCGGATACAAATCGGTGCTCGATGCCGCGGCGGAATATGGCCGCGCCTTCCCGATGATGATGACCGCGGCGGGCACGGTTTCCGCCGCGCGCGTGTTCGTGATGGGCGTCGGCGTCGCCGGGCTGCAGGCGATCGCCACCGCGCGGCGGCTGGGCGCGCAGGTCTCGGCGACCGACGTGCGCTCGGCGACCAAGGAGCAGATCCTGTCGCTGGGCGCCAAGCCCGTGTTCGTCGAGAATGTCGCCGGGATCGAGGGCGAGGGATCGGGCGGCTATGCCGGCGAGATGAGCCCGGAATATCAGGCGGCGCAGGCGGAACTGGTCTCCAGCCATATCGCCAAGCAGGATATCGTCATCACCACCGCGCTGATCCCGGGGCGCCCGGCACCGCGGCTGATCTCGGAGCGCCAAGTCGCGAGCATGCGGCCGGGCAGCGTGATCGTCGATCTCGCGGTCGAGGCCGGCGGCAATGTCGAGGGCGCAGTGGCCGGCGAGGTCGTGACGGTGAACGGCGTGAAGATTGTCGGGCACCGCAACGTCGCCGGGCGGCTGGCGGCGGATGCGAGCGCGCTGTTTTCGCGCAACCTGTTCAATTTCCTGAGCGCGTTCTGGGACAAGGAAACGGGCAAGCCTTTACTCGACGACGAGATCGGCGATGCGATCCGGCTGACCAAGGGCGGCAAGGTCGTGAACGCGCGGTTGACCGCATGATCCTCCCCGGAACGGGGAGGGGGACCGCCGAAGGCGGTGGAGGGGGCGGGCCGCAAGCGCACCGCCCGGAAGTGTATACCGCGCGCAAGCTCCGCAGGGAAATGAGCCTGCCGGAAGTGCAACTGTGGCAACGTCTGCGCGGCGGCAAGGTCGGCCTGAAGTTTCGACGGCAGCATCCGATCGGGCCGTACATCGTCGATTTTTACTGTCGCGAGCCTGGGCTGGCGGTCGAAGTGGACGGCGAAGGTCATAATCGAGGGGGCCGCCCGCAGCGCGATGAGCGGCGCGATGCGTTCTTGACTGAAAATGGCCTGCGCGTCTTGCACGTGGCGGCGGCCCGTATTTTGAAAGACCCGGACGATGCTGCCGAAGCAATCGCAGCGTATGCGGCCTGCCCCCTCCACCATTTGCCGGAAGAGGCAAATGGTCCCCCTCCCCGTGCCGGGGAGGACTAGGTAATGGGCCTGCTTAACGCCACCGCCGCGGATCCGCGCGAGCTGATCGACAAGCATGGCGAGGCGCTGACCGACGGCGAGACGGTGTATTTCGTCTACAAGACGGTGCGCGATTACATCGCCTTCACCAACTGGCGCGTGCTGTACATCAACGTGCAGGGGCTGACCGGCAGCAAGCGCGAATACCTGACCGTGCCGTATCGCTCGATCACCGCTTTCTCGATCGAGACGGCGGGCACGTTCGATCTCGATGCGGAACTGAGCATCTATCTGTCGGGGCATGACGGGATCGAGTTCAAGGTCGGGCGCAATACCGACGTGCGCGGGCTGCAGAGCTTTCTCGCGCAGAGGCTCGACCGATAAGGGGACGACCATATGGACTTCATCAGCATTCTCTCCATCTTCGTGATGGCCTGTTTCGTCGGCTATTACGTCGTCTGGTCGGTGACGCCGGCGTTGCACACGCCGCTGATGGCGGTGACCAACGCGATCTCCTCGGTGATCATCGTCGGCGCGCTGATCGCGGCGGCGGCGGCGGGGATCGGGGGGACGGGAGCGACCTCGAAATGGCTCGGGCTGCTCGCGGTGGTGCTGGCGAGTGTGAACATCTTCGGCGGGTTTGCGGTGACCGCGCGGATGCTTGCGATGTACAAGAAGAAGCCGGCGGCAGCGGCCAAACATTGAGTTCGTCACCCCGGGCTTGACCCGGGGTCCCGCTTCTTTCCGCGCGGGACAATCGCGGGACCCCGGCTCAAGGCCGGGGTGACGACAAGGGGTAGAGAACAGAATGGAACATGTTGCGGTAAATCCCTGGGCGTCGCTCGCCTATCTGATCGCCGGGGTGTGCTTCATCCTCGCGCTGCGCGGCCTGTCGTCGCCGGCGACGTCGCAGCGCGGCAATCGCTACGGCATGATCGGCATGACGATCGCCGTGGTGACGACGCTGCTGACGCATGTGCCGATGATCGCGGCACAGATGCAGGCATGCATTACGGAAGCGCCCGGATCGACAATCAGCAGCCTACCCATTTGCGGGCCGACTTTTCTCACAACCCATATCGCTTGGATCACCGTCCTCGAAATCCTCGCGGCGATCGGCATCGGCGCGGTCATCGGCCTCGTCACCGCGAAACGCATCGCGATGACCGACATGCCGCAGCTCGTCGCCGCGTTCCATTCGCTGGTCGGCCTGGCCGCAGTGCTGGTCGCCGCTGCCGCCTTCCTCAACCCTGTGGCCTTCGGCATTGCCGATGCCGCTGGCCAGATCCTCACCGTCTCGCGCATCGAAATGGGCCTCGGCATCGCGATCGGCGCGATCACCTTCTCCGGCTCGGTGATCGCGTTCCTCAAGCTGAACGGCAATATGGGCGGCAAGCCGATCATGCTGCCCGGCCGCCACGTCATCAACCTCGCGGTGCTCGCCGCGATCATCGGGCTGGTCGCCTATTTCACGCAGGATCAGAGCGCCTGGGTGTTCTGGACGATCACCGCGCTTTCCTTCGCGATCGGCTTCCTGCTGATCATCCCGATCGGCGGGGCGGACATGCCGGTCGTCGTGTCGATGCTGAACAGCTATTCGGGCTGGGCGGCGGCGGCGATGGGCTTCACGCTGCACAATAGCGCGATGATCATTACCGGCGCGCTGGTCGGCTCGTCGGGCGCGATCCTCAGCTACATCATGTGCAAGGCGATGAACCGCAGCTTCATCAGCGTGATCGCCGGCGGCTTCGGCGCGGAAGCGGCGACGGGCGACGGCGAGGCGAAGGAGCAGCGGCCGTGGAAGCGCGGCTCGGCGGAAGACGCCGCCTTCCTGCTGCAGCAGGCCGAACAGGTGATCATCGTCCCCGGCTACGGCATGGCGGTGGCGCAGGCGCAGCATGCGCTGCGCGAGATGGGCGACAAGTTGAAGGAGCACGGCGTGCGCGTGAAATATGCGATCCACCCGGTCGCCGGGCGCATGCCGGGGCATATGAACGTGCTGCTCGCCGAAGCCAACGTGCCGTATGACGACGTGTTCGAGCTGGAGGATATCAACGGCGAATTCGCGCAGACCGATGTCGCGTTCGTGATCGGCGCCAACGACGTCACCAACCCGGCGGCCAAGACCGACAAGACGTCGCCGATCTACGGCATGCCGGTGCTCGACGTGGAGAAGGCCAAGACCGTCCTGTTCATCAAGCGCAGCATGGGCGGGGTCGGCTATGCCGGCGTCGACAATGACGTGTTCTATATGGACAATACGATGATGCTGCTCGCCGACGCCAAGAAGATGGTCGAGGAAATCGTCAAGTCGCTCGACTGAGCGCTCCCGCCATTGCGGCGGCGAGATTGCTCCGGAACGGCGGCAAGCCCGCGCCGCCGCGCCCGCCGATCCGGGCGGGGCGCGCGGTCGATCCGGAACGGATGGATTGCGCCTCCCGCAATTCAGTGAAATGCGTATTCCGGACGACAGCGGTGCTGGGGGGCCGGTGGAGTGATCGACGACGCCTTATCCTATGATGTGAAACCCGGCGCGCTGCTGATCGCACCGCCGGATGCCACCGCCGCGGCAGAAGCGATCGCGCTCGCCGGGGCGCGGATTCAGCAGCACAACAGCTGGGCCGATGCGGCGGCCGCCGTGGCGCGACCGCTGCAGTTCGATCTTTTGGTGCTCGAGGCGACCGGCGTGGCGGCGGACGTGCTGGACGAGACGCTTCCGCTGCTCGACCGCGAGGCACAGCGGCACGGCGCGCGGATCGTCGTCGCGCTCGACGTGGCGCAGATCGACACCGTTTCCACGCATCTGTTCGGCCGGCACGTCCAATTGCTGTGCCAGCCGAGCACGAGGGAGCGTGTCGCCGCGCTGACGCTGGCCGGGGCGATGCGGCTCGATGCGGCGGTCGGCGAGATCGGCGGCGATGCCGAGGCGGCCCGGCTGCGGCGCTTGAACGAGGAAGTGGCGCGCATTGCCGAGACGCTGGCGCGGCTGACCCGCGAGGACGGCCTGCCCGAGCGACCGGGACCCAGCGTCGGCGACCGCCGCAACGGTTATGGCGCGCCGCCCGTGGGAGACGTGGTCGGGCCGCACGATCTAAGGCAGGCGATCCGGGCGCGGCGACTGCGTGGGCAATTCTTCGATCCCACGCTGCTCGAGGATCCGGCCTGGGACATGCTGCTCGACCTCTACGCCGCCGAGCTGGAGCGCGCGCAGGTCTCCGTCTCGTCGCTGTGTATCGCCGCCTCGGTCGCGCCGACCACCGCGTTGCGCTGGATCGCCAAGATGACCGATGCCGGGCTGCTCGAGCGCCACCCCGACCCGTTCGACCGGCGCCGGGCGTTCATGGCGCTGTCGGGCAATGCGCGCGACGGCATGCGCGGCTATTTCGCCGCGACGAGGCGCGCCGGGCTGACGATCGCCTGACCGCCGGTCGTCTGAACGGATGCGCCTGAGCACTTGCCAGCGCGCGCCGGGTTTGGCATGCGCTCCACACCGTGCTGTCGGCGCGCGGGCGATTAGCTCAGTTGGTAGAGCGTCTCGTTTACACCGAGAATGTCGGCGGTTCGAGCCCGTCATCGCCCACCACTTCCCCTTTTCAGCGGTAGCCAACGGCCCTCACTGGGTTGCAAGAGCCCCGGAAACCCGCCACTTTCATAGCATCAAGGGTTCTCAC
>NZ_JANQBK010000014.1 GCF_025370105.1 Sphingomonas hylomeconis
TCCCGCCGTTTCAGGCGGCCGCCGGCCGCGTCGCCGGCTTGCAAAACCAGCGCAAAACAGCCGCTTCTTCCGTTGCGAGCCGCATCAACCCTGTCGTGGCGAGCTTGCACCGATGAGCATGGCCCGGCGATCGATCGGTAACCGCGTCACGGGCATATCCCCCTTGGTACGTACATAACGCGTATCGTTGACGTTAGGCGGCACGGCTGATGCGCCGTGCCGCCTGTCGCGGTAACTAGAAGCGGAACTGTGCGGACAGGCCAATCGTCCGCACCGAATCCAGCCCGAACTGCTGGGTGTAGGACAGCATCGGTGTCGCCTGCCCGCGCGCGTTGCGAGCATTCGCGTCACCCGAATCCACGCCGATGGAGTTCGGCGTGATCTTGTTCGTGCAGTTCTTGCAGAACAACGCCAGCCGCAGTGCCGTACCGACCTTCGCCCCGACGCTGCCGCCGAAGATATCGACGGCACCGACGGTAGCGCCGGGCGCCTGGTTCACCACATAGTTGATGCTCGAGCGGTGATACCAGTTTCCTTCGATGAACGGCGCGACCGGGCCGTCGGTGGGGAGTTCGTACATCGCCTGGAAGCTGGAGGTGAAGGCTGGCGCGGCGGGGAGCCGGAGGCCGGACGCGTCGAACGTCTGAACCGTGGCCGAGCAACCGCGCGTGGTCTGCGTCGGATAGCATTGCGCGCCGGTGAAATCGTCGAACCTGGACGACAGGAACGATGCGCTTTCATTGATGCTGAATCCGGGGAACGGACGCAGGCCGACGGTAACTTCGACACCCTTCGAGGTGACCTTGGCCGCATTCTGCACGAGAAACGCCACCGTCGTGGGATTGAACGACTGGACCTGGAAATTGTCGAACTTCGTATAGAAGCCCGAGACGTTCACCGTCAGCCGTCGATCAAAGAAGCTCGTCTTGACGCCGATTTCGCCGGTGTTCGACGTTTCGCCGCGCACGATCACGTCGGATGTCGCGGTCGGGAAGGTATCGTTGAAGCCGGGCCCCTTATAGCCGCGGCCGTAGAAGCCGTACGCCATGATCACCGGGGTGACCTGATATTGCGCGCCAGCCTTCCAGCTGAAATCGGTGTTTTCATAGCTTGCGCCGAACGTGCCCCGCGGGCCTGCAAGCCGTGAGAAATAGTTCAGCTGGTTCTGGACGGTATCGATATCGATTTCGTCACGCGTGACGCGGCCGCCGGCAAAGGCGGTCAGACCATCGGTGATGGCGTAGGTTAGCTGACCGAAAGCGGCGTAGCTCTTGGTCTTCAGGACGTAATTGATATCGCTGCCGATCTGGGCGACGTTGCTGATCGTGCAACCTGGCGTCGTGCCGACAACTGCGCCAACGCAGAACGGCGCACCACGCACGACCGAATCGGGCGTGTAGCTGTTACCGGCCTGGTTGCGACGTAGCCCCAAATTCGATTGGAAATAGTACAGCCCGGCCTGCCCGCTCAGCGGGCCATCCGATGGCAGCGACAAGCGCAATTCATTGGAATATTGATTGTACTTTGCATGCGTTTCATTGCGGTTCAGGCCGTTCGACGACAGATAATCCGTGTCGATATTCTGGTCCTGCTTGTAATAGCGCCACGCGAAGATGTTGCTCAGTTCCCATCCGCCGGCGAAGCCGTAGGTCGCCTTGGCTTGTGCGCCCCCGGTCTCGAGGTCGCGATACTGATCGGCATCGCCACCGAACTTGAGATTTTCGGCGCCCGCGACGATCGCGTTATTGGCGAGCGGCGTATTGTTCAGGCTGTTCGTCGCAACCTGCCGATACGTATTGTCGCCGAGACCGGCAATGCCGTGGTTCTCGTTGTAATCGCCGATCAGGTAGAAGGACAGCGCGTCGGTCGGCTCCCAGAGATACTTGCCCTTGAACGAAAAAGATCGGGCATTGATGTCATGCCGCGTGCCTGCGCGCGGCGTGCCGACATAGGTCGTGCCGGGCTCCTGGTAGGAATAGAGCATGTTCAGGCGCAGCGCCGAGGTTGCGCTGACCGGAATATTGAGCGTCTCGCGCGCGATGATGCCCGGCGCATTGCGGTCCGCACCCGGCGTATCGCGCGAGGCGAATTCCAGATCCGTCGTGCTCGACAGTGCACCGATCACCGGCTGCGCGGTGACGATGTTGATCAACCCGGCAGAGGCGTTCTTGCCGAACAGCAGCCCCTGCGGACCGTTCAGTACTTCGACCCGCGCCAGATCGTTCAGCAATGGCGTATTGAGGATCGGGCGCCCGAGGTTCACTTCGTCGATCGCGGTGGCGACGCTGCTGTCGATCGTGCCGGCAAACGCGAGCGTTCCGACACCGCGTACCGAGAAGGTATTGTCGATGCCGACTTGCAGCGTCGGGGCGGCGCGGGAAATCTGTGTGAGGTCGTTCAGGTTGCGCGAGGTGAGCGTCTCCGCCGAAAGCGCCGTCAAGCTCACGGGTACGCGCTGGATGCTTTCGCTGCGGCGCTGCGCGGTAACGATGATGTCGTCGATGCCCGTAGCAGCCGTGTCGTCAACGGGTGCGTTCTCGGAGGTCGAGCCAGCCCGGGGCGTCTGAACAACGTCCTGCGCGAATGCCGGGTTTGCGACGACCGGCATCGCAGCGAGCAACAATGCTGCCTTGAGTCTCATGACCTCTCCTGTAATAGCCAATTTTTCTTAAATTAGCCGGTAACTGGTCAGGCCAGCGCGCTCAAATTGATTGTTCTTCTCGCTACCCATCAGTTTTATTTGTCCGTGGGGATAGCAGGAAGGAATAATACCCGTCCTGTGGCGTCCGGGCGGTGCCCTGCACAAGCCGTTCCGAGCGCTGATGCAGGGGAATGATCCGCCGCTGGTGCAGGGCGGCGACCGGACCTATTCGTAAAATCCATTGGTGACGATCCGCAACTTGAATTTCACCGAAATGCGAAAGCGGCCTACGCCGCCAGCTGTAGCGAGAGGCGGGCCGGCCATATTGGTCTGATCGGTTGCGGGGCGTTGAACGATCTGGCCCTGGCAAAGCCTCTCCCTGCTCGGTGAACACATTCGATATCGGAACCCGTATATGCCAATCCTCGATCGCCGAGACCTACTGGTACGCGGATCGGCTATTCCGGTCGCCGCCGTTGGGGCAGCACTGCTCGCCGATCCGCTCGGCGCCACCCCGCTGCGCAAACGTTTCGCAAAGGACTTCCTGTGGGGGGCCGCGACCGCCGCGTATCAGGTGGAGGGCAACAATATCGCGAGTGACGTCTGGACCGTTGAGCATGTAAAGCCGACCGCATTCCGCGAGCCGTCGGGCGACGCGAGCGACAGCTTCCATCGCTGGCCGCTAGACCTGGATATCGCGCGCAGCCTCCATCTTAACTGCTATCGCTTCTCGCTCGAATGGGCGCGGATCGAGCCGGAGCCGGGGCAGTTCTCGATTGCGATGCTCGATCACTACCGCGCGATGATCGACGGCTGCCGCGCGCGCGGGTTGAAAGCGGTGGTGACCTTCAACCACTTCACTTGCCCGCGCTGGTTCGCGATGCGCGGCGGTTGGACCAATCCGGAAGCGCCGCAGCTTTTTGCGCGCTTCTGCGATCGTGCCGCGCGCCATCTTGCGGCGGGGATGCACGCCGCGGCGACGCTCAACGAACCCAATCTGATGCGCTTGCTGCGCTACAAGCTGCCCCCCCAGGCACTCGCCGGTAGCGAAGCCGTCCAGGCCGCGGCCGCTGCTGCATCCGGATCGGATCGCTTCGTCGCGATGCTGATCGAAACGGCCGCGCAGACAGAAAAGGTGCTGCCGATCATGATCGCCGCGCACCGTGCCGGGCGAGCTGCGATCAAGGCGGTGCGCGGCGACCTGCCGGTCGGCGTTACGCTTGCGATCGAGGACGATCAGGCGGTTAGCACTTCGCCCGAACGCGATCGCAAACGCGCGGTGTGTTACGACGCGTGGCTGGAGGCTGCGCGTGGCGACGATTTCGTCGGGGTGCAGAATTACGAACGCGCGCGCTTCGGCGAGGCTGGCAAGTTACCCCCGCCGGCGGATGCCGTGCTGACGTCGGCTGGTACCGAGATCTATCCCGCGTCGGTCGCCGGCGCTGCGCGCTACGCGTGGGAGAAAGCGCGCGTACCGGTCCTGATCACCGAGCATGGCGTCGGCACGGACGACGACCGGCAGCGCGCCGCGCTGATCCCGGCGGCGCTCGGCCATCTGCACGATCTGATTGCCGAAGGCGTGCCGGTGATGGGATATATCCACTGGTCGTTGCTGGACAATTACGAGTGGGTGTTCGGCTTTGGCCCGAAATACGGGCTGGTCAGCGTCGATCGCGCGACCTTTAAACGCACGCTGAAGCCGAGTTCGGCCGTCTTCGCCGCGATCGCCCGCGCCAACACGGTGTGATGGCGCGTTAGGGCATTTCAGATCAGCAACGGTATCGGCCATTGTACTTTTTACCAAATCTGTCTGATATTGAATGGTGCGGAATGGATTGGTTGGCAGATGATTGGCGTGGCGAAGCAAAGAGGTAAGGCAGGTTCGACCCGACACGATCGTCCGGGGACCGAGCGGCTGTATCAGCGTCTGGCCCGCCGGATCTTCGATCAGCTGGCGTCCGGGGCGTTTGCGATCGGTGATCGATTGCCGGCGGAGCGCGAGCTGGCGATCGACTATGGGGCCAGCCGACCGGCGGTGCGCGAGGCGCTGATCGCGCTGGAAGTGCAGGGTTTCATCGAGGTGCGTGTGGGATCCGGCGCCTATGTGTGCCGGCTTCCCGGGCGGGACGAGCAGCCGGGATTCGCCATCACCGCGTTTGAGCTGACCGAGACCCGGCTGCTGTTCGAAGGCGAAGCGGCAGCGCTGGCGGCAAGCCAGATCACCGATGCCGAGATCGAGCATCTCGATCGCCTGGTGAAGGAGATCGCGGCCGAAAACCTGCATGACGACGTCACTGAAGAAGCCGATCGCAACTTTCACTTCGCGATCGCCGCCGCGACTCGGAACGCCGGGATTATCCGCGTGATCGAGGATCTCTGGCATCTGCGCACCACCTCGCCGGAATGTGCCCTGCTGCATGCCAAGGCGCGCAATGCCAAGGTGCGCCCGGTCGTGGCGGAGCATACCGCGATCCTGGAGGCGATGCGCGCGCGCGATCCGGCCGCCGCGCGCGCGGCGATGCGGTTGCATCTCAGCGCGGTGATGGATCACCTCCTGTTCCAAAGCGAGGAACTGGCGGTGCTGGAAGCGCGGCGGGCATCGGAGAATACGCGTCGGCGTTACGGGCTGGCCAAGCTGGGATAGCCGCGCACCAGCAGCGATCTGCGACGCCGACGCGTTTTTGACTGCCGAGGGACATCGCAACAGCGACCATCGGTAAGGCTTCGTTCCGCCCGCCCGCAAATATTGGTCAAGCCAGACCCGATTTGTACTGGTAAGACCGATTTTACTCCGATAGCTATAAAAAAAAAGGGAGAGGCGCGTGAAAACCGTTTTCAGTGTTGCGGCCGCGATCGCGGTGGCGACGGCATCGCCAGTGATGGCGCAAGCCGATCGATCGGTGGTCGGGCTGGCGCAAGGCTGGGAGTTTCAGCGCGGTGGCGAGGTCGATCCGGCCGCAGCGGCGCGCGCCGGCGGCACGTGGCAGCCGGTATCAGTGCCGCATACCTGGAACCGGGTCGGCTATTACATGCCCAACCCGCAAAGCCACATCAACCAGCCGGATACGATCGACAAATACCAGGGGGTGGGCTGGTACCGTTTGAACTTCACGCCAGCGGCCTCAGTGCGTGGCCGACGCGCCTGGCTGCAGTTCGACGCTGCCAGCCGAAGCGCGCAAGTGTGGCTGAACGGCCAGTTGCTGGGATCGCATCGCGGCGGCTTCTCGCGGTTCCGGCTCGATGCGACCAAGGCGTTGCGCCCGGGCCAGCCCAACGTCCTGCTGGTCAAGGTCGATAACAGCCAGCCGGATCTCGGCACCTCGACCGCTGAGATCCTGCCATTGGCGGGCGACTTCTTCGTGCACGGCGGATTGTATCGCCCGGTCAGCCTGATCGGCACCGACGCCATCCATGTCGATATGCTCGATTTCGGCGGCAGCGGGATTCTCGCGACGACGAAGGCCATCGCTGCCGGGCGCGCGGACGTGGATGTCCGGGTACGGCTGCGCAATGACGGCACCAGGCGCCAGTCGGTCGATGCCGTCGTCCGTCTGGTCGATGCGGCCGGCAGGACCGTCGCGACGACCACCCGCCGGATCGCACTCGACGCTGCCAAAACGACGGAGGCACATCAGACGTTGTCCGTCGCCGACCCGCATTTGTGGAACGGGACGGCCGATCCCTATCTGCACCGGCTGGTCGTCGAGATCGCTGCGTCGGGCAAGGTGCTCGATCGTGTCGAGCAACCGTTCGGCATTCGCGAGATGCGCGCCGATGCGGCGCAAGGGTTCCTGCTGAACGGAAAGCCGCTGCGCCTGCACGGCGTGGGCTATCACCAGGATCGCGAAGGCAAGGGCTGGGCGGTCACCCCGGGCGAGATCGAGCAGGATTTCGCGATCATGCGCGAAATGGGCGTCAACACGATCCGCCTGACGCATTACCAGCACGGGCAGGTGATCCACGATCTCGCCGATCGCTACGGTATCGTGCTGTGGGACGAGATTCCGCTCGTCTCGAAATGGACGCACGGCGATGCCATGACGGGCAGCCCCGCGCTGCTTGAAAATGCGCGCCAACAGGTGCGCGAAATGATCCGGCAGAACGCGAACCACCCGTCCGTCTTCACCTGGGGTATCGCCAACGAGGTCGATTTCGGCACGTCGATCCCCGCGTTCATCACGGCGAGCAGCGGCAAGGCGCCCGATCCGATGCCACTGCTGCGTGAACTGGAAACGCTGGCCAAGGCTGAGGATCCGTCCCGCGCCACTGCGCTGGCGACCTGTTGCGAACGCGATATCGGCCCGACCTCCGACGTGCCGATCACCGCGATCGCAGCCGATCTGGGCGGGGCGAATCGCTATTTCGGCTGGTACTACGGCGCACCGGCGGATCTGGGGCCGCATCTCGATGAATTGCGGGCCAAACGTCCCGCGCAACCGCTGTCGGTGACGGAATATGGTGCCGGCGGCGCAACGACGATCCACACCGATAACGTGCTCGGTGGCAAGGTCGATCAACGGGGGCGCAATCAGCCGGAGGAATTCGAGAGCTATATCCATGAACAGGCCTGGGCGACGCTGTCGGCCAAGCCGTATCTATGGGCTACATGGCTGTGGAACTCGTTCGATTTCGCCACGACCGTACGGCGCGAGGGCGACGCGGTGGATATCAATACCAAGGGGCTGGTCACCTACGATCGCAAGATCCGCAAGGATGCCTATTATTTCTACAAGGCGAATTGGACGACCGCGCCGACGATCCACATCAACGGCCGGCGATATACCGAGCGGGCATATCCGGCGACCGACGTGCGGATCTATTCGAACGCGCCGCGGACCGAACTGACGGTGAACGGCCGTCTGATCGGCAGCCTGGCCGATTGCGCGCAGAAGATCTGCGTGTGGCCCAAGGTCGCTCTTGCTGTCGGCACCAACCGGATCGTTGCGCGCGGCATTTTCGTAGGCGGCGCGCAGGAGGATACGGTGGAGTGGCAGCTATCGCCGGAAGCGGCGCGCTCGATCCGCATCGATAGCGGTGCCCTGGTCGCCGGCGAAAGCGCAAGCGGACAATATGGTTCGGATGATTTCTTCGAGGGCGGAAAGGTCGGTGAGCTCAACGCCTATTCCGGTTACGGACCACGCCCGGAAAAAAAGATCGTCACCGGCACCGGTGACGCCGCCATCGCTGAAACATATCGACAGGGGCGTTTCGGCTACAAGGTGCCCGTCGCGAACGGCCGCTACACAATCGCCATGACGTTCGTCGAACCATCGCTGGCGGCAGGCGCGCGGCAATTCGATGTGACGGCGAACGGCAAGCGCGTTCTGGCCGCGTTCGACATCGCCGCGACGGCGGGTGGGCCGTTGAAGGCGGTGACCCGCAGCGTGGCAGTTCAGGTGACCGACGGCGTGATCGACCTTGCGTTCGTCCCGGTTCGTGGTGACGCGATCGTCTCCTCGATCACGATTTCGCGATGAGCCCGTATCGGCGAGGAACCGCGTCATGGCGTTGAAGGTCGGCGGGCGCACCTGGCGGGACGTGCCGCTGCGGTGGCGATTGATCGGGTTGGTCACGCTGGGAACGATCCTCAATTACCTTGCCCGATCGACCCTCTCGGTCGCGGCACCGCAATTGAAGACCGAATTCGGCATGACGACCGAGGATTACAGCTGGGTCGTGCTGGCGTTCCAGGCGAGTTACACGGTGATGCAGACGGTGGCGGGTGGCGTGCTCGACGCGCTCGGTACGCGGCTGGGTTTCTTCCTGTTCGCGGTCGGCTGGGCGCTGGCCAACATGGCGCATGCGCTGGCCACCGGCTGGCCCAGCCTGGCGCTGTTCCGCGCGCTGCTGGGGGCGAGCGAGGCAGCGGCAATCCCGGCGGGTGCCAAGACGGTGTCCGAATGGTTCCCGCCGCGCGAACGGTCATTGGCGACCAGCGTGTTCCAGATGGGCACCAGCGTCGGCAACATGATCGCGCCGCCTTTGGTGGCGTTCTGCATCCTGGCGTGGAACTGGCAGGCGGCGTTCATCGTCACCGGCGGACTGAGCCTGGTCTGGGCGTTCCTGTGGTACTGGAGCTATCGCAGCCCGGCCGACCATCCGGCGCTGAGCGCAGCGGACCGTGCGGCCTTGATCGCCGATCGCGGCGAAGATGTCACCGGCAAGCCGGCGACACGCAAGGATCTGCTGAAAAGCCGTAGCTTCTGGGGGATCGCGGTGCCGCGCTTCCTCGCCGAACCGGCGTGGCAGACGTTCAACTTCTTTATCCCGCTCTACCTCGTCTCGGTGTGGCAGCTCGATCTGAAAAGCATCGCCTTATGGGCCTGGATGCCGTTTCTCGCCGCCGATTTCGGAAGCTTGGCCGCCGGCGTGCTGCCAAGCTGGCTGATGAAGCGCGGCGTTTCGCTGGTCGCGTCGCGAAAGATCACCATGACGATCGGGGCGCTGTGCATGATCGGGCCGGCCTGTATCGGCTTTGCGACGTCGCCCGGCATTGCCATCTTGCTGTTCTGCGTCGGTGGCTTTGCGCACCAGATGCTCAGCGGTGCGCTGATCACCTTGTGTGCCGACATGTTCGACAGCCGGACCGTCGGCACGGCCAGCGGGATGGCCGGCACCTCGGCATGGGTCGGCGGCATGCTGTTCACGTTGTTGATCGGGCAGAGCGCGGACGCCTGGGGTTATGATCCGCTCTTCGCCGCGCTGGCCGCGCTCGATCTGCTCGCTGCGGCGGTATTGTGGAGCCTGTTGCGCGCCACGCCGCGCGCCACCAATATCATTCAGGAAGGCTGATAGACGTGCTGATGACGCAAACCATGCGCTGGTTCGGGCCGAACGATCCCGTTCGTCTGCGCGACATTCGGCAGGCCGGGGCAACGGGCATCGTGACGGCGCTGCACGACGTGCCCAACGGTGAGGTCTGGCCGAAGGATGCAATTGCCGCGCGCAAGGCGGAGATCGAGGCAGCCGGGCTCGACTGGTCCGTGGTTGAAAGTCTGCCGGTGGACGAAGGGCTGAAGACACGCGCCGGCAACTGCGACCGGCTGATCGACCATTATCGGCAGAGCCTGACCAATCTCGCGGCCTGCGGGATCGATGTCGTCACCTATAATTTCATGCCGCTGCTGGATTGGACGCGGACCGATCTCGCCTGGGCATTGCCGGATGGCGCGCTGGCGCTGCGCTTCGAGGCGGTGGCCGTGGCGGCCTATGACCTGTTCATCCTGCGTCGTCCCGGCGCGGCAAGCAGCTACGATGATGCGACACGTGCCGCCGCCGAAGCGCGCTATGCCGCGATGGACGACGCCGCGCGCGCCGGGCTGGAACGCACGATTATCGCCGGCCTGCCGGGCAGCGAGGAGGGGTTCACCTCCGCCGAGTTCCGCCGCGCGATCGAGACCTATGCAGATGTCGATGCCGATCGCCTGCGCGACAATCACGTCGCGTTTCTGGAGGCGGTCTGCCCGTTGGCGGACGAACTCGGCATCCGCCTCGTCGTCCATCCGGACGATCCGCCCTTCCCGATCTTCGGCCTGCCGCGCGTCGTCAGCACGGAAGCGGATGTCACCGATCTTTTCGCGCGCGTCCCCAACGCCTCCAACGGGCTGTGCCTGTGCACCGGGTCGCTCGGTGTGCGTGCCGACAATGATCTGCCGGGGATGGTCGAGCGGCTGGGCGATCGTATCGGTTTCCTGCATCTGCGCTCGGTGCAGCGCGAGGCCGACGGTGCGTTCCACGAAGCGATCCATCTGGGGGGCGACGTGCAGATGTCCACGGTGGTCGCGGCGGTGCATCGTCTGTCCGTGCGGGAAGGCCGGAGCATTCCGATGCGCCCTGATCACGGCCACCAGATGCTCGACGATCTTCACCGGGTGACAAACCCCGGCTATTCGCTGCTGGGCCGAATGCGCGGCCTCGCCGAGTTGCGGGGGCTGGAACAGGGCATCGCGCACGTGATGGGGAATGCGGCATGACCCGAGCGTTGCACCTGCATCCCGACCGGCTGTTCCCGGCCGATCCGACGACGCGGGATATCGCGCGCCAGCTCTACGCGACGGTCGCCGATCTGCCGATCGTCAGCCCGCACGGCCATACCGATCCGGACTGGTTCGCCGACAATCATCACTGGACCGATGCGACATCGCTGCTGCTGGCGCCCGATCATTACCTCTATCGCATGCTGTACAGCCAGGGTGTGGATCTCGATGCACTGGCGATCCCGCGGCATGGCGCGGCTGCGGCGGCCGATCCGCGCGGCGCCTGGCGGCTGTTGGCCGAGCATTATCATCTGTTCCGCGGGACACCGTCGCGCATGTGGCTGGATCACGTCTTCGCCGACGTGTTCGGATTCGACGTCGCGTTCGAGCCGGCGACGGCCGATCTTTATTTCGACACGATCGGCGACAAGCTCGCGACCGAGGCATTCCGTCCGCGCGCGCTGTTCGACCGTTTTCGGATCGACTTCCTCGCGACGACCGAAGGCGCGCACGATAGCCTAAATGCGCACCACCGGATCCGCGAGAGCGGCTGGAACGGTCGCGTCGTGACGACCTATCGGCCGGACGGCGTGATCGACGTCGAGCACGAGCAGTTCGCCGGTGCGATGCGCCGCTTTGCCGACCTCACCGGCGAGGACGTGTACGGCTGGCACGGCTATCTTGCCGCGCATCGCAAGCGTCGCGCCGATTTTCGCGCGGCGGGCGCAACCGCGACGGATCATGGCCATCCGACCGCGGCGACGGCAAATCTGTCGACCGCCGAATGTGAAGCCTTGTTCGCGCGCATCACGGGCGATGCGTGGACCGCCGCCGACGCGGAGCTTTTCCGGGCGCAGATGTTGACCGAGATGGCCGGCATGAGCGTCGAGGACGGCATGGTGATGCAGATCCATCCCGGCTCGGTACGCAATCACAATGCAGGCGTGTTCGCGACCTACGGACGCGACAAGGGCGCGGACATTCCGGCGCGCACCGACTATGTTCATGCGCTGAAGCCGTTGCTCGATCGCTTTGGCACCTCGACCGATCTGTCGATCATTCTCTTCACGCTCGACGAAAGCGTCTATTCGCGCGAACTGGCGCCGCTCGCCGGCCATTATCCGTGCCTCAAGCTTGGACCCGCCTGGTGGTTCCACGATAGTCCGGAGGGGATGCGCCGGTTCCGCGAAACGACCACCGAAACCGCCGGCTTCTACAACACCGTTGGATTTAACGACGACACGCGCGCGTTCCTGTCGATTCCGGCACGCCACGATGTCGCGCGGCGGATCGACTGTGGTTTTCTCGCACGGCTGGTCGCCGAACATCGGCTGGAGGATTGGGAAGCCGCCGATCTCGCGCAGGAACTGACCAGCGGGCTGGTCCGCAAGGCGTACAAATTGTGAGACTGTCGCGCGCAAATCTGTCCGCACTGACGAACAATGTCGCGCGACCTGCCGCGCAGGGGGTGACAAACGGGCGTATCGTTCATCTGGGGATCGGCGCATTTCACCGCGCGCATCAGGCGATCTACACGCAGGACGGCAGCACCCCGGACGATGGCTGGCGTATCACCGGCGTGTCGTTGCGCTCGCCCGCGGTGCGCGATGCGCTGAACCCGCAGGATGGCCTCTATACCGTGACCGAGCAATCGAACGGCGTCGCGTCGACGCGTCTGGTCACGGTAATCGACAACGTTCTGGTGGCGCCCGAAAACCCTGAAGCCGTGATTGCTGTGCTTGCCGCGCACGACACGCATATCGTGACGCTGACCGTGACCGAAAAGGGCTATTACCGCGACACCGCTACCGGGCGGCTGCTCGTCAGCGATCCGGCGATCGAGAATGATGTGCGCGGCAATTCGCCGCAGACGATCTATGGCTTTCTAAGCGCGGCGTTGGCGCTGCGTCGCCGCGCCGGCGCAGGCGGACTGACGCTGATTTCCTGCGATAATCTGTCGGGCAACGGCACGTTGCTGCTGAATCTGCTGCTCGAGTTTCTCGACGGCCGCGACGACGGGCTGGCGGAGTGGGCGCGTGGGCATATCCGCGCACCCGACACGATGGTGGATCGCATCGTACCGGCGACGACGGCGGCGGACCGTGCGTTCGTGGCCAGCGCGATCGGGGTCGAGGATGCCGGCGCGATCATGACCGAGCCGTTTCGCCAGTGGGTGATCGAAGACAGTTTCGCCGGCCCGCGCCCGCAGTGGGAAAATGCCGGCGCGCAGATTGTCGCGGATGTCGCGCCGTTCGAACTCGCCAAGCTCCGCCTGCTCAATGCCAGCCATTCGACGCTCGCCTATGCCGGTCTGCAGTTGCAATACGACTATGTGCACCAGGCGATCGCAGACCCGGTGCTGCGCGACTTCGTCGTCGCGCAAATGGCCGAGGCCGTGCCCACCCTGATCGCCGCGCCCGGCCTTGATGCGAGGGCATATATCACCGCGATCCTGGCGCGGTTCGCCAATGCCGATCTGCATCACCGGCTCGATCAGATTGCGATGGATGGCTCGCAGAAGCTGCCGCAACGCTGGGTGGCGACGGTTACGGAGCGGTTTGCTGCCGGGCAGGCAAGCCCCTGCCATCTGCTGAGCGTGGCCGCCTGGATCGCCTACACCGCCGATGCGCCGGCGATCGCGGACGATCCGTTGCAGGCGCGCTATGCCGCGATCTGGGCCGAGGCGGCGGGCGATGTTCCGCTGGCCGTACAGCGGCTGGTCGGCGAACTCGGCCTGTTCGGGCCCGAGCTGCGCCAATGCCCGGCATTCATCGCGACATTGGCCGGGGCGGTCGCGGCGTGGCAACAGGACGGCCCCGGTGTCGCGCTTCGGGCTGCAACAAAGGCGGATGGCGGATGACCGGTACGATATTGTGTTTCGGCGAGATGCTGCTGCGGCTGACCGCGCCGGATCGTGGGCACCTGTTTCAGGAATCGCGGCTTGATGCGCATTTCGGCGGGGCGGAGGCGAACGTCGCCGTCGCACTGGCCCGGATCGGCAGCGCATCGGCGCTGATCACGACATTGCCGCATGGCTCGATCGGCGACGCGGCGCTGGAGACGGTGCGCGCCGCTGGCGTTGACGTATCGCGGGTCGTGCGGACGGATGGTCGGCTCGGGCTGTACTTCATGTCTCCGCCCAGCGGGCCGCGCGGCGCGCATATCGTGTATGATCGGCTGGACAGCTGCTTCGCCCGGACGCCATCCGCCCGTTATGACTGGCCGCGCGCGCTCGAGGGTATCGAATGGCTGCATCTGTCGGGGATCATCCCCGCGATCGGACCGGAAGCCGCGCGCCTGTCGCTCGATGCGATCGCGGCGGCACGCAGGGCGGGCGTAAAGGTGTCGTTCGACGGAAACTTCCGCGCGAGCATGTGGGCACGCTGGTGTGACGATCCGCAGCAGATCCTGCTCGACCACGTCGCTGGCGCCGATCTGCTGATCGGGAGCCACCGGGATATCTCCTTGTTGCTCGGCACGGATTACAGGGGCGACACGCCGGCCGACCGGCGCGACGCAAGCGAGGCGGCATTTGCGCGGTTCGGTAATCTCGGCTGGATCGCCTCGACCGCGCGTCGCGTCATCGATGCTGATACGCACCATCTGTCGGCCCGCGTCGATCGGCGCGACGACAGTTTCGAAACCGCATCGATCCCGGTAACCCAGATCGTCGATCGGATCGGCACCGGCGATGCGTTTGCTGCGGGCGTCATTTCGCGTCTCGATCTCGGATGCGACCCGGCGGCGACCTGCGGACTGGCCATGGCGGCGCTGAAGCACGCAACCTCGGGCGATCAAAGTCGCACCACCGCCACCGATCTGGCATCGTTCACGGCGGAACCCGCCGACGTCAGGCGATAAGGCCGGTATTTCCCGAGGGCGATGCGCTTTCTCTGAGCCAGGCTGGAGATCGCGAGCATGGAATGGAGCGTAGCGACATGACTTCCGATCGACAGTCGCAGACCCAAGTGGTGCGTCGCAATGGCCGCCACTTCACGCTCGACATGCATTGTCATTTTGCGGTCGCCGCTGCCGATGTGCTGGTTCAGGCAAGCTATCCCGGGCCACCCCCCGGCATCCACGATTTCACCAGCCCGCAGACCGCTGCGGTCAACCGCGCGCAATTCGCAGCGATCGGCTGCAAATTACACGGGGTCGACGAACGCCTTGCCGATATGGACCGGCTCGGGATCGACATGCAGGCGATCTCGCCGAGCCCGGGCCAGTATTATTATTTCACCGATAGTGATGTCGGGCGATCCGCCGCCCGGTTGGTCAACGACGGCATCGCCGAGGCGGTTGCTGCCCATCCGGATAGGCTGGTCGGGATGGGCACGGTGCCGCTGCAGGATGTCGATCAGGCGATCATCGAAATGCGACGCTGCGTCAGCAAGCTCGATCTGCGCGGGATCGAGATCAGCTCGAATGTCAACGGTCGCGATCTTCACGATCCTGTGTTCCGCCCGTTCTTCGCCGCCGCCGAGGAACTTGGCGTCTTGCTGTTCCTTCACCCGCTCGGCTTTACCCACGCCAACCGGATGAGCGAATATTATTTCAACAATCTGATCGGCAACCCGCTCGAATCGACGCTGGCGGTCGGGCACCTGATCTTCGGCGGCGTATTGGATCGGTATCCTGGCCTGCGCATCTGTGTCGCGCATGGCGGCGGCTATATGCCCAGCTATTGGGGGCGGATGGATCATGGATGGCGCGCGCGCGCGGATTGCCGGGAGGATTGTCGGCATCTGCCGTCGAGCTATCTGAAGAAACTGTGGTTCGACACGTTGGTGTTCGATCCCAAGCAGCTCGATGCCATGGTGCAGGCGTGGGGCGCCGATCGACTGTGCATGGGCAGCGATTATCCGTTCGACATGGCCGAGCCTGATCCCGTCGGCTTTCATGATGATCTGTCGCCGGAGGACCGGGTGCGTATTGTGGGGGCGAACGCCGCCGCGCTGCTCGGCATTGCGCCAAGCTGATCACCGCTTCATCACCGAAGCTTATCGCCGAGCATCACGTATATCGATTTTTCCTACCGATCACGACTGCCTATGCCGCTCCCAAATATAAGAGGAGGGGATTATGAAGAAAGCACTGCTCGGCGGCATCGCCGTAACCGCATTCTTGTTGCCGGGACTGGCACTCGCGCAGACGACGCAAGACGACGCCCAGGCATCAACTACGCAGAGTGACGCGGCGGCCGCCCCGCAAAGTACGGCCGGCGACGAAGGTATCAGCGACATCATCGTCACGGCGCAACGGCGATCCGAATCGCTGCAACGCGCGGCAATTGCCGCCAATGCGGTGAGCGGTGAAGACCTTGTTCGCGCCGGCGTGTCCGATGCGGCGCAGCTTACCAAGCTGATCCCCGCGCTGACGGTCCAGCCGGTCGGCATCTCGTCCAGCTTCTTCATTCGCGGCGTTGGCGCGACCGCGATCAACTCGTTTCAGGAAAACGCGGTCGCCTTCTCGGTTGGTGGCGTGTTCTACGCGCGCCCCACCGCACCGGCCGGATCGTTCTTCGATTTGGACCGGATCGAAGTGCTGAAAGGGCCGCAGGGCACCTTATACGGGCGCAACGCTACCGGCGGCGCCATCAACCTGATCCCACGCCGCCCGCGGCTCGGCGAATTCAGCGGCGACATGACCGCGGAATATGGCAATTACGATTCCAAGAAGATCCAGGGCGGGCTTAACATCCCGATCGGCAAGATCGCCGCGTTGCGCCTCGCCGCCCAGGTGGTCGATCGTGATGGCTATTATTCCGATGGCTATGACGACGAGAAGGTCGAGACGTTCCGTGGTTCGCTGCTGATCGAGCCGAGCGACCGCTTCTCAATGCTGTTCAGCGCCGATTACACGCACCAGGGCGGAAAGGGCGTCGGCGCGGCGCTGGTCGCCTCGCCGGTCACGCCCAATGTGCCCAATCTGCGCGACCGTGTCGGTGCCGCCGATCCCCAGATCACCGCGTTGCTGCAGCAGCTGACGGTCAACACGTTCCGCTTCGTGCCGCCATTCTCGTTCCTGTCGCCCGATGCGCTCCGCAATGCCGTTACGGTGCCGCGCGGCGATGGTTTCCAGGACAGCACGTTCTGGGGCACCTCGCTCACCACCACCGGCGATCTCGGCTTCGCATCGCTGACCACGATCCTCGCCTATCGCAAGAGCAAGCCTGACATCCTGACCTACGCACCGGGCTTTCCCGGGCGCTTCACGGAGGATGACGATCAGATGTCGGCCGAGGTGCGGCTCGCCTCGCAGGGCGGCGGGGCGCTGCAATATGTGCTCGGCGCGTTCTTCTTCCACGAGCAGCAGGACGGGTATAACAATTACAACCAGGGCATCCTTGCCAACACCGAATATTTCCCGCGGCTGAAGACCACCAGCAAGGCGGTGTTCGGCCAGCTGACGTATTCCGTTGCGGACACGTTCCGGATCGTTGGCGGCGGGCGCTATACCAAGGAAATGAAGACGCTGACCGGCTCGACCCGGAATACCAGCTTCTTCGTGCCCAATCCGCCGAGCGTGCCGATCAACGGCGATCTCGATTTCAGCAAATTCACCTGGAAGGCGGGGATCGAATGGGATGTCGCGCCGCGCTCGCTGATCTACGCCAACGTCGCGACCGGGTTCAAGGCAGGCGGATTCTACCCCTCCGCCGGCACCAACACCTATCGTCCCGAGACGCTCACCGCCTATACGCTGGGCTCCAAAAACCGCTTCCTGAACAACAAGCTGCAGATCAATCTGGAGGCATTCTACTGGAAATATAACGATCAGCAGATCAGCTATGTCGGCCCGATCGAGGCCACCCCGGGCAACTTCGCGCAGGCCGGCGTGACGGTGAATGCGGGCCGTGCGCGAATGTACGGTGCCGAGGTGGACGTGCTGTTCCAGCCGACCGCGGCGGACACGTTCGGTGCCACCGTGCAGTATCTCAACGCGCGCTATCAAAGCCTGGTCTACAACGCGATCTCCACCAGCGGCGCACCGCTCGTCACGTCGTGCCAGGTCAGCAACGACACGCGCGTCGCGGCCCCGCCGACCCGGTTGTTCGTCGTCGATTGCTCGGGCAAGCCCGGCGTCTTTTCGCCCAAATGGACTGCCAACGTGAATTACGAGCACCGCTTCCAGCTCGGCGATTACGGGCTGACCGCCGGCGCCCGCACGCGCCTGGAAAGCGCCGCGTGGCTTAACCTCGACTATCTCGATTACCAGCGTCGCGACGGATCGATGACGTCGGATGCGTATCTGACGCTCAGTGCACCGGGCGATGCCTGGTCGCTCACCGGGTTCGTCAACAACATCGAGGACAATGCCGTGTTCGCCGGCGGGCTGACCCGCCCGATCATCAACGCGACGTTGCTCACGCTGCGCCCACCACGCACGTACGGTGCCCGGATCGGCTTCCGCTTCTGATGCCACACGCCGGAGAGTTTCGCCGCGGCTGGCCGATCGTGCTGGTCGCGGCATCCGGCGTCGGGCTCGGCATCGCCGGCCTGCTGACCTACACCGCCGGAATCTTCGCCAAGGACCTGGAAATTGCGATCGGCCTGTCGCGCACCGGGCTGGGCTGGGCGTTCTTCCTGTCGACGGTGACGCTGGCGATGGCATTGCCGTTCGTCGGCTGGCTGATCGATCGGTTCGGCGCGCGCGGCCCCGCAGCGTTCGGATCCGTGGCGTTATCCGGCGGGTTCCTCGCGCTCGGCACCGTCGTCCATTCGATCCCCGCCTATCTGGCGGTAATGGCGGCGATCGGCTTCCTGGCCGCCTGTTCGGCACCGGTGGCCTATACCCGCGCGGTTAGCGCCGCCTTCGATCGATCGCGCGGGCTCGCACTGGGGCTGACGCAACTCGGCATCGGGCTTTCGGCGATGATCCTGCCGCCGATCCTGGCCGGCATCGTCGCCACCAATGGCTGGCAGATCGGCTATCTGGCACTCTCCGCCATCGCCCTTGCCGGCGTCATCCCGGCATTGTCGCTACCGGGCAAGCCGCGCACTGCGGCGCCCGCCGCCAACGTGGCGGTCGCCGCTGCGTTACGCTCGCGCGATTTCATCATGCTGCTCGCGGCGTTCGGCACGATGGCATTGTCGTTTGCCGGGCTGCTGCCGCACTTCGTACCGATGCTGCGGGAGGCCGGCATGGCGCCGCGCGACGCCGGGCTGGTTGCCGGCGCGATCGGCGCATCGGTGATCGTCAGCCGGGTCGTGGTCGGCTGGCTCGCCGATCGCTTACGCGCCGCGCGGCTCGCCGCCGCCTGCTGCGCTCTATGCGCCGCGGGTTGCCTGACGCTCGCCGCCCAGGGTGTGACGTTCGCCTGGATCGGCGCGATCGCGCTTGGCACCGCGATGGGCGCCGAGGCCGATCTGATCGGTTACATGACCGCACGGCGTTTCGGGATCGCCGGCTATGGGCGGCTGTATGCGATCCAATATGCCAGTTTCATGCTGATGGCCGGGTTCGGGCCGCTCTGGGTCGGCGCAATGGCGGATTATACCGGGAGCTACGATGTCCCGTTGATGATGGCCGCAGCCGGGCTGGTCGTGGCGCTCGTCCTGTTTCTGCGCCTGTCGGACATCAGGCACGACGCAGACGAGGCGGATCAGCGGGCACGCTAAGCCGCCACCGGTTCCGCGGCGACGCGCTGGAACTCGCCGATCAGCCAGGCGATGCCGGCATCGTCGGCGCGGGCGGTATGATATTGCACCACCTCGCGCAGCAGCGGCATATCGAACGGCAACGGCTGCACGCGCAGCGGAAACGCAGTGCAATAGGCCGTCGCCAGCCGCTCCTGCAGCACCGCGATGCGCAACGTGTGCGGCAACATCATCGGCACGCCGGAAAAGGTCGACGACGTCACTTCGATCCGGCGCCGATCGCGATAGGGCAGCAGATGGCGTTCGGCGAACGACATCTCCCGCCCGCTACCGATGCTCACCGCGATATGACCCAGGCTGAGGAACGTCTCCAGGTCCAGCGGCGTGGCCATCGCGGGGTTCTCGGACCAGCCGACCACCACATGCCGTTCCTCAAGCAATTGCTGCACCGGATGCGACGGCGAGGCATATTGTTCGGGCGTGATCATCATGTCGATATAGCCGGACTCGAACTGCACGATGCTCAGCGGCCCGGTCGGCCCGACATCCACGCTGACGTTCGGCGCGCGCGCATGCATGTTCCGCAGCACCGGCGTGATCAGCACCGTCTGCATGTAATCCGAGGCATTGATGCGGAACCGCCGACGCGCGGTGGCCGGTTCGAAGCTGCTCGACGTATCGATCAGCCGGTCCGCCGTCGCCAGCAGATCGCGGGCGATCGGCCATAGCGACTCGGCATAGGCGGTCGGCACCATCCGCCGCCCGACCGATACCAGCAAGTCGTCCTTGAAATACTCGCGCAGCCGCGCCAGCCCGGCGCTGACCGCCGGCTGGCTGAGGTTCAGCCGCTCGGCGGTGCGCGATACGCTGCGCTCCTCGAGCAGGATGTCCAGCGCCATGACGAGATTGAGATCGAGGCCCTTGAATCGCATCCGCAGTCAATCTCACATCAACGATGGTGATGGAAGTTGATTGCTACAATCTATTTTCCCGAATGCTCACGCGCCTCTATGCTGCCGTCAAAACGGGGGTGGATGCATGATATTAGGCTGTCGCACGACACGCGCGCTCGACGTCCGTCCCGGGCGCCGACGCCCGCTTCGCCACCGGGCATCGTCATGACGGTCATGACCGCGTCACCCATGGCCGCGCGCCAGGCGACGACGCGCCACGGCGTCGTATTGATGGCCGCCGCCGTGATGCCGGCCATGGCGATCATCTCGCTGGTCCCCGTATTGCCCCTGCTGCTGCGCGAATTCGCCGCGGTGCCAGGCGCAGCGTTCCTCGTGCCGATCGCGCTGACCATCCCGGCGCTCTGCGTGGCGATCTTCTCGCCCGCCGCCGGCTGGCTGAGTGACCGGGTCGGGCGCAAATGGGTCCAGGTGACGGCGTTGGTGCTGTACGGCCTGATCGGGCTGATGCCGCTGTATCTCACCAGCCTGACATGGATCGTCGTGTCGCGCGTCCTGCTCGGGCTGATGGAGGCGGCGATCACCACCGTCGCCACCACGCTGATCGGCGACTATTACGATGGCGAGCGTCGCGAACGCTGGATCGCGATCCAGACGGCGGTCGTCAGCCTCAGTGCGATCGTGCTGATCGCCGCGGGCGGCATCCTCGGCGAGATGCTGGGATCGCGCGGGCCTTTCCTGCTGTATCTGCTCGCGCTGCCGATCGGGCTGTTTTCCGCGATGATCCTGTTCGAGCCACCGGCCACGCGCACCACCGCGCAGCAGACGCTCTTCCCGTTCGCGCGCGTGCTGCCGATCGTCGCGATCACGCTCGGCGCGGCATTGCTGTTCTATACGATGCTGATCCAGATCGGACCGATCATGGAGATCGTCGGCGTCACATCCCCCGCGGCGATCGGCGGCGCGGGTGCCGCGGCCAATTTCGGTGTGGTGATCGGCGCGCTGATTTTCCGGCGCGGCGCCCAGCAAAACCGTACATTGCTGCTGGCGGCGGGCTTTGCGCTGGCCGCGATCGGCTATGTCGGCGTGTCGCAATCCAGCGGCTTCTGGATTGTCGCGATGTTCGCCGTGATCAGCTGTGTCGGTGGCGGAATCCTGCTGCCGACGTTGCTGACCTGGGTGATGCAGGTGCTGCCGCCCGCCGCGCGTGGCCGTGGCACCGGGTTGTGGACCGGCACCTTCTTCCTCGCGCAGTTCATGGCACCATTGATCGCCGTCGCCCTCACCGAACTCACCGGGGGGCTGAAGCCCGCGCTGCTGATCTTCGGGATCGGTGCCGCAGGTGCCGCGGCGATCGCCGGCGTTGCGTCGAGACGCCGGCCGGCGACCGCCTGATATCGCAGGATCAGCCCTGCACGACCCGTTGCTCGATCGCGCCGAACGGCGCGCTGCCATCTGTCAGCCGCGCTTCCATCCGCACCGTATCGCCGAAGCGCATGAACGCGGTGCCGGGGGCGCCGTCATCGACGATCTCGATCCCGCGGCGCTCGGCAATGCAGGTGGATCCGATCTCGCGGAAATTGGCATTCGACACGGTGCCGGAGCCGATGATCGTCCCGGCCGGCAAGGCGCGCGTGCGCGCGGCATGCGCGATCAGTTCGTGGAACCCGAAGGACATCGCCGCCCCGTTCGGCGCTCCGAATCGCTGGCCGTTCCAATCGACCAGCAGATCCAGGCAAACACGGCCGTCGCGCCATTGATCGCCGAGCTCGTCGGGGGTGACCGCGATGCCCGCGGCGCTGCACGCCGGCTTGGCCTGCACCCAGCCGAAACCTGTCTTCATTTCCGGCCCGGCCAGCGCGCGCAGCGACCAGTCGTTGATCTGCACGATCAGCCGGATATGCCCCAGGGCGTCGGATGCCGTCGTGCCCATCGGCACGGCATCGACGATCACGCCGAACTCGCCCTCGAAATCGATGCCGAGTTCTTCCGACGGCACCGGAATATCGTCATGCGGGCCATAAAACCGATCGGACATGCCCTGGTACATCAGTGGCAGGCCGGCACGCTCGGGCTTGTTGCCGAACACCAAATCCATCAGTTGCCCGTGGCTGTCGAACGCCGACCCATCCAGCCACTGCCACGCCCGCGGCAGCGGTGCACACAGCGACGCCGGATCGATCGCGGTGGGGAACGCCGAAACCTCGGCCAGCGCCGCTGCGTGCGTCGCCCAATTCTCGATCAGCGCTTGCAACGTGCCCACCGGCGCCGGCGCGCAACTGCGGCCATCCGGGGAAACCACGACAAGTCGGCCATCCGGCGTACCATCGCGCAACGTGGCTAGTTTCATCGTCTCAGTCCTCGAAGATCGCGACAGCGCGTGTCCAGCCGGCCGAACCGCGCTTCACCTTTGCGGGAAAGCAGGAAACCGTGAAACCGTAATCTGGCAGCTGATCGAGATTGGTGAGCTTTTCCATGTGGCAATAGCCAATGTCGCGACCGGCCTTGTGGCCTTCCCAGATCAGCGACGTATCGCCTGTTTCCGCCACCTTGCGTGCGGTATGCGCGAACGGCGCATCCCAGCTCCACGCATCGGTGCCGGTAACCCGCACGCCGCGCGTGGTGAGGTACATCGTGGCCTCGTAACCGATGCCGCAGCCGGATCCGAGAAAGTCCGGTCCCCCCAGCGCCGCGCCGGCGGCCGTGTTGACCAGCACGATATCCAGCGGCTGCACGTCATAGCCGATGCGTGCCAGTTCCGCCTCGATGTCCGCCGCCGTGGCGACATAGCCGTCGGCGAAATGCCGGAAATCGAGCTTCACGCCAGGCCGGAAGCACCAATCCAGCGGCACCTCGTCGATCGTGATCGCCGGCTTCCCGCCATCCATCGTCGGATGGTAATGCCACGGTGCATCGAGATGCGTGCCGTTATGCGTCGTCAGCGTCAGCTTTTCCGATGCCGCGAAGCCGAGACCGCCCGGCAGCTCCTCCGCCTTCAGGCCGGGGAAGAACATCTGCATCTCCGCGACCGTCTCTTCGTGCGTCTGGTACGTGATGCTCGGCCGCATGAACGGCGGGTCGGTGATCACGTCCGGATCCAGCGTGATCGACAGGTCGAGGAAGCGCCGGCTCATGCGCTGTGCCCGCCCAGCGTGTCGGCGAACCAGTCGGCGATGTAATCGCGGCCGAAGCTCATATTGTCCGCGCCGACATGCTCCACGCCGCCTTCGCGCGCGGTAAACAGCTTCAGTTCGCGACGCGGGGAATTGACCAGCTGTTCGTAGCAATCATGCGCATATTGCACACTGATCTGGCGATCATTGGCACCGTGCGTCACCAGGAACGGTACGGTTATGCGGTCCATATGGCCGTTCAGGTTCATGTCCGCCGATTTGGCGAGAAACTCGTCCATGTCCTGGGCGCCGAATGCCCACATCACATGCGCCCAGTAATGCGGCACCGGATTCTCGCCTTCGCGCTTCATTCGTTTGTCCTGAACTTCGCGCCAATTGTGATTGGCACCCCAGACCGCGCCACTGGCGAAGCGTGGTTCGTAGGCCACCGCGCGCGGTGCGAAGTGACCGCCGAGCGAAATGCCCGTCATGCCGATCCGTGCCGCATCCACGTCGTCACGCGCCTCGAGCCAGTCGACCGCTTTCGACGCCCAATTTTCGCTGTGCGGATCGACCGGCAAATTCTGCAGCCGCAGCGCTTCGCCGGTGCCGGGCTGATCGACGCACAAGGTGGAAATACCGCGTCGCGCCAGTGCCTCGGGCAGGCGCGACCAGTATAGCAGTTCCTTGCAGCTATCGAGGCCGTTGCAATAGACCACGACAGGATGCGGACCCGCACCCGGTGCGCGGGTGTAGAATGCCGGCATCGTGCCTTCGGCCAGCGGAATCTCGACCCGTTCGCGCGGCAGGCTGCTGAGCTTGGTCGATCGCTCGAACGCGGCGAGTGCCTTGGCATAGGTATCGCGCCGGCCAGGATGGCCATGCCCCTGCATCCGCTCCGCGACCAGCAGGTACAGCGACGCCCGCTCGAGCTTGTTCGAGGCCGAGAAACCACGACCCCGCGCGTCGTCCTCGTCGGCCAGCTCGATCAGCCGGTCGGCCATCGCGACCCATTGCGCCATGAATTGCGGCGTTCCGGCATCCGCGCCGCTTGCGGCGGCATCGCGGATCGGCTGGCACATATCGACGATCTCGCCGATCTGCGCGCCGCTCTCCAGCGCCATCGCGACCGACAGGTTCCAGATATAGTTCGGGAAATATTCGAACAAAGCCATGCTTATATTCCCGCCGGCTGGAACAGGCCTGGATCGGCCTTCGGATGCGGCATGGTCTGCGGACCACCGATGCCGACGCCCCACTGATCCATGATCTGCGGGCCGGGCACATGGACCTGGGCCTCATGGCCGTGGAAATCCACATCCTCGAGCTCGGACGTATATTCCACTGCAAAGCCACCCGGCGTGGTGAAATAGCTGAACGTGTTGTTGCCCGCAGTATGGCGGCCCGGACCCCACAGGATCTCCGTGCCCTTCTTCTTCAGGCGATTGATGCCGCGCATCATGTCGTCGATCGTCAGCACGTCATAGGCGACGTGGTTCAGGCATGGCGGACCGGGGAGGAAAGCGATGCGGTGATGCGCTTCGTTGCAGCGCAGGAACGCCATGAAGTCGCCCAGCCAGTCGCTCAGCTTGAAGCCCAGCACATCGATGAAGAACTGCACCATCGCCTTGTGATCGGGCGAATGCAGCACGATGTGGCTGATCTTCTGCGGCACCGCATCCCAGCGCACCATCTGGCGATGATCGCCACGTGCGACATCGCTGGAGACTTCGAACGGCAAGCCGTCCGGCGTGAAGAAGCGGAAGCCGTAACCGCCGCCCGGCGACGTCAATTCCTGCGGCGCGAAGATCACCTTGCAACCGGCCGCCACGACCTTGTCGTGCAGCGCCTCCACATCGGCGCGGGTGTCGGCGGCAAGCGCGATGACATCCACGCGGCTCACCGTGTCCTGGCGCAACCGCACGACATGATGCTCGTCATGCCCCTGCGCCTTGAAATAGGCCATGCCGTCGTCCGCCGCGACGGGCTGCAGGCCCCAGGTATCGGCATAGAAGGCACGCTCGGCCTCCATGTCGGGCATGGCATAGCCAACATAACGGATGTCAGTTACTCGACTCATCGGAAAATCCTCGGTTTACTAATTAGATCGGTTGCGACACGGCGGCGAACATCTCGCGCGTGGCCACCGCGTTATCGACGGGTTCGGACAGGCCCAGCTGGCCGCGGCAGATCGCCAGGCTCGACTGGACGATATACGCGCAGCGGTCGTAGCGACGCTCGCGATAGGCGGTGAACGCCGCGTCCGGCGTATCGTGGCGTGAAAGCTCCTCGGCCAGCACGATCGAATCCTCGATCGCCATGCCGGCGCCCTGGCCGAGGTGCGGCGTCGTCGCGTGGATCGCATCGCCCAGCATCACGACGCGGCCCTTGTGCCACGGTCCCTCCATGATCACCGTTTCCAGCGGACGATACACCACGCCCTGATCGTCGGTGATCCCCGCGGCCAGCGCGCGCACCGCCGGTGGCGCATTCTCCAGCTTGTCGCGCATCCGGGCGGCAAGCCCGTCGCGTGCGTAACGGGTGTTGCCGGGCTCCGGCGTCGTCACGAAGATGTACATCTGGTCCGCACTCATCGGCACCAGCCCGATGCCGATCGGCCCGTTATATGCCTGCAGCGCATCCAGATCCGCCGGGCGCGGCAGATTGTATCGCCACACCGCCTGTCCGGTATAGGCCGGCAGCGGCGCATCGGGGAAGAAGGTCGCGCGGGTCTGCGAATAGACGCCGTCCGCACCGACCACGATGTCGAAATCCTGCACGCCATCGTCGGACAGCGTGACCCGGACCCGGTCGCCGAGATCGTCGATCTGGCGCGCCGTCACGCCCAGCTTCACCTCGACGCCGTCCGCCAGCACCCGGTCGACCAGCACCTTGTGCAGTGCCGGCCGGGCGATACCCACATTTGCGGGATAGCCTTCGACGAGATTGGGCGACGGCACCCGCGCCACCTTGACGCCGGTCGGCGTAAAAATCTCGACGAAATCGAAGCCGTACGCGGCCCCGAGATAGGAATCGATCAGCCCGAGATCGCTCATCGCCCGGATCACGTTCGATTGCTGGATGATTCCGACGCCATAGACCGACCAGTTCGGATTCTGTTCGATGACGGTGACGGCATGCCCGTCCCGGCGCAGCGCGATCGCTGCCGTCAGGCCCCCGATGCCGCCACCGATGACCAGTATGTTGAGGTTCCTCATTTCGCACCAAGCGGCGTTACGCCGGGCGATCGTTCGGCAAGGGTTCGGAACCCTGAAGCGCGAAGTGACAATGCATATCCCCTACCAAAGTCGGTGCGCGTTGCGCTTTATGATTTTCTACCAACCGATGATCGATGCAGGAAATGAGTTTATCGGATGCGGTGCTATAACTTCCACTAATCCATTGCATTGGGGGTGGCTTGGTGCCGATATCCCATCCGCGGATCGAAACCGTCGGGTATCGGCGCCGAACTGGGCTAATCCGGGCTCAGCGAACGTACACGAGCCATATCGTCCACGCCGTGAAACTTGAGGAAGCCAGATGACTGCAATTGCCACCAGCCATGTCGGCAGCCTGCCGCGCGGCCCCGAACTGACCCCGCTGCTGCTCGCGCGCGATGCGGGTGAACCCTATGATGCGGAAGCATTCGATATCGTCGTGCAGACGGCGGTTGATGCCGCGGTCGCCGCGCAGGTCGCGGCCGGCGTGACGATCGTCAGTGACGGCGAACTCGGCAAGGTCGGCTATTCGACCTATATCATCGAGCGGCTTTCCGGGTTTGGCGGGCATAGCGAGCGCAAGCCGGCGCTGGATCTCGCGCCGCTGCCCGAATTGCGCCAGAAGCTTGCCGGGATCATGGGCGCGCAGGAATTCACCCGCGCGACCTGCATCGGGCCGGTCAAGCTGGTCGATCTGCAGCCGCTGCACGACGACATCCGACGCTTCCGGGAGGCGCTCGATCGGCATGGTAAAGGCACGCGCGCCTTCCTGAATTCAGCATCACCAGGGCTGATCACCGCCTTCCAGGCAAACGCCTTCTATCCCAGCCACGATGCGTATCTTGCCGATTTGGTGGAAGCGATGCGCCCGGAATATGAAGCGATCGCCGGTGCCGGGTTCGAACTGCAGCTCGATTGCCCCGATCTCGCCATGTCGCGCCACACGGGCTACCAAGACATGGACGAGCCGGAATTCCTCCGCACGATCGAGGCGAACGTCGAGGCGCTCAACGCTGCCACCGCCAATATCCCGGCGGATCGCATGCGCATGCATATCTGCTGGGGCAACTACGAAGGTCCGCACGATCACGACATTCCGCTGGAGCGGATCATCGATATCGTGCTGAAGGCGCGACCATCGACGATCCTGTTCGAGGCCGCCAATCCGCGCCACGAGCATGAATGGAAGGTGTGGCGCGATGCTAAATTGCCCGATGACACGATCCTCGCGCCGGGGCTGATCGATACCTGTTCCAACTATATCGAGCATCCCGAGCTGGTCGCGCAACGTATCGAACGGTTCGCCGCCATCGTCGGCGCCGACCGCGTCGTGGCGAGCACCGATTGCGGGTTCGGCACGTTTGCCGGCTATGGCAAGATCGATCCGGCGGTGACCTGGGCCAAATTGAGATCGTTGCGCGAAGGCGCGGACATCGCGGCAGCCCGGCTGGGCTGAACCTCCGTACGATTGCGCCGATCGGCCTTGCCATCGTAACCTACCCGGGATAGTAATTCGCATAAGCGAATAATTCGCATATTGGAAAAGCTGGGAGGGGCGGTGCATTTCGACCGCATCAGTTTGGGCGATATCTTATGCTGCATAGTGGGCCATGTGCGGCATGGCTGACGGGTTTGCGCACGCAAGCGGCTTCGCCTCCTTGGTTCTCTTCATGGCCGGTGCGTCAAGCGAGCGCGTGTTCGATGCATCTCGGCCGTTGAAGACGGCCTCGCTGTCCGCCGACCGCGTGATTCACGCACCCAATCTATTGCCACGTACCTACGGGCTGTCGCTCGGTTACGACTTCTAGGAGGATCACGATGAGCGATGTGACGCCCGGTCTGGGCTATAATCCGGAGGATCTGGCCGATATTCCCGGTACCACGATCTTCACCACGGCCAGTTCACGCCGGGCATATCATCTGCACCGCTTCTGCCATTCGCTGGGCAAGGCTGATGCGCGCGAAGCGTTCAAGGCGGACGAAGAAGGCTACCTATCCAACTATACGATGACCGAGGAACAGCGCGTCGCCATCCTGGCGCGCGACTATAATCAGCTGATCCAGCTCGGCAGCAATTTCTACTTCCTGATGAAACTGGCCAGCACCGACGGCTGGAGTGCGCAACGGGCAGTGAGCACGATGAGCGGGATGAGCACCGAGGACTATGCCGCAATGATGATTGCAGGCGGACGCTCGCCGGAAGGCAATCGATCGATCAAGGGAAAATACTGATATGGCACGCATCACGGCCGGCGTCGCGACCAGCCACGTGCCGGCGATCGGCGCGGCAATCGATCTGGGCAAGACGCGCGAGGAATATTGGCAGCCGGTATTCGCCGGTTACGAGGCCAGCCGCGCATGGGAGCGCGAGGCGAAGCCCGATGTGGTGATCCTGGTGTTTAACGATCACGCGACCAGCCTCATGCTGGACGTCGTGCCGACCTTCGCGATCGGTTGCGCCGATTCCTATAAGCCAGCCGATGAAGGGTGGGGGCCGCGCGCCGTGCCCGTCGTGCAAGGGCATCCCGAACTTGCCGCGCATATCGCACAAAGCCTGATCATCGACGAATTCGACATGACCATCCTGAACGAGATGGATGTCGATCACGGCATGACCGTACCGTTGTCGCTGCTGTTCGGAGAGGTCGATACCTGGCCGACGCGGGTCGTGCCGGTGGTGGTCAACGTCACGCAGTTCCCGCCGCCATCGGGCGATCGCTGCTGGCGGCTGGGCGAGGCGATCGCCCGCGCGGTGGCGAGTTTTCCCGAAGACCTCAACGTTCAGGTGTGGGGCACCGGCGGGATGAGCCACCAGTTGCAGGGCGCGCGCGCCGGGCTGATCAACCGCGAGTTCGACAACACGTTTCTCGACAATCTTGTCGCCGATCCGCAGGCGCTGCGCCGCATCACGCATTACGATTATCTGCGTGAGGCAGGCTCGGAGGGTATCGAACTGATCATGTGGCTGATCATGCGCGGCGCGCTGGGGCCGAACGTGACGCAACTGCATCGCTTCTATCATGTGCCGGCGTCGAATACCGCGGTGGGTCACGTGGTGCTGGAAGCGGCGTGAATGACGGCGTGATGACGGACGCGGTGCGCCGCGCGATCGAACAGGATTGCGCGCGGCTCGTGAACCTCTACGCCAATCTGAATGACGCAGGCGATTGGGTCGGCGTAGCGTTGCTCTATGCCGAGCAAGGCACGATGACGCGACCGACTGCGCCTGATGCCCCGATCGTCGGGCGTGCGGCGATCCTTGCGGCGTTTCAGGCGCGCCCGGCGCGCGTGTCGCGGCACATCGTCGGCAATATCGTCATCGACGTGGAAAGCGACAGCAGCGCGAGCGGCGAAAGCGCGATGCTGCTGTTCACCGGTACGGCAGCGCCGCTGGTCGGATCGTTCCACGATCGCTTCGTACGCACCGATGACGGGTGGCGTTTCGCCGAGCGGCGCGGATCAATCGTGTTCGATCGATGATCTGGTCGCGGCGTTCGTCCGCGGTATAAGCAGGCATGGCAGACACTTCCGCGCCGGCGACGGTCAAATCGGCAATCCGTACGCTCGATATCATCGAATATGTCGTCGCGCGGGCGCGGCCACTGATGGCGCAGGAGATCGCAAATGCGCTGGCCATCCCGGTCAGCAGCCTGTCCTATCTGCTCGTCACGCTAACCGAGCGCGGCTATCTGTTGCGCCAGGGGCGTCGCTACAGCGCCGGGCCGGGGCTGGAGCGGTTGCAGGCGCATGCCCCCGCTTTCACGTTGACGGAGACGGTCGCGCCGCTAGTGCGCACGCTGCGCATCCAGCTAAACGAGACATCCTCCTTCTTCGTCCGCCGCGGCTGGCAGGTCGAGGCGCTGGCGACCGAACCCAGCGAACATGCGCTGCGCTATGCCGTGCAGACCGGCGCGAATGCCCCGCTGCACGGCTTCTCGGCCGGCAAGGCGCTGCTGGCGGCGATGCTGGACGACGAGCTTGATCGCTATTTCGCGGAAAGCGAGCGCCGTGCCTTTACCGAGACGACGATCGTATCGGAGTCCGAACTCCGCGCCGATATCGCGCGGATTCGCGAGAGCGGCATCGCGCGGACGCGCGAGGAACATACGCCGGGCATCTATGGGCTGGGCCGGGTCGCCCGCATCGACGGCGAGGTGGTTGGTGCGTTCAGCGTTGCGATCCCGACGGTGCGGTTCGATGCCGAAGTCGAGCGACGCGCGACCGCTCTACTGATCAAGACCGCCGACCTGCTGGCACTGGGATAGCAAAACGGGGGACATTCCTGTCCCCCGCCGAGCTTTACGATATGATCGCCCGATCAGACCGGCTGGCGGGTGCGCCAGCTGTCCGCATAGGCATCGCGGGCGACTTCCGAATACGGCACCGACGCGACGGTTGCGTGAATTTCCGTCTGGACGTGCTTCTCGACCGTCGGCTTGCGCGTGCCGCCATCGGGTTCGCCCCACAGCAACGTGACCTTGGTGCCGGGCTCGGCATATTTGGCGTCGAGCATGGCAAGCGTCAGCATCTTGCCCTCGTTCGCGCTGTAGCCGATCCAGGTCGAAACGCCGACGATCTCGCCGTCCACCAGCACCGAATCGTACGGATGCATGGAATAGACCGCCGAGGGGAATTCCATGTATTTCGCGCGGTCGCCCTTCTGCAGCGCCGAACTGATGACGCGCAGCGCATCTTCGCTATCCAGCGCCAGCGTCACCTTCTTGCGGTGTGGCTGATCGGCCATCTTTTCCAACGCCTCGCGGCCGATGAAATCATGGTCGAACTTGACGAACGGTCCGTAGCCGAGGTCCCACGGTGTCAGGTAATAGCCTTCGACGCTGTCCGGCACGAAGCTCCCGCCGATCGATGCCTTGGCTTCGTAGGAATTGGCGCCGAGCCATTCGCGGTAGGGCTTCAGCGCTTCGCCGGTATAGGTGGCGGGCAGTGGGGAGGGGATCCAACCCGATTCAAGCGTGTTCGACGAATAGGTGCGGCCGCCGACCAGTGCCAAGCCGAAATCCTTCCCCGCAGCGATCAGTGCCTGCCGTACCGTTTCGCCATCCGCCCACGGGCCGAACAGTTCGTAGCCGGGCTGGCCGGCCATGCCGTGACGCAGTGCGCGCACCGTGCAGCCGGCGATCTCGATCGTCGTCATGTTGAAGAACTTCAGGTCCGGCGGGGTCTGCCCCATCGCCTGTTCCAGCGTCTTCATGGCGTTCGGCCCCTGTAGCTGGAAACGATACGACTTGCGGTTTTCCGGATCGGGGCGGACGGCGGTGCGCTCGTCACGCTCGGCCTTTACGTCCCACTTGCCGCTCTGCGCGTGATATTCGACCCATTCGATCACCGGCGCACGACCGACCAGATTGAAGCGATTCTCTTCGAGATAGAACAGGATCACGTCGCCGATGACATAGCCATCGGGCGTGACCGGCACGAACTGCTTGGCGCGGTCCGGCACGAAGCCCTTGAAGCTGTTCACGCCGAGATGGTTGAGCATCGCGAACGCATCCGGGCCCGAAACTTCGAGATCCACCATGTGGTAAGACTGATTGAACAGCACGCAGGTCTTGGACCAAGCCATCTGCTCGTCACGCCAGTTCGAATATTCCGCCGGGACGCCGGGATAAGCGTTGGGGCCGGTCCGCTGGTTGCGCAGTAGCTCGACGATGTCGCCGCTGTCGGAAAGAATGCTTTCCAGGCTTTTGTCAGTCACGAAATCTGCTCCTCTTTCAATTTCATCGTTATCGGTCGGAAACGGGGTCGGTATAAGGGCGTAGGGCCAGCCAGTCGGCGATCGCATCGTTGACGGCATCGGGCGCCTCGGCAGGGAGCATATGGCCGGCGCCGGGAATAACGCGCAGCCCCGCACCCGGGATCGCCGCGGCGATCTGCTCGTGTTGCGCAGGCGGGCTCCAGGCATCCTCGGTGCCGACCATAACGAGCGTCGGGCAGCGGATCGTCGGCAGCAAAGATGCGACCTCCGGGCGACCGAGCAAAGCGGCGATCTGCGCCGCGAATGTATCGACGCCGGCATCGACGCACATCTCGTGCAACGGCCCGATCAGCGCCATATCGTCGGCGCGGTCGGGCGCGACCATTCCCGGCAGCCAGTGATCGACCAGAGTCTCTGCCCCCCACGTGCGGCCGAGCTGCAGCAGAGCGTGCCGCTTTGGTGCTTCGCCGGGGCGCCGTTCGTGCACGCCCGTGCTGACCAGCGCCAGTCGCTCGATCCTATCGGGCGCAAGTCGCATCATCTCCAGCGCGACCCGCCCACCCATCGAATGGCCGAGCAACGATATTCGCGGCGGGGCGGCGTCCAGCGCGATCCGCGCCATCTTCACCAGATCATCAACCTCGCCAAACCCGTCGATCGCCACGGCGTTCGGAAAACGGTCGCGTTGCGCGGCGAACATGCGTGCGTCGCACAGCAGCCCGGGAAGCATCAGCAATGGTGCTACCGCAGTGCCCTGCATACCCACTCCGTTATTCGCGTCTCTGAAATATTCTTGTATACGAATTCTTTATCGTCCGTTATCTCTGTGGCAAGCAAAAAGAACGTGTTCGTCGAAAGCAGCCGGAACGGCGGGAGTGGAGGATCATGCATATCAGCAACGCGCTACACCCTGCCTGGGAGCAGCCGGTGCCCGGGGTGTTGACCGATGGCTATTCGCTCGAGATGACCGCCAAGGATGTGGATGCCTTGCGCGCCGCGGCGCCCCGCATCGCACCGGACACGCCGGTTGCGATCACGTTCCTGCCGGGCGAGACGATGGCGGCGCGCATCGATGCTGCAGTACTGGTGCGGTCGCTGGGGTTCGAGCCGATGCCGCATCTCTCCGCGCGGCGCATCGCCTCGCATGAAGAACTCGAAACGATCGTCGCGCGTACCACCGCGGAAGCGGGGGCCACGCGGATGTTCCTGGTGGCCGGTGATCCGCCGGTACCTGCCGGGCCATTTTCCGATACGCTGTCGCTGCTACGCACCGGGCTGTTCGAGCGCCACGGCATCAAGGCGATCGGCATTGCCGGGCATCCCGACGGCCATCCGGCAATGACCGGCGAGGAGCTGTGGCGTACGCTGGTGGAGAAGCAGGCCGAGATCCACAGTCGCGACATGGCGATGCTTATCGTCACGCAATTCGGCTTCGATGCCGATCCGTTCCTTGCCTGGCTCGGCGAACTGCGTCGCCGCGGCATCGATGTGCCGGTGCGGATCGGAGTGCCTGGGCCTGCGGGCATCAAGACGCTGTTACGGTTCGCGGCACATTGCGGCGTGGGCGCCTCCGCCAGCGTGATGGCGAAATATGGTGTGTCACTGTCGCGCCTGCTCGGTGCGGCAGGGCCCGACAAGCTGGTCGCCGCTTTCGCTGCCGGCCTTACCCCGGCGCATGGCCCGGTGCGGCTCCATTTCTATCCCTTTGGCGGGCTGGAACGCACGGTCGACTGGATCGGTGAATATGGCATGCGCCGCGCGCGCTGAGGCGCCGATATGATGAGATCCCAGGAGGACGGTTTGACGGATATTTGCACTTTGACGCTGTCGTGCGACGATCGGCCGGGGTTGGTCGCGACGGTGGCGACGTTCCTGGCGTCGCACGGCGGCAACATCCTGGACGCGCAGCAGTTCGATGATCTGCAGACCAAACGCTTCTTCATGCGCGTGGTATTCGCGCTGGCCGATCCGGCAATCACGATCGATACGATCCGTGAAGGCTTCGCGGCGGTCGGCGCGGAATACGGAATGTACTGGACTCTGCGCGGCGCGGCCGACCGGCAGCGGGTGCTGCTGCTCGTGTCGAAGTTCGATCATTGCTTGGGCGATCTGCTGTATCGGCGGCGCATCGGCGAGCTCGACATGGATGTGGTCGGCATCGTCTCCAATCATCCGCAGACCGCGCTGCAGACGACGATGATCGGCGACATCCCCTATCACTATCTGCCGGTGACGCGTGATACCAAGCCCCAGCAGGAAGCGCAGATCAAGGCGATCGTCACCGATACCGGAACGGATCTAGTGGTGCTGGCGCGCTACATGCAGATCCTGTCCGACGACATGGCCGGGTTCCTGTCAGGCCGCTGCATCAACATCCATCACAGTTTCCTTCCCGGCTTCAAGGGCGCCAAACCTTACCATCAGGCGCACGAGCGCGGCGTGAAGATGATCGGCGCCACCGCGCATTACGTCACCGCCGATCTCGATGAGGGGCCGATCATCGCACAGGATGTCGAGCCGATCAGCCATGCCGACACCGCCGATGACCTGGTTCGCAAGGGGCGCGATATCGAACGGCGCGTGTTGGCCGCAGCGGTGACCTATCACCTCGGCGATCGCGTGCTGCTCAACGGCTCGCGCACCGTGGTCTTCCGGAACTGATCGCGTTGCCGCGGATCGAGGACAAGGCGGCTGGGCGGACGCGCGGCAACGAGACCGTCCTGCGCGGCGCGTTTCCGCAGGTCGCATTCCTGTGCGTCGGCATTCGCGAGCTGACGGTGATGGCCGATATCGGCGTACATCCCCACGAGATCGGCCGGCGTCAGCCGCTGGTCGTCACGGCGGTGCTGTGGATCGATCCGGTCGCGAACGACACGATCGATGCCACGATTGACTACCGCGATATCGCTGCGGCGGCCGAGACGCTGGCCGCCCAACGCATCGCGCTGATCGAGACGTTTGCGCATCGGCTGGCGGAGGCCTGTCTGGTGTTGCCGACCGTGCGTCGGGCGCAGGTGACGATCGACAAGCCGCAGGCTTTGCCGTCCGGAGTTGCATCGGTGACGACGATGCTTGACCGTGTGGCGCCGCCGGTCGCGGCGGGGGCGCAGAGTTGCATGGTGGGGGAAGATGCCTAGCCGGCTCGGAAGCGCCGCCTAGCCGCACAGCCATCCGCGCGGTTGGACTACAGCGGGGGGCGTCGCTGCGTCGCGCTCGGCGGTCTCGGCTTGGTCGAGCTGGAGTCGGGGCATATCGCGCTGTTGTGCGAGCGGCATGGCATTCTCTGCGTATCGCAGGACTTGCACGGCTGCCGGCCCTGTATCGGGGCGGCTAGTAGCTTATCGTCACCGTGATCGTGTCGTTATAGCTACCGGCAGTCACTTGCTGACGCTTCAAGATCTTTCCATAGACCGGCTGACTGATCGAGGTCCCTTGCACGGTGACCGTCTGAGATCCCCCCATGCCATCTCCCCAGATCGTGTTGCGCTGGGGATCGGCATATAGTCCGTAGATCAGCTGACTGATCCCGTTGGTCATCATGCGGTCGAGCGATGGTCCGCTCCGCGCAAGGATCACGGTCGCGGTGACCGGCTCGTCGCAGGCGAGCTGGATGCTGCCGGTGCCGTTGGTATCGACATCGCGCAACGGATCATAAGCACCGAAGCTTATTCCGGGGGACGTGACCGAGCAACTTGCAGCGAGCGCGGACGGGCCGACGACGCCTGCGATCACCGCAACGGTACCGCGGAGCAGAATATTCCAATCGATCACGGCATTGTCCTGACACAGGTAAAGGGCCCCAGCCGTGGTTGCGCGGCGTTGCCCGGCGGAAGCGCCACGTCGAAGCTGCAGGCGGCGTCGGGCAGGCGCACGGTAACCCGGTTGCGATCGTCGAGCATCGACAGGTAGATTTCGCCGGCCGCCCCCGACACGGTTTCCTCGCCGCTTGCCGTCTCGACCTGCAGGCCCGTCGGCAACACCGAGCCGTCCTCGAGCCGCACGGTCAGCAAGGCATCGCGGCGCCCCAGCACAGGGAAATCGACCCGCACGCCCGCGCGCCGGGGCGGGCGTACGATCTGCTGGTTTGACCGGATTTGCGCGGTCATGGGCACGTCATCGCTGTCGATACTGATCGGGTTGTCGTCGAAGGTGCGCAGATTTGGGATGATCATCATCCCGTTGGAACCGGTCCGGCCAACCAGCTGGTTATCGGCGTAAACTCCCACGCCTGGATAATTTCCGACGCGCACTGCAGCGAAGCTCTGGGTGAGGGGGCGCGCTGCGAATACGGTGCCGTCGACGATGCCCACCGACCCTGCGGCGGAAACGTGCGCCGCGCTTGTCTGATCGCTCCAGCTGCCATCGATGGTGTAGGTCCCGAATCCGGTCTGCAGCGCGAGTTCGCCGTCGAGGCGATCGATTTCGCCGACCTCCCCACCCAATCGGTATCCGATACCATTCCCTATCGGCAGGTTGCGCTGAACGGTGACGGTGGCCGATTGCCGACCGCCGTTCGTTCCGATGCCGGCTGTCCCGGCGGTGTTGCGGCCCAGCGGCATTGCAAACATCACCTGCGCGGTCGTTTCAGCGACTGCACCCCAGGTTTTTGTAGCGATCAGGCTGAGCGAACCGAAGCGCGTCACGCGGATCTGGGTATTGAGACTGGCAATATTCAACGTGGGCGAATCGCGGTAGCTGCGGCTGGTGAAAGAGCCGCCCAACGACCCGAAGGGCGTCGGCATGCCGATATAGGCCATGATCGAACGCCGCGGACTGCGCAGCGATGTGCCATAGCTGACATAGTCGTCGGACAGCAGCTCGGCCATGGCGCCGTACGAAATGCGCGGCGTATTGCGGGCAACCCCGAGCGAAACCATTGTCCCGGTTCCATCTGGCGACTGACTGGTGGCCGCGCCGAGTTTTACCAGTGCAGCCCCGGGGACGACGAAATCGGCTCCGATCCCGGCCTGCTGCACTGCACCGGTGATCTCGATATGGCCTTCACCGGTGACGCCGCTCGAAATACCGTAGCGATAGCTGCCTGCGGCAAAGAACGGCCCATAGTCGAAGCTTCGCGTGCCGAAATTGTGCCGCGCAAAGCCGGCCTCGACCGAATAATCGTCGAGGCCGGCGCGCAGGAGCGTCGGTGCGGTATAATAGGATTGCGTAACTGTCGTTTCCTGCCCGAGAATATCCCGGACGACGAGGCTCACCTGGCCCGAGCCGCTGATCACCGGCACGTCGTTGATCGCGAATGGGCCGGGGCTGATATCGTGCCGCCCGGTCAGTACGTTATCGACATAGAGGTCGGCAACGGAGGGCAAGGTGGCACTGCCGCTGAGCGACGGCAGCGGGAGCGTCACGAAGCCCGGCTGCGTTTCGAAGCTGCGACCGAACTGCACCCCCCCGAAGCGGAACGGCGTACCGCCAATCCCGCCGCGACCAATGCTGTCGCCGATCCGTAGCGATCGCAGGCGATCGGGGTCGTCGACCGTCCAGCTTGATTCGAGGCGAACCAGCGGCGCCGTGCGGTTCGCCGACTGCCCCACGAAGGTGCTCGTGCCGGAGCCATAGGGCGAAAAGACGCCGGCTTCGAAATATCCGCTCAGGGCGGGGCCGTCGGCAGTGCGGCTCGCCAACAAATTATAGTTGAGAAAGCCGCCCCAGCCGCTGCGCGCCATGGTGCCGTTGGGCGCGTGTCCGAGCCGCACCGCACTCTTTGGCAGCCGCGCCGGCGGAATGGAGAGCGTCAAGGTCTGCGACGATTCCTCCACCGTGAAATTCAGGCCACTGGCGGCCAGTGCGACATGGGGCTGATGGTTGAGATCGACGATCGGCAATCCGTCGATCGATATGCCCCAGCGCCGCAACGCTTCCACCGCGACGAATACGTCGCCCTTGCCGCGCAGCACGAGTACGTCGCCGTGCGCGACGCCGTTCATCGAAACCGCCAACCACGCGGGCTGCAAAGCGTCCACCACTGCCGCCTGGACGTCTGCCATCGGGGCTGCAAACATAATGGATCCGGCCTAGCGCCGCACCAGCGTTATCATGGCCTGCGTCACAACGCCGTCGCCGCTGGTTACGCTCAGGTCCAGCGGTGCATCCAAACCGAGCTTAGGATGTTTGCCGATAGACCAGCGTTTGCTTCCGCCGGGCAGCACCGCGCCGAAATGCGACGAGAGCCGGATCGTCTTATGTGCCGCATCGATCGCTCCGATGGCGACCACGGTATCGTAGCGCGCTCCATCGTTGTCGGCCCGAAGGGTGATGTTGCCGGTCGCGTCGCGCGAGCCAGACCAACGCAGCGCTGCCTTGGCGCCCGGCGCCGGCATTACGTACAAGGGAAGATTGAGCCGCAGCGCGATCCGGACCTGGCTGGCTTTGGTCGCCGGCGGGAGAATATCCTCGATAATAACACGATACGCGCCCGAAAGCCGCCCAGTGCGCGGTCCGATGCGCAGCAATTGCGTTCCACCGGCAGGTACCGTCATAATCGGCGGCGATGCGATCAACTCGTCGGTCGGCTCGTAGACATCGGCGCCGTCGTGCTGTGTCCAGCGATACAGCCGGACCTGAACCGAAACCGGCGTCTGTTCATTGTTGCGAAGAGTCAGCACTGCGTTCCGGCCGCCGGCGGGTACTTCCAGCACGACCGGGCTGACCTGGAAACTACTGGCTTGTACGGCGGGCGCCAGCAACAGCGCCGCCAGCGTAAACAGGATCTTGTCGAAGGTGGCCGTGCGATCACGACCACCCCCGCTCGTCAGACCCGAAAGGTGACGGCTCCGCACGATCAGTACGTCAGCGTGACGGTGACTTGATCGGCATAGCTACCAGCATGCGCCGTTTGCTGGTTCGGCATGATGCTGGCGTAGATCGGCTTCGGCTGGGCGAGACCATTTCCGGTGTCGGCGATTTCTTCGGTCTCGCCGGTGCCGTCACCCCATGCAACGGTGTGCGCATCATCCTTGTACAAGCCGTAGTTCAAGACATCGCCATTGGGGCCTGCCATCTGGCGCGTCGCGACCGTCGCATCCGCTCCCTGGCCCTTGTCCGCAGCCGCGCTCCAGCCCGCACCGAAGGTGCACGTAACCGAAATGCCGCCCGTGCCGTCGCGCGCGGCGGTGCTGGTGGTGTCGATGCCGCCGAAGGCGATCGCGCTTGCCGAGACCGTGCAATTCTTGGTGACGGTGGCGCCGACGTCCAACGTCGAGGTTTTGGTCTGCGCCGATGCCGGGGCTGCAATCGTTGCCGCGCCGACCATAGCGGTGAGCACGGCGACGCGCAGCGACCATGGTGAGGTGTTAGGAACACCCATAGTATTTCTCCTGTATTGATCGATGATACGGAGCGGCGTCAGGTTGGCCCCACCCCGTATCGGCCAGTGGCCGGATGATCGAATAACGAAAAGATCGGGCGATTACCGCCTAACGCATTAACCTGATGGCAACATCTGTCGGGGAGTACGGTCGGCCGCTGCGATTTGTGCAATGCGGGCGATACCCTCATCCGGCCGCTGTTTGCCGATTTTGCGGTTCGGGTTCGACCCTCGGCATGGTGAAAAGGAAGGTCGCGCCCCCTTCCGGATTCTGCTGCGCACGAATGCCACCGCCAAGCGATTCGATGATCATCTGGCAGATCGACAGGCCAAGGCCGACGCCGTTGGGCTTGGTGGTGACAAACGGTGCAAACAGGCCTTCGGGCTTGCTACCACCAAAACCCGGGCCATTGTCGGCGATGGTGACCTCGACGAACTCCTGTGCCGCCGTGACGGTAACTCGGATCATGGGCTCCCGGGTCGCGCGTAGCGCGTCGACCGCGTTGCGGAAGATGTTGAGGAAGACCTGTCGCATCTGGATGCGGTCACCGATCACATCGAAATCGTGCAGCTCGGGCGCGATCGCGATATCCACGTTGTTCCACGCCGTGTCGAGGCACGTCAGCGAGCGGGCATCATTCGCCGCTTCCCACAGATTCTGCGCCGACAGCCGTCCCTCTCCCTGTGACACCAGTTCGCTCATGCGATGGACGATCGTGCCCGCTTCAAGTGCGCTGGTGGCAGCCGCATCCATCGCCATCAAAATACTGTCATGCGATGCCGGATTGCCCTGATGGAGCAGGCGTCGCGCGCCGCGGATAAAGTTCGCCAGCGAAGTTAGCGGCTGGTTGAGTTCGTGCGACAACATCGCCGATAGCGCGGCGGCGGCACCCAATCTCGAGCTATCGACCATCTCGAGCTGCAGCCGTTCGATCCGCTGCCGGGTCGCGCGTTCTTCGGTAAGGTCGGCCAACGCGCCCGTGACCCTAATTGCCCGCCCTGTGGCATCGCGAGCGATAAAGGCGCGCGATTGCATATGGACGTAGTCGCCGTCGACCCGACGGAGACGAAAGTCGCACACCCAGCGTTCGCCAGCTGGACAGGCACAGAACGACGCCGAAGTCCGCGCGATATCGTCGGGATGAATCTTCTCGCGCCACCATGACGCGGAACTCGTTATCTCTTCTACGTCATAGCCGAGAAAGCTGGTGATCAGATCGCCAAACGTCACCAGCCGGGTCTGGAGATCCACCTCCCAGATGACGTCGCGCGTCGCCAGCGCGGCGGTGCGGAAGCGCGCTTCGCTAGCCTGCGCTGCGGCGCGCGCGCGGAAGAGTTCGTCGATATCGCTCAACAAGCCTCGCCAGCGCGGCGCGGTGCCGTCCTCCGGGTAGTATTTTTCGGCCGCGCAGCGAAACCAGCGATAGGAGCCGTCTGCCATCCGTGTTCGGTGATCATAGACGTACGCCTCGGCACCGCGCGTGGCGTTCGCCCAGGCATCTGCCAGGCCGGCCCGATCCTCGGGGTGGATTCGACTGAGGAACTTATAGCCCATCGCATCGGATAGGCGCGCGCCACACCATTCGCCCCAAAGCGGCGCGATGCTGATTACCGCCCCATGTTCGTCGGCGATGAAGGGAATTTGCCGGTTGATCCGGATCGTAAATCGATAAAGTTCGTCGAGTTCTGCGCAATTCTGGAGCAAGATGGAATCTTGCCCGACGCTTTCGCCGTCGCGGGAATTGGCTCGCGCCGTTTCGCCGCCGTTCCAGCCTGTCAATTGCGCTTCCATTCATGATCAGGACGCAATGGCTGCAGTCCGGCGCTTTCGCCGATAGCGATCGCGTGGTGAATATCGGTAGCGCCCAGCCGTTCTTTCAGTGCCACGCGGATTTGCCGCACGCGCGTTTCCTCGAGCCGCAGTAGCCTTGCCAGCCCGGCCGTCCGGATGCCCGCGATCAGCCCCCGGAGCACGGTCACCTGCTGCGCCGAAAGCTGCTCAACGGCGTGCTGCGCGCTGATCTCCGCGCCACCGCCAAGCCGTTCGAAACTCGTTTCGAGCGCCCTGCACAGCGCGTCTTCGTCGAACGGCTTTTCAAGCAACGCATGGGGGCCGATCTCTTCGGTCAGGTGCCTGCGCGACGCGTTCGTGGCCGCGGTCATCAGGATGATCGGCATAGTTCGACCGATCTGCCTCAGCTGGTGCATGACCTGCAGACCGCCGACCTGCGGCATAACCTGATCGATCAGCACGCAGCCATCGGGAAGTTCGGCGATCTCGGCGAGAAATTCGCCCCCATCCTCGAAGGATCGGCACGTCACCCCGACGGTGGCGAGCAGGAATTCAATCGATTCGCGGACCGATTGGTCGTCATCGACGAGATAGACCGGCCGCGCTGCGCTGCCGACCGGGCCAATCGCTGCTTTGGCCCATAGCGCGAGATGGTCGCTGGAGCCCATGCTCTGGTCGTCGAAAATGCGCTGCCCGCTCGGAGCCGGGCCGTCATGCCGCCGCGCGCGCGACAAGGCGGCGCCGCCGGGCGGCTTGATCGATGTCGGTTTAGACGAAGCCATTGTCGCGCCCTTTGTTTCACGCAGCGTTAGCGACGAACTAATCAACGTCGTTAATTCACACTCCGACAAGCCGACACTACGACAGCGGGAAACCCTCCGATGACGTATACGGAAAACTAAAGTCTTTATTTTGCAAATAGTTCCGTGAGGCCCTGCTCGGGATTGGCCATCGCCGCTCGCCGTTTAGCCCCCCGCAGCATCCTGTGGTTAGCGGCGGTGTGGGAAGGCAAGCGCATCGAGAGCCGCTGCCGCTCCACCCTTGAGCCTGCCCGGTAACCATCGTATGCCCCCATTTTCAGTGTCTTGCGAGGCTCGCCATGACGACCGCGACGCCCGTCTATATCGTGGATGACGATGCGACGCTTCGTCGCTCGACTTGGTTCATGCTATCGGCGGCAGGGTTCGAGCCCCGCGCTTTTGCCGGCGGCGCCGATTTTCTGAGTGAACTCCCCAACCTTCCGCTCGGCGCCGTCCTCCTGGATCTCCAGATGCCCGAAATCGGCGGCTTCGAGGTTCTGGAAGCGGTGATGCGGAGCGGTACCGCATTCCCTGTAATAATGATCACGGGCCATGGCGGCGTCCCCGGGGCGGTCCGCGCAATGAAGCTTGGGGCGGTCGATTTTATCGAAAAGCCCTATGTCGATGACGACCTGATCGCGCTGATCGATCGCGCCGTCGCGGCGTCGTGGCAGACGGAATCGGCCAGGGAGGGCATCAGAGTCGCGCAACGCAAGCTGGAGCAGCTATCGCGGCGCGAACGCGAGGTGCTGGAGTTGATGGTCGAGGGGCTGCCCAACAAACTGATTGCCTACCGCTTGCAGGTCAGCGTCAGAACGGTTGAAATGCACCGCGCGAGCGTGATGGAACGGCTAGGGCAATCCAGCTTTTCGGCCGCAATCCGACTGGCGATCACCGCCGGGATCCAGCCAGGGCCATTTGCGGAAGCATAATGGAACGCGCGACGTCGCTAGGGTGTCGCGCCCGGCATGGGCTGCGGCCGGGCGCGCTTGGCGGGGATTCGATGGCGGGGGAAGTCCGTCAGCGAAACGCGCGGCAAAACGTTAACAAAGTCTTGCGCCGCGCGCCGCATTTTCCACGGCTGGAGTCTGGTGCACGCTAACGGCACGGCTCCTCGCAAGGGGGAACATCATGCAGGATGAACTTTGCGACGGTATCGAAACGTCAGCGGTGGATGGATCGGCTTCGGAACGACGCGGCCACGACAACCGCAATACGCAGCGATTGCGCACCGTCTTTCGCGTGGCGCGGGTATTTACGGGCGAGCGATATGGGCTGGCGCGGGTGTTGAATGTTTCTGATGAAGGGATGATGCTCACCACCCAGCTGGATTTATCGCTCGATACCGTCTTATCGGTCGATCTGTCGGAAACCTGCACGCTCAAGGGACGCGTGGTGTGGCATCATTCGGGGCGATGCGGACTGAAATTGTTCGCGCCGATCGACAGCGCCGCGCTGCTCAAGCGCCTGTACGACGAACAACGGAGCGACCGCGCGCGTCAGATGCGCGTGCGGTTCGACAAGGCGGTCGTCGTCCAGAGCGACCTTGGCATCCAGATCATGCGCGCGCGCGGCGTTTCCCAGCGTGGCATCAAGCTCGTCCATGATGGGCGTTTCCGGCCGGGCATGACGGTAAAGGTCGCCATCGCGCCCGGAATCGAGCGGCGTGGCGTCGTTCGCTGGTCGCAGGACGGCATTGCGGGGTGCATGTTGACCGAGCTGATCAGCGTCGAGGAGCTGGGATCGATGACCGATCCGCGATAGTCCCCGGGCACCGGCGCTGCGCGGCGCCATGCGATGCGCGCCACCTCGCTCCCGCTCAGTAGCACCGGCCCGGCAGCCGCGCCGCCGCCGCCTCGCGGGTCAGTTCGCTGATCTGCGGTTCGTGCATGCCGAACAGATCGGCATGCCAGACATTGCCGGCGCGCCAGACCATGCCGATATCCGTGCCGTCGCGGTGTACCGTATAGGTGTCGTCGCGCGGCATGGGCGTATAGTGATAGGAAGCCATAGCCGCAGGGAACTGCCCAGCGGGCAAAAAGCTCCGTACGGCCAATATGTTAGCGATGAACCGAGCAATTTTGCCGGCACATCCGGCACACTCACCCGGCCGGTAGCGCTATCTCGTACAGGTGCGGCCAGTTCTTCCCGGTGACGTACAATTTGCGCGTGACGCGATCGTAAGCGATCCCGTTGGCGACCGCATCGCTGTCGCTGGTGCCGGCCAGCGCGACCAGCGCCGAGAGATCGATCACGCCGCGCACGACGCCGGTCACCGGATCGATCCGCGCGATTGCCGGGGTCATCCAGATATTGGCGAGAATCTCGCCATTCACATATTCGAGCTCGTTGATCTGGCGCAGCGGCTGGCCGGCATAGGTCACGCTGAGGCGCCGTACGACGCGCATCGTTTTGGGATCGAGGAAGCGCAGTACCGGCGTGCCGTCCGACAGGATGATGTGGCGGCCGTCATCGGTCATCGCCCAGCCCTCGCCATCATAGCGGAACGTGCCGACCTGTTTCAGCGTGGGCACCGACCAGCGGAACCCGGTGCCGCCATGCCACACCACGCTCCTGAGCTCGTTCTTCCACGCGACGATGCCTTCACCGAACAGGGCCGGTGGGAGAGAGACCTGCCGCAGCACCTTGCCGGTCTGCAGATCGACCTGGCGGATATGCGACGCGCCCTCGCGCCCGGTGCTCTCGTAGAGCTTGCGATCGGTGATCAGCAGCCCTTCGGTAAAAGCGCCGGTGTCATGCGGATAGGTCGCGACGAGCCTGGGCTGGACGACCGGTGGGCGCGGCGGCGTCTGCTGCGCGGGCGCGGTGGCGCCAAGCACCAGCACGGCGGCGAGCGCGAGCGTACGGGCGATCACAGCGCGCGCACCAGGCGAATGGCGGGGGCGACCCAGGGCGGATCGGCGACCACCTGCTGGCGGCTGCCCGCGCCGAGCGGCAGCAGATGCAGCTTACCGCCCTGATCGCCTGGGGCCTCGCGGCCGATCAGCCGCGCGAACAGGAAGCGGCCGGCGGGGCGGGGAACGAGCACGTCGCGGTTGAGCGCGCGGCCGAATTCCGCGGGCGCGAGCGTCTCGCACCATAATTCGTCGCCAGCACGATAATCGCCCACGCCCTGCGCCACGGTGACCGCGACCAGCCCCGGCGCGGGCGCCGGCGGGGCGAGCGTCTGCGCGCGCCTGGGGGCATGCGCGCCGCTCGTATCGAGCACCGCCGCGACCGGAATATCCGCGCGCGTCGGCAGCTTGACGAGATCGGCGGCGGTGACGCCAAGGGCATCGGCAATGCGATTGAGCCAGCCGACCGAGACGGTCCGCGTGCCTGTCTCGAGCCGGCCGATGGTCTGTGCGGTGGTCGGCGGGCTGCACGCCCGGGCGACATCGTCGAGCGTCAGCCCCTTGGCGCGGCGGACTTCGCGGATCGCGGTGATCATGCCATATTCCTAACCAGATCGGTTTTCGCTCTGTCCTACAAACATGCCGTTGTGGCAAGCGGTGATTCGCGGCGGACAGGGAGAGCAGGATGCGGCAGCTGGCGGAACGGACGGTGGCGGGGAGCGCGCGGCGCGTGACGGTCAATCTGGCGGAATCGCCGCTCAGCTGGCTGAGATCGCGCGGCCTGGTCGATGCGCGGCAATATGAAGCGGGCGAGCGGCTGCGCGGCGACTATGAAACCGCCGCGATCGCGCCCGCGGTCACGATGCGCTGGGCGCCGCGCGTCGGCGGCAGCAGGGGGAGCGCGGCGCTCGACCCGACGCACGCGCAGATCGCCGCGAAACGGCGCTTCGATGCTGCGATCGGCGCGGTCGGGCCGGGGTTGAGCGACGTGCTGTGGCGCGTGGTGTGCGCCGGCGAGGGACTGCCGGCGGCGGAAAAGGCGCTGGGCTGGCCAGTGCGGTGCGGCCGCGTGGTATTGACGCTGGCGCTCGACCGGCTGGCCGGCCATTACGGCCTGCGCTGAGCGCGCGACGGGGCAGGCGTGACGGGATGGCTATGACGGGAGCAGGCATGACGACGGCACGGGTCATCGCGGTGGCGGCCGACGCCGACCATCGTTTCGGCAAGACCAGCCGCGCGGAGATCGCGTTGGTCGAAGGGCTCGGTGTGGCCGGGGACGCGCATCTCGGCGTCACCGTGCAGCATCTGTCGCACAAGAAGAAGGATCCCGATCGCGCCAACCTTCGCCAGGTCCACCTGATCCACGGCGAATTGCTCGACGAACTGGCAGACAAGGGCTTTGCGGTGGCGCCGGGGGAGCTGGGCGAGAATGTCACGGTGCGCGGCATCGACCTGCTGGGGCTGCCCGAAGGCGCGGTGCTGGCGCTGGGCGAGTCGGCGCAGGTGCGGGTGACGGGCCTGCGCAATCCGTGCGTGCAGATCGACCGGTTCCAGAAAGGGTTGATGGCGGCGACCCTGGACCGGGCGCCGGACGGATCGCTGGTGCGCAAGTGCGGCGTGATGGCAGTGGTCGAGACGGGCGGCGTGGTGCGTGCCGGGGACGCGGTGCGCGTGGCCACGGTGCCCGATCTGTTCGTGGCTTTGCCCGTGGTTTGAGCGATGGCGCGCGCCGGCGCGCTCAGCCGCGCGCGCGTGCCTGGCGGTAGGTACCGAGCGTGCGCAGCCATTTCGAGTGGAAGCCGAGCTCCTCCAGCGCGCGATCGAATCCCGGCTGGCCGGGCCGCCCTTCGACATCGGCGAAGAATTCGGTCGCCGCGAACGTGCCGCCGCGCTGATAGCTTTCCAGCTTGGTCATGTTGACGCCATTGGTCGCGAAGCCGCCCATCGCCTTGTACAGCGCGGCGGGCACGTTGCGCACCTCGAACATCAATGTCGTCATCCACGGGCCGTCGCCCACCGCGGCGTGCCCCGCGCGCGCCAGCACGACGAAGCGCGTGGTGTTGTGATCGGCATCGGCGAGGCCGCCGGCGAGCAGATTGAGCCCATAGATCGCCGCTGCGCCCGGGGGGGCGAGCGCCGCCACCTTGGGATCGCCGAGTTCCGCCACGACCGCCGCCGCGCCCGCCGTATCGGGATAGGCGATCGGCGAAATGCCGTGTTCGCGCAGCCAGTGGCGGCACTGGCCGAGCGCCTGCGGATGACTCATCGCCTCGCGGACCTCGTCGCGCGTGCCGACGCCCATCAGTGCGTGGCGGATGCCGAGGAAATGCTCGCCGGTGATCACCAGACCCGATTCGGGCAGCAGGAAGTGCATGTCGGCGACGCGGCCGTGAAGCGAATTTTCGATCGGGATGATCGCGCAGTCGGCCCGGCCCTCGCGCACCGCATCGATCGCGTCGGCAAAGTCGAAACAGGGCAGGGGCAGGCCATCGGGGAAGGCTTCGAGTGCCGCCACATGGCTGTTTGCGCCGGGCGCGCCCTGGAAAGCGACGGCGCGCGTCGGGTCCGCGGCGGCGGCCTCGGTCATCCGGGCCACGATCGGGCGAGCGGGTGCGGCGAAGTTTTCCATGAAGCCGGTGCGCTTAAGCGCCGCTTGCGGTGCGGGCAACGCGAATCTAAAGGGAGCGGACTTTTGCGAACAGGCTGGGGCTGAGGATGGACAATCGGACGAACACGATCGCGGGCTGGGTGCTGGCTGGTTGCGGCGCGGCATTGGGGCTTTCGATCGTCGGCGGCATGATCTTCCACGATGGCCCGCCGGAAAAGTTCGGCTTCCCGATCGAGGCTGCGGAAGAGACCGGCGCCGCCGGGGCGGCCGAAGTGCCGATCGCCACGCTGCTCGCCACTGCGGACGTCGCCAAGGGCGCGGAAGTGTTCAAGAAATGCGCTGCCTGCCACACGATCACGCAGGGCGGTCCGAACGGTATCGGCCCGAACCTGTACGCGACGATGGGCGAGGCGATCGCGCAGGGCAAGGCAGGCTTCGCCTTCTCGGACGCGCTGAAGTCTAAGGGCGGCAAGTGGGACTTCGAGCAGATGAGCGCGTGGCTCACCTCGCCGCGCAAGTTCGCGCCCGGCACCAAGATGACCTTTGCCGGCATCGGCAACGGGCAGGACCGCGCAAACGTGATCGCCTATCTCAACGCGCAGGGCTCGAACCTGCCGCTGCCGGCGGCACCGGCGGCCGGCGCAGCGCCGACCCCGGGCCCTGCACCGGCGAGCGAAGGCCCCGCCGGCGCCCCCGCCAATCCGGGTGGCAAGGCCGATCCGACCACCGACGATCTCGCCAACAAGGCGACGCCGGCCACCGGCGCGCCTTCGGTCGATCCGGCCGCGGCGGTGCGTGGCGCGAAGGAAGACGCCAAGAAGTGATCCGCTGACCGTCACCCCGGAACAGCTCCGGGGTGACGGCGGGCGTCACTCTACCGTGGCGTCGTCTTCGTCGCCCGGCTCGGCATAGAAGGTCTGCACGACCTCCCACGCTTCGTCCGCCGTCTCGACGAACGTGAAGAGCCCGAGGTCGCGCGGCGAGATCACGCCTTCCTCGACCAGCGCCTCGAAATTCACCACCCGGTTCCAGAATTCCTTGCCGAACAGCAGCACGGGAATCGGTTTGATCTTGCCGGTCTGGATCAGGGTGAGCAGTTCGAACAGCTCGTCGAACGTGCCGAAGCCGCCGGGGAAGGCGGCGAGCGCGCGCGCGTGGAGCAGGAAATGCATCTTGCGCAGCGCGAAATAGTGGAACTGCATCGACAGCGACGGCGTGACGTACGGGTTCGGCGCCTGTTCGTGCGGCAGCACGATGTTCAGCCCGATCGATTCCTGCCCGGCATCGTGCGCGCCGCGATTCGCCGCTTCCATGATCGACGGACCGCCGCCCGAGCAGACGACGAAGTGGCGCTTGCCTTCCTCGTCGAGCGGGCATTCGCTGACCTTATAGGCAAGCTCGCGCGCGACATCGTAATATTTCGACTTGGCGACGAGGCTCTCGGCGATGCGGATCGCCTGTTCGGTGCCGCCCTCGGCGCTGCGGGCGAGATCGAGCAATGCCTGCGCCTTGCTCGGTTCGGGGATGCGCGCCGAGCCGTACATCACGAAGGTGGAGGCGATGTTCGCTTCCTGCAGGATCAATTCCGGCTTGAGCAGTTCGAGCTGGAAGCGGATCGGGCGGAGATCCTCGCGCAGTAGGAAATCCATGTCCTGGAAGGCGAGGCGGAAGCTCGGGCTCTCGGTTTGGGGGGTATGGACACCGGCGCTGGCGGTCTCGGCATCCTGGCGGGCGCGCGGAAAGACGCGCGAGGGAACGTGAGTTTCGGTCATTGGTGGCGCCTAGGGGATTTTTGGGCCGGTTTGAACCCCCCGGGGCAGCGCCAGTGGGCCGCGTTGCGCTCCTCATTGGCGTCATCCTGAACTCGATTCAGGATCCATCGCGCCTCAGAGTCGATCGTCCGAGGGGAGGGCTGGATCCTGACTTTCGTCAGGATGACGGCAGGGGGGAGCAGTTCAGCGGCAGAATGTCGCGCGATCGTCCTCGAGATGGAGATGGTTGTAATGCGCCGCATTGTAATCCGGGCTGAGCACGGTGCCGAAGCGCCGGCAGGCGGATTTGCGGATCGTCTGCAGGAAATCGCGCACCGCCGGATCGGCGGAACGCCAATCGCGCTCGATGCTGATCCGCCGCCCGTCGCGCAGGATGAAGGCCGAGACGTCGATGGCATTGCCGCTGGCATGGCCCGACAGCCGCGCCGGGCGGCCGGCCTGGCCGACGACGTTGCGGCAGGCATAAGTGCCCATCGTCTCGACCCGCACCACGTCGCTGCCGAGCATCTGGCGCGCGGCGGGGGCGATGGCGTTGCGCGCCCAGCCGACGAAGCCGCGCGCGACGCCGCAGCGCATGCCCTTGATGCCCGCGACGGGCAGGCCGATGTCGATCAGCTGGACCGCGCCGATCAGGGTGCATCCGCCGCCATAATCGCGATCGGGCAGCGGCGAGAAGCGGATGCCTTCGCGCGACAGATCGGCGAAGCAGGCGCGCGTCTCCTGCGAGGTCGGCAGGTTGAGCGTGACCGGTTTCGATCCCGCCGGGCGCGGCGGCGGGCGGCGATCGTCGCCGCCGCCGCAGGCCGACAGCGCCAGAGCAAGGAGAAGGAGGGCGATGCGCGTCACCCGGTCGCTATCTCCCTCGCGTGGTTAACCGCGGCCTAACGCGCCGGACGGTTTGGGACGAGTGGAGCCGGGGTGCGACCAAGCGAACGGGCTTTCGTTTGACATCGATCGGCCAGTCGTTAGGAGCGGCGCCGGGCCACGCGGTCCCAACGCCGCGCGTGCTCTCTGTGAGGAGAGACTACATGACTGACTTACCTGCCGCCCCGGCGATCAAGCCGGCGCGTCCGCATTTTTCTTCCGGCCCGTGTGCGAAACCGCCCGGCTGGTCCCCCGACAAACTGGCCACCGACGTGCTCGGTCGCTCGCACCGCTCGAAGATCGGCAAGACGCGTCTGGCCTATTCGATCGATCTGATGCGCGAATTGCTCAGGCTGCCCGACACGCACCGCATCGGCATCGTGCCGGGGTCGGACACCGGCGCGTTCGAGATGGCGATGTGGACGATGCTGGGCGCGCGCCCCGTCACCACGCTGGCGTGGGAGAGCTTCGGCGAGGGCTGGGTGACCGATGCGGTCAAGCAGCTCAAGATCGACCCCACCGTGATCCGCGCCGATTATGGCCAGTTGCCCGATCTCACCGCCGTCGACTGGTCGAACGACGTGCTGTTCACCTGGAACGGCACCACCAGCGGCGTGCGCGTGCCGAATGCCGACTGGATCCCGGCCGACCGCGAGGGCCTGTCCTTCGCTGACGCCACCTCGGGCGTGTTCGCTTATGACATCGACTGGGCCAAGATCGATGTCGCCACGTTCAGCTGGCAGAAGGTGCTGGGCGGCGAGGGCGCGCACGGCGTCCTGATCCTCGGGCCGCGCGCGGTCGAGCGGCTGGAAAGCTATACGCCGGCCTGGCCGCTGCCCAAGGTGTTCCGCCTGGTCTCCAAGGGCAAGCTGACCGAGGGCGTGTTCAAGGGCGAGACGATCAACACGCCGTCGATGCTCGCGGTCGAGGATGCGATCTTCGCGCTGGAATGGGCGAAATCGGTCGGCGGTGCCGACGGGCTGATCGCGCGCAGCGACGCCAATGCCGCGGCGCTCGACAAGATCGTGGCGGAGCGGGACTGGCTCGGCCATCTCGCGGCCGATCCGGCGACGCGCTCGAAGACCAGCGTGTGCCTGACGGTCGCGGGCGCGGACGAGGCGGCGATCAAGGCGTTCGCCGGGCTGCTCGAGAAGGAAAAGGCGGCGTATGACATCGCGGGCTACCGCGATGCACCGCCGGGCCTGCGCATCTGGTGCGGTGCGACCGTCGACACCGCGGATATCGTCGCGCTCGGGCCGTGGCTCGACTGGGCCTATGCGAGCGTGAAGGCCGCGTAACTGCTTCTCCCTCTCCCCGCTTGCGGGGAGAGGGGCAGTCCAGCACGCCACCTCCCCCGAATTCCCCACTTCCCCTCTCCCCGACCCTCTCCCCGACCCTCTCCCCTGAAGGGGAGAGGGAGCAGAAGGAAAAAGCCATGCCAAAAGTCCTTATCAGCGACGCGATGGACCCCAAAGCCGCGCAGATCTTCCGCGAGCGCGGTGTCGAGGTTGACGAGATCACCGGCAAGACGCCCGAGGAAGTCATCGCAATCATCGGCCAGTATGACGGCCTGGCGATCCGCAGCTCGACCAAGGTGACCAAGGCGATCCTCGCCGCCGCGACCAACCTCAAGGTCATCGGCCGCGCCGGGATCGGCGTCGACAATGTCGATATCCCCGCCGCCAGCGCACAGGGCGTGGTGGTGATGAACACGCCGTTCGGCAATTCGATCACCACGGCGGAGCACGCCATCGCGCTGATGTTCGCGCTCGCCCGCCAGCTGCCCGAGGCGGATGCCTCGACCCAGGCCGGCAAGTGGGAGAAGAACCGCTTCATGGGCGTCGAGCTGACCAGCAAGACGCTGGGGCTGATCGGCGCGGGCAATATCGGCTCCATCGTCGCCGATCGTGCGCTGGGGCTCAAGATGAAGGTCGTTGCGTTCGATCCGTTCCTGTCGCCCGAGCGCGCGCTGGAGCTGGGCATCGAGAAGGTCGAGCTGGACGACCTGCTCGCCCGCGCCGATTTCATTACTTTGCACACGCCGCTGACCGACCAGACGCGCAACATCCTGTCGGCGGAGAATCTCGCCAAGACCAAGCCGGGCGTGCGCATCATCAATTGCGCGCGCGGCGGACTGATCGACGAGGTCGCGCTCAAGGCCGGGCTCGATTCGGGGCATATCGGCGGTGCGGCACTCGACGTGTTCGTATCCGAGCCGGCGAAGGAATCGCCGCTGTTCGGCACGCCCAACTTCATCTCGACGCCGCATCTTGGCGCGTCGACCAGCGAAGCGCAGGTCAATGTCGCGATCCAGGTCGCCGAGCAGATGGCGGATTACCTGATGACCGGCGGCGTGACCAACGCGCTCAACGTGCCGTCGCTGTCGGCCGAGGAAGCACCGCGGCTCAAGCCGTATATGGCGCTGGCCGAGAAACTGGGCTCGCTGGTCGGGCAGCTGACGCACGGCGCGATCGGGCGGATCTCGATCCACAGCGAGGGCGCCGCGGCCGATCTCAACCAGAAGCCGATGGTGTCCGCCGTGCTGGCGGGCTTCCTGCGCACGCAGACCGACACGGTCAACATGGTTAACGCGCCGCTGCTCGCCAAGGAGCGCGGCATCGAGGTGCGTGAAGTGCGCACCGAGCGCGAGGGCGATTACCACACGCTGCTGCGCGTCTCGGTCAAGACCGATGCCGGCGAGCGTTCGGTGGCGGGCACGCTGTTCGGCGATGCCGCGCCGCGGCTGGTCGAACTGTTCGGGATCAAGGTCGAGGCGGATCTCGCCGGGCATATGCTGTATGTCGTCAACGAGGATGCGCCGGGCTTTATCGGGCGGCTGGGGTCGCTGCTCGGCGAGCAGGGCGTGAACATCGGGACGTTCCATCTCGGGCGGCGTTCGGCAGGCGGTGAGGCCATCCTGCTGCTGTCGGTCGACGAACCGGTCACGGCGGACCTGCTCGGCAAGGTTCGCGCGCTGGCCGGCGTGCGCACGGCGATGGGATTGTCGTTCTGAGTTGACGAGCGCACCTTCTTCTCCCTCTCCCCTTTGGGGAGAGGGTCGGGGAGAGGGGCCGTGCCAAGAACGCACCAAGAGCTGTTGGCGCGCGCCAAATGGATGCGCAGCAACCCCACGCCGGCTGAAGCCCGCCTCTGGTACAATCTCCGCGCCAACCGCTTCGAGGCGGTGAAGTTCAGCCACCAGGTCGTCATCTTCCCCTATATCGCCGACTTCGTTGCCCGCTCACAAAAGTTCGTTATCGAGGTTGACGGCGACACCCACGCAGACGACGGGGCTTACGACACCCGCCGCACCGCGTGGCTGGAACACCAAGGGTACCGCGTGATCCGCTTCACCAACGCCGACGTGATGAACAATCTTGACGGCGTCCTTGAAACGATCAGCGTTGCGCTCGGCACTGCCCCTCTCCCCGACCCTCTCCCCTGAGGGGAGAGGGAGAAGGGCGACACATGACCGGCCCTCTCCCCGCAGGGGTAGAGGGAGAAGGACGACGAATGACTGCTCTGCTTCCCGAAGGTTTTCGCGACCGCCTGCCACCGTTCGCCGATGCTGCTGCGCGGCTCGAGGCGGCGATTTTGGGGGCGGCCTATGCGCATGGCTATGAACGCACCGATCCCGCGCTGGCCGAATTCGAGTCCGGTCTCTCCGGACGCCTGAAGGCCGCCCGCGCGCAGGATGCGGTGCGCTTCGTTGATCCGGTGAGCCAGGCGACGCTGGCGATTCGCCCCGACATGACCGCGCAGATCGGCCGCATCGCGGCGACGCGCATGGGGCATCACCCGCGGCCGGTGCGATTGTCCTATGCCGGCCCGGTGCTCAAGCTGCGCGCCTCTCAGCTCAGCCCCGAACGTGAACTGCGCCAGATCGGCTGCGAGCTGATCGGGCTCGATACGGTCGCCGCGGCGGTCGAGATCGTGCAGGTCGCGGTCGCAGCGCTGGAGGCGGCGGGCGTCACCGGCGTGTCGATCGACTTCACCTTGCCCGATCTGGTCGCGACGCTCGCCGCCGGGCCGCTGCCGCTCGACGCCGCGCTGATCCCCCAGGTGCGCGACCGGCTCGATGCCAAGGATGCCGGCGGCGTGGCGGACGTGGCACCGGCCTATCTGCCGCTGATCGAGGCGGCCGGTCCGTTCGACGCGGCGCACGACCGGCTCTGCGCGCTGGACGCCAAGGGCGCGCTGACCTCGCGGCTCGACGGGCTGTGGCGCATCGCCGAGAGCGTGCGCGGCCGCGTTGCGCTGACGCTCGATCCGACCGAGCGGCACGGCTTCGAATATCAGACCTGGCTCGGCTTCTCGATCTTCGCGGACGGCGTGCGCGGCGAGATCGGCCGCGGCGGCAGCTATACGATCGTGCACGAGAATGGCGCGGAAGAAGCGGCGATCGGTTTCTCGCTCTATGCCGACGCGATCGTCGCGGCAGGGATCGGCGACATCGAACGCAAGCGGCTGTTCGTGCCGCTGGGCACCGAGGCGGGGATCGCGGCACGGATGCGCGGCGAGGGCTGGGTGACCGTCGCGGCGCTGGAAGCGGGCGATACGCCGGAAGCGCAGCTGTGCACGCACCTGTTGCGCGACGGCGTGGCGACCCCGCTGGGTTGACAGCAGCGCGGGCGCCCGGCAGAGGCGCGCTCGCAGTTTAATCTCCCTCGCGTGCCGAGCCCTGTCGAAGGGCGCGCGGGGTTAGCCGGCAGGCGGAGGACTGTACCAAGTGGCCAATGTAGCAGTGATCGGCGCCCAATGGGGCGATGAGGGCAAGGGCAAGATCGTCGACTGGCTCGCCGAGCGCGCCGATGTCGTGGTGCGCTTCCAGGGCGGGCACAATGCCGGCCATACGCTGGTCGTCGGCGAGAAGGTCTACAAGCTGTCATTGCTGCCGTCGGGGATCGTGCGCGGTACGCCTTCGGTGATCGGCAATGGCGTGGTGCTCGATCCTTGGGCGCTGAAGGCCGAGATCGAGAAACTGACGGCGCAGGGCGTGGCGATCACGCCCGACACGCTGATGATCGCCGACAATTGCGCGCTGATCCTGCCGTTCCACCGCGATCTCGATTCGCTGCGCGAGGACGCCTCGGGCGCGGGCAAGATCGGCACGACGCGGCGCGGGATCGGCCCGGCTTATGAAGACAAGGTCGGGCGGCGGGCGATCCGGGTGTGCGACCTGGCGCATCTCGATGCGCTCGACGCGCAGCTCGACCGGCTGACCGCGCATCACGATGCGCTGCGCGCCGGGTTCGGCGAGCCGCCGATCGATCGTGAAGCCTTGGTCGAGGAACTGCGCGGGATTGCCGCCTATGTGCTGCAATTCGCCAAGCCGGTGTGGCGCGATCTCAATGCGCTGCGCGCGGCGGGCAAGCGCATCCTGTTCGAAGGCGCACAGGGCGTGTTGCTCGATGTCGATCACGGCACCTATCCGTTCGTCACCTCGTCCAACACGATCTCGGGCACGGCGGCGGGCGGCTCGGGCCTCGGGCCGAGCGCGGTCGGCTTCGTGCTGGGGATCACCAAAGCCTATACCACGCGGGTCGGCTCCGGGCCGTTCCCGACCGAGCTGGAGGACGAGACCGGCGAGCGACTGGGGCAGCGCGGGCATGAATTCGGCACGGTCACCGGGCGCAAGCGGCGCTGCGGCTGGTTCGATGCGGTGCTGGTGCGGCAATCGGCAGCGGTCGGCGGGATCACCGGCATTGCGCTGACCAAGATCGACGTGCTCGATGGGTTCGACGAGATCCGCATTTGCACCGGCTATACGCTGGACGGCGAGACGCTGGACTATTTCCCGTCGCATGCGGCCGACCAGGCCAAGGTCGTGCCGGTCTATGAGACGATGAAGGGCTGGCATGAATCGACCGCCGGCGCGCGTAGCTGGGCCGATCTGCCGGGGCAGGCGATCAAATATATTCGCCGGATCGAGGAATTGATCCGCTGCCCGGTGGCATTGGTTTCGACCAGCCCGGAGCGCGAGGATACGATCCTGGTGCGTGATCCCTTCGCCGACTGATACGAAAAGGGCCGCGACTTGCGTCGCGGCCCGTTTGTTACCGGCTGTTAGCGCGGCTTCTTCTTCTTGCTCTTCTTGCCATCGGTCGTCGCCGGATCCGGCGCCGTCGTGGTCGTCGTCGTCGCGGAGTCGACGGTGGTCGTGTCGGCCATCGGCGCCGCCGGATCGACCGGAGTGGTCGTCGTCGTGCTGTCGGTGGTCGTCGTCGTGGTATCGCCGGGCATCGGCGCGGCGGGCGGCGTCTGGGTTGGCGCCGTCTGACCCATCGTCTGGCCCGGGGTCGCCGGGGCAGGCGTCGTGGTCTGCGCAAGTGCTGCAGTCGAAAGGCCAAGTGCGGCAACGCCGATCAGGGTCTTGATATGCATAAATAATCTCCTGCCTGTTTAATCAGGTCAGGGTAAGAACGTACTACTTGCCTAAAAGACGCTCGGTCTGTCCCTCGCACCTAACCGTTCGCCTGCTTGTCGCCGCTATTCAGCCGCATTGTGCTCGATGCAGCAGTTTCTGGTCGGCCAGGACCAGCGCCATCATCGCCTCGACTACCGGCGCGCCGCGAATACCGACGCAGGGATCGTGACGGCCCTTGGTCCTGATCTCGGTCGCGGCACCATCGCGGTCGATCGTCTCGACCGGCGTCAGGATCGAGCTGGTCGGCTTGAACGCGACGCGCACCGTCACCGGCTGACCGGTCGAGATGCCGCCGGCGATGCCGCCGGCATGGTTGGCGAGGAATTCGGGACCGTCGGCGCCGGCGCCCCCCGGGCGCATCGCGTCGGCATTGTCCTCGCCGCGCAGGGAGGCGGCGGCAAAGCCGTCGCCGATCTCGACGCCCTTCACCGCGTTGATGCTCATGCAGGCGGCGGCCAGTTCGCTGTCGAGCTTGGCGTAGAGCGGCGCGCCCCAGCCGGCGGGCACGCCTGTCGCCTCGCAGGCGATCACCGCGCCGAGCGACGAGCCCGATTTGCGGGCCGCGTCGATCAGCGCTTCCCAGCGCTCGGCCGCGGCGGCATCGGGGCAGAAGAACGGGTTCCGGTCGATCTGCGCGGGATCGAAATTGGCCGGATCGATCGCGTCGCCGCCGATCGCCTCGACCCAGGCACGGATGCTGACCTCGGGGATCACCAGCCGCGCCACCGCGCCCGCGGCGACGCGTGCGGCGGTCTCGCGCGCGGAAGAACGACCGCCGCCGCGATAATCGCGAAAGCCGTATTTCGCGTCATAGGCGTAATCAGCATGGCCCGGGCGATACGCCTTGGCCACCTCCGAATAGTCCTTCGAGCGCTGGTCGACATTCTCGATCATCAGGCTGATCGGCGTGCCCGTGGTGCGGCCCTCGAACACGCCGGAGAGGATGCGGACCTGATCCGGCTCCTGGCGCTGCGTGGTGAAGCGCGACGTGCCGGGGCGGCGCTTGTCGAGCAGCGGCTGGATATCGGCTTCGCTGAGCGCAAGCCCCGGCGGGCAGCCGTCGACCACCGCGCCCAGCGCCGGGCCATGGCTTTCGCCCCATGTGGTGAACCGGAAGACGCGGCCGAAGGTGTTGTAGCTCATGCCGCTGTCTCTAGCGGCATTTGCCGGTCCGTGTCAGCCTCCGCACCGCCGAAAGATCGGCGGCGGGCACGTCATACCAACGCGATATCCGGCGCGTCTTCCGCCTTCATGCCGATCACATTGTATCCGGCATCGACATGATGCGTCTCGCCGGTCACGCCGCTTGCCAGATCGCTGAGCAGATACAGGCCGGCGCCGCCGACATCCTCGATCGTCACGTTGCGCTTGAGCGGCGAATTGAGCTCGTTCCATTTCAGGATCAGGCGGAAATCGCCGATCCCGCTGGCCGCGAGCGTCTTGATCGGGCCGGCCGAGATCGCGTTGACGCGAATGTTCTCGCGCCCGAGATCGACCGACAGATATTGCACGCTGGTCTCCAGCGCGGCCTTGGCCACGCCCATCACGTTGTAATGCGGGATGACCTTTTCCGCGCCGTAATAGCTGAGCGTGAGCAGCGCGCCGCCGTTCGGCATCATCGCCTGGGCGCGCTTGGCGACCGCGACGAACGAATAGACCGAGATGTTCATGGTCATCAGGAAATTGTCGAGGCTGGTATCGACATAGCCGCCGCGCAGCTCGTTCTTGTCGGAAAAGCCGATCGCATGGACGACGAAGTCGATCGTCGGCCAACGTGCGGCGAGCGTGGCGAAGCAGGCGTCGAGATCGGCCATGTCGGAAACGTCGCAGGGAATCAGGAAATCCTGCCCGAGCTGCGCCGCCAGCGGGCGCACGCGCCTCTCCAGCGCCTCGCCCTGGAAGCTAAACGCCAATTCGGCGCCATGCTCGGCCAGCTTCTGGGCGATCCCCCAGGCAAGCGACTTATCGTTGGCGAGCCCCATGATCAGCCCGCGCTTGCCCTGCATCAATCCGTTCACGCCGTCGCTGCCTCCGCATCCGTGCCCGACATCGGGGCATCCATCGTCGGCTCCTTTACGACGGGTTCGGGAGGTTCCGCCAGTGCCGCGTTCAAATGCGCGCCGAAAACGAGGCCGAGGCCGATCAGGTAGAAGAACAACAGCATCACGACCACGCCGGCGAGGCCGCCATAGGTGAGATCATAGCCGCCAAGCTGGCTGAGCACGAAGGGCAACCCCGCGGTCATGCTCACCCACCACGCCGCGGTGAACAGCGCACCGGGCCATTTGGGGCATTTGCCGTAGCGATATTTGGACGGCGTGACCAAATAGAACAGCATGTAGAGCGCGCCGAACATGACCAGCCCGGGGATGACCCGCGACAGGCCGACCCAGCCGGCGGCATCCTGCGCGAACGGCACGAGCCGGTAGATGAACTGCTCCGCCGCGGTCAGCAGGCCCTGCACCAGGAACGAGATCAGCGCCAGGATCACCGAGGCGACGATCGCCAGGCTCAGGCCGAGCCGCGCGCGCCACATCGGGGCGCTGCTGACCGTGCCATAGGCCTTGCGGAAAATATCGCGGATCGTCTCGACGAAGCTGCCGACGGTCCACAGGCCAACCAGAGCGCCGAGCCACAGCAGCGACCCGGTCCGCGCGGCGAGCACGTCGCTGATCGGCTTGCGCAGCAGATCGCTGACGTCTGGCGGCAGCACGTGCAGGAAGGAATTGACCGTGCGGACGGTTTCCTCGCTCTGCCCGAAGAGCGACAATACCGCCGCTGCGACGATGAAGAACGGAAACACCGTCATCAGCGTCAGGTAAGCGAGATTGCCGGCATACATGAAGCCGTTGGTATAAACGCCAACCCCGGCGCGCTTGAACACGCGCCAGCCATAGGCGAACGGCTTGACCGCGGGCGGGGCGGCTTCCGGGTCGGCCCCGGCTTCGCCATGTTGTGCGCGATGTTCGGGCGAAGCAGGTGAAATACTGGTCAAACTTTGGTCCCTCTGCGGCTCAGACGCCCAGATTGGCCCGTGGGTTCCTCCGGTCGTCCCAAGTGCGGACGAATTCCGCCAGCGCTTCGTCGGCGGCGGGCACATCGACCATCAGTGTGACGAGCTGGTCGCCGCGGGTCCCATCCTTGCGATGGAAACCGCGGCCACGCAGGCGCAGCGTCTTGCCCGAGGTCGAGCCGGCCGGGACGGTGAGCTTCACCGCCCCTTCGACGGTCGGCACGGGAACGCCGGCGCCGAGCACCGCCTCGGCCAGCGTGACCGGCAGATCGAGCCGCACGTCGTCGCCATCGCGCGTGAAGAAACGGTGCGACTGGACATTAATCGTGACGATGCCGTCGCCATTGCCGCCCGGACCGGGATCGCCCTTGCCGGAGAGACGCATCTGCATGCCGTTCTCGAACCCGGCGGGCAGCTTGATGTCGATCGTCTTGCCGTCGGCCAGCCTCACGCGCTGTGGGCTGAGCGTGGCGGCATCGGTGAACGGCACGTTGAGCTTATAGGCGACATTGCCGCCCTTGGGTGGCGGCTGTCGGCGCCCGAACCCGCCAAAGCCGCCGCCCAGGCCGCTGGCAAACCCGCCGCGTTGCCCGCCACCGAACAGGCCCTCGAACAGATCGTTGACATCCGCGCCGCCGCCGCCGCCGCCGAAATCCGTGCCCTGAAACCCACCGGGCGTGCCGCGGCTGCCCTGGCCGAAGCCGAACGGCGCGGCGGGATTGCCGTCGCCATCGATCTCGCCGCGATCGAAGCGCGCGCGCTTGTCCTTGTCGTTGAGCAGATCATAGGCCTGCGTCGCCTGGCTGAAGCGCTCGGTCGCCTTGGGATTGTCCTTGTTGCGATCCGGATGCAGTTCCTTGGCGAGCTTGCGATACGCCTTCTTGATGTCGGCCTCGCTGGCGGTGCGTTCGACGCCAAGCGTTTTGTAGGGATCGGCCACGGTGTTCCTCTGCAGGTTGGTTTGCGTCTATTTGGGGGATGGAGGGTGGGAGTGCAACGTTCCCGCAACACCGTCATCCCGGACTTGATCCGGGATCCCGCTTCTTCTTCTTCTTCCGGTTGCGATCAGGAAAGCGGGACCCCGGATCACGTCCGGGGTGACGGTTATTCTTCAGGCCATGTCTGATACCGGCGCGACGTCGACGCTGACATCCATCTTCTGCGCACCCGAGCCCAGCACCACGCCGTCGATCGGCGCGATCTCGGCATAATCGCGGCCGATCGCCATGACGATATGGTCGCCCGCCATCCAGATGCCGTTGGTCGGATCTACGCCGACCCAGCCGAGCGCCTCGCCGCACCACAGCAGGACCCAGGCATGCGTCGCATCCGCGCCGACCAGCCGTTCCTGCCCGGGCGGCGGCAGCGTGCGGATATAGCCCGAGGCATAGGCGGCGGGCAGGCCGGCGGCGCGCAGCCCGGTGATCATGATCTGTGCGAAATCCTGGCACACGCCGCCGCGCTTGACGAACGCCTCGTGCGGGATCGTATCAACCAGGGTCGCTTCGGTATCGAAGGCGAATTCTTCCTGGATGCGGCGCGCGAGGCCCATCGCCGCCTCGAGGCACGGGCGGTCGGGCTGCAATTCCTGCGCGCACCAATCGGCGATGTCGCGGTCGAGCGGGATCAGCGGCGACGGGAAGAGATAGGCGGCCGGGCCGGCGGGCGAGGGATCGCGGCTGATCCGCGCGGCGGCGGCGATCTCGGCCAGCGTCGGATCGCTCGCACTCGGCATCGGCACCGGGCGATCGACCACGATGCGCGAGACGCTTTCGATGACGAGGTGGCGCACCGGTTCCTCGATCACCAGGCGGGTGACGTTGGCAAGGCCGGCTTCGGCGCGGGCCGGCGCGGTGCGCCCGGCAGGCGACACGGAGAGGTGATAGTCCTGCAGCGTCTGGCCGGACCAGTGGATCGGCTTGAGACGCAGGTTGCACCGGGCGAAATTAACCTGGCGGCCGTAATCGAACGTCGTGATGTGCCGGATATCATAGATCATGCCAGCGTCATCCCCGCCGCGCGCAGCGGTTCCGCGCCCTGCAGGAAATACCGCCGCGCCACCGCGTCCGACAGCGCGAACAGCCGCCGTTCGATATCGGCGAGCATGTCGGCATCCAGCCCCGCCGCGGTGGCGGTCGAGACGATCGCCATCAATCCCGCCGCCTGCGCCTGCTGCGCTTCGTCCATCCCGTCGTCACCGAGCACCGGCAGCGCCTTCATATGCGCGCAGATCGCGTCGATCTGGAACGCCAGCGCGCGCGGGTTGCCCGGATCGAGCGCGACCAGATCGACCACGGGTACGCGCGCGATGCCGGTCAGATAGCGCTGGCGATAGCTGATCTGGCTGTCGGCGATATCGAGCAGCGTCGACAGGTCGTCCGCGCTCGCCCCGGTCAGGCCGAACGCCCATAGCGCGCGGGTGACGACGAGCGCGCGCTCGATCCGGCGGCCGAGATCGTGGAACCGCCACGAGGCGGTGCGGCCCATATGTTCGGCGGACAGGCCGGACAGCGCGGCATAGCGCCGCTGCAGCGATCCGGCGCGATCGAGCATCCCGCCGCGCGTCGGCATGGGCGCGTCGAGCAGCCGCACCATATCGGCCGACAGGCGGTCGCGCGACCCCTGGCCGATGCCGCGCGCCATGCGGTTGAGCCAGCGCACGCTGCTATACTGCTGGTCCGCTTCCAGCGCGGTCCGCGCGAACTGCGTCAGATCGCTGCGGCGCAGGCTTGGGGGATGCGGCGCCGCGCCGGCATTGACCACCAGCCCGACCAATTTGCCGACCGTCGCCGAGTGCAGGCCGGCGCCGGCATCGGCATCGATCGAATTGCCCAGCATCACGCGGATCACGCCGAGCAGTGCTTCGCCACGTTCGAGATAGCGGCCGAGCCAGAAGAAATTGTCCGCCACGCGGCTCGGCAAGGTGCCCGGGTTGCGCCGGATATGCACCGAATCCGTCGCCGGCAGCAGCGAGACCTGCTCGACCGATTCCGCGCCGTGGATCACGACATCGGCGGACCAGCTGCCCTCGCCCATCACGTTGGCGCGCGGATCGCTGTCATCGCCGATGCGCGCAAAGCCGCCGGGCATGATCGTCCAGTCCCCCTTGGCATCGCGCGCGGCGAACACGCGCAGCGTGAAGGGGCGGGCGACGAGCCGGTCGTCGGCGACCACCGGCATGGTCGACAGCCGCACGACTTCCTGCCCGACATAATCTTCCGGCCGGCGCGTCATGTCGTCGAGCAGCAGCGCGCGCGCCGCACCGGTGATGTCCGAGCCATGCAGCGCGACGCCGCCAGGCAGGCCGAGCGGGGCCACGCCGAACGCCGGGCCGATCAGCAGCGCATCGAAATCCTCGCGCACTGCGGCAAGGGCGCCGTCCTGCCCGCACCACCAGGTGGCGATATTGGGCAGGATCAGGTCGCGCCCGGTGAGCCGCATGGCGAGCGCGGGCAGGAACGCGCCGAAGGCGGCGGATTCGAGCACGCCGGCGCCGGGCGCGTTGGCGATCACCACTTCGCCCGCCGCCATCGCATCGATCAGGCCGGGCACGCCGATGCGCGAATGCGAATCGAACGCCAGCGGATCGAGCATGCGCGGATCGGTGCGCCGCCACAGCGCGTCGATACGCTTCAAACCGCCGATCGTGCGGACGTACAGCCGGTCCTCGAGCACCGCGAGATCGTCGCCCTCGACCAGCAGCAGCCCGAGATAGCGCGCGAGATGCGCCTGTTCGGTATAGCTGGCGGCGTAGCGCCCCGGGGTGAGCAGCCCGATGCGCGGCTCGACGCGGCGGCAGGCGGCGGCCAGACCCTCACGGAAGGCGGCGAAGAACGGGGCATGGCGCGCGACGTTGAGCCGCGACTGCAGTCCATCCAGCGTGCGCGACACGGCGAGCCGATTTTCCAGCGCATAGCCGGCGCCGATCGGCGCGCGCAGATGATCGCCGAGCACGCGCCACTCGCCGGTCGGGCCGCGGCCGAGATCGACCGCGATGAAGTTCAGGTGGTGGCCGCCCGGCGGGACCAGCCCGACCATCGGCCGCATGAAATAGGGCGATCCGCCGACCAGGGCGGCCGGGATCAGGCCGCGCCGAACCAGCGCCGCCTCGCCATAGAGGTCGGCAAGGATCGTCTCGAGCAATTCGGCGCGCTGCGCGACGCCGGCGGCGATCCCGGCCCATTCCGCCGCGCCGATCAGCAGCGGGACGGGCGAGGCCGGCCAGGGTCGCTCGTCGCTCTCGCCGATGATGCGGAAACCGGTGCCGATATCCTCGGCATGGCGCTGCACGCGTTCGCGCGCATGGCCGAGATCGTCGCCGGCGACGGCGGCGAGTTCCTCGAACATCGCGGTCCAGGCCGCGCGGTCGCGACCGGCGGCCAGCACGTCGCCGTGCAGCGGCTGCTGGCAATATGCGGCGATCCAGCGCTGCGCGTGAATACCTGCATCGAGCAGGGACGGGGCGGGTAGGCTGGCCACAACAAGTTCCCGAAAATGCTGGCGCGGACCCGACCACAAAGGTCGCGCCGGTGCAACACCCCAACTTCCGTCAATCCGGACTTGATCCAGGGGCGAGTCTTCGCCCGTGAGCGGAAAGCAGCGTCATCCCGGGTCGAGCCCGGGATGACGAGGAATCAAAGGTCCGGCAGCACCTGCGCGGCGAAACCCCAGCCAGCCAGCTCGCGCGAATTGGCGCGCTCGATCAGTTCGGCAGCATCGCGCACGCCCCAGCGATGCGCGTTCTCGATCTCGCGCAGTTCGCTCCACGATACGGGCGCCGCGACCGGCGCGCCGCTGCGCGCGCGCGCCGAATAGGGCAGGACCGCCGTGCTGCCGCGCTGGTTGCGCAGATAATCGATGAAGATGCGCCCCTTGCGCTTGGCCTTGGACATATTGGCGACGAACCGCGCGGGCTCGGCGGCTTCCATCGCGCGGGCGAAGCGATCGGCGAAATCCTTCACCGCCGGCCATTCCGCCTCCGGCTGCAGCGGCACGACGACATGCACGCCCTTGCCCCCCGACAGCATCGGGAAGCTCACCAGCCCCATTTCGGCGAGATGCTCCTTGAGGTCCTCGGCGGCTTTCTTGACCACGGCAAAGTCCAGCTCCTCGTCGGGATCGAGATCGAACACCATCCGGTCGGGCTGCTCCAGCGTCGCCACCGACGAGCCCCAGCCGTGGAACTCGATCGTGCCCATCTGCACGCACATGACGAGGCCGTCGGCATCCTGGACATAGATGTAGTTTTCGGTCGATCCGTCCTTTTCCAGGATCGGCACCTGATGGACATGCTCGCCGAACACGCCGGCATCGTGCTTCTGGAAGAAGCAGCGTTTGCCGCGCCCCTGCGGGCAGCGCACCAGGCTGATCGGGCGATTGGCCGCCCAGGGCAGCATGATCGGCGAGACCGCGGCATAATAGTCCGCCAGATCGCCCTTGCTGACATCCGAATCCGGGAAGATCAGCCGTTCGCGGCTGCTGACCTTCACATGGATGTCGGGTGTCTCGGGGGCGGCGGCGGCCGGTTTCTCGGCCACCACGTCGCGCGCCGCCTTGTCCTCGCGCAGCCCGAGAAAGCTCGAATGGCGCAGCACGCCATCGGGGGTCACCTCGGCATAGGCGATTTCGGCGACGAGCTTCGGCGTCACCCAATGCGCGCCGCGCACCGCGGCCTTCGGCGCCTCGACCGTGGGCGTCTTGCGCTCGATCTTCTTCATCCGATCGAGCAGGTCCATCATTAACTCGCCGGAAAAGCCCGTGCCGACCTTGCCGGCATAGCGATAGCCGTCGGACGTGTTGACGCCGAGCAGCAGCGCCTTGAAGCCGCGCGACTTGTCCGACGGCGTCCAGCCCAGGATGACGAATTCCTGGCGCCGGATGCATTTGATCTTGAGCCAGTTCTTGGTGCGGGCGCCACGATACGGCGCGTCCGCCCGCTTGGAGACGACGCCTTCATAGCCCTGCTCGCACATCGTCGAAAACAGCTGCTCGCCCGAGCCGATGATATGTTCGGAATATTGCAGCCGCGCATCGGCGCCGTCGATCACGGCGCGGAGCCGTTCCTTGCGCTGGATATTGGGCAGGCCGGCAATATCCTCGCCATCGAGCGCGAGCAGGTCGAACGCGAACAGCGTCATGTCGCCGCCACGCGAGATGGCGTCCTTCAGCGTGGAGAAATCGGGTTTGCCGTCCTTGAACGCGACGATCTCGCCGTCGAGCAGCGCGGATTTGACCGGCAGCTTGGCGGCGGCGTCGGCAATCGCCTGGAATTTCTCGGTCCAGTCGAGCCCCGAGCGGGTGAACACCTTGGCCTTGCCCTTGGCGATCGCGATCAGCGCGCGATAGCCGTCATATTTCACCTCGTGCAGCCACTGGCTGCCGGTGGGCACGGTATCGACGAGCGTGCAGAGCTGCGGTTCCCTGAATTCCCCCCCGGCACGGGGAGGGGGACCGCCCGGCTCCTTCAGCCGGGTGGTGGAGGGGGGCTTCCCCGAGCGCTTCGCTGCCGGCCCACCCCCTCCACCGCGCGAAGAGCGCGGTCCCCCTCCCCGTGCCGGGGAGGATTTAGAGGCTTTCCCCTCGGCGATCTCCAGCATCGTGCGGCCGGTCGCCACGCTGGTCAGCCCGGTTTCGACCAGCGTATCGGTCCCGCCCGCCTCGGCATCGTCGATCTTGCGCAGCAGCCAGTTCTCGTTCTTCTCCTTGCCGCGCGGCTTGAGGCGGATCAGCAGCCATTCGCCCTTCATCCGCTCGCCGTCGAGCACGAAGTGCAGATGGCCCTTGTCCAGATCCTTGGCGCTCTTGCCCTTGATCGGGGACCAGGTGCCGCGATCCCACAGCATCACCGTGCCGCCGCCATATTCGCCCTTGGGGATCGTCCCCTCGAAGGTGGCATAGGAGAGCGGATGATCCTCGGTGCGCACCGCGAGCCGCTTCTGGCCGGGATCGATGCTGGGCCCGCGCGTCACCGCCCAGCTTTTCAGCACGCCGTCGATCTCGAGCCGGAAATCCCAGTGCAGGCGGGAGGCGTCGTGCTTCTGCACCATGAAGCTGTTGCCATGGCCGGGATCGAGCGTGCCGGCGGGCTCCGCGGTCTTCGCGAAGTCGCGCTTGGCGTTGTAGAGCGCGAGCGGATCGGTCGCGCTCATGCTCCCCTCCCGTGCAGGGAGGGGGGTAGGAGACGCACTACGCACGTTTCTTTGCCGGTGCGCGCTTGGCCGGGGCCTTTTCCGCCGCGGGCTTCTTCGCCGCCGTCTTGGCCGGCGCCTTCGCCGCGCCGCCCGATTGCCCCATCGATTTCTTGAGCGCCGCCATCAGATCGACGACGTTGGATGCCTTGCCGGGCTTCTCGTCGCTGCTGTCCTCGATGATCTTGCGCCCCTTGGCCTTCTTCTTGCGCTCGACCAGCCCCTTGAGCGCATCGACATAGCGATCGTGGAATTCCGCCGGATCGAATTTCGCGGTCTTCTTGGCGATCAGCGCCTCGGCCAGTTCCATCAGGTCCTGATCGGGCTTGTCGTCCGGTATGTCGCGGAAATAGCCCTGCGCCTTGTGCACCTCGTCGGCATAGCGCAGCGTCTCCAGCACCATGCCGCGCCCGCACGGCTTCAGCGACACGACATATTCGCGCCCGCGCATCGCCAGCTGGCCGAGCCCGACCTTGCGCGTCGCGCGCAGCGCCTCGCGCAGCACGATGAACGCCTCTTCCGCCAGGTCGTCCGCCGGCACCACGAAATAGGGCTTTTCGTAATAGAGCACGTCGATCTCGTCGGCATCGACGAACTGGGTCAGCTCCAGCGTCTTCTTCGATTCGAGCTTTACCGCGTCGATCTCGTCCTGCTCGAGCAGCACGAATTCGCCCTTCTCGTATTCGAAGCCTTTCATGATCTCGTCGGTATCGACCGGGCCGACGCCGGTGACGATCTTTTCGTAATGGATCGGCTTGCCGGTCGGTTCGTGGATCTGCTTGAAACTGACCGCGGCGCCGGACTTGGTCGCGGAATAGATTTCCACCGGAATCGAGACCAGCGCGAGCCGTATCTGTCCCTGCCAATAGGCGCGTGCGGCCATGTCCGGTGTTCCTTCGTTGCGAAGCCGATTCAATTCCTCAGAAACGAGTCCGTTCCGCGCTTCCGTCACCCCCCTCCCAGGGAGGGGAGTAGGTTTCGTTCGACGCCGACCTCCGCTACAGAACCGCCATGACCACCGATCCCTTCGCCCTGTTCGATTCCTGGTACACGGAAGCGCGCGCCAGCGAGATCAACGATTCCAATGCGATGGCGCTGGCCACCGTCGCGGCGGACGGCCGACCGTCGTCGCGCATGGTGCTGCTCAAGGGGCATGGCCCCGACGGCTTCGTGTTCTACACCAACCGCGAAAGTCGCAAGGCCGGCGAGATCGCCATTAATCCCAACGTGGCGCTGCTTTTCCACTGGAAATCGCTGCGCCGCCAGATCCGCATCGAAGGGGCGCTGGCGCAGGCGACCGATGCCGAGTCCGACGCCTATTTCGCCAGTCGCGGCCGCGATTCGCAGCTCGGCGCCTGGGCCTCGGACCAGTCGCGCCCGCTGGCGGATCGCGCCACGTTCGAAGCGCGCTTCGCCGCGATGGAACAGCGCTTCGCCGGCGGCGACGTGCCGCGTCCGCCGCATTGGGGCGGCTACCGGGTGACGCCCGTGGCGATCGAATTCTGGCAGGACCGCGCCCACCGGCTGCACGAACGCCGCGTCTTCACCCGCACGGACGGCGGGTGGCACGAGGGGATGCTCTACCCATGACCGAAGAACAACGTCGCGCCATTCCCTTCGCCGTGCGCGCCGCGCTCGCCAGCGTGGGCATGGCGTGCTTCCTTCTGCTGCTGAAGGGGTTCGCCGCCTGGCATACCGGCTCGGTCGCGATGCTGGGCAGCCTTGCCGATACCGGGCTCGATCTGCTTGCCAGCCTCGTCACCCTCTACGGCGTCAAGCTGGCGTCCGAACCGGCGGACCATGACCACCGCTTCGGCCACGGCAAGGCAGAGGCGCTGGCCGCGCTGTTCCAGGTTATGCTGATCACGGCTTCGGCCGCGGGCATTGCGTGGCGCGCGATCCTCGCGTTCGGCAAGACCGCGCCGACCCAGGATGCCGATTTCGGCATCGGCGTATCGATCATCGCGATCCTCGCGACGATCGTCCTGCTCGCCTATCAGCGCCGCATCATCCGCAAGACCGGTTCGGTCGCGATCATGGCCGACAACGTCCACTACCAGTCGGACGTGCTGCTCAACGGATCGGTGATCGTCGCGTTGATTCTGGATCAATATGTCGGCCTGCACGGCGCGGATCCGATCATGGGCATCATCATCGCGCTGTGGCTTGCCTGGGGTGCGTTCCAGGCGTCGTCCAACGCGATCGACCAGTTGATGGACAAGGAATGGCCCGAGGACGAGCGCGCGCGCTTCATCGAGGTCGCCGCGCGGCAGCAAGGGATCAAGGGCATCCACGATTTCCGCACGCGGCGCTCGGGCAGCCATGAATTCGCGCAGTTCCACATGGAGGTGGCACGCGATCTCACCGTGTTTGCCGCGCACGACATCGTCGAAGGCGTGGAGCGCGCCTTGCGCAAGGCCTATCCCAAGGTCGAAGTGCTGATCCATCTCGATCCCGAGGGGCATGTCGATACTGACAATCCGCTGGTCGAAGCGGATGTGACGCCGCATTGGTTCGCCAAGCGCATCTAACGACATATCGGAGCTGCAGATGAGAATTCCGTTCGTCCAGATCGATGCCTTTGCCAGCGCGCCCTTTACCGGCAATCCCGCCGCGGTGATGCCGCTCAGCAGCTGGCTCGACGACGATGTGCTGCAGGCGATCGCGGCCGAGAACAATCTTGCCGAAACCGCCTTCCTGCTGCCCGACGCGAGCGGGGCGGCAGATTTCGAGCTGCGCTGGTTCACGCCGGTCAACGAAGTCGTGATGTGCGGCCATGCGACGCTCGCCAGCGGCCATTTCGTACTGTCTTCCGATACCGCGCTCGATCGTGTCACCTTCCGCACGCGGCAGGCGGGAACGCTGCACGTCGCACGCGTCGATGACGGCTATGAACTGGCGCTCCCCGCCTGGGTGACGACGCCCAAGCCGCTGCCCGAGATCGTCGCCGCGCTCGGCGTGCGCGATGTCGTCGAGACCTTGTGGCACGAGCATCGCTACGGCGTCGTCGTGCTGGAAACGGCCGAGCAGGTGCGTGCCGTCGATCCCGATTTTCGCCTGCTGGCGCAGCAGGGCGATTGGCTGACGATCGTCACGGCGCCGGGCGAGCGGACGGATATCGTGAGCCGCGCTTTCGCCCCGGGGGCGGGGATCGACGAGGATCCGGTGACCGGATCCGCGCATGCCGTCGTCGTGCCCTATTGGGCCAAGAGGTTGGGCCGCGACACGTTCACCGCCTATCAGGCGAGCGCGCGCGGCGGGCAGCTCGACTGCCGGCTGGCCGGCGACTGCGTGGTGCTCGGCGGGCAGTGCGTCACGACGATCGAAGGCACGTTCTTTCTGTGATCGGAGCAAAGTTGATCGCCAGCAGTTGAGTCGGCAGCCGCGCTTGGCCTAAGGCGTTTGGGCAGACACGAGGCGCATCCTTCATGACCGATATCCCCAATATCCAGCCCGACAGCCGCGAGACGACGATCCTCGACGCGCCCGATCGCATGATCAAGGTGCGCGACCTGTTCGGGACCGATTCGGACATGGAGGTGCCGGCCTTCTCCGAAGCCGACGAGCGCGTGCCCGATCTCGATCCGGCCTATGTGTTCGATGCCGATACCACGCTAGCGATCTGCGCCGGCTTCGCGTTCAACCGCCGCGTGATGGTGCAGGGCTATCACGGCACGGGCAAATCGACGCATATCGAGCAGGTCGCGGCGCGGCTGAAATGGCCGTGCATCCGGATCAACCTCGACGCGCATATCAGCCGCATCGATCTGGTCGGGCGCGATGCGATCGTGCTGAAGGATGGCAAGCAGATCACCGAATTCCGCGAAGGGCTGCTGCCCTGGGCGTTGCAGACGCCGACCGCTTTGGTGTTCGACGAATATGATGCCGGTCGTCCGGACGTGATGTTCGTGATCCAGCGCGTGCTCGAAACCGAGGGTAAGCTGACGCTGCTCGATCAGAACCGCGTGATCCGCCCCAACCCCAATTTCCGCCTGTTCGCCACCGCCAACACGATCGGTCTGGGCGATACGAGCGGCCTGTATCACGGCACGCAGCAGATCAACCAGGGCCAGATGGACCGCTGGAACATCGTCGTCACGCTCAACTATCTGCCCGCGGCAGTCGAGGCGCAGATCGTGCTCGCCAAGTCGGGCGAATATGACAAGCCGGAGGGCAAGGCGCAGGTCGACAACATGGTCCGCGTCGCCGACCTGACGCGCAAGGGCTTCATCAACGGCGACATCTCGACCGTGATGAGCCCGCGCACGGTGATCACCTGGGCGCAGAACACGCTGATCTTCAAGGATGTCGGCTTCGCGTTCCGGCTGAGCTTCCTCAACAAGTGCGACGAGGCGGAACGCAGCCTGGTGGCGGAATATTACCAGCGCGTGTTCGGCAAGGATCTGCCCGAGAGCGTGGTAGGGAAAGCTTGACGACCGAGACGCCTCTCGACCGTTTCAAGGCCGTGCTCGGCGGCACGTCGCGCGCGCTGGCCGACGAACCGGAGATCGAGCTCGCCTTCACCGCCGATGCGCCGGCCGCGTCGGGCAAGCATATCAAGGTGCCGATGCCGGCGCGAACCCTGCCGGCCGCGCAGGTGGCGGAAGCGCGTGGCTTCGCCGACGGTTTTGCGCTGCGCCTGAAGCATCACGACGTGGCGTTGCACGCCCGCGGCGCGCCGGGCGATGCGGTGGCGCGCGCGGTGTTCGACGCGGTCGAAGGCGCGCGGGTCGAAGCGCTGGGATCGCGCGGTTATGCCGGCATCGCCGCCAATCTGGCGACCGCGCTCGACATGCGGCTGCGCGCCGATCCGATCACGCGCGCGCGCAATCGCGAGGAAGTGCCGCTGTCTACCGCGCTCGGGCTGATGGTGCGCGAGCGGCTGACCGGGCTGCAGGCGCCGGCGGTGACGGCGCCCGGCATGGCGCTGGTGCGCGAGTGGATCGAGGGCAAGGCGGGCAAGGATCTCGACGGCTTGGCGCTGGCGATCGACGACCAGCGCGCGTTCGCCACGCTGACGACGCGGCTGCTCGAGGATCTCGAGCTGATCGAAGGCGATATGATCCCCGAAGACAGCGACGAGGGCGGCGACGACGAGGAAGGCACCGAGGACCAGCAGTCCGACGAGGGCGACGAAGGCGAATCCGAGAGCGACGAGGGGCAGGGCGAGGTCGAGGCGCGCGGCTCGGAGCGCGACGCCGATAGCGAGCAGGGTGAGTCCGGCGAGGAAGGCGAGCAGGAGTTCGACGACGCCGATGGCGAGCCCGGCGATCAGGGCGAGGACGGCATGCTGCCGGTCCGCCCCAACCGCCCGATGCAGGATTTCGCCGGCCAGTTCGACTATAAGGCCTGGACCACGTCGTATGACGAAGTGATCGCCGCGACCGAGCTGTGCGACGCGGACGAGCTTGCCCGCCTGCGCTCCTATCTCGACCAGCAACTGGTGCACCTGCAGGGCGCGGTGACCAAGCTCGCCAACCGGCTGCAGCGCCGGCTGATGGCGCAGCAGAGCCGGTCATGGGATTTCGACCAGGAAGAGGGCATGCTGGATGCCGCGCGGCTGGCCCGCGTGGTGGTCAATCCGATGCAGTCGCTGTCCTACAAGATCGAGCGCGAGACCGATTTCAAGGATACGGTGGTCACGCTGCTGATCGACAATTCCGGATCGATGCGTGGCCGCCCGATCTCGATCGCGGCGATCAGCGCCGACATTCTCGCGCGCACGCTCGAGCGCTGTGGGGTCAAGACCGAGATCCTGGGCTTCACCACGCGCGCCTGGAAGGGCGGGCAGAGCCGCGAGACGTGGCTGGCGGCGGGGCGGCCGCCGCAGCCGGGCCGGCTCAACGACGTGCGCCACATCGTCTACAAGCGCGCCGACGAGCCGTGGCGCCGCGCCAAGCCCAATCTCGGGCTGATGATGCGCGAGGGGCTGCTGAAGGAGAATATCGACGGCGAGGCGCTGATCTGGGCGCATTCGCGGCTGATCGGCCGATCGGAGGACCGCAAGATCCTGATGGTGATCTCGGACGGCGCGCCGGTCGACGATTCGACGCTGTCGGTCAATTCCGGCAGCTATCTGGAGCGGCATTTGCGGCAGGTGATCGGCTGGATCGAGACCAAGTCACCGGTCGAGCTGGTGGCGATCGGGATCGGGCATGACGTGACGCGCTATTACCAGCGCGCCGTGACGATCATGGACGCCGAACAACTGGGCGGGACGATCATCGAGCAGCTGGCGGCGCTGTTCGACAAGAATGATTGATCCGCCGCCCGGCGGGTTCGTCGGGCCGGTCAAACGCTCGGTGACGATCGCCGGACACCAGACGTCGATCAGCCTCGAGCCGCTATTCTGGGCCGCGGTCGAGCAGGCGGCGGCGGCGCGGCAATTGCCGCTGAGCGCGCTGATTGCCGAAGTGGATGCGGTGCGCATCCTGGCGGACGATCCACCCAACCTGGCAAGCGCGCTCCGGACGTGGGTGCTGGGGCAATCCTCCCCGGAACGGGGAGGGGGACCAGCGTAGCTGGTGGAGGGGGTGAGCCGGCAGTGCTACGCTGCCGTTGCGTTGCCGGCCCACCCCCTCCGTCGCGCTAGGCGCGCCACCTCCCCGTGCCGGGGAGGAGCTTCAGATCACCGCCCCAGTAACACGCGGGCCTGACCGGCGATCTGCGCCAGCATCGCGGCATTCGGCGCCGTCGCGTTGCGCGCGCGATCGACCACCGCCTTGAACTGCGCGACGCGGTTGGCGTTGCGGCTCAGCCAGCTTTCCACCAGTGCCTGCGGATCACCGCCGGTCTCGCCACTGCGGCCAAGGAAATCGAGCCGCAATTGCTGGAAATCGCGTGCCAGCCCGGCGATCAGCAAGCGTTCCCACGGATCGCTCGGCGCAATCCGCGCGGCATTGGCCTGCGCCCAATCCAGCCCCAGCGCCTGGCCCAGCCGGGTGAAGGCGCGGGTCAGCACCAGTTCGTCGAGGCTGAGCCGCTGCCCGAGATCGGCCAAGCCGACCGCACCATCCATCTCGAACAGGCGGACCACCTTCTGCACCAGCTTTTTGGGCGCGCCCGCCGTCTCCAGCCGGGTCGCGATCCGCGCGCTCTGCGCGCTCGCTTCCTCGAGCAGCAGATGCTTGGTCTGCTTGTCGAGGCTGGCGATGCCCTTGGCGATGCGCTTGAGCACCTGGCTCGGCTGCGCGCCGGGCGGCGTGATGCGCAGCAGATCGGCGATCTGCGCGCGCACGCCGACCGCGACCTCGTCGAACAAAGCGATGCGCGCCGCTTCGGGCATCGCCGCCGTCTCGATCTCGCGCCACAATTCGGGCAGGTCGAACAGGCGTTCGGCGACCACGAACAGCGCCGCGATATCGCCCATCGCCGCGCCTTCCTCCTCGGCCAGCTCGAACGGGTAGAGCACGCCCATGCGGTTGACTATGCGGTTGGCGAGCTTGGTGGCGACGATCTCGCCGCGCAGGCGATGCTCGTCGATTGCCTGGCCGAACTTCTTCTGCATCGCCTTGGGGAAGGCCGCGTGGAGATCGCCGAGCAGTTCCGGATCATCTGCCAGATCGGTCAGCTCGATCGCATCCTGCAGGGCGAGCTTCGCCGTCGCCAGCAACACGGCGAGTTCGGGCCGCGTCAGCCCGCGCAGCTCCTGCACACGGCGCAGCAGATCGTCGTTGCTGCCGAGCCCCTCGACCGCACGATCGAGCCGCCCGTCGGCCTCGAAGATCTCGATCACGCGGACATAGCTCGGCAGCGCCTGCGCACCGTCGTTTTCGGCCACCGATAGCGCCAGCGTCTGCAGCCGGTTATCCTCGAGCACGAGATGCGCGACATCGTCGGTCATGCTGGCGAGGAACGTGTTGCGCTTGTCGTAGCTAAGACGCCCCTCGATCATCTCGCGGTTGAGCGCGATCTTGATGTTGACCTCGTTATCCGAGCAGTCGACGCCGGCGCTATTGTCGATGAAGTCGGTATTGATCCGCCCGCCCCGTGCGGAAAAGGCGATGCGCGCGGCCTGCGTGACACCGAGATTGGCGCCCTCGCCGATGGCGATGGCGCGCAGATCCTCGGCATCGACGCGCAGCCGATCATTGGCGGGATCCCCGACGGAGATGTTGTTTTCAGCCGCCGCCTTCACATAGGTGCCGATGCCCCCGAACCAGATCAGGTCGACCGGGGCCTTGAGGATCGCCGAGATGAGCGCGGTCGGCTCCATTTCCTCCGCGGTGATGCCGAGCGCCGAGCGCACCTGCTTCGACAATTTGATCGTCTTGTCGGTGCGCGGATAGACGCCGCCGCCCTTGGAGATCAGCTTGGCATCATAATCCGCCCAGCTCGAGCGCGGCAGCGCGAACATGCGGTTGCGCTCCGCCCAGCTCGCCGCCGGATCGGGATCGGGATCGAGGAAGATGTGGCGGTGATCGAACGCCGCGACGATCTTGAGCGTCCTGGACAGCAGCATGCCGTTGCCGAACACGTCGCCCGACATGTCGCCGCAACCGACGACGCGGATCGATTCGCTCTGCACGTCGACGCCGCGCTCGGCGAAGTGGCGCTGCACGCTGAGCCACGCGCCCTTGGCGGTGATGCCCATCGCCTTGTGATCGTAGCCGACCGACCCGCCGCTGGCGAACGCGTCGCCGAGCCAATAATCATTCTCCAGCGCGATCGCGTTGGCGACGTCGCTGAACGTCGCCGTGCCCTTGTCCGCCGCGACGACGAAATAGGGATCGTCGCCGTCGAGGATCGTCACGCCGGCAGGGTGGATCACCGCATTCTCGACGATATTGTCGGTGATCGACAGCAATGACCGAATGAAGATGCGGTAGCTCTCGGTGCCCTCGGCGAGCCAGGCGTCGCGGTTCGACGCGGGCGGCAGCTGCTTGGGGTAGAAGCCGCCCTTCGCGCCGGTCGGCACGATCACCGCATTCTTCACGCGCTGCGCCTTCATCAGGCCGAGGATTTCGGTGCGGAAATCGTCGCGCCGGTCGGACCAGCGCAGGCCGCCGCGCGCGACCGGGCCGGCGCGCAGATGGATGCCCTCGACGCGCGGGCTGTACACCCAGATTTCGCGCCATGGCACGGGGGCGGGAAGGCCGGGAATCAGATGGCTGTCGAGCTTGAACGCCAGCGCCGCCTGGCCGGCGGGCGCGAAGGCATTGGTGCGCAGCGTCGCCGCGATCACGCTGCGCAGCGCGCGCAGGATGCGATCGTCGTCGATCGCCGACACGGCATCGAGCCCGCGGTCGATCGCCGCGTCGGTGGCAATGATGCCGGAGGCGTCGTGCGCGGGATCGTGCGCCGCCGCGAAGCGATCGATCAGCGACCGGGCGACGTTCGGCGCGCGGCGTAGCGCATCGACGACGGTGGCCAGGCTGTAGGTCAGCCCGGCCTGGCGCAGATAGCGGAACCAGGCCCGGAACAGCACCACGGAGGCCGGGGCCATATCGGCATCGACGATCAGGCGGTTGAACGCATCATTCTCCGCCTGCCCCTCGAGCACGGCGGCGATGGCGTTTTCCAGCACGCTGGCGTCGCCCGCGAACGGCCGCGCCGCCTCGACAAAGAATTCGTGCACGAAGCCCTGCGCCTCGTCGGTCAGCGCGTTGGGGATTTCCGCGATCACGCGAAAGCCGAAATTCTCCAGCACCGGGACGGCATCCGACAGCGCGAGCGCGCCGCCCTGGCGGTAGATCTTGAGCCAGGCGGCGCCATCGGGCCCGTGATACAGCCGCACGTCGCGGTCGCCCGGGCCCTCCAGCCGCGCCAGGCGGACGATATCGCGCGCGGCCTCTTCCGGGCTGGCATTGTTGCGATAGTTTTGCGGGAAGGTCGCGGCATGGCGCAGCGCCAGCCGCGCGGCGCGCGCCGGATCGACCAGCTCGCCCAGCGCCGCCTCCACGGCGGGCACCCAGCCGCGCACCATGCGCGCCAGCCGCGTGTCGAGCGGCCCGGCGTCCGGCATGGCGCCGCCATCGCGCAGATCGAACGTGTAACGGATCAGGGCGACGACGCCGTCTTCCAGCGACAGGCTCCAGTTGAGCAGGGTGCCGTTGCAGGCCTCGGCGAGCATGTCGCCGATCGCCACACGGCGCGCCGTGGTCAAATCGTCGCGCGGCAGCCAGGTGAAGGCAAACAGGTGGCGCCCGAGCGTCGAGCGGACCAGCACCAGCTTGGGCCGCGGCCGATCCGCCAGCGACATGGCGGTCAGCGCCAGGTGTTCGAGCGCTTCACTGTCGAAGGCGGCGATCAGATCGTGCGGCAGCGCAGCCAGCGCGTGCGTCAGCGCCTTGCCGGTATGGCCCTTGGGATCGAAGCCGAATTTCTCTTCCAGCGCGGCCAGCCGCGTGCGCAGCACAGGCACGTCCTGCGGCGCGGCGCGCAATGCCGCGCTGGTCCACAGCCCGGCATGGATCGACAGGCCGACGACCGCATCGCCGTCCATCACCGGCAGGAGGACGAGATCGAGCGGGACGTGGCGGTGCACGCCGGAAATCAGATTCGATTTGAGCAGCAGCGGCGCATCGCCGCCGGCGGCGAAATGGCCGACGGCCAATGCCCGCGACGCATCGGCCAGGATCGGCACGGTCCGGGCGTTGCGCGCGATGCCCAGTTGCGACGCGCTCTTGCCGTGGATCCAGGTTTCGTGACCGAGCAGCGTGAAATAGCCGTCGAGCAGCCAGCGCAGCAGCGCCGCGCCCTCGCCGTCACTGTCGTGATGGCTGCTGGCGAGCAAGGCATCCGAATCGCGCGCCAGCGCGTCCTGCAGCGCCGGCCAGTCCGCCACCGCGACACGCACGTTGGCGAGATTGGCGGTAAGTTCGGCGAGCAGATCGCGCCGTTCGCGCGCATCGGCGCGTTCGAGCTCGATATAGATCATCGATTCGGGGCTGCCGGTATCGCCGACCGCAGTCAGCGCGCCGCTCTCGTCGCGCGTCACGCGGAGCACCGGATGGATGATGCGATCGATGCCGATGCCGTGCGCCGCGATCGTCGCGGCGATCGAATCGACCAGGAACGGCATGTCGTCGTTGATGATCGCCAGCCGCATGCGGCGCCGCGGATCGGTGCCCGAGATCGGCTCCAGCTCCATTACCGGCGTGCCGGGTGCGCGACATTCCGCCGTCGCGGCGACAAAGGCGGCAGCCGCCTGTCGCTCCTGCTTGTCGAAGCCCTGCAATTCGCCCGGAAGAGCGCCCTTGGTCAATCGGACGGCGAGCGCGTCCGACAGCGATTTCAGCGTGGTCTTGGCCATGGCTGACGCCTATGCGCCTGCCGGTTTTTTAGCTCAACCCCCGTCGGGTGCCCAATTACTGCGCAAACGGCTCCGCGATCACAGGGCGGCGCGCATCGCCTTGTCGACAAAGGCGGCATCATCGAGCGTCGCGACGACCTCCAACGCGCCATCGTCGCCCGCCCGCGCCAGCATCACGACGTAACCGCCGGCGGCAATGCCGGCGGGCAGCGACACATGCGCCAGGCTGGGCCGGTCGTCGAACGCCGCGCGATAATCCTCGTCCAGCCGGGCCGGCTGGCGCAACGCGCGCTCGGCCTTGACCACGCCCTTGATGCCGCCGTCGAATCCATCGAGAAAGTCGCCGAACGTCTCGGCCTCGACGCCGAGGCGGCGGGCATGGCTCAGCACGGTGGCATATTCGGTCAGCCGTGTCTTGTCATAGTCCGCGCCGAACACGAGCTTGACGATCGGCGTCATCGGCGCACGCAGTTGCAGCACGATCCCGGCCTGGTCGAGCAACGCCTCATAGCCCTGCGGATCGCGATCGGCGGCGGCGGCGAAGGCATGGGCCCGGGCCAGCGCGCGATACAGCGCGGCGCGGCCGCGCGTGTCGGCGGCGCGCACCGCGGCGGCGGTCTGCTGTGCCAGCGTCAGCTGGTCGGCGAGATCGCCGAGCGGCGGCGCGTCCGGTTCGTCATCGCGCTCGGCGCTCGGGCCATCGGCCCAGACCGGCGCCGCTGCCGTGGCGCGTGGCGCATGGCGCACCGACTCCTCGACCTCGGCATCGAGCCTGGCCTGCGTCTCGGGATTGACCAGTTCCTTCCAGTTGATCACGCCGTAGATGAAATCGATCGTCGTGCCATCCGACGAGAAGGGCATCAGGATGCCGCGATACATCATGTTGTGGCCGCGTGAGCCGACGAATTCCGCCTCGAACCCGATCGGCGCGCGATTGGCGATGATCTGCAGATAATGATCGGTCAGGCGGGACAGCAGCGAGCGACTCGGCACATGCGAGATCATCGTCACGGACGATTTGAGATCGCATTCCTCACGCAGCGCACGGCCGAGAAAGGCGATCGCCGGATCTTCGACGCCGCGCGAGAAATCCAGCAGCACGCTGTGCGGCCCGAAATCGGCGATATTGGCGGGATCGAGATCGGCGATCGAGGGATAGGGACGCCCCCGCAGCAGGGACACCCAATGATTGTAGGCGCGCACATGCATGCGCCGCTCATCGCTGCCGATCTCGATCGTCGGTTCATCGACGGTGAGGTCAGGCTCGTCATCGTGGTGGATCCGGTCGTCGAAACCGCGAACACTATCCATTGCGTAAACACCCTTGGGGGGATCGGTCGCCCGTTCCGTTGGTCCGACGCCTTGTGCATCGCCCGTGGTAAACGATGCGTAAAGGGCTGCTCGTGCGGCGTCGCGCTTGCCAGCACCGAACGGACCTGCTAACCGCGCCGCCTCGCAGTGATCGGATGTCCCGCCACTGCGCCATGCCGCTTTAGCTCAGTTGGTAGAGCATCGCATTCGTAATGCGGGGGTCACAGGTTCGAGTCCTGTAAGCGGCACCATTACCCCCTTCCAAAACGTCCAAAAATCCTCGCAAACCCGCAGAAATGCTGGTAAAATTGGCCATCGGCTGTCCGCTCGCGTGCGCCCCAATCCACCTGTTTCCGGTCGATTTGGGGGCCTCGGTGGGGGCCCCGAGCAAATGGTCAGGATCGAGGCCCCCAAATGGCAATTAAATCTTTGGAGATCAGCAGGTTAAAGCCAAAAGAAACGGCGTATAAAATCGCCGATGAGCACGGGTTGTACCTGCAGGTGCAACCCACGGGCACGCGGCTGTGGCGATTGAAGTTTCGATTTCGCGGCGTCGAAAAGAAGCTCGCGCTCGGGCAGTACCCCGAAGTGTCGCTCAAAGATGCTCGCGCAAAGCGTGACGAGGCCCGGCGCCTGCTTGCAAACGGCATCGATCCGGCGGCAGCCAAGCGCCAGGCTGCCATTGAGGCGACGATCAGTGCTTCGACGACTTTCAAGCTCGTCGCGGACGAATTCATCGAGAAAATGGAGCGCGAAGGGAAAAAGGCAGCGACCATCAGAAAGGCGCGCTGGTTCCGCGATCTGGTTGATCACGACCTTGGTCACCGTCCGGTTTCCGAAATCACGCCGCACGAGCTTTTGAACGCCCTTCGCAAGGTCGAGAAGAAAGGACACCACGAGACTGCGCAGCGCTTGCGCGCCTTCGCTGGTCGCGTCTTCCGCTACGCGATCGTCACGATGAGGGCGAAAGACAATCCTGCAGATCTCCTCCGCGGTGCGCTTACCGCCCCCCAGGTAAAGCATCACGCCGCCATCCTGGATCCCAAGGGCGTTGGCGAGTTGCTGCGCTCGATCGAGGAATACTCAGGCAAACCCGAGACGCTCATCGCGCTTAAGATCGCGCCCCACGTCTTCGTCCGTCCCGGCGAGTTGCGCCAGGCCGAATGGCCGGAGTTCGATCTCGAAGGTGCGGTGTGGCGGATCCCTGCCGCGAAAATGAAGATGGCCCAGCCGCACGCGGTTCCGCTATCAACTCAGGTCATCGGGCTATTGCGCCAGCTTCGCAGTCTCTCCAATGCCGGTTCTTTTCTGTTCCCAGCGTTTCACACGACGCGGCGCTGCATGTCGGAGAACACGCTCAACTCCGCACTGCGCCGGCTTGGCTATGGCGGCGACGAGATGACTTCCCACGGCTTCCGCGCCGTAGCGAGCACACTCCTAAATGAATCCGGCCTTTGGCATCCAGATGCGATCGAGCGGTCGCTCGCCCACAAAGACCCAGATCAAGTCCGTGCCGCCTATCATCGCGGCGCCCATTGGGCCGAACGGGTACGGATGATGCAATGGTGGTCCGACTACCTAGACCAACTCCGCGATGGAGCGCAGATTCTCACCCCTGCATTTCGCCGCGCCTGATGCGCACGACGCCCATCGAGCGCGAACGCACGTACTTTTGACGTTTAAATTAAGTGGCTCGCGCAATTGCAAATGGCAATTAAGTCGCTTAAATATGTTGAAAGGGATGGTTGGTACTCTATGTCCATGACAAGGGATTTCAGCTTTGTGATCGTCGGAGGCGGCATCCTCGGTAGCGCCTTGGCGGCCTTGGCTGCGGGCTACGGGCTCCAACCCCTCGTGTTGCGGCGTTCAGACCTTTTGTCGCCCAATGCAGATACGCTGCGAAATCAAGGCTGGCTTCAATCGGGGATAATGTACCCGATCAGCCATTTTTCTAGTCCTGAGGCCTATGCGAATTTTGCAGCAAAGACCTACTTTGCTGGGCGTGATCTGCTGGCGATGTGCAATCTGCCGCGCCCCGAGCCGGGAGGTCTTCTTGGCGTGAGTGCGGATTTTCATATCCAGCAGTTGGCGCGCAAACGAGAGCTCCTCAAGCTGTCGGATTACGAGTTCGCCCAACTCGAGGCCGCCGAGGCGAAGCGCCTCATGGGCATGCACTACGAGAAGGGCTCTACTTACTATCGTATTCCTGACGGACCGTTCAACGAGGCAGCTGTGCTATGCCACTTCCGGGACGAGGCAACGCGCTCCGGTGCCATCTTCATTGAGGTCGATCAACCCGTCGAGCTTGAACGAAAAAACGATTCGGTACGAATTTTATTCGCGGACAGGGAAATCTTGAGCCCAACCGTCGTCGTCACTGCCGGCGCGGGGTCGTTCACGCTAATGCGCCAATGTGGTGTCCATCTCGATGGTGACCTCCAGCGCACCCCGCTAGTTGTCGGCGATGCTCCATCCGATATGCCCGCCTCTATCGTGGTGGATCTTGATCGTGGCTTTAGCGCCGTCCGGCATGATCGCGGTCCCGGCGGCGCGGCGGTTGTGATGGGCACGCGCGCAAAGACGCTGCCCGCACCTGATCCCGCCGAGCGTATCGTTGCTGTGTCTGATCAGGCCGAATTCGGCGCACTCGTGCCGCCCGCCTTCCAGTCTTCGCTAGCATCCGGCCGATACACTGCCGGGTACGAGGTCATGCCCAAGCGGGGCTTGGGCCCCAGCGCTTATGAGCCATGGATTCGCCAGGAAGGGCCGGTAATATTCGGGAGTCCCGGTCGCGCTACCGTCAGCGCGCTGGCGGCACAAAAGCTTCTCGCCGATGTGATCGAGCGCTGGCAGGCGAACCGCCAGCAGCGCACCAGCGCCGTCGATTTGGCCGGCTGCAGCGAATGGAACTGCCCGATCGCAATGCACTACATGCCAACTTACGACTATAACGACGCTGAGGTCTGACCGTGTCTAGGAAATCTCAAGCCAAGCCGAAGGTTAGCGCCTTCGCGCGCGTCCTGAAGCTGTTACTCGATGATGCCGGCTTTTACACGCGCGCCGCGTGGAGCCGCTTCCTTGGCGTCAGCGAGGCAGCACTCTCGCAATGGACTAATGATCGTACCGTACCGCGCGCTGATCTGCTGCGCATGGTTGTTGATCTGTTGACCCTCCGTGGTGGCGTCGCGGCCGGCGAGGCACTGCTCGCGCTTGAAGCCATCATGGACGAGCCGTCCGAGAAAATCTCGCCGATAGGGTTGAGGTTCGCGCCTTCCCTTCGAGCTTACTTGAAGGTGCGCTCGCTCGGCGAAATGGGCGACGCGCTTAAACACCTGCCGATTGACGAGCAGATCGCGGTTCTTCGGGAGGGCGCGAGTGGAACGCAACCATTCGCGGCACAGACGGCGTCTGCCATGGAGCTCGATGCGCCGATCATCCAGCCGCGAGGGTTGGGGCCGGCTTGGAGGGTTCCGAGGCTCGTCCGTGCCGACGGCCCGCACGGCCGCGAGCGACAGGTGACCCTAGAGGAATTTGAGGCGCTGACGCGCATCGCTCTTGTCGGAGCGCCGGGCTCCGGCAAGACGGCGTTCCTTCATTATCTGCGAGAGCAGGTTCCAAGCTGGCGACCGTCGGAGACGATCAGTCTGAGGAACCGTTCTGTTGCCGAGTTTGACGAGTGGCTCCGCGCACGTGTCGTCCTCGACGCGCCATGCCCGCTCATCGTGGACGGTCTCGACGAGATGCCCATGGGCCAGCGCGAGGAGGCAATGGAGGTTATCAGCCAGACCGTGAACGATGTCAGCAGCGCGCGGGTGCTGGTTGCTACACGACCAGTCGGCGGGCTGGCACGTCTGTCCGGGTTCCAAAATGTCACGATCGCACCTTTGTCGGACATCGACGTGGTCGCGGAGGTGACTCGTTCGGCTTTTGCGTGCACGAGTCCTGTCGAGGTCGATAGATTCCTGTGCCATTTGACCGAGCGCGAGTCCCTCAAACCAGCGCTCCGCAATCCGCTGTTTCTGCAGATCGCCTGGTCGCTGTTCGAGAACAGCGCCGTCACTCCTTTCTCTGAAGGTATGATCGTCCGCGAGTGCGCGCGGGGGCTGCTAGAGCGCGATCATAACAAGGGGTTCAGCCGTGTTCGCGAGCCATGGGCTTCCTCGAACATTCTGTTCGCGCTATTGGGCGAGGTCTCGTTTCATCTACTACGGACACATGAGGAAACCTTCGACGCGACCCGCCTGGCGAGGTGGATCGACAAAACGTCCTGGAAAATACCCGTCAGCAGATTCCTCGATCTTCTCCTTGTTCAGGGGATACTGGTAGAGGACAAGGATCACTATTCCTTTTCCCATCGCATCCTGCGCGACTATTTCGCCGCGCGTTATGTGATCGAGAGCGCCGCAAGCGCAGTCGATTATTTCGAGTCAGCGCCTAAGCAGCCGATACTGCGCGGGGCGATGCGCATGGCGTGTAGTCTCGCCAGCGACGCCACCCCACTGCTCCAGACCGTGATTGCTCACCGTGCTCCCCACGGGGCGAACTTCACGCTTCTCGCGGAGATGCTTGCGCAGCCGATCGTGGCGCGTCCTGATATCCTAACTGACAGCAGCCGCGCGATTGTTTCTTGGCTCGATGAGCAGACTTCCGACTGGAAGCTCGTAGAGGACGACGAGGTATTTTCCGACCGATCGCCCAAGTGGCTGGTCAGCGCTGAGGTTGGCCGCCCAAGAGAGTCTGACGCAATCGTCGGGACGCTGCGCGCGATCCATCAGGCGCGATCGGGTCCGGCTTATGAACCACTGAAGGCGCATCTTAGAGAGGCGCGTTCGTCGTTTCTTCCGAGATTCTCGGAGGCGATGGACGTCGAGGGACGGCTCAACGTCAACCTTCGAAGCGAACACAGGGCACCTGGCGCCGCGCGGATAAGCGTGGAAAGCCTCCAGCTTGCCTGACGGCAAAGCATCTTGAGGCCTAGCTACATAGGTAACCTGGCCCAATCACGGCGCGCGTTCTCAGAATAGGCGAACGGCGCGCGGAGCGGGTGCGGATGATGCAATAGTGGTCCGACTACCTAGACCAACTTCGTAATGGCGCGCGGATTCCGAGGCTTTCGCACGCTAGGTCCGTGCTGCAAGCTTAGGTCCAGCCGCGCAGCTGGTTTCCCTTTTGTATCATAACCGTGGACGGGTGGCTGATTTGGCGCCGTGGCAGAAGCAGCGACGGCCGAAGTGCCGACTTGAAGGCGGCAAGGCCGCCACTTCGATTGTCGCCCCTGAGAGCCGCCACCTTGCTTTGGCTCAACCGAATTACGAATGTGTCGTCAAAGGTCACTAGCGCCCCATCGTAGGCGCGATGATGGAGGGCGCAGAGCGCCACCCCATTCGGCACAAGGTCATGACTATCAGGGTGCGCCACGGGCAAGATATGCGCGGCATCGAGCAGTTTCAGCTGCACCGCACAGAAAGCGCATTTGTGCCCATAGGCGTCGAGAACATTTTGGCTGAAGCGGCGGTCTCGCAGCAGCCTCAGCGTCGTGACCATCGCCTTGCGTCGAGGCTTCGGCACGTCGCTAGGCTCAACATCGAGCGGGCTCGAGGCCATGCGACGGAGCACTTCCAGCTGCGCAGGGTCCTTTCCAGACTCATGCAGCACTTCCATCTGCTCGACGTAGAAGCCGAGCATATCTGGACGAACAGCGATCGAGAGTTCCCCGGTTTTCTTTGCATACACTCCGAGCCCGTCGCGAAGGGCAGCTTCAAGGGCAGGAAGATCGGTCTGAAGCGATGGCGACTTACCATGCGCAACCGCGTGATAGCTGTAGTCGAAAGCGGCAAAAACCTGCGTCTCAGCAGACCAGCCAAGGATTAGCGAGCGAGTCCCGGGTTCCCCGCGAAAGACATTGCCTCGTCCCGTCCGCTGGATACGGCGCTCGAGTGGCCGCGAGCCGTCTCGCCCTCCGCCTGTCAGATTCCAAATGTATAGCCACACATCAATTGCAGGCGAAGAACCGTCAGCCCTGAATAGCCTTGCCTTTGCTGGATGATCGTATTGAATCCAAATAAGTTGCCAGCCAGAAAGGTGGAGCGCGCCTTCAAATTTTGCGAGTAACTCCTCCTTATCCCTCCTGAGCACTTAGCTTCCCTCCTCCGGCGCAATCGGCTGGCTACGCTTCTGAGCCATCACGCTCGCGGCGTTAGCCGCCACGTGATCAAGCAGAACACCGGCGCCCTTGTCGAGATAGTTGCGAACAACGGCACCGTTGATCAGCAGAAACTGCAAATGCGTGGCGTTCGTGATCTCCCGGGCATAAGAGACCGCCTCGCTCGAGAAGTCACTGGTGGTGATCACTGCGACAACATGCGCCTTCGAATAGATCGCTAGGCCGACCTCCTTCGCTACATCGCCAAGGCTCACTCGTCCGCTCACGCATTTGCATTGGAAGTTCCAGCGCGAGAACAAAAGGTTTTTACCCTCCGCAGTCAGATCCACCTCAGCGTAGGCGGTGTCGCGGCTCCGCAGCCGGAACGCTCTCGGCTCGAGACCTATGTCCAGGATCATCTTGAGCGCCAGCAACTCCAGACCAAGGCCGCGGTCATAGGTCTGGTTGCTCTCGAGCAGACGCCGTACCTCAGCCGGCGGCAGGTCGATCTTCGCGCGAAGATCCGCCGGCACGATCTGATTGAAATCCGGCAGGACAGACTCGATCGGGATGCCCATGAGCTTAGCTGAAGGGATGATCGGGCCACTCTTGCCACCCCGACCACTCGATAAGGTTGGCGCGGGAATCTCAAGCCAGCCGGCATCGGCCAGCGGCCTGACGACCTTCGCGCGAATCTGGTCCTCGTCGAAACGAGCGCGATGCTGGCGCAGGCATTCGTCGATGACCTGCTTCGCGGGAATCTCGGCTCCGCCGTTCGCCTCGGCGACACGCCGAAGCACCTGAAGGAAGATCTGCTGGCTAAGCGGAAGCTCGGCGAAGCTCGATCGCTCTGACGCCGAGATGCCGAGCACCTCCTTCATCACTCCCTCGTCGGGCTGTGGATTGGACAGCCCATCGCGGTTAAACAGCCCGGCCTCAATCATCCAGTTGAGCAAGGTCGTGTGGTCCGTCGTGGCGTTCGAGAGACCCTCGATGCCGATCACCTCAAGCTCGCGCTTCAGGCTGTCTTTGCTGAGCTTGTCGCCACGCAGGTTCAGCGAGCGGACCGCGTCGATGATCGCCATGCCATTGCGTGTGTCGACCACATGTCGCGCTAGGCGCCGAGCAGCCTCGACGCTGTCTGGCGCTGCGAGGATCGCTTTGCCTGCGTCCGTCAGCGCGAGCGGGGTGCGCGTCATCAAGCCAAGGCTTGAGAGCGTTGCGGGGATGTTGGTGCCCGCCCGCTTGTTGCCGGCGCTCGCGAAGAACGCGCGGTCCCATTCGGCGACAACCGCCGTCATATCCGGCGGGAGCCGGTCGAGAATCTCGAGCGGGCGCCGTACATCGCCGATGATGCCCGGTGAGAAGTCATTGAAGGACGGCAGGCGCCTCATGCGGCGTCGCGCAGCGGTGTGCCGATCGCCTCGGCGACGCTGCGGCCTACCGCGGCGGCCAGCATCGGCGGGACGGCATTTCCAATCTGGCGCCATTGCTGCTCGTTCGTGCCTGCCAGCTCGAAGCTGTCGGGGAAGGTCTGCAGCCGCTTGATCTCGCTGATCCTCAGGATCCGGTTCCGCCAGTGGAACGGTCCCATGTTGTTGGAGCGCCGGGCCTGTATCGTCCAGGATGGCATGTCAGGGCTGAGCTTCAGCAGGAACGACCAGTAGCGCCCGCGCCACTTGAACCGCGGGCTCGGATGGCCCCGCTTCTCGGTGAAGTGGAGATAGTTCTCGCCCGGCGGCACCTGGCAAAGAAGATCATGATGCTGGCCGCCAGCAAAGTGGCCTTCGTCGCCAGCGTTCTCCTCGGTGTCGAGATCAGCGAGCACCTCGCCCGCGGTGACCCAGGGAAGCAGCGTCGATTCCGGGTCGCTCGAATGCGTCGCCGGAGGAAGCGTCACATGCCCGTCCAGCGATCCAACCACGAAGCAGCGCTCGCGAATCTGAGGCACACCGAAGTTGGCCGCGTTGAGGACGTCGGTCGTGACCTTGTAGCCGAGCTTCTCGGCTCGCTCGATAATCGTTGCCAGCGCGTCCGCGTGGACCTTGTAAGCGAGGCCCTTCACATTCTCGAGGATGAACGCGCGAGGGCGCACCCAGTCGAGCATGTTCAGGTAGCCATTGATGGTCTCCCAGCCATTGGGATCCTCAAGCGCGCGCGGCATCTCCTTCCGGTAGAAGCGGCTCTTCGAGAAAGGGGGGCAAGGCGGACCGCCCGCGATCAGGTCGATCTCGCCAATGGTCCCACCCAGCTGGGCGGCAACATCGGCACGGGTCAGCGAACCCATGCGGCCAACCAGGAACGGCGTCGCGGGCATGCTGCGACGCCAGGTTTCCGCGCACAGTGGCTCGAAGTCGGAGGCCAGAACGGTCTTAAATCCTTGCTGGTGCAGCCCAAGGTCGAGGCCGCCGCAGCCGCTGAACAAGCTGATGCTACGCATATCGGAGTCCCTTACCTATCGACCGTCGCGAGAACCGCCTCGACCATCCGACGCGCGAGCGGCGGCGGCACGGCGTTGCCCAACTGGCGCACGCGGTCGCGCCGGCCACCGACGAGATGATAGCCTTCCGGGAAACCCTGCAACGCAGCCATTTCCACGGTGCGGAGGCGCCGGTTCGCCCAATGGAACGGGCCCGTCCACGGCCCGGGAGACGCCGCGATGGTCCACGAAGGACGATCGGGCGACAGCTTCAGCAGGAAGTTCCAGAAGCGGGTCTCGGTCTCGAAGGTGGGGTTAGGGTGGCCTGCCCAGGCAGTATGCGCCTTGTAATTGCCGCCTGGAGGCACGGTCCGCAGATGCTCGGCCCAGCGCCCGGTGACTATCTCCTCCGGCTCAAAATACTGCGGACGATCAAAGCCTTGGAGCGCCTCGCCTGCGGTAAGCGCTGGCTTGCGGTTCGCCTCGTCCTTGAGCGTGTGCGTCGGCTCCGGGGCTGTCGGCGCGCCGACTTTGGCGCCAAGCAGGAACACGCGCTCGCGGGCCTGCGCGACACCATGCTCCGCCGCGTTCGCGGTAACCTGGGTGACCTTGTAGCCTGCTGCCTCCGCCGCGTGCCGGAACCCGTCAAGCACAGGCCGGTTGCGCGGATGTTTGATGCTCGGGACATTCTCGAACACGAATCCATCAGCGTTCGACTCAAAAATCAGTCGCCAAAACTCTTCTACGAGTGTCCGGCGCGCGTCGGGTCGTGCTTCAGTAAGTGCAGGCGGCCGGCTCAGGGCGACGCCCGCTGCGCGCGCGCGGCGATAGCGCGACTCCTCGCCGTCCTCCACCCAATAGGCCGCCTTGGAGAAGGGCTGGCAAGGTGCCCCGCCAACGACAATCAGCGGATCACCCGGAGCGAGACCGGCCGCCTGACGCAGGTCCAGACCCGTGATGAGGGAGACGTCGCCCTCAATCACCGAGCCATGATAGCGTTCATGAGCGCGGAGCGTCCGGCACGCGACAGGGTCGAGCTCGACGCAAGCGCGCACATCGCAGCCGGCGTCGGTCGCGCCAATGCTCAGGCCGCCAGCGCCGGCGAACAGATCGATGACTGGCATCCGCGTGTTACCACGCGGAAGCGTGGTTGGGGCGCCGCTGCCGCCCGCCTCGGCGCTGCGGGTTGGGACGAGGGGATCGAGAAGCGCCATAGCTAGCCGCGCCGCGCGAAGTCGAGCGGCAGCTGAGCCTCGCGGCCCTGTTCGACCAGCTGGTCGACCGCGTAGCGGACGAGCCAGGCCATGCTGACCTTATACTTGGCGGCGAGATCCTTGAGCGCCTGCTCCTGCGTCCGGCTTATCGACGCAGTCACGCGCACCGCTCCATCCTCTGCAATCACCGCCACCACCCGCCTCCCGCTGCACTCTGCTGCATTCTTCTGCACGATGACTCACAGTGGCGCAATAGCGGAACAGAACGGGATCAGAGTATATTTCATTTGCATCGCGTCAAGGCGCATGCGCGCATGAATGCCTGCCGCCGTGGAACGCGCGTCGCAGGGTCCTTAGATAAGATCGAGGACTGACCGGCTGAGCCCTGAGGCGCGCAGCGCCCATATGCGGAAGATCCGCAAGACAAGCACCAAGCCTGAAATGGTGGTCCGTCGCATCGCTCACCGGTTGGGGCTGCACTTTCGGCTGCACCGGCGCGACCATCCCGGCACCCCTGATCTGGTCCTCCCCAAGCGCCACGCGGTGGTCATGGTGCATGGCTACTTCTGGCATAACATTCTGGCAGCCGGCTTGCCCGTCAGCCCAAGACGCGGCTGGACTATTGGCTGCCCAAGCTGGCGCGCGCAATCAGGAGCGCGACGTGCAGGCGAGAGCCCAACTCGAGGCGCTGGGCTGGCAGGTTCATGTGGTTTGGGAATGCGAGACGCGCGACGAAGCCTTGGTCGTCGCGCGAATGCGAGGCCTGCTAGAGTCGACGTGATCCCCTCGGCTCAGCCGGCCTTGCTCGCGCCCGGGGCGTCGGGCATCCCAGCGCGCAAGGTCAATGCCTCCTGCCATGCCGCGCTCGGCTCCGGCAGCGCCAGCTTCACGCCATCTAGATCCGCCAGGCAGGTGGCGCTGAGCTCGGGCGCAAGGTGAACGATCAAGGTGGCGGGATCGATCGTGATCCTGCCGCGGTCAAGCAGCGTGTGCAGGTCCGCGCGCAGAAGCAGGCTGTTGCCCAGCGTGTTCGTGTGCTCGCCGAGATAGGGCAAGATATGAGCCGCCTCGAGGCCTTCGACCACGTCGTAGCCGCTGATCGCGCAGCGGCCGCCAAACGCCGCGATCGCGGCTGCTCGGAAGGCGCCCGCGCCTTGGCGCGCCACGATCGAGCGCTCGATCCGGCGACGCGCGTCCTCAAGCGACATGGGAAGGGGCTCGCCCGCGGGTGGCGGCGCGCTTGCGGCGCGATAGCGCCGCAGATGGAAGTAGCCATCCTTCCAGCTGACCACGCTCGCCAGTCCTAGCACCAGGTAACGTGCCCCTGGCTTGCTGCGAATCTGGCGCACGACCGCGACCGGAACCCCGTCCTCAATGTTGCGCATCAGCGCGCGATTGGTGAAGTCCTTGTCGCGCGCGGCGGGATCGGGACCTTCTTGAAAATAGTCGTAGGTCCAGTCGCCATCGCCCAGCTGGGCGATCTCGCTGTCGGCATAGGGGCTGTTGAGCGTCTGGCGCACGCTTAGCGCATGCTTCCAGGCGGCGGGCTTGTGAATGCCTTTGGCCTTGTTCAGCAGGAACAAGCCATTGAGCGGCTTCGGCCAGTCGATCTGCTGGCCGGCGCGCTCGGCGAACCAGTTTAAAGCCTCGCGGTGCGTGCCGTCGAGCCCTGCTAGCGCTTCCTCGGCCATTATACGTCGCCTTCGTTTGGCGCTGAGACGATCCGAGTTCGCGCTGCTGCCACGGTCCCAGCCTCGGGCAGGTCGCGGCAGCGGACCTGCAGAGACACGGCCAGCACCTCGTTCGGCAACGTGCCGGTGATGCTGGGGATCGCGCCCGTTGAGATCAGCCGCAGGGTGCTCAACGCGCTGTGCTTGTCGAAGCGATGGAGGTCGTCATCCTCGAGCGCGGAGCCGCCAATGGTGAGCGCCATGGCACGCACCTCGTCGCGCGTCCTCGCGTCCACGATGCTTCCCTCAATCTCGCTGAGGAGATCAAGCACTGACTCCCCCTGGGAGTCCGCGCGCACGACGACCGACGCGACCCACACCTCAAGGTCGGCGGGAGGACGCAGCTGCTCAAGCGAGAATTGATGGACACGGTCCATGTCCTGGCAGCTCTTCACCTCGATCGCGAAGTTGCCGCCCAGGAAGTCGAAGCGCTCCGAGGGATCAGCATGCCAGCGCCGAGCGGCGAGATCGCCGTCATCGAGCGCAAGCATCACAAGCAGCTCAGCCCAGAGGCCCCGAAGGCGCTTGCGGCCCTCCTGCTCCAGCTTGGCGAACAGCGTCGCGATGCGATGAAGCCAAGCGGCGATCGCCGAGGCGCTGGGCGTGTCGCCGAGCGCAGCAAGCGCCTCTTCCATCAGGCCCAGGAATAAACGGCGAAGCTGTGGGTCGGTGGCGGTGCAGGTCACCAGCGCGCCCTCGACGGCCGCGATCGATCCGTCAGGAGCCTCGATCTCGCAGCGCACCCTTGCCTTGGCCTCGACGTTGCGGAGCTTGAGGTCCGAGCCCACCGCCGCCTCAGCGCCAGCAATGAGCACGCATGCCTCGCCACTTGATCCGCGCACCAGGCGGCTAGCCGAGCCGACGCCAATCGGCAACGCCAGCAGCGCGCCGGCCTTGCTCGGGCCGCTCAGCGCAGCAAGCGCCGCATCCAGCGCGACGAGATCGATGCCCGTAGAGTCAGTCATCATCTTGCATCGCGATATCCTCGCGCAAGGCTTCCGGGATATGCGTCGCGATCAGGCGCACGTCCTGCGCGACTATCTGGGTTCCGTGATGAAGCTTGAGCTTGTGGATCTGGATTGAGACCCGGTCCGCGGTCCGGATCGCGCGATCGCCCGGATAATTGGTCGGGGCGTTCGCGCCCTGGAACGCGTTCTGGACCGAACCCCTGTCATTCACGGCGCGCTCGCGCTCCGCGCCGCCGCTCATCAGGAAGATGTCGCATAGCGCCTTCGGATTGTCGTCGAGGATCGAGCGGACCTGCATGGCGACAAGAAGCTGATCGAGCGCGTCGCTGTCGTCCGTCGCGGTGAGTGGGACTAGCAGGTCCTCATAGGCTCGTTCCAGCGACAGGCCGCTGACCTTCTTGTGCTTCTGGATATCGGTCCAGCCTTCGCTGCCGGGCAAGGGCTGCCATTGGTTGCCAAGGCTTTGGACGAAAGCCTCGACGACCTGGCGGTTCTGATCGACGACCTCCTCGTCCTGCGGGTGGTCTGCATTGATCCAATCCCGCGCGCGGGCGCGCATGATGTCCAGAGCCATGACTGAGCGCCGCGTTGGCTTCAGGCTGCTGTCCAAGAAGAATAGCCGCCGCCAGGTCTTCATCGGCTTGCCAAGGTGCTTCTCGAGCGAGCCTCTGAGGCTTTCCTCATGTTTCACATAGGCGGTGAAGGCATGGCGCACGTCGGTGTCGACGAAGATGCGGACGAGTCCGAGATAGTCGCGCTTGTAGCCAAAGAAGCGGGCGCGCTGCTGTATGGTGTCCGCCATGCCTGTGCCGGCGCCGCGTGGCATGTAGGTGACCGTGAGGCCCTCGACAGTGAAGCCGCGGTCAAGGCCCGCGCCCCCCACCAGGATCCAGCCATAGCTGTCAGACCATGGGAACGTCTCGATGCGGCCGTTGCTTGCGTTGACGATCTGAACCTTTGTCTCCTCGATCGCGAAGTCCATCTCGCTCCAGATCTCGTCGAAAGGAGGCAGGTCGGTCGCTGTGGCGGTGATGTCCTCATACGCCTTCAGGAAGTCGCCGCGCAGGTCGAGACGATCGGGCGAGTCCTCGGGCTCCAGGAGCGTCTCCAGCCAAAGCTTGCGGATGCTGCGCGCCCAAGTGGCGTAGTCGTCATGAATTCCCCGCAGATGCGACGGATGGATCATCATCGATCGATAGCCCTCGCGGTCCCCGATGACACCCACGGCGACACCAATGAAGAACAGCCGCATCGCCTTCTCGAGCGAAGGTGGTGGGCCGTCCTCGATCGACCACACGTCGGGCAGATCCTCCGCTGGAATAAGCTCCACATGTGGAGAGCCTTCGTAGAAGAGGTCCTTGCCTCCGATGTAGCCATTGCCTGGCTTGAGCAGCTCAGCGAACGCAGGCGACAGGCGATCAATCCGGCTGATCAGCAGTGGCGCTTGAGGTGTCGCCGTATATTGAAGATAAGTGTGCGCTGGCAGGACGTTGCGCAGCCCTAGTATGCTCGCATAGGTCGGACTCTCGTCGTTCTGGCGCGCCTTTGTGTTAAGGCCCGCCTGATCGCCCTCGTCGTCGATCAGCAGCGCGCAGGTCGAGCCGAGCTTGCACTTCGACAGCAGCGTCGCGAGCTGCCCCAGCCTGGCGGCGTTCTTCATCACCACGATAAGCAGGGTCCGGCAGCGCTCGGGCCGATCCTTGTAGCGATCCCAAAGATCGAGCGTCGCTTGAACCTCCTCGATCTTGTCGACATCGGACCGCGGATTGACGAGCACGCGCCAGAACTTTCCGCGCTCCTCTAGGATGCCGAGATCGCCGGTAAGGCGCTCCTCGTTCTGGTCCAGCAGATTGGTCTTGGTGCCGGCGAGCACAATGACAAGCCGATATCGGTTGTCCCGCGCGAGCGCGGTCACGGTCGTGAACGACAAGGTCTTGCCGCTTTGCACATAGCCGATGACCAAGCCGGCCCGGTCATCGTCCTGCGTCGTGGGGGGAAGGCACATCGACAGAATGCGGCCCGCCTCACCCACGATCTTGGCAGAAGCTTGGTCGTCGAAGCCCTTGCGCTCCATCAAGGCGGTGACCTCGACTCCGGCTGTTGGCGTCCATAGCCCTCCTTCGCCGCTCTCGATGATCATGAGCTTCTCAGCCTGAGTCATTTCAATCTCCCGTCGCTCACGCCTCAACTCGACAGCGCGAGGCGCAGCAGCTCGTTCAGCGATGTGCGAATACGGCCCGCTAGCTTCACCCCGCCATCGCGCGCGATGGTCTCGGAAAGCACGAGCCCAATCGCGAGCCTGGCAAGCCCCTGGATCTGGTCGGCGTCCGCCTTGGCGAAGAAGCGTTGGCTGAATGGATGCAGCATCGCCAGCCGCACGCCGAGGCGCCTGGAGCCTCCAGGCGCGTGCGTCGCCTGGTCGCTGATCCGGATCCAGTCGCAGGTCGCATCCTTGTAGTCGAACGCGAGGTCGATCTCCCAGCGCGCGCCCAGCACATCAAGCTCGAAATGCTCGGCGACATCATCATCCTTCGCCTGCATGCGCTGTTGGGGAACCTCATTGCGAGCCGGCTCGTCAGTCTGATGCGCCTGGACCTTGGCGATGACGGTGCCAACCTTGGCGACCGGCATCTCCTCCTGCATCTGCGCGACCGCCCTCTGCGCCTGCGGCCGGCTCTCCCTTGCCGTCTCGGTCGAGCGCCAGTGCTGCGCCTGGTCGAGCAAGGGCATGTCGGCCGATGCCAGCGCGGCCTTGAGCTTGGTGACAAACTCCTCCTCCGCCTCGTCCCAGCGAATGCCATCCTTGGTGTGGCTGACCTTGAAGCCGACCAGGTTGATCTCGCCGAAAACCCGCTGATAGGCGAATGAGTTGGCCGCGCCGAAGATCTCTGGCGGGCGGTATGTCTCGTCCGCGCTGCCCTCGATAAGGCGATCGCGCCTAAGCAGCGCCAGTCCCGCGCGGCCGGTCGACCCCTTGGCCCTGATCGCGACGAAGCCTTCCGCGCGTCGCCCGCCGGACAGCTCGACATTCAGCTCCTTGCGCCAGAGGCGTGGCGGCTCGGACTTGCGCTTCCAATGCGGCGCGGTGAGGATCTCAGGATCCTCGAAGGTCAGCGGATCGCCGTTCAACGTGAGGACGAGGTCGCCGCGGCGCGTGAACGCGCGGTAGATGCTCGACAGGTGATCGCAGATCTTACCGATTGTGCGCTTCTGCGGCATCTTACGCACATCCTCGAGCACGATCTCGGTGTAGTGCTGATCGACCGGCACGGCGCGCGAATGGACCTCGAGCTCCTCGATCGTATCCTTCACGATCTTGTCGATATCGAAGCGGACGGTGCGCTCTTCATCCTCGCCAAGCGCCGTGGTGCGGACCGACCACACGGGGGCGAACCAAGCCGCGGCGCTCTTCATCCCCATGCCGAACTCGGACAGGCCGGTCGCGTCGGTTGGCACCTCCGCAGGACGAAAGGCGCGCGGATAGGCGGCCTGCTCGATGCCGGCGGCGTTGTCGCGAACGACAATCCGCTGCGCGGCATAGTCGATGTCGATGTCGACCGAGAGGACGAACTTGCGCCCTTCGACCTCGCGCAGCTCGCTCTTCCGCGAGAGGAAGCTCTGCAGCGCATTGTCCACAAACTCGCCTAGCGCGAACCATGGCTTGTAGTTGAGGTGCGGCAGAACCGACAGCATACTGACGCCTGGCCTGATGTTGATGCTGTCGATCTTGGCCATGTGCTTTTCCTACGCCGCAGCGGTGAATGAATGGGTGGCGCCAGCCAACTGGCGGCCCACGAGCTCGGCGACCTTGGCGTTGACGGCATTTCCAAGCGCGCGGGTCGCAGCGGCCTGGCCGCTCGGAAGATGCGAGAGGCTTCCTAGATCCTGAAGGCGCGCGCGCTCGCGCACCGACATGTAGCGACGCTCCCACGCGATGATCGGAATTTGGCTGGAGGTCGCGGCGACCAATGCGGGGGCGGCATTTGGAGACTTTGCGCGGATGCCGGAGCCACGAAGCTGCACAATGGTGCCCCAAAGTGAGCGCTCGGTGCCGTCAAAGTTCCACTCGAACTTCTGGAAGCTATGCTCGAAGCCCGCGAGCCTTGGGAGCCAAGGATCGATCCAGCTTCGGTTCTGCTCGTAGAGCTCGCGATTCAATTCCAGGAAGCGCGCCTTCCATGCAGGAATCGGTCGATCTGTCCGCGCGTAAGGCGGCAGCGCCAACGCCAGTTGCTCTCGGGATCCGCCTATGATGGGGATGCCGAACGAACCGCGATAGGTTTGCAGCGCGTCGCTCGGAACCGCGAGCGGCGCGATGGTGGAGAATGGGTAGGTGGCTCCGAACTCGGCGGCCCAGATGGGAAACCACGGCTTGCGCCGATTCTGCGGATAGCTGCAAAGGAAGGCGTCCCAGGTCTCGAGCGCCTCGAGGATGCGGGGCGAAACGCGGCCCTCGACACCAGTCGTCGCCTCGAGGATATCTCGAACGTCTGTCGGGCGCGAGGAAGGGGTCGGCCAGGCAAATTGATCGAGGCCGTCGCGGCAGCCGACAATGAACAGGCGCTCGCGAATCTGCGGCACACCGTGCTCGTGCGGCGAGATCACCTTGGCGTCCAGACTGTAGCCGGCATGGCGAAGCTCCTGGCTGAGCCAGCGCCAGGTACGGCCGCCATCGTGGCGAAGCAGGTTCGGCACATTCTCGAGCAGCAGATAGCGAGGACGGGCGGCGCGAGCCCAGCTGACGATGATGCTGGCGAGATCGCCATTCGTCTCGCAGGCGAGGCCAGCTTGCCGCCCCGCCTTGGAGAAAGGCTGACATGGGAAGCCAGCGCACAGGATGTCATGCGCCGGAATATCCGGCAGCGGTATCGAGCGAATATCGCCGTGCGGCTCGATCCCAAAGTTCAGCGCGTAGAGCCTTTGCAGGTCAGGATCGATCTCGCTCGACAGCACGCATCGATGACCAAGCCGCTCCATGGCTACATGGAAGCCGCCAAGCCCCGCGAACAAATCGACAAAACGAAGCGCCGTCAAAAATCCCCCTAGGCAGCGATCCTATCAGGCGACTGGCCGAGCGCCACCATTAGTTGCGCAGTCCGGAATGATTTATGATAGTCTCGCCTTCCGGGCCCAGCGTCGCAGGCTTGATTGTTTTCAATCGGACCGAAATGTGCTCGCTGACGGACAAGAATCCAAGTAGCCGACGTCCAAATCCGGCAGGGAAGATTGCATGAATCCCATTATGTCGCTGAGCGACTTCATCGCTGCCATTCTTGGGAGAGGTGTGGAGCCAACGCGGCTCAGCACGTTTCGCGGGCATGCCAACGAGATCTACACCCTCTCCCCGTCAATTTTTCGCAGGCCTATTACTCGTGAGAGCGAGCATCTCCTGCTGCGCGAACTGGTCTCCGCGCATCCCGAGGATTTCGTCGCAGACGCCAGCGCGCTCGAGATGCTGGTCAGGATGCAGCATTACTCGCTTCCTACGCGCTTGCTCGACGTGTCAATGAATCCCCTGGTTGCGCTCTATTTTGCCTGCGAGAGCGCCAAGAAGCGCGTGACCTCAACTGATCCGCGCTACAAGACGCAGACGGTCGAGGCTGACGGGCAGGTGATTATCCTGACCGTCGATCGCAACCGCATTCGGTACTTTGACAGCGACAAGGTCAGCTGCATCGCGAATCTCGCGCGCCTGCGTCACGACCTCAAGGACAAGATCGACACCTTCATGCCGCAGGACGACTTCAACGCTGACCTGCCGATCAAGCGGTTGCTCCATTTCGTCCGGCAAGAGAAGGCGGCATTTGAGCCGGAGATCATTCCCGCAGACCTGAACGACATCGTCCTTGTGAAGCCGAAGCAAAGCAACAAGCGCATTCTCGCGCAGGCAGGCGCCTTCTTCGCGTTTGGACTCCTGCAGGAGCTCATCGATGGAAATCGCGCGGGCATCGCAATCGAGCGTCTTACAATCCAAGGCGACAAGAAGGGCGATATTCTAAAGGACCTCGACAAGCTCGGCATCAATGAGAAGACATTATTCCCTGAGATCGACCGGGCCGCTCGCTACCTGACGGAAAGTCTTTCGACAGGAGTTGCGGCATCCCGCATCATATCGGCGGCCACGTAGGTTCCATGCCAGAATAAACCCGTTTTGGAGGCTACGTGTTGCCTCCACAGCCGCGCCGCCAGCGGCGGATATCGACCAGCACAAGACATTCAGTGTCGTTGAAAAGAGCGTCGGCTTTTGCTGCAACCCGCCATTCGGGTCGCCCAAACTGGCTTGTCGGCTTTGCGCCCCAAGTTGGTCGTCCAGGGGACTAGGACCGCGCTCTAAAGCGGTCGTTCGGGTGCAAGTCGGCGCGACGTCGCTCAGTTGCTGTTGGAATCGAGCGGGTTCGGGACGATTGGTTCGGGCCGAGCGACTACGGGCCAAGTGACTATCTGCTCCGGAAACTCCGTCGTCATTTGCGGTTCGACAAATGCTTGCGCTCGGGAAGGTGGCGCGATCTGCTGCTACTAAGACTGGATGACTGATTGCTCTCGCTCCTTGGACAATCGAACCCTCGCCGCTAGACCAGGAATCGTGTTGATCGGCGACTTGCCTCTCGACAGCCCGCTATGTTGGAGATCGGCCTTGAGCTTCGGAATTGACGTAGCGGTGTCGACTGCTCGGTGCGGCATGATCGCACCGCTCCGCCGAGCGCGGCGCAGGACGGAAGGCGCCGGCTGCAGAGGCTGAAGATCGCACGAGCCATTACGACAATGTGCTGAGAATCTCGACAGTTGGTCTTATATCTTTCGCCGACACTGAGTTGCCATCGAGGAATCGTCACAGATGATCACCGTGTTCCAGAGCGACATCGCGCGCTTCTTGGCCATTCAGGCCCTCGGTCGTCAGCGCACTACCTATCCTGAACTGGCACGATCGGTAAGCTGGCCCCATCCGCAAGGTCGCGGCTTAGGCAAGCACCTCTGGGAGGTCCTGAACTATACCCACAATCAAGGACTGCCGTGCCTGACGTCGATCCTCTGCATCGCCGGTACACGCCGCCCGCCCGAAGGTGCGCTCGAGTTCATTCGCCAAGTCTATGGACCGACTGACATCGAAGCAGAGCAACAAAGGGTGTTCGAGTTCGACTGGGCGTCGGTGGCCGCGCTAGCGTTCGAGCAGCAGATCGCGCCGGAAATCGACTTCGGCCGCATCTACGCCACCCGTACCTGGGGCTTCGACCCCATGGAATGGGGTATGACCGGGTTCACCGATGAAGCGACGCGCGATCAGATCCTTGAGCGAATGGATGGTAGGCCGATCTACATCGTCTATTTTTGCAGCCAGCACGCCGAAGCGATCGAAGGTAGGGATGGCAGGTTTACGATCGCGCCGGAGAACGTGGCGCGAGTGCTCGGTATAGTCGAGGTTCAACCGGAGAAGGCGGCTCACGATACCCATACGGCGCCCGACGCGGTGCAGGATATGCTGGAGCTATGGGGTAGGCCGCGCTGGCAATTCGGCCTTACGAACAGCCGGGCCTGGGAGTTCGTCAACCCGCCCTGGACCCGTGAAGCGCTACCGCATGCACGCTCGATGTCATGGGAGGCGACGCGCGGCATCGTCGATTTGACGGAGGAGGAGAAGCGTCTGATCCGGCAATACGCGCTCCGTGAGGTTGCCGTCTATGGTCACGAGTTGCGGCAGTTGGCCTATGCGCTTCGGGAACCCATGCACACAACCTATCTGGCGGTGTGCGAGGATGCCGATCTGCTGGCCAAGACGCGGGCGCCCGCCGGGGCCAAGCTCGTAAAGATCGGCGTATCGGGTGACACAGAACGCCGCCTGCGAGATCTGAACGATCATCATTTTGCGAAGATCTTCGGACTGAGCTTCCGGATGCTGGCGACCCAACGATGGCCGAGTCAGGACGAAGCATTGGCCCGCGAGGCGGCCGCACTCGAATGGGCACTCGTCAACGCAAGCGCGCACGCGTCCGGTGAATATTTCTTCATGACGGAACGGGAGACGATGGATGCAGTGACGAAAGTGAAGCCGCCCAAGCGTGTGCGCTGAGCTAGCCGATTTTTTTGAGCGGCTCTCCCGGTCATCCCTGGACGCCTATTATGCCCACGCATCTATCGATCGGGGCGACTACCGTCTGGCGCGCCGCTTCATCCAATCGAACTCGTCTTCGTTGATCTCTTCGACCTCGACGCTGATCTTGCTGCCAGCGAGGCTCGCGGCGTTTCTTTTCATCATCCCAATGTCGTAGGACCTTTCAACGTAGAAGAAGCTGGTGACGCCGGTATGATCGGCATCACGGCCATTGAACTGCGCTTTGATATCGAGATGCTTGGTGCGCGATCCCCCAATAAGCCTGATGGAATAGTAGGGCATCGGCTACCTCTCGCTTCGGTTCTACATTCCAGGTCAAACCATGCTCGCCTGGCTAGTGGGGTCGGCCGCCTCGCCGCGCCGGCTGGATTTGGCCTGCGATGTTTATGTTCCAGTAGCCGCGGGTGCGGCAACAAGCCAGGCAGCGACGATCCGCTCAAAGTCGACATACGGAATATGTTCGGCGTCGAATTCCAGAGCCGCTGCGAGATCCGGCAGATCCGCGAGAAACGCCTCATAGACGCCGCGCACGCGCGCGGCGCTCGGCAAGTCGCGACGCGAGACATTGGCTAGCCAGTCGCGGGCTTTTTCCAGAGCGCGGATTGGTTCGCCATCATATCCATGGATGTCCATGCCGGCGAGGTCGGAGATGAAACGCTGATAGCGATATTGCTCGACGTCGAGGATCAGGACGCGCTTCACCTTCTGGTGCTTGCCGCCATAGCGCTTGGCGCCAAGAAAGAGCCCGAGCTCCAGCGGCATGTTGAAGCGCGGTAGCTGATGGATCGCGTCCAACTCGGTACGTGACAGGTCATGAATGCCGTATCGGCAATCGGCGATCAGGCCATAGATCTTCTCGATTCGGGTCTGGCCGCCATCGTCGAGCTCGCGAGCCGATCTGGGCCTGAATCCGCAGACCAGAATGGAAAAGATAAGCGCACGAAAGGTCGGTGCAAACGCATCATCGAAGGGGCAATTGATGAAGACATCGTCTGCTGACGTCGCGCCAGAAGCCAAGCTATTTCTTCTTGGCCAAGACGCTCTTCACGGCGGCGGTGATCCGTTTGTCGGAAACGCTGCTCTTCTTTGTCACAATCGGCGCCATCACCACACGACCGGTCGCCGCGCTGCGACCCAGCACGACGGGCTTCTTTACGGTGACGGTGTTCGAGCGCGTTGCCATGCCCGGAATATGAGCCTCTCGCACTGGAAGCGCAAGCGCAACGCGCCACGCGCCACGCGCCACGCGCCACGGATACTGCGGGTCTGGGCTTATTTCCAGGGCTCGCTGTCGCCCACGTCGAAACTGATCGCATCGGCAAAGGGCCTGAGCACCTCGCTCGGAAGAGCATAGGTGATGGGAAGATCGATCTCGCCCGATGTCAGCCCGCTCGTTACCATGCCCAGCACGACGCCAGTTCGCGGGTCGCAGACGACGCCGCCGCTAATCCCGTTCAGTGCGACCGAGCTGATCTGGAAGAGCCTTGTCTCACCCGGCCTTATCGCCGGGATGATCGCGCTGATGATGCCGTCGAAGAACGAAGGCTGGATCAGTCCGCGATTAGTCGAGTTCGCGAAGAACATCTGCCGACCGAGCGGAAACCCGCCGATCAGGACGCGGTCACCGACACCCACCCTAGTCGAATCTCCCCAGGTCACGGGCGGCACCTCGTACGGAAATTCCGGCGTTTCCGTCGCGGGGCAAATCAGGATCCCTGCATCGATACCGGGACCGCCATCCTCGAAACGCATGTCATAATATTTGGCGATCGCCGCGAACGGGTAGGGGCGCTGGGCCGGGACGCCGTTCAGTCGGGTGTTGGCGAGAAGATAGGCCTCGCGTTCCTGGAAACGCAGCGCCTCAATCACGTGCCAGCAGGTGTAGAGCTTGCCTCGCCCTGCTTGGAAAGCCGTGCCTTGGATATCGAGGCCGATATGTTCATGCGCCTCGTCTTGTATCGCCATGTGGAGCGAGGCGTCGCCCTTGGGCACGCTGGCCTGGTTGCCGACGGGCACGATCGACCGTGCCAGCCGGGAGATCGGCGTGTCGCGACCGCGGGATGTCCAGGGCACACGCGCCAGCGCCTCTTTGAAATCTGTCGGGCGAGTGTTTCGCTTGGCCATGAACACCTTTCTAGTCGCCCGCAGAAGGCGGCAGATGGGCGCAGTATAACCCAGCTGCACGAACAGCGATGGGTGCCGCCGTCTTCTGGTCAGAGATCGACGACTATGCGCCGCACGGGAACGACGCGGGAAGCGCCCTCCTTGCGATATTCAAACGCTGGAACAAGCGAAAACCTACGGCCTCCTACGAGGGCTACATCGACCGGCCGCTTAGCAAATAGGGATTCATCGTCGCGGGAACGACAGCTATCGCGAGTGCAGCTCCCGAAAGCGGACCGACGGTAAACGGCCAGCCGTTCCCATTCCCTGCCATCGCCTGCTCATTTCCGGAACGTCCGGTGTTCGACTGGGAGCCGCCGTTCCCGGCCCAACTCGGAAATGACCGCAATGTCCCAACTCAGGCCGTTCCGAGCGGCTGGCTGGAACGGCCAAATTGGTCAAACCGCGTAAATTAATGAGTGACTGCTTTTGGGAAGCGGCAAGGGCAGCGTGAGTGACCGAAAATGGGTCTTCTCTAGCGTGCACAGCCCCTGACAGGTACGTCCCAAGATTGGACGCTCTATCATATTGCGTCTCCAGCTCGGCCGCGCTTATCTTGCCCCCAGGTTAGCGAGCTGAGCTCCAGACCTGAGGACAGTGGAAGCGACAAAGTCGCTTTAGGCGCGAGCAGAAGCTCTTCCCGGTCGGCGCAAGCCGCTGCGCACCGCATTGAACAGATCAATGCAGGTGAATAATGTCAAATATACAAAAACTGCGCGACGCGTCTTTTCGCAATCAGGAAGGACTCTGCTATTACTGCCAGGAGCCTATGTGGCGGAACGATCCGGCCGCATTCGCGAAGACCCATACCCTATCTCTAGCGCTGGCGCGCCGGCTTCAGGCTACCGCTGAACATCTAACGCCGCGGTGTAAGGGAGGCGACGACGGGGGAGCAAATATCGTTGCCGCCTGTCTCTACTGCAATACTCAAAGGCACAGGGCACGCACGACGCTCCGGCCGGATGAATATTTGCGAAAAGTGCGGAAGCGGGTCGCTTCAAACAGGTGGCATAGCGTGCGCCTTGAGGGATCGTGACGATCGACCGGCAGCGCCGCGTCGCGCTCCCTAGATCTTTTGCTTCGACCCGCCGACTGCTCAAAACTCGAAAGCTGAACGAGAGGCCGCTTTCGGATCGCCAATAAAGCGGTCTGAATGTCATGTTGTGGGTCTTTCGCCTCCAGTTGTGAACTGACGAAGTCCACATTTTGCATGTGACAGACTTCTAACGTCGGCAGTCACCGCACGGCCATCGCTCGCAAACGGAGCCATCTCGACAATCAAAAGTGGAGCAAGAGTGGCCGCGCTTGTGTGGGCGAGGTTTCAGTCGGCGCGCGAGGAAAAGCGTGCTGGCGCGGGAGTCGGTGGGTGGAGCACGGAATTGGCTGGGCATCGCGCCGAACCCTTTGGTAGAGTGATTGCATATGCGTACCGACCTCGACCATCTGCCGCACGCAAAGCAGCGCGAACTCGACCGGGTGGTGCAGATCCTTTTCGAGGAATTCGGCGACGCGACCAAACTGGCGACCGGCGACAAGAAGGCGGGGCGCGTCCTAAAGATCATTCTCTACGGCAGCTATGCGCGCGGAGGCTGGGTCGACGAGCCGCATACGGCCAAAGGGTACCGTTCCGACTTCGATCTGCTGATCATCGTCAATCAGGACGAACTGACCGACCGGCTCGATTATTGGGCGAAGGCCGACGAGCGGCTGACCCGCGAACTGGCGATCACTGGCACACTACACACGCCGGTCAACTTTATCGTCCACACCTTGCAGGAGGTGAATGATGGTCTCGCGCACGGACGCTACTTCTTCATGGACGTCGCCCGCGAGGGGATCGCGCTCTACCAAACCAATGACACCGAGCTCCACCAGCCCAAGCCGAAGACGCCTGAGCAGGCGCTTGCGATGGCTCGGGAGTACTTTGAGGAATGGCTCCCGAGTGCAATGGGGCGATATAAGCTCGCGCGCTACGCGATGCAGGAGGGACTGCTCAAAGACGCCGCTTTCGATCTACATCAGACCACGGAGCGGCTGTACCACTGCATACTGCTGGTGGTAACCTTCTACACGCCACATGTTCACAACCTCGGCTTCCTCCGCACCCAGGCCGAGCGTCTTGACCGCCGTCTGTTCGATGTGTGGCCGCGCAGCAATCGCAAGGATCGGGGCGCTTTCGAAAAGCTCAAAGAGGCTTATGTAAAAGCGCGCTATTCGAAACATTACCGGATCAGCGAGGAAGAGCTGACCTGGCTTGGCGAGCGGGTCGAGGACCTCGGCCGCGTTGTCCACATCATCTGCACCGAGAAGATTGCCGAGCTCGAGGCGGCGACCGCCAGGGCCTGACCTATGCGGTCTCGCTCATTGCGGCGATATCTCCTGATCCGTTCTCGCGCGCTCGGTGGCGCGCTCATCTCCGCCACCGTCTGCCTGTCAAAACTCGCAGTTTCGGTCTTCACGACAAGAAGAAGCGAAGGCGGGGTGGGATGGGTGTGTCGCCGGGAAGAGCGGTGTCGCCGCGACAGCGGTGATGCCACTCGCCGGACCTGGTTATAAGCTGCAGCAGGATGCGTCCGACAGGGAAGCAGGCCGCGTCCTACCTTCCGTCGTCGTGCATCGTCACGGCCACCCCGGCTTCCATCCCGGCGGCACAACCGGCGCGCGATCCAGGCGCGCACCACGGCTCTGGCCGTGAGGCACGCAACTCGCAAGGCCATGCGGTTCTCGCGCAGTCGGGAACGCAGGCCTGCCACGGCCGCGCGTGATCCGGCTATCTCGCGAGACATTTTTGCTGCGGGTGGAGGGGAGAGGGGCGTGCCTTCGGCGGAGGTGCCGCCATGCCGAACACGACCCAGCTGTCCACCGATCTCACTCTCCAGGCGCAGGCCGCCGCGCTTGTCGGCGCCCTGGGCGGTGCCTGGCACGAACGGGGCAGCATGTGCCGTTGCCCGGCGCATGACGATCGCACGCCAAGCCTGTCGGTCCGCGTCGGCGAGCGCGCGCTGCTGTTCAAATGCTTCGCCGGCTGTACCGCCGCCGAGATCCTCGCTGCCCTTCGCCGACTGCGCATACCGGTGTCGCCAGCGTGCCACGCCCCGGCTGCGATGCGCTTACTTCTGCCGCATGACCCGGCCATGTCGGCACGGGCCGTGCAGATCTGGCGCTCGGCGCGGCGCCTGGCCGGGTCACGCGGCGAGGCCTATCTTGCCGCACGCGGCATCCGCACCGGGTCGGTGGCACTGCGCTATCATCCGCATACGCCGATCGGCCGCGGCCACGCCGTCCGCTTCCGGCCTGCGCTGATCGCTGCCGTCCGCCAGGGCGATGCGGTTGTCGCGGTCCAGCGCCTGTTCCTCGATCCGGGGCGTCCCGCGCTGGCCGCCGATATGGTCCAGCCGAAGCGCCTCCTCGGTCGCCCCGGATCGGGCGCGGTGATGTTGGCGACCGCCGGCAACCGGCTCGGTCTGGCCCAGGGCGTCGAGACCGCCCTTTCCGCCGCTGCCCTGCTCGACATGCCCGTCTGGGCCGCGCTTGGCAGCGAGCGGCTGCCTCGTGTCGATATCCCCGCCGGCGTGCGGCGGTTGGTCCTCCTGCCCGACAATGATCGTGCCGGGCGGCTCGCCGCACGCCGTGCGCGCGAGGCGCATCTGCGCGATGATCTCGAGATCGAGACGCTGTGGCCATGGGCGGGGCTGAACGACTGGAACGACGTGCTGCGGCAGGAAGGGGAGAGGGGTGGAGGACGGGTTGCGGCCAGCGGTCTGACGGTCAGGGCGCGCCGCCATGACAAGGAACCACCATGACCCAGTCCATCCTCTATGTGCCGGCAGCGAACCTGACCAAGTCGCCGTCCAATGTTCGCAAATGCGGCGATGCTGTCGCGGACGCGCAGCTTGAGGCGAACATCGCCGCGCGCGGCGTCCTGCAGAACCTGATCGGCGTGCCGGTCGCACGCCGCAAAGGACAGTACCGTATCACCGCCGGTGGCCGCCGGCTCGACGCCGTGCACCGCCTGATCGAGAAAGGCACGTTCGCGGCCGATTATCCCGTGCCGGTGATGACGGTGGGCAATGCCGGCGACGCGATCGAGATCAGCCTGTCCGAGAACTTCTTCAGGCTGGGCATGAACCCGGCCGATGCCTGTCGGGCGTTCCAGGACATCATCGAGACCGAGGCGAAGACACCAGCCGAAATCGCGACCCGGTTCGGCCTGACCGAGCGGTTCGTGCTCGGGCGCCTGCGCCTTGCCGGGCTCGCTGAGCCTGTGTTCGAGGCGCTGCGCGACGGGACGATCACGCTCGATGTCGCCAAGGCCTATGCGAGCACCAGCGATACGGCACGCCAGGCAGCGGTGTTCGAGCAACTCAAGGGGGCTTATTACAGCGCCACTGTGAATGAGATCCGCCGCGCGCTCGCGCACGGCTCTTGTACGGGCCAGGATCCCAAGGCGCTGTTCGTCGGACGCGCGGCTTATATCGAGGCCGGCGGCCGCATCGACGGCGATCTCTTCTCCGATGCCGATAGCGAGGTGTGGCGCGACGGCGACCTGCTGGACCGGCTGGCGGACGAGAAGCTCGCGGCAGCGGCAACAGCGATCCGCGCGCGCGACGGCTATGCCGAGATCCGCACCGTCGCGGCGTCGCACCTCCCCTATATGGAGACCTGGGGTCTGCGCGAGATCGAGCGCGAGCCCGGCCCGCTCGGCCACGAGGCAGAAGCGCGCAAGGCGGAGATCGAGGCGGAGCTTGCCGGCATCGAGACGCTCGCCGCCGGGGCGGGTGGCTATAGCGGCGAGCAGAACGACCGGATCGAAGTCCTCGAGGAAGAACTCGGCGCGATCCTCGACGACAGCACGGTGATCACCGCGGCGCAAAAGGCCACGGCGCTTGCCTATGTGACGATCGGCGCCGACGGCCGGCCGCAGATCCATGAGCGGCTGTTCGTGGCGCCGGCCGCCGGGGTCGAGGACGCGCCGGGCCGCGATGGGAATGGCGAGGAGCGCGCGGCGGCCGCCAAAGTCCCGAAGCCCGTCCACAGCCAGCGCCTCGCCGACGAACTGGCGATGATGAAGACCGAACTGCTTGCCCTCCATGTCGCAGGCGATCCGCATTTCGCGCTCGATCTCGGCACGTTCATCATGGTCGATTGCGCGACCCGGTTCGGCGCTGCCGATATGCCGTCCGCCCTGCGTGCCAGTGCGCCTGCCGCGTTGGTCCAGGATTTTGCAAGCGGCACGTCCGCAGCCGAAGCCTGGGCGAAACTGGTCGCCGGGCTCGATCGCGGCTGGACGGATCACGCCGGGCTCGACGCGCGTTACGAGGCGTTTTGCGCGCTCGATGAGGCGGCGCGCGCGGCCTGGCTCTGCTGGGCTGTGGCGCGGACGCTCCACGCCGTGCCCGCCGGACGGACTGGAAGCGGGTTCCTTGATCATCTCGGCCGCAAGCTCGGGATCGACGTCGCCGGCTGGTGGCGCCCGACCGCGCGCAATTACTTCGACCGGGTGACGAAGCCCGCGATCCTCGATCTGCTCGAGGAGATCGGCGGGGCCGACCTTCGCGCGCGCTATGCGGCGTCGAAGAAGCATGACCTCGCGGCGTCTGCGGAGAAGCTGTTCGCGGGCCAGACGATTGTCGAGGCCGAGCTAAAGGAGCGGGCGCTTGCGTGGCTCCCCGAGGCGATGCGGTTCGATCCTGCCGGCAGCGCGCCGACCGACGCGCCGGGTGATGCCGATTGCGGCGATAGTGCCGCGCCGGCCGATGAAGCGACCGGCAGCGCCGATGAGACCGGGGCGACAGGGGCCGAAGAGTCTGCCGCCGAGCCAGGTAAGATCGCCGCAGGGCCCGCCGCTGACGGCGCCAAACCAGACGGCCTCGCCGAAGCAGCCTGAGGGATGAGACGGGCCGCCACAGGGTACGGTGGCCCGTTCCCCTGACGTCCATGACCGGGCCCCGATATCCCGGCGCGTCCCGATGCTGCGCGCACCCTCGTCACGGAAGGGCAGGGGGAGTGGCGCGGTGCGGTCGGTCGGATCGGCCAGGTTCGGCGCGACGCATTCCGAGAACTCGAAGGAACCTCACTCATGAACATGCCTGCTTCCGGCGCTGATCGCGCCGTGTCCGGCGCCTTTCGCGTCGATCTCTCGCGAGGCCGCAATGACGGCCGCGTCTCGTCCGAGTGGTTCTCCCGGCCCGACGACGAGCGGTTCCTGTCGCTGTCCGATCTTTACGACCGGGTCCGCGCCCGCGCGGACCGCGCAAGGACCACCGTGGTCGAGAGCCGGGGCGTGCGGGTCGAGGCGCGCAGCGACGATCCCGAACGCCTCTCGCTATACGCGCCGGGCAGTGACCGACCGATCGCCCCGACCAACTGGTCGTTCGGCCAATTGTGCAGCCTGGTCGGCGCGCCGGCTTCCTATATGCGCGCGCTGCCCGCCGCGCTCGCCGGGATCAACCTGCAGCACGGCCTGCTCGCCCACCGGGGCGAGCAGGTGAAGCTGCTCGAGACCACGGAAGGACGCAACGAGCTGCGCGCCGTCACCGGCCCCGACTATGGCCGGATCTGGGATCATGAGCTGGTCGCCGCGGTCATGACGTTCGCCGGCAACGGCGTCGGCGACACGCGCTGGAAGGTGCCCGGCGTGCTCGACTGGAGCACGATGCTCTACAATCCCCATGTCGATGTCAGCCGCGACACGACGACGCTCTATGCGTCCGACCGCGACGTGTTCCTGTTCCTGGTCGACGACACGCACCCGATCGAGGCGGGCCGGCTGCCGAACGGCGATCCGGATCTCTATTTCCGGGGGTTCTATTGCTGGAACTCCGAGGTCGGCGCGAAGACGCTCGGCATCGCGACCTTCTACCTGCGCGCGGTGTGCATGAACCGCAATCTGTGGGGCGTCGAGCATTTCGAGGAGATCAGCATCCGCCACTCGAAGTTCGCCGCCAGCCGGTTCGCGCACGAGGCGGCGCCCGCGCTGACCGGCTTCGCCGATTCCTCGCCGCTCGGATTCATCGCCGGCATCCGTGCCGCGCGCGCGCGCATCGTGGCGAGGAAGGACGACGACCGCGAGGCGTTCCTGCGCAAGGCCGGGTTCTCGAAGACTGACACCGCGAAGGTGATCACGACCGTGCTCGCCGAGGAAGGGCATCCGCCATCCTCCGTGTTCGACTTCGTCCAGGGCATCACCGCGCTTGCGCGCACGCGCCCCCATCAGGACGCCCGGCTCGAGCTCGAGGGCAAGGCGCGGCGCCTGATGGAGCGGGGCCACTGATCGGGCGGGCGGCTGGAGAAGCACGCCATGATCACGCAGCGTCGCTACCGCGCCGCCGTGACAGGACTGCCTGAGCCGGCCCGCGCGATCTTCCTCCTGCACCGCCGCGAGGGCCTGAGCTACGAGCAGATCGCCGCCCTGCGCGACCTGTCGATCGTCGATGTCGAGCGACAGATCGCCGAGGCGATCTATCGGCTGATGCGCGCGCTCGAGGACGTGGCCGATCCGCCCGCTGTAGACAAAGCCGGAGACTGACGATGGTCCGGTCACCATCGTCGCCGGCATGGTCGCTGCACCGGGCGAGGCTCGCCTCGTTCGACCATGCCTATGCCGTCGCCGTGCAGCGCAAGACCCATGGCGGCCGCGACCAGTTCATCTTGGCGACCGGCGATGCGCTTCAGCCCTATCGGATCACGAGCCGCCGGCCTTCCAACGGCGACACGGTGCTGGCGGTGATCCGCTGACCGCGGGTCGCAAGGCAGGCGGCGCAGTCCAGGCAGGGGAGGGGTGGGCGCACATCAAATCCCCGGTGCGCGCGGCCAGCGTGCCGCCGGAGAGGAGAGAGGGATCTTGAGGAGTGTCGCGTCGGAATGGTTCGAGGCGATGAACGTCAAGGAACTGGGTTATGAACATCGGAGAGTTCAAGCAGAGCAATGGTCGCATCCTGGGATCGATCGCCACCCGTACCATCGATCTGCCCAAGCTGGGGTTGCGGAACGTCGAGAGCCGCAACGAGCGCGCCCCGGTCTTCGAGATCGTCGCATTGAATGTCGGCAATCGCTGGGTCCAGATCGGTGCGCTGTGGGAAGCGGTCGCCAGGCACAGCACGGGCGAGATCTTCCTGCAGGGGACGATCGACGATCCGAGCCTGTCCGAGCCGCTGCCGGTCGCGTTGTTCGGGAGCGACACCGAAGGGTACCGGGTCGCGTGGCGCCGGCCGCAGCGTCGTGACGATTTCGGGCCCGCGGTTCGCGGCGAGCGCGCCGAGGATCCGCGGGGCGGCGAAGGCGGGTTCGGCGACAGCACGGCGGGCGCCAATGGTGGCCTGGCCGGTGCGGGCGCCGACGTCGATGACGACGTGCCCTTCTGACGGCATCGTCATCGACCACCGGGGGGAGTGCATCTGCGCTCCCCCTTTTTGTCATCCTGTCAGATCCGGAGTGTCCCCATGACACGCGATTTAACGCGCAGCGTCGATCGCTTCGCCGACCTTGCTACCCTTTATGCCGACGCCGTCGCAACGCCCGAGTTCCAGGCCGCGTTCGGCGATCCCCTGCCGCTCTCGATCGTCGAACCCGGGGAACGTGCCGCCGAACTCGACATGCCCGAGCCGTTCGCCGCGCAGGCCGATTGCGGCGGGATCATCGCCACGATCTTCGACCTGTTCACCGGCACGCGGCTCGAGCCGCTCGCCCCCGAGATCGCCTGGGGGGTCGTCAACAGCTTCCATTTCGTCGCGGGCAAGCTCGAGCGGCGTGAGGACGCGATCGCGCAGGAGGTCGGCGACCTCGCCCGCCACCCCGACCTGAGCGAGGTCTATAATCGCGAGCTGGAGGACAGGCAGCTGCTCTGCCAGTCGACCGCCGAGCAGCGCCAGGCGATCGAATGCATGCGCGACTATGCCGCCGAGATGTACCGGGTCCAGTCGGGCTGGCCCTGGTCGCCGGCGAGAGGGACGCGTGCATCGTCGGTGTCGACCGCCAGCCACATCGCGGCGCAGGATTTCCTGCGCGCACGCCAGCTTGCGGCACGCGAACGGCATCTGCCGCAAGGGCCGATCGTGGTCTTTTCCGGGCCTGCTTTGTGGCATGACTGGGAACCGCTCTGGGCACGGCTCGACGAGGTGAAGGCGCGCGTGCCGCACATGACTTTGGTCACGACGGGGCAAGGCAAGGGCGCCGATGCGATCGCGGCGGCCTGGGCGGCGCGACCGGAGGTGAGCGTCCCGCTGGTCGCCTACGGTCTCTACGGCACCGGCAAGAAGACCGCCTTCACGCGCAATCGCAAGCTGGCCGAGCTGAAGCCGGTCGAGGCGATCCTGTGCGAGGGATCGGGGTTGCAGGCCAACCTCTATCAGGTGCTGCGCGCGGTCGGCGTCCCGATCCACGCCTTCCGGAAAGCCGACCAGGCCGACGCAGCCCGGGTGCAGCGGCCGAGGCGCGTGGCCTGACGTCACTCTCCCCGGGCAGGGCCGGGCGCGTGCGCGCCCGACCCTTTTTGTCCCCTTCCAGGAGTCAGGCCATGGCCATTCCCGATGCTTTTCGGCGCATCTTCGAGACGCTGCTGCGGGCCGCCGCCGACGGCAATCTCGCCCTGCTGGAATGCAGCGACGCCGTCACCGGGGCGCCGCGCTATGTGATCTGCGCGGTCAGCTATGACGGCCAATTCTCGCTCACGCCGTTCGGTCATCTCCATGAAGGCGACCCGTACGCTGCCTATCTGGCGTTCAAGCCGCGCGGGGCGGAGGTCACCCACTAAAATACCTCTCTCTCGAGAAGTCCGATGATGGCACGGGGACAGCGCCGGCCTCAAGGACGACGGGGCCCCACCATTTTGCCTGGCGGAGCGGGCGTCGGCTGCCGTCACGGACCGCGTGGCCGCCAGACAAAATCGTGACCCCCATCGCCGCTGCGCGGTCGCTTCGCGATCCTTGACCCCGGCACTCGGAGCCCGTGCCGGGGAATGAGCCTCTTTTCCTTCAGGAGGCTGACATGACCAATTTCAACCGTACCGCACCACTGCTGGCCGACATCGCCGCGCACTTCGCCGAGGAGACGCAGGCACCCGCCGAGACTTTCGCCAGCGCCTTTACCGAGACCATCGACCAGGTGCGCATGGGGCGGGCGGAGGAAGTCGTCACCGCGGACATGCCGGGCGCCATGGACGCCCAGCTGGCCGTGGAGCTTATCGTCACGACATTGTTCGACCTGCTCCGCGACACGCGGCTGGAGACCATCGCCGAGCGCCTCGCCTGGGGGTTGGTGCACAGCTTCCACAAGGTAGCAGGCCAGCTCGATGACGAAGCCGATCGCGCAGGGTGTCAGGTCAGGGACCTGATCCGCAGCGCCGACGGCAGCGAGATCGGCACGGTCGCACTGGAGGAGGCGCAGATGCTCTGCCAGTCGCTGGACGAAGCGCGCGACGCGGTGGCGTGCATGCGCGATCATGCGGCGCAGATGTTCCATGCCGAGACCGGGCGGCCCTGGTCCTCACCCCGTGCAACCCTGGTGTCGGGCAAGCGCACCGCCTCGGTGATCGCCGCGACCGACTATCTCGCCGCGCGGCGCCAGCGCCGGATCGACGAGCACGCGCCGCAGGGGCCGGTGGTGGTGTTTTCGGGCGGGCAGGTCTGGGAGGATTACGCCCAGATCTGGGAGCGGCTCGACCAGATCCGTGCACGCATCCCGGCGATGGTCCTGGCCACCACCGCACAGGACAAGGGGTGCGACGCGATCGCCGCGGCCTGGGCGGCTCGGTCGGCGGTGAAGGTGATCGCGTTCACGCTCGACCGGCGCCTGGGGAACAGGGCCGGGTTCGCGCGCAACGAGCAACTGCTGAAACTGCGGCCGGTCGAGGCGCTCGTCTGCGAGGGGGCGGGGCTCCAGTCGCATCTTGCCCGCGCGTTGCGGGCGGCAGGCGTGCCGGCGCATTGCCTGACCCTGGCGGGGCAGCGGCGAGCGGTCGCGTGAGGCAATGGATCGGCGTGGGAAGGGCTCCGGCTCTATCCCGCGCCGGTTCCTTTTTTTGAGAGATGCAGATCGCCAGGCTCAAGGACCCGGCGGAAAAGCCGGGTCCGTCGCCTGACGATGCGGCACGCGAAAAGGTGCGTGCCGGCCTCCTGCGCGCGGCTCCGCCGTGCTCGTCGCCGGGGCGCCCTTTGGGCGACATGAATGTCGGCAGGGGGTGTGCGTTGCGCTTGATGCCGGCCGGGCCATGCCTGGGGAGAAGTCCGGAGGAGACGAATACGGGAGGCGATCCTGCGCTTGGTCGGAGCATGATGGCCGCGCTGCGCGCGGCGGGGTTCGGGTCATGTGGCGGGATGGAATTTCGCTGTCGGGGTGGTTTGCGCGGGCGTAGGCGTGAATTGTTTTTGACTTCACCGCCATGCATTTCCATGCCCGTCGCGATCGCGCCCTGTCGAGGAAGAACCCCCTTCGGGGAGTTCCGCCCGTACCCGGACGGAACTGCGCAGCGGACAAGCCGCTGCGTCTGTCGGGACGCACTCCTTCGTCGTAATGTGATGCACCGTACGCACGCGTGCTGCGAGACGAACATGGCGGAATTGCGGGGTTTTCGGCGTCAGCAATTGGCAGACCGAAAGTCACCGAAAGTCGGACTGGGCAGACGCTTCCGGGGCGGACGGCGGAAGTCGTTGAATTGCCTGGTCAACAAATGTCCTTCCCGGCGGACAAACCGCGGCCGGCGTCCGACTTGTCAGCCGGCGATTTACGGCTGGCCGCCAGTGGCATACATTGCTCGAGCTTCATCACGTGCGGCGTGGATCCTGAACGAAGGAGATCCGCGATGGCACGTGTTACGATACGAATAGACGACGAAACCTACGACCGGCTTTGCCGCCGTGCATTGCGGACCGGACGAACCTTGTCCGATGTCATCCGGCCCTCCCTGCGGCGGATCACCGAGCCCGGCGAGGTGCGCGAGCTCGATCCCCAGGATGCGCGGCTGGCGCTGACCGCCTACCTCCTCTCGTTGACCTTAATCGACCTCGAAACCCGCGCTCTCGAAGGCCATGCAAAGGGCCTGGCCAAAGCGCGCGCACTGCTCCTGCGCTGGGGGGTGCCCGAAGACGTGTGCGCCCTCGCAATGGACGATCTGGAGGTGCGCCATGGCCGCTCGGAGGGATGATGCCGATGTCGCGTCCGCCAGCGTATCGACGGTGCTTGAAGGCCTCGCTCAAGCCTCCTTTGGATCCATGGAACCAATCACGGTTCGCATTCCGGACGCGATCAAGCTTACGGGGATCGGTCGGTCCAAACTCTACGAATTGATATCGTCCGGGGATATTGAGACGATCAAAGTAGGAAGAATGACGCTGATCCCGGTGGACGGCCTGCGAACCTTCATTCGGCGCCGGACCGCCGATAAGGATGGTCGCGTGTAGGCGTCAGATGCGTTGGTCAAGACGCTCTCGTAAGCTGCCTCGCGCGTCACATCCGGTCATTCTGCGCAATGAAAGCGAATGCCGAGAGTTGGTGTGCGTTCCGGTGACACCGATGACCTTTTGGTGGATAGCGGAACGGCCGCTTTGGAGCCCCTGGCGGAGCAAGCGGCCGCTTGTTCATGGAGCACCTCTCGACACACTCGCGGCGTTACCAGGGAGCTGCCTCTCGCTCGGGCATGGGTCGTGAGCTTTGCGCTTCATTGTCACCCGTAGATGGTATTCATTTCCACGTCGCCACACAGACGTTCATCCGGACGATCCCGCGACCTCCCCGTCAGCGTATCTCTTCGCGATCGCGCCGATGAGCGTCGGATGATCGTCCCTGCCGAAGTGCTTCTCGATAAACGGTGCTTGCGACATGTCAGTGGCACCGATGTACTCGACGGCGCGGCGCACCACCGCGCGGTTCGCGCGGGAGACGAACTCGTTTCGACCCATGGCCATTATCGCCTTGCCGAGTGACGGCTGCTTGACCGCGCAGAACATCAAAAGCGGCGACAGGGGTATCGTCAGGTAGCCCGAGTCGGAGAATATGCCGTGACCCATCTGGAGCAGCTTGTCCGAGACCAGCAGATCATGGCCGCCTTCGACCTCGCGGACGAACCACTGCATGTTGTTCAGGCGGTGTCCGTTCGTGGGGTCGTCCATTAGCTTCATCATGACCTGCAGCGCGGCATGCTCTGCGAAGTGCGGATCCAGCAGGGCAATGGCCTCGTCCAGGCTCGGCGGATAGTCCTCCTTCTTCAGTGCCTCATATTTCGCGAACAGTGCCGGATCGTCCTTCGCGAGGAGCGACGCCATGGCCTGCTTCATGTGGCCAACGCCCTCGGGGGTGCGAAACCACTGGGACATCAGGAACCTGCTCCACGCGCTGCGAAGCTTCTGCGGTAGCGCGACCTTGCCCTGCAGGAGCAGCTTATGGGCGTCCGCCGCCTGGTCGTCGAGCGCGGACATAAACTTCTCTTCGATCGCCTGCGCCTTGTCGGGGGCGGCGCCCGGGATCGAATAGAGGTGCTTCTGGTAGCCGATCTCGGCGGGCGCGACGCGCTTGATCGCGATCTTCCCTAGGTACGGGCTCGTGAAACGCCAGAGCTTGCCGTCGTCGCCGGTCCAGCCGTGCAGCAGGAACCGCGGCGTGTAGTGGTGCTTGACCGGTGGGTTCCTGCTCATTCGAAGAGGCTGTCGTCGGCGGCCTCGCGCTCGTCCCACCTCACGATGTTCGCCTCGAGGCGCTCGGACGCCTCCGCCGCCCACTCGCGGACGGTGTCGCTCTCGTTGGTCTTCATGGCAGCCACGAGCGGCCTGCGACGGACGAAGCGCAGTGCGAACGATCCGCTTCCGCCGCCCGAGAAGAAGCGGTGCTCGTACGTGCGCAGCACGGCCACCTTGTCGGGGCTGAGCGCCAGGAGGTCGAGTGCCATCGGCGACCAGTCGAGGCTGGAGCCATCGGCGTGTTTCGTCGTATACGGGATGAAGTTAGCGAGCTTGACCGCGCGCTCTGCCGGAGCCTCGCGCACCCAGTTGAACAACGCGTCCGCGTCGACGTCGACCTCGTTCGGCTCGAAGTCCTCGTCGTTGATGCGCCAACCACCGAAGAAGCCGCCGATGAGGTGTTCGTTGTCCGACTTGGCGACGATCTCGTCGAAGACGACCTGGGGATGGAGCCGTAACAGCGTTGAGGCGATGGGGCCGACGTCCGGATAGCTGTACGGCTTGTCCCGGGCGGCGGCGACCATGGCGCGACAAACGCCGCGGGCCGCCTGCTCGGCGCCGTCGCCGCGCAGCGCGGAATTGGCGATGACGTCGATGCCATGGTCCTGCCGCGCGAAGTCGTCCGAATAAATCTCCGGACGCGCGAGGAGGTCGCGCCCAAGGTCGACGAGCGCCTCGTCGACCTCCAGTCCGTCGCTCCGGTCGCCGTAAATGCGCATGTGGAGCACCTGCATCGCCGGAAGCTGCCCGCCCTCGTGGTCGAACAGTTCCCGCAGGAAGCGCGCCAGCCCCGGAGCGGGGATGGTCTGCGTAACGCCGCCGGCCATCAGCAACGCGAACCGGTCCGGAGCTACCCGTCCCTGCCTCAGCGCGGTCCGGAAGCGTTCGATGGCCGCCTCGTCCAGCGGTACGGCGGTGTGCAGCTCGACGAGGTGCTGCGAGAGCAAGGGGTCGTCGACGATGTCGTCCAGCTTGCCGGACACCCAGTCGGGACTGTGCAGGCGGGCGCCCTGCAGCATACCGTCCAGGATCGACGGATCGCGCTCCTTCGGGGCATGCGTCTCGAGCGCGGCGTAGGCCTGGTGCCACAGAGCTTCCGGATCTCGTGTCGCGCGCGCCAGGCCGACGCCGAACTGCCGGGCGCTGTTGTAGCCCCCTCGGCGCGCCGCGCGCGCGACGTAGGGGTTGAGGTCGACCCCATCGCGCACGAGGCACCTGCCCACGGCTCGCGCAAGCAGCCCAACCTTCCGGAACGGCGACCGATCGCGCCCGCTCGGATGCCAGTGCCTCCAAGGCTCGCCCAGCACGAAGGCCTCAAAGAGGTCGTCGACCGTACGCGGACGCATGTCCCGCTCCAGGCGGATCAGCGCGACTCTGTCCGCCTTGCCTTCGCGCCGCTTTTGAAAGTGGAGCGCGTCGTTCACGTCGCGCCAGCCTTCCTCCCAGAAGCCGTTGCCGCGTACCTGGCGCATCGCCTCCATGGCAAGATCCGCGAAGTCGGCGGAGACGTGTTCGCGGAAGTGCTGCGCGATCACCTGCCGCGCCCTCTCGGCAGGTGCGCCTTCGCCACGGGACACCGTGACGAGACGGTCGTACGCGGCCTTGAACCAGGGCTCATAGCCGTCGCCGTTGTAGGGCCGCCATTCGCTCAGCAGGGAACGCGCGCCGAACTCGAGGTTCAGTGACGAGTTGAAGCGCCCCGAATCCATCATGTGGTCCAGCGCCTCGACGCCGAGCGACCGAACCCGATCGTCCTCGCTGGCAATCATCGCATCTAGGGTGGACAGCCGTTGCGCCTGGTTGGCGTGGGTGAAGGAGAGGATCGGCCAGAACCGTTCGAGCAGATGGTTACGCGCTCGCAGTTCCTCGCTGACTTCCCCGTCCGCGAGCGTGAATGCCGCCAGGACGTCCACGACGCGTTGGAAGAAGCGGGCATCGTGCGCGATCTGCACGAGCAGCTGCGTGTAGTCGCGGCGCCGCTTGTCCGGGACGAGCAGGCGGTCACGGTCCGGCCCCGCGAGTTCGCGCTCGATCGCCGCGAGCGCGGCCTCCGGGTTGCACGGTGCGATGTGCACGAAGGCTCCGCTATCCACGTCGTCGAGGACGCCGGGGCGACCCAGGGTCCCACCGTCGTCCAGGAGGAGCCGCGCAATCTCCGCCGCTTCCGGGACGTCGTGCAGCTGACCGATCCGGCGCGCGAAGGACGCGAAGAGGCGGCGCGGGCCGGAGAGGAATTGACCGATCAGGACCGAAGGATCGCTCTGGCGGATCAAGGGGGCCGCCAGCATGTTGGCGAGCGGCTGCGGCATCACGGCGCGCTGAGGTCCGCGCTTCTGCACGATGCCCCAGTCGAGGAAGCGCGCGACGGCGCGGTGGAACTTGGCCGGCGTCGTCTCCGCGATCCCGGCGAGCGTCGCATACTCCGCGACATGGTTGCCGTGGTCCTTCACGTAGAACGCGTAGACCAGCGAGGCGACCGCAGCGCACAGCCGTGCGTCGTCGTCGGCGGCCTCGCGCTCGACCTGGAACAGGCGGTCTAGGAGCTCGGCGTCGTTCAGCTTGGAGAGATCGACGCCCGGTCGGCTGGCTTCCGCGATCTTCAGGGCAATGCGGGCGTTGCCGCCGGAGAACTTGGCGAGGTGGTCTCGCTCGGCCCGGCTGAGCCGGGGGAAGCGATGCTCGAGAAGGTCGACGAGGACGGTCTCGCTGTTGTCTGTGAGCGACACGAGCAGCCCGGCGGTACCTTCGCCTTTGACGTCATAGTCGATCGTGAGGAGGCTGGCCTGGCTCGTGTCGCGCTTGACGAGCTCCGCCAGCTGGCCGTGCAGCCGCTGCGAGCAGTTGTCGACGACGATGATGGCGGGAGTGCGGCCGGACGCGAGCTGCTCCGTCAGCAGAGCAGGGCTCACATCGGGCTTCAGGCCCGCGTCTGCGTAGATCGCGGAAGAGGATGGCAGTTCGGAACCGCTCTGCAGGCGTTTGTCGAATAACGCCTCCGCGAGGCGGGTCTTGCCCATTCCCGAGAGGCCGATCAGCCGGACCGCGTTCCTCGGCACCGCGAGATGGGCCCGGATGCGCGATATCGCCTCGACGACCGGCACGAATGCCCCGCCGACCTTGGCGCGGCTCGTCTCGTCGAGGACGTACCGACCGCCGGGTTCGGCGGCCCTCGACCAGTTCCCGTGCGGCTCCCAGCCGCCACGCGGCCGCCCGAGTCGCCCGAGCAACCACGCGGCGATGCCGACGTGCTCGTTCGCCCATCGCGCGATCCTGTCCGCGCCGTAAAAGTCGAGCGCGATGCGGTCGTTGTTCGGCACGTCCGCGATCGCCTCGCGCATAGCGTCGATCCGTGTGTCGTAGGCCGACGCCGACGGATCGTCGGTCGAGAAGATGATGTAGGAACCGCGCTTTTTGGCAAGCTCCGTGAAGATCGGCCGCGGCTCGCCGTTGCGCCGCATCTCCTTAGTGATCTTGGCGGGACCCATGGCCTCGGCCTTGGATTGGAAGATGTTCGTGCGGCGGGGCAGCCAGCCCTTCGGTCTGGGATCCCCGGTCCAAGCGATGGACGCGTCCACGCCGCCGTCCCCGGCGGTCTGATTACCGCCGACGGAGATCCCGGTAACCGCGATGCCGCGCACCTTAGCCTCCGTCTCGAGCAGATGCCGCAGGAGTTCGCGCAGGCCCTCGTCGGAAAGGCCGGCGACCATCTCCTTAGTGACGTCGAATGGTCCCAAGGTCAGCGGTCCCGTGCCCGCAATGCCGAGGCGCGATCAAACAGTTCCAACGTGGTCACCTGTATTCGGGGCGCCGAAAGCACTGGCAGCAAAAAAACGAGTCCACTGAGAGATGCAAGCGATCCATGCGGGCATCGTGTCAGCAGGTATAGATGTCCGCAATAGATAGATGGATCATAACGCGGCTCCGCTTCTTGACAACAGCGGTCATTTTGCCGCGGTTGGCCGAACGGCAGGTTTGTCCCAATTCAAGCCCATTTTGGGCAGCTGGCCGGAGCCGCCGAAGCGGTCGGTCCGCCCAAGTGAACGAGCGGCGGGTTTGGGGAAGCGTTGTGTCCGGCGTGAACGTCCGCAACTGGGTCGTTCCTACTGCCACCACGCATCACAACTCACTATCTGGGCGCCTTGGCCCTGGTCGTTGACGGTGAGCCAGATCCTGCCGGCCGTCGTCTCGGTTGCGCAGGCGCGGCGGCTCAGGTTGTACGCCGGGTTCTTGCCGTTCGTTCTTATATCCTTCGCGGGCTTGCCGAATAGGCGCCTTTCCACCATCCATTGGGGTCCGGCCGCTGCGCCATACGTGGTGGGGATGAGCAGCGCCAAAATCATTGCTAGCAGGACGCTGCCTATCGTCTTGAACATGTGCATCGTCAGCACTGCCGGGCGATCGGGTCAGACGGACGCTAGTGCGGCGCCTACGTATTCTCGGCTCCCTCGACTTCCTGCGCCGGCGGCGCCGGAGGAACGGTAGGTGGCTCCGGGTCGGCCACCGTCGGCGTACCGGGGCATTCCAGCGTGGCCGGTGCCGCCACGACGAAATACGGTTTGGCCGAACGTCGTTTCACGGCCTGCCATTCCGCTGCCGAGAGTTCGTCGGCAAGGCCCTTGAACTGTTCGACGGTCGTCTGATCGCTGACAGGGCAACCGAGATAATCCTCGATGAGCCTGTAGGATCTGCTTCTGTAAGCGGCTCCGGGCATCGGCGGCGCGCTTCGCTCGGCGTTGCCGCTCGCCTGGGCTTCTTCCTTCAGCGATCCGAGCTTCATGATCATCGCGCGAAGTCGGTCTGGACGGCGCATGTTCTCCACCCGATCGATGGCGAGCGCCAGCTCGGCGTCGACCCTGGTCGCCGTCAGCGCGGCGACCGCGTCCTCGCCGACGGCCTGGTTCGCCGTGAACTTGGTCTGCAGGTCTGAGATCCGCTTCGCGACGTCTGCAGCGACGTTGGCCGACTCCTTAGTGATCGAGAAGGTCACGAAGCTTGCCTCGAGGACACACTGTCCCCGGCTGCCGTCGGTGTAGACGCGTGCACCGCCGTACCGAACACCGTCCGGCGCGAAGCGGTATGACGGGAGCGCCGTGCCGATCCGCGCTCGGACGTTCGCCGATGGGTCCGCACAGCTTCCTCCCTCCTTCGCGCCCTCGTCAAAGACGATGAACTGCGAGGCATAGATGCGGGAGCCGAAGGTGTCGTCCAATCGCGTGTCGGGCGCTGGCGGCTGAACGATCAGCGCGCGCACCGCCTTGTTGAAGTCGTCGGACTGCGGAGCTTGAGCGCTCAGGTCCGGATGGACGCGGAGCAGCGTGCGTAGCGTGTACCGTCCGAGCTTGCCGTCTTGCTGCTGCCGGTCCAATCCCAGCTGGCTCTGGAGCGCCTTGACCTCGCTTTCTGACAGCGTCGCCCCGCTGGGCGGGGCTGGGGCTCGTGCGGCCGCGGCTTGCGCTTTCGCCGCTTCGTTGACGACGCCGCCCGCGATCTCCTCCTTGCGGCCATCATCCTGCTGCTCGTCCGGGAACAGTTGGAAGGACATGTCCATGATGGACCGGTTACGCGGGCCGGAGATGAGTTGGTCGGCGGCGCTGACCGCGGTGTCAATGATGGGGCCCGCGATCGCCGCGCCTGCAATGTATTGGCTGATCAGCGACGCCGCCTTCTTCACGGTCTCCAGGTTGCCTCGCAGCGCCGCGTCCTTGTCATCGCGGACGTCGTAAAGACGAACCCTGAAGCTCGGGGGGTAGCGGTAGAACCACTCGTTCTGCGAATAGATGATCTGGTTGATGAACTGCAGGTTGCTGTCCGGAGCGACGTCCTTCTGATAGAAGGCGACGATCGGCTTCTGGAGCGTGGCGCTGCCGTTAAAGTCGAGCACGACGGCCACGTCCCGCTTGCATCCCTTGGTGCACTTACCCGCCGCGTCGAACTTCGCGAGCCCGCCCACGCCAACCCGGTGCAGCCGCACGGTGATCGGGTCGCCGTTATCGATCCGGCGTGACCGGACGCACTTGAGCCGGTCAGCGGCCGCCGTGGCCGGATCGCTTTCTCCCACACCCGCCCGCCAGTCGCCCATGGCCGCCGGAGCATATAGCCTATAGGTCTTGTCGGGCGCCTGTCCGCAGAGATCGAGATAGTAGGGCACGCTGGCCGGCACGATCGAGGTCTGGACGCTCGCGGAGGACGATCCCACCGACTCATCGCTGCCAAGGCAGCCTCCAAGCATAAGTATCTGCGGGAGAATCGACAGATTGCGCAGGTATTTAGATGAAAACGCCATGCAAGCCTCCGTGCGGACGGTCAGTCAGGTGCGGTCCACTATGCGCACGGTGGACGGCGGCGGCAAGCAGTTGTCGCTGCATGTCGTAATTACAGCCATCAGCCGCACGATTTTTGCGGACGACTACTTACTGGCGACGCATTTCACACTAATAGATTAACCTCTAACATTTCAAGTATCTTCGCGTGGCAGGAATTCGCTTCGGCCCCGCTTCCGCGCTGCCAATATTCCCGATGCTAGTGCTTCTAGGCGGAAGATCACCCATGGTTCCACGCGCACCCGCTTGCTACCCGCTGGACCCCCCGAGTTTGTCGGAAGCCCCTTCCTCGCAGGAGTTGGGGCTTCCGACAAACCCCGGGGAACATCGTTTCAATGGCGACGCTTGAAGCAGAGCAGAGATCGCATCATTTGATGGCGTGCATTTTCTTCAGCTTCGCAATGATGGCTGGATCAGTCACACGATAGGCGGTGAAGGTGCTCTTGGGACTAGACTTCACGAACGGAGGCGGCGGAAGGTGGCTGAACCCGGTGAAAAAGTCGATGTGTGGATACTGGATGGCACCGCCGACATCGGCGCCGAAGACGTAACCGTCATGCACGAACGACATGCCATCGGGCGTCGTCTCTACGCCGCTATCGATGGTGAGACCGCGCAGGGCGGGAATGAAATACGCGCGACCAACGTGGGCCTTGTCCACGGCGATCGTCCGATAGGGTACCAAGCGATAACCGCCCATACCGAGTCCGTGTGGAGCGCCAGTTGGGACAGCGATGAAGGCCTGTCGAGAGAGCCTGGCGTTTACCCTAGGCGACAAGCTCTTGTAATTGCATTTGGCGCCGCTGTCGGTTGTAAGACCGTTGGCGTTAAACACAACGCTATTGGCGCCAGTCCGGACACGGACCGTGCCTTGTAGCGCGCCGAAGCAGAAGCGTTCGGCACTGACGCGGTATCCAAGCTTTGAGCCGTCTCTCGCGCGCATTTCTACGCCGTTCGGCACGGTATCGGCGGTGGAAACGTAGTAGTGCGTAGACCAAAGTTTTTCGGATGGACCCATCGAACCAGTTGCGGGAGCAGGAAGATTGAAATCGTCAGCAAGCGCAGCCGACGGCGACGATGCGAGCGTCAAAATACCGATCAGTATCGTATGTGCTTTCATGTTCCATCCCCTATTTGACACGCCGGCCGAGTCGGTGGCCTCGCTGACGGTAATACAGTCCGGGACGAAGAATATCGCTAGTCAGTGACAATACCAAGGACGAGGTCCACCGGATGAACGTCATCCTAAGCCAGCGGACTGGTTTGGTCAGAAAGTGAGCACGATATGACGACGCTCGCGTTCGTTAATTCAATCAAGGGGCTGGCGATATGATGGCGGGCAGCTCGATGCCAGGAGCATGTCGACGAGCAGGCGACGTTTTTACTATCGGCGATGTAGGCGTGCACCAACCTGCTGGCGGATGCGCTTGTAGTTTATCGGCTTGCCCGGTCCGGCAACCTGCAGGTGGCGCGCGATCCGCTATATCGCGTGCAGCATGACAGCCCGAACTACGATCAGACAGCGGTCGATCTTAAAGACGGGGCATCAGCTCAATCAAGCGAGGAACAGGTGGGCGGGTGATCACGCCGACGCCAAATGCCTGAGCGAACGGCTGCTCTTCGGCATGTCACGATATCCTCAGCCCCGAAATCGAGTTACGAAAACCAGCCATAGTGCGGAGATGAATGAGCGGCCGAAGTTAGGGAGCAGCGAAGGGGGCGCGAATGGCCGATTGTGGGTCGATCCTACATTAACACTCTATGCGGAAGGAGTATCTCCCGATCGTGTCGAGCGCGCGGACGAGGGCGCCGTGATCCGCGTCGATCTCCCTCTCTTCCAGCGCGGTCAGTCCCATACGCAGCGCCAAGCCGCCGCGCGAATTTGCGATGTCCAGCACGGCTTCGGTCGAGCTCGTCAGCTCGCGGAGCTCTGGTTCGTCGTAGATCCCCCGGTTGAAGGCAATGAGTCCTTCGAGGTCGCCTTCGGCGAGTGCACGGATGTTGGTTGCCAGCCCACCCATATCCTTTGTCGGGAGGCCAGTCTCGCATGCCAGGAGGAGGATAACGGCCCAGTAGGGTGGCACCTCGCTGCCTGCACCTAGATAGTCGCCCACGAGATGCTCGGGGATGGATACCCTAATTAGCCTGTAGATGTTGATCATCCGCTTCACCGCGCGCGGCGACCGAGCGGCGACTGGATGCATGGCCTCTAGCAGACCAATCTCCTTGCCCGTCAGCATTAGCTGCCGGCGCATGCCGGCGTGGGGATCAGCCAAGGAGGGCCTCTTGGGTTCGAGGCTCGGAAAAGCGCCCTGTGCGCCCCCGCCGACGTCCGGATTCTCACGCTCCTGCGTGGCGTCGGACGCATCGGCTGCCGCTTTGGTCTGCAGAAGCGTGTGGAGATACTTCACGTACCCGGCTGACTCAGTCTCTCCCGGGGTCATCGTGCGCACCCAGAACGGGATCTGGAATATCTTCTCAAGATAGTCGGCGGGATCGATGCTGAACTCCCCGTCCGACATCGCGCGGTGTTCCGTCGTGAGTGCCGAACGGAGCCACCGCACATCGACGGCCGCGACGACTACGAAGCATGGGAAGGCGAGCATGAGGTGGATCGCCTCGAGTATCTGCACCACCTGCCGCTCGCTGCAGCGGTCGAGGTCGTCGATGTAGATCACGATGCGCTGGATCTCGCTAAGCTTATCCCCCGAGTTCATGCGCTCGAGGATGTGGTTCAGTTGCTCGAAGCACCGGCGCACGGTTCCAAGAGTCCCCAGCCGCCCACGAAGAGAGGCGAGGTCTGCGGAGTCCTTGAGCAGGTATTTGAGCATCAGAGCGGGTGGGGGAGATCCGGCATCGCCGATGCCACTGTACTGCTTTACTATAGCTTCGCTGCGGTTGATCGAAGCCTCCGCCTCGCGCTTTGCATTCTCCCCGGCCCGGAGCTTTTTCTCCGCGTTCGTGAGCGATCCAACGTTGCGGTCACGCGCTTCCACGAACTTACGGCGGATCAGGGACGCGCCGCGCAGCATCGGCGCTGCGATAGAGAGCGTCAGGTAGGCGAACGGTGCGATCGCCAGCACGGTCGCTGATACATATCCGAGCGGGGCCCCGACCAGGCCAGTGACGGTCGGCCAGTTGCGGACGAGAAGTATGACCATCAGGGCGACGGCAGCGACGACGGCGGCCAGGATTACAAAGGCGCGCCTGGCCACCTTAGACCGGACCCAGGTTCCCGCGAACAGAAGGAACTCGGCCATTGGCGTGCCCGCTTCGGCATACTTCTTCGCGAGCACGCCGCCGGAAGCTGCGTCCACGAGAAGGGCCTCGCGGACGGCGTCGATCGCGATCTTGTCCTTTTCGGCTTTCCCAGCTGGCTTATTGGCGTCTGCGCCGTCGCTGTCCTGTCCAACATCGTCGTCCCCGCCGGACTTCTTGGACGACTTCTTGTCGCCCATCATCTCCGCGAAGGCGTCGGTGACGGCCAGCACGAGGCCGACGTGCTCCTTCTGCTTCGCCTCGCTGACAGCCAGCCTTGCTTCGGCGATTGCCCCTTCGCTCTCGTGCAGTTGCATTTTCGCAATCGTGAGCTCGCTGGCCTCGCGGCCAGTGAGCGCCGCGACTTCCGAGACGAGGCGCGTTCCGATGGCGGCAGAGGTCCTCTCGCTGCCGCCGGCTGCGATCTGGTCGAATAGCTCGGCGGTGAGCGAGGCCCAGAGGTTCTCGCTGTCAGCGAAGCTCCAAGCGTTGAACTCGAGCTGCATCACACCGGAGACGCGTGCGAGCCCGGGCTCGGACTGTTCAATGCCCGACCTCTGACGCTCAGTTTGGACCTGGCGGGCGATTTCGCGCTTCAGCTCGGCAATCAGTGTGCTCTTGCCGGAGCCCCAGGCGCCGAAGATGCCGACGGCGAGCGGTGGAGCGGCCGCCTCCAGCATGATAACGTCCGCAAGCGCCTTAGCGTCCGCCGAGGTTCCGAAGACGTCGCCGCCGACGGCGACGCGGTCGCTTGAGTATCCCGCCCGGCGATCGCCTTGTACGATGGTCGTCGCTTCGATCCTGGCAATTTCGCCCAGCCAGGCCGGCTCGGCTCCTCGACGGTGGGCGACGTCGCGAAGAATTGAGAGCGTCGCGCGTCTGAGCGGCTCCAGAGTTCCCACTGGCAGCACGTCCTGAAGCGCAAGGTTGCCAAGGGTGCTCGACGCGACGCCCGCGATCAGGTGGCTGTAGTCGATCGACCCTTTACCGACCATCGTCCGGTCGCGCAGCTTTGCTGCTTCACCGAGCAGCTCGACCGCGTCCCACCGTATTCTGGCGCTCTCGCGATTTGGCACCTCCAACCGAAGCGCATCGAGGGCGACCTCTGGCGAGTAGATAGCGGCGTCCCGCAGGTGATCCGCGATATTCTTGAGTATGGTGCTTGGATTTGCATCCAACGGGATGCCGATCATGGCGGCGACTAAGTCCGACGCGGTGATCAGGGGCGCTTGCGGTTCGCGTCCGGCTGCGATCTTGGCGGCGAGATCTGCCACTCTGTGAACGTCGCGGCTAAGGTAGCGCTGGCCGCCGGGCCAACTCCAGCGCGTGAGCGCGACGAGCGTCGTCGAGGAGCCAATGACATCAAGAATCGGATCGCGCGTGTCGACGCCCGCCTTCACCGGCGAGGGCCTAGACTGGAGTCCAAGCCGATGCGCCTTGGCGATCACGGCGTTTCGCGAGATATCGCCGAGCTCCTCGGCGATCTGGCTAGCCGTCACCCCGGAAGCCCACAGTTTCCTAAGCGTCTCCTCCCGCTCTTCCGTCCACGCCAAATCTGCGCCCCCCTTTTAGGATCGCAGCTTCGCGGCCCCCACACCGCTCGTCTAGAGGCAAGCGCTTCAAAACTGGCAAAATGATTCGACGCAGCGGTCCGGTCAGGTTCGTCCAAGGGCGCGAACATCATGTCGCGGGTCGCTCGTGCTTCTGCGAGTAGCGCTACCAGCTTGCGGAGAGCGCCCCCCAAGAGGGGATGAACGGTTGTAGCTGGAGATGAACAAGCGTCCGGAGTCGGGAAGGCGAAGAGGGGCCATGAACGTCTGGATTTGGGTCGTCTCAGACCTCGGTGCGTTCGGCTAACTCCAAAGCGTCTTCGACATCCACGCCGAGGTAGCGGACGGTACTTTCGATCTTCGCATGGCCGAGAAGGATTTGCACTGCGTGTATATTGCCCGTCGCCTTGTAGATGATTGAGGCTTTGGTGCGTCGAAGGGAGTGAGTGCCGTAATCCTCGGCTTGGAGGCCGATGCCAACAATCCACTCGCGAACGAGGCGGGCATACTGCCTCGTGCTCATGTGCCCCATATAGTTGTTACGGCTTGGGGAGACAAAAACGCTCAAGGTGCCGCCACGGCGTTCGAGCCAGGCGAACAAAGTTTTACGGGCAGGTTCGACGATCTCGAACTGCACGGGGCGTTTCGTCTTTTGCTGAACCACGATCGCGCGATCCCGAATGCGGCCACCGGCAACGATGTCCCCGATGCGAGCTCCTTGACATCGCAACCGCGCAGCTTGCTGTCGATCGCGAAGTCGAAGAGCGCTCGATCCCGCAGGCGCTGGTGCTGGTCGAGCCAGAAACGAATAGCCCAAACCTTTCGCGGTTTCAGTGCGCGCTTCGCGCCAAGCACTCGGCCTGCATTCCAAGGGCGGAGTTCTTGGAAAGCTGGATCTAACGAGGAGTGTCACATCGCTTGTCTCCAAGGTGCAAAGTGAGCGCCGCAGGATACATCGGGAAGGTAAAGTGGCCGTTTGCATCTATGGTTGGCGAGAGGCCGGTATACGGACGGCCGAGAGCGAGAAGTCGAAAGCGGGCGGCGTGCGGCCGCCTTTGGCCGTCGTCGCCGCAACGTGATGGCCAGGATGGGCCGGATCTGCGGCAAGACAGTTATCCCGTTGCCAAGTGCGTGAGCTCGATCGGGGCGAATCCGTTCGGATCCACGCCAACGTCGAACTGTCGCAGCATCGGTTTAAGCCGTCCGTGGCTATGGCCATGCAGGTTGATCGCGCCGCGATGCTGGCCGTTCCACGACCGGAAGGGATAATGGCATAGGACAAGCTTGCGTCCCTCGATCTCGATTTCCGCATAGTCGGCCACACTCGCCCAGCCGACTGCGGCGAGAGTTTCGTCGGGATCGTTGTTGCCGCGGATCAGGTGTTTGTGCCCGTTGAGGTGTTCGAGCAGGCCCGGCACATCACCGGGACGGCGCGCTACATCGCCCAGGTGCCAAACCTCATCATCGCGACTGACCACTGCGTTCCATTTGGCGACCAAGGCCGCGTCCATCTCCGTAACGGTTGCGAACGGCCGACGCTGAATGTTGATCGTCCGATGGTCGCCGAAATGCGTGTCGGCAGTGAAGAAGATGCTCATGTCCAGTAGAGTATCCGAGCCAGAGGCAGGACGTGCGCGATCCCGGCGGTGAACCAGCCGCGCAAGCGCTTCATCGTAGCCGTATCGTAGACCTGCTTCTCGGTGCCGAACTTGGTCCGCTTGGTCGTCCGCTGCGCCTTGGTCATGTCGAGCGCGGAGCCGGGATACCAGCTGTCCAGCACCGCTTTGGAACCGCCGGTGAAGCGATGCGTGATGAGTTCGATCGTCAGGTCGGCCGTATCACCGAGCAGCGCCGCGGCATCGGCGAGGAGCATGCCATAGGCCTCCTCCCACCCATCGGCCGCGATGATCGGCGCGATGGTCAGGCCCACGGGGTAACCGGCGTCGGCCATGCGTCGCAGCGCGGCGAGCCGCTGCGCAACCGGCGCTGTGCCGCCTTCGAAACGGGCGTAGCTGGCGGGATTGATCGACGCGCGCATGCGAGTTTTGCCGCCATGGTCGAGCGCCAATAGCGGTGCGACGTCGGCGAACTTAGAGGTGAAGCGCAACTGCGTCGCCGTCTCCGAACGGCCGAACCAGTCGATCATGCGCGACAGCGAGCCGGTGACGTGCTCGAGCGCCAGTGGATCGGTATAGCACGATGCTTCGAACGTCGTGCCCTCGTGCGCCCGCGCCGCTGATCGCGAGGTGATCGTGCCTTCGTTCATATAGCGCGGCAGAACGCCGAGGATCTCGTCGAGGTTGGCGTAGACGCGGGTGATCGGCGGCCCCTTGAGCGACCCCGCCAGATAGCAGTAGCTGCAATGCGCCGGGCAACCCGCAGCGAGATCGACCCGCCAGTCGGCGCTCGGCGCGATCGGTTCGAGCCTCAGCTTGGACGGCGGCGCCACGACGATGGCGAGCGTCGCCTTTGCATCGGCATAGGCGGCGCGCGCATCGAGCGGTTGCTCCCATACGACGCGATCGTTGGCGAGTTCGATGACCGGCACACCGAGGCCCGCAGCGCGCGCGGCGATCGCGCGGCCATGCTCAAACGTCCGCGCGGAACGGGTGATCAGGATGCGGCGGGGAAGCCAGTTCGGGCGAAGGCGATCGGAAGAAAGCGGAAGCGTCACGGCCTGTTAACGCACGATTGGCGGTGTCCGTTCATCACGCACGACAACGCGCGTTCTGGATGGTGCGCCGCCGCTACCCCGCGCCCATTGCCTCTCCGGCGTCGTCCGTTTGCATCATTTCGTCGAACCCCTCCACGAAATCGCTCACCGTATGGTATGACGGCGCCCACTGTGTCGGCGCGAGATCGCCGCCTTCCGTCCAAAACCTGTCGCCACCCCCACCTCAGCCGCCTTAGAGCTTACGGTAAGAACGAGATAAACGAATGGCCGGGGCTCGCGAGCGGCAAACCGCCCGACAATGATCAAAATCGGTCGTACCGGCGAGAGGCGGTTGGCAGCCTAGGGCGGAACTGTTGTCGTGCTTCTGCCAGTTAGATCTGCCTGATGCGATATGGCCCGGCGCGGGTCGCCAGCGCATCGCCCTTCCAGCTCAGGCGCACCACTCCTTCCGCCACCAGTTCGTCGACCGCAGCGTGAACGATCGGCATTAACGCTCGCCAATCCATTGCGTTTGTGTCCGCGTCCCGTTGGGCAGCCAGTGCGCGCGCTACTTCGCTAGGACAGATTGTCGCCCCGAGCGCGCGGCAGCCGAGCAGTGCCAGCGTTGCGTCGCGCGCACGCGGCTTGGCTACCTCCATCCGCAATATCTCTCTTGCCGACAGTTCATAGTATTTCGAGTGGGTGGCGGCGGGTTGGTCGCGGAAAAGCGGTATCAAGCGCCGCGAAATCTGCGTCGGATAGAATGAGGTCGGCAGCGGCGCGGTTTTCGTACACATGCGCCACCGTGCCCGCCTTGGGGATCGCGATGACGTTATCTCTGCGCATGGACCAGGCAAGCGCAACCTGTGCCGGCGTGGCGCCGATCGTATTGGCTACCTTCGCGAGCGTTGGATTGATGACCAGCCGCCCCTGTTCGACTGGGCTGTAAGCCATCGCTGGCATGGCATGATCGCTCAACCAATCGAGCAAGTCGTGCTCGGGGCCTCGGCGCGTGAGATTGTAGAGGATCTGGTTGGTCGTACAGCGCCTGCCGCCCGCAGCGAGCAACTCGATCATGTCATCTGTGTCGAGATTGCTGACGCCCCAGTTACGGATCTTGCCCGCCGACTTTAGCGCTTCCATCGCTTCTACCGTCTCGCCCAGCGGTACTGATCCGCGCCAGTGCAGGAGATACAGGTCGAGGCGGTCAGTGCCGAGCCTCTTCAGGCTGGCTTCACAAGCAGTGGCGAGGCGTCCGTAAGATGCATTCTGGGGATAGGCCTTGCTCACCAGGAACAGTTCGTTGCGTACATCGCCGAGGGCCTCGGCGATCAATGTTTCGGCAGCTCCCTCGCCATACATTTCTGCCGTGTCGATCAGTGTCATGCCCTGCTCGACACCGGCGCGCAGAGCTGCGATCTCAGCCGCCCTACAGTCGCGCCGCTCACCCATCATCCACGTGCCTTGCCCGAGGGCTGGTACCATCTCGCCATGAGGCAGGGTCACGGTTTTCATTATTGATCTCGCGAACGGAAGTTGATCGCTGTTTCAACTCCGGACGAATGGTTACGGTGCATCGATGCATGCAAAAAAAATCGGCGTGGTTCTTGGCGCGGCTGACCGGAATTACCCGTCGCGAGCAACGACCGCCCAAACGACGTGCACAATGCGTCCTACTGTACGTCCGGTTTCAGCGCCGCCCCGTCCTCGTCGAGCAAAGGCGCGGCGAACGGGTCGGGGCCGGGCGTGCGCGAGAATTTGATGGGCCGCGTGACACCATGATAACTACCGAGCGTCCGGTGAGGGATTGCGGCCATTAAGTGTTCAGCGGCGACTTGCGGATGCTCGAACATATCTTCGACCGCGCGCGCGACCGAACAGGGGACGGCGTCCGCGAGCAGCGCCTCCCATTGCTCAGCCGAACGGGTCAGCAAGACCGTGCGCAGCGCGGGAACCAGTTCCTTGGCATGCGCGGCGCGCTTTTTGACTGTGTCGTAGCGTGGATCGTTCGCAAGGTCGGCCAGGCCTGTGCGCTCGCACAACGCGCGCCAAAAATGCGCGGTGTTTGCGGAGAGATACAGCCAGCCGTCCGCGGTCGGATGCAACCCGGTGATCCCGCCCGAGCGCATGTCGCGCGCAATATCGTGGCGTTCGTTCTCGCCCTGAACCATCCGAGCCGATTGCATCGCCATCGCGCTCCGGAGCAGCGACACGCCCACATATTGCCCGACGCCGCTGCGCTCGCGTTCGTAGAGCGCGGACGCGACGCCGCCCGCGACCAAAGAGGCGGCGTAGTAATCGACCGGCGACCCGTAGATAAGTTCGGGCGGCCCGTCGGCAGGACCCTGCAGCCGGGTCATCCCGGTCATCGCCTGCAGCACCTGATCATAGCCGGCCTTGCTCGCCATCGGTCCGCTCTCACCATAGCCGGTGACCGCGCAATAGATCAGCCGCGGATTGAGCGCCGCGAGCGTCGCATGGTCGATCCGGAGCCGTTCCGGCACGCCTGGGCGAAAATTGTGCACGAGTACGTCGGCCTCGGTGACCAGGTTGAGCAGAACGGCATGATCGGCATCCTGCTTCAGATTGAGCACGACGCCACGTTTCGACCGATTGACGCCGAGAAATGCGCGGTTCTCGCCTTCCAGCGTGGACGGATATTGGCGCAGATTGTCGCCGGCGGGGGGCTCGACCTTGATCACGTCGGCACCCTGATCGGCGAGGATCGTGCAGCCGTACGGGCCGGCGATATAGGCGCTGAGATCGAGCACCTTGATACCCGTCAGGGGGCCGGCCGGGCCGGTGCGCTTTGGGCTGCGAAAAACGGTCATGCGGCATCCTCCGCGGCGTGGCGCAGCCAGGTCAGTCGCCAGGCGCCGTCCCGCCGGCCGCCGGCACGATAATAAGGCTCGAACCTGATCGGCGAGCGGTCGCGTGGCGACAGAACCAGTGCGTCGTCAGCATCGACCGTCACGACATCTGCTGCGAGCCGCACCGTCTCCTCGGTCTTGAAGCCGTCGATCAGGCCGGTCGCATAGACGAGCGGCCCGCGCGTCATCGCGACATAATCGTGCCGCAGCACTTCCTGCGCAACAGGCGTCCCATCGGGGGCGAGCGATTCCTGCACGTTGCGCAAGGCGGCGTGATGCAGGCGCGGCGGCATCGGCAGGGTCAGGACCACGCGATCCGAGGTCTCGATGCGGATATAGCTGTCCGGCACGAGGGCTTGATCCGTCCCGGCCAGCGTCGCGCCGTCCGCCCAATCGGGAATGCGCACGAGCAGCGGGACAATCTTCCCGCCGGCTTCCACCGATATCTCGACGCTGTCGGCGAAGGGGTAACCGGTGGTCTGCGTGATCGTCACCGGGCCGATCCCGGGCACATCCAGCAGCGCGGACGATGGCCCGAGCAGATTGACCGCGATCGCGCCGCCCGCCGTCACCCCGTAGGCGATGCCCGGCAGTTCCTCGATGGCGATCGCGCCGCTCGATTTGCAGCAGCGCCAGTAGGTGGTGTGGACACGCTTGCCGTTGGGAAAGCTGTAATAGCACCAATCCTCGCCATCGGCCGCCTGCGCCCCGATCAGATCGTTATAGGCGCTGCGCTCGATCGCCTGCGCAAATTTCGGCTCGCCCAGGATCGCCAGCAGTTCGCGGTTGAGCTGAATCCACGCCATCGTCGAACAGGTCTCGACATAGGCGTGCGGATCGAACGCGCCGGGCGCGTTGAACACTTCGCGCGAGCGGTGCGCCACGCCGCCCCAAGGTCCGCCGCCAAGCGTCAGATGATCGTCGCGGACCCGATCCCACAAGGCGTGTACCGCCGCCAGATAGCGTGGCGCGCCGGTCGCGCGGTGCAGCTTTGCCAGGCCGACGAGGTTCCACAGCAATTGATACGCCTTGCCGGTGGCGATCGCCGACACGTCGTCGCCGTTCAGCGCGGCGGTTAGGAACGCGCTGTGCGGATCTGCCTCGGCCTGGTCGAGGATCAGCAGCGCAAGATCAAGGTAACGCTGCGCGCCGGTCGCGAAATACAGTTCGCAGACGGGATCGATCAGTACCGTCGCCGACAGACCGAAATGATTGCCGAGATCGGTAATCCGCACGTCGCCTGCCTCGAGCGTCACCCGGACGAGGTCGCCGATCCGCGCGGCGGCGGCAAGATAACGGTCGTCGCCGATCGCGCGCGCGGCCTCGATCAGCCCGAGAATGAGATAGGCATGGGTCCAGATGTCCCACGTGCGAAGCGCCGGCTCGCCGTTCCAGCTGAACGGTTTGGGTGGTTGCGGGACCATGAAGCGTCGTGCCGGCGGGTAATTGCCGAGATAGCCTTCGGCATCCTGCAGCGACACGAGGTGATCCGCCACCGCCCGCACGCGCGGAAGCAAAGCAGCATCGCGCGATCGCGCGGCGGCGTACAGCCACTTGCCGGCATGCTCGCCATACCAGTCGCCGCCCTCGTTGGCGGCGACGGCGGCGGCATCGAAGATCGCGATCGCGGGGCTGTCGGGCCCGGTGACGAACGTCGCCAGCCGACCGCTCCGGTTCGCCGCGACGGCATCGCCGAGCGGCCCGCCGAGCGTCACCGTGCCGGGCGCGGCCAGGATCATCGCGCGGGACATGGCGGATGGCTCAGAGGTCAACGGCGCACCGGAAACCGATTCCGCCCGACCGATCCTTGGACGGGGCCATCAACAGATATTTGCCATGTTGGTCGAGCGCATAGCCTTGCGGGAAATACCAATGCGAACTGTGCGGCTGATACGGGCTGCCGCCGCGCAGCACGGCGGCGCGGACATGGCGGTCGCGATATTCGTCGGTCCATTGCCAGACGTGCCCGGTCATCGCCATCACTCCGAACGGGCTGGCGCCGGCGGGATGCGCGTCTACATCGGCCAGCGCGGGCATGATGCGGTCGAGCGAGGGCGGCGGCGCCGCATCCGCGCGCCAGTCATTGCCCCAGGGGTAGCGGCGACCGTCATCGGCTTGCGCGGCATAGTGCCATTCCCATTCGCGCGGCAGGCGCTTGCCCGCCCAGGCGGCATAGGCCCGTGCATCTTCCAGACCGACCCAGACGACCGGTTGCCGCTCGCTGCCGGGCGTCGGCCTTCCATCGGTCCAATGGCGCAGGAAATTGTGCGTGTCGGCCGGCGCGTAGCCGCTCGCGTCCACGAACGTGGCAAATTCTGCGTTGGTGACCGGGAAACGGTCGATCGCAAAGGCATCGATGGGCAGGCGATGGTGATGGAAGCGCCGCGCATTCGGTTCCCACGGATATTGCACGTCGACACCCTCGGCGGCGTAGCCCTCGATCACGATGCCATGCACCGCGAAATCGATGGTCGCCGCGGGAATCGCGACCATTCCGTCGGGCGCGGTGGCATAGGCCTTGGTCTGCATGACGGGCGTCAGTTGCTGTTGCGCCGAGGCCCAGACCGCCGAGCGTTCGGCAAGCGGCGTGGCAGCCTGGGCTGCCATCTCCGCGAGAAACGCGTCGAGACCGGCGCGATCCCCAGTGGCGGGCAACTGCAACAGCGCGGCGAACCCGTGCGCTTCCAGTTCGGTCTCGAAATAGGCCAGGCCGCCGGCGATGCGCGGCGTGACGGGCTTGCCGTTCCAGAGATCGACATAGGCTGCACCCTCGACATGCGCGACCGCGATCTGCTCGCCGGCCACCGCAAATTCCTGGCGATTGATCAGCGTCCACAACGTCGCGTCGGCACCGGGGAAGCGGCTGGCAAATACCCCGGCCTGCAGCGTGCGGTCATAGGGTATCCAATTGTCGGTCACCAGCAGCGGCGCGTAGCGGCGCTGGATCGCCGCCACCCGGCGCAGCGCAGCCGCATCGCGGTCGGTCAACTGATTGACGAACCCGAACACGTTTTCCCATGCGACATAGCCGATGCCGTTGAAGAAGGCGTGTTGCAGGTCGCTCCAGCGCTCGCGGCTCCAACGGTTCTCGATCTGCACGATATGGCGCGGCTCGACCCATTTGAGCTTCACGACCGCCGGGATCGATTCATTGGGAACGCGCTTGGTCCAGCTCTGCAGGTTCCAGCTGAGGATATGGTCGCCGGCCTGTGCGGTCGATTCGGGCTGCAGCACCACCGGCACGCCGCGCGCCTCGCACGCGACGTGGAAGGCGCGGGGCACGCCCGAATAGGTATCGCCGTTGATCCCGTCTGCCCCGACCGCGGCAACGATATCGGCCATCCGCTCCCAATCAGGCGCATCACCTTCGCGCGTGCCGTGATCCCATGGCATCGTCGGCAGGAATACCTTCACCCCACGGGCATGAAAGTCGGCGATGACCTGCTTCAGCCCGTCCAGCCCTCCGGGAAGATCGTGCACGAGATCGAACTGGCCGCGATCGTCGATTCCGATATTGGGATAGATGTACCACAACAGCACGCTGTCGACGCCCCCGAAGCGCGCCTCGAGATCGTCGAGATAGCGGCCCACCGTATAGCGTCCGGTGGCGGGATCGTAGAAGAACAGGTCTTCGACCATCGTCAGCGCGTGAACGAAATTGGCTTGCGACCAGGCGAGATCGGCGCGGGTGTACAGGCTGTCGTCCAGCCCGATCCGCAGGCGATGTTCGCGGCGCCATTCGCGGAGCCCGATCAGCCATTCGTCGGCGGCGCCCGCGACGTTGATCGTCCAGCGCCCCATTTCCTGAAACGGCCAGCCCGGCACCTTGCCGGGCGGTGGCAGATACGGACCGGTCAGCGCATGGCTGAACTTGATGTCGGACGTGGTGCGGTGGGGGGAGGTCATCGAAAGCCTGATATTCAAGATGGTTGTACGGTCACGCCACAATAAGCGGCAAGATCGGCGCTCGCCGTCGGATCGACAATCCCGCCGGCGATCAGTCGCTCGACCTCGTCGCGCACCGGGATGCTCGATTGCGCACCGGCCCGCGTCGTGGCGAGCGCGGCAGCCGCGCTGGCGAAGCGCATTGCCTCCGGCAGCAGCTGCCCCTGCCCAAGCGCGCCGGCAAGCGCGCCGCAAAAGGTATCGCCCGCAGCGGTCGTATCGATCGCGCGGACGCCAAAGGCAGGCTGCAGGTGAAAGACACCGTTGGCAAGCGCGCAGCTGCCGCGCGCGCCGAGCGTGACGATGGCAATGGACGTGCCGATCGTTGCCAGCCGGTCGGCGATCGAGCCGTCTTCACCAGCGACGCAAGCAAGCTCTTCCTCATTGGCGACGAGCACGTCGACCGCGGCCAGCAGTTCGGCCGGCAAGGCCCGGGCCGGGGCGGTGTTGAGCAATACCTTGACGCCCGCTGTTCGTGCGGCCTGGGCGAAGGCCGTCACCGTATCGATCGGTGTTTCCAACTGCAGCACCAGCCAGGCGATCCCGGCAAGATCGGGAAGGTCCGTCGGTGCCAGCGCCATATTTGCGCCGGGCGCGACGGTGATGGCGTTCTCGCCGGTCTCCGACACCGTGATCAGCGCAGCGCCAGTCGGCGAGTTGCTGCGGACGGCGTGCAGCAGCACTCCCGCGCCGGCGAGCGAGCGTTCGAGGGTCTCCGCCGCCGCGTCATTGCCCAGGGCGGCAAGCATCACCGTCGCTGCACCGCTGGACCGTGCCGCTGCGACCGCCTGGTTGGCGCCCTTGCCGCCCGGCACGATCGTCAGATCGCCGCCGAGCACCGTCTCCCCCGGTGTGGGGATATGCGGTGCCCGGACGACATAATCCACGTTGGCGGAGCCGGCGACCAATACCTGGCCGCCGGCGTTCGACAGGATCACGTCACGCCCCCCTTGGTCCGCGCCCGCGCGCAATCAGAAATCGCTGCGCAGCGACAGCGTCACCGTGCGACCGCGTCCGGCAAAATAGTTCTGAAAGAAATCGATCTGCGAGAACGCGAGGAAGTAGAATTTGTTGAAGACGTTTTCCGCGCCGAGCGAGACCGTGCCCACCCCATCGATCTTGTAGCGGGCCGTCGCGTCGAACAGCGTCCGCCCCTGGGTCCGTTCGGTGACGACCGATCCGGTCCGCACGGTCCGGTCCATCGTCGTGTCCATGCCCACCGACAAGGACGATTCAGGGGTCGGCAGCACGGTCGCGGTCAGGTTCAGCTTGTCTGGCGCGATGTTGGTGATGCCGAGCTGAACATTGAGCGGCCGGGTCACGTTGTTCCCAGCGCTCGTCATGCCCTTCACGTGGCTGTACAGCGCATTGAAACGCAACCACGAGGTCGGGCGGAGTTCCGCCGTCGCATCGACGCCGGTAATCCGAACCGGCCGCCGGTTGAGCACGAAGTCGAGCGTTGCTGGGTCGACCGACAGGTTTGCGCCGAGCTTCGAATAGGAGCGGTAATAGGAGCCGCCGATGCTGCCCCAGCTGCCGCGCCAGTTCGCGCCGACTTCCTTGTTTTCGAAAATCACGGCCTGCAGATCGACGATCCCCGCGACCGACTGGCCCGGCGTGCTGATGTTGCGCAGCGGAATGCCGACGTTCGGCAGCGTGAACCCTTCGCTGTAGGAAGCGAAAGCGGAGAAGCCGCCGCCCAGCCGCGCGATGATCCCGCCGTTGAGCAGGTCGTTCTTGTACTTCAGCGTGCCGCCGGTGACGAGCGTGCGGTTGCGCCGGAACAGCGTCCGGTAATCATCCACCTTCACCCGGCCATCCTCATGCCGGATACCGCCGGTAACGGTCACCGGGCCGATATCGTAGGACAGCTGCGCATAGGGGCCGAAGCTGGTATATTTGAGCGGCGGCACCAGTACGCGATCGGTCAGCGCCAGGCGCTGCTCGGTATTGTCATACACCGCATCGATGCCCACGCGCACTTCCAGCCCCTTGAGGAACTCCGGCAGCGTGTAGGACGTGCGCAGCCCGTATTTCTTCGAATTGATCTCGGATTGATCGACCAGGGTGCCGATCGGGGCGATCAACGGATCCTGGCGATCGTCGGTATTCTCGCCGCCGAAGCGCATCGACTGCCGTGCATAATAGCCCGTGGCGAGCAGACTGCCGCCGAACAGGTCGGTGTTGCTGTAGTTCAGTGCCGCTTGCTTGAATTCGTTGAATTCGGTGCGCAGCACGTCCTGCCCGTTGACCAGCAGCGGGCCGGGCTCGGACGTATCCGGAAGACCCGTCGTCTGATCGGTACCGGCCGGTGGCCGCCGCCCCGCGACATAGTGATAATTGCCGTTGCTCGCGAGGCGGAAATAGTTGCCGGTCAGCTCCAGCCGCTGGGTGCCGCCGAATTCGAAACCCGTCTTCAGGAAGAAGTTCTTCTGCTTGGTATCGGCGAGCGAGCTCGACGAACTGAGCCCGATGCGGCGCCCACGCGCGTCGTACGTGACGCCGCGATCGACATAAGCGGCGGCGGCGAACACGTCGAACGCTCCGTCTTTGTAGGAGACATCGCCCTTGATGCCCCAGATGCCGCTATCGTCCTCGAACTGCGTGCCGAGCCGGCCGCCGATATTGGCGTGGAGGCCTTCGCGGGTCGCGCGCTTGGTGATGTAGTTGATGACGCCGCCGGCCGCACCGATGCCTTCGGAGGCCGACGCGCCGCTGATCACCTCGATCCGCTCGACGATCGACATGTCGGTGAAGGTCGCGTTGCGGCTGCCGTCGCGCAGCGGGGTCGATTGGGGAATACCGTCGAACAGGTAGAGCGTGGCGCGGCCCCGCAGCGTCTCGCCCAGCGTGTTGAGCGTCTGGTTGGATTCGGAATAGCCCGGAACGGTCTTGGCCAGCACCGCCGTATTGTCCTCGGTCAGCGCCAGCGAGCGCTGCACTTCGGCCGGGGTGACGATGGTGACCGCGCCGGGGATCTTGTCGATCGCCTTGGGCGTGCGGCTGCCGGTGACGATCACGTCGCGATTTTTGTCTGCGGCCCCATCATCGCTGGTGGCCGCCGCATCCTGGGCGACCGTCGGCTCGGCCGGCTGCGGTCCGGCCTGCTGCGCCGTGGCGCCGGTCCAGGCCGCCGACAGCAGAAACGTGCCGACCGTGGCGCGCGCGAAGTTTTTCATAATCCCCTCCCTTGTTTTTTGTCGTTGTATTTGGCCGGAGTGTATCGCCGTGCCGCTCGGCGGCAAAACGGGCAGCCCTGCGTTCACACCACACATTTTACGTGGTGTCGCGATCATGCTTGCGTGCCAAGCCTGATACACGATAGCTTTCCTGTGTTCCGACCCGCGTCGACGGTAGGACGTAGGGAGAGATCGTTGCGCAGTAAGTTGTTCGTCCCTGCCGCGCGTCCCGACTTCTTCGCCAAGGCGTTGATGGGCGAGGCCGATGCGATTTCCTTCGATCTGGAAGACGCGGTGCCGGCGGACGGCAAGGCAGCGGCGCGCGTCCGGCTGGCCGAATTCCTCTCGGCAGACCTAGCACGAGCCAGCGACAAGACGATCATCGTTCGCGTCAACGGCATCGATACGCCGCATTTCGCCGCGGACGTGGCAGCCCTTGCCGAGGCCCGCGTCGATCTCGTCAACCTGCCCAAATGCGATACCGTCGCCGACGTGCAGGCCGCTGCCACCGCCATCGGCAATGTCCGCTTGCTCGCGACGATCGAGACTCCGCGCGGGCTCGCGCGTGCTGCCGAGATCGCTGCGCATAGCGCGGTGGCCGGGTTGCAGGTCGGGCTGAACGACCTCTTCGCGACGCTGAACATCGATCGCCGTTGCGCGACAAACGTTCATGCCGCGCTGTGGGCGATCCGGCTCGGTGCAGGTGAAGCAGCGCGCTTCGCGATTGACGGCGCATGGCCCGATATTGCGGATGAGGCAGGCTTTCGCGCCGAGGCCGGGCTCGCACGCAGCCTGGGCTATCTCGGCAAAAGCTGCATCCATCCCAAGCAGGTCGCGCTGGCCAATGCCATATTCGGGCAGGACGTCGCGACCCTGGCACGCGCACGGCGGATCCTCGCGGCGGCAGATGCGGCGGCGGCAGCAGGGCGCGGCGCCTTCTCGCTGGATGGCGAGATGATCGACCGGCCCATGATCGAACAAGCGCGCAGATTGCTGGGCGAAGAGGACGGGCGATGACGCGCACGACGATCACGAAGCTCTGTCGCACCCGGTTGCTGGCAACCATCTGGCTGGCATTGCTGGCCTGCCTGGCGACGCCTGCAGCGGCAAAGGAGGGGGGCGTGACGGTCGTCCGATCGCGGGCACTTCCCGCGGCCGTGCTACCCGGGACTGGCACGCCGGTCCTGATCGCGATCGATGGCCAACCGGTGGCGGTTCGCGGCGGCCGCGCTGCGGTGCTGCGCGATGACACGCGCTGGGATACAGTGTCGGCAGCGGGATCGGAAACGGCACTTGGCGGCGTGACCGATGGCCGACATGGCGCACTATTGCTGGGGTCCGCCGGGCGCATCGATCGCGCTGCCATGGCCACGCTGGACGGAGGCGCGTTGCGCCTCCGCGCCCTGGCGCCGCTCCCCGCCGCCCTGACCAGTGCACAGGCCGCCTTGCTGCCCGACGCGCTGCCCACCGCGTTGGTCGTGGCAGGCATCGCTGCGGACGGCACGCCCAGAATGCTGCGCGCGACCGCCGGACACGCGTGGCGCGCGATGGCGGGCTGGCCTGGCGGCGGCGCGCCGGTGGCGCTGGCCGCGCGCGGCGACGCCTTGTTTCTCACCGTGCGTAGGTCCGCCGGCGACCGGCAGATGCGCTGGACCGCGAAGCAGGGCTGGGTCGGGCGCACGGCGGCGCCTGGCCCGGTCGTCGCCGGATCGTCGCGGGCGATCGGGCAAGCCGCATTGCTGTACATGGTCGGCAGCGGCCGCGATATCGGCTGGTACAGCTACAGCACGATCACCGATGCCTGGGCACCGCTCGGCCTCCGCCTGCCCCGGGGCAGCGCAACCGCCCCCTTCGGCAACGGCATCGTCGCGATCGGTGCCGATGGCGCCGCCTCGGCGGCGGAGCTGGAGCTGCAGCAGCGCGCGCTCGGCTGGCTCGATTGGGCGATCATCATCACCTATCTGGCGGGCATGCTCGGCATCGGCTTCTATTTCTGGAAGCGATCGCGGATGGGCTCGACCAGCGAATTCTTCCTCGGCAATCGTGCGATCCCGTTCTGGGCGGCGGGCATCAGCATGTTCGCGACCAACACCAGCTCGATCAGCTATCTTGCCGTGCCGGCCAAGGCGTTCGATACCGACTGGCAATATCTGATGTCGAAGATCGTCACCGTTTTCGCGTTGATGGCGGTGGCGTTCTGGGTCATTCCGCTATTCCGGCGGCTGAACCTCGTGTCGGTGTTCAGCTATCTCGAGACGCGTTTCCACCCCGTGATCCGCATGCTGTCATCGGGCCTCGCCATTCTGATGCATGTCGGCGGGCGGATGGGCGTGGTGCTGTTTCTGCCCGCGCTGGCGATCGGCACGATCACCGGCACCAATGTGATCCTCTGCATCCTGGTGATCGGGCTGTGCACGATCGTCTACACGGCGCTGGGCGGGATGAAGGCGGTGATCTGGACGGACGTGTTTCAGGTGATCGTGCTGATGTCCGGCGCGATTTTCGCGATCGCGTTCATCGTCCATGCGATCGGCTTCACGCAGATCTACGATACGGCGATGCAGTTCGACAAGACGAAGCTCGTCAATGTCAGTTTCGATTTCACCACGCCGACGCTGTGGGGATTCATCATCCTCTACACCTTTGATACGATCCTCACCTTCCCCAAGGATCAGGTGCTGATGCAACGCGTGCTGTCGACCTCGTCGGAAAAGCAGGCGAGCCGATCGGTCTGGTTCTTCGCCGCGATCCTGCTGCCGGCAGGCATCCTGTTCTACATCATCGGGACGACCTTGTTCGCCTATTACCGCGCCAATCCCGGCCGGCTGGACCCGTTGCTGCCGATCGACGCGGTCTTCCCGAGCTTCATCGGTACAGAACTGCCGCACGGCATCACCGGACTCATCATTGCCGGCCTTTTTGCGGCAGCGATGGGCACGCTGAGCGGCACGATCAATTCCGTCGCGACATTGCTGTCGGTGGACTTCTACGAGAAAATGCGCCGCACGCCGCCGACGCAGAAACAGGCGGTGCGCTTTGCCGAATGGATGACGGTGCTCGTCGGGTTGGTCGGGGTCGGCATCGCGATCATCCTGTCGCGGATGGAAATCCGCTCACTGCTCGATCTGACGATCGAGCTGTTCGGCCTGCTCGGCGGCAGTTGCGCGGGTGCCTATACGCTGGGCATGTTCACCGTACGGGCGAACTGGCAGGGTACCGCGATCGGCATCGTCGGCGCGTCGTTGCTGACGCTGTTCGCCTGGATCTTCGGACTGGTACATCCTTATTTCTACCTTGCGATCGCGATCGTCGCGTCGATCGTGATCGGCTATATCGCCAGTTTCTTCTTCCCGCCGCCGAGCGCGGAACAGATCGACGGGCTGACCGTGTTCACCGGTGGCGGGCGGAAGGGGCGGGCGGACATCGAACCGGAGCGGCTGGCATAGACATCCATTTCCTGAGGACGTTCGTCGCCGTCGTCGACCAGGGCTCGATGGCCGCCGCCGCCCGCCTGCTGAACCTCAGCCCGTCGGCGATCGCGCAGCAGTTGCAGGCGCTGGAGCGCGAACTGAACGCACCGCTGATCGTTCGCGTCGGGCGGACGGTGCGAATGACTGAACAGGGCGGGCGGATCCTCGTCCATGCCCGCCAGTTGCTGCGCGACGCTGCCGATCTGAAGAGCATCGCCAATGACGATGCGCTGAGTGGCGAACTGCATCTCGGTGCCTGCACCACACCGCTGATGGGGTTGCTGCCCGAGATCCTCGCCCGCGTCAGCGCCCGCTTTCCCGACATCACCGTGCATATAGAATCAGGCAATTCGGCGCAGCTCTACGCGCAGGTGGAAGCAGGTAATCTCGATGCCGCCTTCGTGCTGGAGGCGCCCTATCCGCTGCCCAAGACGAGCGACTGGAGGGTGCTGCGCGAGGAACCGTTGATCGTGCTCGCCCCCGCCGCCCAGGCGCACCGCGCGGCGCATGATCTGCTGACCAACGAGCCGCTGATCCGTTATGACCGCAACCAGTGGGGCGGGCGCCATGCCGACGAATATCTGCGCAAGGCCGGCATCCACCCGCACGAGCGCTTCGAGCTGAACGCGCTGAACGCCATCGCCGTGATGGTCGATCGCGGGCTCGGCGTTTCGCTCGTGCCGGATTGGTCGCCGCCCTGGCCGGAGGGGATCAACGTCGCGCGGCTGCCCTTGCCGACACCGGAAATCGGGCGGCGGATCGGCGTGGTCTGGTCGCGCAGCACCGTGCGGCTGCGGCTGGTCAATATCTTGCTCGCAGAAGCGGTGGTCGCGTCGCGCGCCGCCGTCCGCCCATGACCGTCACGCGGCGGCTGGTGCTCGCCGGTGGCGTCTTGCTGCCGGCGGGGTGGGGTGCTTTTGCCCAGGGATCTGAAGCGCTGGTTGCCTGCCCGGCGGGACGGTTTATCGGCAAGCGCATCGACGGCATCGCGAGTTTCTCTGGCATCCGATACGGCCGCGCGCCACGCTTCCTAGCGCCGATCGCCACACCGCCTGCGAAGGAGACGGTCCGCGCCCTCGAATACGGTCCGGTTTGCCCGCAAGCCAGCAACCGCCGTCCCCAGTCGGAAGACTGCCTGGTCCTCAACGTGTGGACGCCCGATGCGCGACGCGGTGCGCGGCTGCCGGTGATGGTCTATATCCATGGGGGCGGTTACGCCTTCGGCAGCGGTGGCGATGCGATCACCGACGGCCGCCATCTCGCCCGGCGCGACGTGGTCGTCGTGACACTGAACCACCGGCTCAACGCGCTTGGCTATCTGTATCTCGCGCGGCTGTCGTCGCGCTTCCCCGATAGCGGCAATGCCGGCCAGCTTGATCTTGTGCTGGCGTTGCGCTGGGTTCGCGACAATATCGCAGCTTTCGGCGGCGATCCTGCGCGCATCATGGCCTTCGGGGACTCGGGCGGTGGCGGCAAGGTGACGACCTTGCTCGCCATGCCGGCCGCCGACGGCCTAATTCACCGGGCCGCGACGATCAGCGGACAGCAGGTGACGGCATCCGGCCCACTTCATGCCACGCGCCGCGCCGAGGCGTATCTGGCGCGATTGAAGACCGATGCATCGGGCGCGGCGTCACTCCCGGTCGAGCGGCTGATCGAGGCGCTTGATACGGCGGATCCGATTTCGGGCGGCCCGATCTATATGGGCCCGGTGCTCGACCAGCGTGCGCTCGCGCGCCACCCTTTCTGGCCCGACGCGCCGTCGCAATCGCTGCGCATTCCGATGCTGAGCGGCAATACGCGGGACGAAATGCGCGCGTTCAGCGACCCCGACAGCGATTTCGTACGCACGATGGACTGGAACAATCTCGCGCCGCGCATCGCCGCGGAGCTTCCGGTCGATGTCGCGCCCGAACATATCGTCGGCGAATATCGCCGTCGGTTGCCGGCTGCGGACGCGGCGGAAATTTATTTTCGGGCCACAACGGCGGGACGCAGTTGGCGCGGGCAGCTAGAAGTCGCCGAGGCGCGCGCACGTGCCGGTGCGCCGTTATGGCTGTATCAGGTCGATTTCACGTCTCGCGCCGATCCTTGGCGGGGGGCGTTCCATTGCATTGATGTGCCGCTGGTATTTGGGACGATCGATGCGCCCGGTGCGGGAGCGGGTAACGATCAAATCGTTCGGGCGGTGTCAGGTGCGTTGCAGGACCGTTTCGTTGCCTTTGCTCAGACTGGTGATCCTGCGGTTCCCGGGGCAGATCGATGGCCAAACTACGATCTGACGCGCCGCGATACGCTGATCGTGGATGTGAGAAGCCGGGTTGCTGCTGATCCTCGAAAGTGGGAGCGCGAACTCTTCGCCAAAGCACCTTATCTTCAGCCGGGCACCTAAAGATGAGGTGCGCGTTTTTACAGGCTGGTCCAAGCTAGGCAGTGCCGAAGGATTGTTGAGCGCGGCGAGGTGTGTTTCCATGCTTGGTTGGGGGAGGCCGGCTTAAGCCGGGGCGGGCTCCGTCAGCCAATGCACTGTTTGTCAGGCGGTCAGGGGTAAGGCATCTATAGCAGGTCTTCGATCCGGAAGGGCATCTCGCGCAGACGCGTGCCGGTCGCGTGAAAGACGGCGTTGGCAATGGCCGCCGCGCAGCCGGTCATCGCCACCTCGCCCAACCCCTTCGCGCCAAGCGAATTGAACTGCATGTCCGGGCGATCGATGAACCCAACGTCGATCTCACCAATGTCGGCGTTCACCGCGACGACATAGTCGGCGAGATCATTGTTGAGCCAGCCGCCAAAGCGCGGGTCCACTTCGGTCGCTTCGCGCAGGCAGGCGCTGATGCCCCAGACGACGCCACCCCGGACCTGGCTTTCGGCAGTACGGGGCGAGACGACGCGGCCGCAATCGGCGATGCTGACGACACGCGGGACGCGGATGCGCCGGGTATGCGGTTCGACATGCACCTCGACGAAATGGGCGATATAACTGAAGCTGGTGAATGCGGGGTATTCTGGCCCCGAAACGGCCATGCCGCCCTGCCGCAGCCGCGCCACGTCCTTGTCGCCCTGGCCCGGTCCGACCGTCGTCACCTCGACCTGTACGAACGGACGGCGCACTGCGGCCAGCTGACGATGGAGATTGCCGCCGGGGGACCGCCCGGCGAGCAGTTCGGCGATCGCCGCCTTGAGCTTGGCGGCGGCCTGTTCGGCGGCGGGCACCACGCTCGCCGTGCCCCACGATCCGGCGGTGACGTGCTGTGGCGCAACCGAAGTGTCGCCGATCGCGATCTCCAGCCGTGCCGGATCGATCGCGAGATCGCGCACCAGGATCTGCTCGATCGTCGAGCGGATGCCCTGGCCCATTTCGTGCCCGGCGGCGGCGAAGCGCGTCGTGCCGTCCGCGCCGACCCGCAGCGTCGCGATATTGGGGTGGACGTTCGCCGGATAGGCGCCGCAGCCGACCCCCCAGCCGACCTGGGTGCCATCGGGCCGCACCATGGCGCCCGGTGCGAGCGGGCGACCCTTCCAACCGAAGCGGCGTGCGCCTTCGCTCAGGCACTCGTGCAAAAAGCACGAGGAGAACGGCTTGTCGTCGATCGGATCGCGGGTCGCGCGGTGGCGCAGCCGGAAGGCGACCGGATCGACGCCGAGCTTCACCGCCAGTTCGTCGACGGCGCTGTCGAACGCGAATGACGACGGATGCGGAGTCGGCGCCCGCATATAGCCTGGCGCCTGCGTATCGATGCGGATGTTCGCGGCAGTGCCGTGATAGTCGGGGATGCCGTACATCATCGGCGGTGTTTCATGATAGTTGGGCGGGAACTGTCCCTCGCGCGACTGTTGCTGATCGGCGTCGTAGCGCACGGCGATCATCTTGCCGGCGGCGTCCGCGCCGATCTCGATCCGGTGACGATTCTTCGGGCGGAACGATGCGTTGTGGAAGATCTGTCCGCGCGGCACCACCAGCTTGACCGGTCGACCCAGCAGCATCGCCGCGCGCGCGACCAGCGCGGTATGACGCTGGGCGCCGCCCTTTTGCCCGAAGCCGCCGCCGACTTGCGGGCTTTTCACCACCACCTGTTCGGATGTCAGCCGAAGGTTGCGCATCAACGCGCCCTTGACCGCATTACTACCCTGCGTGCCTTCGTAGACGGTCAGCACGCCGCCCTCCCACACTGCCGTGGTCGACAGCATCTCCATCGGATTGTGGTGTTGAGCGGGACTGACATATTCGGCGCTGTGGCGTGTCACCGCCTGCACCATTGCCGTTGTCGCGTTACCACCGACCGTCGGCTGGACCGGCTGGCGCACCGCACCTTTGCCGTCGATGGTCGCGGTGAAGGTGGCATCCGCGGCGTAGGTTGGCCGGATCGCCTCGGCCCCCTGGATCGCCGCCTCCAGCGTTTCGGCCACGACCAGCGCGACCGGCTGGCCGCGATAGGCGATATCCCGGGTGATCGTTGCCGGGGGCGGCGGCGCGCCTTGCTGAGCGGCGGGCGGCGGCGGAAAATCGCCAGCAGTCAGCACCTTCACAACACCGGCCACGCGCATGGCGGCATCGATGGAGAGCGCGGTGACCCGCCCCTTGGCGATCGTCGCGGGGACCTGCATCGCATAGAGCAGATTCGGCAAGGCATAGTCCGCGGCATATTTGGTCGCGCCGAGCACCTTGTCGAGCGCATCGACGCGTGGGCGGTTCGGGAAAGGAGCGCTCGTCATGCCGGTTTCCTCTGCGCCGCGATCATCAGCGCATCCGCGACGGTGCGTGCGGCAAGCTCGATCTTGAAGCCGTTGTGGTCACCTGCCTTGGCGCCGGTCAGTGCCGCGCGTCCGGCGATGATGGCCGTTTCGCGCGTTAGCTGCTTTCCGGCCAGTTGCGCTTCCGCCGCTACCGCACGCCACGGTCGCGTCGCCACGCCACCAAGTGCGATCCGTGCCTGCCGCACGGTGTCGCCCGCCATGTCCAGCGCCACCGCGGCGGATGCCAGCGCGAAGGCGTAGCTCTCGCGATCACGGATCTTGTGATAGGTGGATTGGCGTCCGGCAGCGGCTTTGGGCACGACGATCGCCGTGATGATCTCGCCCGGCGTTAGGGCAAATTCCAGGTGCGGCGTGCCGCCCGGCAGCCGATAGAGATCGGCGACGGGCAGCGACCGCGTTCCCTGCCGACCAAGGATCTCGACATAGGCGTCGAGCGCGACGAGCGCGACGGGCCAGTCCCCGGGCGATACCGCAGTGCACGACCGGCTCTGTCCCAGCACCGCCTGACCGCGATCAAGGCCGCCGATTGCCGCGCACCCTGACCCCGGCTCGCGCTTGTTGCACGGATAGGTCATGCCGGCGGATACCCCACCCGCGCCGTTGCGGAAATACAGGCACCGGGTCCGCTGCAGCAGGTTGCCGCCGACCGTCGCCATGTTGCGCAATTGCTGCGACGCGGCCTTGGCCAGCGACTCGGCCAGCACCGGATAGTCGCGCAGCACGACGCGGTTGATCGCCACCGCGCTCATCGGCGCCAGCGCCTCGAACCGCAGACGGTCGCCATCGGTCTCGATTCCGTCGAGCCCGCGGATCGCGGTAACGTCGATCAGATGTTCGGGCCGCTCGATATCGAGCTTCATCAGATCGTAGAGCGAGGTGCCCCCGGCGATGTAGCGGGCACCGGGGCCAGCGGCGGCAAACGCCTCGATCGCCGCTTGGGCGCTGTCGGGGCGGACATAGGTAAACGGTCGCATCAGACCCGCCGTCCCTTGCCCGCGACGTCCGCAATCGCATCGACGATGCCGACATAGGCACCGCACCGGCAGATGTTGCCGCTCATCGCCTCGCGGATCGAGGCGCGGCTCGTTGCCTTGCCTTCGCGGATGCAGGCGACCGCGGCCATGATTTGGCCGGGCGTGCAATAGCCACATTGGAGCGCGTCATGATCGATAAACGCTTGCTGCATCGGGTGAAGCCCGTCGCCATCGGCCAGCCCTTCGATCGTCGTCACCGCGCGCCCGTCGGTCTTGGCGGCGAGTGTCAGGCACGAGGCGACGCGGCGGCCATCGATATGGACGGTGCACGCGCCGCACTGCCCGTGGTCGCAGCCCTTCTTCGCGCCGGTCAGTCCGAGCAGCTCGCGCAGGAGATCGAGCAGCGAGGTGCGCGGATCGATCGTGACCGGGGTCACGCGGCCGTTGACGATCGGCTTGATCAAGAGCGTGGCGCCGGGCGGCGGGGCAGGCGCGGCCGACACGGCAGCGCCTGCGTCGATAAGCACGGCGGCGGCAAGTCCCGCGGTGCCGCCAAGCGCCGTTCGGCGCGTGATGGTCGAGGAGTCGTCCCCGGATCGTTCGCCGCCGTCCATCTGCTGCACCCTCTATCGTATCGTCGTGTAACACGAGGCCAGCAAGCACGTTGGCCTGCCGACTTGGATGGTTCACGATAGGTGCTGCCTTGGCAAGCGCTCTTCGAACAGAAAGGTAAAGACACTGAGCGGTGTGGCAGCGCCATGACACGGAGACGTTGCTGAGACGCAAACATTCCTTCGCGAACGATCACGGTCAGCCTATTAATTGCGCCAGCGCGTCAGCTTGCGGTCCAATGTGTTTTGGTTAAGCCCTTCTTATTACTTAATCGGGACGAGGTCTGATGGCCGGAGTGGCCGTCGGAAGAACGCTTTGGCGCCTGATGAGCAGGAATGGCCCGAGGCACCTGCCGACATACGGGAACAGATTTCAGTAAAACCGTCGCCGTGCACGGCGGCGGTAGCTGCTACCGGCAAACTATTTCTTCGAAGGTTCCTAATTGGGAACGAAACAGCCTGCTATTCCTCGCCTGATTTAATCCCGAAATTGCTGTTTAGCGCGAGCGCCCCGGTACGCGTGATCGAGATTGCCCGCGAACCGTCTGTGCGGCGCATCCAGTCGTGTTCGAAGCACGCATTCAACAACGCTGCGCCAATCGTACCGGCGATGTGCGGGCGACGTTCGCTCCAATCGAGGCAGGGGCGACAAAATAGCTTGCGTGCCGTTGTGCGGTTTAACGCGGTATCGACATCGACGCCGATCGATCGGAGGAACACCACGCCTTCGGCGGATAGCTCGCCACCAGCAGCCAGATCGGTGATATATCCCCGCTCGCCCATTCGATCAGCGACAGCCACCGCAATGCTGCCGGCAAGGTGGTCGTAACAGGAGCGGGCACGGCGCACCGCCGCGTCGCGAGGCCCTGTTCTCACCTTGCGTTTGGTCCTGTTTGCCGGCTCGGCAGCGACCGCCATGATACCTTCGATCATTGTGGCAACGGTCGAGGATGCGAGCCGATGATACCGATGGCGTCCCTGCCGTTCGACCGCCAGCAGCCCCGCAACCGTCATTCGCCCCAAATGACTGCTCGCTGTCTGGGGCATTATTCCCGCAACGTTGGCAAGTTCGGTTGCGGTGAGCGCGCGCCCGTCCATGAGCGCAACCAGCATCGCGCTTCGGGCAGGGTCACCGACAAGGGCGGCGATTTCGGCAATTCCGGTCGTGGTCAGCATCTATCTTTCACTGGGAATACGCCCTCTTGCAGGCCTCGTCGCATATATGGCTCCCTTCATGCTTCGATGGCGGCCGAAGCATCGATCGCTGCCTGCGATCTACGATGGCCCGGTTACGACAATCCCGGGAGGCCAGCTATGATCACGTGTTTCATCCGCTACGAAATCGACCAGTTCCGCGTCGATGCGTTCGAGGAATATGCCCGCAATTGGGGACAGGCGATACCGCGTTGCGGGGCCGATCTGATCGGCTATTTCGCGCCGCACGAAGGGTCAGCCACGACAGCCTATGGACTCTACAACATCGCAGACCTCGCCGCCTACGAGGCATACCGCGCCCGACTTCGCGATGATCCCCTGGGCCGTAGCAATTACGAGTTCGCGAAGCGGGAGCGTTTCATCCTGCGCGAAGATCGGATGTTCCTCCGGCTTGCTTCTGCACCCCATGCGCCGCTGGTAAAGCCATGATCGCCGTCATCTTCGAGGTCGAGCTGGCCGAAGGACGGATGGATCGATATCTCGCGCTCGCCGCGGCACTCCGCGGCGAGCTGGAAATGATAGACGGCTTCCTGTCTGTCGAGCGATTCCAAAGCATGTCCACGCCAAACAGGATGGTGTCGCTCTCCTTCTTTCGGGATGAGAAAGCTGTTCAGCAGTGGCGAAACACGGCCGCGCATCGCGCCACGCAGGCCCGAGGGCGAGCGGGCATCTTCACAAACTATCGACTGCGTGTTGCGAATGTCATCCGCGATTACGGAATGGTCGATCGCATTGAGGCACCGGCGGACAGCGTCGCTATTCATTCACTGTAGGGCACTCGGTCGGGCGGCGGAAACACGCCGCCCTTCCTTTTTTGCGCTCTAAACCGGGTTTCGGGACGCCTAGCAGCTTCTCGAAATACCATCCTTTTCGGGCCGCTCGCGAATGCAGCTCCCGGTCGAATCCCCCGTTTGGCGAAATCTTCGCGAACGGGGGCTTTGTCCTAAACAGCGTCATTGAGCTTGGAGATCAGCAGCTCCGATGCGGTCGCTCAAGCGAGCTGAACGAACGGCTGAAGTTGGGGATACGAAAAGGGTTTGCGAACGACCGTGATTGGGTCCTTTCGCTGAGGCTGGCATCCTTCTTATACCCCATTGGCTCCGTTATCCGATCAGAATGCGTGCGGCGAGCGCCGCGGCCAGCGCCAGCGGCATGGCGACCGCACCGACCTTCAGGAACCTCCAGAACGAGACGTCTTCGCCCTCGCGCCGGATCGCTTGAAGCCAAAGGATCGTCGCCAGGCTGCCGGTGATCGACAAGTTTGGGCCGAGATCGACGCCGATCAGCAGTCCGTCAACGACCAACCGCGGTGGTTGTGCCTGTGCGACCGCGGTGCTCGCAACGAGTCCGGCGGGAAGGTTGTTCATGAGATTCGATCCGAACGCCAGGATCGTGCCGAACACGGCCGAAGCGTGGGCCGGATCTGCCGATGCAGTGCGAATGGCTTGCGCCACCCACCCGATCACACCGGTTAGGTCGAGCGCCTCGACCAGCACGAACAGCCCCGCAACCAGCGGTAGCACGCTCCACGAGATGTCCCTGAGCAGCGGCAGCGGTGACGTTCGTGCGATCAAGCAGACCGCCACCGTCGTGACGATCCCGGCAATCGCGGTCGGCAGGCCCAGTTCGATGTCGAGCGCGGACACGACGAGCAACAGACACGCGGTGACGACGATGCCGGCGAACGCAGCCTTGCCGCCATTGGTCAGCGGTGTGCGTTCGACGCCGCTGAGGCAGGCACCGGCAAGGCGCTTGCGCTGGGTCCAGCGTAGCACAAGGAAGGTGACCAGGATTGATGCGAATGACGGCACCGCGAACGATGCGAACCACTGTCCAAGCGGCGGCATATGCCCGCCGTACAGCACCAAGTTGGCGGGGTTCGAAATCGGCAGCACGAAACTCGCGGCATTCGCGATCAGCGCACAGGCGAACAACAACGGCAGTGGATCGGCCTTCGCCTTCCTGGCGGCGGCGTAGACCGCTGGTGTGAGCACGACGGCGGTAGCGTCGTTCGACAGGAACGTCGTCGTGATGATCCCGGTGACGTACACCAGCGCGAACAAGCGCGCGGTCGATCCCTTCGCATGGATTGCCGCCGTTGCCGCCACCCAGTCGAACAGTCCTTCCGCGCGAGCCACTTCGCTGAGCAACATCATGCCGATCAAAAAAAGATAGACGTCCATGCCCTTGGCGACTGCGCCGATCGCAGCGGGGAAGGGCATCAGGCCGAACAGCAGCAAAAGCGCCGCGCCTGCGACGGCCCAGATCGCTTCGGGCCAGCGGAACGGACGCGCGATCACCGCGGCGGTGGAGGCGGCGCAGATCCCCCAGGTGGCGCCGGTTGCCAGGATCACCAGCGCTTGCCGTTCTTGTTTGGCCCGAGCTGGCCGCCGGGGATGCCATGCGCGGGCCAGGCACCGATGCTGTGAATGTCGCGGCCCGGCGCGATCGGCAGACCGCTGCGGGGGATGTCGGCCTCGCTGCGAACCAGCAGCTCGATCACGTCGCGGTCGCTGCCGACGCTCGCTTCGATCAGATGCAAGCCTGCCGACAGCGACACGTGCGCGGTCCACAAGCCGATATCCGTGTCGATCATCGGCTGGGCTGCGCCGCCATCGACCGATAGCATGACCGGCTCGTCGGCGCTGCCGAACAGTTTGGCAACGATCTCGATCGAGCCGGGGCGCGGCACCTGGGTTGGGTCGGCGGGGCGGGTGACGAGGCGAAGATCCGCCGGGGACACGATCTGAATGAACGGCCAGGCGCCGCCCGTTTCCTTGAAGCGCCAGCTAGGCACGCGACCGTGGACCGTGACGATCGAGAAGCCGGGCCGGCCGCCGCCCTCCTCGATCTCGCTGGTCGAGCGCGTCGCGCCGTAGACGACGCGGCCATCGTTGAGCAGTTCGTTGTAATGCGTGTGCCCAGTGTCGACGAAGGCAACACGTGCATCGGCGAAGATCCGCGCGATGTCCTCGCCATCCGCCGCCAGGTCGCCCGGAAAGGCGTGCATGAACACGAGCGGGACCTGCCTCTCGGCTTCGGCGCGCGCGAGTTCGGCGAGCAGGCGGTTGCGATGGTGCATCGTCAGCCGGAAATCGGGGCCGCCCGCGCCCGCCGAGACGATGTCGACATAGATGCAGCGATGTCCCGCGACGACTTCCATCTCGGGGCGGTTGGCCTCGGGGAACGCGGCGTCATAGTTTGCAAGATCGCCCAGTTCGAAATCGTGATCGCCGGGGATGACGCGATACGGCAGTCTCAGCGGGGCGAGCGTCTCGACGATGACGCGGTATTGGTGGACCGTGGCATGGTTCGCATTGTCGCCGGGGAGGTAGACGAACGCCGCAGCGTCGCCGACATGCTCGTTGATCTCGGCGACGATCGCGGCGAGCCGGCCCCGGCTTTCCCAATCGGTCGCCTCGTCCATATGAAGGTCGCCGATATGGACCCAGCTCAGCGAGGGCGCGCCCGTCACTTGCGCGTCTCCGGCATCGCGACAAGATACAGCACGAATCCGGCGGCGGCGATCCCCGCGAGCGTCAGGAAGCTGGCGGTATAGCCCGCCCACACGATGATCGCTCCGGCGAGCGTCGCCGACAGCGCGGCACCCAAGCCGAATATCGCCGAGACGACGCCCTGACTGACGTTGAAGCGCCCGCTGCCCTTGGTCAGGTCTGCGACGATCACCGGGAACAGCGCGCCGAAGATGCCCGCGCCGATCCCGTCCAGCGCCTGCACCCCGACCAGCCACCACGGGTCGTTCGACACGGTGTAGAGTGCGCCGCGCGCGGCGAGGAAGCCGAACGCGACGAGGAACGTCGGCTTGGTACCCCAGCGCTCCGTGTGGCGCCCGACGACGATCGCGACCGGCACCATCACCAGCTGCGCGGCGACGATGCAGGCCGCGGTTAGCGAGGTAGCCTTGTCGGTGCCGACGGTGCGCCCGAGCAGCTGGCTGACCGAGGTCAGCATGGCCGCGTTCGACAGATGGAAAGTGAAGGCGGCGGCCGCGAAGATCATCAGCGGGCGGTTTTCGAGCAGCGTCCTCCAGCCGCTCGGCTCCTCGCAGCCTTCTCCGGGCTCGCAGTCGAGGCCGCGTGCGACGGCATTATCGATGTCGTCGTTATCGATCCGCATCGACACGACGACGCTCGCGATGGTCAGCCCCGCCATCAGCCAAAACACGACGACGGGTCCGAACTTCCACGCCAGCACGCCGGCGACCGCCGCCGAGACCGCGTTGCCGGCGTGGTTGAACGCTTCGTTGCGGCCGACGCGCTTGGCGAACATCTTCGGCCCGACGAGCCCAAGCGAGATCGCCGAGATCGCAGGGGCGAACAGCGCACCGGCGGCTGCAGCGAGAGACTGCGTGACCGTCACCATCGTAAAGCCGGAGACGACCGGTAGCGACAGGCTGCTGAGCGTCACCAGCAACGCTGCGATCATCACGATCCGTGGCTTGTTCTTTGCTCGATCGATCAGGCCACCCGCCGGCGTCTGCGACAGCAGTCCGACGATTCCGGCGATGGTCAGCACCATCCCTACGGTCGCCTCGTCCCAGCCGTGCGACGGTCCTCGCACGACCAGCAGGTAGATGGCGAGATAAGGTCCCAGCCCGTCCCGGACGTCGGCCAAAAAGAAGTTCAACGCATCCAGGGTACGCGTCGCAGGCGGCTGGTCAGGGGACGTCGCCCGGCCCGGGTTAGCTGCCACAGTGGCCATCGACGTTCTCCAGGATTGGCTCGAGCGGATGAACCGCGCGGTCGCCCTAGAGCGCACGAGCGACGCGGAGCTGAACGGAATTGTTCAGCTTCGGTTTCCTGCTCGTTGCGAAATGTTTCCATCGGGGCGACAGCGGATAAGTGATAGGCTTGCTTTGCCATGCCCATTGTCTGCTTTTGATAACCATCAGGCAAAAGGGCGCCAATCTTGGCTGTGACGAAGCGCTGGTAGGCCTCGCTCAAGCCTTCGGGTCTTCACATGAACGAGCGGCAGGTATCGGGCAGCAAGAAGGAGCGCACGAATGGCTGGGATTGGGTCTACCATGCCGCGAAGCAGCCGGACGTCTTCTGCCAGTGCTGGCTTTGGTCATCCCAACAACGGCGGCACCTCAATCATGAAATGGGTGGTGCGCGAATGGGGATCGATCCGACGACATCGGTGCTCAATCGCTGGAGCCAAGCCCACGACGTGCCGAACCTTTTCGTGACCGACGGGGCGCAGATGAGCTCTTCGGCCTGCCAGAACCCATCGCTTACCTACATGGCGCTTACTGCCCGCGCCTGCGATTATGCAGTCGGCCAGTTGCGCGCGGGCGCGTTGTGATTAACACCCCGGCAATATGGGTGGAGAGTGGATTAGGATAGAGCGCAAGGCTACCGACGATAGGGTCAATGCAGAACCCCAAACACACGCCATACTATTTTTTGTCCGCGCCGAATCCTCACCGCGCTCATCGCCGAACGCCGTGCACTTCGGTGGGGTTTGGTGGGGAACGGAGTGGCCGCTTTTGAGCGACGTTCGCCGTAACTGGCCTTTCGTTCAGGCGCGACGGCCGACGTTCGCCGCCGCGCGGGATATGCTCGGGAATAGTTGACGGGTACCGGCCTTCTTTGCACTGGTCAGTGAACAGGTCGCCATCCGGCGAGCAACCATCTGATGGCTGCCGTTACACACATGGCGATCAGGCGAAAGGTTGTTCCGGCGCATCCCGCCTTCGGCATCCTGCACAGAGATTCGTTGCTACAGCGGCGTTCGGCTCCTTCTCGTTCGGTTCGCCGTGCCATAGACTCGCCTCGACTCTGTTGCTCGGGCCAGCTCGATTGACGAACATCGCCTCGACGATCGCCTGCATCAGCACGCCCCGGCGCGCAGCATGTTGTGCCGGCGACTGGGAGGCCGAACCTATCCTCGACACTGCATCGCAACTGCGGCACGCGTGCCGGTTCACACGGGAGGCGACAACATGGGATGGCTGATCAGGCTCGTCAGCGCGGTGGCGATGGTCGTTGCCTCGCCGGCACTAGCGGATAGCTGGCTGCCGCCGGAACCCAAGATATACCTTTCGCCTGACAAGGCGACGCGCCTGACCGTGGTCCCGCGCGATCTGGAGAATCAGCTGGCCTACTTCTCAGACAAGGTTGATGGCAAAGAGCCCGCCGGTCAGCGGCACAGCGGCGAAACGCGCGCGCTCGGCATCGTAGAGCGGCGCTCAGGTGCGGCTTGGATCAAAGTCTGGGAAGCTCCGCTTGTCAATGAGGTCGCACCGGTCAGCGCTCTGATCGCGGACGGCGGTGGACACGTCGTGACCTTCGATAACTGGCATTCAACCGGCTTCGGCGACAACGTTGTGGTGATCTACCGCGGCGATGGATCGCTGGTGCGGGCGATGAAGCTGACCGACATCCTGCCCGAGAATTATGTTCGCGCTCTGCCAACGAGTGTGAGTTCGATGTGGTGGAGCGGCGAGCACGTGCTGTCGCGCGATGGCCGGCAGGTGGTGCTGAAAGTCGTTGTGCCAAACGGTGGCGGTTCGATCGGTTCGTCGCGCGGCTTTGTGGACGTCACCATCGATCTTGCGACAGGGATGGTCGCGCCGCTTACGGGGCCGGCGTGGGACCGAGCGATGGCGGCCGCTGCGCCCCTCGTGGCGCGATCAAAGGCCGAGGAGGCGATCTGGAGGGCGCGCTTCATCGCTCCTCTCGCTCCGCCGACGGGAACCAAGGAGTTCGATTGGAACCGGTATCTCTATCAAGCGGTCAAGCGCCTTGCTCCGATCGGCGCGCAAAGGGGATTCGATCTGGTCTGGATTCTTCCGGCGCCAGGTACACCCGAGTTCGCAGAGCGGGCTAAGGACATCCGCGAGGTTATCACCGGGTGGGACGAAAAAAGTGACCTCGCCTTCGCAAGTCCCTCCGCTCCCGAAGCTCTGGCGCGCGTGCTGACCGAGAGCGCGAATGCAACGTCAGCCGGCCGCCTCGCGGGATCGCGACTGTTCGTCGCCTTGCCGCCGGCGTAGGCAGAGGTGGTCGGCACCGCGCTGGGCCAGACAGGCGCGACAGTGATCGTGTTCGATCCCGCCGTTCCCATTCCGCAGCGGACGGAGGCGCTGCGTAAGATCGGCATCGATCCCGACCAGGCCGTCACGGAGGCAGCCCGCGCGACCGCCGACGCACAGCGGCTTGAAGTAGAGGCGGTGCGCCTCGACGCGTTGGCGCCGCCCGAGCAGAAGGCAGCGAACAAGGACGCCAAGGAAACGGAAGAAATGGCGGATCGGCTAGAGCAGGCCGCGAGCCAACTTGAGCTAGAAGCGGCGAACGCCGAGGCGCCAGCTGGTGGCAAGCCCAAATAGGCCCGCGGCGGCGTCAGGACACGAACATCGCTTCGACGATCGCTTGCATGAGGACGCCACGTGGCACCGGCACGCTCACCGACGTGTATCCCTGGTTCGCTGCCCGCCGCGTCCTATGCCGCCCGATCCACTACCGACCATGTTGGCGCTAAGCGCGCTGTAGCGACGGCGCTGGTAGCAGCACGCACCTTGCCGCCGGCGCATATGCGTAGGCGATGACGTCGCAGGCGAGCGACTTCTGCACCGCAGCGGTTGACGCTTCGTATCCACATCGCGGGCATGCGGACTCGTCTCGTCCACCGTCAGGAACTGTATGAAGCGCAGGATCGACTCGTACTTGTTACCCACCGGATCCTGGCGCTCGAAAGCCTCGACGCCCTCTGATCGAGGGTGGCGGCGCTTGCGGCAGCACTACGGCGCACTGTCGGTCTGATGCAGTGGCGTTGACCGGTTACGGGCGCCACGCGACGGTAGCGAAAAGTACTTTTGCTGGTTGGCTTGATTCACCGGATCCGGCGCACGCAAGAGCTCAACGCTCACTGTTGCGTTGCTGCGTGGCGCGGCGTTGGATGATGTAATCGACCACGCTGTCCGGCTCATACGGGCGACCGAGATGCGGCCCGCCGTCGCACAGATTGGCCGCCGCCTTCGCTGCCCCTTCGACGCTCGCGGTCAGCTTGACCTCTAGCTCCGGCCGGTTCTGGCGCACCCACGTCGCCAGCTCGAACCCCGATTGGTGGCCCGCTACCGCCACGTCGCACAGGACGACATCGACACTCAGGCTGGCCTCGGCAAGCGCCAGCTGCGCTTCGTCGCTGCTCGCCGCCTCGACCACCCGGTAGCCGCAATGTCGCAGGTAGTCGGCCAAGGCATGCCTTACGATGATGTCGCTATCGACGATCAGCACCGATGCGCTGGCATGGTCGTTTTGCCCCGTCACCGGACGACCGGCAGTTTGGCGCTGACCAGCGCGGCGAGTGTGCCCAGCGGATAGGGCTTGACCAGAAAAGCGGTCGCACCCGCTCCCATCGCCGATCCCGGATCGAAATCACCGGACGTGACGATCACCGGAACGTGCGGCACCGTCCGCTGCGCGAAGGCCAGCAGTGCCATACCGTCGACCTCACCGGGCATCCGCACGTCGGTGAAGATCATGTCAACGATGGCGCCGGATTGAAGGAACTCTAATGCCTCGACGCCGTCTGCAGCCTCGACCACGTTCCAGCCCTCGTCGCGCAGCGCATCGACCACGGTCATTCGGATGATCCATTCATCCTCGACGACCAGGATCACCCGGGCGCGCTGCTCTGCAGCCGACTTGTTATTTACGGCCATGTGCAAGTCACTCTTCCTCACCACCCGACCCTCCCGCCACATGGTTGAGTTCCTGAACAATCGGTTTGCCGATTAGTATGGATTAGTCTCTGCTCAATCGCACGACTGGGCGCATCGTCGTACTTCTACGATCTTCGCAGCGACCCGGCGCTAGCGCACGGTGTGCAGGCAGTATGCCGGGGGGGCGCACCATGTTGCTGGACAGAATTCGCTGCTATTTCGCGCCAGAGACAGCACCGCGGGCCGATCGTCGGCGAATGCCGCGCAAGGCGGTTTACTTGCGCGCCACGATCTACCCGATCGACGTTTTCGCCGATGCCCGCATTCAGGATTTGTCAGCGACCGGCGCGCGGGGGCGGGCCGATGTCGAACTGGCGATCGGCCAGACGCTGCACCTGACGCTCGACGAAAGATCCTACCACACCGGCCAGGTGAAATGGACGCGGAACCGGAATTTCGGCTTTGCGGTGCCGCACGCCGCCGCCATTTTCGGCATCCTGCCGGCCGATATGGATCACGGCAGCGTCGAAGGGCATCGTCCGCGATCGCCCAGAATCAAGGTCGACATTGCGGCGCGTCTCGTCGGCGGTCGACCGCCTCAACCGGCCATTATCCGCAACATATCCGCCTCCGGCATATTGCTCAATACGAGCCCTGGCATCAGCCCCGGGCAGCACCTCGTCGTTCAGGTGGACGACGCTCCGACCCTCTATGGCAGGGTACAGTGGAGCGACGCCGGACGGATCGGCCTCAAGACACAGCAGACGCTGTCGGAGACGATACTTGCCCGGCAGCAGGCCGCGCCGTGAACCCCCGTCCGATCCGCGCCTGCCCGCAATCCGTCGATGCGCGGCATGCAACTGTCGGGCAGGATTGCGGCAAACACCAGCATCGGCGGCGGCGCTGCCAGCCACGACCAGTATCATCGAAACACGACAATCTCGATCCCTGTCGCCCGCTGCCCCACGCGCACCCCTATCCACGGCCTCGCAGCGCCGTGCGAATAATCAGTCAGGCCAAGTAACAATGGTATCCCGTACACCAGCCGCTAAACCCCCCGCGTCAACCATTCCGCGGTCACCGCAGCGCGCGCGGTCGCGGCGGCAGACGGCGATCGCGCGGTATAAGATATTGGATAGCGCCTCGGAGGCCGATTTCGACAATTTGGCGATGCTTGCCGGGCGCATCTGCGGCACGCAATCCGCGGCGATCAGCTTCATCGACGGCGAGCGGCAATGGTTCAAAGCGCGGTGCGGGATCGACCAGTCCGAGACACCGATCGCCGTTTCGTTCTGTGCCCATGCCATTCGCTGGCCCGACATCTTCGAGGTCCGGGACGCATCGACCGATTCCCTTTTTGTGAACAACGCGCTTGTCGTCGGCGCCCCTTTTATCCGTTTCTACGCGGGCATGCCGATCCTCGCCGCCGATGGCACGCCGATCGCCTCGCTATGCGTTTTCGATCCGGTGCCACGTCCCTACGGATTGACGGAGATACAAGCCGTAACGCTGCGCGTGCTGGCATTGCAGGCCCAGTCGTTGCTCGAATTGCGCCGGTCGAACATCGAACGCCAGGCCCAAGCTGCGGCAAAGTCGGCGCTGTCGAAGGAATTGCGACACGCCGCCGACCATGACGTGCTGACCGGCCTGCCCCATCGCGGCGTGTTTAACCGGCGCTTGGCCGCCGCCATGCGCGACGCTGAAAAGCACGATACCCGCGTCGCGCTGATGCTGATCGACGTCGATCACTTCAAGCAGATCAATGATTCACTCGGGCACGACGTCGGCGATGCCATGCTGTGCAATTTCGCGCAGCGACTGCACACGGTCGTGCGCAAGACCGATACGGTGGCGCGCCTCGGCGGCGACGAATTCGGTATCATTCTGCCCGGCATCCGCCGCACCGGTCAGATCACCGCGATCGCCCGCTCGCTGAACGAGCGGCTGCAGGAGCCGATTGAACACAAAGGTCGATCGATCGACTGCCGCGCCAGTGTCGGCGTGGCAATCTACCCCGATCATGGCGCCACACCGGCGAGGCTGTCGAAATGCAGCGATTTGGCATTGGCCGAAGCGAAACGGACGCGCGGCTGCACGGAGATTTTCCGGCCGGCAATGGCCGAGGAGTTCGAGCGCGATACGCAGATGCTGTCGGTCGCGCGGGCGGCCATTCAAGAACAGTGCATCGTCCCGCATTATCAGCCGAAGATCGATCTGCAATCTGGCACCCTGGTAGGGTTCGAAGCGCTCGTGCGGTGCGACCGGAGTGGCAACCCTCTCATCCTGCCTGAAATGTTCGCACTGGCCTTTGCCGACCGCGAACTGTCAGTGGCGATCAGCCGGCAGATGATCGCGCGGGTCCTCGCCGATATGCGCGGTTGGATGGAGCAGGACCTGGCGTTCGGCCATGTCGCGATCAACGCCAGCGCGGCGGATTTCCAGGCCGACGACTTTGCCGAGCGGCTCCTGGAAGGGATCGCGGCACATGGGCTGACCCCGGCGATGATCGAGCTTGAGGTCACCGAAGGGGTCTTTCTCGGCCGCGGTGCGCACCATGTCGCGCGTGCGCTGGCGTTGTTGAGTGAAAACGGCTTGCGCGTCGCGCTCGACGATTTCGGCACCGGCTATGCCTCGCTCACCCACCTCAAGCAGTTTCCGGTCGATGTGCTGAAGATCGACCGATCCTTCGTCGGCGGGATCGGCGGCAATCCCGACGATACGGCAATCGTGCGCGCGGTGATCGGCCTGGGCAGCAGCTTGGGCGTCGCAACCGTCGCGGAGGGTATCGAGACCCAGGCGCAGGCCGATTTCCTGTTGTCGCATGGCTGCAGCGTCGGTCAGGGCTTCCTGTTCAGCGCGGCGGAGCCGGCGCAAAGCGTGCCCGCCATGATCGCCCGCTTTGGTGCACAGCCCTCGCCGCCAGCCCCGTGGCAGTGGCGGAATTGCCACTTAGCCGGCCCACCGACCGAGCATCGTCGCGGGCAGGGGCGGCGGAAGTGATGATCCACGCTCCGCGCGACGTCTCTCGGCTCCTTGGGCTCAAAACGTGATGTGGTTACTCCGCCTACGAGCTTAACGTAGCGTCTTCCGACAGAAGGGCTGTAGCCACGGCTCGCCTTCGTGTTCGGTACGCCAACGCGAGGCCACATGATCGACAGGACCGCGCTCGGCAAATCGCCTTTTTGGATCGCGTTCGCCGGAAGTGCCAGACCTGGCGCGCTCCGCATGTGGAAGTTGAGAGTTACGGAAGGCGACGCACTGGCTCTACGCGCCACCTTTTGCAATGGCGTAATTCCACTTCGTCGCACAACCGCTACCGTCGATTGGGCGTGCGGCCTTCTCACTAATCATCTTGTGGCGATGCGCCACGACCATCAGTATGGCGTCGCGACACCGTGTGACGGGCAGGCCGCGCCTTAGCCAAGCGACATGGGATCGCAGGGCGTCAGCCCAGCCATGAAAGCGATGTATAGCGTCTGCGCCAGCGTTCGGACGTGGAGCCGACTCATCATACTCGCGCGATACACTTCAACGGTCCGCGGACTGAGGCTGAGCAGATGGGCGATCTGCTTGTTGCTGTTACCGGCAACCATCGCGGCAAGGACATCGCGTTGGCGCGGCGTAAGTCTATCCAGGGCGGAGCGGCATTGCTCCGCAGTAAGCACGGGTTTCGTGTGCCGGTCGCATATCGGTGCAATCTTTGTGGTGCGCGAGGCGGTATTTGATGATGCCGGACCGCGGGGCATGACGCTCGGCCAAGCCATTGGCGGGAACTCGTCGGGTAAAACGCGCATGTGTCGTGACCTCCGACCAGGATAATGAGGTCATCGTGCCGATGTCTCAACACCGGCGAAGCGGCTCTTCAGGACAAACTGGCGGCGTTTTCTTCTTCGTAAGTCTTCTTTAACCGCTCGACTGAAAGCGGACCCGATATTGCTGCGGCGTGACGTCCATCCGCCGCAGAAAAGCACGCCTGAGCGTGGTCGTTGATCCGAAACCAGCGGCAAAGGCGACCATTTTGATGGGCGCAGCACTGTCTTCGAGCAAACGCCGGGCGATATCGAGTCGCGTAAGTTCGACATAAGCGAGCGGGTTCATGCCCAGTTCGGCGCGGAACAACCGCGAGAGATGACGGGGGCTGACGCTCGCCACGTCGGCAAGCGTCTTGAGGCTCAGCTTAGCGCGTGGGTTTTCGAGGATGTATAGCCTTATTCGATCGATCGGGCCGGTGGTGGCGGTTTGGGCGGTCAACGCGGCACTGAACTGCGATTGACCGCCCGGGCGCTTGAGAAAGACCACTAGGCGGCGCGCCACCCAGAGTGCCAGAGCCCGCCCATGATCTTCTTCGATCAACGAAAAAGCGAGGTCGATTGCCGCACTGACGCCGGCCGAGCTGAACACCGGCCCGTCTCGCACGAAGATATCGTCAGCTTCGACCGAGATGTCGGGAAAGTCCGCGGCCAGGCGTTCGGCATATTGCCAATGGGTCGTCGCGCGGTAGCCCGACAATAGCCCCGCATGCGCCAACAGAAAGGCGCCGGTGCACGTCGAGCCGTAGCGCCGTGACTGTCGTGCCTGCTCGCGCAACCAGTGCTGCACGGCGTCGCTGGGCCGCATGGGAAGCCCGTAAGGCCCCGCGACGATCAGGGTGTCGCAAGGCTCGACGGCAGCGTCGATCCCTGCGTCGGGCACATAAATCGTGCCCGACGCGCTCTCTTCGGGAATACCATGTTCGGTTACCAGCCGAACGCGATAGCGGTCGCCTGATGCCACCTTGCAATTTGCCTCGAAGAGCGCGTCGCGCACGCCGGCGATTTCGAGGAGATGGACATTGCTTGGGGAAAAGATGGTGATCCGCATGGCCGCGCTCCACTTGGCAGCGGCATCCGGTCGCTGGTTGCGCACAGGCTAGGCGCCTCGGGCCCGATCACCTAGGACCAACGGAAGGATTCAAGGTGTGATGGCACACGACGCATGTCTGCGCGGTGACCTGACCAAGAAAATTGCGCGGCGAAATGCCGCAAACCTTCCGACGCTCCTTGCACAGCTAACGTACAAAACCGGACTTACCGCACTCGCCAATCGGCAGCATGCTATGACCGTCATGCCGATATTATATTTTGATCTCGTGAGCGGTGCCCACCGACTGACCGACCCGGAAGGCGTCGAGTGTATCGATCTCGCGGGCGCTAAAGAAATCGCGCTTTCAGCGGCGAGAGACATCGTCTCTGCCGATGCCGCGCACGGGAAGATCGATCTAACCCTTCGGATCAATGTCCGGGATGCAGACGATCGCGAAGTCCATTCGCTCCCCTTCAAGGACGCGTTTGGTGTCAAGATCGACGCGCCCGAGGCATGAGCTGGACATCAATACCGACGTGCTGCCTGAAACGCCGGCCACGCGCCGATAGATCGACTCGAGCAGGCCCGCCTCCATTCTGCACGCGCCTTCATGGAGTGGATCGCGCGCTGGTCAGATGACACTCGACAGTAACGGCAGGAAATAATCTTAACCCTCTGGCTTTACGCCTGTCTGATGCCAGATGTTCGGAATGGCCTTGTACATGCGTTAGGTTTGGTCGCACCGCCAATCGCGACCGGGATCGGCTATTATGTCGTCGGTCTTGCGTCGCTTCTGCTGACCCGCGGCGGCCTTGGTATCGCGACGATCTGGCCGCCAAGCGGCATCCTGTTCGCCGTCCTGCTGATCGTACCCCGACGCCGGGCCGGATGGCACATTGCTGCTGTGGCTCTCGCCAGCCTCGGTGCCAATCTCGGGTCAGGCACCGCGCTGTTCGTGTCGATCGGGTTTACCGTCGCGAACATCACCGGATCGGCCTTGGCCGCCTGGTTGGTGCGAGCGCACGGCAGAAGCGGTGTATCGTTCACCGAGCTTACCGGAATGATCCGCTTTTGCATGGCCGCCCTGATGGGAACGATGGTGAGCGCGACGATTGCGGTGGTCGTATCACCAGCTACCTCGGCCAACTTCTGGGTTTCCTGGTTTTCGCCCGACCTGGTTGGTGCGCTCGTCGTGACACCTCTTATCCTGATCGGATATGATGCGTTCAAGAATCGCCTGGTCCCATGGCGAAAGGCCGCGCCGAGGATCGTGACGGTGCTGGGTCTTGTCGCGTTGGTCAGCGCGCTCAGCTTCGGACAGTCGAACTATCCCCTTCTTTTTCTGCCGATGCTTGCGGTCATCATCGCGGCGTTCAGCTTGGGGTCGCTCGGCGCCGCGGGAGGCGTGCTGATCGTCGCCGTGATAGGCTCTGCCGCAGTCAGCCTCGGAATAAGTCCGCTCAGCCTTATTCATGCGGACGCGCTGAAGCAGAGCCTGTTCCTGCAATTCTATTTGCTGACGCTGTTGGGCGCCGCACTACCGATCGCGGCGCTGCTGGCGACGCGCGCACGGATCGCACGTCGGCTTTCCGATAAGATGCGCCTTCTCCAACTTGCGGAAAGCGCCGCGCATTTCGGTCATTGGCGGTTCGATATTGCAACACAGACCGTAAGTTGGTCACCGGAGGTGTTTCGCATTTACGGCGTCGATCCGGATATCATGCCGTCGTTGGATGGTGTCATTCGAGGTTTCCATGCCGAGGATCGGGCGGCCGTCACCGCGATCATCGAACGATCGATCGAGCACCGTGCAGCTTTTCAATTCAACGCGCGCCTTGTTCAACCGGGAGGCGAGATATGTCACGTCTATTCCCGGGGAGAAATCGATCACAACGCCGATGACAGTTCGTTCGGTCTGTTCGGCATTATCCAGGATATCACCGTGCAGGTCGCCCATGAAGCAGCGATCGAGCATGCCCGTATCCGTGCGGAGGAGGCTGCGAGAGCGGCGACGGTAATGGCAGAAACCGATCAATTAACGGGTATCGCAAATCGACGCCGCACACATCTTGTGCTCGAACAGGCGATTTCGCTGTCGCGGCGGTTGGGTGGGCCGTTGTCCGTCGCCATTTTCGACGTCGATCACTTCAAGCGCGTCAACGACACATGGGGGCATCAGGCGGGCGACGAAGTGTTAAAGCGTATCGCGACCGATGCCGAGGGAGAATTGCGCAACGGCGATATGGTGGGACGCTTCGGTGGTGAGGAGTTCGTGATCGTGCTGCCGGACGCGACCGCTCAAGTTGCGCTGCTGGTGGCTGAGCGCGTTCGTATCGCGATCGAAGCCGGGGGAAGCAATCCTTGCGTGACGATCAGCATCGGGGTGGCAGAACTCACGAACGGCGAAGCGGGCGATGCGTTGTTGCGCCGTGCTGACCAAGCTTTGTACGTGGCGAAAGCGGAAGGGCGTAATACGTTGCGCTTGGCCGCATAAGATCCGGCGCCCGACGCGCAGCCATTTGCCGATGTTGATACTTCCCGCAATTGCCGATGTGAACGGGCGAACCGGGGTCTTAACGTCCGGCGTAATGCCGGCTGGATGCGCCGCCGTTCTCGGCGGACTTGTTCTGATGACTGTGCAGTGAGCTTCCCGACTTCCTAACTATGCCCATCTGGGCATGGCTGCGCGCGGGGGCGGCTAGCTCCAGCCGCATAGAGATGCGTAGACCTGTTGAAGGCTGCGACCAATGGCCACTGCGTCGGGCGGTCCGAATAACTTGGCGCCCAGCCTCAAATTGGCCGCCGCCGCGTAGATCAACAAAGGGCGGGTTTCGGGAAGCCGTCAAGCCGCTGTGAACGACCGGTATTGGGTCCTTGCCACCGGGAGCTGCCGGTCGGCAGTGCGCCTGAAATACCGTCGTTCGTGGCTGCCCAGATGCATACTGAAAGCTGCCGTACCTTTATACGCGACATCGATGTCGGAGATGGCGTCCATTGGAATCAACCGCCCTTCACAACCCCGTGAGGAAGTCAGTTTCCGGCAGAAGCGGACGCCATCGAGGTACCGCTGGCGGCCGCGGCGACCTCGGCAAGAGTTCTATGAGGGGGCAAAGAGCTACCCAACAGACCCCGATTCTCGATTGCTCTGATCGGCGGTCCAATACGTCTCGGCCATACTTTGCGTTACGGAAGCGCAGCAGGCTACCGAAGTTGCCTTGATAAGTTCGGCAGCGTTGGGCGTTCTCGCTCCCCGCAATATCTCTGCTTGGCCGACTGGGGGCTATTCTGCGCAAGCATGTGCTCTCGCTGCTCCGGGGAAGGAGCCGCCCTGCGAAGGATTTCGCGCCGACAGCTACAAGCCAGGCGTCTGGGGCAATTTGTAGCCTTGCACGAGACGATGGGCCGCTTAGCCAGGCCATCCTGCTTAGTAGCAGAGGTCGGCAGAACCTTGCGGAATTAAATATGACTTTATAGGGTGGGCTCATTAATCGTGTACAGAGGAAGCAAGATGGATAACCGGCAGCGATTCGATGTTTGGATGCGAGCGCTGTGTGCCCTCGGCGCGATGGGCACGCCGGCGACCGCCTTCGCCCAAGCGCGCTACGACAAGGAGAACAAGATCTTCCGGTTGGATGGTGGTGACGTCACCTACGCATTCAAGGTCAACGTGGCGGGCATTCTGCAGTCGGTCTATTGGGGCAAGCGCCTGCCGGATCGCGCGCCGCTCGCCGCGCCGGAATTGTCCGGGCTGAGCGGATTTGACGTTACTACAAACGTGGTGCCGCAGGAATATGCCGGCCAAGGTGGCGGACTCTACGCCGAACCGGCGCTGAAGGTCAGCTATCCGGACGGTAATCGAGACCTAGTCCTCTATTATCGAAGCCACGTCGTGTCGGGCGATACGATCCGGGTGACGATGAGCGATCTCGACCGGCCGTTGTTCGTCACGCTAAGCTACACGATCGACCGTGCCACCGGGGTGGTGGCCAGATCGGCGGTAATCGAGAATCGTGGCGCCGGCGATGTCCGCGTCGACCAGGTCGCCGCGGCGGGGCTGACGCTGCCAGTCGCGTACGATTATCGCCTGCATTATTCGACCGGGCGCTGGGCGGCGGAATGGACGTTGCAGGATCGCCCGCTCACGGCCGGCTCAACCGTGCTCGAAAGCCGCCGCGGCTCGACCGGCAGCCAGAATAATCCATGGTTCCAGATCACGCGCGCCACCACCACCGAGGAGGATGGCCCGGCATGGATCGGCGCGCTGGCATGGAGCGGTTCTTGGCGCCTGAGCTTCGATCAGGACGTTACCGGCCGGATCCGTATCGTCGGCGGCTACAATCCGTTCGACTTCGCGTATCGCCTGAAGTCCGGCGCCACGCTGGCCACCCCGACTTTCTATATCGGCTTCTCCGATCATGGGCGCGGTGGCGCCTCGCGCGTGTTCCACGCCTTCCAGCGAGATCGCATCCTTCCGCAGCACGATGGCCACGTGCCGCTGCGCAAGGTATTGTACAACAGTTGGGAAGCGACCGAATTTGACGTTAACGAAGCGGGCCAGATCGCACTGGCCGAACGTGCGGCTACCTTGGGGGTCGAGCGCTTCGTGATGGACGACGGCTGGTTTGGCGCGCGCAACAACGACAAGGCCGGATTGGGCGACTGGACGGTCAACCCGACTAAATTCCCCAATGGGCTCACCCCGCTGATCACCCGCGTCAAGACCTTGGGAATGGATTTTGGTCTGTGGGTCGAGCCGGAAATGATCAACGAAGACAGCGATCTGTTTCGCGCGCACCCCGATTGGGCGATGCAGTTTAAGGGGCGGCCGAGAACGCAGGGGCGCAATCAATTGGTGCTCAATCTCGCGCGCACGGATGTCCGCGATCATGTTCTCGAACAGCTCGACAATCTGCTGTCGAAGAACGACATCGCGTTCCTCAAATGGGATTATAATCGCAATTGGTCCGAGCCCGGTTGGCCCGATGCCGACGTGAACGACCAGCAGACCATCTATGTCGCCTATGTCCGCAATCTCTATTGGATTATCGACGAACTGAGGAAGCGGCATCCGGGGGTCGAGATCGAGAGCTGTTCGGGCGGCGGCGGGCGCGTCGATCTCGGCATCATGGCCCGCACCGATCAGGTCTGGCCGTCGGACAATACCGATCCGCTCGATCGCCTGTCGATCCAGGACGGCTATACCCAGGCCTACGCACCGGGCGCGATGATGGCGTGGGTCACCGACAGTCCGAACTGGGTGAACAAGCGCCAGACGCCGCTGTCCTTTCGTTTCCTCTCGGCGATGCAAGGCGGTCTTGGCATCGGCACCAATCTCAACAAATGGCAGGATTGGGACTTTCTCGTCGCACGACGGTACATCCAATCGTACAAAAGGATCCGCCAAACCGTTCAGCGCGGCCAGCTTTACCGGCTGAACCGCGCCAATGAGGCCGATCGGCGCTGGACAAACCTGTATGTGGCGGCCGACCGCAGCCAGGCGGCGCTGTTCACGTTGATCGGGTCGACCCAGAAACTGGACGTGATGCCGACAATCGCGCTCCGCGGTCTCGATCCCGAAGCGAAATACCAGATCGAGACGATGGACGGCGCCGCGCCGCCCGTGACGATGCCGGCGGTCGCCAGCGGCGCCTATTGGATGAACCACGGCGTCGATGTGACGCTGCAGGGCGATTTCCAGGGCGTCGGATTCATCCTGACACGACTGCGCTAGGTCGCACAGCCGTATCGGCAAAAGAATTCATCTTAGCACCGCTTTTCGCTAGACAGGATTTAATGTCATATTTATTCCATCCTCAGCTAGAAAATCTGGATGGGGAGAATCGCTGTGAAGAGGCTGCATCGTCGGATCGTTATTTTGTTGTCGGGGGCATGTCTTACCATCCCGGCCTTGCCAGCCTTTGCCCAGTCCGGCGATGCTGCGCCGAGCTCTGGGGGACAGGCAACAGATCCAAACGCCGGGGCACAGCCCGCCGGCGCGCAGATCGATCCGAACGCGGCAACGACGGAGGAGAGCGGCGACATCGTCGTTACCGGTATCCGCGCCAGTCTGGCCAGCGCGCTCGAAATCAAGCGCAGCACGATCGGGGTGGTCGATGCCATTTCGGCGAAGGACATCGGCGACTTTCCGGATGCCAACATCGCCGAATCGCTGCAGCGCATCAGCGGTGTCTCGATCGATCGTGTCAACGGCGAGGGCCGCGGCATAACGGTCCGCGGCCTGGGGCCGGAGTTCAACACCGTTCTGCTCAACAATCGGCTGTTGTCGACCGAGGCGGGCGGGCGTTCCTTCTCGTTCGACATCCTGTCGTCGGAGCTGATCACCGGCGCCGAAGTCTACAAATCGTCGGAGGCGCGGCTGCAGGAAGGCGGCATCGGATCGACCGTGATCCTGCGCACCGCCCGCCCGACCGACCGCGCCGGCCTGCATCTCGCCGGCAATGTCGCCGGCCGTCACGACAATACGTCGGATAAGATCACGCCGTTTGCGTCGGGCGTGCTGAGCGGATCGAACGAAGACCGCACGTTCGGCGCCTTGGTCAGTTTCGTGTATGACAAGCGCAAGTTCAACCTTACCAACATCAGCACCGACGGTTGGATCACCAATCAGACGATCGATACCAACGGTGACGGGATCAAGGACCGCACCGGCGTCGCGCTGCCGCGTACGACCAACTTCACCGCGACCGAAAGCGAGCGCGAGCGGATCGGCGGCACCTTCGCCGTCGACTGGAACGTGTCAGACACGCTGAAGTTGAAGCTGGACGCGCTCTACACGCAGCAGAAAGTGCAGAGCCGCACCAATCAGCTAGGCTATTATACCGACCCTGATCGCATCACCACTGCGACGGTGAACGAGAATGGTACTGCGACCCAGTTTACCGTGCTGCCAGCCACTGCCACGGCCGGCCTCGCCTCGGACAATATCGTCTCGACCGCGCCGCAGGACGCGCGGACCTACCAGATCGGCTTTAATGCCGAATGGAAACCAAACGACGATCTGACTTTGGTTTTCGACGCCGCACATTCCAACTCGCGCGATGCCGCCGACCAACTCTTCTACGTCGTCGGCACGCGCCAGGTGGGCGTGACGCCGACCTTCACCCTCGATGGCCCGGGCGGGCTGCCGTCGATCACCAACACGCTGGCGACAAACGACAAGTCGGCGCCGCGGCTGCACTGCTGCTCGGAACGCGGCGGACGCAACGGCGACACGGTCAACCAGGGAACAATCGATGCGACCTGGGATTTCGGCGGCCTGCTCAATAAGTTGCAGGGCGGTGCGCTGTTCACCAACCGCAAGAAGATCACCGTCTCGCGCGAGTCGCCGGAACCGCTCGGCTGCTTCTATTGTGGGTATCAGGCCCTGGCCCCGGCCAGCCTGTTCACCGATTTCAGCGCCAACGTGCAGGGCCAAAAGCTGACATGGCTCGATTACGATGCCGCCGCGCTGGTGCAATATTACGGGTCCGCAGCGGCGGTCAACCAGGTCGGCGGAACATCGCAGGATGCGATCGACGCGCGCAATCGCTTTTTGGCGGTCTATGCCGGAAACAATAACAGCCTAGATCCGATCGATCGAGACCGTGGATCGGGCACGGTGCGCGAGAATACCTATGCAGGTTATTTGCAGGCGTCATTCGGCGGCGACATGGGCGCGGGTCGCTGGTCGGCAATGGCCGGCGCTCGGCTGATCCATACCGACCTTTACGCCACGGGATATTCCGTAACACTGACCAATATCATCCAGAATCCGGCGGATCCAACGTCTGCGGTCCCGGTCTACAGCCCGACCGTCGCGGTCGACGCCGAGAATTCCTACACCTATCTGCTGCCGACACTGAACTTCCGGCTCGACGTGAACGACGCCTTGTCGTTGCGCCTGGCGGGATCGCGGACCTTGACGCGTCCGACACTCAGCCGGCTCGGCCTGTCGCAGGACTTCACCTTCCGTCCGCCCAATTCCAATACGATCAGCGGCGGCAACCCGTATCTGAAGCCGTTCCTGGCGTGGAACGCGGATGCATCAGTCGACTATTATTTGAGCCGCACCAGCTATGTCAGCTTGGCCGGTTTCTATAAGAAGCTTGAGAACTTCATCATCTCTGGGCAGCAGCCGGAAGAATATTTCGGTCTGACGTTCCTGGCCAATCGGCCTTTCAACTCGCAGAAGGGCGAGGTCTACGGGCTCGAGGCCTCGGCGCAGAGCACGTTCGATTTCCTGCCCGCGCCCTTTAACGGCTTAGGCGTGACGGCGAACTATACGCTGGTGAAAAGCTCGATCCGTTTCGATCCTTCGCTCAGCAACCAGACCTTCAACGTCGAAGGACTGTCGGACACCGCAAACTTCGTCATGTTCTTCGAAAACAATCTGCTGCAGCTGCGCGGCGCGTATAATTGGCGTGCGCCGTTCCTGCGGCAGACGTTCGGGCCGCAGAGCGAGCCGGAGAATATCTTTGGCTACAGCCAGATCGATCTCAGCGGATCGATCAAGCTCAACTCGAACGTGTCCTTCTATGCCGAAGCACTGAATGTGACGAACGAGAAGTTCCGCAGCTATTCGCGCTTCAAGGAGCGGCTGATCACCGTTTCGGATCAGGGCCGCCGCATCACCGCCGGCGTGCGCTTCAACTTCTGATCTCTGAGCGGCCCGCATTTGCGCTGACGCGTGAATGCGGGCCGGCTACGGCGCTCGCATGTCCCATGCCCATCTTCCGGCAACAGCCGTCACTCTGCGCGCCCCGAACGGTGTCACTGTCCGCCTGACCAATCTCGGCGCGACGCTGATGGCGATCGAGACGTCCGACCGCTCAGGCCGGTTTGCCAACATACTGCTCGGCTATGACGATCCGTCCGATTATCCGGCGGCCGGCGGCCCGGATCCCGACGCCTATCTCGGTGCGACCTGCGGTCGGTTCGCCAATCGCATTGCCGGCGCGGCCTTCGTGCTGGATGGCGTCCGCTATACGCTCAGCGACAACGAGTCGCCCAACCATCTTCATGGCGGCGCGCGCAATTTTCACCATGCCTTGTGGACGATCGTCGCCGCGGACGACCGGCACGTCAAGATGACACTGCACAGCCCGGACGGCGATCAGGGCTATCCTGGCGCGCTCGACGCAAGTGCCGACTTCAGCCTGGCCGACAATGGCGAACTCGCTATCGTCTACACCGCCCAGACGACGCGACCGACGCACGTCAATCTGGTATCGCACGGCTATTTCAACCTCTCGGGCGATCCGCACAGGTCGATTCTCGATCATCTGTTGCGGATCGACTCTACCCAGATCTTGGCAATCGATGCGGCCAATCTGCCGACCGGCGAGCGGCTGGCCATTGCCGGCTCTCCGTTCGACTTTACCGTCGCGCGACCGATCGGGGCGCGGATCGACGACGACGACGATCAACTGCGCCATGCCGGCGGCTATAATCACAATTATCTGCTCGATATGGGCGGGGTCCGCCCGGTGGCGCGGCTTGAGGATCCGACCAGCGGGCGGACGCTGACCATCTCGACCGACCAGCCGGGGCTGCAGTTCTACAGCGCCAATTTCCTCGGCGGCCGGTTCGCGCCGCGGTCTGGCATATGCCTAGAGGCACAACATTGGCCCGATAGCCCCAACCGGCCGGATTTCCCGATCACGCGGCTCGATCCCGGCGCGACCTATCGCAGCGAAACGCGACTGCGCTTCGGCGTCGACTAAAGCCTTGCCATCCGGCCGCCATCGGCGATCATATCCGCGCCGGTGATGAACCGGGCATCGTCGGAGGCGAGGAATCGCGCCAACGCAGCGATATCTTCGGGCTGCCCGATATCGGCAGGATCGATGACCTCCGCGCCGGATCGGATGTTGGGGCTGTCGCGCAACAATGCCGTGTCGATCGCACCGGGTAGGATTGCGTTGCAGCGAATACCGCGCTCCTGCCCCTCAATCGCGGTCGAGCGCGTCAGGCTGACCATCGCCGCCTTTGACGCGGCGTAGGACGAGACCATCGCCGAAGTGCGCTGCGCATGTATCGAGGCGATGTTCACGATTGCGCCGCCCCGGGGCATGTGCTGCAGCGCGTGGCCGGTCAGCAGCGCCGGGGCGATCAGATTAACCCCCAACAAATGCTGCCAGTCGGCCGCATCATGCGCGGCGATCGGTTTAAACAGCATGATGCCGGCAACGTTGACCAGCACGTCCCAACGCCCGAAGCGCGCGAGCGTCTGTTCGACCGCGGCGTCCAGCGCGGAAGCGTCGGCGAGGTCGCACGCGATCGGCAAGGCGTCACCCAGACCGTCGAGAGACATTGCTCCGGCCGAGCGGTCGACCAGCGCCAGCGTGGCGCCAGCCTCGGCGAAGGAGCACGCAACGGCATGGCCGATGCCGCCGGCGGCGCCGGTGATCAGCGCCACCTTGCCCGAGAATGGGGCTACCATTCCCGCAAAGACCCGTCCCGACCGCGCCACACCGGATTGCGCCAGCGATGCGGCGCGCGCGCCGCATCGCGCACGTGAGCCTCGTCGATCGTCACGCCAAGCCCCGGCCCGTCGAGCACCGCCACGCTGCCGGCTGTCACCGTCAGCACCTCGGGATTGGTGATATAGGTGAGCAGGTCGGCGTCCGGCTGGTTATAGTGGATGCCGAGCGACATTTCCTGGATCACGAAATTGGGCGTGGCCGCCGCGAGTTGCAGGCAGGCGGCCAGCGCCAGTGGGCCAAGCGGACAATGCGGCGCGATCGCCACGTCATAGGCTTCCGCCATTGCGGCGATGCGCCGGCCTTCCGAAATGCCGCCGGCATGGCTGAGATCGGGCTGCGCGATATCGATCGATGCGGCCTCGAAGAACGGCTTGAAATCCCAGCGCGAGAACAACCGTTCGCCGAGCGCGAGCGGGACACTGGTCTGCGCCGCGACTTGAGCGATCGCTTCGGGCTGCTCGCTCAGCAATACTTCCTCGATGAACAGCGGCGACAACGGTTCAAGCGCAGCAACGAGGCGGCGTGCCATTGGCTTGTGCACCCGGCCATGGAAATCGACGCCGACGTCCATGCCGGTATCACGCACCAGACCCAGCCGTTCCACCGCCGCATCGACCGCGGCCGGCCCCGACAGCCAGTCGATATCCTCCGTACCGTTCATCTTGACGGCATCGAACCCCTGGTCGCGCCGGACGAGCGCCGCCGCAGCGACGTCGCTCGGACGATCTCCGCCGATCCAGGCATAGACGCGGATCCGGTCGCGCACCCGGCCGCCGAGCAGGTCCGCGACCGGCACGCCGAGCGTCTGGCCACGTAGATCCCATAGCGCCTGATCGACTCCCGATATCGCCGACATGAAGACGGGGCCACCGCGATAGAAGCCGAGCCGATAGAGTAATTGCCAGGCGTCCTCGATGCGGTTGGGATCGCAGCCGATCAGCCGGTCTCGTACCGTTTCGAACGCCCCCACCACCGCCTCGGCATGACCTTCCAAACTGGCTTCGCCCCAGCCGACCGCGCCATCGCTGGTCTCGATCCGAACGAACAGCCAGCGTGGCGGGACGAGGAAGGTTTCGATCGCGACAATTTTAGACATTCTGGGTTTCGCTCCGGTCAGTCTTTGAGAAGCGGATGGGGATCCGCGGCAGTCGCCCGTCCTGTCGCAGCCGATCGGCCACGACCGCGAGCAGCAAGATGCCGCCACGGACGACATATTGATAAAAGGTCGGGACATTGAGCAGGTTGAGCGCGTTTTGCGCCGCGCCCATGATGAACACGCCGACGATCACCCCGCCGATCGTGGCCAGCCCGCCCGACAGCGATACGCCGCCGAGCACGCAAGCGGAGATGACCGCCAGTTCGAGCCCGATACTGGTGTTGGGCTGGCCACTGGTGATGCGCGCTGCCAGGATGATGCCGGCCAGCCCGGCGACCAGCCCCTGCAGCGTGAACACGATGATCCGCACGCGGGTAATCGGCACGCCGGCCAGCCGCGCGGCTTCCGGATTGCCGCCGATCGCCAGGATGTTGCGGCCGAACACGGTGGCCTTGAGGATCAACCCGAAGATCGCGAAACTGCCGATCATCGACCAGATCGGCCAGCTCAGCCCAAGCACGCCGCCCGATCCGAGCGCGTAGAAATCCTGTAACGGGATCGCGACGCTTTCTCCGCCCGAGGCAAGGAAGGCGAGGCCGCGCACGACCTCCATCATCGCCAGCGTCACGATCAGCGAATTGACCTTGAACCCCGCCACCAGCACGCCGTTGACGAAGCCGACCATCGCGCCGCCGGCCAGCCCTGCCAGCACGCCGAGCGCGATACTGCCCGTCGCGCTCATGCCGACCGCGGCGAGCACGCCGGACAGCGCGACGATCGAGCCGACCGACAGATCGACCTCACGCATCGCCAGGACCAGCATCATCGTCGCCGCGATCGTGCCGACCAGGGTGACCGACAGCAGCAGCCCGCGCAGATTGCGCAGGCCGAGGAAGTCCGGCACCAGCAGCGACAACAGGCCGACCAGCACCGCTAATGTCAGCAGCGGTACGAGACGTTTGAGGATCGTGCGCAAGGTCATGCTGGGATCGTATCCTGGTTTGATGAAGCCTGATTGGCCTGCGGCAGCGCGAGCCGGAGCAGGCCGGCGGGGGTCGCTTCGTCGCGCGATACGATGCCGGCCAACACGCCTTCGCGCATCACCGCGATCCGGTCCGCGACCCCGAGCACTTCTGCCATGTCGCTCGACGCGAACAGCACGGTCCCGCCGTCTTCGGCAAAGCGATAGATAAGCTCGTAGATTTCGCTGCGCGCGCCGACGTCGATGCCGCGCGTCGGCTCGTCGAGCAGCAGCACGCGCGCTCCGGCCCACAGCCAGCGCGCGATGACGGCCTTTTGCTGGTTACCGCCTGACAGCGATCCTATCGCCGTTTCCGCGCCTGCCGTCTTGATGCGCAGCCGGCCGATCAGTTCGTTTGCGCCCGTTTGCTCCTCGTGCCGCCGCAACAGCGCGGTTGCGCCGGTCAGATTGCGCCATGGCAGCGCCAGATTTTCCCGCAGCGGTGCCAGCGGCACGATGCCGTCCTCCTTGCGGTCTTCAGGACACAGAGCGAGGCCTGCGGCGATCGCGGCGCGCGGACTGCCCGGCGGGACAGCCTCACCATCGATCCGTACCGCGCCGGTATCGGGCATCGTCGCGCCGTAGATCAGGCGGAACAGTTCCGACCGCCCCGCGCCGACCAGGCCGAACAGCCCGAGAATCTCGCCGCGCGCGACGGTGAGACTGACGGGCGCCGCAACGCCCGGGCCGGCGAGCGCCGCCACCTCGACCATCGGCGGGCCCGCCGCCCGCGGACGATAGCCATAAACGTCGCTGATCGTACGCCCCGCCATCGCGCCGACGAGCCGATCCGCGTCGTCGGCCGTGACCGGCGCCAGATCGAGCACATGCCTGCCGTCACGCAACACGGTCGCGCTGTCGGCCAGCGCATAGACCTCGTCCATGCGATGGCTGACATAGATGATCGCGCAGCCGCTGGCCTTCAGATCGCCGATGATCGCCATCAGCCGCTCGGTTTCGCGAACGCTGAGCGAACTGGTCGGTTCGTCGAAGGCGATCACCTTTGCCTGCCGCAGCAGCGCGCGCCCGATCTCGACCATCTGCCGCCGCCCGATCGACAGCGCGCCGAGCCGCATATCGGGGTCGATCGCCTCGCCGAGCCGTTCGATCACGGCGATCGCCCGGGCGCGCAATGCAGCACGATCGACGAAGCCGGCCCGTGCCGGCAGCATGCCGAGCATGAGGTTTTCGGCCACGCTGAGCTGCGGGAACAGCTGCAGTTCCTGGTGGATGATCGCGATGCCGGCATTCTGGCTGTCGCGCGGCGACGTGAAGCGCTGCGCTACGCCGTCGATCCGCAACTCGCCGCTGTCCGGCGCATATTGACCGGCCATGATCTTGAGCAGGGTCGATTTGCCCGCGCCATTCTCACCGATCAGCGCGCGGACTTCTCCCGCGGCGACGGTAAAGCTCACGCCGTCCAGCGCGACAACCCCGGGAAAGGTCTTGCCGACCTGATGGAAGGTGATCATCGCACTCACGCCTGCGCCTCCCGCGCCAGGACGGCGCGAAAATTGTCGCGCATCATCAGCGTGCCACTGGTTAGCGTGACGTCGGCCGGGCGCTGCCCACGCGCGATCCACCGATACATCGCGGCGCTCGTATCATAGCCGTGCCGCCGCGGGCTGAGCAGCACGGTGGCGAAGAAACCGGTGGCACGCGGCTTGCCGAGTTCGGCAATGGCGGCTTCGGACCCGCCGATGCCGATCCCGATCAGACTCTTCTGCGCCAACGACAGGCCTTCCGCCGCCCGCACGCCGCCGACCACCGTTTCATCGTTCAGCCCGATGATGATCCAGCGATCGATCCGCGCCCGCGCGGTCAGCACCGGAGCAGCGGCGGTGAACGCCCCTTCGGTGTCGGTCGTACGCTGCGGCGCATCGAAGACCTGCGTATAGCCGTGGCGGCGCAGCGCGGCTACTGCGCCGCCGGTGCGCTCCCGCCCGGTTTCCAGGCTGTCATAGGCGATCCGCAGGATGCCGGTCTCGGCCGGCGCCCAGCCGCGCCGTCGCGCCTCGCTCGCTGCAGCCGTCCCCGCCAGGTCGCCGATCGCCAGCGCCGAAATGCCGACATGCGGGATGCCCGCGATCGGCGCCCCGCCAGCGGCCGACAGGCGATCGTCGACCGACATCGCCTTCATGCCGCTGTTGGCTGCGAAATCAGCGATCGCCGGCCCCAGCCGCGGGTCGGGCGCGCAGATTACGAACCCGCCGGCGTAGCGCGCATACAAGGTGTTCAGAGCGGATAAGACCCGATCGCCATCTTCGGCGCCGATCTCGATCAGCGAGAAGCCAAAGTCCCGCGCCGCGGCGCGCGCAAAGCGCCATTCGTCCTGGAACCATTGCTCCTGTGGCATCTTGACGATGAAGCCGATCCGTACATGCTGCGGTGGCCGCGCGCAGCCGACAACGGCGAGACCGCCTGCGGCCACCGTGCCGCCAAGCATGGATCTGCGCGTAATCGGCATTGCCGTAGTGCCCCTCGCTATGCGCGGGATTGAAATCATCCCGATCGACAGACGCTTTAAGTCATATATATTCGTTGAAAAGAGGAAATCGCATGGACGCGCATATTATCATTGACCGCGGGGTCGTCGATCAGCTCGGCGAAGGCCCGACATGGAGCCCCTCGACGCAGAGAGTGTATTGGGTGGATATCGTCGGGCAAGCGCTGAATGCGCTCGACCTGGCGACACTGGACGTGAAGCGCTGGCCGATGCCCGAACGGATCGGCTGGGTGGTCGAGCGGCGCGATTGCGGCAATCTGCTTGCCGGTTTCAAGAGCGGGATCGTCGCGCTGTCGCTTGATCCGGTGACGATCCGCCCGCTCCTGTCGCCCGAGCCGGACCGCCCGGGCAACCGCCTGAACGACGCGAAGGTCGATAGTGCTGGGCGCTTGTGGTTCGGGTCCAAGCATGACGAGGATCTCGAACAATCGGGTGCGCTATACCGCCTCGACTCCGATCGCCGTCCGACGCAGGTCGATGACGGCTATGCCGTCACCAACGGCCCCGCGTTCAGCCCCGACGGCCGCTATCTCTATCATGCCGATAGCGGACGCCGCGAAGTTTATCGCTTTGCGGTCGATGCGGCAGGCGCGCTCGGGCCACGCGAACTTCTGATCACGTTCGCGGAATCATGGGGCTATCCCGATGGCATGACGACGGACGCCGACGGCGGCTTGTGGATCGCGCACTGGGGCGGGGGCCGGATCAGCCGCTTCGACCCGGAAGGGCAGTTGGTTCGCTCGCATATGCTCCCTGCGGTCAACATCACCAGTTGTACCTTCGCCGGGGACCGTCTCGATCGGTTGTTCGTCACCTCGGCTGCGCTCGAGTCGCCGGGCGGGCGGGCTGATGGCGCGCTGTTCGAGATCGACCCCGGCGTCCGCGGACTACCGCCCACGCCGTGCGCGGTCTGATCGGAGCAACCGCGCATGGCGCTTTCGCCACGATGCGGATATTCATTGCAGTATGCTGAAGACCGACAAGATCCCGCGCATCGACGCCGGCGACGATCCATCGTTCGAGGACGCGGCGCGTCTGCCGGCCGATGATGGCCGCAACCTTACCTCGAGCATCGTCAACGACCTCGGTCTGGCGATTGTCACGCAGACCTACCGCCCGGGCGAACCCTTCCCGACCGAGGCCGAATTATGCCTGAGTTATGCCGCCAGTCGGCCGGTGTTGCGGGAGGCTGTGAAGATGCTCACTGCGAAGGGGCTGTTGCTCGCGCGCAAGCGTGCCGGCACGTTGGTGCAGCCCGAAGCGAACTGGAACCTGCTCGATCCCGATGTGCTGCGCTGGATGCTGCAGCGGGCCTTTTCGATCGATCTGCTGATCGACTTCACCGAGATCCGCATGTCGATCGAGCCGCGCGCCGCCACGCTTGCCGCGCATTCCGCGAGCGGGCCGCAGCGCCGCGCGATCATCGACGCGATCGATCGCATGTACGCCGCCGACCGCGGCGAGGAGGACGCGCTTGAGGCGGATATCGCGTTCCATATTGCGGTGCTGGAGGCGAGCAACAACCGTTTCATGCGGCAATTCACCGGTCTCGCCGAGACCACACTGCGCTTTTCGATCCGCCGCACCAACGAATATAAAGGCGTGCCGCGCGCCAGCGCGCTCGATCACAAAAAGGTTGCCGACGCCATCGTTGGCGGGCGCGCGCAACTGGCGGGCACCCTGATGAGCAACCTCATTCGCGGCGCGCTCGATCTGCTGCTCGCCGCCAGCAACCTTCCGCCACGGCCCTGATACGCCGTCACGGGGCGCCGCAGGGTGTGCCGGGAGCCGAAACGCGGCGGACGGGCACGGGCGGGTGTGCATCACCCGGACGATAGGGCCGGCCAGCCCCGGCCGGATCGAGGATGATCGGGCGCAGATCGCCGCTGGCATAGCGCTTCGCCTGGTCGTCGAAATGTGACGAGCCGGGATCGCCGCTTTCGCCCCCCGCCGACACCGCCCAGGCGCGGATGCGCGGGCCGAACTCGACCACCGCGACGAAGCTGTTCCCGCTGGTGCCGTACAGACAGCGCTGCCCCGGCTGTCGATCGACCCCGAACGACGCGAGCGACCCGAAATTGCCCGAGGTGAAGCCGATCGGCACACTCGGCGCGCGATCATCGAAGCGCGGCGCGATCGCGCCGTCAAGTCGCTGGAAGCGATTGATCCGCCCCCACTCGACACGCCAGCTACCGAAATCGCGTTGCATCCGCGCGACCGCTGCATCGAGCGCGGCGACGCGATCGGCATCGGTCGTACGGGTCGCGAGATAGGCGAAGATCGGCACGTTCGCCGCCGCCGCTTTCGGGCCTTCGCTCGCCCACAACGCCTCGCCCCAATGCACTGCCAGCGTGGTCGGTTCGGACTCAATGCTCCAGCGCCGATCCCAGCGCGCCAACATCGCCATCGGCGCGGCCAGGCGCTGGCGCATGGCGGAGCGCGGCGGCAGCGCTTCGAACTCCTTCTGCAAGCGTGGGATCTGCTGATCGAACAACGGCAGAAAGCTATCGAAGGCGGTGCGCGTCAATGTCTGCGGCGAAAAGAGCTCGCCACGCGACAGCAACGCGGTGGCATGATCGCCGCGCGGGTTGTCGCCGAGCAGGTCCATATAGCGCGGGAAGTCCGCCGCCTTGGGGCTGTCGGCGCCAGCCGCGGTCCACGGCGCGTTGTTCGTGTTGACCACCCAGCCGGTCGCCGGACGCACCACCTGGGGCAGGTCCTTTAACGCATGCAGCCCCTGCCAATCGGTCGCCGGATCGCTGCCATCGACCGGCCGGGTATAATCGAACCGATCGTTGCGAATGGGCACGAACTGCGGATGGAGATAGGCGATCGTGCCATCCGCCGCGGCAAGGATCGTGTTGTTCGACGCATTGGCCTTGCGCTCGGACACAGCAAGATAGTCTGCCAACGACCCGGCGCGCGTGCGCAGATAGCTCTGTTCGAGCGCGGCGCGCGGCCGGTTGAGCATCGCGACCGCGATCCAGCGATCCTTTTCCTGCCGGATGATCGGCCCGTGATGCGTCGCCAGCACTGTAAAGCGGCGGGGGGCGATCGTGCCGTCGGGTTGACGCACCCCGAGCGTCACGATCCGTTGCCGGACCGGCCGCCACGCGCGCCCGTAACGATAGGACAGCCGTCCGGCGCGGCGCGCGACCGCCACGGCGAACTCGTCGATCGTATCGACGCCGCTCGACGTGTGCATCCAGCCGAGCTGCTTGTTGAACCCCTGATAGACGAAGAACTGCCCCCAGGTCGCCGCGCCATAGACGTCGAGCCCCTGCGTGCTGGTCACCTGCTGTTCGGCGCGGAAGAAGAACGAGGTGTGCGGATTGATCCACAACAGGGGATGCCCGCTGGCGCTGCGCGACGGGCCGATGGCGATGCCGTTCGAGCCCTTGGGTTCGATCAACCGCCCGGCGTCCGCCAATCGCGCCGGCGCGGGGCTTTTGCCGCCGCCATAAAAGGCTTCGAGCGCGGCCAAATCCACCCCCCGCTCGATATCGCCGCCGATGCTGCCTTCGGAAAAGGCCAACGCCATCCACGGTTCGAAACGGGTGATCCGCCGCGGTTGCACCATCGGGTGGGTCGCCAGGTAATGGTTGAGACCGCCTGCCCAGGCATCCATGAGGGCGCGCAGCCACGCCGGGCTGCGCCGATACTCGCCCGGCAAGGCATCGAGATCGAGAAACAGCCGCTGACGCAGATCCGCCCACAGTGCCGGCTCCCCCTCCGCTTCGGCCAGCCGCCCCATCGCGGCGAGATAATTATGCTCGATGCGCGGAAAGTCGTCTTCGGCCTGGGCGTACATCATGCCGAACACCGCATCCGCGTCGGTCGTGCCGCGAATATGCGCGATGCCGAAAGAATCGCGCGCAATCGTCACGTGGCGCACGTGAGCCGCCGGGCCGGGTGCCGCGGCGCTGACCGCCGTCGACAGCATCGCCATTCCCAGCGCTGCAAGCAATTTCCCCATACCACGCTCCTTTGACACGGGCATAAGTCATATATATTACCCGCCGCAATAGCCGTTGCAAAAGGATTTTGCCGTGACCATCGCCCTTCGCCCGGTGACGATACCCGATTTCGGGCCGATCGCAGCGCCGCCGGCCCTGCCGGCCGAAACCTATGCCGCACGCTGCGACGCGGCGCTGCAGGCGGCGGGGACCGATTGGCTGGCAGTCTATGCGGATCGCGAACACCTGGCCAACGTGATGTTCCTCGCCGGCTTCGAGCCGCGTTTCGAAGAAGCGATCCTGCTGCTCGGTCCGGACAGGCGGCGTGTGGTGATCACCGGTAACGAATGCGAATCCTATGCCGCGCTGTCGCCCCTGCCGGGCGTCGCAGTGCTGTTGTCGCAGACGATGAGCCTGTTGGGGCAGGATCGCAGCACCGCGCCGCGCGTCACCGATGTGCTGCAGAGCGCCGGCTTACGTCGCGGCGACCGCGTCGGCGTGATCGGCTGGAAATATCTCGAGGCGGCAGAGTGGGATGGCCCGGCACCGAGCTTCGTCCCGGCAATCTATCTCGACGCGCTGCGCAGCGTGGCGGGGGGAGAACAAGTCAGCGACGTCACGCAGGTGATGCTGCACCCCGAGACCGGGCAGCGCTCGATCATCGACGCCGATCAGATCGCGATCTTCGAAGCGGCGGCGGCGCGCGCGTCGGACATGGTGTGGAGCGTCGTGCGCGGCACGCGCCCCGGTGATCTGGAGCGCGATGCAGCGCTCAACCTCAAGTATCGCGGCGAACCGATGAACGTGCACGCGATGCTGGCAACCGGCGACGCCGCGGGCGGCGCGGTGATCGGCCTGGCCAGCCCGGGCTGGCGGCGGATCGCCAAAGGCGACGGGGCGTCCACAGCGGTCGGGCTATGGGGCGGGCTGACCGCGCGTGCGGGGCTGATCGACGATGACAATGACGAGTTCGTGGCCATCGCCGCGGCCTATTTCGCCGGTCTGATCCGCTGGTATGCGCTGGCCGACATCGGCGTCGCCGGCGGCGATCTGTACGCCGGCGTCAGCGAGACGCTGGCCGAGGGGGGATTGCGCTCGCTGCTCAATCCCGGCCACCTCACCGGCCACGAAGAATGGTCGCACACGCCGATCCGTCCCGGTTCGGACGACCGCATCCGGTCCGGAATGCACATGCAGGTAGACATCATTCCGACGCCGATGCGCGATGGCTGGGCGCTGAATTGCGAAGACAGCGTGGTCTTCGCCGACACTGCACTGCGCTGCGATATCGCTGCGCGCTACCCGGATATGTGGGCACGCATGAACGCGCGCCGCGCGTTTGCCGCAAACGTGTTGGGCGTGCCGATGCACGATGCCATTCTGCCCTTATCCTCAATTCCCTTGTGCCTGGCACCCCTGTGGCTGCGAAGCGATCACCTGCTGGCTCGATCCTAAAAGCCATCGGGCTCGCCCCTTCGCCGCCAACAAGATGGTGTATCGTGGCAGCTGCTTTTCGAGAGCGAATGTGATTGCAGCCTCTGCACGAACGATGCCCGAATCGGTCTCGACCTGATTTCGTGCATCACGGGAGCCAGGCGCATTTTGTGGATCTGGACGTGTCCGTGAAAGAGGCGTCAGTGTTCGTGGTGGCTGCAGCCCTTTTCGAGTGGCAAGGGCGTCCAGAAGATTGATCCACGCCGCCTTTCGCAAACCATCATGCGGCTACTGGCCGCCCCGCGAGAAAGGCACGAAGTCTGTTGGTATTTCTGCCTAGCAATCCGTCAAATCGGCGATCTCCCAGCGGCGAGAGCAGCCTGCGCCTATTGGGTCGAGCCGCGATAGAGAAGCAGCCATCCCGGTTTCCAGCGTCCATCGTTGTCCCGGACAGTGAGAGCGATTGCGATCAGCTATGGCAGCTATTGCCCTTTCAGCTTCAAAAGCCGCCGGTTGGCTAGCGGCCCAGTTTCAGTTGTCAAACAGCACCTGAACAAGCGTCCGGAGTTGGGGAGTGGGCGAGGGACGCTGAACGACCACTTGTGGGTCAAAATCGCGTCGGGCAATGCCTGGCGCGCGCCGCAAGCTGGGCAGGTTTCTCGACACATCTACAGAAGAGTACGAGTGCCGTGTCCGCCTGCGTATGTATCCGGGAAGGCAGCTAGGGGCAGCTGCCAGCCGGCATCGAGAGATAGCCTAGTACGGCTCGACGAACCCGCGCCACAAGCGCGTCCTGTCCTTGCTCACCGCGCTCGCCGGCGGCATCGATCATACCTCGCATGATTGATGCGACGTCGCCGGTGGCAGCGGCTATGTCCGACTGCTCGGGAAAGTCCGGGCGGGCGAGGATTTCGGCAAGGATCGCCACGAACCTTGATCTTACGACCTGCGTCCCAGCATCCAGCGGCAGACGTGCTTCCTCGAAATCGAGTAGCCTCGCTAAGCGAGGGCGGCGGACCTGATGGCGCACGGCCGCCCGGACCAGGGCATCGAGCGCCTGCTGGCCCGTTGCCAGCATACAAGCGGCCTCGGCTCCTTCGACAAGGCCGGCGGTCTCACGAGCGATCAGCGCGCCGAGCAGCGCATCCTTGTCGGGAAAATACTGGTACAATGTGCCGATACTGACGCCGGCCAGTTCAGCCACCGCGTTCGTGGTGAAGCCGCCATGTCCCTGCTCCTCCAGAATGCGAGCAGCGGCCTCGATGATCGCATCCACCGTATGCCGCGCGCGGGCCTGCCGCGGCTGTTTTCGGGGGAGTGTGCGCTGATCGGAAGCCCGTGCAGTCATCTGAACCAATGCGAGTAGCCAAGCTGAGCCTATGCTCACATTTTGTGGTCGTCAATCAAGACGCAAGGAAGCATTATGGATACGCAACCCGCCCAGTTCGACGCCGCACTCACGACGTTCTTCATGGTCAAAACCTCGCCCGAATGGCTGGGCTTCTCGTTCGACACACGCCTGGCTCATGCCCGCGAAACCTTTCAGCCCATCCTTGACGAGTATAAGGGACGCGTTCGACTGAAGTGGTACGATGTCGAATTCTACACAGCCAAGATCAGTGACATCTGGATGATCGAATCCAAGGACCATCACAGCTACCAGCTCTTCTGCGAGAAACTGCGAGAGACGCCGTTCTGGGATCGTTTCTTCCTGGTGCGTGACATCTTTCCAGGAGAGCTGAACGCCTGGGCGAAAAACTACCAAGTCGACGCACTGCAATCGTAGCTGCCTTGAATGCCCTGACGCTCAAGCGGCTGTCGCAGCGTGGCGAGCAGCCAGCGACCGGCGGGACCCAGCACGTGGTCCTGCCGGTGTGCTGCATAGCTGACGAGCCCCTCTTTGAGCGTTGGATCGTCCTCGATCTCGATCGCGATCAGCCTCCCGTCAGCGACGGTGCCGCGACGAGACGCTCCGGCATGCGGCACCACCCGAAGCCGGCAAGCAGGAAGTCAAACAGTCGGCCCGGATCCACGCAGCGCCATAACCGCGCGCTCGACAGTCCGTAGTTCGCGCCGCACGGATCGACCGGGTCGGAAAGCACGAGCTGGACGTGCGGCTCCAGATCGTCGCGCCTGGCGGGGCGGCCCAGCGATGTCAGCGGATGACCGGGTGGTGCAACCGGACGCGTGCCGATCCGCAGCAGCGGATAACCATAATGTAACGCTTTGGGGTCAAGCGGGGTCGGGGAGAAGCATTTGCGACTATCGATATCGGCACGCGTATCTGTGGCCTGCGCAATTGTCATCTTAATGGCGTTGGCACTGCTGGCTATCGGCCTTTCGGTTGGCAACAAGATTCATCACGCCGATCTGCGCATTGCATTGCTCAGCGAGGAGCTTGGCCAAGAAGATCGGCTGGATCAGGAACAACGACAGTTGCGTCAGGATCTTGGTCGCCTGACCCGCGCTGTGGAACGCGGCTTGACGGTGCCTGACGCACGCTGGGAGGATCTTCACAATCGTATCGCAGGATTCGATCGGCGATCGTCGCAAGCACACAGATTATTCAATGGCAGGTCGGAACCGAGATCGGCTCCAATGGAGGCGGTACGGCAAGCATCCGCCGCTTTTGCCAAGGCTTCGGACCAGCTGATCGAAACAAGCCGGTTGCGACCCTCGGGCATAGGGGCGGCAATGCCGCGTTTCCTAGGCGCGCTCACGGCCCTGGAGACGAGGCGCAGTCAAGCGCGACAGGAACTGACCTCGGCGATTTGGCGGGCCGCAGACAAGAACCGGCGTGAAAGCCGTAGGGACATCATGTCTGTGCTACTCGGCGGGCTCGGCATCGTGGCCATCATATTTGGCATGGCTATCTGGCTGGGCAGAAGACTGGTGTTGCCGATCACGGTTATGGCTGCGCGATTACGCGAGTTCCGGGTCGGTGAAAGCGATGGGGATGTGCCCGGCGTAGAGCGGGCGGACGAGCTCGGCGACCTGGCGCGAGGACTGTACGAATATCGCAATGCCGTAGAGAGCCGCCGCACCGCCGAACGTCGCGCAGAGTTCCTAGCCAATCACGACATGCTGACCGGGTTGGCGAACCGCCTTCTCTTCGAGAGCCGTCTAGCTCACGAACTTGCCCGAAGCGCGCGGACCGGGGACGTCGTAGCGGTGTTCGCCGTCGACTTGGACGCGTTCAAGGCTATTAATGACCGATTTGGTCATGCGGGCGGAGACCGTGTGCTCAAGCGCACTGCGCATCTCCTATCGTCGTGTGTCCGCGGCGATGACCTGGTTGCGCGTATCGGCGGCGACGAATTCGCTGTCATCCAGGTAGCGCGTTCCCAACCTGCAGCGATAGAGGCGTTGATCTCGCGCATCTTCAAGATGGCTTCCGCACCGTCGGACGAGGGCGTCGCGATCAGAATGAGTGTCGGAGTAGCTCTTTCGGAACCCGGTCAGACCGGCGACCAACTTCACGAACTCGCGGATCTCGCGCTCTATCGCGCCAAGGCGGACGGCAGGAATACGGCGCGCGTCTACAATAAGAACTTGAAGGACGAGGAAACCCAGCGTGTTCGGCTTGCCAGGGACCTTGAGGCTGCCATTCCGGCGAACGAGCTCCGTCTGGTGTTCCAGCCGATTGCCGACACTATCTCGCTGAAGATTGTTGCGTACGAGGCACTGCTTCGCTGGAGGCATCCCAGCCTGGGTGACATACCACCGGACATCTTCGTACCCATCGCCGAGTCCAGCGGGCTCATCGGGGCTATCGGTTCATGGGTGATCGATGAGGCACTTCGTGCTGCCTCGGCCTGGGACCCCAAGGTGTCGCTGGCGATGAACCTGTCGCCCATACAGTTTCGCTCCGTCGGCCTTGCGGCTGAGATATGCGATGCCGCACTGCGTTGGGACGTCGATTTCGAGCGATTAGAGCTCGAAGTAACGGAAAGCGCGACCCTAATGGGATTTCAGCGCGACAACGTTCTCGCTACCCTCGAGAAGCTGCGCAAGCTCGGCGCAAAAGTGGTGATGGACGACTTCGGAACAGGCCATTCTTCGCTTGGCAACCTGAAAGAATTCACCTTCGACAAGATCAAAATTGATCGGAGCTTCGTTGCCACAATGAACAGCCACGCTTCGTCATCATCGATCGTCAGGGCGACGATTGGACTGGGCAAAAGCCTGGGCCTTATCATCGTTGCCGAAGGGGTTGAAACCGAAGAGCAGCTGTCTGTTTTGCGACGGTGGGGTTGCGATCAGGTTCAGGGGTTTCTTATCGGCAAACCGATGGATCGTTTCGACCTTGTCGGCAACGGCATGGTGCTCGTTGGCCCATGACACGCGACAGGGCTATACGGGGATGAACTTATGCTATCTCCCATGTCGTTGATTACGACTGGACTCCAGTTATTCTTCTACATCGCAAAGACGTTAGGTTGGCGGCTTCTATTGCTAGCATCTGAACGAACGTCCGAAGCTGGGGACTGGGCTGGCCGCTCTGATCGACCGAAAGTGGGTCATATTGCGCTCTGACGCCGCTTTAGAGATGTCGCGCGCTCAGTCGCCGCGGCAGCATTAGCGATCGGATATGTCGCTGATCGGGAACTTACCCCAACTTCCGGCCGTCTCTCCGGTAGTGAGAGGGGGCGTCATGCAGCGGAAGTTCGAGTGTATCGTCAGGGGCAGCGCTTCGGCGTTGCTCACGTTGTGTACTCCCGCGATTGCCCAACTGCCGTCAAACAGCGTGCCGGTATTTATTACCGATCAGCGAGTGCTCGTCGGCCGCTACCATTACGAAGAGAAAAGCGACAACTTCAAGATCGACGTGCACCTGAACGCCGATCACACCGCGCTGTATCGGATTACGACCGGCCCCACCGATAGCGACTTCATCAAGGCGGAAGGCTTCTGGACTGTCGAGGGCGATGTCATACACATTCACAACCGGCCCAGCCCCGCCCGGTTGGACTCCAGCGGATCGCCAACGCTTGATCCCACGGTCGCTATCTCCGTAATCGCGACTAATGCCGACGGCACGCCGGCAGAGGGGTTGGGCGTCACATGGCCGGACGCGTCGGGGCTATACGCCATGAGCGATGGACGCCATGCTAATCGGGCTGCCGAGAAGGTGCCGCGCACAAAGGTCTCGATCGTGCGTCTCGCTGACCGAACGGTGTTGGCGACGTTCGACTTCGATCCACGGACCGCGAACAGCTTCCGGTTCACTTACCATCCGAGTGACGTGGAGCCTTTCGACATCCCCGCGATCGCGCTGGACTCACGCGCGCAAACACTGGAGGTCGAAGTTGGTACCGCTTCTGCCAAGTTGCAGCGCGTGGCCGGTTAGGGAGCGCCGCGAGCCGGTTACAGGTCACTGGCATGATCGCCCGGCCGTCAGCGCCGAGAATTCGTAGGTTCGTAGATACCGTCATACATGAATGGGCGTCCGCTTCTCGAAAGAGAATCCATGCCCTGAGCGTCCACTATTGGGTCTTTTCGACGGTGAAGCTGCCGTTCCGTTTTCGCCCACACCCGGACGTTCAGGCTGGCAATCCGGGCGCCCAAC
>NZ_JANQBK010000015.1 GCF_025370105.1 Sphingomonas hylomeconis
TCGGATTCGGTCAAACGCTTTCTTGCACTTTTCCTACATTTTTCCCGAAAATGGCTGAAAACCGCCGTTTCTCAGGTAACGTATTCGTCATCTTGCGGCCCCGAGTGCGGGAACGAAATGCAATAACGGTCGAATCAGCCCCGATTCACGCTGTCCGCCGCCGCCCCCAGCGCTGCGGCCAGCCGCGCCGCCCAGGCAATGCAGCACTGGCTGGTGGCAATGAGATCCTGGCGCACCTCGATTTCGGCATAGGCACGCCCCCGTTCATAGGCATGGCGGGGCACGGTATAGTCGATCGTATCCATGCTATAGGGTTCGTTGTCCCCGACGGTCAGATCCCCTGCCCGCTCGAACGCCGCGATCAGCGCCCGGGCAAAGCCAGTGTTGCCGCGATCGTGCAGCACGCCGACCTGCCACGGTCGCGGCACGGCCTGCATCGCCGGGGTGAAGCTGTGCAGCGACACCAGGATCGTCTCCATGCCGGCCGCGTCGCGGCGCGCCAGCTCGGCGCCGATCGCATCCTGATACGGCACCTGGATGGCAGCCACGCGCGCGGCGCGCTGCTCGGCCGTCAGCGCCTGGTTGCCGGGCACGATAGTAAGGTCGCTCACCTCTGGCATCGCATCGGCGCGCGCCGGATCGCGATTGCAGTCGATCACCAGCCGCGAATAGGTCTGGCGGATGAACACCGCGTCCAGACGTTCGGCCAAAAGCGGCCCCAGTTCGCCGATGCCGATGTCCCAGCCGATATGCCGCTCGAGCTCGGCCGCGGGTAGGCCCAGCGACGCCAAGCCTTCCGGCACGAGATTTCCGGCATGATCGCCGATCAGCAGGAACGATGAAGCGCCGGCGGGGTTGAATATCCGAACCGGCGATGGATCATGTGCCGAGAGCAGCGTCTTACCCGAGACGTTGTCGCTGCGACGAGTATCCGATGCCATTCCTGAACCTTTCACACATTACGCGTTACACCTATCGCCAGCCGGTATCCTTTGGCGAGCACCGCATCATGGTGCGCCCGCGCGAAAGTTACGACCAGCATCTGATCGACGCCGAACTCAACATCGACCCCGCGCCGGCCGATATCCGCTGGCTGCAGGACGTGTTCGGCAATTCGGTGGCGATCGCGACGTTCGACCGGCCGGCGCGCGAACTGGTGTTCGACAGCCAGATCCGGCTGCAGCACATGCCGAGCGAGCTGCAGCACGTCGATATCGAGGATTACGCGCAGGGCTATCCGTTCACCTATTCGAGCGAGGACATGCCCGATCTGCTGCGCTCGATCGAGCGCCAGCATCATGATCCGCAGCGCCAGATCGACAGCTGGGCGCGCCGCTTCGTCAATACCGATGGCCCGACCGACACGCTGCACATGCTCTCCGAGATGACCCGCGCGATCAAGCGCGAGTTCACCTATGTCGGCCGCCCCGAAAAGGGCACGCAATCGCCGATCGAGACGCTTGCCCGCCGCAAGGGCACCTGCCGAGATTATGCCATGCTGATGATCGAGGCGGTGCGCGCGCTGGGCTTCGCCGCGCGCTTCGTCTCCGGCTATGTCTACAACCCCACGGCCACCGAGGCGCGCACGGGCGGCGGCAACACGCATGCCTGGGTACGCGTCTATCTGCCCGGCTCCGGCTGGGTCGAGTTCGACCCGACCAACGGCATCGTCGGCAGCCGCGGACTGATCCGCGTCGCGGTGGCGCGCGACATCTACCAGGCCGTGCCGATTTCCGGCACGTGGAGCGGCTTTCCCGGCAGCTTCCTCGACATGACCGTCTCGGTCGACATCAACGTCGACCGTTCCGTTTCCGACAAACCCCGACCCGCCGACCTCAAGCCCAGAAAGACGACCATATGCTGATTCGTACCGGCTACGACATCCGTTACGAGACTGAGGTGGCGACGCCGTTGATGGCGATGCTCAGTCTCCACCCGTCGCGTAACCGAGATCTGCGCACACCGCACCGTATCGTGACGACGCCCGAGGTGCCGATGTACGACTATACCGATGCGTTCGGGAACATCTGCACGCGCCTCACCGTGCCCGCGGGCGGGCTGACGCTCAGCTGCGACTTCGTGATCGAGGATTCGTTCCAGAAGGATCCCTACAGCCCGGATGCGATCCAGCACCGCGTCGAGGATCTGCCCGACGACGTGCTCGTCTACCTGCTCGGCAGCCGCTATTGCGAGACCGACCGCCTGTCCGACACCGCCTGGGGCCTGTTCGGTCATGTCGCGCCGGGCTGGGAACGCGTCGCGGCGATCGTCGCGTTCACGCACAACCACATCACCTTCGGCTATCAGCACGCCCGCCCGACCAAGACCGCGTGGGATGCGCATCAGGAACAATTGGGCGTGTGCCGCGATTTCGCGCATCTCGCGATCACGCTGTGCCGCTGCATGAACATCCCGGCGCGCTACTGCACCGGCTATCTCGGCGACATCGATATCCCGCCGATCCCCGGGCCGATGGATTTCTCCGCCTGGTTCGACGTCTATCTCGGCGGCGGCTGGCACACGTTCGATGCACGGCACAACAAGCAGCGCGCCGGGCGGCTGCTGATGGCGCGCGGGCGCGATGCGACGGATACCGCGCTGACCACGACGTTCGGGCCGGCGCAGCTGGCCGGATTCCATGTCCATACCGACAAGGTTGAGACGATCGACATGAGTTCGCCGCCGGCGGCGCGGCCGTAGGCGATCGCGCTACGGTCTCTGGCTGCCGGTTCTCCTGCGACCGTAGGTGCACAGCGTCGCCGGCGACCTTCTCTGTAACCCTGGGCTCCGGCGTGCGCCGGAGCACGGCATTATATGACCGGTATGTTCCCATGATCGAAACGCTGCTCGCCCCCTCGCCGCTACCGTTCGCGGCGCCGCCGTTCGACCGGATCGATCCCGCGGCCTATTTGCCCGCCATTCGCCAGGGCATTGCCGAAGCCGCGGCGGACATCGCCGCGATCGTCGAGGATCCCGCCCCGCCGAGCTTCGACAACACGATCGTCGCGCTGGAGCGGGCGGGCGCACGCCTGGCGCGCGCGCGGCGGATCTTCTGGACCGTGTCCTCGGCGCAGGCCGACGAGACGATCCACGCGATCGAAGCCGAGATCGGCGCCCTGCTCACCGCGCATGGCACCTCGATCGGCCACAATCCCGACCTGTTCGCGCGCGTGAAGAGCGTGTGGGAAGCGCGCGACACCGCCGGGCTCAACAATGCGCAGGCCCGGCTGCTCGAGCACGGCTATCGCGGCTTCGTCGATGGCGGCGCCCTGCTCGACGCCGCGGACAAGGCGCGGTTCGCCGCGATTGCCACCGAACTCTCCAGTCTCGGCACGCTGTTCGGGCAGAATGTCATGGCCGCCGCGGCCGACTGGCACCTGTTGCTCGACCCCGCCGATCTCGACGGCCTCCCACAGGCACTGCGCGAGTCCAGCGCGCGGCGGGCCGAGGCGCGCGGCGATCGCGGCAAGCACCTGATCACGCTCGATCGCGGCGATGCCGAGAATTTCCTGACCTTTTCCACGCGGCGCGATTTGCGCGAAACGCTGTGGCGCGCCTTCACCACGCGCTGCGACGGCGGCGCGCACGATAATCGCGACATCGTCGACCGCATGCTGGCGCTGCGCCGCGAGCGCGCCGCCCTGCTCGGTTATAAGAGCCATGCCGATTACGCGCTGGTCGACAGCATGGCCAAGACACCCGACGCCGCCGAGGCGCTGCTGATGCGCGTCTGGACGCCGGCGCTGGCGCAGGTCGCGGCCGAGCAGGCGGAACTGCAGGCGGTCGCACGATCCGATGGCCAAACGGCCGAGATCGCCCCGTGGGACTGGCGCTTCTATGCCGAACGCGTGCGGCGCGACCGCTATGCGCTCGACGGCGCCGAGGTGAAGACATATCTCACGCTCGATCGCGTCCGCGCCGCCGCGTTCGATTGCGCGGCGCGGCTCTATGGGCTGACCTTCGAGCGCCGCCAGGATCTGCCCGGCTGGCATCCCGATGTCGACGCCTGGGCCGTGTCCCGCAACGGTGCGACCATCGGCCTGCTCTATACCGATTATCTCGCGCGGCCCGAAAAGCATGGCGGCGCCTGGATGGGCAGCCTGCGCGTTCAGGAGAAGATCGACGCGCCGGTCGTGCCGCCCGTGCTGCCGATCACCTATCTCGTCGCCAATTTCGCCAAGGCCCCGCCGGGCGCCGACACCGCCTTGTCGATCAGCGAGGCCCGGACGCTGTTCCACGAATTCGGCCATGCGTTGCACGCCTTGCTCTCCGACGTGACCTATCCGAGCCAGGCCGGCACCGCGGTGGCACGCGATTTCGTCGAATTCCCCTCCAAGTTCATGGAACATTGGATCGTCGCGCCGGACACGCTGGCCCGGTTGGGGATGCCGGCCGATCTGATCGCGGCGATCGGCCAGGCCGACGATTTCGGCCAGGGCTTCGCGACGATCGAGCTGGTCGCCTCGTCGCTGCTCGATCTCGCCGTGCATCGCAGCACGGAGGCCGCGCCCGATTCCGCCGCGATTACCCGCGCGACGCTCGACCGCATCGCGATGCCCGCCGCGATCGCGCCCCGCCACGGGCTGACGCATTTCACCCATATCTTCGATGGCGGCTATGCCGGCGCCTATTATTCCTATCTCTGGGCCGAAGTGCTCGACGCCGATGCCTTTGCCGCGTTCGAGGATATTTTCGATCCCGCGCTGGCCGATCGCTTCCGCCGCGAGATCCTTGCCCCCGGCAATAGCCGCGATCCGCTCGCTTCGTTCATTGCCTTTCGCGGTAGGCCGCCGGAAGAGGCGCCGCTGCTGCGAGACCGCCGCCTGGCTTGACATATTCGAACTTTGGGTATGCAATCGACCGTCGCTTAGATGCATCGACGGCACCCTTCCGTGCTCCGATCGCTTGCCGGGCGCTGGAGAGAGACGATGGGCTGCATTTCCGCAATCGACCACCCGACCAGAGTCGAGGTGCAGGAACTGCTCAGCCGCTATTGCCATTACCTCGATCACGATCGCGGCGATTGCTGGGCCAAGCTGTTCACGCATGACGGCGTGTTCGAGGAAAGCGACGGGCTGACCCTGCGCGGCCCAGCCGAGCTCGGTTCGCTGCCCAGCATCATCCGCCGCGACGGTGGCGGGATGCTGCGCCACATGATCAGCACGATCATCGTCGATCGCTGTGACGCGTCGCGCGACCTGATCGTGTCGGCATACGGCCCGGTCGCCGATCTGCGTGGCGACGGCGGCATCTCGACCTTCTACGACTATCACATCCGCATCAATCGCGTGCCCGCGTGGCGCATCGCGCGCATCGTCGCGACCCGCGTCGGCGGCGTCCCCGTGCTGCTGCCCCACGCACAGGCCCAGGCCGAGGGGACGCTGCACAGCTAGGCCGGGCCTCCGGGGCCGCTAGTTCCGCCCGCAGCCCGCCTGTGGGCGCGAAGGATTTGCCGCGCGCCCTTCCCTCGCCTTCCCCGTCGGTTTACCAAGCGGCGTTCATGAACACCGTCCTCAACATCACCAAATCGATCCTCGGCCAGCCGTGGCGCTGGCGCGCGCTGGCCACCGACACGCGCGATCCGGGCTTCGCGCCCGACGATCTCGTCACGCAGCTGCTGCTCGCGCGCGGCTGCCCGCGCGAGGAACTGGAGGCGCACAAGGCGCCGAGCATCCGCAGCTTCATGCCCGACCCGTCGATCTTCCGCGACATGGACCGCGCCGCCGAGCGGCTGGCCGATGCGATCGCGGCGCAGCAATCGGTGGTCATCTTCGGCGATTACGACGTGGATGGCGCGACCTCCGCCGCGCTGATGATCCTGTTGCTGCGCGATCTCGGGCTCGACGCCACGGCCTATATCCCCGACCGCCTGATGGAGGGCTATGGCCCGTCGGGCACCGCGCTCGTCAAATTGAAAAATGACGGCGCCGAGCTGATCGTCACGGTCGATTGCGGCGCGCAGGCGTTCGAGGCGCTGGACGCGGCGCGCGATGCCGGCGTCGACGTGATCGTCGTCGACCATCACAAATGCGCGCTCGCGCTCCCGCATGCGCATGCCGTGGTCAATCCCAACCGGCTCGACGAGAGCCAGGGCAAGGATGGGGGCGCCACGCACGGCCATCTCGCGGCGGTCGGCGTGGCCTTCCTGCTCGGCGCCGCGCTGATCCGCGTGCTGCGCGCGCGCGGCGCGTTCAAGGACCGGCCGGAACCGCGGCTGCTCGACCTGCTCGACATCGTCGCGCTCGGCACCGTGGCGGATGTCGCGCAGCTGCGCGGGCTCAACCGCGCGTTCGTGGCACAGGGCCTCAAGGTGATGGCGCAGCGCCGCAATATCGGGCTCAACGCGCTGATCTCCGCCTCGCGCCTGACCCGCGCGCCGACCTGCACCGATCTCGGCTTTGCGCTGGGCCCGCGCATCAATGCCGGCGGCCGGGTCGGCAAGTCCGATCTCGGCGTCCGGCTGCTGACCACGCGCGACCCGCAGGAAGCGGCCGACATCGCCGCCGAGCTCGACCGCCTCAACGAGGAACGGCGCGCGATCGAAGCGATCGTGCAGGAGGCGGCAGAGAGCCTGGCACAGGTCGCCAGAGAGCGCGCCGTGCTGGTCGTTGCCGGCCACGGCTGGCACCCCGGCGTGATCGGCATCGTCGCCGGCCGCCTGAAGGAGAAATACGGCCGCCCGGCGATCGTCATCGCGATCGACGAACACGGCGTCGGCAAGGGCTCGGGCCGCTCGATCGCTGGCGTCGATCTCGGCGCCGCGGTGCTCTCCGCCAAGGACAGCGGGCTGCTCGTCGCCGGCGGCGGGCACGCCATGGCCGCCGGCCTGACGATCGCCGAGGACCAGCTGGCCGCATTCGGCGACTTCCTCGAATCGCGGCTCGCCGAGGCCGTGACCCGGTCGATCGGCGACCGCGCCTTGCTGCTCGATGCCTTGCTCTCGCCCGGCGGCGTGACCCCTGCCCTGGTCGATTCGATGGAGCTGGGCGGACCGTACGGCATGGGCTGGCCGCAACCCAGGATCGTCACCGGGCCGGTGCGGATCATCAAGGCCGACGTGGTCGGCAGCGGGCATGTCCGCCTGATCGTGGCGGGCGACGACGGCCGCAGCTTCAAGGCGGTCGCCTTCCGCCAGGCCGAAACCGCGCTCGGCGCGGCGCTGCTCGGGGCGCCCCCGCACCGCAAGCTGTGGCTCGCCGGCCGCGCCCGGATCGACGATTGGGGCGCCAGGCCCGCCGCCGAGCTGCATCTCGACGACGCCGCCTGGGCGGAATGAGCGCTTATCGTGCGGAAACGACAGATAAGCTCACGCAGCGGGTTGACCCGGCGCGCGGCTTTGCCTAGTCGGCGCTTCCACCAACCGGCGCTTGCCGGCATGGCCCCTTCGTCTAGCGGTTAGGACGCGGCCCTTTCACGGCTGAAGCACGGGTTCGATTCCCGTAGGGGTCACCATCGGCAATCAGCCGTTTGTGACTACATGCAGTTTTGAGTTTGCCCCCGGCAAAGACATGTTCCGGTCCCCGGCGCTTTGGCGAACGTTCCCTTGGCGGCTACAAGGTCGCTGGCGCGCTTGCTGGGGTGACGCACCATCTTGGGCACCATGCCGAGGATTGTACGATGGGAACGCATTCGGTCCGTTCCCGCCGGTCCGCTTGGCAAAGCCTTGCCTACGCGTGCAGACAAGTGGTCACCGCCCGGACATCACGTTGCTGGCCGGGCGCGCGTCGGACCGCGGCGGCGCTGTATTGTGCGGCAGGACAGGCGCGCGACGGGTTATCGGCTACGCCTGTCCACGACATAGCGCCGCTCGGCTTTACGGTCACCACACTCACGCCGTGCGCCTTCAGCACCGACTTGCTCGCCACCCAATCGATCCGCAATAGCGACCCTGGAGAACGCGGCTCAGGCCGCGTCGCTTGGTCGAGCTTCCGACGCGCCTGGCGCCGCGGATGGGCGGCAGCTCGGCGATCCCGTCCGAGCGGCGATGGCGCTGTTGGACGTCGTCGATTCCGACCATCCACCGCTGCACGTCCTGTTCGGGTCCAACGCCCTGCGCCGCCCCCGTGAGAAGCTGGACGCGATGGCCCCGCAGTTGGCGCCATTTCGATATAGCGCCCCACGCGAGCGTAATGGACTGCGGCTTTGGCCTTACAGAACCTCAGATCGAAGCTGGCGCACGTTCAAAAGCTTTGCTTCACGGTGAATTGCAGGCGATCGAGCGCACCGCTGTCGCCATTCCCCAGAACGCGTTCGGTGTGTCGGAATTCGGCGCCCAGATCGAGCCGGGGCAGCGGGGAGACGAACAGGTTGATGCCTGCCGACCATGCCCGTCGATTGGCGAAGGGCGACGTGATCCCCGCCGGATTATCGACATCCTGGAACGAGGCGGACACCGTGCTGCGTACGCCCGGGGCCCAGAAATGCCGTGCGGCAGCGAAGCCCGAAATCAGTTTCACGGTGTCGAGCTCGGTCGTCGTCGGCGAATAGACCGCGTCCGGCGCAAACGCGACGCCGATATAGCGTCCGATCCCGTTGCCCCCGGTCAGCATGAAGCGGAAATCGTCCCCCTTCCCCGTCGGCAATGGCGTATGGCCGGCAAAGGACAGGCCGTAGCCGGTGGCGGTGGCGTTTCCGGTAATATCGTCGGCACGCAATTGGCGGATCAAGCCTGCCAGCGACAATTCGGTGTCGCCACGCTTCCACAACAACCGCGCAATCGCATCGGGCATGCGATCGTCGTTATTGTCGGTCGCCACGGCGGCACCCGCGTCGATCGTCGTGGTCTCGGCATTTTCCAGCGCGACCTGCAGCGTCAACTGGTCGGACAGCGGCCGCGCGTAGCGCGCCAGCATCTGCCGGACGAACACGGTGCCTTCGGTCACGCCCAGGAAATCGGCGGTTTCGGGCAGCGCAGGCAGATATTGGAAGGTGCTCCAATCCTGCCCGACCGTCCAACCCTTGTACGACAAGGAGGCGCGCCGCAGGCCGAGATTATAGGCGTTGAGCGACCGTTCGTTGCCCTGCGTGCCCGAGGCGACCTGGAAATCGGCCTCGATCACGGTCGTCAGGTCGCTGTCGCCGATCGGCGTGCTGGTGAGGAATGCGATGCGCGTCTGTTTGGCGTGGGCGTCGAAATCGACCCCCTTCTGGCTACCACCGACCGGGATCGACTGCGGCACCGCGAAGTCGCGGCCAAGCGGGAATGTCGCGGTCGGGCCGCCGCTATAGCGGCTGAGCAGAACATCGGCCTTGATAAAGCCGGTGATCGTGAAGTCGGTCTGTCCGACGCGGAAGCCCTTGCTCGGCCGGCTCGCCGCGCTGGCTGCCTGCACAGGGGCTGCAGCACTGGGCGCCTGCTGGCGTGTCACCTCCGCGGCGGCCACGCGCAGGGGCGAAGATGCAGCGGCGGCGGGTGCCGGGGGAACGGTGGCGGCCACGGCCGGACCCGTTCGCGAGGCCGCTGCGGCACGAGTCGCGGCAAGTTCGGTCTCGACCGCCTGCAGCCGATCCTGGAGTTGCTTCAGCGTGTCGCGAAGCTGTCGTGTCTCCGCCGCATCGCTGGTTTGCGCATAGGCCGGCGACGCCGCTGCGATCAGGCCTGCAGCGCATAGCGCACCGATCTTCCGAGTCATGAATCTTTCCCGCATCGTCTGAATGAAATGAACTGGGCTGGGGTCAGGCGCGGCGCGGCGCTGCTGCCGCCAAGGCGTCGGCGCCGCGCGCGAGCAGCCCGGCATCCACGCCGGTCGCCGTGAACGTCGACCCCGCATCGACGCAGCGCCGGACGACTGCCGGATCGCCGCTCAGCAGACCGGCCGGCACGCCAAGCGACACCAGCCGCTCGATCGCGCCGACCAGCGCCTCGACGACCTCGGGATGCGATGGCTGGCCAACATGGCCGAAGCTCGCGGCGAGATCGGCGGGGCCGATAAACACGCCGTCCACGCCATCGACGGTCGCGATCTCGTCCAGGGCGTCCAGCGCGGCCCGTGTCTCAACCTGGACGAGCAGGCACAGTTCGTGCTCGGCCTGCACGGCATAGTCGCGCACCCGGCCGAACCGCGTGGCGCGCGTCAGCCCGGAGACGCCGCGAATGCCGTGCGGCGGATAGCGCATTGCGCGCACGGCGGCTTCCGCCTCGGCCGGGGACTGGACCTGCGGGATGAGCAAGGTCTGCGCGCCGATATCGAGGAAGCGTTTGATCAGCACCGGATCGTTGATCGCCGGTCGCACCAGCGCCGAGACATCGTAGCCGGCAGCGACCTGCAGCAGGCCGAGCGTCGTCTCCAGATCGGCGGGCGAATGTTCGGTATCGAACATCAGCCAGTCGAAACCGGCGCTGGCGACGGCCTCCGTAGCGTAGGCGCTAGACAGCGAGCACCACAGGCCAGTCTGCGCCTCACCGGCCTTGAGCCTTTGCTTGAAGCGGTTTTCGGGAATGTCCATGATCATGAGAACGACGTCGCGATGGCGCCCAACGGCCCGTAATCCGCGTGAATCACGTCGCCCGGCGCGACCGACACCGGCCGCGTGAACGATCCGGCCAGCACGATCTCGCCCGCTTCCAGCCGCCCGCCGAGCGGCGCGAGCTTGTTCGCCAGCCAGGCGATGCCCGCCGCCGGATGGCCCATGACGGCCGCCGACACGCCCGATTCCTCGATGATGCCGTTCTTGGACAGGGTCGCGCCGACCCAGCGGATATCGACATCCATCGGCCGGATCGTGCGCCCGCCCAGGACGATCGCGCCGAACGCCGCATTGTCCGCGATCGTATCGGTGATCGCGCGCGGCACCTCGGTACGATAGGCGATGATCTCGAGGGCCGGCGTGACATAGTCGGTCGCGCGCAGCACATCGTGGACGCGGACGTTGGGTCCTTCCAGCGGCTGGCCGAGCACGAAGGCCAGTTCCACCTCGATGCGCGGCGCCATGAAGCGGCTCGCGGCGATCACGGCGCCATCGCTGAACACCATGTCGTCGAACATCACGCCGTAATCCGGCTCGGTGATCTTCGACGCCATCTGCATGGCACGCGAGGTCAGCCCGATCTTGTGCCCAACGATCCTTGCGCCCTGCCCGATCCGCATCTCGGCCCATAGCCCCTGGATGGCATAGGCATCCTCCAGCTCGATCGCCGGGTAGGTATGGCTGAGCTGCGGAATGGTCCTGCCGTCGCGGTCAGCGCGGAACAGCGCTTCGGCGCCGGCGCGGCGATCTTCTGGTGAAAGCATGGTCTGTCCTTCAGGCGAGCGCGATGGGGCGCAGCGGCGCGCCCGTGGCGCCGGCGATCTTCGGTGGCAGCGCGACCAGCGCGACCGTGCGGTGCGGGCTGGCGGCGAGCGCCTGCAGATCGAGGTTCTCGATGATGTGGATGCCGTGTTCGGCAATCAGGATCTTGTGCACCTCGAGCGTGATATCGTGGTGGTTCATCACCTCGAACGCCGAGGTATCGGAGCCGACCGCGAACGGCCGGTGCGCCGCGAGCCACCGCCCTGCCTCGACGCCCGGCCCCGGCGCGCCGGCCGAATCCAGCCCGAGATAGCGAGGCGAATCCGCCCAATAGGCAGCCCAGCCGCTGCGCAGCAGGACGACGTCGCCAGGCCGGATCTCCGTATCCGCGGCAGCCAGGCAGTGGTCTAGATCGGCGGCAGTCACTTCATAGGCCGGTTCGAGCGCGTCGACGCCCAGCACGCCCGCCACATCGAGCAACACGGCGCGGCGGAAGATCGGCGCGATCGTCTCGGCACCGAGAACCTTGAACAATTCGGTGCCGGCCTGCGCCTCCGCCGCATCGATCCCACCGAACAGTTTGCCATGCGACGAGGCGTGGCACAGCGCATCGATATGCGTTCCCGAATGCAGGCTGCCGCACATCAGCTCATTGGCCGAGGAATGGCCGCAATAGCGCACCGTATCGCCGTGGCGGTTGTTCAGCGTGATATGGAACGGCGGGTGCGCCGGATGGATCGGCATGCCCTTGGCCATCACGTGGCTGAGATCGAACTGCGCCGCGCCCGCCGTATCGGCCAGCCAGGTGTCGATATCGAAGCCAGCAGGGGCAAGCGACGCGGCGTTAATGTTGAGCTCGGTCACTGAAGCTCGGCTCCTTTGGTTTCGGGCAGGAAGAACAGGACGATGAAGCCGGCCAGCGCGAAGAAGCCGGCGGTGAAGGCGAGCGCGCCGCTGATCCCGTAGGATCCCGACAACAGGCCGACCATCGCCGGGGCGACCGCGGCCGATGCCCGGCCGGTATTGTAGATGAAGCCCTGCGCGGTCGCGCGGATCTGGGTCGGGAACAGTTCGGCGAAGGTCGGCGCGAAACCGCTGTAGAAACCGGTGCCGAAGAAGGCGACGATCGGCCCGAAGATCAGCAGGATCGTGGGATCATGGATCATCGTATAGGCTGGCACGGCCAGTGCGGAGATGAAGAAGAAGGTCATGAACGCCGCCTTCCGCCCGATCGAATCCGCGATATAGCCGAACGTCACGAACCCGGCGGCAGCGCCGACCTGCATGATCACGATCCAGGTCGTCGATTTGACGAGGTCGAGGCCAGGCCCGCCGGCCGCGACCGGCGTCGCGAGATAGGTCGGGATCCAGGTGAACAGCCCCCAATAGCCGCACATCGCCGCCGAGGTGAAGGCAAGCCCGACGATCGTGCTACGCTTATGCTCGCCGAACAGCAGCTTGATCGTCTGGCCGAAGCTGAGCCGCTCCTTCTGCTTGAGCCAGATTTCAGGTTCCGGCGTGTGACGGCGCACCCAGAAGGCGAACAGGGCCGGCACCAGACCGAAGAAGAACACGCCGCGCCAGCCGATATGTGGCAGCAGCAGCGCCGCGACGATCGCGGCCAGCGCATAGCCGGTGGCGAAGGCGGACTGGACCCAGGCCATCACCTTGGCGCGGTGTCGCGCCGGCCAGGTCTCGGTCAGCAACGCCGCGCCCGACGACCATTCGCCGCCGATGCCGATGCCGAGCACGATGCGGAACAGCAGCAACTGGGTGAGGTTCTGCGAAAAGCCGCAGAGCATGGTGCCGACCGAATAGCACAGGATCGACAGGACCATGGCCTTGGCGCGGCCGATGCGATCCGCGAGGAAACCGAAGATCAGGCCACCGAACGCGCTGGCTATCAACGTCACCGAGACGAGCATGCCGGCGGCCGATTTGTCCATGCCAAGATCGGGGCTGATGTACGCGATCATCATCGCGAACAGCATCAGATCCATGATATCGAGCGCCCAGCCGATATAGGACGACCAGAAGGTGGTCCACTGGGCCTTGGTGGCACCGATATACCACCGTTTGTCGGGCGCGGCCTGAGGACCGACGCCGCTGCTGGGACTTACCAAATTCTCTCTCCGGTACGGGGGTATCGATAGCTCTGCATGGCCATTTGCCCTGCGTTAAGCTGCCCCTACGCCAGCGAACAATTGATCTTTGTGGCCGTGCGCATGAGCCGTGCTCATGTGTGATGCATTTGTTCGCTCGATGCTTTAGCTGGCCTTATGTCCCAATCGTATCGCTCGCTCCCTCCGCTGCAGACGTTGCGGTGCTTCGAATCCGCCGCCCGCCTAGGCAGCTTCACCGCGGCGGCGGACGAACTGTGCGTTACGCAAAGCGCCGTCAGCCACCAGATCCGCGGGCTGGAAGAGACGTTGGGGCAGCAATTGTTCGAGCGGGTCGGCAATCGCATGATGCTGACCTCGGTGGGGCGATCGCTCGCAATCGAGACCCAACGCGCGCTCGATTATCTCAGCCAGGCTTATGCGGTGGCGGACCCGGCCGAGCGCACCGGTGCGGAGGTGCTGCATTTCGCGACCCAGTTCGCGATCGTCGATCACTGGCTGTTGCCGCGCATGGCGCAGGTGCGGGCAGCGACCGAAGGCAGCGGCCTGCGCGTCACCACGCTCAACGACCTGTCGCAGCTTGCGCCGTCGAATGCCGATGTTGCCCTGGTCTACGGCAATGGGGAAATGCCCGACATGATCGTCGAGAAGGTCGGCGACGAGCGGATCTTCCCAGTGTGCAGCCCGGCGTTCCTCGCACGCTTTCCCGATTTGTCCCCGGAGACGATGCGGCGCGCGCCGCTGCTGCTGCATTCGGGCGTGACCTGGAACCTATGGCTGGAAAAGGCGCAGTTGCCGATCAGCTATCCGGAACAGCCGATCTATTTCGATGACGCCGCCTTCACCATCCGCGGCGCGATCCTCGGCCACGGCATCGCCATGGCGCGTGCCGCGCTGGTGCAGCGGTATCTGGCGGATGGTACGCTGGTGCGGCCGTTCGCGCTGAGCGTCTCCGGCCTGTTCAGCTACTATCTCGGCTGGCGCTCGGATGCGATCCGCCGCCGCCACCTCGCGCTGCGCGCGCAGATATTCGACGGTTTTCGCGGCGGCGGCTGACCCGGGCAAGGGATTGGGCCGCCGCTGCGATGCTTACGGTCCTTCGTGCAGCGGATCCGTGCCCGGCTCCGGCTCATCGTCCATCGCGCTGCCAGTCTTCGGCGCGTCGGGCGCGGGCTTGGGGCGTTCCGCCGGGATCGGCTGATCGGCAGCGTCAGGCTTGCCGGTGGGTATCATGACTGTCTCCTCAACTCTTCAACGTCGTGCGGCCGGCCGAAGGTCCATCACGCGACCACCGGCCGGCCAGCGGGCTCACATCGTGGGAATGACGAAGCTCTGGTCGATCACCGATCCGCCGCTCGGCCAGCGCTGCGTGATCGTCTTGGTCCGGGTATAGAAGCGGATCCCGTCGCTGCCATATTGGTTGAGATCGCCAAAGCCCGAGCGCTTCCAGCCGCCAAAGCTGTGATACGAGACCGGCACCGGGATCGGCACGTTGATGCCGACCATGCCGACCTCGACTTCGCTGGCGAACTTGCGGGCAAAGTCGCCGTTGCGCGTGAAGATCGCCACGCCGTTGCCATATTGGTGGTTCGACGGATAGCTGACCGCCTCCTCGAACGTCCGCGCGCGAACGATCTGCAGCACCGGGCCGAAAATCTCGTCCTGATAGCTCTGCATGTCGGGGGTGACATGGTCGATCAGCGTTGGGGCAAGGAAATAGCCCTGCTCATAGCCCTGCAGCGAGAAATCGCGCCCATCGACGACCAGTTCGGCGCCCTCGTCGACCGACATCCGGATATAGTCCTCGATCCGCGCCTTGTGCTGTGCGCTGACCACCGGCCCGTAATGCGCCTGATCGTCGGTCGACACGCCGACGCGCAACTTGGCGATCTCGTGCACCAGTTTCTCGCGCAGCACCTCGGCGGTCTTTTCCCCGACCGGCACGACCACCGGCAGCGCCATGCAGCGCTCGCCGGCCGAGCCGTAGGCGGCGCCCAGGATGTCGGCGACCGCCTGGTCGATATCGGCATCCGGCATGACGATGCCGTGGTTCTTGGCGCCGCCCATGCATTGCATGCGCTTGCCGTTCGCCGCGCCGCGGCCATAGACATATTGCGCGATGTCGGACGAGCCGACGAAGCTCACCGCCTTGACGTCACGGTGATCGAGAATGGCATCGACCACCGTCTTGTCACCATGCACGACATTGAGAATGCCCGCCGGTAGCCCGGCCTCGACCGCCAGTTCCGCCAGCCGCACCGGCACCGACGGCGCGCGCTCAGATGGCTTGAGGATGAAGGCATTGCCGCAGGCGATCGCCGGCGCCAGCATCCACAGCGGGATCATCGCCGGGAAATTGAACGGCGTGATGCCGGCGACCACGCCGAGCGGCTGGCGCATCGAATAGACGTCGATGCCGGGCCCTGCCCCTTCGGTATATTCTCCCTTCATCAGATGCGGGATGCCGCAGACGAACTCGACCACGTCGAGACCGCGCTGCAGATCGCCCTTGGCATCCGAAATCACCTTGCCGTGTTCCGAGGCGAGCAGCCGCGCCAGCTCTTCGAGATTCTCTTTGATCAGCGTCTTGAAGCGGAACATCACGCGCGCGCGGCGCTGCGGGTTGGTCGCGGCCCAGGCCGGTTGCGCCGCCCGTGCGTTGGCGACGGCCTGATCGATCGTCGTGGCGTCCCCCAGATCGACCTGCGCCTGGATCTGGCCGAGCGTCGGCGCGAAGACGTCGCCGGTCCGCGCGCCGGACCAGGCAGCGGCCTCGCCGCCAATGAAATGGGTGATGTTGCGCATGATACTCTCCGATGTGCGTTGATGCACAGGGATACTCTGTATAAATGTGCGCAGAAACATCGGCGAAAGCGAATTAGTTGTGCAAATATGCAGAGCCTGAACTGGGATGACCTGCGCATCTTCCTTGCCGTGGCGCGGGAAGGACGGTTGCTTGCGGCGGCGCAGCGGCTCGGGCTCGACCATAGCACGGTGGCCCGCCGCATCACCGCGCTGGAGGCGGCGCTGGGCAGCCAGGTGATCGATCGATCGCCGCGCGGCGTGACGCTGACCCCCGGCGGAGAGGCATTGCTGCAGCATGCCGAGCGGATGGAAGCGGAGATGCTGCTCGCCACCGCCGATCTCGGCGAACGCAGCCGCGGCATTGCCGGATCGGTGCGGCTGGCGACGCCGGAAGCGTTCGGCACGTACCTCGTCGCCCCCAATGTCGGGCTGCTGCGGCAGCGACATCCCCAGATCCAGCTCGAACTGGCGCCGGAAAGCCGCACCGTCAGCCTGTCCAAACGCGAGGCGGATATCGCCATCGGCCTCAACCGGCCGCCCAGGGGCCGCGTCGTCGCGCGCAAGCTGGTGGATTACCGGCTCGGACTCTATGCCGCGGAGAGCTACCTGTCGGGCGCTGCACCGATCACCACGGTCGAGGCGCTGCGCCATCATCCGCTCGTCTGGTATATCGACGAACTGATCGACATTCCCGAACTGCGTTACTTCCACCAAATCGTCACCGACGCGCCGACCGTGTTCCGGTCGAGTTCGATCGCGGCCCAGCAGACCGCAGTCGCCAGCGGCTTGGGCCTCGGCGTCCTACACGCCTTCGCCGCCGAGCAGGATGCGCGGCTGGTACGGATATTGCCTGACGTCGAGATCACGCGAAGCTACTGGCTGATGTTCCACGCCGACCAGCAACGCCTCCCGCGCGTCCGTGCCGTGGTCGATTTCCTTGACGAGCTCGTACAGCTGAACCTCACGCGTTTTTAACCGGAGGAAGGCCGATATTCTCAAGGCGTTCGACGGCTTGGCGGTGAAGGTACAGCATACATTGCCGCAGAGCCGTTCATCGCGGCAATGCAACCTTGAACCGACCACCGCCCGCCCCGCCTGCGATGCAGCGCACGTCGCCCCCGTGTTGCCGTGCAATCTGACGAACGAGGCTGAGACCGAGGCCATATCCGCCATCAGTCTCGCTGGCACCGCGTGCCCTGTAGAACGGCGCAAAGATGGCCTCTCGCTCGCTCTGCGGGACGCCTGCGCCACCATCGCGGACCTCGAGCCCGATCTGCGTTGCAGATGCTGTCAGCGTCACGAGGATCGGTGTCCCGCCGCCATGGCGTTGCGCGTTGTCGAGGAGATTGCGGATCATCCGCCGCAGGAGGACCGCGTCGCCGGATATCTCCATTCGCTCTCCCGCGAACTGCGCGATCGCCCGCGCACATTCTTCGGCAACGATCGCAGTCAGGTCCACGGCCGTTGGTCTATGCTCATGCGTCGACATCCCGTCGAGGCGGCTTGCCAGCAAGACTTCCTCGACCAACTGGTCGAGCTCCATCACATTGCGCGCCAGTTCGGCGCGTACAGCCACCGACGGAGCCTCGGACAGCAGTTCGATCGCCATGCGGATACGCGCTAGCGGCGATCGCAGTTCGTGTGAGGCATTTGCCAGCAAGATCCGCTGCGCGCGCATCAACGCTTCGATACGCTCAGCCGATTGGTTGAAGCTCGTTGCCAGCTGCGCAACCTCGTCGCGCCCCTCGACCGCGACCCGGCTCGACAGGTCGCCCGCCCCCCAGGCATCGACGCTTGCCTGGAGCCGCTCGAGCCGGCGGGTGAGCCGGCGAACCACTGGGAACGCCGCGGCCGCCACCACCATCGCGATCGCCAGCAGCAACGCCAGCATGGCGAGATGCCCGCGGAAGCCCAGCATGGCCGCCGGCGCCGCGCCGTAGCGCAGGTGCGCCAGCCCAAAGAGCACTGCCGCCACGGTGAGGCTCGCCAGCAATGCGAGATAGATCCGCCAATAGAGGCGTTGCATCAGGCGCGGACGGTTGCTGCCACCGTCCGGCACGTCAGGCTCAATCATCCTGCACCCTTGCGAACACATAACCCGCCCCGCGCACGGTAATGATGCGCCGCGGCTGCCGGGAATCGTCTTCGATGGCGGCACGCAGGCGTCCGATATGGACGTCGATCGATCGGTCGAACGGCTCGTGGCTTTCCCCCTTCAGCGCGTCGATCAGCTGGTCGCGCGACAGCACGCGACCGGCGCGTTCGGCAAGCACCACGAGCAGATCGAACTGATAGGCAGTCAGCATGCAACGCTGCCCATCCAGCAGCGCTACACGGGCATCGCGGTCTATCTCCAGCCGCCCGAACCGCAGGCGCGGCAGGCTGTCCGCCGCCGCCAAAGCCGGTCGGCGCAGCACGGCGCGCAGTCTGGCCAGCAGTTCGCGGGGCTCGAACGGTTTGGGAAGATAGTCGTCGGCGCCCAGTTCCAGACCGATCACGCGGTCGAACGGATCGCCCTTGGCCGTGAGCATCACGATCGGCACCGCGCCTGCGGGCGACGGCAGGGCGCGAACGCGACGGCAGATGTCGAGCCCGTCGCCGTCGGGGAGCATAAGGTCCAGCAATACCGCCGCGAACTCCTCACGCTCGTGGTTGCACAAGGCGGCCAATCCCTCCTCACGGGTCGGTGCATGCGTAACGACATAGCCGTGCTGAGCCAGATAGGTTTCCACCATCGCCGCCAGCCGGCCATCGTCTTCTATCATCAGGATGCGCTGAGAAATGGCCTTGGCCTTCGAGATGATGCGAGGGTGTCCGGCAGACCATACAGGCTTCGCGCACCGCGCGAAGCCTGTCGGCCGAGTCCGACGATCGCTTGCCGTCAGCGACCCGCGTTTAACGCCAGTGCGGCGATTTCGACCGCTTTTGCCCCACGGGCCGCGGCAATCCGGTCGAACTGAACTGAAGCACGCGCTATCGCAGTTCGATTGCAGCGCACCTCGCTCACCTTCGCCGCCAGGGGCAGAACACCAGGGGTGTTGCATACCCGACGCGCTGCCGCGCGGATGCGCCTCTGGAGGGGTTGCCTTGCCGGCGTCGCCGAGCAGATCCAGATCGCCAAAGCTGACGCGTTCTATCAAGGCTTGGCGCGTTGAAAGCATCAGCGGAGCGGCACTGGCTTGGCCCGAAACAGCCACCATGCAGACGCCCACCAACATGAGCCTCACAGTCCCGCTCCGTTGCGATGGGCGGCCTTGAGATGCGCGGCCAACCGGACGCGTTGCGATGGTGTCAGCACCTCGGCGGCGTCGGCCAGCCGCCGGACGATCCGCCTCGAAACAAGGTCCGCCTGCTGCACTTGTTCTTGGCGCAGCGCCTCCAACCCGGCGCGGTCGACCGTCGATTGCAGCAACAAGAGGTGCGCACGTTGATGCGCGGTCGGGAACTGCGCGTGGAAGGCATTCAGATCGGTATGAACCGAATGCGCGATCATCTTCAGCTCGGCCCTTTGCTTGGGGGTGCCGTCAGGCAGGATTTTCGGAAATAGTGTGTCGAAGTGTGCGTCGATGACCGCAGGATCAGCCGCGGCCGAATGACCATGCGCTTGGTGTATTGCCGGCCCCGCCATGGCTAGACCAGCACCCGCGATCGCTGCGGTGCCGGCCGCGGCAGCCAGCAGTCCAGCGAGTAGTCGGCGGCGTTTGATATATTGGTTCATGGTGCAGCACTCCCTCCAAATCGTCCGACAACCTTTCGTCGGCCGCTCTGCAATGGCGGTGCGCCTAGGCTCCAGAATGTGTGCCGGGTAAAGTTTTGCAAAGTTCAACCGGCACCGCGTGGCGACACCAGTGGCAAAGCCGACCGTCCATGTCGCGCGATCGAACATCTGTTGGTCGCTCGTCTTCGCGCCGCGGCGAGAAAGTCAGTCGAACGACGCGCGCTGGCCGTCTGCGTCCCACACCGGATCCCGCCGCACTGCCAGAACGCCGGGCGGCGTATCAGCAAACATCGTCCGTCGGGGTGAGCAGTGGTTCGCCGCACAGATACCGCCGCACGTTTTCGTGTAGCTGCCAGCCCATTTCCCTGCCCGCTTCCTGCGTATATCCGCCAAGATGCGGGCTCAGCACGACATTGGGCACGCTGCTCCAAGCGGCCGACCGGACGGGTTCCTCGCAAAACACGTCAAGGGCGGCCCCAGCGATCGTACCAGCCGTCAAGGCGGCGATCAGGACATCCTCGTCGACGAGCGTCCCGCGCGAGACGTTGACGAGAAACCCCGCCGGTCCGAGCAGATGCAGGATTTCGGCATTGATCTGGACTGTGTTCCGCGCGTCGGCACGACCGGTCAGAATCAGGACCTGGCTCCAGTGCGCGAGAGTTGCCAGGCTGTCCGACCGAGCGAAGGGAGCGTCGGGCTTTTCCCGCGGCCCCCACCATCGCACGTCCATCTCATGCGCCGACAGACGCACGGCGGTGGCGAGCCCGATCCGGCCGAGGCCGACGATGCCGACACGTTGCCGGCGTAACGAAGGGCGCGGCGTCACGCCGTCGCGCCAGCGCCCCTCCCGCACGGCGCGGTCCGCGGCGATGACGCCGTGCTGCAGACCGAGCAACAGGGCGACCGCATGATCGGCGACGTCGTGCGCGTTGACCCCGGCGGCGGTGGTCAGCCGGATGCCGCGCGCGCGCAGATGCGCCAGATCGATCCCGGCATAGCCGGTCGCGAAGCAGGCGACGAGTTTCAGCCGCGGTAGCGCGTCGACGAGGCTATTGGGCAGCGGCTCACCTGCGCTGACCAGCACTTCGACCGACGCCGCAAGATCGTCGGAGACGCCATCGGCGATCGCCTCTGGCGGCACGATGCGGCAATCGGGCAAATCGGCCGCCGCGAGCCGGGGGAGCAGCGCCGCATTGTGGACGAGCACCGCCGGTCGTGTCACGCCGCCGTGGCTCCGATGCCGAAGCGGTTGCGCGCTTCCGCGACGCTCGCCGGCGCCAAACCATAGATTGCGGCGATCCTGACCGCCGCCGCCACCATTTCGCTATTGTCGCGTCCGACGGTGCCGTCGGGCAAATGAACACCGTCCTCGAACCCGACGCGCACGAGATCGCACCCCATCGAGAGCCCCAGCGTCACGATCCTGAACATGTCGCGCCCGGTCGCCGTCACGCCCCAGATCGCCTTGGGGAAGAGCCGCAGCCCCTCGTCGATCGCGAACAGCACGTTGCGCGAGATCGGCGGCGTGGAGCCGAAGCCGCCGCCGTGCAGCAGCCAGATATTCTCACGGTGGCGATCGAACAGCCCTTCGTTCGCATAGCGCAGCAGGCGGTGCAGCGTGCTTGCCTCGATCACCTCATATTCGAGCGCGCTGCCCTTGGCATAGACCGCCTCGATCGTCTTCTTGAGCAGTTCGGGCGAGTTCACATAAGGCGTCTCGCCGGGATAGCCGCCCTCGGGATTGTAGAAATCGGCCGAACCGGCGGCGATCCCGAACAGATCCTGTTGCGGCTCGATCGAGAGCAGGCCGAGCCGCTCGGTGTCGTCGGGCCAGTACAGCTGGCCGGTCACCGGATCGCGCCGCACCCCGATGCCGTTGGTGGTCTGGATCAGGATCGGCGAGCGCGCCCGGATCTCGCGGATGATCGCCGAATAGATTGCGGGATCGCCGCTGTTCTTGCCGTCCGGCCCACGGGCATGGACGTGGACCACGGCGGCCCCCGCCTCATGGCACCGCGCCGCCGCCTCGCCGATCTCGACCGGCTGCTTCGGAATGATCGCGCCGTCGCGATCCTGTTGCATGCCACCGTTCAGCGCGACCGTGATGATGACCTTGTTGCCTTCGAGCACTTGGCTCTCCCCTCCAGTGATGCGGGCAACCTTGGCGACGGCGCCGGGAGGCGTCTGTCCTCTTGCGCCGGGACAGTCGCACGGTCACCATCGCCGTCCCCTCGAGAGGGGACAAGCGGCGCGCTGGCGATATGCGAGAGATTGCGGGAGGAGAGGACGCCGACGATGCGCCAACCAGACCAACGATCCGAACGCGGGGGTGACGGGCTGCCCCCCGCAGCTGTCGCGACCATCGCGATCTGCACGCTCGCCTATCTGCTCGATGGCGTGGTGCATACCGTGATGGGGCCGCTCGCGCCGATCGTCGCGCGCTCACTGCACCTTTCGATCGCGCAGCTCGGCCCGCTCTTCTCCGCCAATCTGATCGGGCAGTGCATCGGCCTGATCGCCTTTCCGCTCGCGGTGGGGCGGATCGGCCATCGCGGGGTGGTGATCGGTACGCTGGCGGGCTTCGGGCTGTTCCAGATGCTGTGCGGTCTGGCGCAAAGTGGGGAGCAATTGTTCTGGTTGCGGCTGGTGACCGGCTTCTTCCTGGGCGGCACGCTGCCGAGCTGCCTCGCGATGATCGCAGAGGCGGCGCCGCCGCACCGGCGCGGCTTCATCATATCGCTGATGTTCGTTGGATACGGCACCGGTTGCGCGCTGGCGGGGATCGCCGCGCTGCCCGGCGACTGGCGCATGGTGATGGCCGGCATCGGCGCGGTGTGTCTGTTCGCCGCGGCGATTTCCTGGCAATTCCTCGTCGAGCCACGCCAGGCCGACGCCGCATCGAGTGAGCCCGTGCCGCCGCCCTTGCGCGGCGCGCTGCTGCTGCTCGCGCCGCCCTTCGGCCTCGGCACGGTGATGTTATGGCTGTTGTTCATCGCGATGCTGACGATCAGCTATTGCCTCAGCAGCTGGCTCCCGACGATGCTTGTCCAGGTCGGGCGATCGGCGTCGTTCGCATCGCTGTCGGTGACGGTCTTCGGGTTGGGGGGGATCGTCGCGGGGCTGGTCGTCGGCGCGCTGATGGACCGTTTCGGGCAGATCCGCATGCTCGTGGGCTGTTTCCTCGGCGCCACCGTGCTTTTCGTGTGGATCGGGCAAGTACTGGCGACGGCGACCCCGGTCTTATTGATGACGCTGCTCGTCGCTGACGGCTTTTGCGCGCTCGGCGCCTATGCGGGCATCAACGTCGTGCTCGCGGGCTTCTATCCAGTGCATCTGCGCGCGCTCGGCATTGGCGTGACGAAGAGCGTCGGGCGGGTCGGCACGGTGCTCGCGCCGATCCTGATCGGCCTCGCGCTCACCCATCAGGTTGCCGAAACCACCGTCACCTCACTGTTCGCCGTGCCGACCGCGCTGTGCGTGGCGGCGTTGCTGGTGATTGCGAACGCGCGACGTGTTACGACGCGACGCGAGAACGAGACGGGCAAGCGAGCGGGGACGGAACCGGCCCGATTGCAGACCGCGGACAGAACAGGGAGCGGCCTTTGACGCAGATCCAGCAGATCAAGGAGTGGCGCGCCTCCACCGCGTGCGGCGCCGTCTACGAGAAACTGCTGCAGGCGATCGGCACCGAAGAATTCGGATCCACCGTGCGCGATTCGGTGATGACCGTCACCGCGGGGGCGCGCCGCGTCTATCTGTTCGAAGCGAAAGGGCGGCTGGAAACCAGCCTGCAATATTATTCATGCGAGCCCGGGGTGACCGATCTGTTCCCGCTCTACAGCAAGTCGTATCTGCAACTCGACCCGATCCACGACGCCTGCCGTGCCACCCCTGCGTGCAGCGATCTGGCCTATCAGCGGATCCGCCCCTCGGACATCGCCTCCGCCGGATTCCGGCGCCGCATTTTCGACGATGCCGGGATCATCGAACGGGTCTCGATCGTGCAGCGCGGGAGCGACGCGTGGCGGGCGTTGTCGGTCGCCCGGCACAAGAGCGATGGCTATTTCACCGATGACGAAGTCACCGCGCTCATCAATCTCGCCTGGCTCGCTCTGCCGATGCTGCCGATGAACCGCGCCCGCGCCGAAACCGCGCGTGAACTGTCCGTGCCGCAACTGGAGGATCGCTTCGGCGCGCGTTTTCCCGATCTGACACGGCGCGAGCGCGAGGTCTGCGCCCGTGCCGCGGTCGGCATGACGGTCGAGGCGACCGCGCTCGACCTCGGGGTCGGCAAGGCCTCGGTCCTGACCTATCGCCAGCGCGCCTACGGCCGGCTCAGCGTTACCAGCCCCTATCAGCTCTGCTCCTTGGTAAGCCACTGACCCCTACGCAGGATGTCCTCTGAATGACGGACAGACGCGGGCGGCCCCCGCCCCTAGCGTTCACAAAACATCGATAACGATGGGGGAGGCTAGTGATGACGAGCTTGAAATTGGGGGCATCCTTGATCGCGCTGACGATCGGAGCCGCTGCGACGCCCGGGCTGGCGCAGGACACTAGCGGCACGGCAGCCTCGACGAGCCCGACCACGCCGCCGGAATCGCAGACGGGCCTCGAGGACATCGTCGTGACGGCACAGCGGCGCAGCGAGAACGTGCAGCGCGCCGCACTCTCAGTCACCGCCGTCTCGGGCGACGACGTGCGCAACCGCGGCGTTACCAGTACCGAGCAACTCAGCCGCCTGACCGCGGGATTGCAGGTGCAGCCGGCCGGGGGGCCCTACACCACCTTCACGATCCGGTCGGTAACGCAGCTGAGTGGCAACGCCTTTGCCGATCCTTCGGTCGCGGTGAACATCAACGGCGTATATCTCGCAACGCCGACCTCGATCCGAGGGCTGTATTACGATCTCGAGCGGCTGGAGATCCTCAAGGGTCCGCAGGGCACGCTCTACGGCCGCAACGCAACGGCGGGAGCGATCAACCTGATCACCAGCCGGCCCGGCTTCACGCTTGGCGGCAATCTCGGCTTCGATGTCGGCAACTACAACCGCTTGAATGTCAACGGCGCGCTCAACCTGCCGCTGTCGGACACTGTCGCGCTGCGCATTGCCGGGCAGCGGGTGCGGCATACCGGCTATATGAGCGACGGTACCAACGACGAGGATGCGCAGGCGGTGCGCGCGTCGCTGCTGTTCAAGCCGTCGACCGACCTGTCGGTGCTGCTGACCGCCGACTGGTCGCACGAGGGCGGCAAGGGCGCGGGTGCGACGCTGCGCAAGACCTGCGCGTCGCTCGGGCGGCCAGGCGGGAGTTGCTTCGTCGCCGATCCCTATACCGGTGTCGGCGATCTCGGCCGCTATTATACCGCGGCCGGAATCGCGGTGCAGACCCGGAACCCGTTTCTCGACGACAGCTATCTCGGCTTCGGTCTCAATGCCGACCTGACGACCGGCGCGGGCACGGTCTCGCTGGTCGCGAGCTATCGCAAATCCGACGTCGATTTCGTCACCACGGCGACAAGCTGGCAGATCCGCGAAAAACAGCATCCCAAGCAGAAGTCGGTCGAACTGCGCCTGGCAGCACCAGGCGGCCAGCGTCTGCAATATGTGTTCGGCGCCTATTACCTCGACACGATCATGCATGCCCATTCCAACAGCGAGAACGGGCAGCGCAGGAATTTTAGCGACGCCTATACCAATACCACCGGCTGGACCGCCGCCGCCTTTTCGCAACTGTCCTACGAAGTGGTCGACCATCTGCGCGCGGTCGGCGGCATCCGCTACACCTATGAGGAAAAGGCCTCGGACAGCCGACGCTATACCGTGCTGACGGTCGGCCCCGATCCGGTCATCCCTGCGACGCAGACGGGGACCCCGCTGTTCCTCATCCAGGACAAGCGCCACTACAACCGGGTCAACTGGAAAGCCGGCCTGGAGTTCGACGCCGGCCGGCGCAACCTGCTGTACGCCAACGTCTCGACGGGGTTCAAGGCGGGCGGCTTCTATTCGGGACCGCCGGGCTTCAACACCTATGCGCCCGAGGAAGTGACCTCCTTCGTGCTGGGCTCGAAGAACCGCTTCCTCGACAACCGGCTGCAGTTCAACGCCGAGGCCTTCTACCTCAACTATCACAACCAGCAGGTCAGTTACGTCAAGCTGGTGGGCGGCGCCTCGACGCTGGTGACCGAGAATGTTGGTCAGTCGCGTGCGTTCGGACTGGAGGCGGAAACCGAGTTCCTGCTGACGCCAACCACACGGCTCTTCTCGCAACTGCAGTACCTCGACGCGAAATATAAGTCGTTTGTCTACCAGACGCTTGCCCCCCCACCGGCCAGTTCGGCCTGCACCGTCACGCGCGGCGCCCCGCAATCGACCGTCGACTGCTCGGGCCAGACGCCGCTGCGCTCGCCGCGCTGGACGCTGATCGGCCGCCTCGAACAGTCCGTTCCGCTGGCCAATGGCGGCCGATTGGTGGGCGAAGCGGGGGTGCGCTACGAAACCCGCTTCCAGAACGACGTGTCGTATCTGCCCGAATCGGAAGCCTATGCGACGGCGCGTGTCGACATGGCGCTCAGCTATCTCTCTCCCGGCGATCGCTTTACGCTCAAGGCTTATGTCGACAATCTCACCAATGTCGTCTCGATCACCGACGCGACGATGAGCACCAGCTATCCGGTCATCGCCGCTTATGGTGTCCGGGTGCTGGCGCCGCGGACCTTCGGCGTTCGCGGCTCGGTCAAGTTCTAGGAGACGCCGCGTGACCAATCTCATGCCCTCGCGCCCGGTCGTCGTCGAATGCTCCGCCGCGGAATGGGCGGCGCGCGTCGACCTCGCGATCGCCTATCGGCTGTTCGACTGGCTCGAGATCACCGACCTGATCCACACGCACATCTCGGTGGTGGTGCCGGGCGAGCCCACACATTTCCTGCAGCTTCCCTATGGGCACCTGTTCGGCGAGGCGCGCGCGTCGCAGATGGTGAAGTGCGACCTCGACGGCACCATCCTCGCCGACGCGTCGGGGCTTGGCATCAGCCGCGGCGGCTTCGCCATCCACGGTGCGATACATACGGCAACGCCGGGCGCGGCCTGCGTGATGCATGCGCATACCGAGGCGACAGTCGCGGTTGCCAACTACCGCAAGGGTTTGCTGCCGCTCACGCAGCACGCGCTGCGCTTCTACGGCAAGGTCGGCTATTTCGACTATTGCGGCATCTTCGACAGCGACGCCAAGCGCGCGGGGCTGCCGGCGGCGCTGGGCGACGGCTATGTGCTGATGCTGCGCAATCACGGGCCATTGGTGGTCGGGCCGACGATCGCCGAGACCTTCTCGCGCATGTACTATCTCGAACGCGCGTGTCGGATGCAGGTCGCCTCGCTGTCGCAGTGCCGCGATCCCGAAAGCGAGCTGGTATGGCCGAACGAGGCGGATTGCCGCCGCATGGCGCTGGCTTTCGAAGGCGGCGAGGCAGTGATCGCGCGCGAATGGGCCGCGCTGCGTCGCATGTTGGATGCAAGAGGCGCGGACTATGCGGCATGACCGGGGCGGGAGAACCAAAAGTGAGTGACGACACGCAGGACGGCACGCACGACGACGGGCGCGAACGCGCGGGGCTCGCCGTGCTCGAAGCGCTCGGCTGGGGCCAGAACGAAGGGGTGCGTGCGCTCGACGAGGATTTGTGGCGGATCGTGTCGGAGGTGAATTTCGGCACGATCTGGGCGCGCCCGGGCCTGTCGCTGCGCGATCGCGAACTGGTGTGCATGGCGATGCTGATCGCGCTCGGCGCGCACGGCGTCGCGCTGCACTTCAAGCACGCGCATAAGGTCGGCATTACGGCGGAGGAATTGAAGGAGCTCGTCCTCCAGGCGATCCCATATGCCGGCCTGCCCAAAGCGCTTGGTGCGATGGCGCTGCTCAAGCGCGTCCAAAATGGCGATGACGTCGCTTTATAGTGCAAGCCGGGCCGGCGGCGGCGACGACCTCTTGCGATACGGCCGCCTGGCAGTCCCCCCGGCAACATGGTTGAGGTCATGGGTGCAACCGGCAAAGCGCACGCCCTCCGTTCGCGTGTCGGCCGTCGTGCGTTACATGTGCGGTTAAGATGCTCCGCCCCGCACCCGGCGCGGATCGCGCTTGAACAACACTTCCCATAGAAGGCACCATCCCTCCTCGGGCGGCGGCGTTCAGCGACATGGTAAAGCGGCGCGGTGCTACAGGGTTAGCGTCGCATGCAAGAATCCGAAGCCATACTTCGCGCGGCTTCTGCCCCCGCCGCTCCGGCGACCTGTCTTCTGCACGACTAGGTCCATTGTGCGCTGCATGCGCGCGAAGAAACCATCCTCATCGCCGGTCCAACGCAGATGGTGGCAATATGCTCAGACACGCCATAAGGACGTGGTCATGACCATGTCCTGCCGCACCGTGCTTATCGTCGTTTCTGCCATCGCCGGGATTGCGCTCGCGGCGCCGCTTGCGGCCAGCGCGGCAGCGCCACGCGGCGTCAAGGCGCGGCCGGCGGCGCCGAAGCCGGTTGCGGCGAACAACAGCATCATCGCGCTGCCGCTCAATCCTATCGTCCCTGCGGCGCAACGGGTGTGTAGCGCCCGAACCCCGTCGGGGCTGGGCTATACGCTGCTGCGACCGGCAGCGGGCACGAAGCCGGCGCGGAGCGATGTCGCGCTGGTCAATTATATCGGGTATCTCGCCGCGACGGGCGTGGTCTTCGACCAGGGGATGGGCTCGCCGCTGCCCGTCGACGGCGTGATCCCGGGCTTCTCGGAAGCCCTGCAGATGATGGCCAAGACGGGTGTCGGGCGCTTCTGCATCCCCGCGGCCACGGGCTATGGCGCGCAGGGGTCGGGCCCGATCCCGGCCAATGCCGATCTCGTATTCCAGGTTGAACTGGTGGATTATAAGACCGCGGCCGATGTCGAGCGCATGCGCGCCGCGCAAGCGACCGACGCGCCGCCGCCCCGATAAGGACGCCTCCGCCACCGCTACGCTAATGTGGCGGTCGTACGATCCGGGGCACGCGTCGACAGCGGTTGCAGAGCGGGTTTGTCCATCGTGCCGGACGGCGTCGCCACACGGTGGCGGCGGCACGCTATTTGTAGCGCACCTCCAGCAGGTCGAGCTCGCGCACGAGTTTGGCGGCGAGTTCGCTGCCCAGGCCGCGATCGCGGGCGATCGACATGATTTCCGTACGCTCGGCGCGGACCGCGGCGAGCCGCAGCTCGCGGTCGATCCCTTCGTTGGTGCGCGCCACTTGGCTGGCGTCGCTGCCCGCGCTCAGCCCCTCGATCCGCTCGCGATAGCCGTCCATGATCCGGGCGCCGGCCGCGGCATAGACGTCCGCGTCGCTGCGCCCTTCGGCAAGCCCGTGCTGAACGCGCTCGATGGTCCTGATCGCTGCTTCCGCCGCAGCGATGCGCGCCATGTCCTCGGCGGCCTGTTGTGACGGCTCGGGCGGCATGGTCAGTCCCTGCAGGAGGAGCGGCAGGCCAATGCTCGCAAGGACGAGCGAGCTCAGAATGATCCCCGTTGCGAGAAAGATCGCGAGCTCGCGGCCGGGAAAGGGCGTGCCGTTGCCCATCGCCATCGGCAGCGTCAGCACGCCCGCGAGCGTGATCGCGCCGCGCACCCCGGCGAACGACATCGCCGCGACCAGCCGCCAGGACGGGCTCGATCCGGACTCGCCCCCCGGCGGGCGCCGCAGCAAGGTGATGCGGAACGAGACCCACACCCAGCCGAAGCGCAACGCGGCAAGCGCCGCCATGATCGCCGCGACGTAGACGGCCAGCCACCACGGACTGGCATGGCCGGTCAGCGCGACGGTCTGGTCGAGACCCGAGAGAATTTCCGGCAGCTGTTCGCCGAGCAACACGAAGATCATGCCGTTGGCCGCGAACTGGATCGTGTCCCACACCGAGTTGCGTCGCATCCGCGTGACCGCCAGCGCCTGGCGCGAAATCTCGGCGAAACTCATCGTCACGCCGGCCGCGACCGCCGCGAGGACGCCCGATGCGTGAACATGCTCGGCGACCAGATAGGCGCCGAACGGGATCAGCACGCTGATCAGGATCTGCGAGCCCGTTTCCTCGCCGAAGCGCCGCGACACCCAAGCCTTGGTCCGCGTCACCACCAGCGTCAGCGCGACGCCGACGAAGATCCCCGCCCCCGCCATCCAGAGAAAGTTCAACGCCGCCTCGGTCGCGGAGAAGCTGCCGGTGAGGGCCGCCGCGATCGCTACGCGCAAACACACCAGGCCGGAGGCGTCGTTGAGCAGCGACTCGCCTTCGAGGATATGCATCATCCGTTTCGGGATCGGGACGCGCGCGGCGATGGCCGACACCGCAATCGGATCGGTCGGCGAGATGACGGCCGCCAGCGCGAACGCCACGGCAAGCGGCATGGCCGGGATCATCCAGTGGATCAGGAAGCCCATGCCGAGCACCGTTAGCAGGACCAGGCCCAGTGCCAGTTCGACGACGGTCGACAGATCCTTGAACAGCGCGTCCTTGGGGATGCGCCAGCCATCGAGAAACAATAGCGGCGGCAGGAACAGCAGCATGAAGAGCTCGGGATCGAGCGTCACGCGCAGATGCGTGGCGAGACCCACGACAAAGCCCAGCGCGATCTGCACCAGCGGGGTCGGGATTGCCACCGGCAGCATCCGCGACACGGCACCGCTGACGACGACCGCCAGCAGCAAAATCAATACGATCGATACGGATTCCAAGCCTGCACTCCTGCATGGCGCATCGCCACGAGCGCGCGTGTAGCACGTCTTTCGTCGTCAAGCCGAGGTTGGTTGGCGGGCGTATCGGCGGCGCCAGGCTGTTGCGCGCATGCCGGGTCGACCTTGCGGGGCGCTCGCAAAGCGGCGCTGTTCGAACGTAACGACGCCCGTTTACCGATATCGAGCATCCGATCGTCGGGCGCAGAGGGCAAGGCGGGCCGCAGCAGCGGCGCTCACGCCAATCGTGATGCGGCCTGGGCAAGCCACTTCCGAAACGATCTTAGTCGGGCGGCTCTTCTCCCGCCTCGCGCTAGCTGGTAGGAAGCGCCAACAACTCAGATGTAAGTCGCTGCATGATCACGGAAAAGACATTGGCTCGCGAGATGGCCGAGCATGATTGGGCGCAATCGCCCCTGGGCCCGCGGGAGGGATGGCCGCCCGCCTTGCGATCGACGCTGGCGCTGCTGCTCGCCTGCCCCACCCCGATGTTCCTGGCCTGGGGGCCGGACCTGCTGTGTTTCTACAACGACGCTTATCGCCCGATCCTCGGCTATCGCAGCGAGACGGCGCTGGGCCGACCGTTCCGCGACGTCTGGGCGAGCATCTGGAGCGACATCGAGCCGCTGGTGACGACGACGCTGGCGGGCGAAAGCTGCACGGTTACCGACATGCGGCTCGACCTCAGCCGGCAAGGACGGCCGGAAGAGAGCTGGTGGACCTTCACCTACTCGCCCGTCTTCGACGACGCGGGCAAGATCGCCGGGTTGCTGTGCGTCACCGGCGAGACGACCGCGCGGGTGGTGGCCGAACGCGAACGGGCGGCGGCGGCCGAGCGGCTGGACCTTGCCTTGTCGGCGGGCAACAGCATCGGCATCTGGGACTGGGACGTCCTTGCCGATCGCGTGACCGCCGACACCCGGTTCGCCACGCTGTACGGCATCGACCCCGACAAGGCCGCCGCGGGTGCGTCGATCGCCGAATTTTTTGCCGGCATTCACCCCGACGATCTGTCGCGGGTGCAAAGCGAGGTGCTGGATGCCGTCGAGCGATGCGGCAGCTTCCGGTCCGAATATCGCCTGCTGAACGCCGAGGGGCGTGTCCGCTGGGTATCGGCGCAGGGGCGATGCATCGCCGGCGCGGACGGCCGTTGCGAGCGCTTCCCCGGGGTCAGCTACGACATTACCGATCGGATGACCTCCGAACTGGCGATCCGCGCCGCCAAGGCCGAACGCGACTTCGTGATCGACCTGACGGCGCGCCAACGTGTGGCGACCGATCCCGAGACGATCATCCGCATTTCCTCGGAGGCGCTGGGCAAACGGCTCGGCGTGAATCGCGCCGGCTTTTACCGGCTGCTCGGCGTGAAGCAGATGCGCCATGGCGGGAGTTGGACCGATGGCACGCTTGCCCCGCTGACCGGCGTGCAGGCGGTAAGCGCGTTTGGCGCGCGCGCCGAGCAGCGCCGCCGCCGCGGCAAGACGCTGGTGTTCAGCGATAGCCGCCACGACAATGACGGCGACCTGCTGGCCTATGCGGAAGACGGCGTGCTGGCCGGTCTGTGCGTGCCGCTGATGAACGCTGGCCATTGGCAGGCCGGCATCTACCTGCATCATGCCGAGGTACGGCACTGGACGCCGGCGGAAATTTCGCTGGTGAAGGAAGTGGCGGAAATGACGTGGCTGGCGGTGGAGCGCGCCGAGGCGCTGCTCCGGCTCAGCCAGCGCGTCGACCAGCAGAGCGTGGCGCTCGCCGAGGCCACGACCGAGATCAAGGCGGAAGCCGATCGCCGGTCCGCTGCCGAGAGCCAGCTGCGCCAGCTGCAGAAGATGGAATCGCTGGGGCAGCTTACCGGCGGGATCGCGCACGACTTCAACAACATGCTCGCGATCATCATCGGCGGGCTCAATCTCGCGCAGCGCCGGCTTGCCAGGGGCGAGAGCGATGTCGGCAAATATCTCGACGGTGCGATGGAGGGTGCGACGCGCGCCGCCACGCTGACGCAGCGGCTGCTCGCTTTCTCGCGCCAGCAACCGCTTTCGCCCAAGGCGATCGAGCCGAACAAACTCGTGGCCGGCCTCGCCGAGATGCTCGCCCGGTCGCTGGGCGAACTGGTGCAGCTCGAGACGATCCTGAGCGCAGGCTTGTGGAAGGCGAAGGCCGATCCCGCGGAGCTGGAAAACGTGATCGTCAATCTCGCGGTCAACGGGCGCGACGCCATGCCGGAAGGCGGCAAGCTGACGATCGAGACGAGCAACGCCTATGTCGACGATGCCTATGCGCACGAGGCGGAGCTGGCGCCGGGCCAGTATGTTCAGATCGCGGTGAGCGACACGGGCACGGGCATGTCGCCCGACGTGATGGCCAAGGCCTTCGATCCCTTCTTCACCACCAAGTCGGTGGGCAAGGGCACCGGATTGGGGCTGAGCCAGGTGTTCGGCTTCGCGCGCCAGTCAGGCGGCCATGTCCGCGTCTATTCGGAGGTGGGACATGGCACGACCTTCAAGCTGTACCTGCCCCGCTTCTGGGGTGACGAACCCCCGACGACGGTGCGTAGCGCGCCGGCCACGCTGCGGCAGGGCAAGCCGTCGGACATCGTGCTGGTCGTCGAGGACGAGGAACGCGTGCGCAACAACTCGGTCGAGGCGCTGCGCGAGCTCGGCTATACCGTCCTGCACGCCGCGAGCGGCGCCGAGGCGCTGGCGATAATCGAGGCCGGGCAGGACGTCACGCTGCTGTTCACCGATGTCGTCATGCCCGGCATGACGGGTAGACAGCTCGCCGATCGCGCCGCCCCGCTGCTGCCCAAGATGAAGATCGTCTTCACGACCGGCTATACCCGCAATGCGGTGGTGCATAACGGCATCCTCGATCCGGGCACGAACTTCCTGCCGAAGCCGTTCGGCATCGATCAGCTTGCAGCGAAGATCGCGGAGGTGCTCGACGCCTGACCCGGGCGATCGCCATTCCGCGGTTGATCGGCGTGCACGATGCGTGTCTGTTGTGCGCATGAACAGGATTCGAGCTTTGGTCGCCACCGCCGCGCTGTGTCTGTCGGGGCCTGCGCTTGCCGGCCCCGAACAGGATCGTGGCGCGATCCTGAGGGTGATCGCGCAGATGGAGGCAGCGTGGAATCGTGGCGATTTTCGCGGCTATATGGCGGGGTTCCGCAACCCCGACGTCGTGTTCGTCTCGGGCGGAAAGTTCCAGGATGGCTGGCAGGGGACGCTGGACCATTATGTGCGCGACTATGGATCGTCTCCCGCCACCCGCGGCACGCTGCACTTCTACGACATGAAGGTCGACATGCTGTCCGGCGACGCGGCGATGCTGGTCGGCCGCTACCATCTCGAGCGGCCGGCGCACGCTGCGGAAGGCGTCAACACGCGGCTGTTCCGCAAGATCGATGGCCGCTGGGTGATCACGCTCAACCACGTCTCCGCGCATGACGTGCCGAGCCGTATCGCGGCTCCGATGCCGACCGCGCCAGCCGATCGGCGAAACCCGCCTGCCCCCTGACCCGCGTGCGCGGGCCGGCCCGTGCCGCTCGTTTTATGGCCCGCGCGATGTTACGATGCGTCATGCAGGTGGAACGTCGGCGCTATTCGCGCACCAATTCGAGCGGAATCTTTCGCCCCATGACGCCGGACCAATTGCATCGCAATGCCGTTGCCGCGTCGTGCCTCGACGATCAGTATATCGATCGTGGCACGTTGCTGTCCAAAAGCCTGGGGTTCAGGCAGCACTATACTTCCTGCGTGCTCGACGAGTTCGCCAAGTGCCTGCTGTCGGCCGAGCAGGTCGTCGTCAATCGCACCTACCTGCAGAATACCGAGGTGATGCAACAGCTTGCGCCGCCGAACGATGAGGCCGACGACACCGCGATCATCAAGCTGATCGATGACGGCGCGATCGTCGCCTATCTGTACAGCGACGAGGATCCGACGCTGAAAGGCAGCGTGGACAGCGGCGCGATGAACGCGGATGCCGCCTCGGCCTGGAACCGGGTGTGCGAGCGCACCGAGCCGCGCTGCGTGCGGCTCGACTGGGACGACCGGATCGATCGGCAGTTGCGATCGGACCGGCTGGCGACGCGATTTGCACAGCGGCTCGCCACCGTCGCCGAGACCGGCCGCCCCGATCTTCTGCGCGATCTGTCGCGCCGTCATTCGGACGAGGATGTCGCGGCGTTCGGCCGCTATCTGCGTGACATATTGCTGCCGATTGCGCGGGATGCGCCGACCCGGCGGCAATTGTACGAACGGTTGGTGGTGCAGGACGGGTCGGACGTGGTCGATACCGCGATCGATGTCGCCAAGCCGTTCGCCTGCGAGATCAAACAGCTGATCGATCTGATCTATAACGCGAACATGGCCGGTGCCCTGGGCCTCAACAACGTGACGCCGTCGGGAGCCGTGTCGGCCGATCTTCTCGCGGACGCCGGGCTGACGCCGCAACGCGGCAGGGAGGCGACACCCGATCTGGCCGCTGCCATCGCCGCGCTGGCGGTCACCATGCAGGACCGCCAGCACCGCGAACAAACCGTTCCACACCTCGGCACCCTGTCGCTCGATCAGGTCGTCCGCATCCGCGATCATTCGACGTGGCGACGCTATGTCCGGGCGGTATCCGACTTGCAAACGCTGGACACCAGCGTGTCGGAGGCCGCCTTCTTCAGCGCGGTCGAGACGGCGCTGGGCGAGGCGCTGGACCGGTCCGCCGCGCTGTCCAGCTACCTGTACCAACATCATGGCGCCCTGCGGCAGCGACGGACGCAGGCCAGGTCGCTGATCGCGCAGGCCGGCAGCCTGTGCTTCGGCGCAGCGATCGGCACCGCCGTCGGCGCCTGCTTTCCCGGCACACCGGACGGGTCCTTTGCCGGCAATATGGCCAGCGGCGTGCTGCAATCGGTGCTCGAACGCCCGCTGCGCCATCTTGCCATGCGGATCGATCCGCTCGGCGGCACCTTCGCCGCGTGGCGCCTGCCGGAACTCAAGCTGACCGGGGGCGCCGCGACAATGCAGAAATTCCGCGCCGAGCTCGATCAGAGGCGGATCGATACCGGGCCGGTCAATCCTGCCGCGCCGGGCGCGCCGACCCTGGAGGCTGAAATTGGCTGACGCCCCGGAGCGTGATGCACACGCGCAATACGAGGCGCTTCGGATCGAGCGCCCCGCACTGTTCACCGATCGCGCGCCCGACTGCTACCCGCTGCTGCCCGGTGGCGCGGTCAGGGCGCGGAACGAGCATCTATTGCTGATCGACGATCGTGTCCGCACGCCATCCGGCCAGGAGACGTCCTATCTGCGGATCGTCGCCCCGCAGAGCGGCGCGCCCGGCGCTGCCATCCTGCCCTTCGTGGGCGGCAGCATCGTTCTGCTCGATCATCCGCGACACGCGCTCGGGCGCCGGCTACTCGAAATCCCGCGCGGGTTCGGCGAGCCGGGGGAGACGGCGGCGGCATGCGCGGAGCGCGAATTGGCCGAGGAACTCGGCGTTACCCCGTTGCGGCTGATCCCGATCGGCCTGCTGTATCCGGATTCGGGGCTGCTCGCCGTCGAGGTTTCGCTGTTCGCGGCGGAAATCCCACCGCGCGGGTGGAAGACCGAGCCCGGGGTTTCGACGCGGGAGATGAGCGTGGCCGACGGCGAATCCGCCGTCCGCGATGGCCGCATCGCCGACAGCTTCACGATCGCCTGCCTGTATCGCGCCAGGCTGATGGGCCTGATCTGATGTCGGCATTCCCGGGGCGGCGGCCGATCGCTCAGCTGTCGCCGCGCAGGCGATAGCCGACCCCCAGTTCGTTGGCGATGACGCTGCCCACCGGGCCCGGATATTCCAGCTTCTGGCGCAGGTTGCGGATCACGATGCGCAGATATTCGATCCGCGCATCCTCATCCCCGCCCCAGGCGGCGGCGATGATCCGGTCGTGCGTCACGACGCGGCCGACATGGCGCGCGAGAACGGCGAGCACGTCATGCTCCTTGCGCGTCAGATGCAGTTCGGCGCCGTCGCGGCAGACCAGGCGGCGATCGAGATCGATCGTCAGATCGCCCTTGCGGACGACCCGCTGCGTGGTTTCCGAAACGCCGCGGTGGCGCAGCGCGACACGCAGGCGGGCGAGCAGCTCTTCGGTATCGAACGGCTTGGAGACGAAGTCGTCGGCGCCGAGATCGAGCGCCGCGACCTTCTCGTCGGTCGCGTCGCGCGCCGAGACGACCAGGATCACCGCATCCCCGTTCAGCCGCAGCAAAGGAATGAGGCTCAGCCCATCGCGGTCCGGCAGGCCCAGATCGAGCAGGATCGCGCTCGGCGCTTCGGCCGCGGCCACGGCCAGCGCCGCGCGTCCGTCCATCGCGTCGACCACCGCATAGCCGGCGCGCTCCAGCGTGTTGCGGAACAATTTGCGGATCGCGATCTCGTCGTCGACGACGAGTATCTTGGCAGGCATCAGATGGCGCTTTCGGGTGCGGCGGTGCGCACGATCAGGTTGGTCGGGAAGACAAGCGTGAAGGCGGCGCCGGTGTCGTCGCCGCGATTGCTCGCCTCGACGGTCATGCCCATCGCTTCGGCGAATGCCTTGACGATGGCGAGGCCGAGACCGGTGCCGCCGATCGCGCGGTCCGAGCCTTCGATGCGCCGGAACGTCTCGAACACTTCGGCTTCGCGCCCGGGCGGGAGGCCGGGGCCCAGATCGATGATCGACAGGCGCAGCTGCCCGTAATGGTGGCGCCCTTCGATCACGATCGGGGTGCCCGGATCGCCATAGCGGCCGGCATTGTCGAGCAGGTTGAGCAGGCAATGATGGAGCAGGTGCGGATCGACCCGCACCAGCGGCAGATCGGGGGGCACGTCGAGCAGCAGATCATGCCCGTCGAGCGCCCGGCGCGCATCATGCGATGCGCCGGCCACGGCATCGCTGAGGTCGGTCGCCTCGACATTGAGCTTGAGCGCCCCCGCCTCGACCCGCGCCATATCGAGCAGATTGCCGACGAACCGGTTGAGCCGCGCCGCCTCGCTCTTGACCGTGGCGATCAGCTCGGGCGTCGCGCCGTGATCCATCGCATCGGCAGCGGCGATGACCGCGGTCAGCGGCGTGCGGAAATCATGGCTTACCGACGACAGCAAGGCGGCACGCAGCCGATCCCGCGTGCGCACGGCATCGACATCGCGCATCTCGGTTTCGAGACGCAATCGTTCGAGCACCAGCGCCGACTGGTCGATCAGGCTGGTGAGCAGCGGCAATTGATCGGCGCGCACCGGATCCCCGGCATCGTCGCGCGCGACCCCCATCACCGCCAGGGTCCGTTCACCGGCCTTGAGCGGCGTGAACAGCCATTCCGATGCGGCAAGCGTGCCCGATCCCTTGCCCGCAGACGATCCGTTGTCGAACGCCCAGTTCGCCGCCGCCAGATCCATCGTGTCGAGCCGATAGGCGGGGTTGCTCGCGGCCTGCACGGTCAGGCCGGCCCCCGCCATCGGGCCGAGCAACAGCGTCTGCACGTCGAATACCCGCGAGACGTCCTCGCAGATCATCCGGGCGGCTTCGGCGGGATCGTTCACGCTGCTCAACTGGCGCAGGAAGCCGGCGAGCGTGGCATTGGTACGCGCGCTGGCCGAGGCCAGATCGGCCTGCGCGCGGACCCGCGAGGTCAGCTGGCTGGTGGCGATCGCGACGCCGAGCAGCACGAAGATCGAGATGAGGTTCTCGGGATTGTTGACGCTGAACGTGCCGACCGGGGGCAGGAAGAAGAAATTGTACGCCAGGCTGGAGACGATCCCGGCGAACAGCCCGGTCCTGAGGCCGAACAGGCTCGCCGCGACCATCACCGGCAGCAGATAGAGCAAGGCGACGTTGCCGAGGTTCAGCACATGGAACAGCGCGCTGGCCAGCGCGGTGATCACGACGATGAGCCCCGCCGTGATGGCATAGCCGCTCGGCGCCCCCCAGCCGGTTCTGCCGCGCCGCCAGTCGCGCGCGCGTCCCCTGGCCTCTTCCTCCATCGGCAGGACGTGCACCGTAACGCCGGCAGTCTCGCGGATCAGGCCGTCGACCACCGATCCGTGCAACAGTTCGAACCAGCGCGAGCGTCGTGACTTGCCCACGACGAGCTGGGTGGCGCGCGCGTGATCGACGAAGCCACGAATGCCCTCCACCACCGACGCCGCCGGGACGGTGGCGACGACGGCGCCCAATTGGGTGGCGAGCGTCATCGCCGCGGCAACGCGCCGGTGCTGTTCGTCGGTAAAATGCGCGGTGCGCGGCGTTTCGATGAACAGCGCGGTCCACGGCCCGTGCAGCCCGTCGGCCACGCGTTTCGCCGCGCGCACCAGGCCATCGGCGCCCGGCAGCTCGTTGATCGCGACGACGATCCGCTCGCCGCCGGCCCAGGTGCCCCCGACGCCGAGCGCGCGGACATGCTCGAGCATCTGCGCATCGACCGATTGCGCGGCGCGGCGCAGCGCGAGTTCGCGCAGCGCCGACAGGTTGGACTTGGAGAAGAAGTGCGAGAGCGCGCGTGTCGCCTCGTGCGGCAGATAGACCTTGCCGTCCTTCAGCCGCTCGATCAGCTCGTCGGGCGGGATATCGACTACCTCGATCTCGGCCTGTTCGAGCACGCTGTCGGGCACCGTCTCGCGCACGCGCACCCGCGTGAACGACGCGACGATATCGTTGAGGCTTTCGAGATGCTGGATGTTGATCGTCGAATAGACGTCGATCCCCGCCGCCAGCAGCTCCTCGACATCCTGGTAACGCTTGGGGTGGCGGCTGCCCGGCGCGTTGGTGTGGGCGAGTTCATCGACCAGCACGAGCCGCGGCGCGCGCGCCAGGATCGCGTCGAGATCCATCTCGTCGATCGCATGGCCTTCATAGGCGACGGCGCGGCGGGGCACGATTTCCTGCCCGCGGATCAGCGCCGCGGTTTCGGCGCGGCCATGCGTCTCGACCACGCCGATCACCACATCGACGCCGGCGCGACGACGCTCGGCGCCTTCCGACAGCATCTCGAACGTCTTGCCGACGCCGGGCGCGGCGCCGAGGAAGATCTTCAAACGGCCGCGGCCCTCCTGCGCCGCCTGGCGCAGAAGGGCTTCGGGAGATGGTCGGTCCGTGTCCGTGGTCATCCGCCGCTGGCATCCAGCGCGCGGTTGAGCGCCAGCACGTTGACGGTCGGATCGCCGAGAATGCCGAGCAACGGCGTTTCGACCTGCGCCGCGACCAGCGCGCGCACGCGCTCCGCCGGCAGGTTGCGGGCACGCGCGACGCGAGCCACCTGCGCGAACGCCGATGCCGGCGACAGATCGGGATCGAGCCCCGAGCCGGATGCGGTGGCCAGATCGGCCGGCAGCGCGCCGCCCACGCCTTCGGCGCGGCGCTTGGCGACATCCGCCGTGATGCGATCGACCAGCGCCTGCGACGTGGGGCCGAGGTTGGAGCCGGACGAGGCGAGCCCGTCATAGCCCTTGCCGGCGGCCGATGGGCGGGTCTGGAAATAGCGTTCGCTGGTGAACGCCTGGCCGACGACGGTCGAACCAACCACCTTGCCGCCTTGCGTGACCAGGCTGCCATTGGCCTGGCGGGGGAAGATGGCCTGTCCGATGCCCGTCATCGCCAGAGGATAGACGATCCCGAGCAGCAGCGCGAACAGGATCGTCATGGCGAGCACGGGGCGGAGCGCGGATTTGATGTCGGAAGTCATTGCGGTATTCCTTCTAAAGCGGTGCCTTTCCCCGGCGAAGGCCGGGGCCCAGTCGGGAAGGCGGCGGCAACGGAGCGCTGCCGCGGCTCATGATCGTCCCACAGCTGGGCCCCGGCCTCCGCCGGGGAAGGGCGCGAAAGGTGTGCCATCACGCCAGCCCCAGCCCGCCGACCGCCAGATCGATGAGCTTGATCCCGACGAACGGGGCGAGCAGGCCACCCAGGCCGTAGACGGCGAGGTTGCGCGCGAGCAGCGGCCCGGCCGCCATCGGCGTGTATTTCACGCCCTTGAGCGCGAGCGGCACGAGCAGCGGGATGATCAGCGCGTTGAAGATGATCGCCGAGAGGATCGCGCTGCCGGGGCTGGACAGGCCCATCACGTTGAGCACGCCGAGCCCGGGATAGAGCGCGACGAAGATCGCCGGGATGATCGCGAAATATTTCGCCACATCGTTCGCCACCGAGAAGGTGGTCAGCGCGCCACGGGTCATCAGCAGCTGTTTGCCGAGGCCGACGATCTCGATCAGCTTGGTCGGATCGCTATCGAGATCGACCATGTTGCCCGCTTCGCGCGCCGCCTGCGTGCCGGTGTTCATCGCCACGCCGACATCGCTCTGCGCCAGCGCCGGCGCATCGTTGGTGCCGTCGCCGCACATCGCGACGAGCTTGCCGCCTTCCTGCTCCTTGCGGATCAGCGCGAGCTTGTCCTCCGGCGTCGCCTGGGCGAGGAAATCGTCGACCCCGGCCTCGGCGGCGATCGCTGCGGCGGTGAGCGGGTTGTCGCCGGTGATCATCACCGTGCGGATGCCCATCGTGCGCAGTTCGCCGAAGCGCTCGCGGATGCCGGCCTTGACGATATCCTTGAGGAAGACCGCGCCGAGCAGGCGGCCGTCCTTGGCCACCGCCAGCGGCGTGCCGCCGGCGCGGGCGATCTCGTCCGTGGCGCGGCGCAGTTCGGTGGCGGCGGCGGTCTGCCCTGCCCCCGGATTGGCCCGCAGGATCGAATCCACCGCGCCCTTCTGGATCAGCGCGCTGTTGGCACGCACACCCGAGATGCGCGTCTGTGCCGTGAACGGAATGACCTCCGCGCCCGCCGGCAGTTCGGCGAGCGTCACGCCGAACTTTTCGCGCGCCAGCACGACGATCGAGCGGCCTTCGGGGGTTTCATCGGCCAGGCTGGCGAGCAACGCCGCCTCGGCCAGCTCGCCGTCGCTGACGCCGCCGACCGCGCGGAATTCGCTCGCCTGGCGATCGCCGATCGTGATCGTGCCGGTCTTGTCGAGCAGCAGCACGTCGATATCGCCCGCCGCCTCCACCGCGCGGCCCGATTTGGCGAGCACGTTGAAGCGCACCAGCCGGTCCATGCCGGCAATGCCGATCGCCGAGAGCAAGGCGGCGATGGTCGTCGGGATCAGTGTGATCAGGAGGGCGGCGAGCATCGCTACCGGCACGCTGCCGCCGGCATAGGAGGCGAAGCCCGGGATCGTACCAACCGCGATCAGGAAGATGATCGTCAGGCCGACGAGCAACAGCGTCAGCGCGATCTCGTTAGGCGTCTTCTGCCGTTCGGCGCCCTCGACGAGCGCGATCATGCGATCGAGGAACCCCTCGCCCGGATTGACCGTGACGCGGATGCGGATCTCGTCGGAGATGACGCGCGTGCCCGCGGTCACCGCCGAGCGATCGCCGCCCGCCTCGCGGATCACCGGCGCGCTCTCGCCGGTGATCGCGGCCTCGTTGACCGAGGCCACGCCGGAAACCACCTCGCCATCCGCCGGGATCAGATCGCCGCCATTGCCGCTACCGGCGGTGACGAGCACGATATCGCCGGCGCGCAGCGCGCTGGCCGGCACCTGCTCGACCTGGTCGCCCTTCATGCGCCGCGCGGTGAGCTCGGCCTTGGTCGCGCGCAGGCTCGCCGCCTGCGCCTTGCCGCGGCCTTCGGCCAGCGCCTCGGCGAAGGTGCCGAACAATACGGTCAGCCACAGCCAGACGACCAGCTGGAGCTTGAAGCCGATCGAGAGATTGTCCTGCCCGATCACGAGCAGGACGGTCATCAAGGCAGCGACGACGGCGGTGACGAACATCACCGGGTTGCGGATCAACTGCCGCGGATCGAGTTTGCGGAAAGCGTCGCCGATCGCCGGAACGATCAGGTCAGCGGTGAAAAGCGACTTATTCGCGGTGCGTGCCATGTGGCCAGGTCCCGTCAGAAGGTTTTGCCGCTGATCATCGCGAGATGATCGGCGATCGGACCGAGCGCGAGGCTCGGCAGGAAGGTCAGGCCGCCCAGGATCAGGATCGTGCCGACGAGCAGACCGACCCACAGGCCGCCGGTCGTCGGAAACGATCCCGCGCTTTCCGGCGTGTACTTCTTCGCCGCCAAGCTGCCCGCGATGGCCAGCATCGGCAGGATGATGAAGAAGCGCCCGAGCCACATCGCGACACCCAGCATGCCGTCGTAATAGGGCGTGTTGGCGGTCAGCCCGGCGAATGCCGAGCCGTTATTGGCGACACCGCTGGTGAAGGCGTAGAGGATCTCCGAAAAGCCGTGCGGCCCCTTGTTCAGCGGCCCGGCAAGACCGGCGGCGACGACCGAACTGATCGCGGTGAAGCCGAGGATGATCAGCGGCAGGATGGCAATCGCCAGCACGGCCAGCTTGACCTCGCGGCTCTCGATCTTCTTGCCGACATATTCCGGCGTGCGGCCGACCATCAGCCCGGCGACGAACACCGCCAGGATGGCGAACAGCAGGAAGCCGTAGATGCCGGCGCCGACGCCGCCGATCACGACCTCGCCCAATTGCATGTTGATCAGCGGGATCATGCCGCCGAGTGCGGTAAAGCTGTCATGCATGCCGTTGACCGCGCCGCACGAGGCAGCGGTGGTGACGACCGAGAAGAGCGCGGTGGCGGCCACGCCGAAGCGGACTTCCTTGCCCTCCATGTTGCCGCCGGCGATGCCCAGTTGGTGGACGATCGGGTTGCCTGCAGCCTCCTGCCAATAGGTCACCCCGACGCCGATCAGGAACAGGATCAGCATCGACGAGAGGATCGCCCAGCCCTGGCGCGTGTTGCCGACCGCCTTGCCGAACGTCCAGGTCAGGCCAAAGCCGATCAGGAAGATCGACAGCATCTGCACCAGGTTGGTCAGCGCGGTCGGGTTCTCGAACGGGTGCGCGCTGTTGGCGTTGAAGAAGCCGCCACCATTGGTGCCGAGCATCTTGATCGCTTCCTGGCTCGCCACCGGGCCGAGCGCGAGCGTCTGCTTGGCGCCCTCCAGCGTCGTCACGTCGACCGTGCCGGCTAGCGTCTGCGGCACGCCGCTGGCGATGTAGAACACCGTGAGCAGCACGCAGAGCGGCAGCAGCACATACAGCGTGACGCGCGTCACATCGGCCCAGAAATTGCCGATCGTGGTCGCCGAGCGCCGCGCGAAACCGCGAAACAGCGCGAAGGCGAGCGCGATTCCGGTCGCCGCCGAGAGGAAGTTGTGAATCGTCAGCCCGAACATCTGGCTGAAATTCGACATGGTCGATTCGCCGCCATAGCTCTGCCAATTGGTGTTGGCGGTGAAGCTGATCGCGGTGTTGAAGGCGAGATGCCCCGACAGGCCGGGGAGGCCCTGCGGATTGCCCGGGAGCACGCCCTGCAGGCGCAGCACGACATAGGTCAGCAGCATCAGCGCGGCGTTGAACAGCAGCATGTGCAGCGCGTAGCGCCGCCAGCCCTGTTCGGCCTTCGGATCGATGCCGGAGAGTTTGTAGACGCCGCGCTCGACGGGGCCGAGCACGACATGCAGTGGCGTGCGTCGCCCTTCATAAAGGGCGAACAGCCATGTCCCCATCGGCCTGGTCAGCACGAGGAGAATGGCGATGAAACCGAGGATCAGGATCCATCCCTGGAGGGTCATGAGAAGGCGCTCCTTTCTAGAAGCGTTCGGGGCGGATCAGGACCGCCACGAGGTAAAAGAGCAGCCCGAGCGCGGTGATCGCGGCGAGCCAGAGGTCGAGCGTCATGTCGATGTCTCCGCGTTCAGGCGTTGTCGCACAGGCGGACATAGGCGAGCGTCAACGCCACCAATCCGACCATGACGAGGATCCACAGAAGGTCTTCCATCAGTCGGTCCCCTCAGAATGCGGCAGTGAGCGAGGCGAGGATCGTGCCGCCGGCAATGTTGCCAGCGCCGTCCTGCCCCTTGCTGAAGCTCGGGCGGAGATAGGCGGCGTCGCGGTTCGAGATATCGGTGCCGACATAGGAGAGGTTGAGCGTCAGATTGTGCCAGGTGGCATCCGCGCCGAGCGACCAATCCCAGTAGCTGCCGGTCGGCGACACCGCGGTGGCGTTGGGCCCGAGCCCGTCCTGCCCCCAGCTATGCCCGACATGCGCCTTGGCGGTCAGCGGCGTGCCGGCGATGGCGAGTGCGCCGTCGCCCCACAGATACAGATTGTCGTCCTTTGCGCCGGGGTTGGTATAGACGCCGGCGGCGGCATCCGCGCCCGTGCGATACCAGCGGCCCAGCGCCTGCTGCTTGGGTGCATAGGCGGCACCGGCGGTCAGCGTGGCGGGGCCAGTGGTGCCGGTCAGCTTGACATAGGGCTCGGCGAAATCGGTCTTGTCCGCCCCGCCGGGATAGACATACCAGGTCAGGCCGGCATCCAGCGTGGCATTGTCGGCCAGCTTGGCCTTGTAGCCGCCGATCAGGTCGAGCTCCATATTGGCGCCGCCGAACGTGCCCCAGCCGCCGAGGTTCGAGGCCCAGGTGCCGATATAGAAGCCGCTGTCGTGCGCGATCGTGATGCCGCCCTGCACTGCCATCTCCTGATCGGATTGCGAGACGCCGCGGAAGCGGTAGTCGGAGGCGATCGCGACCGAGCCGGTGACCGTGATCGCGGGCGGCGGCGCGGTGTCCGCAGCGACCTTGTCCTCAGCGGTCGACTGGGCGTGCGCGGCCAGCGGCATGGCGAGGAGTGCTGCTGCGATAGCCGGATATGCGAAGTTCATGTCTGCCCCCAACGGAGTGGCGGCCGCAGGAAAATGCGGCGCCTTGAGGCTGTGCAATTAGGCGGCCGGCGCGTTTGAATTCGAGAGCGATTCCCGCCTTTCGCATAGTGCTGGCATAGTGTTCGCGCTATTTTGCTGCCGGATCGGGGCCTGCGGATGCAACCAAGGCGGTCAGGACCCGCCGTCCCGACGATGCCGCAAAAGCGGGCACATGGCGCGCCGTGCCCCGCCGTTGGGCAATCTGCGCATGGCGTTTGCCGCTGCCGCCCCTGCAATCGGCCCCCTCGCGCGACTGGCACGGTTGTTGTAACACGGCGCCGTGGGCGCTGCGTTTTGCGCCGGAGCGAGGGGCAGTTGCGTGAAGAAGATCGAAGCGATCATCAAACCGTTCAAGCTGGACGAGGTGAAGGAAGCGCTGCACGAAGTCGGCGTGAGTGGCATCACCGTTACCGAAGCCAAGGGTTTCGGCCGGCAGAAGGGCCATACCGAGCTGTATCGCGGTGCGGAATATGTCGTCGATTTCCTGCCCAAGGTGAAGCTCGAGGTCGTCGTCGAGGATAATCTCGCCGAGCGCGTGGTCGAAGCGATCGCTGCGGCGGCGCACACCGGGCGGATCGGCGACGGCAAGATCTTCGTCATTCCCGTGGAGACCGCGCTGCGCATCCGCACGGGCGAACGCAACGACGACGCCATCTGAATCTGCCATTTGACGCGACGCAGCATTTGGTGAAAGCGTCGCGCCGCGCGGCAACAATATTCCCGATTCTGTCGGGCGAACGATCGAACACGAAAGGGCATGGGGTTTATGGCTAATACGGCAAAAGACGTCCTGAAGATGATCAAGGACGAAGAGATCGAGTGGATCGATCTGCGGTTCACCGACCCCAAGGGCAAATGGCAGCATCTGACCATGGTCGCCGGCGTGGTCGGCGAAGACGAGCTGGACGACGGCTTCATGTTCGACGGCTCCTCGATCGAGGGCTGGAAGGCGATCAACGAATCCGACATGATCCTGAAGCCGGATCTCGATGCGATCTGGACCGATCCGTTCTCCGCCACGCCGATGCTGATCCTGGTCTGCGACATCGTCGAGCCATCGACCGGCGAGCTCTACGCGCGCGACCCGCGCTCGACCGCGAAGCGCTCGGAAGCCTATCTCAAGACCACCGGCATCGGCGACACGATCTATATCGGGCCGGAAGCCGAATTCTTCATGTTCGACAACGTGCAGTTCGAGACGAGCTACGCCACGTCCTACTACAAGATCGACGATATCGAGCTGCCGACCAACACCGGCACGTCGTACGAGAGCGGCAATCTGGGCCATCGCCCGCGCGCCAAGGGCGGCTATTTCCCGTGCGCACCGGTCGATTCTGCGGTCGACATCCGCGGCGAGATGGTCTCGACCATGCTCGAAATGGGCCTGCCGTGCGACAAGCACCACCACGAGGTCGCCGCCGGCCAGCACGAGCTCGGCCTGACCTATGGCACGCTGACCACCACTGCCGATCGCATGCAGATCTACAAGTATGTCTGCCACAATGTCGCGCAGGCCTACGGCAAGACGGTCACGTTCATGCCCAAGCCGATCAAGGAAGATAACGGCAGCGGCATGCACACGCATCTGTCGATCTGGGACGGCGGCACGCCGTTGTTCGCCGGCAACGGCTATGCCGGCCTCAGCGACACCTGCCTGTATTTCATCGGCGGAATCATCAAGCACGCCAAGGCGCTGAACGCCTTCACCAACCCGTCGACCAACAGCTACAAGCGGCTGGTCCCGGGCTATGAGGCACCGGTGCTGCTCGCTTACTCGGCGCGCAACCGCTCCGCCTCGTGCCGCATCCCCTACGGCACCGGCGCCAAGGCGAAGCGCGTCGAAGTGCGCTTCCCTGATGCGATGGCCAATCCGTATCTCTGCTATGCCGCGCTGCTGATGGCCGGCCTGGACGGGATCCAGAACAAGATCCATCCCGGCGAAGCGATGGACAAGAACCTGTACGATCTGCCGCCGGAGGAACTGGCCGAAGTGCCGACGGTCTGCGCGAGCTTGCGCGAAGCGCTGGAGAACCTGGCGTCGGACCACGCCTTCCTGCTCAAGGGCGACGTGTTCACCGCCGACCAGATCGAAAGCTATATCGAGCTGAAGATGGAAGATGTGGCGCGCTGGGAAATGACCCCGAGCCCGGTCGAGTTCGATATGTATTACAGCTACTAAGCCCGGCTCAGCCGCGGTGTGACTGACGACAGGGGCGTCCGGAGCGATCCGGGCGCCCTTTTCGTGCGCCCCCGTCCAGACTAGCAAGACGCGCGCACTCCCCCTATGCCGGCCTCGATCGACGGCCGCCACCAGCGCGACCGCATTCACGCCAGCAGGAGCAGGATGACCATGAGCGACACCATACCGACCACGGCCAAGCAGCTTTTCTCGACCGTCACCGAGGACGGCCGCCTCGAACTCGCGATGCGCACCGTGCCGGTGGCCGAGCCGGGCGACGATGAAGTGCTGATCCGCGTCGATGCCGCCCCGATCAACCCGTCCGATCTGGGCGTGATGCTGACGGTGGCCGACAGCAACGCGTTCGAAGCGGGCGAGAACAGCGCCTCGGCGGCGATCCCCGAAGCGATGCTGCGCCACGTCGCGTCGCGGAAGGGCGTCTCGATCCCGATCGGCAACGAAGGAGCCGGCCTCGTCGTCAAGGCCGGCAGCGCGCCCGCCGCCCAGGCCCTGCTCGGCAAGACCGTCGCGCTCGCCGGCGGCGGCATGTACGCCACCTATCGCACCGCCAAGGCCAGTGCCTGCATGGTCGTGCCCGAAGGCACCTCGGCGGAAGAAGGCGCCTCCTCGTTCGTCAATCCGCTGACCGCGCTGGCGATGGTCGGCACGATGCGGCTCGATGGCTTCAAGGCGCTGATCCACACCGCCGCCGCCTCCAATCTCGGGCAGATGCTGGTCAAATTGTGCCTCGCCGAGGGCATCGATCTGATCAACATCGTGCGCAGCCAGGAGCAGGTCGATCTGTTGAAGGGGCTCGGCGCGAAATATGTCGTCGATTCCTCGCAGCCGGATTTCATGAAGTCGCTGACCGAGGCGATCGGCGAGACGCAGGCCTTTCTCGCGTTCGACGCGATCGGCGGCGGGCGCCTCGCCGGGCAGATCCTCACCGCGATGGAAGCCGCAGCGCTCAAGACGCAGAAGGCCAACGGCCCCTATGGCTCGACGCAGCACAAGCAGGTCTATCTCTATGGCGGGCTCAACACCGCGCCGACCGAGCTCAGCCGTGGCTTCGGCATGTCGTGGAGCATCGGCGGCTTCCTGCTGACCTATTTCCTGCAGCGCGTCGGCCAGGAGGAAACCGCCAAGTTGCGGGCCAAGGTCGGCGCCGAACTCAAGACCACGTTCGCCAGCGCCTATACCAGCCGCATCACGCTGGAACAGGCGATCGAACCGGCGATGATCGCCGCGTACAACCGGCGCGCGACCGGCGCCAAATATCTCATCATGCCACAGGCGTGATCCGGGCGCCGAGCCACCGTCATCCCGGATCACGCCGGAATGACGGTGGGTCGGCACCGCCGTGCGCACGCTTCCGTGCGCACGCCCTGCTGCGTTTGGCAGGGCACAAAGCGCCACGATACGCGCGCATGACGGCCAGAGCATTTGCGCGAACGCCTGCGCCATCTATGAGGGCGGCATGACCATTTCCCCGCTTGCTTCGCCCTTCCCCACGCTGCCGGCGATTCCCGGCGTCACGCCGCGCGTTGCCCGGGCGCAGTACAAGAACTGGGATCGCTGCGACCTGACCTTCGTCACGTTCGATGCGGGCACCAGCGCCGCCGGCGTGCTGACGCAGAGCAAATGCCCGTCGCCCGAAGTCGAATGGTGTCGCAAGGCGCTGGTGCTCGGCAATGCCCGGGCGCTGGTGGTCAATGCCGGCAATTCCAACGCCTTCACCGGCGCGCGCGGCCGCGCCGCGGTCGAGGCGATTGCCGCCCGCACGGCGCAGGCGCTCGGCTGCCAGCCCTCCGACATCTACGTCGCCTCGACCGGCGTGATCGGCGTGCCACTGCCGATCGACAAGGCGGAGGCAGGGCTGGATGCCGCGTTCGTCGCAGACGTGTGCAGCTGGCAGGACGCGACTAATACGATCGGAACCACCGACACCTTCCCCAAGGCCGCCACCACTTCCGCGATTGTGGACGGCAAGACGGTTAATTTGGTCGGCATCATCAAGGGGTCGGGCATGATCGCGCCGGACATGGCGACAATGCTCGGCTTTATCTTCACCGACGCCGCAGTGTCCGGCGAATTTCTGCAAGGCTGCCTCGCCGCTGCCAATACCAAGACCTTCTCGTGCATCACGGTCGACAGCGACACTTCGACCAGCGACACCGTGCTCGCCTTCGCCACCGGCAAGGCAGGCAACGCCCCGCTCACGTCGTCGGACGATGACGGTGCCGACGCGTTCGCCGCGGCGCTGGCCGATCTATGCCGCCAGCTCGCGCATCTCGTCGTGCGCGACGGCGAAGGCGCGACCAAGTTCATCCGCATCGATGTCGAGGGCGCCGACAGCGACCGCAGCGCGCACCGCATCGCCATGTCGATCGCCGATTCGCCGCTGGTGAAGACCGCGATCGCCGGCGAGGACGCCAATTGGGGCCGCGTCGTCATGGCGGTCGGCAAGGCCGGCGAACCCGCCGAGCGCGACAAGCTGGCGATCCGCTTCGGCACCACGCAGGTGGCCGAAGCCGGGCTCGCGGTCGAAGGCTATGACGAGGCCCCGGTCGCCGCGCATCTCAAGGGCAGCGACGTCGAGATCGGCGTGGACCTCGGGCTCGGCGAAGGCCGGGCGACGGTGTGGACCTGCGACCTGACGCACGGCTACATCTCGATCAACGCCGATTACCGGTCGTAAGGATCACGGCGCGCGCCGCGCGACGTGACATCTTCCGTCGCGACTGATCTTCGGCGTTCGGCGGGTACGTGCTTGAAGGAAAATAACAACAGGAGAGCCAGATGCCCGACCTCATCCTCCACCATTACGACCGCTCGCCGTACAGCGAACTGCTCCGCCTCGCGCTCGGCATCAAGGGCGCCCGCTGGCGTTCGGTGATCATTCCGAGCATCGCGCCCAAGCCCGATCTCACCCCGCTCACCGGCGGCTATCGCAAGACGCCCGTGTTCCAGATCGGGGCCGACATCTATTGCGACACCGCGATCGTGATCGAGGCGATCGAGGCGCAGCCTGGCCCGACCCTTTTCCCCGGCCCGCTCGGCCGGCTCGGCGCCTTGATCGCGCAGCAGGCCGGCGGCGCGACGTTCAGCCACGCCGTCAGCTCGGCAATGGCGCCGTTCATCGATCGCATCCCGGACGACTTCATCGCTGACCGCAAGAAGCTGTTCGGCTTCGATCGCGATCGTATCAAGCAGGCCGCGCCGCACCTCATCGCGCAGTTCACTGCCTGGCTCGCGCGGCTCGAGGATGCGCTGGCCGATGGCCGCGCGTTCCTGGGCGGCGACGCGCCTGGCTATGCCGATTGCGCCGCCGGCATGAACGTGTGGTTCCAGGGCAATTTCGGGCTGAAGGACGCGCGCCTCGCGCCCTTCCCGCAGGTCGCCGCCTGGATCGCGCGGGTCGAGGCGATCGGCCACGGCACGCCAATCGACACCACGGCGGAGGAAGCGCTGGATATCGCCCGCACTGCCGAGCCGGCAGTGACCGAACAGGTCGATGCCGATAGCGGCTTCACCGCCGGGCAGGCGGTGACCGTCCGCACCGAGGATCCCGGCGCCGATCCGGTCGCCGGCACGCTTGCCCGTCTCACGCCGCGCGACCTGGTCTTGCTACGCGAAGATCCTCGCGTGGGCCGGGTCGCGGTGCACTTCCCGCGGCTCGGCCAGATTGTGCGTCCCGCCTGATGCTAACTAGTGCTCCTGCGAACGCAGGAGCCCAGAGCCGCATACGCCGCCGCCGATAACCCTGGGCTCCTGCGTTCGCAGGAGCACGAATGAAAAAGGCCGCGCGATCGCTCGCACGGCCCTTCTCGAACGCTCGGGAAAGCTTATGCCAGCTCGCCCTCGAGCCATGCCTTCAGCCGGCCCTTGGGCTCCGCGCCGACCTTGGTCGCGGCCGGCACGCCGCCCTTGAACAGGATCATCGTCGGGATGCCGCGTACGCCGTAGCGGCCCGGGGCATCGGGGTTCTCGTCGATATTGAGCTTGGCGATCGTCACCTGCTCGCCGAGTTCCTCCGAAATCTCTTCCAGGCTCGGCCCGATCATCTTGCACGGGCCGCACCATTCCGCCCAGAAATCGACCAGCACCGGGCCATCGGCCTTGAGCACGTCGTTGTCCCAGCTGCCGTCGGTGATCTTCTTGGTCGCCATGTCGAATTCTCCTTCGTTGACCGCTATCTAGGGATGCGGGCGTTGCTCCTCAAGCGCATGAGCGCAAGCTTTGCTCCCGTCAGGCGAAGCCCGGCTTGTGCGCATCGAGCAGATCACCCGGCAGATCGAACAGCACCGGCCCCGATGTATAGAGCAACGCCGCCTCGATCGCGCGACCGGGGAAGATCACGCCGAGCGCCTGCACGTACGCCGCCATCTGCCGCAGGTGGTAGGGCGGCAGCTCGACGAGCGACGCCGGCGCATGCCGCCCGGTCTTGAAATCGACCAGCCGGACCATGTCGTCGGTGACCAGCAGGCGATCGACCGTCCCCGACACGACCACACCGTCGCCGACCACCGCCGCGATCGGCGCTTCAGCCAGCGCATCCGCGCCGAACAGCGCGGCATGCGCCGGATCGTTCAGCACCGCGAGCACCGTCGCCACGATCTCAGCGCGCAGCGTGGCGTCCGCGACGCCGCCTGCCCCGGCCAGCCAGCGTTCACCCGCCGCCGCGCGCGCCTCGGGCGCCACCGCCGGCAAGCGTTCGAACAAGGCATGGATCAGCCGTCCGCGCTCTGCCGCCAGCCGCATCGCCGGCGAGGGCGGAGGATCCGACACTTCGTCTTCGCCGAGCGACGACGGCGCCAGCGGCCGCGGTGGCTTGGCCTCGATCGGCGCGGGGGCATGCGCCCAGTCCGGCACTGCGCCCGGCCCCGGCTCGGGCGCGCCCGACGCCGGCCGCAGCGGCACCGCCTTTTGCGGCTCGCGCCCGCCGAACGTCCGCGCCTGTTCCGCGGGCGTCACGCCCAGCGCCCCGAACGCGCGATCCGCCGCCGAATACCAGCTCTGCTCCGGTGGCACGCCCTTGGCCATCGGCCCGAGCGCGCCGGCCACCACCAGCCGTTCCTCCGCGCGCGTCGCCGCGACGTAGAACAAGCGCCAATGCTCCTCCAGCTCGCGCGCCGACGCGGTCTCGATCACGTCGACCAACGGCCCGCCGACTTCTTCCCTGCGCGGCCGGAAGATCGGGATCGGTGCGCCGCCCTCGGGCGTCCATTTCAGCACGCGCGAAGGCGTGCGCGTCGGATCGGCGGTGGCGTCGGCCAGGATCACCAGCGGCGCCTGCAGCCCCTTCGCGCCATGCGCGGTCATTACCCGTACCGCATCCAGCGGCGCGGACGGATCGCGCACGATCTCGACGTCGCCGCGATCGAACCAGTCGAGGAAGCGCTGCAGCGACGGCGTCGACTGCGTCTCGAAATCCAGCGCCGCGTTGAGCAATTCCTCGATCGGATCGCGTGCCTCCTGCCCCAGCCGGCGCAGCATTTTGCGGCGGCCGTTCAATGGTCCGGTGAGCAATTCCTCCAGAAAGCGATACGGCGTGGCGATATCGGCCCGCGCCAGCATCGCCCGCAACGGTGCCAGCCGTTCGGGCGGCTGCGTCTTGCCGAGATGCGCCCACAGGCTGCCCGACCCGCGCGGCGCCGCCAGCATCAGCTCGTCCTGCGTCCAGCCGATCAGCGGCGAGACGAGCAGCGACGCGAGCGACAGGTCGTCGCCCGGCTGCAGCACGAAGCGGATCGCGGCGAGCAGATCCTGCACGCTGAGCGGCGCGTTGAGCTTGAGGCGATCCACGCCCGCCACCGGCACGCCCTCGGCATAAAGCCGCGCAACGATCAGCGAGGCCAGCTCGCCGCGTCGCTTGACCAGGATCATCACATCCTCCGGCCGCAGCGCCCGCCCCTTGCTCTCCAGCATCAGCGGCGTCGGGCCATACAGCCAGTCGCGGATCTGCCGCGCGATCTGCCGCGCCAGCGCACGCGTCGCATCGGGCACCCAGCCCTCGGCGTCCTCGTCCGATCCGCCCGTCACCACCGGTGGCCACAGCTCGACCGCGCCGGGGCCCGGCACTTCGCTGGCATGCACATCGACCGCTTGCGCCCCCATCGCCGGTGCGCCGATCGCGTCGATCGCGGCATCGACGAATTCGAGCACCGGGCGGGTCGAGCGGAACGACTGGGTCAGCGATAATTGCGCCATCGGCAGCCCGCGCTCCTCGGGTGCCGTATCGTCATCGCCCAGCGCCTCTTCCGCGCGGCGGCTGAAATAGAGCTCGGCCGCCTCGAAGTTGCGCGGATCGGTGCCCTGGAAGCCGAAGATCGCCTGCTTCTGGTCGCCGACCGTGAACAGCGTGCGAGTCTTCGGCGCATGCACGCCCTGCCCGGCAAAAAACTCGTCGGAGAGGGCGCGGACGATGCGCCACTGATGCGCATTGGTATCCTGCGCCTCGTCGATCAGCACGTGCTCGGTCACCTGATCGAGCTTGTAGCGGATCCACTCGCCCATGCCCGGCTGGTCAAACAGATCGACCGTCGCGCGGATCAGATCATCGAAATCGACCGCGCCGACACGTCTTTTGGCCATGGCGTAATCCGCGGCATAGACCCGCCCGACGCTGAGCGCATCGGCGAGCAGATCGGCATAGGCCGCGCGCGTGCGCATCGACAGCAGTTCGGAACAGGTGCTGTGCAGCCCGCCGGCCAGCTCGGCATAATCCGGATCCTGCGGCGCCTGTCCCTTGCCAAACGAGCGCACGTCGCCATCGGCCTTGGCCCAGATACGGTGCAGTTCGTGCAGCGTCGCCGCACGGTCTTCAGGGCTACGCTCGAGCCAGGCTGAGACGAGTGCGGCGCGCTCCTTGCCGCTTTTGGTCGCCCAGGTCGCATTGTGCCCGCCGACCGCATCGAGCGATTCGTGATCGAACACGTCGTCGTGGCAGGCGCTGCCGATCTCCGCCTCGATATCGCCGACCGGCAGGTCCATCGCCTGGCGCAGATACGGGCCGATCTCGCTCGGCAGATTGGCCATCGCCTCGGGCGCGCGGGCGCAGGCCCGCAGGAAATTCTCCGCCTCGCCCTCGCCCAGCCTCAGACTGAGCAGGCCGACGATCTCGATCGCGCGCGCCGGGGCGGCGACCAACATCTCGGCCAGCGCCTCGCGTGCCAGCAGCGATTCCTCGCGTGCCTCGAGCGGGCGGAAGCCGGGCACCAGCCCCGCCTCAATCGGGAATGCCGCAAGCAGCCCCTGGCAGAAACCGTGGATCGTCTGGATGCGGATCCCCCCTCCCGGCGCATCGAGCACCTTGGCGAACAGGGTGCGCGCATAGGCGACCTGATCGGGGTTGAGATGATCCTCGCCGAGCGCGAACAGATCCTTTTTCAGCTCCGGCTCGGGCATCCGCACCCAGGCCGCCAGCCGTTCGCTGATCCGCCCCGCCATCTCCGCCGCGCCGGCCTTGGTGAAGGTCAGGCACAGGATCGCGCCGGGTTCGGTGCCGCGCAGCAGCAGCCGGAACACGCGCGCGGCGAGGACCTGCGTCTTGCCCGTGCCGGCCGAGGCGGAGAGCCAGACATGGCGGTCCGGCGCGCTGGCCCGGGCCTGATTGTCCTTGAGGATCGGCAGGCCGCCTTTGTGCTGGCCGGACATCAGGAGGCTTGCGTGGAAAGAAGGAGGGTTCGCGCGGAGGCGCGGAGGCGCGAAGGTGTTGCGTGCGGGGCAGTCGCCCGCCCCCACCCCGCCGTCATCCCGGACTTGAGCGGTCCCCGTCTCGGCCGAACGGTCAATCCCGTGTTCCCCTGCGAAAGCAGGGGCCCAGAGCCACAAGCGTTGCGCTCGGTACCCTGGGCTCCTGCGTGCGCAGGAGAACGGTGACTCACGCGCCCGACATGCCCACCTCCGCGCCTCCGCGCCGCCGCGCGAACCAAATCAACCCTCACGGCCATACCATTCGTCCAGCCGCATCAATTGATCATATTCCGCATACGGCGCGAATTCCGGGTGCAGCTTGGCCTCGAACGGCGCATCCCCCGTCAGCCAGGTCCGCACCGCCTCGGCAAAGTGATGCGCCGCGGTCTGGGTGAACTCCGCAGTCGGAATGCGATCGCGCTTGCCCTCCGGATCGACCGGGGTGGTGACATAACCGAAGCCATCACCCTTGCGCCCCAGCGACCAATATTCGAACGCCGTCGCGGTGCCTTTGATCCCGTCATAGCCGCCATGTTCGGCGATCAGGCCGAGCAGCCCGAGCTGCAGGCTGAACCCCGCGCGCAACGCCGCGGCAGAGGGCGGTTGCCCGGTCTTGTAGTCGATCACCGCCAATCCGCCGTCCGGCATGCGATCGATGCGGTCGAACTTGCCGGTCAGCGTGACGCCGGCGATCGGCATCTTGCCCTCCTGCTCCACCGCCAGCACGCTGCGCCCGGCTTCTGCCCCCTCGATGATCTTGGCCGAGATCCAGTCGATCGCCTCCATCAGCCGCGGCTGCCACAAGGCGCGCATCATCGGATGGGTGCGCTCGTCGTCGAGCATGTCGAGCGCCCGGGCGCGCAACGCCAGCGGGTCGCACTGGTCCTCGCGCGCCCATGCTTCGAGCACGTCGTGCACCGCCGTGCCGCGCCACGCCGCACTGGGATCGGCATCGACCGGATCGAGCGATGCCAGCCGCAGGATGCGTTTGGCGTAGAAAGCGTACGGATCGGCCTTGAGCCGATCGACATCGGTGACCGCAATCCGCGTCGGGCGCAGGTCGGCGGCGGGCGACGGCTTGGGATGCGCGGCGGGCTCGTGCACGCCGGGATCGTCGAGCGCGCGCGTCCATCCCTCAAGCACACGTGCCCGGTCGAACCGGTCGCCAGCCAGCGCCTGCAGCCGTAGCCAGAAGCGCGAGGCGATCGCCGGCGACTTGGCATCGCGGCGCGCGCGCGTCAGCAGTGCCGCCGGCGCGCCCAGCGCCCCCGCCAGATCGTGCGCCGCCAAGCCGACACGCCGCTCGAGCCCCGGCAAGCCGAGTTCGCTGCGGATGCGCGGCGCGAGCCACGGATCGGGCGCCGGCTGGCCCGGCCAGGTGCCTTCGTTCAAGCCGCTCAGGATCATCAGATCGGCGGTCTGCAACCGTGCCTCGATCAGGCCGTAGATCGCCAGCCGCGGATGCCCGCCCTGCGCCGGCCGTACCGCCATTTCGTCCATCAAGGTCTTGAGCAACGGTGCCAGGCTGTCCGGATCGATCACCGGCGGCCCGTTCGCCGCCTGCACTTCCAGCTCGGCCAGGAATTCTGCTGCTGCGCGACCGGCCGGCCCACCCCATAGCGCGTCTCCACACAGGGCCTGTGCGGCCTCGCGCAACGCCGCGATCATCGCCGGCAAGGGCTGAGCGCCGCTCTCGAACACCTTTTCGATCGGTGTGAGCAGCGCGCGCGCCTCCGGCCACCAAGCCGCGGCTTCGGCCCGGCGCCGCGCCTCACGCTCCGGCGCATCGGCAAGATGCGCGTCGATTCCCGCCAGCCCCGCCGCCGGCCTCGGCCCCCGCAGCACCCGATCCAACGCGCGCGCGCCATTCAGCCAGGCCATCCGCTCCGTGCCCGCACGCACCAAGGGATGTTTGAGCAGCGCCAGCAGCGCGAGCGGCGCAAAGCGCTGGACCGCCGCCTCGGCCAAAGCGGTCAGCAAGGTGCCGCTGGGCAGAATCGACAAGGGCCGCCCCGCGGTATCGTCGATCTCCACACCCCAGCGCTGCATGTGCGCCGCCACGCGCCGCGCCAGTCCGCGATCCGGTGTAACCAGGGCCGCAGTCCGCCCCGCCGTCTCCAGCGCCTCGCGCAGCGCCAGCGCGATCGCCTGCGCTTCCTCCGCCGGGGTCGCCAGTTCCGCCGCGGCGATCCCCGACAGCCGCCTTTGATCCGCCGGCAGCTCGGTCCATTTGCCGGTAAACTCCGCCGGGGCCAGCGCATTGGCCACTGCCCGGCCCCGCGCGATCGTCGCGTCGTGATCGCTGCCGTCGCGCCACGTGGCGAACTCGCCGCGGTTGACGCTCATCCGCTCCAGCAGCAGCTTGAGATGGAATTGCGGATGCGTTTCGATCGACCGCTTGCGCCGACCGGTCACCGGATCCGGCGCATGCGGCCCCAGCGCCTGCCACTCGCTGTCGTCCATCCCGGTCGCCAGATCCGCCAGCACCACCAATCCGGCGGGCAATTCCGACACGCAGCGCAACAACCGCGCCACCGCCGGCGCACTATCGATGATCCCCGCGGCGCACACGAAGCTGCTGGGTGGCGTGGCCTTCCAGCGCGCCGTCAGACGATCCAGCAGCAGCGCCCGCCGCGTCGCCAGATCGATCCGCTTCAACCGCGCCAGTTCATCCGGCCAGCGGTCCAGCACGATCCCGAACAGCGCGAGCGACTTCTGCCAGTGGCTGGACAATTCCTCGGTCAGTTCCAGTTCGCGCAACCGCGCCGGGCGCACTTCCTCAACCAGCAACTGATCCAGCGTGCGCGCCAATTCCCCTGCCAGCCGCACCGCTTCCGCCGCATCGACCGGCTGCCCAGCCTTGCCGCGCTCTTCCGACACCAGCCGGGCGAGGATCATCCGTCGTTCGAGCGGCGCCACCGCCGGCATCACCGGATCGGCATCGTCCGCCGGATCGATCGCCGCGCCGGCCGCTTCGTCCAGTTCGGGATCGCCGATCGCCACCAGCCGCGGCAGCAGCAGCCCGCCATCGCTCGCGCGCACGAAGGCATCGGTCACCGCGCGCTTGGCGCGGTTGTTGGGCAGCAGCACCAGCCCACGGGCGAGCCGCATGCGATCCCCCCCGGAGCGGCGGATCAGCCCGGCGGCCAGCGCGTCGGCGAAAGCCCTGTGCGCCGGGATCGTATAGAGGGCGGGCTTGCGGCCCTCAGCCATCCGCCATCATCGTTTCGGCATAGGGGATCGCCTGCGGTGTGCCGACATCGAACCACAGGCCTTGGTGTACCACGCCATAGGCCCGTCCGACGGCGATCGCGCGTTCCCAAAACAACATGGTCGAGAACGGCCCCTCAGGCCATTCCCGGATCACGCGTGGCGACAGGATTTGCACGCCCGTATAGACGAACGGTGCCACGCGGCCCGGCTGGCGCCGCCCGGTGATCCGACCGTCCGGCGCGAGGCGGAAATCACCCTGCCCACCGTGGCAATGCGCGCGCGCCAGCGGCACCATCAGCAGCAGCGCGTCCATCTTGTCGTCGTCCCACGCCGCGGCCAGCGCCTTGATCGCATCGGTCGGCCCATCGAGCCAAAGGTTGTCCGAGTTGACCACCACGAAAGGTGCATCGCCGATCATGTCGCGCGCCTGCACGATCCCGCCGCCCGTTTCCATCAGCGCCGTCCGCTCGTCCGAGACAACCACGTCGATCCCCTTCACGCGATGCGACAGATGCGCCTCCAGCGCATCGGCGAGATAATGCACATTGACCACCGCGCGCTTGACGCCGGCGGCGCGCAGCCGATCGAACGCATGGTCGATCAATGCCTTGCCGCCCACTTCGACCAAGGGCTTGGGCCGCGTTGCGGTCAACGGGCGCATCCGCTTGCCGAGGCCCGCCGCCATCACCATCGCCGTTTCCGGCACCACGCCGCCCGGATCGGGCCGGATTGCGAGCACGTTCATGCCGAGAGCACCATCGGATCGCCCCTCAGCGCGGCGGGAATATTGGCATCGAACCATGCCTTGACCGGCGCCAATGCCGGATGCGCGAGATCGCGCTCGAGATAGCCCCACACGCGTGGACACAAAGTGGCGTAGCGGGTCTTGCCGTCGCGCCGCCACAGCCGCGTGAAGATGCCGACAATCTTGGCGTTCCGCTGCGCACCGAGCACATGATAGGCGGCGTCGAACGCCTCGCCCTCGCCGGTGATCCGCCGATAGCGATCGAGCATCGCCGCCTCCAGCGCCGGGTCCACGTCGCGCCGCGCATCCTGCAACAGCGACACCAGATCATAGGCCGGGTGGCCGGCCAGCGCGTCCTGGAAATCGAGCAGGCCGAGGGTTTCGCCGCCGGTGATCAGCATCAGATTCTCGGCATGATAATCGCGCAATACGGTCACGCTGGGCCCGGCCAGCGCAACATCGATCACCGCATCCCAGGCCGCGTCGTAGCCCGCCTGATCCGGCACGATCCCCACTGCCGGGCAATACCATTCGGTCAGCAGATTGGCCTCGCGGTGCAGTACCGCGCCATCATAGGGTGGCACATCGCCCGCCGCATGACCGCGCAGCCGGATCAGCACGTCGATTGCCGCTTCGTACAGCCGGAGCGCGCTTTCCGGCACGGCATCGACCGTCTCGCGCATCCGCACGTCGCCGAAATCGTCGATCAGCACCAGGCCCTGTGCCAAATCCACGCCGTGGATCGCCGGCGCGGCAAACCCGCGTTCGACCAGCCACTCGGCGATCGCGATGAACGGCCGTGGATCTTCATGAGGCGGCGGCGCATCCATCAGGATCGCGCTGCGCGCGCCATCGCTGGCGCGGAAATAGCGCCGGAAGGAGGCGTCGCCCGCGACAGGCGAAATCACCGCCCCGCCCCAGCCGTTCGCGGAGAGGAATTCGGCCGCACCGGCCGGCGGGTTCATATCTGCTGCCATCGCGCCTTCCATGCCGCCGGCACCTCGGCTGTCAAGCGGCGCGTCCCGTTGGGGAGGATCTCCAGCGTCAGCGCGAGTGCCTCGGGCCAATGCCCCGGCGCGCGTTCCGGCCATTCGACGATCAGCACCGACTCCTCCGCCGCATCGTCGAGCCCCAGTTCCTCGAGCTCGTCCGGATCGTCGATGCGATACAGATCGATATGCAGCACCGGCAGCCGTACCTCCGGCGGCGCATAGGGCTGGACGATGGCGAAGCTCGGAGAGGGCGCCTCACCCGCCAGCCCCAGCGCGGCAAGCAGCCCCCGCGCGACGCTCGTCTTGCCCGCACCGAGCGGACCGCTGAGCGTGATAACGTCGCCCGCCGCCACCAGCGCAGCCAGCCTGATGCCAAGCTGTTCCGTGGCGGCCGCATCGCCGAGGATTTTATCCAAGTTCAATATCCGACCAGCAAGGTATCGAAGGCATCCCGCACGGCATCATGCATATGATCCAGATTGTGCACCCGCATCCCGATGTGGCTGGCCCGAATGGCCGACGCGTATTGCGTCATCATCACCACCCGGTCGCCATTCACCTCGAACACGGGGTTTAGCCGCGCGATCGGCATCGGCGCATCCTCATACCGGAAGAGCGGCACCATCAGCTTGGTTTCAAGGGTCATCAACATGTCGGATTGGCAATCCAGCAAATAGCCGCCCCCCCCTTCGCTTCGGTAGACGTCGAACCGTGCCATCAAAACAGCCGGTACTTTTCGAGCGGCAGGCCGTGTTCGGCGACATAGGCATTGGATGCCGCCATCGCTTCCGCATTCTCCTCCATCCACCGTGTCCGTCGCGCGCTGGCGATCTGCTTCGCGAGCCCCTCCTCGCAGGCCCGCGAGACATTGATGCCCAACGCTTTGGCTTCGTCGATCAGCGACGCGTCCAACGACACATTTGTCGGTCGCCTAAACGGCGTGCGGGCTTCACGAACTGAACCAGACATATGCGCCTCCTGCATGCGCACATCGTATGCGCATGACCGACATCGTGCAAGCTACCGCCGCGGCACTTCCACGGTGATCAGCGTCCCCTCGCCCGGCTCCGACACCAGATCGATCGTCCCGCCATGCGCCTCGACGAACTGCTTCGCCAGCGGCAGCCCGAGCCCCAGCGCGCGTTCGCCGCCGCGGCTGACATCGGGCTGGGCAAAGCGGTCGAACGCACGCCCCACCGCCGCCGCATCCATCCCCGTGCCGTCGTCCGACACCACGATCCGCGCCGACGCCGCATTGCCGTCGGTGTGCAGCAGGATCCGCCCGCCCTCCGGCGTCCCGGCCACAGCATGTTTCAACAGATGCTCGATCACCTGCCGCAGGCGATCGGCATCACCGCGGATCATGCCGGTCGACGGCATGATCTCGACCGCGAAATCGAGCTTCTTGCGCTTCATCGCCGGCTGCGCCGCTTGCGCGGCCAGTCGCGCCACGCGCACCAGATCGATCTCGCGGATGTCGAGCCGTGGCGCCTTGCCATCCTCCTGCGTCAGATCGAGCACTTCATCGACCAGCCCGCCAAGCCGCTCGACCGATTCGAGGATCGCCGCGACATAACCGTCCGCATCCGCGCTCAGCGGGCCGGCATAGCCTGCGCTCAGCATCTCGGCGAACCCGCTGATCGAGGTCAAAGGCGTGCGCAGTTCATAGCTCATATTGGCGACGAACGCGGTCTTCACGCGATCCGCCGCCTCCAGCGCCTCGTTGCGGTCGCGCAGCGCGCGCTCGATCCGCCGGCTGTCGGAAATGTCGAGCATCGTGAACAGGCCGTTGCCGTCGGGCAGCGGCACCGCGGCGAATTCGAAATGCCGCCCGTCGGCAAACGCCACCCGCCCGCCGCGCTGCTGCCGCTCGACCGTCGCTGCGCGTACCAGGTCGCCGATCAGCACCGCGCGCGCCGGATTGGCGAGCTTGCCCGCCGCCGCCTCGGCTAGCGCATCGACCCGCGGATGCGTCGCCAGAAACGCCTCTTCGAAGCCCCATAGCGCGCGGAACTTGTTGTTCCAGATCTGCAGCCGCCCGTCGGCGGCGAACACGCCCAGGGCTTCGTAGAGATTGTCGAACGTCGCGGTGCGCACGCGCAACAGCGTATCGCGCGCGCTGGCCAGCTGGACCTGTTCGGTGCGATCCTCGAAGATCAGCAGCAGCCCGCCATCGGGAAGTGGCTGCGCCACGACGCGCAGGTGCACGCCGCCGGGCAGATGCCAATTCTCCTCGATCGCGCCATCCAATGTCGGGTCGGCAGCGTGAAACCACTCGCGCCGCTCCGCCTTCCAGCCCGGAAAATCGCGCACCTCGGGCAGGCGATTGGCCTCGCGCATCCGCTCCAGCACACGATCGAATTCGGGCCGGTCGGACAGCCATTCCGCCTTCATCGCGAACAGGCGGCGGAATGGCTGGTTGCAGAACACCATCGTCCGGTCGGCGGCAAACTGCACCACGCCGGCCGACAGCCGGTCGAGCATCGCACGCTGCGCATCGCCGAACCGCTTGATCCCGCCCCGCGCCTGTTCGAGATCCTCGATATCGACGGCAAAGCCGGCCACGCCGCCGGTCGGCAAGGGCACGTCGTGCACCCTGAGCATGCGCCGTGCGCCGCGGATCGTCGCCGGCATCGCCTGCATCTGCGTCGTCTCGCTGTCGCGCGCGGCGACTGCATTGGCGAGCGGCCCGCCCATGCCCGATCCTTCGACCAGTTCGAGCCCGCGCCGCACGACATCGGCGGCATCGGCGCCCTCGACCGCCTCGACATAGGCCGAATTGACCATCGCCAGCCGAAGATCCGCCCCCCGATACCACATCGGCAGCGGCGCCGCCTCGATCAGCCCGGTCAGCGCATCGAATGCCGCCTGCGCGCCGGCGCTTTCGGCCGACAGCCGCGCGATCTCGCTATGGCTCTCGGTCGCATCGAACACCCACAGGACGACGCCGCCCGGCGCCTGCAGCGCCAGCGGCGCACGACCGCCATGGATCATCAGCGCGCGCGCCGATCCCTGCACCCGCACCGCGCGCGAAAACGGCCGCCCGGCCTTTTGCGCGGCAGCAATATCCTCATTGAGCGCAGCGAGATCGGCGGCATCGATCCCCCGGTCCCCTGCGCTGAGATCCGCCAGATAGCGCGGCGCCGGCGACAGGCCGAACCAGTCGGCCAGCCGCTCGGGCAGTTCGACCCGCCCGTCGGTGCGCACCACCATCGCCAGCGCCGGCGCGGCGGCAAGCAGCGCCTCCAGCCGCGCATTGCTCGCTGCCGTAGCCGCGGCACCGCGCCGCGCGCGCAGGCCGATATACAGCATGTAGATGGCAACGACGACCAGCGCGGCCAGGAAGATGCCGGCCGTCACGCTGCCCCACGTCGAAACCTCGATCACTGCCGCCCTTTCCGGATCACGAGAGGGTCATAGCCGCTGCGTCACAGCAGCGGAAGCAGCAACCGGCGGACCGGCGGCGGCAGCCGCCGGCCAGCAAAAAGGCCGGATAGCGATGCTATCCGGCCTTTTCGTAACGGTATTGGATGGGCCGAGATGGTCTCCCGGCCCAGCATCCGAGCTCGATCAGAAGCTCGGCAGCTTCACGCGCGCACCGGCGAACATGTAACGACCGATCGACGAGACGGGGTAGGAGTCCGTGCCGATATCAGGCCGCTGTCCGAACACGTTGTTGACGCCGCCGAAGAACTGGAAGCGGTCATTCACGTCCACGCTCGCGTAGATATCGTGCTGCCACAGTTCCTTCAGGTAAAGATATTCCTTCGCGACGATGTCGGGATTACCGGCAACCGTCTGATTGCTGTAACGCAAAGTCTTGTCGTACCAGGACAGGCCATAGTTCAGCGTGAGCTTGCCCATCTGCCACGTCAGATCGGAATTGACGGTATATTTCGGCGCAAACTGCTCGCCCCGGCTGTCCGTGACGTCTGCGCCCGGCGTGCCGAAGAATTCCAGCTTGTCGAGATAGTTGCCGTTCACCCGCAGGCTGAAGAGACCGGCCGAACCGGCATCCAGGCGATAGCTCAGATTGACGTCCAGGCCCGCCGTCGCAAAGCTCGCCACGTTCTGCGGCACGACAGAGAAGCTCGTGATGTTACCGATATCCGCGGTGTTGCTCGCCGTCGTGGTGCGCGTGATCAGGCCACAGAACGGATTGTCCAGTGTTGCTTGATCGACGCACAACTGTGCTACCTGCCCCGGCGTCACGGTGTTGATCGCATTCTTCAGCTTGATGTCATACCAATCCGCACGAAGCGTGAAGCCCGACAGGAAGCTCGGCTGGAACACGGCGCCGGCCGTCCAGGTCGTCGCTTCCTCCTCGCGCAGGTTGGCGTTGCCACCGCTGAAGCCCGGAATGTTCGAGGTTCGCCCGTCGACATAGGCTGCCGGATCGGCCACGCCCAATCCGCTCAGCAACGCCTGGCAGTTTGCCGCGCGGAATTGCGTTCCGTTCTGGATTTCCGCGCGATCGCAGGGATCCGTAATGAACTGGAAGGTCTGCGACAGAGCGCCGAACAGTTCGCCGATATTTGGTGCGCGCACGGCCTTCGAATAGGTGCCGTTGAACGTGATGTCGCGTACCGGCGCCCAGCTGCCGTCGACCTTCCACGTCGTCGTCCGGCCGATCGTGGAATAGTCCGACAGGCGAATCGCCGCCCCCACTTCGAGACGATGCGCGAAGGGCATGTCGCGCAGCAGCGGCGCCTTCAGCTCGCCGAACACTTCCTTTACGTCGAACGAGCCCTTGTCGCGGCCCAGCGCGTTGGTGAAGGTTAGCCCCTGTGCCGCAAGAGGATCGGGCGTGAAGCTGCTCTGTTCCTTGCGATATTCGGCACCGATCGCAAAGCCGACCGGCCCGCCGGGCAAGCGGAAGACCTGCCCGAAATCACCCGACAACGAGCCGCTGACGACCTGCTGACGGATGCGCGAACGATCCGTCGTGTTGGCACGCAGGAAGTCGAGCGACGCCTGGCTCGACACGTTATCGCCGAACAGATTGAACGGCACGCATTCGCCGGGGCGGAACGTGGCGGGTGCCCCGGTGTAGCGATCGGTATAGGGCTGATCGATACCGGCGGTCGGATCGAGATTGATCCGGCAGGTGGCCTGCCCGGTCGCCGGATCCCGTACGGCATCGATCGCATAGAGGAAGCGATCGTCGTAAACGTCATTGACGTAATTATTGGTGACGTTGGTCTGCCCGTAAACATAGGACAGTTCGTAGTTCGCATTTTCGCTTACGGCGCCGCGCGCACCGATGACGCCGCGGAACGTTTCACGTTCGATGCTCTCGCCGCGCTGCCCAATATCGAAATTGTCCCGCGTCACGAGAACGCCGCCATTGCCGACCAAAGACGCCGGCAGGTAGGGATTGTCGTCGTTGATGAGCAGGTAATAATCGAACGACGGCTGGCCAAGCGAATACGATTTGTTGTTGGCGTACTTGCCTTCCGCAAACAGCGTGAGTGCCGGCGACACATCGAAGTGACCAACTGCATTGACCACGTGACGGTTCAACTTCGGCAGCAGATCATTCTGGTAATCGGCGATCCGCGTACCGTTGCCACCACTCGAGACGCCGGGTTGCAGCACCGTGCCGACATCGAACGGCACCAACTGGCCGGAACCATTCACGATATAATCGGGCAGGCCGTCAAAATCGACGTCGATGCCGCCTTCGCGCGCCGTATCGTTATAGCGCAGATCGCGCGCCGGAATGCGATCCGGGATGCCGTTGCTGGCGCCGCCGGTATAACCGGGCTGGAACTCGGGATCGTTCGGGTTGCGGTAGAAGCCGGTCAGGTTGGCGCCGGTCAGACGATCGCGATCGCGCGACTGCAGGCGGCTTTCAGAGCCATATTCGTAGGCAACGGCGATGTTGCCGCGCCCGTCGGCAAAGTTCTTACCGGCAGTGACGCTGATGAAACGCTTCCCCGCATCGCCATATTCGCTGATGCCGGCCTGCGCGCGCGCCGAAATGCCCTCAAAATTCTGCTTGAGCACGATGTTGACGACGCCGCTCACCGCGTCCGCACCGTAAACGGCGGACGCGCCACCGGTCAGCACGTCGACGCGATCGACCAGATCGACGGGAATGGTATTGATATCGACCGACTGACTGCCGGGCACCGAGGCGACATGGCGACGGCCATCGACCAGCACCAGCGTACGCTCCGTACCCAAGTTACGCAGGTTGAGCAGGTTGAGCCCGGTGAAACCGATACCGGCACCGCTGCCGGAATTGTCGGCCGAGGTGGACGAACCCTGGAGTGCGGGAAAGCCGGTCAGGAAGTCCGTCAGGTTGGTCGTACCCGCCTGTTGGATCGTCGCCGCGCTGAGCGAGACGACCGGGCTCGGCGTATCGAAATCGGGGCGGCGGATGCGCGAACCGGTGACCACGATGTCGGTGCCAATGTCGACCTCGGTTTGGTCAGCCAAGGCTGCGGCCGGGCTATTGGTGTTGGGATCGGGCTGCGCCGCGGGATCGGCTTGAGCGAATGCCGGCGAAGCGAGCGCAACCATCATGGCGGCAAGAGCGGAGCCCGCAGCATAGCGGGCTGTAGCGCGGAACACAGTCATGACATCCAAACCTTCAAGTAAGAATACGCCCCCCCGGACACGCCCCTTCCACCGGATGTGACGCGCGGTCGCAATCCCTTGCAGGAGATAATTTCGAACTGTGACGATATTGTCGCATTACAACCACATAGGTCGGATTCGGACATATCTCCCGCACGGTCGGCGTGCAGTCCAACCGCAAAAGGAAAGGGGCCACGGATCGCTCCGCAGCCCCTTCCCCCAAACGGTAACCGATATACTCAGTAGCGGTAGTGATCCGGCTTGAACGGTCCTTCGACCGGCACGCCGATATAACCGGCCTGCTTCTCGCTCAGCTGCGACAACTTCACGCCGAGCTTTTCGAGGTGGAGCATCGCGACCTTCTCGTCGAGGTGCTTGGGCAGGACATAGACTTCGTTCTTGTAGTTCTCGCCCTTGGTCCAGAGCTCGATCTGCGCGAGCGTCTGGTTGGTGAACGAGGCCGACATCACGAACGACGGGTGACCGGTGGCGCAACCCAGGTTTACCAGGCGACCCTTTGCCAGGATGATGATCTGCTTGCCATCCGGGAACTTCACCAGGTCGGTGCCCGGCTTCACTTCGGTCCACTCATAGTTCGATAGCGCGGCGATCTGGATCTCCGAATCGAAGTGGCCGATGTTGCAGACGATCGACATCGGCTTCATCGCCTTCATGTGATCGGCAGTGATGACGTCGGCATTGCCGGTCGCCGTGCAGAAGATATCCGCCCGCGTGACCGCTTCTTCCATCGTCACGACCTCGAAGCCCTCCATCGCCGCCTGCAGCGCGCAGATCGGATCGACTTCGGTGACCATCACGCGCGCGCCGCCGTTGCGGAGCGACTGGGCCGAACCCTTGCCGACGTCACCGAAGCCGGCGACGCAGGCAACCTTGCCGGCGAGCATGACGTCGGTCGCGCGACGGATCGCGTCGACCAGCGACTCCTTGCAGCCATAAAGGTTGTCGAACTTCGACTTGGTGACCGAATCGTTGACGTTGATCGCCGGGAACGGCAGCTCGCCCTTCTTGGCGATCTCGTACAGACGGTGGACGCCCGTGGTGGTCTCTTCCGAGACGCCCTTCAGGTTCTTGACGGTCTCGGTCAGGTAGCCGGGGTTCTTTGCGACATAAGCCTTCAGCGCACGCTGCATCTCGACCTCTTCCTCATTCTCGGGCTCGGGCATCGTGTGGCCGGCTTCGAGCTTCGCGCCCCACAGTGCGAACATCGTCGCGTCGCCGCCGTCATCGAGGATGATGTTGGCGGTCTGGCCCGAACCATCGCGATCCCAGCTGAAGATGTCGCCGACATAGTTCCAGTAATCGGCCAGGCTCTCGCCCTTGATCGCGAACACCGGCACGCCCGACGCGGCGATCGCGGCGGCGGCATGGTCCTGCGTCGAGAAGATGTTGCACGTCGCCCAGCGAACGTCGGCGCCCAAGGCGGTCAGCGTCTCGATCAGCACCGCAGTCTGGATCGTCATGTGCAGCGAACCGGTGATCCGCGCGCCCTTGAGCGGCTGAGACGCGCCGAATTCGGTGCGCAGGCTCATCAGGCCGGGCATCTCGGTCTCGGCAATGTTGATCTCGGCGCGGCCGAAATCGGCCAGGCTGATGTCGGCGACGACGTAATCGTTGGTTTCAAGTACGGGGGCGGTAGCCACGGGGCTTCTCCAGATCGTTGGATCGATCAAGACGGTCAGCGCCGATCGACATGGCCGCGCCATAGCCGCCCAGCGCGCCCAGATCAAATATAAAGATATCCTTATATGTTCTGGTCAGGCGGTCCCCGCCCCATTTGTCAGCAGGCGCGTATCCACGCCCGCGTCCGCAAAACCGCGCGCCCAACGTTCCTCGGCCGGCGTGTCGTAGAGAAGATCGAGCGCGCCCGGTGTATTGAACCAGCCTGGCCGCGCCAGTTCGGCATCCAGCTGTCCGCCGTCCCAACCGGCATAGCCCAGCGCCACCACGAAGCGGCTTGGCCCGCTGCCCGCGGCGATCGCGCGCAGCACGTCGATCGTGCCAGACAGCGCCCAGCGCCCGGCGACGTCGATCGTGTCCTGCCCGCCCCAATCGGTCGAATGCACGACGAAACCGCGCCGCGGCTCGACCGGGCCGCCGAGATGCACCGGCGCGTCGGGCGCGTTGCCCGGGTCGATCGCGAATTGCCCGAGCAAGGTGTGCAGCCCGAGGCCCGGAATCACCGCGCCCAGGCCGATGCCGATCGCGCCATTCTCGTCATGCGCGCAGATCGCGATCGCCGCGTGGTCGAAGCGCGGATCGCCGATGCCGGGCATGGCGAGGAGGAACTGTCCGGTAAGATAACGTGCGCTTTCCATATCTTCGCCGTTCTAGCGCCGCGCGCCGCCGCTCGCCATGCTTGAAATCCCGCGCCCGCCATACGAGGTAGGCCGGGACGCCGCGGTTCTCGCGGTGCGCAGGAGACATTTCATGACGATCAGCGTCGGCGACCGCATTCCCAGCACCATGATCACCAAGGTTACCGCCAACGGGCCGGACCAGGTCAGCTCGGACGAGTATTTCAAGGGCCGCAAGGTGGCGCTCGTTGCCGTCCCCGGCGCGTTCACGCCGACCTGCTCGGCGCGTCACCTGCCCGGCTTCGTCGACAAGGCCGACGAGCTGAAGGCCAAGGGCGTGGACGAGATCGCCTTCACCTCGGTCAACGATGCCTTCGTGATGGGCGCCTGGAGCAAGAGCGCCGACGCCGATGCGATCACCATGCTGGCGGATGGCAACGGTGACTTCGCCGAAGCGATCGGCATGACCTTCGACGGTTCGAAGTTCGGCATGGGCAAGCGCAGCCAGCGCTATTCGATGCTGGTCGAGGACGGCGTCGTGACGCAGCTGAATGTCGAGAAACCCGGCGAATTCAGCGTTTCGTCGGCCGAACATCTGCTCAGCGAGATCTGAGGCCAACCCGTTCCACGGCTGCGCCAAATCACGTGCAGCCGTGGGAACGCGGTGGCTCCGGTTGCGTTAGTGTAACGATCTTCAGACCATAGGAGCGACTCATGAGCGACACCACCACCGCAGCGAACGACAGCATTGCCACCGACAAGACGATCTACGATCAGGCGCAGGAAGCTGTCACCGCAGCGATCGACAGCGCGACCAAGTCGGTCACCGCCGCATTCGAAACCGCGCTCGATGCAGCGAAGGAAAATCCCAAGACGGCAGCGGCAATCGCGGCCGGTGCAGCAGCGGCCGTGGCCGGCGCCGCGTTCGGCGTGAGCAAGCTGCTCGAGGACAGCAAGCCCGCGTCGAAGAGCTCGAACGCGAAGAGCTCGACCACCAAGAAGAACTGATACGGCAAAGCCCCTCCTCTCGGGGAGGGGCTTTTTGCTGGCCAGCCGCCGTCTTGCCAGCGTAACGATCCTGCCTTAGCCCCGGCAGATGACAACCGCTTCCGACATCGTAGCCCAACTCGACACGCTCTACCGCGCGTCGGTCGACCGCCTGCAAGCCGCGCTCACCGCCTATATCGCCGACGGCACCACGCCCGATCCCGAATCGCGCCGCGATGGCAGTTTCGCCTATCCCGAGATCCGCCTGACCTATCGCGGGGGCAATGATCGCCCCGCCCCGATCCGCTCGTTCGGCCGGCTCGTGACCGAGGGCGACTATCGGATCAGCGTGACCAAACCGGCGATCTTCGCCGATTACCTGACCGAGCAGCTGACACTGCTGATCGAGGATTACGACGTCGAGGTGCAGGCGGTGGAGGGGCGGCAGGAAATCCCCTTCCCGTATGTGATCGATCCCGGCCACGCGCTCAGCCTCGACGAGATCTCCGCCGCCGATCTCGCACGCTTCTTCCCGGCCACGGAGCTCGCGCATATCGGTGACGAGATCGCCGACGGGCTGTGGGTCGCCAGCGACGACACCCGTCCGCTCGCTTTGTTCGACGGGCTGCGCACCGATTTCAGCCTCGCCCGCCTGCGGCACTATATGGGCACGCCGGCCGAGCATTCGCAGCGCTTCATCCTGTTCACTAACTATCACCGCTATGTCGACGAGTTCGTCCGCTGGGGCGCGAGCCAGCTCGCCCCCGCGGCGGACGGCACGCCGAGCCGCTTCACCGGCCTGTCGGGCGCCGGCGGGATCATGATCCGCCATGGCGACGATGCCGATAAGATCGTCAGTGACAGCGCGTGGCGGCGGCACCAGATGCCGGCCTATCACCTGATGGCGGACGACCGCACCGGTATCACTTTGGTGAATATCGGCGTCGGCCCGTCCAACGCCAAGACGATCACCGATCATCTGGCGGTGATGCGCCCCGAGGCATGGCTGATGATCGGCCATTGCGGCGGTCTCCGCCCCAGCCAGCGGATCGGCGATTACGTGCTCGCGCACGCTTACCTGCGCGACGACCATGTGCTGGACGACGTGCTGCCGCCGGAGATCCCGGTGCCGGCGATCGCCGAGGTGCAGGTAGCGATGGCGCGTGCCGCGGAGACAATCTCCGGCCAGTCCGGGGACGAGCTCAAACGCCGGCTGCGCACCGGCACGATCGTCACCACCGACGATCGCAACTGGGAGCTGCGCTATTCGAAATCGGCGCTGCGCTTCTCGCTCAGCCGCGCGGTCGGCATCGACATGGAGAGCGCGACGATCGCCGCGCAGGGCTATCGCTTCCGCGTGCCCTACGGCACCTTGCTGTGCGTGTCGGACAAGCCGTTGCACGGCGAACTCAAGCTACCGGGGCAAGCCAACCGCTTCTACGAACGCGCGATCAACGAACATATGCGCATCGGCATCGAAACCTGCGAGGAATTGCGCCGCGAGGGTGCCAAGCTGCACAGCCGCAAGCTGCGCGCGTTCAACGAGCCGCCGTTCCGGTAAGCCGCTGGCAGCGGGCAACTTTGCCTTGCGTTCGCGGAAACCCTGACGCGTTGATGCGTTACGCTTGCTCAACGACCGAGGAGTCCCTTCGCAATGGCCACGCCGCCCAAAGATCCGACCGACACGCCGCCCGCCTCGGCCAAGCCGCCTGCGCCGCGCAAGCCGGCGACTCCGCGCAAGGCCGCTGCGCCACGCAAGACGGCGCGCAAGACCGCAGCGGGCAGCACCCCCGCGTCGAAGCCGGCCGCGCGCAAGCCGGCAGCGCCGCGCGCCTCGGCAGCAACATCACGGACGACTGCGGCCAAGACGTCCCCGGCCGCGAAAGCCCCCACACGGCGCCGCACGGCGGCCAAGGCCGCTCCGGCCAGCACCGGCACGAGCAAATGGGGCCTTGCCGCGATCGTCGGTGGCGTCGGCGCGGCGCTGACCGCTGGCCTGCTTGCCTTGCGCGGCAGCACGCCTGCCAATGATCTGGCGCTGCCCAATAAGGGGCAGAAGGCGCATCAGGCCGACGGCACAGATTCCTCCGCCTCGTTCCAGGCCGGCATCGCCGACGAAGGCACGATCCCGGAATGACATCCTACCGCCATCCCCGCGCCTGCGGGGATGGCGGCAGTGACTAGCGCGCGCCGTCCAGCGCGAACTCCACGGTGATCGTCACGTCGGTCGCCACGCTGTCCGGTGCGCTACCGCCGCCCTTGGCGAACATGCGGAAGATCTGCGACATGAAGTCGAGCGACTGCTGGCCGAGTTCCTGCCGTTCGCTGATCCGCGTCAGCACTGCCTTGCCGCCGAGCAACGCGGCATAGCTGTCGGCCTCGGCACGCGCCTTGTTCAATGCCTGCTGCTTGGCGGCGCGCTTAGCGCCGACCTCGTCGGTGAGCATCGGGATCGCCTTGTCCCCCGGCTTGGCGCCGTTGGCCGCGAGCAGGGCGATCGCCTTCTCGACTGCCGCGGCGTTCGGCGCATCGAGCGAAAAGCTCCTGCTCGCGCCGAACTCGGCGGCCTCTTCCTTGGTATCGGCATGATCCTCGTCCGTCGCACTGGCGGCGGCGTCGATCGCCATGTCGGGCGCCGGGCAGCTCGCGCTCGACTTGCCCGGCCGCATGTCGCTGATCAGATTGGGCAGCGACAGGCCGCCGGTCAAGGCCGCCGCCGGCCCCACGCCGATCGCGCGAAGCCCTGCATCGATCGTCGCGCTTTTACTGGCCAGCAACCGATCCGCCGCCGCCTGTGAGGTGGCGCAGACATCGAGCGACGCCGCCAGGCGGTATTTCTGTGCCGGGGTCTCGATATGCCCGGAGGCAACGATTTCCACCGTCACCGGCGCGGACGACGCGCCGGCGAGCAACATTGCCGCGATAGCCGACATCACCATCCCGTCGGCTTCCCCTTGTTCTGTGCATCGAGCCACTTCTTGAGCGGCGCGAAATAGGCGACCATCGCCTTGCCCGACATCTCGCGGCTGCCGGTGAACTTCTCCAGCGCATCCGGCCACGGCTTGCTCTGCCCCATTTCAAGCATCGCGTTCAGCTTCGCGCCGACTTCCTTGTTGCCGTAGAACGAGCAGCGATGCAGCGGACCCTTCCAGCCGACCTGTTTGCACGCCGCCTGGTAGAACTGGAATTGCAGCAGTCGCGCGAGAAAATAGCGCGTGTAGGGTGTGCTTGCCGGCACGTGATATTTGGCGCCCGGATCGAACTTGGTCTCGTCGCGCGCGACCGGCGGCACGATACCCTGATATTTCAGCCGCAGATCGTCCCAGCCCTTTTCGTAGGCCGTCGCCGGAATGTCGCCGGCGAACACGCCCCAGCGCCATTTGTCGATCAGCAGCCCGAACGGCAGGAACGCGACCTTGTCCATCGCCTGACGCAGGAGCAGCCCGATATCCTTGTCCGCGCTCGGCACCCTGGCCTGATCGAGCAGCCCGATCTGCACGAGATAATTGGGCGTGATCGACAGCGCGACGAAATCTCCGATCGCTTCGTGGAAGCCGTCATTGGCGCCGTTGAGATACAGCGGCGGCTGCTTCTGATAGGCGCGCTGGTAATAATTGTGGCCGAGCTCGTGATGGATGGTGACGAAATCGTCGCCATTCACCTTGGTGCACATCTTGATGCGGATATCGTCCTTATTGTCGAGATCCCAGGCCGAGGCGTGGCAGATCACCTCGCGATCCGCCGGCTTGGTGATCTGCGAGCGCGCCCAGAACGTATCGGGCAATGCCGCAAAGCCCAGCGAGGAATAGAAGGCCTCGCCGGTCTTGACCATCTTCAGCGCGTCGTAATTCTTCGCCTTGAGCAACTCGGTCGTGTCGAAGCCGAGATCGCCCGCGCCCTTGGGCGCGACGACGTCATAGATATTGCCCCATTCCTGCGCCCACATATTGCCCAGCAGATCGCTGCGGATCGGCCCGGTCTTGGACTGGACGGCGTCGCCGTATTTCTCGTTGAGCTTCCACCGCACATAGGTGTGCAGCGACTTGTACAGCGGCTCGACTTCCAGCCACAATTTGTCGGTCAGCTCGGCGAACGCCTCGGGGCTCATGTCATAGCCGGCGCGCCACATCGAGCCGACATCCTTGTAGCCGAGCTCGGTTGCGCCCTTGTTGGCGATGTCGACCGTGCGAGCATAATCCTGGCGCATCGGCGCACCGACATTGTCGTGCCAGCTGACCCACATTTCCTTCAACTTGGCCGGATCGCGCTCCGTGCCCATCGCCGCTTCGATATCGCTGCCGTTGATCGGCTTACCGTCGAGCGTGCCCTTGCCCTTGCCGTAGGAGGAGGACATTTTGGTCACCAGCGTCGAGAGCTCGGTCGCTGCGCCCGGCGTGGTCGGCGCGGGCAGCGTGATGCCGCCGCGCAGCAGATCAAGCTTGCGCCGCGTATCGAACGACAGGCCCGGCACCTTGTCGAACTTGGCGGCTTCCAGCGCGAGCTTGACCGACAGCTCGGTGCCCTCGGCATTGATCCGCGCGGCCATCGCATCGGTATCGTCGGTGATATAGGTCGCGTTGACCCAATTGACCTGGCTCGATTGGATGCCGAAATCGAACAGCGTCTTTTCCGACGCGGCGACGAACGCGTCGGCGTCTGCGGCGGTCGCGGCGGCCGTTGCAGCGGCCGGTGCGGTCTGCGCCACGCCGGGGGTGGCAAGCATTGCCAGCGACAGCGCCAGGCACGAAATACCGGTACGGATCATGAAAACCTCAGGTTGAACGGTGGGATGCCGCAACCTGTCCTTCGCTTGGGCTCCGGTCAAGCCGCGGCGAGGAACTCCGCGATGGCGTGGCCCAGCTCGGGCTTGGTCACCGCGCTCATATGCCCGCCCGGTGTCTCGACCAGCACCGCATCCGGCAGCAGCGCCGCGACCTCGGCATGCGAGCCGTTATCGTCATCGTCTTTGCCCGCCACCACCAGGGTGCGCTGCTCGATCGCGCGTAGCGCCGCGATCGGGGTATCGACGAACGTGTCGAGGATATGCAGCAGCGCCACCGGATCACCGCCGGTGGTCTTGAGAAACGCCTCCGCCAGCCATTCCGGGGTGCCTTGCGCGAAGCTGCCGAGATTGCTCAGGATCTTGCGGAAATGGCCGCCCCGCCCCGCCGTGTCGGTCAGCCCGCTCAGCCCCATGCCGGCAATCACCACGCGCCTGGGCGTCGCCCCACTGGCCATCATCCGCGCCGTCGTCCGCGCGCCCAGCGAATAGCCGCCAAGATCGTAGTCGGTCAGTCCCAAATGCGCGATCAGCGCGAAGCCATCCTGCATCAGCACGTCGGGCGGATAGGCCGCGGCGTCATGCGGTTTGGCGCTGTCGCCATGCGCGCGCAGATCCGGCATGATCACCCGAAATCCCTTCGCCGCCACCGCCGCGGCATGGCCATAGCGCACCCAATTGGTCGAGGCGTTGGAGAAGAAGCCGTGGATCAGGACGACCGGCCGCCCCTCGCCCAGTTCGCGAAACGCCAGCCGCGTGCCGTCGAAGCTCTCGAAAAACTGCGGTTCAATCGGGGATTTTGCCAATTGCCTTGATCCAACGGTCACGAGTGGAAGGGTTATCGTCCGCCCGCGTAGCAGGAAGGTGGCGCGTGTCGAGCCAGTCTTCGTGCCAAGTCTCGGGCGAAAAGTGGCTGGTCGGCGTGAAGCGATAGGAATCGTCGAAACTGCCGACGGTCAGATCCATCGTCGCGCCAGGCTCGATAAATTCGAACGTCAGCGGCGTGCCGCAAGCGGCGCAGAACCCGCGCTTAGCGATCGGTGAGGATTGGTAGCGATCCGGCTCGCGCGTCGTCCATGTCACGTCGGCGATCTTCACGTTCTTGAACGCGATCGACACCCCGCCCGTCGCCCGCTGGCACATCCGGCAATGGCACAAATAGGCCTCATCGCTGTCGATCGTGACGCTGTACCGCACCTGCCCGCACTGGCAGCCGCCGGTCATCGTGTCGGCCATCTTCTCCTCCCGTGTCAGCGCGCGAACAGTTTGAAGATCGCCTCGATCGTGGCGGCTTCCTCGAACGTCTCGGCGTCCACGGGAAGAACGACCCAGGGTTGTTTGCGTTTCACCCAGATATGCACCGGCACGTCCAGTTCGTCGCTGCGGTCCAGCGATCCCGCACGGAGCACGGCAACACCGGGACGCATCGTATTGGTGTTGAACAACCGCACATGGCACACACCGCACATCCGCTGCAGCGACTGCGTGCCGCTCGGCGATTGGAATCCGTATTGCACCACCGGCCCGGCAATCGACAGCGCACTTTCTGCGAGCAAAACCTGCTCGCTGAAAGCGCTGCCCGACCAGGTCTGGCAGGTGCGGCAATGGCAGGCATAGGCCTTGGGCAGGTCAGTCAGCGCGAGTTCGTATCGACACGCGCCGCAATGGCATCCGCCCGCGACCATCGGCTCAGGCGCCCTTGCGCAGGTGCCGGCGCCCGAGCAGTTCCGCGATCTGCACCGCGTTCAGCGCCGCGCCCTTGCGGAGGTTGTCGCTCACGCACCATAGGTTAATGCCGTTTTCGATCGTAGGATCCTCGCGCACGCGGCTGACGAACGTCGCGAACTCGCCGACGCACTCCACCGGCGTGATATAGCCGCCATCCTCGCGCTTGTCGTACAGCATCACGCCCGGCGCCTCGCGCAGGATATCCTGCGCTTCCTTGGCCGAGATCTCATCCTCGAATTCGATGTTGATCGCTTCCGAATGGCCGACGAACACCGGCACGCGCACGCACGTCGCCGTCACCTTGATCTTGGGATCGAGAATCTTCTTGGTTTCGACCACCATCTTCCATTCTTCCTTGGTCGAACCATCGTCGAGGAAGCTGTCGATATGCGGGATCACGTTGAAGGCGATCTGCTTGGTGAACTTCTTGGGCTCGGCCGGATCGCCGACGAAAATGTTGCGGCTCTGCTCGAACAGTTCGTCCATGCCCTGCTTGCCCGCGCCCGACACCGACTGGTACGTCGCGACGACCACGCGGGTGATCTTCGCCTTGTCGTGCAACGGCTTCAGCACCACCACCATCTGCGCGGTCGAGCAGTTCGGGTTAGCGATGATGTTGCGCACCTTATAGCCGTCAATCGCTTCCGGATTCACTTCCGGCACGATCAGCGGCACGTCCGGATCCATGCGGTACAGCGAGCTATTGTCGATCACCGTGCAGCCGGCGGCGGCGGCGATCGGCGCATATTTGGCGGTCGCCTCCGAGCCGATCGCGAACAGCGCCATGTCCCAGCCGGTCCAGTCGAAATTGTCGATGTTCTGGACCTTGAACTGTTTCCCGGTGTCGCCGTAATCGACCATCAGCCCCTGGCTGCGCGACGAGGCGACGACCGCGATCTCGTCGGCCGGAAATTCGCGCTCCGCCAGGATGTTGAGCATCTCGCGCCCGACATTGCCCGTCGCGCCCGCGACCACGATCCGATAGCCCATGAATATTTCCCGCAGTTGAAGTCGTCGAGCGCGCGATACCAGAAACGTGCCGGCTGGGAAGCGCGTAAAGCTATCGCGGTGAACAAGCATGGTTTGCCGCGTCGTTTTGCGCCCGAGCGGCCAATCCCCTATATGGGCGGCCATGACGACGATTTCCCTTGCCCTGAAACGCCTGCCGCATGGCGACGGCCTGCCGCTCCCCGCCTACGCGACCGACGGTGCCGCCGGCATGGACGTGGTGTCGGCCGACGCCACGACGCTCGCCCCCGGCGCGCGCGCTGCGATCGCCACCGGCTTCGCCATCGCCATTCCCGCCGGATACGAAGTGCAGGTCCGCCCGCGCTCGGGCCTGGCGCTCAAACACGGCGTCACCTGCCTCAACACGCCGGGCACGATCGACAGCGATTATCGCGGCGAAGTGAAGGTCATCCTCGCCAATCTCGGCACCGAGCCTTTCGTCATCGCGCGCGGCGATCGCATCGCCCAACTCGTCCCCGCCCCGGTCCAGCGCGCGACGCTGGACGAGGTCGCCGATCTCGACGACACGGTTCGGGGCAGCGGGGGTTTCGGGTCCACGGGTCGCTGATGATGATTGCACCAATCCTGATCGCGGCGGCGCAGATTGCCGCCGCACCTGCCGTGCCGACCGACTGGTCGCTGCTCGCGCCGCTGCCGTATGTCGCGACGCCGCAACAGGCGCCGGCGCTCGCCAATTTCGTCGCGGGCGAGATCACCGCCGGCCGCTGCCCGATCGCGCGCCCGGCCGACGGCCGTTATGTCGTCAGGGTCGAGATCGCCACCCTGGTCGGTGCCGACGGCGTGGTGCGCCGCACCGTGCCGCGCGCGATCAACTGCCCGACGGTGGAGCAATTTAGCGCCGGGCTGGTGCTGAGCTTCGCGCGCGGCAACCTCCAGCGCACCACCACCGATCAATGGTATCGCGCGACGATCGTGTTCGACTGGAACGCCTGATCCTTACCAACAACGATCTCGAACGCTACGCCCGCCATATCGTGCTCAAGGAAGTCGGCGGCGCCGGGCAGATGGCGCTGCGCCGCGCGACCGTGGCGGTGGTCGGCGCGGGCGGCATTGGAAGCCCGGCACTGCAATATCTCGCCGCGGCCGGGATCGGCCGGCTGATCGTGATCGACGACGATACGGTCGATCTCTCCAACCTGCAGCGCCAGACGATCTTCGGCACCGCCGACATCGGCCAGCGCAAGGCGGCCGCCGCAGCGATCGCGATCGCCGCGCTCAATGCGAACGTCGATGTCGAGATGCACAGCGTCCGGATCGATGCCGACAATGCCGCGGCGCTGATCGCCGGCGCCGATGTGGTGCTCGACGGTTGCGACAATTTCGCGACGCGCCTGGCGGTGGCCGATGCCGCGCTCGACGCCGGCATCCCGCTCGTATCCGCCGCGGTCGGCCAGTTCGAGGGTCAGCTCGCCACGTTCCGCGGCTGGGAAGCGGACAAGCCCTGCTACCGCTGCTTCGTCGGCAACGATCCCGATCGCGCCGAGGCGAGTTGCGCCGAACAGGGCGTGCTCGGCGCGATGACCGGCGTGATGGGCAGCCTCGCCGCGCTCGAAGTCATGCGTGCGATCGTCGGCTTCGGCGACGACAGCGCGGGCAAGCTGCTGCTCGTCGACGCGCTCGCCTTCCGCTTCCGCACGATCACGCTGCCCAAGGATCCGGGCTGCCGCTGCGCGCCGGCGCCCTCCCCGGCACCCTGACGATCGGCGGCTAGCGCCCGCGACGGGGACGTGCAGACTGCAAAGCCCGCATCAGAAATGCCATTTCAGCGTCACCGCCGCGGCCGGCACCGTCGCCACCGGGGTTTCATGCTGGATCACATGGACCATCCCCTCCGCGTTCAATGGCCCCCCGAATGTCGGGCGCAGCGGTTTCGCCTCGAAGCCGCTGCTATCGGCAAGCCAGATCTCCATGTTTTTCGGCGCACAGACGATGATATCGTCCGATCCGGCGCGATCCGCACAGGTCGCTTCCCGGACCGGCACCTTGGCCAGATCGAACCCCTCGATGGAGGCAAGGACGGTCGGCGCGCCGCTCGCTGCGAACGCCACGATCAGCCCCGTCAGCATGAGCGTTTCCCTTGCAACACAGACGGTTATTGCCGGATCTTGCAGCGCGGATCGGCGCCGTCGGCGGTCGCCCGGATCGCACCTTCGGGGTCGCCGACCCCAATGAATTCGGGCAATTCGACCCGCAGATGCTCGCGGCCGGCGCGCCATTGCGCTTGCCACCAGTCCCCGCCGGTCCGCGTGCCGACTTTGGGCAACCAGCGCACCGCGCGCTGCAGCATCTCATCGGGCGGAATCAGTGCTTCGCCGGCCGCCAGCGCATGCGACAGATCCTTGGCCAGATCGACATTGGGCACGGTGGCCATCGCGCCGGCGCGTTGCTCGAGTTCCCGGATCACGCCCTGCTTGGCCGCGCGCCATTCCTCATCGGAGAAGCCGGTCGTCGCGAGATCGCACGTCATCCGGCGCAATCCGGCGATGGCCGGGCGCCACGCATCGCCGGCGAAATTGTCCCACAGCATGATCTGCCGGTGGCCCTGTTCGCCATTGTCGATGAACATCCCGACCTTGCCCGCTGGCCCGGCCGGCTGCGCGCGGGCGAGTCGATCGTTGACCGCGCGGGTCGCCAGCATGTCCATCAGCATGCGCTCGGCCTGCACGCGGCGCGAGGCCGGCGGGGCCGGCGTCGGCATGACCACGCTGATCAGCGCCGTCCGGCGCCCCTGCGGCTGCGCGGCGAAACTGATCGGCCGGATGCGATCGGCCTTGAACATCGGCGCGGGCGGCGCGGCAGCCGCAGGATCGGCCTTCCAATCGCCAAAGCGCTGTTCGATCAACGCCCGCACCCGCGCCGCATCGACGTTCCCGACAACCACGATCATCATGTTTTCCGGCCGATACAGCCGCTGATAGAGGCCGCGAATCGTCGCGATCGACGCGGTCGGCACGTCGTCGGAATTCTGCGCATCGATCCTGTCATTGGGCGATTGCGGCGCGACGGCGGCGATGTAGCTGGCATAGACGTCATTGCCGGGTTTCCGCCCGGCCATCTCGCGCATCACGTCGGCGCGCTGCTCGTCGACCATATCTGCCCGGAAGATCAGGTCGGTGGCCGCGCCGCGAAACAGGCCGAGCAACGTGCCGAGATCCGCCGCCGTCGTGGTCCGCGTCGACAAGAAATAGTTCGTTTCGCGCCACGAGGTCGTGCCGGCCGACGGCGCCGGGAAGGTCAGCGGCAGGCCGATGCGGATGAAGTGCCGCACCTCGTCCGGCGCGTCGGTCGTCGGGCTGACCAGCAGCAGATGCTCGATCAGATGCGCCAACCCGCGCTCGCCCGGCCGCCGCTCGGCGATGAAACCGCCCTCGTTGCGCACCAACAGGCCGGTGCCCGGCTCCTTGCCGCTTCGCGGCAGGATCGCGTAGCGCACGCCGTTCTCCAGCCGCCCCGTCACCACCGGCCGCCAATCGCTGCCAGACGGCGCCGCCTTTGTCTGCGCCGCAGGACAAAGCGCGAATAGCGCGAGGAGGCTCAGGCGCCAGGACGACCGGGACATGCTCTGCATTTGCGACGATCCTCAGCAACCCAATCAGTCATCACGGTGGGGGATGTTTGCGGCGATAAGGTGGCTAAGTCATGAGATTCGCACTCGCATCCAGTTAGCGCGCTCTTAAGCGATCGCCGCTATCCCCAGGCCATGAGTTCCATCGCCCCCGCCCTGCGCAAAGTCCTCGTCGTCTTCGGCACCCGCCCCGAGGCGATCAAGCTGTTTCCCGTCGTCGCCGCGCTGCAGACCATGCCGGGCCTCGCCGTCCGCACCTGCGTCACCGCGCAGCATCGCGGGCTGCTCGATCAGGTGCTCGCCATTGCCGGCATCACGCCTGACCTGGACCTCGACATCATGGAGCCGGGGCAAAGCCTCGATCGGCTGACCGCGCGGCTGCTCATCGCGCTGGGCGACGTGATGGACGCCGAACGGCCGGACCGCGTCATCGTGCAGGGCGACACGGCCACCGCGATGGTCGGCGCGCTCACCGCTTATTATCGCAAGATCCCCGTCTCCCATGTCGAGGCGGGGCTGCGCTCGGGCGATATCTATCAGCCTTGGCCCGAGGAAGTGAACCGCCGCATCGTCGCGCCGATCGCCGACCAGCATTTCGCCCCCACCGACACCGCCGCCGCCGCACTGATGCGCGAGAATATCGATCCCGCGACGATCCACGTCACCGGCAACACCGTGATCGACGCGCTCTATGCCACGCAGGCCAAGCTCGCCGCCGATCCGTCGCTGGCGTCCGGCCTGGACGAGATCGCCGCGCGCTTCGCCGGCAAGCGCATCATCCTCGTCACCACGCACCGGCGCGAGAATTTCGGCGACGGCATGGCCAATATCGCGCGCGCGATCCAGGCGATCGCCGATCGCCCCGACACCGCGATCCTGTTCCCCTGCCACCCCAATCCCAACGTCGTCTCGGTAATGGACGACCTGCTCGGCGATCGTCCCAACGTCGCCCGCATCGCGCCGCTCGATTATCCGCATTTCGTCCGCGCGCTGGGGCTGTGCGAGATCGCGCTGACCGATTCCGGCGGCGTGCAGGAGGAGGCGCCGGCGCTGGGCAAGCCGGTGCTGGTGATGCGCGACACCACCGAACGGCCCGAAGGCGTCACCGCCGGCACGGCCAAGCTGATCGGCACCGATGCCGCGCGCATCGTTTCCGAAATATCAACGCTCCTCGATGATAAGGCCGCCTATTCGGCCATGGCCCGCGCCCACAATCCGTTCGGCAACGGTCATGCTTCGATCAGGATCGCAAAGGTAATCGCCGATGGTTTCGTCGCTTCGCACTGATTCCCCGCTCGCCGTCGTCGTCGTCGGGCTGGGCTATATCGGCCTGCCCACCGCGGCGATCATCGCGCGGACCGGGGCAATGGTGCTCGGCGTCGATGTGACCCCGTCGATCGTCGACACGGTCAATTCGGGCAAGGTGCATATCGAGGAGGTCGATCTCGACGGGCTGGTCTCGGGCGTCGTCGCGCGCGGCAGCTTGCGCGCCTCGATGCAGATCGAGCCGGCCGACGTGTTCGTCATCGCCGTGCCCACCCCGTTCGCCGACGATCACGCCCCCAACATCGGCTATGTCCTGCAGGCCGCCACCACCATCGCCACCGTGCTCAAGGCCGGCGACACGGTGATCCTCGAATCGACCTCGCCCGTCGGCACGACCGAGAAGGTCCGCGACCTGCTCGCCGAGCTGCGCCCCGATCTCAAGGTGCCGGGCAAGACCGGCGATATTCCCGACATCGCGATCGCCTATTGCCCCGAGCGCGTGCTGCCCGGCCGCATCCTGGTCGAACTGATCGACAATGACCGCGTGATCGGCGGCATCACGCCGCGCTGTGCGCGCAAGGCGTTGGGCTTCTACAAGCGCTTCGTCCGCGGCGCCTGCGTCACCACCAATGCGCGCGCCGCGGAGATGACCAAGCTGACCGAGAACGCCTTTCGCGACGTCAATATTGCGTTCGCCAACGAACTCAGCCGCGTCGCCGACACGATGGAGGTCGATGTGTGGGAAGTGATCCGGCTCGCCAACCGCCATCCGCGCGTCAACATCCTGTCGCCGGGCCCCGGCGTCGGCGGGCATTGCATCGCGGTCGATCCGTGGTTCCTGGTCCATGCCGATCGCGAGAATACGCCGCTGATCCGAACCGCCCGCGAGGTGAACGACGCCAAGGTCGACTATGTCATCGCGCGCGCCGCGCTGATCATCGAGGCGCATCCGACACTGCCGGTCGCGTGCCTGGGCCTGGCGTTCAAGGCCAATATCGACGATTTCCGCGAAAGCCCCGCGCTCAAGGTGTCGAGCGTGCTGGCGCAGCGCTTCGGCGATCGGATCCATGTCGTCGAGCCCTATGCGGACGTCCTGCCGGCGGCATTCGACGGGTCCGGCGCCACGCTCACCGATCTCGACGCCGCGATCGAACAGTGCGGGATCATGATCGTGCTGGTCGATCACGATGTGTTCAAATCGGTCCCGGTCGACGAGCGCGGCAGCAAATATGTTTACGACACGCGCGGCATCTGGCCCGACCAGCCATCGCTTCGCTCACATGGCGAACCGCTTCGTCTGGTCAGTTGATCGGGCGCAACCGACCGGCAAAATACGCCGGTCGCAGCGGTCGCGCGGCATCCGGCGGGATCGCGGCGGCTTCCTTGCCCAGTGCTGCCGCGCGGTCGGACCAGGCCGGGTGGCCCGGGCCGCACAGCAGGGTACAGCCATGTTCCGGGCCGTAGCGTCGCCAGAAGCGCGCCGCGTCCACCGGATCGTACCCGGCATTGGCCAATAGATAGACCGACAAGCGATCGGCCTCGATCTCCGTCCGCCGCACCGCTGCCGCCCGCCGCCCGCCCTTGGTCCGCGTCAGCTCCGCATGGTGGCCGAGGACCAGATGCGCCAGCTCGTGTGCAACCACGGCGGCGACGAAAGTGTCGTCATAGCTATCGAGGAAGCCATAGCCGATCTGGATCAATCCCGGGCTGCTGCTTGCGTCGAATCGCTTGTCCAGCAACAGCTCCAGCCGGGCCCGGCACGAGGGGATCGCATCGACCGTGACCGCGCGCGATGTGCCGCGCCGTTGCACGACAAACTGGATCGGCCCTGTCGCGGGCCGCGCCGCCAGGCCGTCGGCGACCTGCCTCAAGACCCTGGTGGTCGGTGCCCCGGCGGTGGGCAGCGCCGCGTCGAACGGCACGCCCGCGATCGATGCTATCGAATCGTCGGGGCGCAGCCCGGCGCGATCCGCCGGGCTGTCCGGTATCACCCCCTCCACCCCGATCGCTGTCGTAAAGTCGAACGCGACGCGCACCCGCTCGCGATCGCCGCCCTGATAGGCACCCAGTGCGTGCAGAACGAGACCGGTTCCAGGTTCCTGCATGTGGCACAGCGCGGCATTCCCGACATTCAGGCGCCATGCGATCCTTGCCAGCCGCAGATCAGCGGCGCGCATCGTCTCGAACGCAGCGTCGTCGCCCGCCAGCGCAAGGCCCGCCGCCAGCAGGCAGCACGCGCCCAGACCTCCGCGCAGCCACCGCCCGACTTTCAACCGCGACACTCCTGCATTGGAACGATCCCTTGATTGCGCGCAGGAAAACACTGTTGTCACGAACGGGCAACCGGCTACTAGCGGCGCGGCCGCGCGACCTCAATCGCACGGCGCCAATGCAGGGTGAAGATTACATGAGCCAACCGATCCTCGTGACGGGTGCAGCCGGTTTTATCGGCATGCATGTCGCCATCGCGCTGCTCGCACGCGGCGAAAGCGTGGTCGGCGTTGATAATCTCAACGATTATTATGCGGTGCAGCTGAAGCGCGACCGGCTCGCCGAGATCGTCAAGGCCGGCGGCGACCGCTTCCGCTTCGTCGAACTCGATTTCGCCGACGATAAGGCGATGGACGCCTTTGCCGAAACGACCGCGTTCGATCGCATCGTGCATCTCGGCGCGCAGGCCGGCGTGCGCTATTCGATCGATAACCCGCGTGCCTATGCCCGGTCCAACCTGTCCGGGCACCTCAATATCCTGGAACTCGCGCGCCACCGGCGCGTCGCCCACCTCGTCTATGCCTCCTCATCGTCCGTCTACGGCGGCAATGAGCATCTTCCCTTCTCCGTCGACGACCGCGTCGATCATCCGCTGTCGCTGTACGCCGCGACCAAGAAGTCGGACGAACTGATGAGCGAGACATACGCCCATCTGTATCGCCTGCCGCAGACCGGCTTGCGCTTCTTCACGGTCTATGGGCCCTGGGGCCGCCCCGACATGGCCATGTGGCTGTTCACCGACGCGATCCTCGAGGGACGGCCGATCAAGGTGTTCAACGATGGCGCCATGCGCCGCGACTTCACCTACATCGATGATATCGTCAGCGGCATCGTCGCTTCGCTGGATAATCCGCCGCCCGACGACGGCGCGATCAAGGCGGGCGGCAGCACCAAGCCGCACCGCGTTTACAATATTGGCAACAACCGGTCGGAGGAACTGCTGCGGCTGATCGACGTGATCGAGCAGGCGTGCGGGCGCAAAGCGGAGCGGATCATGCTGCCGATGCAGGACGGCGATGTGAAGGACACCTTCGCCGATATCAGCGCGATCGAGAGCGATCTCGGCTATCGCCCGACGACCAGCATCGATGTCGGGGTGCCCGCCTTCGTCGATTGGTATCGCGATTACGTCCCGACACTGCAGGCGAAAGCGTTACAAGCCCAGTGAACGGCTCGGAAGTCATTGAACGGGGCCGCCCCGAAAATTTCGGTACGATGATCGCACGCAGCGGGGCATGGATGGTCGGCGCGCGGTTCGGCCGCACGTTCATCACGCTGATCAGCATGGTGGCACTAGCCCGCCTGCTTACCCCAACCGATTTCGGCATCGTCGCGATATCGTCGTCGATCATCGTGCTTGTGCTCTCGCTGCTGGAGGGATTGATCGACGTTCCCGTGATGCGGCAGGATGACCTGACGACGGACATGTTGCGCAGCCTGATCTGGCTCAGCCTGCTGGTCGTCGCCATATTCGGCACGATTCTCTTCTTCGTCGCGCCGCTCGCGGAACGCGTCATGGAGTTTCCGCGACTATCCGAAGCGTTGCGGCTAGCGATCCCGGTGTTGCTGATGAACGTTCATTTCATCGCCGGCACGGCCGTATTGCGTCGACAGCTGCGCTTCCGCGAGGCAGCGTTGCTGTCGATCGCCTCGGCCGTGGCCTATTCGCTGCCGGCCGTGATCATGGCGTTTGCCGGCTTCGGCCTGTGGAGCATCCTGATCGCGCAGAATATCGGCATGTTCGCCACCGCCATCGCCTTCTCGGTCCGCGCCGGGATCGGCCTGGCCCTTCCCGAGCGCTTCACGCTCGCCGGTGTCGGCATGGTCGGCGGATCGGGGGCGTTATCGCGCGTCCTGGCCTGGGCATGGACATCGGTCGACACGTTGATCGTCGGGCTGCTGCTCGGCCCTGCCGCGACCGGTCTCTATGCCCGGGCGTACAACATCAATGTCCAGATGAAGGAGCCGTTTGCCGCGGTCGACCAGACGCTGCGCCAGGCGTTTGCCGGCTTGAAGGGCCGCGACGGGGGACTGGTCGAGCACAGCGTGATGGGGCTGCGCCTCGTCACTATGCTGAGCGGGCTAGTCGCCGCTGCGGTCATCGTCCTGCGCGAACCGATCGTGCTGGTGCTGCTCGGCACGCAATGGCTGTCGGCCGCCCCCGTCGTGGCGATACTGGCGGCGAGCTTTCCGGCTCGGATCGGACGGCTGTATTTCGACAGCCTCTCCGCCTCGGCGGGCAGTATGACCAATCTCATCCTTCGGCAGCTGTTCCTGCTCGTCGTCATCACGCTGGGCCTGTTGATCTTTGCCCGGCAGGGGCTGCAATATGTCGCGCTCGTCGTGTCTGGTGCGGTCTATATTGCGATGTTGCTGCCACAGGCTCGTTCGGAAACGGGGTCATACGGCACGTTGGGCAAGCTTCTGATGGCCATGTTGCCCGGCACGGCGCTGGGGGCGATCATCGTCGGCATCGACACAATGATCTTACGGCCAGCCATCGACGGCTGGTCATTCCGGTTCGCATGCCAGGTCGTCTTGCTGGCACTGGGTTCCGTTCCGGTCATCCTGTTGCCCGACCGATGGTTGCCGGGCAGATGGTCGGCGGCGCGCAAGCGGATGTTGCACAGGACTCCTTTTGCCGGCAAGGGTGGGGGCTCGTAACGACCCGGCAACGAAATCAAGTGGCGCCGGCTTCTGTCGATTTAGATTCGCTCCGCTTGTTGCCATCTTATGTCCGATGAGAGGCGATGTTGATGCACGATGCAAAACCGATTCTATTGATCACGAAGGTTGTCACGCAAAACCAGGGCAATCAGGCCCTGTCTCGCGCTTGGCTGGCGACGCTCGAGGCGAACTATCCCGAGCGCAGGGTGGTGCCGCTGGAACGCGCGCCGTCTTACCTGAAACGGTTCACGCTCGCGCAGCTTGAGCGTGCCGGCGATCCGATCACTCGGTTCAAAGAAATCGCTGCCGATTTGGCGCGGCAGGCGTCCTCGGCCGGACCTGCACATTATCCGGCCCGAACGGAGATTCGCCACAAGTCGAGCATCACGCAACCGCTCAAGACCGCAAGGTTGCGCCAGCTGCTCAAGGTGCGCAGCCGCCTGAGCAGCCTGGGCCTGGGTCGCGCGGAATATCGCAAGCGTCTGGCGCAAATCCGCGATGCCGGCATGCTGGTGATGAATCCCGCCGGCGAATTTTTTCCACAGGGCGGCGAGACCGTGTTGATCTACCTGCTCGAACTACGGGTGGCGCAGTTGCTTGGTGTGCCGACGGTGATGGTCAACCTGAGTTTCGAGGTCGAAAATCCATTACTCCGTCGCCTCGCGGCCTACGTGATGGATCAATGTCACGCGCTGGAGTTCCGCGATGACGAAAGTGCCGCGGCCTATCGTGAGGCGGGCGGCGTACGGTCCGCCGCCATCCTGCCCGATGCCGCGCTGCTCACACCGCCGCCCGCCGCGCAGCAGGCATTCGCCGGCGGCGCGACGATCGCGTTGGCGATCAACGCGCTTCAGGTCCGTGCGGCGGGTCTCGATGCGGACTGGATTGCCTTTTTCGATCGGCTCGGCAGCGAAGGTTTCGATCCCGTTCTGACCAGCAACGAATGGACCACCGACGAACCTTTCTGGGCCGATCTGCTGCAGGGCGGAAAGGTCCGTTCGGAAGGGCGAGAGGCGGATTGCAGCGAGTATGTCGCGCTGCTCGGCCGGTATGATGTCGTCGTCAGTAGCCGCCTGCACACCTGCGTGCTGGCGATCATTGCCGGCACGCCGGTTGTGCCAGTGGAAACCGGCACCTTCAAGCTAACCGGCTTCTTCAAGCAGATCGGGCTCGATACCGCGCCGATAAAGCTGGGTGCGCCCGGCTGGCAGGATCTGGTTGTCGATCGGATACGCGAGGCGCAGCGGGATCGTGCCGCGGTCGTGTCGCGGCAATCGCAAAAGCGTGATGCTGCGGCGCTTCGGCTACGGTCCGGCCTGAGCGACCTGTTCGGTTCGGTCGTGCCGCGCTGAACGGATCAGGCGAGCTTGTTGTATTGCCGCAGGCCGTCGAGTGGCAGCTTCTGCGAATAGGGCACGCGCTCGTCCAAGTCGGGATAGCCGATCGCCAGGCACATGACCGCCCGTTCCCACGCGGGCAACCCTAGCGTTTCAGCCATCCGTTTTTCGGTTTCCGCATAATCGGGGAAATTGACGCAGCAACTCGAGACGCCCTGCGCCTCCAGCGCATAGATCAACGACATCGCCGCCAGGCAGCCGTCGATATAGGGGATATGACGATCGCGCTCGTATCGAAAGGCATCGAATTTGCCGATGATGACGATGAAGCAGGGTATCTGATGAAGCCAGCCCGGCGTTCCCTTCGGAATTGCGCCCACCTTGGCGACCGCCTCCGGGCTGTCGTAGATCGCAAATCGGAACGGCTGGCGATTGCAGGCGGTGGGAGACGCGCCTGCGACCTCGACCGCACGATCGATCACCTCGCGCGGTACTGGTCTATCCGTGAACCAGCGGACCGATCGCCGATACAGCGCCATCGCCTCCATATGCTCGATCGTGGGCAGGCCGGTATCGGGCAGGCGCTTGAACGGCGCACGATGCCGGTCATCGGCCAGCCGCGCATCGTGCCGCGCGATGGTCGCGTCATAAGCGAAGCGCGCGCGCGCCACGATATCGTGATCGTGTACGCGGCTGAAATATTCGTCCAGCACCTGCCGCGACCATTGCAGCGAAACGACGTCCTGCTGGCCTCCACAATCCACGCTGTGCAAACAGTCGCCGAACGCGCGCACCGTATCCTCGATCATCGCCAGCGCGAAGATCGGCCGCGCGGGCTTCATGATCAGCCCCTTCTCGATCCGGTGGACGTTGCGCCGCAACATGTACAGGTTGCCGCGCCCGGCGAACACGTCGCTGATATGGCGCGCGCGCGCGGCCAGCACCGATCGATGCTCGCGATCGAATTCGCGCGAGAACAGCGTGTAATGCAGCCCTGCCAGCACGCCGCTGCGCGATGCGAGATCGAGCATAGCGCCCCCCGCGAGATGTGCGCGTCGGCCGAGCGCGGATCCGTTGAAGCGCAGGCGCCAGCCACGAAGCCAGGCATATGCCCCAGTCGGCAGCAGGACGTGCGCGGCACGTCGTACGCCGCGGCGTTGATAGGCGGTGGTCACCTCTTGGGCGGCGAGTAGTTTGGCGTCGAGTTTCATGGCATGCTCCGACTTTCGCCGCCGCCCCGATCGACATAAGCGGGATTGCCCCGCATTCCGCGCCGATACGGGCCCGATCAACGGCCGTGTTCATAGTCCGGTCAATCGATCCGATCTGAGTTAGTATCGACAGCGGGGCCGCGTTACAAGTCTGCGCCTATTGGTGTTGGGCTCGACCGTCCTGGCGCGGCACGCCAAGGCTGCACTTGGAAATGCCTGCGTCCCGGGGGTTGTTCGCTCGCGACCATATCGTATAGGCGGACGCTCGGATACGGGGGCGGTTGTGGCGAAGATTCTGTTGATAGCCTCGTATGCGCCCTCGCTCGTCAATTTCCGCGGTCCGCTGATCCGCACGCTTGCTGGCGCGGGACATGAGGTGCACGTCGCTGCACCGGATGCCGTGGCAACGATCGCCGGCTCCAACCTGGCCGATATCGTTACCGCGCACGATACGACGCTCGATCGCACCGGTGGCAATCCATTCGCCGATTTCGGCACGCTGGCCGGCTATCGCAAGCTCATTCGCGCGATCCGCCCGAGCCATGTGCTGAGCTATACGATCAAGCCCGTCATCTACGGCACGCTCGCTGCGCGGCTTGAGCGGGTCAGGCACCGCTTTGCACTACTCACCGGCCTTGGCTATGTGTTTGAGAGCAAAAGTGCCCGCGCGCGGCTGATGCGGACGCTCATCTGGCCGCTCTACCGGGCCGCGCTGAAAGGTGCCGAGGCGGTGATCTTTCAGAATCCGGACGATGCCGCCACGCTGCGGCGCGCGCGATTAACGGGCCCCGGACAGCGCGTCGTCATCGTCAGCGGTTCAGGCATCGACCGCGAGCATTTTCGCCCTGCCCCGGTGCCGGCTGGCAAATCCGTGCTGATGATCGGGCGGCTGGTCGCGGCCAAGGGCTTGCTGGATTATGTCGCTGCCGCGCGCATCGTGCGAGCCGCGCATCCTGATATCGAGTTCCGTATCGCGGGCTGGATCGACGAGGCCAATCCGTCTGCCATCTCGCGCGCCGATCTCGATGGCTGGGTCGCCGACAGCACGATCGTCTATCTTGGTCCGCTCGACGATGTGCGGCCCGCGCTGGCCGACTGTACCCTGTTCTGCCTGCCGTCCTATTACGAGGGCACGCCGCGCACCGTGCTGGAAGCGCTGGCCACCGGCCGCCCAGTCGTCACCACCGATGCGCCGGGATGCCGCGAAACGGTGCGCGATGGCTGGAACGGCCGGCTGGTGCCGGTGCGCGATCCGCAGGCGCTCGCCGGTGCGGTGATCGAGATACTGTCCGATTCCGCCAAGACGGAGCGCATGGCGGCCGCTAGTCTCGATTATGCCCGCGACAGGTACGACGTGCACAAGGTGAATGCCGAAATGATCGGTGCGATGGGATTGGCCGCGTGAAACGCTTGATCGATATCGTTGCCGCGGCGTTCGCGCTTGTTCTATTGTCGCCGGTGATTGCCGCCGTGGCGCTCGCAATCCTGTTGCTCGACGGCCGCCCGATCTTTTTTCGCCAGCGCCGCCCGGGGCTGCACGCGAAGCCGTTCGAGATGATCAAGTTTCGCACCATGACGGTGTCCGACGACAGCGACCGGATCGATGCCGGCACGGCGCGGATCACGCCGCTAGGCGCGTTCCTGCGGCGCACCTCGCTCGACGAACTGCCCGAGTTCTGGAACGTGCTGCGCGGGGATATGAGTCTGGTGGGTCCGCGTCCGCTGCTGATGGCATACTTGCCGCATTATAGCGCGGAGCAAGCGCGCCGGCACGATGTACGGCCGGGTATCACCGGTCTGGCGCAGGTCAGCGGCCGGAATGCGATCAGTTGGGAACAGAAACTCGGTTACGACACGCGGTATGTTGATACGCATACGCTGATGCTCGACCTGCGCATCCTGTTCACCACGGTGATGAAGGTGGTGCGGCGCGCCGACGTCGATGCCAGCGAAGGCGAAACGATGCAGCCGTTTACCGGTACCGCCAACAGCAAGGCCGGCACCGGGGTAGAACGGTGAACCGCATCTTCCTGCTTGGCGCCGGAGGCCATGCGCGGGTCGTGCTGGAATCGTTGCGCCTCGCAGAACCCGGCGTGACAGTCGAAGTACTGGACGACGATCCGGCGAAATGGGGCGGCACGATGCTGGGGGCGCCGGTCAGCGGCGGGCGCGATACGTTGCTCGCCGCTCCAGGCGCGCGGGTCATGCCGGCGATCGGCGACAATCATCAGCGGCTCGCCGCGATCGAATGGCTCGAAAACAGCGGCTTTGTCGTCGCGACCACGATCGATCCCCGCGCCATCCTCTCGGTCAGCGCAACGCTCGGCCCCGGCGCCTTCCTGGCCCCCGGCGCGATCGTCAACGCCGGCGCCGCGCTTGGGCGTGGGGTGATCGTAAATACCGGCGCATCGATCGATCACGATTGCGTTCTTGCAGACGGCGTGCATATCGGCCCCGGTGCAAGACTGTGCGGCGGCGTCCGTATCGGCCTGCGTACGCTGATCGGGGTGGGGGCAGTCGCCGTGCCGCTGCGCACGATCGGTGATGATTGCGTGATCGGCGCGGGGGCGGCGGTCACATCCGACATCCATTCGGGCGCGCGCGCGACGGGCGTGCCGGCCCGCATCAAGGAATAGACTTCATGATGGCAGCTCTGGCGATCGATGGCGGCACGCCGGTACGCGACCGGCCCTTCGCGCCATGGCCGCATTTCGACGAAGACGAGGTTGAGGCCGCCGTGCGCGTGCTCCGTTCCGGTAAGGTCAACCAATGGACCGGCAAGGAAGTCGTTACGTTCGAGCGCGAGTACGCCGCTGCCCTGGGCCTGCCGCATGCGATTGCACTGGCCAACGGCACGCTCGCACTGGAACTCGCGCTGATGGCGTTCGATATCGGCGCTGGCGACGAGGTGATAACCACGACGCGCACCTTCATCGCGTCGGCTAGCGCAGCGGTGATGCGCGGCGCGACGCCGGTGATTGCCGATGTCGATCCCGACAGCCAGAACGTCACGCCGGAGACGATCGCCGCCTGCATCACGCCCCGCACCCGCGCGATCATCGCGGTGCATCTGGGGGGCTGGCCCTGTGACATGCCCGCGATCATGGAACTGGCGGCGCGGCACGACCTGATCGTGATCGAGGATTGCGCGCAATCGCACGGCGCGACCATCGACGGCCGCCCGCTGGGCAGCTACGGCCATGCCGCCGCCTTCTCCTTCTGCCAGGACAAAATCATGACCACCGCGGGCGAAGGCGGGCTGCTCGCCTTGTCCGACGAGGCTGCGTTCCGTCGTGCCTGGGCCTATAAGGATCATGGCAAATCCTACGAAGCGGTGTTCGAGCGTGACCACGCGCCGGGCTTCCGCTGGCTGCACGAAAGCTTCGGTACCAACTGGCGCATGACCGAGGTACAGGCGGCGATCGGCCGGCTGCAGCTCGCCAAATTGCCGGCATGGACCGCGCGGCGTCAGGCCAACGCGGCGCTCCTCGATGCCGGCCTCGCCGACACGCCAGGCATCCGCCTGGCCGTGCCGGCCGCCGGCATCGGCCACGCGCGCTACAAGTATTACGCCTTTGCCGACCGCGAGCAGCTGGCATCGGATTGGAACAATCAGCGCATTGCCGAAGCGGTGACGGCAGAGGGCGTTCCCTGTTTCACTGGCAGCTGCAGCGAGATCTACCTTGAAAGGGCGTTCATCACCGCCGAGCTCGGCCCGGTCCAGCGCCTGCCTGTCGCCATGCAGCTGGCGGAAGAAAGCCTGATGCTGCTCGTCCATCCTACGCTCGGCGACGCCGACATGGCCGACGCCGCCGAAGCCGTCGATCGGGTGATGCGCGTGGCAACGGCGCGATGATGCCCAAGCCCGCGCCGCTTGTGGCTATGCCGGCGTGACCGCCGATCCGCTGGCGGTCCGTCGGCATCACTTCGTCGCGCTCGATTCCTGGCGCGGGATCTGCGCGATCGCGGTGGCGATGGGGCATCTGAAGACCAATGGCTTTCTATCGCAGCTCGCCTTCTCCAGCATGACGTATCGCTTCGTGGATTTCTTCTTCGTCTTGTCGGGTTTCGTGATCGCGCATGCAGCACGCGACCAGTTGACGGAAAATTGGCGCCATGTCTGGTCGTTCCTTATCCGGCGTATCGGCAGGCTATGGCCGCTGCACGCGACCGTGCTCGGTATGTTCGTGATCTATCAACTCGTGCTGCTCGGTGTATCGCGCCTAGGCATCGATACCGGGGAGGTCGCATTCAGCGATAAATACTCGCTGTCATATATCCCCGCGAACCTCCTGCTCGTTCAGGCGTGGAACACGCTGCCGTCGACCAGCTGGAACATCCCGGCATGGTCGATCAGCGCGGAGTTCGCCGCGTACCTGCTGTTCGCCTTCCTGTTCACTGCATTCCATCGTTTTGGCGCATACGCCTTCGTGGTTGTCGGTCTAGCCTGCGGGTATATCATAGCCGGTGCATATGGCCCGAGAGCGACCTTTGATTTCGGCGTTCCGCGTTGCCTGTTCGGCTTCTCGACAGGCGTGCTGGTCAACGCGATCTGGCGCCAACGCCCCGCGCTTCGTATTCCATGTCCAGATGTGATCGAGGTCGCCGCGCTCATTGTTACCGTAGCGGCGGTTACTTGGCTGCCGTTCTATTACGGCATTCTTGTGGTGCCCGTATTTGCGGTCGTGATCTTTCTCTACGCCTACGAACAAGGCGTCGTTTCTCGGATTTTGCGCGGCAAGGCGGGCCAGTTCGTCGGTCAGCGTTCTTACTCGATCTACATGGTTCACATGGTCGTCTCCGTCGGTCTATTGTCGGTTGCCGCGATCGCGCCGAAGCTTGGCATCCACGGCTTTCGATTGGGCCAGGCTTCGCCCGGCAACACTGGCATCGTCGGCCCGCCCGCATTAATGGATTTGCTGCTTATCGGTTATCTTGCGGTCACCGTGGCGCTGGCGGCGATCACCTATGCGCTAGTTGAGGTGCCGGCGCGCAACCGGGCCGCACGCTTCGCTAAGTTCGATCGACATCGATCGCCCGTCCGACCAGCGCCTAATCCCGTTTCTTCGTAAAGAAGGCCCCATCCGATGACATCCTCGACGTTCAGCGGCGATCCGGTGGCCAAGGCCGCCAAGCGCGAGGCGAACCGGGACTTTCTGCCCAACATCCAGATTGCCCGCTTCCTTGCAGCGGGGCTGGTGATCGTCGGCCATCTTCAATTCATCACGCGGGATCGCGGCATCATGCTGCAAGGCGCGCTGGTCGATTTTCGCCCGATCTACAATCCGGTCGGGGTCGACATCTTCTTCGTGATCAGCGGCTTCATCATGTACTATCTGAGCCAGGATCATTTCGCGCAGCCGGGCTATGCCCGCGCCTTTTTAAAGCGGCGCCTGATCCGTATCGTGCCGCTCTATTGGCTGTTCACGACGATGACCATCGGAGTGGCGCTGGCCGCGCCGCACCTGATGAACCATTCCGCCTATAACGCTCCACGCATTCTGGCCAGCTACCTGTTCATCCCCTGGCCGCGGATCGACGGCAATATCGTGCCGATGCATAGCAGCGGCTGGACGCTCAATTACGAGATGCTGTTCTATGCGGCGTTCGCCGTGGCCATCCTGCTCGGCAAGCGTCGCGGTATTACGTTCCTCTTCGCGCTGTTCGTCACGGCCATGCTGTTGAACCCATTCATCCCGCGCGGCTGGTTCGTGCTCGAATTCTGGACGCGCCAGATCATCGGCGAATTTCTGATCGGTATCATGCTGGCACGGCTGTATCTGTCCGGCTTTCGCCTGCAGGCCTATCAGGCATGGTCGTGCGTCGCGCTCGGCCTGGCATATCTCGTGGCCGAACAACAATGGCATATCGCTGCCGACTACGGCCGGCTGCTCGGGCTCGGCCTGCCCGCCGCACTTTTGTCATTTGGTATCATCTTCGGACCGACGCCTACCGCGCCCGGACGGCTGTTCCGACTTGCCGTGCTTTGCGGCGATGCATCCTACTCATTGTACCTGTCGCATCCCTACACGATCAACGTGCTGGTCGTGATATGGCGCAAGCTTGGGCTGGGCATGCCCTATCTGTTCTTTGCACTGGCCGTCGCGGGCAGCATCGTCGTCTCGATCCTGCTATACACGCAGTTCGAGTTGCGCATCGTCAAGCTGCTCAATCGCCTTACCCGGGCTCGCGCGGTGCAGCAGGCCGCACCCGCCTAATCCCGGGCTGGCGGATCAGCGCCGTCCAGCGCGCTCAGCCAGGAACGCCATGCCGCGCTCCCGCCGCCCGATCGGGGCCGCGCCCCCTGCCGCCGTGCCTCCCGCCGCCGTGCCCGACAGCGATGGCGACGTTTCCCGTGCCATGCTGAGCATGATACCGACCAGCGCCCAGAATAGCGTAAAGCGCAGCCCCTGATGGGTGACGCCGTAAAGGAGCGCCGGTAGCAGATATACCGCGAATTGTAGCTCGACCCGCCGGAAGATCGTCACGATGAACAGCAGGAACAGCCCCAGCCCAGGAATACCATAGGAGAATAGCAGCGTTCCGAACGTGGAATGGATTTCCATGTTGGCCTGGCCCTGCCGCACGAACCGGCTGATCTGACCCTCGCCCGATCCCAGGACCGTATATTGGTAGAAACGATAGAGCCGGTCGTAATTGCGCTCCTCAACCTGACTCTCGTCGTTGTCGTTCTGCAGCCGTTCACCAATGGCGGAGCTCTCCGCACCGCTCTCCGCCGCGCGCAGGATATTGTTCGACGTGTAGACACCGACGATCAGCAGCGTCCCCAGTGCCATTCCCATCAGCCGCTTGGTCGGCGTGCTGAGGTAGAACCAAGCCCAAATCATGATCAGCACTAGCGTCGATATCAGGCCAGCGCGCGATGCCGCGGCGACCTCGCAATACAGCACCATCAGCATGACCGGCACGTCGATCAAGCGTGGCTTATTACGGCGCAGCACCAGCAACAGGCTGAGCACGATGATGCCCCAATAGGCCAATTGGTTCGGGTTTCGGAATGTGCCGATCGAACGCAACATACCGCCCGAGCCACCGACGCGTAGGAACAGTGTCTCGATCAGCACGGAGGCCCCGATCATCCACGGCACGACACGATCGAACAACTCGATCTGCCGCCACCGCGCGCTGAGCGCAGCCACGACGATTACAAGATTGAACACATAATACAGGTTCGAGCCGAGGAAATCGAACTTCGCGGTGATCATGAACCATACGAGGTTCACGAGCAGGATCCATATCGTCATCAGCGTCAGCGTCATCTCGCGCCGCAAAAAGCTCAGGAACGCGGCCGGCGACACGACCACGAAACCGAGGCCGGCGAGTATGATGTCCGCAGGCTGCGCGCTGCCGCCGCTGAAGACGTAAAAGATCTTACCGATCAGGTAGAAGCCGAAGATCCATACGACTGCCCGCCCGAGGCGGTCGGTCGATGCTGCCGCCGCGACTGCATTGTCTGCCAGCGCCTGTTCGGACGCGACGGGCTGCGCGGCGCGGACTGCACCTTGCGTGTCGCCCGCGCGCTGAAGCCGCTGCATTGCGTTCAGATGTTGAGTTGCCATGATTTCGTTCCGCCAATCGCTGCCATGCGATTGAGTCCGCCTGTATCCAGTCGCGCCGCCGAAAGCCAGCCGCCTAGCCGCGCGCCCGATCGAACAGGGCGGCATAGGCGGAGACGATCCGATCGCGTCCGAACGTCGCGCTGACATGAGCCCGCGCACGCGCCGCGACGGCGACACGGTCGGACGCCAACGCGCGCCCGATCGCCGCGCTCAGCCCGACCGGGTCCTGCAGTGGCGCCAGGAACCCACTTTCCCCTTCGGTGATCATCTCGCGGGTCGCACCGGGGCAGTCGGTCGCCGCGACCGGCACGCCGAGCGCGATTGCCTCGAGGATGGCGTTGCTGAACCCCTCGTAGCGCGAGGACGACACGAACAGATCCGCACTGGCGATCGTTGCCAGCACGCCTTCGGCATGCCCCGGCATCGTCACGCGGTCGCCGACGCCCAGCGCCGCCGCACGGGCCGCCAACGCCGCGCGGTCCGGCCCTTCGCCAAGCAGCGTCAGGTGCGCGCCGGGATGCGCTGCAAGCACCGCCGGCAACGCGTCGATCAGCACGTCAAAGCCCTTTTGCGGCATCAGCCGGCCCACGCCGAGCAGCGCCGGGCTGCCCCGCAGCACGGTGGCATGCTGCGCCTTCGCGGCCTGCTCGACCGAAGCGATGTCGACCGGATTGCCGATCACCACCACGCGGCCGCGCCGTGCCGCCGGCATCGCACCGCGCAGCTCCGCGCCCATATCGGCCGATTGTGCCACCAGCCAGTCGGCACGGCGCAGCGCCAGCTTGACGAGCCACTCGGCCACGCGGTGCTTGATCAGCGACGAGCGCCGCAGGATCGCGAAATCGGCCGCGATCGCGTTCGCCTGACGCTCGATCAGCACCGGCCGGTGCCGATGCACGAAGCTGCCCAGCCCCGCCGTGAGGTTCATGCGCAGCGTGGTAAAGACGATATCCGGCTTGAGACTATCGACCAACCGGGCATAGGCACGCACCGGATAGCGGCGCCCGCCGCCCGCGACATGAATCTCGACATCGGCCGGCAGCATGTCGAAGTACCGCCCGCCGCGGCGTCCGACCATCAGCAGCGGCAGGAACCGATCGCGCGGGAGGTGGGTGATCAGTTCGAACATCACGCGGTCCGGGCCCCCAGCACCCAGCTCAGGCAATGCGAACAGCACACGCGTGCGCCGTAGCCCCGCCTGCGAGGCGATCATATCCGGCATCGGCGGGAGTCCTTAACTGTCAGCGAAATCAGGCGGCAGCCAGACCCGGAACCGCGACGGGACCGCGCACGAATTCGGGCACCAATTGCTGCAGCCGCACGATCATCGCCTCGTCCTGCCCTGCTTCCACCGCGGCAAGCAACAGGCCGAACGCGTCGGTCAGCGTCGCCACGTCGCACGCCCGCGCCTTTGCCAGGCTGGCCTTGGCGAACGGCGCGGGAACCAGCGCTTCCTCGGTATGGGCTAGTTCCTCGTACAGCTTTTCCCCCGGGCGCAGGCCGGTGATCGAAATCGCGATGTCGTGGTGAGGCCGGAGGCCATGCAGCTGCACCATGCGGACCGCCAGATCCATGATCCGGACCGGCGCGCCCATGTCGAGCACGAACACCTGACTCGCGGACTGCAACGTATCGCGCGTGGCCGCGGTCGCCGTCAGGATGAGCTCGCACGCTTCTGGAATGGTCATGAAATAGCGCGTGATGTCGGGATGCGTGATCGTCAGCGGCCCACCCGCCGCGATCTGCTGCCGGAACAGCGGTACCACCGATCCGGCCGAGTCAAGCACGTTGCCGAAACGCACACAGGCAAACCGCGTCCGCCGGCGGCTGTTCGCGCGATCGGCATCGAACGCCTGGCAGATGATCTCGGCCCAGCGCTTGGTCGTGCCCATCACGTTGGTTGGATTTACCGCCTTGTCGGTCGAGATCAGCGTGAACACGTCGACGTCGAAGTCGCGCGCCAGCGACGCGACGTTGAACGTCCCCAGCACGTTGGTCAGGATTGCCTGGGCGGGCTGATCCTCCAGCATCGGCACGTGCTTCAAGGCCGCGGCATGCAGCACGATGTCCGGGCGCTCGCGCTTGAACACGCGACGCAGCGCCGGCAGGTCGCGCACATCGCAAAGCGCACGTACCCGCTCGACGCCGGGAAAGCGTACGCTCATCTCCATGTCGATCTGGTACAGGTTGAACTCGGATTGCTCGACCAGCACGATCCGTGCCGGATGGTGACCGGCAATCTGTCGCACTAGCTCGGACCCGATCGATCCGCCCGCACCGGTCACCAGGACGACCCGGTTGCGAATCGTGTCGGGCACGCGATTGTCATTCAGCACCACCTGCTCGCGGTGCAGGATTTCGTCGATCGACACGTCGCGGACCACATCGGATGAACCGCGCTCGACCAGGCTCAGCACGCTCGAAAGGCGGGCCAGACGCAGTCCGTTGCGCGCCGCCGCATCCAGCGCGATGCTGAGTTCATCCGGCCGTTCGCGATCCTCGGTAACGATCAAGCGCTGTGGCTTGATCCCATGGTCGAGCAGCTTGTCGAGCACCATGTCGAGCTGGTCGAGCCGGCCGAGCGCCGCGACACCCCGGATCTTGCGACCCTCGAGGCCCGGATTCTCGTGCAGCAGCCCCGCGATCCTGTAAGTGCCGCTCTCGTTATTGTAGCGAATGAAGTTCTCCGCCCGGCGCCCGCTGCCGTAGAGTAGCACGGTCTCGTCCTTGCCGGTGCGCACGGGGCGCGATTTCGACTCGAAATACAGCCGGATCAACAGCCGTGGCGCCGACCAGGCGCACAGCAGCATTACGAACGTGCCGATCAGTACACGCGGGGCAGTCGTTCCGTTGACGAAGATCCACGCGAGAATGGAGACGATCGGGCTGACGATAGCCGATGCGATGGCCAGCGCCATCAGATCATTCAGCGACACGCGCGACCAGGTCTGTCGATGCGCCTGCACCGCATATAAGGCTAGCGTGCCGGCGATTCCCGCTCCCGCCACCAGCGGCAGGATGAATTCAAGCCGGTCGTATCGGAACAGTACGACGAGCGTCAGATATTCCGCCATACACGCCAACAGCACGTCGATCGCCATCGTCACGCGACGGCGACCGATCAGGTTGCGGCCAGCGAGCGCGCGTTCAAGAATACTCATAAATATGCCCATACATCGGCCGTCTCCGACTATCCCGACGACACATGTTATGCCGCGGAATCCCGCCCTGCGAAAAAAATTCCAGCGCCGCGGCACGATGCAGGACGTCGCGCGAGGCTACCAAGATGCCAACTGTCGACGACGACGCGCGCAGGCCCTGTCCTGCAGCGACATCACGTCGGTCGGCGCTCTCAAGGAAGCACCCATTCCGGTTGCTTAAACGCACCAACACGTCCTGTCGATAGACCAGCCGCATCGTCCCGCATTGGAACATAAATTGCCTATCATGTCGGCTCCGAGTCGCTGGGCCCAATGCATGACACAAAGCCGTCGATAGGTATGCCACCACGCTCGAAATGGGACAGGCGCATACGTCCGACGAAGCCGCGGAATGCGCAATACGTCCGAATGAAACAGCGGCGGCGGCCAAAGTTCACATGCCTTGCCCATAGCGGGCGACATGATCTCAAGACCAACGACGTTTCCCGCATCGGGAACGCCTATGCCGCCCGATCGGCTCTTGCTGAGCAGAAATGTCGACCAACGTGGATCGCTGTCACGCCGAACGAAACCGGACGTTTTACTCGATTACCGTGACGCGCGATTGCGGAAGGCGCGGGATGGTGCGGATCGCTCCGGCCATGGCCGGGTAGATAAAGGCTGCCAGCACGCCGAACACCGTTGCATCCGCGATCGTGCGCAGCGGATAATCGACCGCGCAGTGGACCAGCGCCAGGCCGACCGAAAGCGCTCCCAGCCGGGACAGCATTTGTTGGTCGGCAAGCCGTGCACGCCAAGCACGTCCCAGCAGGCCCAAATACTGGATCAGGATAATTCCGATCAACCCGACGCCGAGCACCCCCGCAGTCAACCATGTCTCGAGATAGTCGTTATGAGCGTGGTTGAGGTAATAATCCTCCAAGTTGATGTCGCTCGTCGAGGTACGGAATGTCGCGTCGAACGCGCCCAGCCCGCTGCCCCACGGAAAGTACTTCCAGCCCAACGCCACGGTTTCCGGAATCGCCCGGATGCGTTTGTCCTGCAGTTCGGTCTTAACCGCCGCCTGCGTTGTCGTGACAGGGTCGAGTGCGACAGTCGAGACCGCTACGCCAGCCAGTACCAGCGCGATTGCCGCGACCGCCGGCACCCACCGCGCGACATCGCGCGACCAGCGTATTCCGGTCGCCGCGCCAAGCAGGATCGCGATCAGCGACAGGCCGAACCCGGCGCGAGACCCGGCCATCAGGATACCGACCAGCATGACGAGGATCAGCGCAAAGATCGAAAAGATCGCGGTCCACAGCCGGGTACCGGTCATCGGCTTGCGACGTTTCTCGAGCAGCAGGAAGGTCAGCGGGATCGCCATCACCAGCAACGTCGCGAGATGGTTGCGGTTGGCAAAGAAGCCGACTGCGCTGCCGATATTCGTGATGCGATACAGATAGCCGTACCCGGTCGCCACCTGCACGATGCCAAGCACCGTAGAAACCAATGTCAGCGCCACGATTACCCACGCCACCCAGCGGCGTTCGCGCAGCGGCACTGTCAGCCCGAGCAGGAAAGCGCCCGTCGCCGGAAACAGGTGCAGCCACCAGGCGAGCGTCTCCTCTGGGGACAGCGAGATGCCGATCGAGGGAAGCGCGATGCCCAGATCGACATAGCCACGCGCGATCCAGTCGCGACCGTTCATCTGTGTCCACAGCGCGGGGCTGAGCGGTACCAGCTGCAGCAGCGGCAACAGGTGAATCAAGGCGACCGTCGCCAGCCCGGCTCTGGTCCAGTTGTCGAGTCGTTCTCGCGCCAGGCGTAGTATCGCGATGAAGATGACTGGCAGAGCCAGCAACTGAAGGAGCAGGTTGCCGATCACGCCAAAGCCCGATCCGCCCAGAACAATAGCCAGCCCGACCAGAACGCACAGCAGAATGCCCGACACGCGATCGCTCACGAAGGTTTGCTCCCAGTCGCGCGATCTTCGGCCGCGGTCAGTTTGAATATCCGCAGGTCACGATACTGCACCCCGCCCAGATCGGCGGCGAGCGCAGGATCATATTCCAGCGCGAGCGACTGCTCCCGGCAGGTACCGTCGACCGTGAACGCGCCACTTAACGCAACGACGCCTGGCGGCGCCGCCGGCTGGTCGATCCGCAACAATTCGGCGCCAGTTCGTACGCAGCTCACACGCCAACGCAATGCGGCCGATACGGCGGCGCCATCAGCGACCAGTTTGACGCTCAGCCCGTATCGCCCCGGCGGCAGCACCATTGACTGCGCGGCGAACTTGCCCGCGATGGCATCGTTATACACTTCTACATACAGGTCGCGACCGTCGCCCGCCTCACGGCGTTCGGCATAACCAGACTGATTGCTGGTCAACGTCCAACCGAACGGTGCCGGCCGTTGCGATTCGAAGCTGGCGAACGGCGCGGTATCGTCGGCATCCAGCCGTGCGAGCTTGCGATACAGCGCGCTGGCCTGCTCTATATCCCCGCGCGCGAGCGCCAGCGATACGACCTGCGCAACAAGGGATTCCCGCGGCCGGAAATTCGGCTCAGCGGACAGCAGTTCCAGCAAACGGTAGAACGAGCGTGCCGTTGCGTCCACGCGGCTCGCTGTATCGATGAACGTATTGCTCCACGGTGGATTGCGCGCCAAAGTCGCAGCCATCGCCTCGACCGCGCCGGGCACCGCGAGCAACGGGGCTATTGCCCGGGTCATGTTGAAGGTCACCGCGGGGCGCAGCCGCATGATCGCGTCAACCTGAACAATGGCCCGCGGAATATCGCCCTGACGCAAATAATAATCGAACAACCAGTTGCGCACCGTGATGTTGCGCGGATCGCGCTGGATCGCGGCGGTCATCAGTCGCAGTGCGGCTGCAGTGTCGTCAGCGCGTTCCGCGGCCCGGGCGGCGACAAAGAACGGCACGGAGGCGATCGGTCGGGCGATCAACGCGGCCCGCGCGTCCGGCAGCGCATCCTGCGAGACCATGCCCGCCCCCTGCCCCACCTGCGCAAGCGCGAGCTTCTCGAGCGCCGACGGACTGCCCGGCGACACGCGCAGCGCCGTGGCCGGAGCGACCGCCGCGGTGGTCGTCACGATCGCTGACCGTAACGCCAGCCACGCCACGACCAACAATCCCGCCAGCAGCCCCCCCCGGCCCAGCCACCGCATCACGCTCATTCAGCCACCCCAGTTCAGCTTTCTTCAGTGCCGACCCGGATCTCGGTGGACGTCGACCGCGACTTGCCCGTGCCGCCATATCCGTAGCCATAGCCATAGCCATAGCCATAGCCGTCGCCCATCCCGGGGGCGCTATGATTGAACTTGGTGAGCACGGCACCGAGAAGCTGCGCATCTGCCGCTTCGAGGCGCGCGACCGCGCGGCGCACCGCGAGGCGGCGGCTGCCGGCCTCGACCACGAACACCGTGCCTTCGACGAGCGACGACAGGATCGGGGCATCGGCAAGTCCCATCACCGGCGGCGCATCGATGATCACCGTATCGAAGCGCCCGAGCAGGAACATGAGCACCTCGGCGGTCCGACGGCTGGACAGCAGTTCTGCGGCGTTTGGCGGCACGGGACCGGCCGGCATCAGCGAGAGATTGGCGATGCCGGCGTCGTAGATCGCCTGCTCGATCTCTTCCGATCCGCTGAGCAGATTGGACAGGCCGATCGCCTGCCCATGCTGGTCGTCCTTCAACTTGATCGTCGGCTTGCGCATATCAGCATCGATCAGCAGCGTGCGATTGCCGACCTTGGCGAACGCCTGAGCCAGCGCGAACGACGTCACCGACTTCCCTTCGGCCGGCCGCGAGCTGCTGACCAGAATCGTGCGTGGGGCGCCCGCCGACGTGCCGAACTCGATCGCGGTACGGACCGAGAAATACGCCTCTGCGATCTGGCTGCCCGAATGCACCAGTTCGCCGATCACGTTCTCGCCGGCTGGCAGCTTCGGGATCGCGCCCAGCGTGGGGAGACCCAGCTTGCTGCCGAGATCGTCCGGCATCTTGATCGAATCGTCGAGGAATTCGAGCACGAAGGCGGCAAGCAGTCCGACCAGCAGCCCGAGCAGCGCGCCGAGCCCCAAGTTGAACAGCGCGTTCGGTCGCGCGAGCGACGCACTGGTTGCGTCGTCGACGATCGCGATGTTGCTCGCGGCGACACCGTCCGCGACGTCCACTTCCTTGTAGCGTTGCAACAGCGCCGCATACAATTCACGGTTGGTGTCCACCTCGCGCCGCAGGATCGTGTACTGGATGTTCTTGTCGCTGAGCGTCATCACCGAATTCTTCAGCGAGTTGACCTGGGCATTGAGCTGCCCTTCGCTGGCCAGCGCCGCCTGGTAATCGGACTGCAATGCCTTGCGGATGCGCGCCTTTTCGGTCGCGATGTTGCGATCGATATCGCTCAACCGCGATCGCAGCTGAACGATCTGAGGATAATTCTCACGATAGACATTGAGCAGTTCGCCGACCTGGGCCGTGATCTGGGCACGTGCCGACAGGAGCGACTGGATCGTCGGATTGGTGATGTCCTCCGATGTCGTCCCCTGTGCCTGACGGAATTTCTGCTCGGCGGCGATGCGCTCCTGTTGCGCCTTCGCCAACGCGCCGTTCCAGTCGACCAGCGATCCGCTGGTCAACGAGGACTCGCTGGATTCGCCGGCCGCATTGGTACCGGTGGTAACGTTGATGATGCCGGCGCTGCGGGCATAGTCGACCGCCGCCCGTTCCGACGCTTCCAGCTTGGCCTTGGTCGTTGCCAGGCGGCGTTGCAGCAGCTTGCCGGTATAGGCCGTCGCGCTCATCTTGCGGTCGAGATTGAACTCGATGAAGTTGCGCGCAAAGGCGTTGACGATGCGCGTCGCCGTCGCTTGATCGGGGTCGAAATAGATGATTTCGACCAGTCGGCTGGTATTGTCAGGCACGACCTTGAAATTGCCCTTGAGCACCGACGCCGCACGACGCAGCGCGGCACCGCGATCGCTATTCGGCTTTCCGCCGCGCTCGTAACCGAATCCCTCGACCGAGCCGAGATCCATCGATCGCGCGACCTTGTCGGCCAGCGCCTTACTGCCGAGCAGGCCATATTGCGTACGCAGATAATCCGGGCGCGCCAGGAGGACCGAATTGGCCTTCGATTCGTCCGTATTCATGATCTGCGATTGCTCGGCCGCGATTTCCAGCGTCGCCGAGGCGCGGTAGATCTTGGTCGTGAGCAGCGTGACCGCGATGGCCAGCGCGATCGATGCCAGCAACACGCCCAGCACGACCAGGCGCCATTTCACGATCGTACGCCACAGGTCGAGATAGCTCGATCCCTGCGCGTCCTGACCCAGATGGTTGTACGGCAGCGCCAGCGCCCCGCCCGTGGTCGTGCGCAGCGGTCCGCGAACGCCCCCTGTCAGAGCCCCTGCGTTTGCCAGCCCCTGTGGCAATTGATCATTCATTAGATGGAGGACTCCAAGATCTTATTCAGCCGGACGGTGCCGGCTCAGAAACGCGTAAAGACGGACAGCAACGGCAGCGACGAGATGACATCGCGGAATTGCTGACGTGTGGCCGAGCCATCAACGACGATGATATCGTCACCATAGACTGACGGATCAGGCTCGAGGCCGGTACGGATCGTCGTGAGGTCGAAAGCAGCCGCCTGGCGCTCCCCCTTGATCGTACGGAAGATCACCACGCGCTTCGGATTGGCATCGGGGTTAGGTCCGCGCGCCAGTGCCACCGCCTGCAGCAGCGTCATGTCGCCCTCGATCTCGTAAATGCCCGGTTGCAGCACCGAGCCATCGACCGTCACCTTCTCGCTCTTGGCTTCCTTGATCACCACCTGCACACTCGGTGCGCGCAGATAGCTGGAGGCGAGCTTCGCCGTGAGAATCGCCTGCAGCTCGGGCGAAGTTTTACCCTCGGCGTCGACAGCGCCGATCAGCGGCATCTGAATGCGGCCGGTGGCGTCAACAGTGCGATCGCCGGAAAACGAGTCAGCCTGGAATACCGTGATGGTCACCACGTCGCCAGGACGCAGCCGATGCGCCGCACTGGATTTTATCTCGCGCAGATCAGGTGCGACAAAGTCCGCCCTATTATATGGTACGGGGCCGCCGCGCTTGCCGGCACAGCCGGAAATCACGCCAGTCGAGAGCGCAATGAGCGCCAGCGCCGAGACGCATTGAGCCGACGACCTCGATCGATCGATAAAAGCGCGTAACACAGTTCAAAACTCCCGAGACGGCGATTTCGGCTACAATAGCAAATGGTCACCCATGGAGAAGACCGTCGCAGACCGCCGCGGACCTTAGGAGCGTACGATGCCGAACGCAAACCTCTATATCCGACGAATGGGTGCGAAATACCGTCGCGCCGAGCAATCACGCGGAACCCTGGCCGCCGCGCAGGGCAATGCTGCGGCGTGACACCGTCAGTAGCTCGCAGGCCATCGACGAGCCCTCCCGCCGGTGATCGCGATGCCGATCGATTTAGGCGGAACATATGCCGGCCTAGCTGGTTTGCGTCGTTGACAGCTTTCCGCCGTCAAAATATACCGCTGTCGATCACTGATTGAAATTTGACGCGACGCACAATGTCAGTTGAAATTTAAACGTGCCGATGCTAATTGATCTTCGAGATCAGAAAAAAGGGAGTTTCTTATGTTTCGCAAGATCGCCGTAGGTGCGACATTGGCTTCGCTGGCCTTTAGCTCTATCGCATCAGCTGCGGCAGCTCCCACGACCGCTGCCGCGTCGACGGCAAGCGTTGCCAAAGCTGGCAAGGTAAAGCGCGTTGGAACGTCTGTTGCAGATCGTAACAAGTCGAACCTCGAAGGCTCGGAAGGCATCATCGTTGCGGTTGCGGCCGCTGCGGCGATTGCTGCAGGCATCTACGTTGCCGTTGACGGCGACGACAACCCCTCGAGCCCTTCGTAATCTTCCAATGGTAACCGCGTTCGCGCGGGAGCCAAGGTAGGGTTTTCGAACACACCTAATCAAAAGCCAGTGTATCGTTTTGCGATATGCTGGCTTTTTGTATCTGGGCGACTGTAATGTCCGGAATACGTTCATACCGTGGCTGAGGGACGTTGGATGAGCAGCGACTCGGACAGATCTGGATCAGTGTCATCCACACCTTTCCGATCCCGGCTACTTTGGCCGGATTGAGAGCCATGCCCGGAGGCTATTCTCGGGCTATCCGCCCCAATATCCTTCGCTGACAGTCGCCCGGCATGATCGGTGGCAATATTGTTGGACGAATCGCTAGGCCAATCGACGGCTATCGGGCTCGGCACGGTGGCAACCGCCATGACGTTGGCCCACTTCCCGCATAGCTGCTTCTGCGCCAGCGCCACCCCCAGGTCAGTGCCAGTCGATGCCACGCGCGGGCAAACTGCCTGTGCAGCGAACGGCAATCCGGAACCGCACCGATAAGATAAGCACAGCGAATCGTCTCCCGCCCTCGGGTGCCCTCCGCCGCCGCACGCGCGGCTTTCCGCATGCCGGTGGGCAACAATGGTGCTCGGTTAGGTACCGATGGCTCTGCGCTGAAAAGCTATCGCCCGGCGTCGCTACGTGCCGCCCACTCTATTCCCGCAGACACGCCAGCGCGCAGGAGCGGACGAGCGCTTCGCGTGGCCGAGGCTAAAGCGACGGCTGTACCCGCGGTCAGGTAGACAGGATCCATTGCGCATCGCCTTCCAGCCCCAACGCGGTCAGCTTCCCGCTTTGATAGGCGCCGGTGTCGATACCGATTCGGTTACGCGCGAAGGTCGGCTCGTCGACGACCGTGTGGCCGTGCACCACCATCACGCCGTGATCGACCTGACTGTCGAGGAACTTATTCCTGATCCAGCGCAGATCGCGCGGCTGCTGTGCATCGAGCGGCACGCCGGGCAAAATTCCGGCATGGACGAACAGATAGTCGCCGATTCGGACGCTGTCGTCGAAACCAGCCATGAATTCCAGGTGCGCCGCCGGAATTGCCGTGCGCATCGCATGTTCCAGGGCGAATCCGCCGGCCGCGATCGCCGCCGCTGCGATGCCGTAGCTCTCCAGCGCCTCGGCGCCGCCGAACGACAGCCAGGCGTCGCGTTCCCCGTTGCGATTGTCGATCGAGGCCAGCATCATCTCTTCGTGATTGCCGGCAACGAAGTGCAACGTCGCCGTCCCGAACCGCGCCTCGATGAGCAAATCAAGAACGCGGGCGGTATCGGGCCCGCGATCCACGAGGTCGCCCAGGAAGACGATGTGCGTGGTAGCCGGGCCGCGCGCTGCGTCGTCCGCAGAGATTTGGTCGATCAACGCGACCAGCAAATCCGCCATGCCATGCACGTCACCAATGGCATAGACGCGGCGACCCTGGGGAATGCGGGGCGGCACGACCACGACGGGTTTTGGCTTCAGCCAGCGCAACATGGACTAACCTGCAAGTTCATCGGGCCGCACTGCCTGTTTTTGCCGGCTTCTTCAACACGGTTGCTCCCTTCCCCGCTCCGCCGGGCTCCTGTCAGGCGGGCGCCGGGCCGGCAGCGGGGTTCAGCAAGGCCGTCCCGGTCGGTTCTCGCGGCCACATGTCGGTGCGGTATCAGCGTGCCTACCGTGGAAGCGCTGCCGGGCCTGTTCCCTGCCATCCAGCCCTTAATAGGATAGAGCGTGTGCACTGCATTTCAGGCTACCCCGCGCCGCTCCGTCAGGCCGATGCTCGGCTGGTGCGCCAGATACCATTCGATCGTCGCAGCCAGGCCGTCGGCAAATTTGGTATCCGCCCGCCATCCCAGCTCGCGCTCGATGCGCGACGGATCGATCGCATAGCGGCGATCATGGCCCGGCCGATCGGTGACGAAGCGGATCAGATCGCGGCGCCGCAAGCCGGGTTTCGGCCGGACGTCATCGAGCAGATCGCAGATCATCGTCACGACCGCGAGATTGCTGTGTTCCGCGCGCCCCCCCACGACATAGCATTCGCCGATCGCGCCGCGCCGCACCACCAGATCCAGCGCGCGTGCGTGATCCTCCACGTACAGCCAGTCGCGCACGTTCGCGCCCGTGCCATAGACCGGCACCGTCTCGCCCGCCGCGGCGCGCGTAATGGTCAGCGGGATCAGCTTCTCGGCATGCTGGTGAGGGCCATAATTGTTGCTGCAGTTGGACAGCACCACCGGCAGGCCGAACGTATGATGCCAGGCCCGCACCAGATGATCCGATGCCGCCTTGGAGGCCGAATAGGGCGATGACGGATTGTAGGGCGTGGCCTCGTCGAACCGGCTGTCGTCGAACGGCAGATCGCCGAACACCTCGTCGGTCGAGACGTGGTGGAAGCGGAACGTTGTCTTTGCCCGGCCGGTCAGCGTGCGCCAATGGTCCAGCGCCGCCTCCAGCAGGTGGAACGTGCCGGTGATGTTGGTTTCGACGAACACGGCCGGGCCGTCGATCGATCGGTCGACATGGCTTTCGGCGGCAAGATGCATGATCGCATCGACCCGCTCCTCGGCCAGGATGCGCGACACCAAGGCGCGATCGGCGATATCGCCTGCCACGAAGCGATAGCGCGGCGATTCCTGTACCGCCGCCAGAGCCTCGGGCGATGCGGCATAGGTCAGTTTGTCGAGATTGATCACGCGCGTATCGCCTGCGCCGATCAGATGGCGGCACACCGCCGAGCCGATAAAGCCCGCCCCGCCGGTCACCAGCACCGTCCGGACCGAGGGAGCGGCGCCGATGGTCACGCTCGTGCCGCCGCCGCGCAGACCCGCAGGTAGCGCGCATAATCGGTATGGCCGAGCAGATCGGCGCGCGCGTTCACCGCCGCCGCATCGAGATAGCCAAGATCCAGCGCAATCTCCTCCGGGCAGGCGATCTTGATGCCCTGCCGCCGCTCGATCGTCCGCACGAAGGACGAGGCATCATGCAACGAATCGTGCGTCCCCGTGTCAAGCCAGGCATAGCCGCGCCCGAGCCGCCCGATGTCCAGCGCATCTTCCGCCAAATAGGCGCGCAGCAGATCGACGATCTCCAGCTCACCGCGTGCCGAAGGAGTCAGCCCGCGCGCGATCCCGCTGGCCCGGGCGTCGCAGAAATACAGTCCGGTCAGCGCCCAGGTCGAGGCCGGCACGTCCGGCTTCTCGTCGATCGCAACGGGCCGGCCGGCGCCATCGAACGACACCACGCCGTAGCGCTCTGGATCGTCGACCTGATAGGCAAACACCATCGCCCTGCCCGCTTCGGCAATCTCGGCCGCCGCGCGGCATTTCGCCACCAGCCCGTCGCCATGGAAGATATTGTCGCCCAGGATCAGCGCGCACGGCTCGCCGGCGAGGAATTCCTCGCCAATGATGAATGCCTCGGGCAGCCCGCGCGGCGCATCCTGCTCGGCATAGGAGATGGCGATGCCGAACATCGCCCCGTCGCCGAGCAGCTCGCGAAACAGCGGCAGATCACGCGGCGTGGAAATGATCAGGATCTCGCGGATCCCGGCGAGCATCAGTACCGACAGCGGATAATAGATCATCGGCTTGTCGAACACGGGCAGCAACTGCTTCGAAATCGCCAGTGTCGCCGGATACAGGCGGGTGCCGCTGCCGCCGGCGAGAATGATGCCCTTCATACGCGTGTCGATCCATCAGGTCCCGGATCGGCAGGGCATAAGCGATATTGGTTAAGCGCTTGCTATGGCTTGCGCCGGGCAGTCGCTACCCGGCGGCCACCGCCGGCCAGCCCGGAGACATAGGCCGAGCGGTCGGATCGAAGCGCCGGCTTACTGGCCCGGCATCGGCTGCGGCATGCCGCCCGGAGCGCCCTGCCCCGGTGCCGCGCCCTGCTGCTGCATCATCTGCTGCTGCATCTGCAGGCGGCGGACGGTTTCCTCGGGCAGGAACTCGATCATCTCGACGTTGAAGATCAGCACGTTCTTGGCGAGCTCGGCGGCGGTGCCGTCGAGCGGCGGGGCGCCGGCCGGGCGCGGTGCGCCATAGCCGAGCTCGGGCTTGATCCAGAAGCGGTACTTGGCGCCCTTGGGCATCAGCTTGAGCGCTTCGGAGAAGCCCGGGACCACGCCGGAAACGGCCATCGGCGTCGGCTGCTTGGAGGCATCGAAGATCGTGCCGTCGGGCAGCTTGCCCTCGTAATTGACCAGCGCGATATCGGTATCGGTCGGCTTGGGCCCCGGCGTGCCCGGCTCGAGCACGAGATATTGCAGGCCGGACGGCGTCTCGACCACGCCTTTGGCGCGCTTGTTCGTGGCCAGCAGGTCGGTCACCGGATTGCCCGGCGCTGCTGCGGCGAGCGCGAACGCGCCAAGCACGGCGACGAGCACGCCGATCCAGATCAGCACCAGCACGCCGCGCTTGGTCGGCTGCAAGGGAACGGCGGTGATGCTGGACATGGGGCTGCCTTCGGCTCGACGGCGCGCCGCCGGTTGGTATCAAATCATAGGTATAACGGGGCGGCAGTCCGCCGCCCCGGAGGTCTTACCGGGCGCCGTCGCGCTCCAGGCGCTTGCGCTCGAGCTTGCGCGCACGGCGGATCGCCGCGGCGCGCTCACGCGCACGCTTTTCGCTCGGCTTTTCGTAATGCCGGCGCAACTTCATCTCGCGATACACACCTTCGCGCTGCAGCTTCTTCTTGAGGGCGCGCAGCGCCTGGTCGACATTGTTGTCGCGAACGATGATTTGCATGTTGTGTAGACGCTCCGGATGTTGTGGCCGCAGTGATGGCCGAATCAATACATTAACGCCGTCGCGAACCTAAGGTCCGCGCCGCGAAGGCGAGCGCCGTAGCAGTGGGCCGGCCGGCTTTCAAGCCAAAAGCCGGTTTGGCCGCCCGGGCTCCTCCCCTTTGCCGGACTGCTCCGGCTTCGCTAAGGGAGCCCCATGACCCCGCTTACCTTATATAACAGTCTCTCGCGCAGCCTCGAGACGTTCACGCCGATCGATCCCGCCAACGTGCGCGTCTATTCGTGCGGCCCGACCGTCTACAATTACGCGCACATCGGCAATCTGCGCGCGTACATCTTTACGGATACGCTGAGCCGCGTCCTGACATGGAAACGCTATCCGCTGACCCATATCATCAACATCACCGATGTCGGCCACCTGACCTCCGATGCCGATGCCGGCGACGACAAGATGGAGGCCGCCGCCAGGGCCAGCGCGCAGAGCATCTGGGACATCGCCGCGCATTACACCGCGGCGTTCAAGCAGAACCTGGAAGACCTGCATATCCGCGCGCCCAGCGCCTTCCCGCTCGCCACCGATCACATTGCCGAAATGATCGCCTTTGGCGAAAAGATCGCCGACCATTGCTACCAGCTCGACAGCGGGCTCTATTTCGACACCAGCACGGTGCCCGATTACGGCCACCTTGCCGGCATCCGCGAGGATGAGCGCGAGGGCCGCATCGACCCCGTCGCCGGCAAGCGTCATCCGCAGGATTTCGCGATCTGGCGCAAAAGCGAGCCCGGCGAGAACCGCCAGATGGAATGGGATTCCCCCTGGGGCCGCGGCGCGCCGGGCTGGCATCTCGAATGCTCGGTGATGAGCCAGAAATATCTCGGCGCCAGCTTCGACATCCATACCGGCGGAATCGATCACCGCGAGATCCACCACCCCAACGAAATCGCGCAGAATCAGGCACATTGCGACTGCGCGGATACCGGCGCGCGCTTCTGGATGCACAACAACTTCCTGGTCGAACGGTCTGGAAAGATGAGCAAATCCGGCGGCGGCTTCACCACGCTGCAGACGCTCGTCGATCTCGGCGTACACCCGCTCGCCTACCGCCTCATGTGCCTGCAGGCGCATTACCGCAGCGAGCTGGAATTTAGCCTGGAAAACCTCGCTGCCGCGTTCACGCGATTGAAGCGGCTGGTGATCGTCGTTCAGGCGCTGCAGGCCAAGGTAGCAAACACCGCTGATGGCGAGATCGAGGAACCGTGGAACAGCCCGTGGCTCGACCAGCTCGACGCCGCGGTATCGGACGATCTCAACACGCCCCGCGCGCTGCCGCTGCTCGATGAAATGCTGGCCGACAAGAAGCTGAAACCGGGCGAGCGCCTCGCCCTGCTGGCGCGGTTCGATGAGCTGCTGGGCCTCGATCTCGCCACCCTGCCCCGCGCCGAGCTGCGCTTGCGCCCGGCCAGCGCCACGCTGAGCGACGCGGAGATCGACGCGCAGCTTGCCGCGCGCCGCGACGCGCGCGCCGCCAAGGACTTCGCCCGCTCGGACGCGATCCGCGACGCGCTGGCCGCGGCGGGCGTGGAAGTGATGGACGGGGATCCCCTGGTCTGGGATTGGAAGCTGGCGCTCTAGCCGAGCACAGTCGCCCAACCGCCGTCATTCGGCATGCGATCGGCGATCCCACGCTGGTTGTGACCGCAGGCGGCGCGTACCGGCGCTTGCGTCAGATCACGACGGTACTCTCGGGCGCCCGCAGCCGCGTGTGCGCCCAGCGCGTGATCAGGTTGCGGCACGGCGCTTCGACCAGAAGATAGGTCAGGATCGAAACCAGCACGCACAGGACCAGCCCGATCGCGAACGCCGCCAACGCGACCGGCAGTTGCGTCAGCGGCACGTGCAGCTTGCCCAGCACGGCGTAATACACCGTCTGCACGAGGCCGTGCGTCATATACAGGCTGTAGGAAGCCTCGCCCAGGAACACGAGCCGTCCGGAACCGAAAGCGCCCTCCTTGCCCGCCACCGTCTGCTCGGCGCCGATCAGGACGATCAACGCGAAGACCGGCACGTCGAGCATCGGATAGGGAGCCAGCACCAGCGCAACGACCATCAGCGGCAGCAGCAGCCACAACGGCGGCACGAACACGCGCGCGGACCACCCCTTCCACAGCACGATGCCGAGCACGAACAGCGGCATGATGCGGAAGACGCCCATCTCGATCAGCCGGAGCACGGAATGCCCGAACACCGCCTTCGAGAACAATTCGAACACCGCAAACAGCACGATCGATATCGCCACCCAGGTCCTTGCGCCGAACCTCGGTGACAGCACGGCCCGAGCGATAAACGGAAACAGCAGATAAGCGGCGAACTCGGCGCTGATCGACCACGCCGGCAGGTTGAACGCGGGCCTGACGAAGGGGAACCAGGTCGAGATCAGCAGCAGATTGGGCACGAACTGGCGCAGGTCGTATTTGGCGGCATTGTTGATCTGCACGCCCAGCAGGTGTGCGCCGATGAAGAACGCCAGCGATCCGAACAGCGCCAGGACATGCACGGGATACAGCCGGGCGAGGCGCTTAACGAGAAAGCTGCGCAACACGAACCTACCTGACGCGAGCTGTCCGCCATAGACGTGCGCCAGGATGAAGCCGCTGAGGATGAAGAAGAAATCCACGGCACGCTGGCCATGCAGGATCGGGTTCATTGCCAGGTAGTCGAGCGGCAACTGGTCGCCGAAGTGGAACAGCACCACCCACAAGGCGGCGAAAAAGCGGAACGACGTCAGCGATTTCAGATCAGCAATTCTGCCATCGCCTGCCATGTTACGCTCCGTACACACCCAACATTGGGTGGTCCCGCATTCACAGCGTGGACGCGGCTGTCAAGCACTGGCGCCCGCCAGGTCACACGGGCATGGCGATATACGCGCCGCCATGCGATAGCCGCTGCGCATCACTACGCCGCGCCCCGGGGGAACCATGACGTCGTTCAGTATCTGCATCCCAAACTACAATTACGAAAAATATGTCGAGCAGACGGTGCGAAGCGCACTGGATCATCCCGAGACCGGCCAGGTCATTTTCAACGACAACGCCAGCACCGATCGCTCGGTCGAGATCGTTCGCGCGATCGCCGATCCACGGCTGGAAGTGCGCGTCAATCGCTGGAACGTGGGCTTTGCCGGCAATCTCGATCTCGCCTGCCAGGGTGCGACCGGTGATCGCATCGTCCTGCTGTCGTCGGATGATCTGCTCAATCCCGGGGCGCTCGGCGCCTATGCGCGGCTGGCGGACGCGCTCGGCGACAAGGCGGATCGCGCCGTGTTCGACGCCACCGCAGACGTCATCGACGGGGACGGGGTGCGCACCGGCAGCGTCGAGATGAACCGCAAGCTCTGGCACGGCGCGCGGCTCGATGCCGATCTCAGCCGGGCGGTCGGCGGCGATGTGTGGCGGATCGACGCCGCAACACTGCTGCGCAATTCCGTGCTGCTGCTGCGCTCGCCGTTCCAGTTCGCCTCGACCTGCTATTCGCGCGGTCTGTTCGATAGCGTCGAGGGATTCCATGCGGTTCGGCTGAGCGGACCGGACAAGTTCCTCAACTGGAAGCTGCTCGCCGTCGCCGACGAAGCATTCCACGTCGATCTGCCGCTGGTCAGCTACCGCTGGCACAATCAGAACCAGTTTTCGGTGCAGACCAGTCAGCGTTCGCTGCGGCACATGACCGACCAATATGTCAGTACCTTCGACACTCCGCCTGAGATCCTCGCCCGCGCCAAGGTGGACAATGCCACGCTGGCCGCCGCTTTCATCGAACAGGATGTCGCCCTTCGCGGATTGAAGCTGCTCGCCGAAGGCCGGCGCGACGAGGCGCAGCGCGGCGTGTGGCTAGGCTATGCCGCCTATCCGCATCTGGCACGGCGCAACCGCAAGGTGCGGCTGCTCCAGGGGCTGCTGGCAATGGGGCCGGTCGGAGGCTTCGCCGCCCGGAAGGCGCTCGATCGCGCGATGCGGCGGTGGCAACAGCCCGGCTGAGCCATTATCCCCGTCGCGGCGACGGGGATAACCGTTCAGAAATTGCCCTCGATCTTCTCGAACAGATTGGGATCGGCGGGATCCACCTCGAACGAGCGCGACGTCTCGAACGGCAGCGAGCTGTCGGGTGACGTCACAAGGTTCCACTGGGCTACGCCGCATCCCATCAGCAACGGGCCCGGCGGCAGGCCCAGTCCGGCGATCGCATCGCGCGTCATCGATTCCAGTTCGGGCGGCCGGATCGACAGGTAGATCATCGCGTGCCCCGCCTCGCCCAAATGCCGCACCGTCTTGGCGGCGTGGTCGTGCGGCTTCACCTGGTCGAAGCCCGGCGCAAAATGCTGCGAACCGCGCTCGAACAGGAACCCGTCGATGCTGACGAAATACAGCTTCTGGCTGTTCAGCTTCTGGCGCCATTCGTGCACTGTGCCCCAGTCGCGATAGCCTTTGACGCGCCGGATCTTGAACGGCGTTTCACCCTGGATCATGAACGATATGATCTCGGAGATATACAGTTCCTTCGGCTGCACTGTCGGGATCGCCGAGATTTCCTCGAACGTCGCCATGAATGCCTTTGGATCGGTAAAGAAGTACCCGCCGACGCTGAACAGGTCGGAGATCACTTTCTTCTCGCGGATCGACAGGACCACATCGTCATGGTCGACCTGCGTGTAGCTCTTGTTGCGCGGGTTGATATAGTCGAAGTCGTTGAGCGACGCGACCGAGACGTAATTGTACGGCGCATCGACCGGCGACAGCGTGAAGCAATTGTCCGAATCCTTGACCAGGAAGGATTCGTTGAGGCCGGTCATGCGGATCGTTTCCGCCACCGTTTCGGACTGGCTCTGCGTTTGCTGCGGCAGGATCACGGTCTCGATGCGGCGGCCAAAGGCGCGTTCGATGCCGGCGCGCGCATCGAACCGGTCCTCATGCTCCTTCAAGATGGTGATGATCACGTCAGCGACGTCGACTTCGAGCGCCTCCACGGCGCGCACCACCATCGGCACGCCGTCATGATCGGGCAGCATCCATTTGGGCGCCATGTTGGGATATCGGCTGGATCTCCCCCCGCACGGGACGATGACTTTCATGGGTTATCTCTCCACTGACCGTTCATGCTGGTCCAGAAAGGTCGCCAGCCGGTGTTCGACGAATGCGGTGTCCGCAGCCGATTTGGCATATGGCAGGATCCGCGCGAAGACGAGCGCCAGCATCAGATAATGGTGCGACGCATAGCCCGGATCCATCGCCCGCGCCGCGGCGAACAATTGCTGGCGCAGATCCCAGCTCAACGCGATCGGCAGGCGCTTGCCGCGGTGCTGAAACCAGCGGCCTTCGAGATCCTGGAAAAGCTTGGCCAGATCGTTCCAGTAATGATCGAACGGCGAATCGATCGTATCGATCAGCGTGATCGAGCCATCCCCCGCGACAATGATGTTCTCCAGCGTCAGGTCACCATGAGCCACGGTGGCAGGCAACGCCGTCGGTGCAGAGCGAAAGTGAAGTTCCAGGCGATCCAGTGTGGCGTGATCGGCTGTGCCCAGCCGGGTCTTGATCTCGTCGATCTTGTGCTTCGCCGCCGCCGCCACATCCACGGTGGCGTCCGACACGCCGAGCGATGCCAGCCGCTCGACCACGCCGTGCACCTTGGTGATGAACGCGCGCTGCTGCGCGCGACTGGCATCGAACAGGAACGTCACGCCATCACGCCCCGGCGCGAAGCTCATATCGAACCAGTAGCAATCGTCCGCCACGCCATCGCGATCGATCGCCGGCACCCGGGCAACGCCGTCGAGCCAGCGCTCGAGATCGCCCTGCCGCGTCGCCTGACGGCGTAACCGCTCGCTATTGCCAGGCTGCTCGGCCACCTTGCGGACGAACTGGCGGCCGGCATCGTCGCGGATCAGCGCGATCAGCGCCCCTGAGAACCCTGATAGCGGCAGGATGCTGCGGCAATCGGCAAAGGCGGGATGGTCGATCAACGCGCGCCCTGCCCGGCCAGCAGCAATCGCCCGGCCACCACATCGATCACATCGACCCCTGCGGCGATTGCCGATGCGATACCGTCCGGGTGATCCTCGAACGCCAGGCAGGCCGAGGGCGCGAGCCCCATCGCATGGCACGCGGTCGCATACGGCTCAGGATCCGGCTTGCCGTGGGTCACGTCGTCGCCGCTGATCAACGCCGTGATCCGCTCCCTGAGGCTGATCGAACGCAGAATGTTCTCGGCGCCGTCGCGATTGCCCGACGTAACGATGGCGATCGCGATATCCGCCGGGGCCTGGCGGATAAGACCTGCCGTCGCGAGTTCCGTCGGCCTCGACGATGCCAAGATGTCCTGCAGAAAATGCTTCTTGCGCGCATGCAGCTGCGCAAAGTCCGGAAGCGCGGCCGGATCCAATCCTGCCGCCTGTGCAAACAGCGGGACGGTCACGCGCGCCGGCGGACCAACATGCGCGTCGAAATCAGCCCGGCTCAGCGTACCGCCCAGTTCGGCAAACAGCATCGCATAGGCGCGATGATGCAGCGCCATGCTGTCCACGACCGTGCCGTCCAGGTCGCACAGCCAGCCGGCTCGCGGTCCGGCCGCGCGCACCGCATCGCCAAGGGAACCCGCAAGCCGCGCCGATTCTTCGATAGCTGAAATGATCAAGTTCCCCGCCCGCCTGCCCGCTTAGGCCCTGCGCACGCCTATTGTCGCAGAAGTTGCGCGAAGGAAACCCGGAAATGGCGGCGGGTGTCCTCGACAGGAACAGTGCCTGCGTCGCGCGCGCCCTTCCACCGCTACGCCGATTTTGGTAAAAAAGCGGATGAAGCTTCTCCTCCCCGCCCTCGCCCGCCCGCTGCTCGAACCGCACCTTCCGCCCGGGCTCGACATCGCCTGGTTCGCCAACCACGACGAGGCCAATGCGATGGTCGCGGATGCGGACATCGCCTGGGTCGATCAGATGCGGCCGGAATGGACCGCGGAGACGATTGGCAGGGGCGTGAAGCTCAAATGGCTGAGCACGATCTATGCCGGGATCGATTCCTTTCCGCTCGCCGAGCTCAGGCAGCGCGGCACGATCCTGACCAACGGCACCGGGATCAACGCGATCGCCGTGGCGGAGTATACCGTCCTCGGCATCCTCGCTGCCGCCAAGCGCTATGACGAGGTGGTGCGCATTGCTGACAGGAAGGAATGGCCCAGCGACGCGCCCGGCAAGGTCGAGCTTTACGAGACGCGCGCGCTGATCGTCGGCATGGGCACGATCGGCCGGATGATCGCCGATCGCCTTTCCGCGTTCGGCGTGTCGGTAACCGGCGTCACGCGCTCCGGGCGGGACGGCACGCTCACCCCCGATCAGTGGCAGGCGCAACTCGGCGCGTTCGACTGGGTGATCCTTGCCGCCCCCTCGACCGACGCGACCAAGGCGATGATCGGCACGGACGAACTGGCAGCGATGCAGCGCAGCGCCTGGCTGATCAACATCGCGCGCGGCGACATGGTCGATCAGGACGCGCTGATCGCGGCCCTCACCGCGCGGCGCATCGCCGGCGCGTTCCTCGATACGGTCGACCCCGAGCCACTGCCGGCGGATCATCCGCTCTGGGGCGCACCGAACGTGCTCCACTCGATGCACCTTTCAGGGCGGAGCCAGACCAAGATGTTCCAGCGCGCCGCGGCACTTTTCGTGACGAACCTCGACGCCTATCTGGCCGGCGCGCCGATGCAGAACGTGGTCGATCTTGAGGCTGGGTATTAACGCACTACCGCTCAGACGGTCATCCTGAACTTGATTCAGGATCCATCGCGCCTCGGTGACGATCTGCATCGAGGCACAATGGATCCTGACTTTCGTCAGGATGACGGCATTGGCAGCAACGCCAATTACCCCATCAGGGAAAATCGCGCTTGCCGCACTTACCCCATCCGGGTAAAGCGGCCCCATGACCACCCTTGCCGGCACCAAGATCAAGAGCTTCCGCGAAGCCCGCAGCCTGTCCCGCGCCGCGTTCGGCGCCTGGTACGACGCGCCGGGCAGCACGGTGCAGGGCTGGGAAGAAGACGGCAAGCGCGCCAGCCAGCCGGTGGTCAATCAGATCGCCGCCAACGGCATCGCCAGCCACGCCGACTGGTACATCACGATACGCACGGAGAATGACATGACGACCTGGGCCCCCGACAGCTGGACGAAGGCCGAAGCGCGTCAGCTGCCGAACTATCCCGACGCCGCCGCGCTCGACGCCGCGACCGACACGCTCGGCAAATTCCCCCCGCTCGTCTTCGCCGGCGAGGCGCGCAATCTCACTGCCGATCTGGCCAAGGTCTCGCGCGGCGAGGCGTTCCTGCTGCAGGGCGGCGATTGCGCCGAGAGCTTCGCCGAGCATAGTGCGAACAATATCCGCGATACGTTCCGCGTGCTGCTGCAGATGGCGGTCGTCCTTACCTTCGCCTCCAAGCTGCCGGTGGTGAAGCTCGGGCGCATGGCGGGCCAGTTCGCCAAGCCGCGCTCGACCGACATGGAGATGATCGATAGCGTCGAGCTGCCGAGCTATCGCGGCGATATCGTCAACGATATCGATTTCACCGCGGAGTCGCGCATTCCCGATCCGCAGCGCATGATCCGCGCCTACAGCCAGTCGGCCGCCACGCTCAACCTGCTGCGCGCGTTCGCCTCGGGCGGTTATGCCAATCTGCATCAGGTGCATCGCTGGACGCACGATTTCCTGGGCTCGAGCCCCTGGGCACAGAAATATACCGAAACCGCCGATCGCATCGGCGAAGCGCTGGACTTCATGGAAGCGTGCGGGATCAATCCCGAGACGGTGCCGCAGCTCAGCCAGACGCAATTCTACACCAGCCACGAAGCCTTGCTGCTACGCTACGAACAGGCGCTCACGCGCCAAGATTCGCTCACCGGCGACTGGTACGACACCTCGGCGCACATGCTGTGGATCGGCGACCGCACGCGGTTCGAGGGCTCTGCGCATGTCGAATATCTGCGCGGCATCGGCAATCCGATCGGCATGAAATGCGGCCCCTCGCTGGAGCCCGATGCGCTGCTGCGGCTGCTCGACACGCTCAATCCCGGCCGCATCCCGGGCCGCATGACGCTGATCACGCGGTACGGCCATGACAAGATCGAGGCCGGCCTGCCCAAGCTCGTCCGCGCGGTGCTGCGCGAGGGCCATCCGGTGGTGTGGAGCTGCGATCCGATGCACGGCAATACGGTGAAAGCGGCGACCGGCTACAAGACCCGGCCGTTCGACCGCATCCTCGCCGAAGTGCGCGGCTTCTTCGCCGTTCACCGCGCCGAGGGCAGCATCGCCGGCGGTATCCATGCCGAAATGACCGGACAGAACGTGACCGAATGCACCGGCGGCGCGGTCGACGTGACCGAGCAGAGCCTGGCCGATCGCTACCACACGCATTGCGATCCGCGGCTCAACGCCGGCCAGTCGCTGGAACTGGCCTTTCTGCTCGCTGAGATGCTCAACGAGGAAATGACCGAGCGGCGCAAAGCCGCCTAGTCGAGACTGTAGGGGAGAAGACCGGTACCGGTCGACTGTGCAGTTCGCGTTTGCCGGGGTGGCCTGCGCCGCCCCGGCATCGCCGTTAGACCGCCTTGCGGCCGGTGATGAGATTGAACAGCACGACCACCACGGCAATTACGAGCAGCACGTGGATCAGCCCGCCGGCGATATGAAAGCCAAGCCCCAGTGCCCAGAGCACGAGCAAGATGACGACGATAGTCCAGATCATCGATATTCCTTCCGATCGCCGATCATTCGGCACCATGCGTTCGATTGCCGAAACGCCCTCGTAACGAAACGTACCGGTGGCAGGCGGGTTCCGCTACGTCCGCGCGGCACCGGCAACGATGCCGGGACGGTTGCACTGCCGACGCGCTGCACTAGCTCGCGCGCACGTTACTGGCTCCACGATCTATCGCTGGCAGCACCGGGTCACAGGGACGCCTCGCCTCGCCACGGTCAATCGATCTCCATCTTGACGGCCGCGCCGCTCCGGCCTAGATCCCGCCTTCCGCGCGGCCCCTTCGTCTAGCGGTTAGGACGACGCCCTCTCACGGCGTAAGCACGAGTTCGATTCTCGTAGGGGTCACCACCGGTTCCGTTAGATAGTTCGCGCCGCATCAGCCGCGGTTCCCCACGCGGGGCTTTTTGGTTCCCACGAGCCCGACGATCTTGCCGCCAACGACCTGAGCCGCGGCGCCCTTCGCGAACACCGATCTCGCTGATGCGCGGACCTGGTGTGACGCGGCCTGCAAGATGCTCGCGCGCGGCGTAGCCGGGCCGACGGCACCATACCCCTGACGAAAAGCGCCCCCCGCCCCGCCCCTGCCACACGCACACCGAAGCCAAGTGCTCACCGCTCGGAAATGGAGCGAACGTCACCTTGGACGCAAAGCGGCCACCTGTGGCGAATAGATTGCCATTCCCCGCATCTCATTGCTAAAGCGGCTATAGTGCGACAGGTTGGATGGAGATGAAGCGTGTCATCCGGGCGACCACAAACACGTCTCTGCGCCGATCAATCCGATTTACTCCTCCGTTATAGTGGTGACCGACCGGCCTATTCGGGACTTTCAAAGCAGGAACACCCGGCAGCACCTTCATCATTGGATGCTGACATATCTTGCCGTTCCCTTTTTGCGTCGCACAAAAGCGCGGTGCTGGTCGTCGGCGAATGAACGGGGCTCAGGAGGGGCCATCGCGGACCGAGACCGTTCGCGCAGCCAGAAGTCTAACCATTGCTATAGTAACCACTCCATATGCTTATCTTCCCGAGGCACATGCCTATGCTTCATATCTCCGGCGATGTGGCCACGACGCCCAGGCAGTGCCTACCGCGGGTGATGCAAGCCCAGCCGACATAGCCATCGTTTTCTCCTGGCGGGACCAATGGAACCTCCGCCATGCACGAGCGCGGGTCGTGCACGAATATCATAGTCTGTCCGGCGGCTCTGCAGCGGCGTCGAAAGATCGGCTCAAGCGTCTGCTCGCACCACCGCCGGCGGGCAGGATATTCATCGACACGGCCATGCGCCTGCGCTTTGGGTTCGGGGAAGAAGTGCCAACGCTATACCGTCCGATGGGGATCGACGCTGCGCTATTCGGCTGCGCCGTTTCCACCACGATGCCCGACTATGATCTACTATATTGCGGCACCCTGCATCGAGCGGGTGTGATGCCAACGCTCGAGGAACTGGCGAAGCGCGGCTTTCGCGTCCTGGCGGTCGGCGCGGTACCGTCGGGTGCGACAAAAATACCGGGTGTCGAACTGACCGGCCCGCTCGCGCGGCCGGACCTTCCCCAGGCCTTCCAACGCGCCCGTTTCGGACTGAATTTCACGCCCGATGTTCATCCCTTCAACGTGCAGATCAGCACCAAGACCCTCGAATATGCTGCCGCCGGCTTGGGCGTCGTCGCGAACCGCTACCCCTGGATCGAGCGGTTTGCGCGGGAGACCGGCACGAGCGTCACATGGCTCGATACGCTGACGACTCCCGATTCACTGCCCACCGAGACAATTTTGCAGCCCAGCCTGGCACATCTGGAATGGGCGCGCATACTGGACGCAGCAAAGTTCGAGCCCTTTATCGCGGGCCTGGGTGGGAGCCGATAAGCGTGCCGGATGACGGGGAGATTGGACAGCGAAGGCTGTTGCTGGGATTATTGTTTCCGAAAATGCAGCGCGGGATGAATTGCGCTGTCGATACGCCCAATTGGGCGATCATCGATCAGCTGGCCCGCCGGCACCGTCTTGTCCCTCTTCTTCATCACCGGTTGCAGCAGTCAGATATCAGACCGCCGGACGACATGATGTCCGCCTGGGCAGAGCGTCGACGCCGATCGTTGCTGGCTTCGCTAAGGGCGCAGGCCGATCTTTGCTGGGTGCATGATTGCCTTGCAGAGTTGAACATCGACTATCGCGCGTTGAAAGGCGCGTTTTTGGCATGGCAGGTCTATTCGCATCCCGAACTGCGTCCGCTGCGCGATCTCGATGTGCTGGTGCCCGATTACGATGTGAAGCGCGCGTTTGACCACCTCCTTGCAAAGGGGGCGACCCGCCTGCCCCATGCGCCGGGCGACCCGAGCGCAGCGGTGCTGCTCGATCGCAAGCACCTGCCGCCGATACTATTGCCCAACAAGACGATTTTGGAACTTCACAGACGCCTGTTCAAGCCGACCCAGCCGATCGAACTCTCGCTGCAGCCGGGCTTCTGGAACCGCGCTTCCACCGCCGAAATAGCAGGCCGTGTGATCACCTTCCCCGATATCGAGGACCAACTGCTGCACCTAGTCGTTCATGCCGTGGATGATCACCTGTTTAGCAATGGCCCGCTGGCGCTTTCCGATATCGCGCTGATGCGTCAGCAGCCCGGCATCGACTGGCCGGCAGTGCACATACGATCCCTTGAGCTGGGATGCGCGCGGTCCCTAGGACTCGCTACGGCGATGGTCGAAGCGCTGGAAGGCGTGTCGTCGACCGGCGCTGTCGACGTGCCTTCCCCCGTTCTGGGCTCCGCACTGGATTTAACGTTGGGCGCACGAAGCGACTATCGGTCGATACCGAACGCCGCGCGCCACAAGACCGGCTTTTTCCGGCATCTACGCCTTGTGGTGGCAAGCGAGTTTGCAATTGATGTCGGCTCGTGGCGGACAGTCTTGCTGATCCCCCTCGCGACCTTCAGGGTATTGCGAAAGCGGATGAAACGCTCGATCGATGAAGATCAGATGGAAGTCACGCGGGTCAGCCTTTGGCTGCAGAACACCGCAAACTGACGATACTACCGACCGGCGCCGTGGGCTCCCGCCGTTGACGGGTTGGATCGTCCGGTTGCGACGAATGGTGCGGCGGGGGCTCCGCATCCCGACGAAAGACTCGGCGTGAGCCTTGCTCGTGCCAGGTGCCGCGCGCAAATCGCAACCGGTGGCGCGCCACTCGGCTCCCCCAGGCCGTGGTATTTACCGCGCCGTGTCACACCCGAGTAACGGAACCTACGCCGTCCCGTCACACCGCACGGCTAGCTGCGCGACATAATCAAACGATCCCGGGGAAATCGACATGACCGTCCGCACCGCGCTGCCGCGCGCGATCCGCTATGCCAGCTTGCTGGCCGCTACCGCGCTGACCGCACCGGCATTCGCCTCCACGCTGTCGGGCACCGTCGTCGATGCCAGCGGCACGCGGTCATTGCAGGGCGCGGAAGTGTCGATCGAAGCGCTCGGCCGGGTGGTCGAGGCGCAGGCCGATGGCAGCTTCCGGATCAGCGATCTGAAGGCCGGCCACTATATCGTGACCGCGCGCTATGTCGGCGCGACGCCGGTGTCGCAGGAAGTCGATATCGTCGACGATGCCGATGCACGGCTCGACTTCAGCCTGGGTGCGACGAGCAGCGCTTCGGGCGATATCGACGACATTCTGGTTATCGGCATCGGCGCCAACCAGGCCAGTGCGCTCTCCCGCCAGAAAGCTGCCGATGGCGTGGAAAGCGTGCTGTCGCGCGATGCGATCGGCCAAAATCCGGATCAGAACGTGGCCGAATCGCTGCGCCGCGTGCCCGGCATCTCGGTACAGGACGATCAGGGCGAAGGCCGCTTCGTGGTCATCCGCGGGCTCGCGCCGCAGCTCAACAACGTCACGATCAACGGCGTACGCATCCCTTCGCCGGAGGCCGACAATCGCGCACTGGCGCTCGACACGATCCCGTCCGAGCTGGTCGAATCGATCGAGGTGAAGAAGACGCTGACGCCGGACATGGACGGCGACACGATCGGCGGCTCGGTCTCGATCAAGACGACCTCCGCGTTCGACCGCAAGAAGGATCTGCTGACCTTCACGCTCGAAGGCTCGCGCAACGACCTGCGCGACAAATGGTCGCCCAAGGGCTCGGTCGATTTCTCCAAGCTGCTGAGCGACAATTTCGGCATTTCCGGCGGCTTCTCTTATTACAAGCGCCGCTTCGGCACGGACGGCGTCGAAGCCGCCGACTGGACGACCAGCGCGGGCGGCGTGACCTTCCCGGGCGAACTCGACTACCGCGCCTATGACGTGACGCGCACGCGCATCGCCGGCTCGCTGTCGCTCGACTGGCGGCCGTCCGACACGACGACGCTCTATGCCAAGGGCATCGTCAGCTCGTTCCGCGACGACGAGTTGCGCAGCCGCCTGCGCTTCACCCTGGTCGAAGGCACCGGCGCGACCGCCGTCACCGGCACCGGCGACAGCGCGACCTTCGCCTCGGGCGCCAGCTCGGCCAATCGCGTCCGCGTCCGCCGCGAGCTCAAGGATCGTACGGAAACCCAGGATATCTACAGCGTCACCGCCGGCGGCGTGACCGCCACGGGCAATTGGAAGATCGAATATTCCGGCAGCTATTCCTATGCCGACGAGATCGAGCCGAACCGCCAGGACACGATCTTCGATCGCCGCTTCCAGAACGGTGCGAGCCAGCTCAATCTCACGCTGACCGGGCTCGACACGCAGTCGCCGGAATATAGCGTGAGCAACCCGGCCCTGTTCACCAACGGCAGCGATACGCTGTCGAAGATCGAGACGACCGACGGCAAGAGCGTGGATCAGGAATATTCGGGGCGGCTGGACGTGGCGCGCGAGATGGCGCTCGACAACGGGTCGCTCGAGCTCAAGGCGGGCGGCAAGGTGCGGATCCGCGAGAAGCATTACGATCTCGACTTCAACTCCTTCGACGCGCTGACCAGCGGCAGCTTCCCGACGCTTGCCGGCCTGTCGCGCTCGATCGGCGATCGCGGGCTGATCGACATGAACCCGGCGGTCGATCCGCTGCTGGTGCGCGGCTATTTCAACGCCAATCGCGATCGGCTGGTGCGCAATCCGCTCGACAGCGATCTCGACAGCCTGGCGGCGAGCTACCGCGTCGATGAAGACATCTATGCGGGCTATGCGCAGGCACGCTACGACAATGGCACGCTGCGCGTGCTCGGCGGTGTGCGCGTCGAGCAGACGCGCAACAAGATGCGCGGCAACGCGGTGACGGTGATCGCGGAAAAAGGCACACTACCCGACGGCACGGAGGCGACGGAGGACACGCTGGTCAACGCGCCGGTGTCGCTCAAGCGCCAATATACCAACTGGCTGCCGAGCGTGAACGTACGCTTCGCGCCGGACAGCAAGCTGGTGTTCCGCCTCGCCGCAACCAAGAGCCTGGTGCGCCCGAACATCTCGGATCTCGCGCCGCGCTTCTCGATCAGCGAGGACGACGAAGGCGGGCGTGACGGCGAGTTCGGCAATCCCGATCTGAAGCCGTACGATGCGTGGAATTTCGACGGCTCGGCGGAATATTATTTCGCCGGCAACGCGGTGCTGCAGGTCGGCCTGTTCCACAAGCGGATCAAGGATTTCATCTTCCAGCAGCGCCTGGAGGACGTCACCGTGCGCGGGATCAACGTCGATACCGCGCTGATCTCGGTCAACGGCGATACCGCCTCGGTCACCGGCGTCGAGCTCAACCTGCAGGCCAAGCTGGATTTCCTGCCCTCGCCGCTCGATGGGCTGCTGGTCTCGGGCAATTATACCTATGTCGACAGCAAGGCGGATATCGGCGCCAACCGGCTCGCGCTGCCGGGCACGTCGAAGAGCATCTACAATGCCACGATCGGCTATGAAAAGGGCCCGATCCAGCTGCGCGCCTCGGCCTCGTACCGCGACAAGTACATCGACGAAGTGGCGGTCGACGACGACGGCAATGGCACGGCCGGCGTGATCGTCGATCATCGCCTGCTGTTCGATGTCGGCGCCAAGCTGCGCGTCGACCCGCGCGTGCAGCTGACCGCGGACTTCATCAATATCGGCAATGAGCCGTTCGATCGCTATTACGGCGCCGACGGCCGCGTCGCGCAGCACGAACAATATGGCTGGACCGGCAAGTTCGGCGTAAAGGTCACGCTGTGATCCGCGCGCTTCTCCCCCTGATCCTGCTCGCCGGCTGTGCCGGTGCCACGGAAACGCCCCCCGCCTCGACGCTCGCCACCGCATCGGTCACGGCGCGCGGCGAAACCGACGCGGTCGGCACCGCCAATGCCGATGCGGCGGACGATCCCGCGATCTGGCGCAACGCCGCCGATCCGGCGGCCAGCCTGATCGTCGGCACCGACAAGAAGGCCGGGCTGTACGTCTATGGCCTCGACGGCAAGGCGCGCTCGTTCCTCGATGCGGGCCGGGTCAACAATGTCGATCTGCGCAGCGACGTGCGCATCGCCGGTACGCCGGGCGTGCTGGTCGCGGCGTCGGACCGCAGCGACAAGGCGCAGGCGATGGTCGCCTTGTTCCGGCTCGATACCGCCACCGCTAAACTGGTGCCGCTGGCCAAGCTGCCGGCCGGCGCCGGTGAAGCCTATGGCATGTGCCTGTATCGCTCGGGCGATGCGGTGTTCGCGTTCCTCGTGATGAAGGACGGCACGATCGCGCAGATGGCGCTCGATCTGAGCGGCGCGACGCCGACCGGCAAGGTCGTGCGGCGAATGAAGCTCGGAACGCAATCCGAAGGCTGCGTCGCCGACGATCGCACCGGGCGGCTATATGTGGCGGAAGAGGATGTCGGCCTGTGGCGCTTCGATGCGGCGCTGACCGGATCGGCCACGCCGGTGCCGATCGCCAAGGCCGACGGGCAGCAGATCGTCGCCGATGCCGAGGGCGTGGCGCTGGCGGGCGAGTATGTCGTCGTGTCGAGCCAGGGCGACAATGCCTATGCGGTCTACCGGCTGGATGACGACTCCTATGTCGGCCGGTTCCGCATCGCCGCGGGCACGATCGACGGCACCAGCGAGACGGACGGGATCGAGATCGCGCGCGGCGATTTCGGGCCAGCGTTCCCGGGCGGGCTGATGGTCGTGCAGGACGGCGACAACGCGCCCGACGCGCAGAACTTCAAGCTCGTCGCCTGGGACGACGTGGCGGCAGCGCTCAAGCGCGACTAGAGCGAATTGAGAAAGGCGCTCAGCCGCCGCGCGGCATGGCAGGCCCGGCCGGCCATACCGGTTTTTGACCTGCCCGCCGCGGACGATCCTGCCTGACGCGGTGCGGCAGGCCGCATCACACCGGCACGAACCGCACCGGCAGGCCGTCCTTCGGGCGCGGGATCGGGAACACCTGCCAGGCATCGCCGCTGCCGGCCGGCGCCGCGATCCGGTAGCGCGAGAGCAGGTGCACGATCAGCAGCCGCATCTGCATCGTCGCAAAGTGCAGCCCCAGGCACATATGCGCGCCGCCGCCGAACGGCACCCAGGCGAAGCGATGCCGCCCCTTTGATGCTTCGGGCGTAAAGCGCAGCGGATCGAAGCGGTCGGGATCGGGCCAATGCTCGGCCATGCGATGCGTATAGGTGATGCTCACGCCGACATTGGCACCGGCCGGAATGTCGTAGCCGCCGAAGCTGAACGCCTTGAGCGCGCGGCGCGGGATCGACGGCACCGGGGGCATCATGCGCAGCGCCTCCTTGAACGCATAGTCGGTCAGCACGAGCCGATCGAGCTGCTCGGTCACCGGCACGTCCGGATCGAGCGTGGCGATCTCGGCGCGCAGCCTGTCCTGCCATTCCGGATTGCGGGCGAGCAGCATGATCATGCTGGTTGCCGAGGAGGTGATCGTGTCGTGCGCCGCCATCATCAGGAAATTCATGTGATCGGCGATCGCCAGCGCCGACAGCGGCTGGCCGTCATCGTCGGTGGCGCGACAGAATTGCGAGAAGAAATCCTGGCCGTCGCCGGCGCGGCGCGCGGGGATCTCGCGCTCGAAATAGTCGATCAGATAGGCGCGCGCCTTGACCCCCTTGCGCATCTGCGTGCCCGGCCACGGCTTGCGGATCGGCGTGACGCTGGCCTGCACCTCGTCGACGAAGGCTTGGTTGATGCGGTCCGCCTCCGCGCCCAGTTCGACGCCGAAAAAGCTGGTCGCGGCGAGATCGAGCGTCAGCTTCTTGATCGCATCGTAGAATGTGAACTCGCGCCCGCCCCAGTCGGCGACCCGCGCGGCGATCCCGGCATCGAGCTGCGCGGCGTAATGCCGCATGGGCTCCGGCTTGAACGCCACCGACAGCGCCTTGCGATCGCTGCGATGCTTGTCGAAATCCATCAGCATCAGCCCGCGCGGGAACAACAGGTTGAGGATCGGGCCCCAGCCCTGCTCCGACGAGAAGATGCGATCGCGATCGAACAGGATCAGCTCGTTCGCCTCGGGCCCGAGCAGGGTCAGCCCGCTGCCGCCCATCCCGCGGCTGCGATAGACATGCCCGAAGCGCGCCGCCATCCGCTCGGTAAAGCCGACCGGATCGGCCAGGATTCGGAACGTGTTGCCGACCAGCGGCGGGCCATTGTCACCGGGAATATGATCGATCGCATCGCGCGGCGCACGCGGCAGCCAATGCGGGTTCGCCTCAAACGTATGGGCATAGGCCATGGATCAGCTCCTGACGGGGTCGACGGAAAGGGCGAGTTCGGCCACCACCGCGGCATGCGCGGCCTGATCGAGTGGCCAGCGCCACACGACCCACACCGCCGCAGCCATCAGCAGCAGCGGGAGCGCGACGAACAGGGCGACCAGCCCGGCAATCGCGGCATCGCTGTTGATCGCGCCCGGCGCAGCCTGGAACCCGATCAGGGCGAGCAAGGGATAGACCAGCCCGACCGGCAGTGCATGCGCGATCTTGGTGGTCATCACTAGCGTCGCGCTGAACAGTCCGGTGCAGTCGCGCCCGCTGTCGCGCCGTTCGACGTCGAGCACATCGGCGAGCATTGCGCGCATCAGGAACGGGAAGGCGGTGAACGGCATCCCTGCCAGCGCGAGCACCGGAATCGCGACCATCACATTGCCCGGCGGCAGGAACGCAATCACCGTGGCGGTGATACAGAACAGGACGCCGGCGACCCCCGCCGTGCGATGCTTGCCGATGCGATAGGCGAGCTTCATCCACAAGGGTGCGGCGACCAGCCCGGCGAGGAAATAGGGCAAGAGCAGCGCGCTGGCGGTGGCCGCGTCGAAGCGCAGGCGATGCTCGAACACGAAGATGAACATCGCCGCAAGCACGCCGGTCGCCAGCCCGGCAAGCAGATCGGCGAGCAGCAGGCGCCGCATCAGCGCATTGACCAGCACGCGCGCGAAGTCGCTGTGCACCGGCGCAGACGGCGGCGGGGGCATCGCCCGCTCGGGGGTCGTCGCGAGCACCAATATCGTGCTGAGCGCACTGGTCAGGATCAGGAACACGCCCATCGCGTGGATTCCCGCGGCAGGCGCCGTGGTGTGCAGCAGCCGTGCGGTCAGCGGCGGCAGCGCGAGCACGACGAGCAGCCCGAGCACCGTCGCCGCCTGAATCCAGCCGAAAATACGCGACCGATCATGATAGACGTCGGTCAAGGTTGCCGCCCAGGCGAGATGCGTCAGCAGGAACAGCGACATGCCGATATACAGGCCGAGCAACCCGCCGAACGCGCCAAGCGGCGAAATGCCCGGGCGGGCCATGAACACGAAGGCGGTGAAGGCCGTCATCAGCACCGCGCCGATCACGAACCAGGGCCGGAACCGTCCCCAGCGCCATCGTGCGCGATCCAGCATCTGTCCGAACAGCAGATCGAACGGCAGATCGATGATCCGCACGGCCACGAAGATCAGCCCGACCAGCGCCAGGTTGAGCCCCAGCGTGCCGGCATAATAAGGCGGCAGATGTACCGTCAGCGGCAGCCCGGCCGCGGCGATCGGGAAGGCCGGCGCAGTAAACGCGGCAAGGCGCCATCGATCGATCGCCATCTGCGCACCTACTCCCATACGACCCGCCGAGGATTTTGCATCGCAGCTTGGCAAGGCGGGATTATTGCCATAACTAATGTTTTGCAACCGTGATCGTATGATCACAGCAACTGGACGGAGAGACAATGGATATCGGGAACAGCGCCGCAGTCGTCACCGGCGGCGCATCGGGCCTTGGCGCCGCCACCGCGCGCCTGCTGGCATCCAAGGGCGCCAAGGTCGCACTGTTCGATCTGCAGGAAGAAAAGGGCGAAGCGCTTGCCGCCGAGATCGGCGGAATCTTCTGCAAGGTCGACGTGACCTCGGACGACAGCGTCGATGCCGGCTTCGCCAAGGCACGCGCAGCGCACGGCCAGGAGCGGATCCTGGTCAATTGCGCCGGTACCGGCAATGCGGTGAAGACCGCCAGCCGCTCGAAACAGGACGGATCGATCAAGCACTTCCCGCTGGAAGCGTTCAACTGGCTCATCCAGATCAATCTGGTCGGCACGTTCCGCTGCATCGCCAAATCGGCCGCCGGCATGCTGACGCTGGAGCCCGGCGCAGACGGCGAGCGCGGCGCGATCGTCAACACCGCCAGCGCCGCGGCAGAGGACGGTCAGATCGGCCAGGCGGCCTATTCCGCTTCCAAGGCGGGCGTCGTCGGCATGACGCTGCCGATCGCGCGCGACCTGATGGGCGAAGGCATTCGCGTCAACACGATCCTGCCCGGCATCTTCGACACGCCGTTGCTCGCCGCCGCCCCGCAGCCGGTGCGGGATGCGCTGGCCGCCTCGGTGCCGTTCCCCAAGCGGCTTGGCCGGCCGGAAGAATTCGCACAGCTTGCCCTCACGATGATCGAGTGCGGCTATTTCAACGGCGAGGACGTGCGCCTCGACGGTGCGATCAGAATGGCGCCGCGCTGAGCGCAAGCTCGCGCCGAGCACCTGACGGGACGGTAGTACCGGGGGGTACCGTCCCGTCGAACCTTACACGATCTTGCCCTGCGGCGCATTTCGGTGAACAGGCGCGGCATGGCTAGGGAAAAGGCGACGGCGGAGACACGCGCGCGGCTGCTGGAAGCGGCCAGCGTCTTCATGCGCGACAATGACACGCTCGATGTCTCGCTCGATCAGATCGCGCGCACCTCGGGGCTGAACGGCGCGCTGGTCGGCTACCATTTCGGCAGCAAGACCGGGCTGCTGCGCGCGCTGCTCGAGCGCGATGCCGGCGCCGCGCTCGACCAGCTCGAACAGCTCGTCACCGCCGACCTGCCGCCGGTGACCAAGATGCGCCATCATCTGCAGGGCCTGATCCGCACCTATGCCAAGGTGCCGTATCTCAATCGGCTGGCCGTGTTGCTGCTCAAATCCGGCGATGCCGGCTCGGCGGCGAACGTGGCGCGGCTGGTTCGCCCGGTGATCGACGCGCAGCGCCGCATCATCGAGCAGGGCATCGCCTCGGGCGACTTCCGGCCGATCGATCCCTTGCTGTTCTACTTCGCTTCGATCAGCGCCTGCGACGGCATCTTCGGCGGGCGCGCGACGCTGACGGCCTTGTTCGATTATGACGGGCCGGTCGACGCACTCCGCCGGGTCCATGCCGAGCAGACCGTGACGCTGCTGCTGCACGGGCTGGCGAAGGCGCCGGAGCGAGATTGAGCTCATCGCGCCGACCAAAGCGCACCGTGCTCCTGCGCCCGCAGGAGCCCAGAGCAACAAAGCGCAGCCCTTGTGACCCTGGCCCCCCGCTTTTGCGGGGGAACAGCAGTGCTTTCGGACCGCCGGCCACGCGGCTGCGATACCTACCCCGCCCGCGCCAGCCTTGTCCCGCGCAGCATATCCGCGGCATGCTCGGCGATCATGATCGTCGGCGCGTTGGTGTTCGATCCGATCAAGGTCGGCATCACCGAGGCATCGATCACGCGCAGTCCCTTCAGCCCGCGCACCGCCAGCGTCGCGTCGACCACCGCCAGCGCGTCGCCCTCCGCCCCCATCCGGCAGGTGCCGACCGGGTGATAGATCGTCTCCGCCTTGCGCCGCACCCAGGCGTCGATCTCGTCGTCGCTCTGCACCGCGTCGCCCGGCGACAATTCCTCCGCGCGATACGGCTCGAGCGCCGCCTGTTTCGCCACGTCGCGCCCGATCTTGACGCAATCACGCATCACGCGGCGATCCTCCGGCGTAGCGAGATAGTTGGCGAAGATCGTCGGATCGGCGAACGGATCGGCCGAGCGCAGCCCGATCCGCCCGCGGCTCTCCGGGCGCAGCTGGCACAAATGCAGCGTGAAGCCATCGGCCTTGGCGTTGGTGCGGCCATGATCCTGCATGATCGCCAGCACACCGTGGATCTGCACGTCGGGCCGCGACAGCCCCTCGCGCGACGAGATGAACGCCCCCGCTTCGAGGAACTGCCCCCGGCCCGGCCCCTTGCCGCGCAGCGCATAATTGAGCCCGACGCCGATCATGCCGAGTCCCTTGGTCAGCGCGTGCGCGGTGCGCAGGCCGCGCGAGCGCCAGTTCATCACCACATCGAGATGATCCTGCAGATTTTCGCCGACACCGGGCAGCGCGTGCACCACGCCCACCCCCGCCGCGGTCAGCCGATCGGGATCGCCGATGCCGGAGAGTTGCAGGATATGCGGTGATTGTACCGCGCCGGCGCAGAGCAGCACCTCGCGCGCGGCGATCGCGGTTTCCGCGCGCTGGCCCTTGTCGAGCACATAGTCGACGCCGGTCGCGCGGCCCTGCTCGATGCGGATGCGCGTCGTGCGCGCGCCGGTAAGGCAGGTCAGGTTGCGCCGCGACAGGACGGGCCGGAGATAGGCGGCCGCCGTGCTCCAGCGCTTGCCGTCGGCGATCGTCAGGTCGTAGCGGCCGAACCCTTCCTGCTGCGCGCCGTTGAAATCGTCGGTCACCGGATAGCCGGCCTGTTCCCCCGCCTTGATCAGCGCATCGTGGAACGGGCTGTCGGATTCGCCCGCCGAAATGGTCAGCGGCCCCGATCCGCCATGCAGCTCGCTGTCGCCGCGATGATGGCCTTCGAGCCGGCGGAAATAGGGCAACACATCGTCGAACGACCAGCCGGGCAGCCCCATCTGCCGCCATTCGTCGTAATCCTGCGGATGACCGCGCGTATAGACCATGCCGTTGATCGACGAACTGCCGCCCAGCCCCTTGCCGCGCGGCCACCACAAACGACGATTGTCGAGATGCGGCTCGGGCTCGGTGTAGAAGCCCCAATTGCTGGCATTCTTGTCCTTGAGCAACGTGCCGACGCCGGCCGGCATGCGCACCAGCACGCCGTCATTCCTACCGCCCGCCTCGAGCAGCAGCACCGTGACGTCGGGATCCTCGGTCAGCCGCGCGGCCAGCACGCAGCCGGCCGATCCCGCCCCGACGATCACATAATCGTAGCTTTGCATCCCCGTCTCCTGTCCGTCCCGCTTGTGCGGAATCGTTGCCTCGAAAAGATCCTATCGATCGCACAGCAGCGCGAAAAGCCCGTCGCGCAGCGCGGCGCGATCCATGCCCTCGGGCGGATGCACCTCGCCCAGCCCCGCCGCGAGCAACGCGAAGGCGCGGATCCCCGCCTCGGTCGGCGTGAAGCCATGCGCTTGCAATTGCGCGGCGAGGAACGCCATGATCTTGTCGTCATGATCGCGCACCGCATCGGCCGCGCGCCGATCGCTTTTCGCCCAAGCGCGCATCGCGAGTGCGAGCTGCGCCAGATCATGTTTGCGCACATGATCGGCAAAGGCGCGGATGCGCTCGATCGGGGGCAGCGACGATGCCGCGATGCGGGCCAGCAAGGGATCGATCTGCGCGCCGGCGAAATAGTCCGCCAGCGCCGCCTGATAGCCATCGAAATCCTTGAAATGATGGTAAAAGCTGCCGGTCGAGGCGCCCAGCGCATCGGCCAGGCTGCGCAGCTTCAGCGCGCGCAGCCCACCGCTTTTCAGCAAGGTCTGGCCGATCTGCAGCCAGTCCCGCGGTGCGAGATCGCTGCGCGCGGCCGGCGCCGCCGCAAATCCGGGATCAGGCATCGACACGCCGCTTGACAAAGTCTATCTCCATAACGAATGTTACGCCACAACGAAGCCCGTGGCAATCGGGCACAAGCAGCGCCGCGCACTTTAGCGCGGGCGCCGCCAAACATGGAGAGTGATGTGGGCGACGCTTTGATCATCGATGCCGTCCGGACGCCGCGGGGCATCGGCAGGACCGGCAAGGGCGCGCTGGCGCATATGCATCCGCAGCATCTAGCCGCGACGGTGCTCAAGGCGATCGCGGAGCGCAACCATCTCGACACCGCCGATGTCGACGACATCATCTGGTCGACCTCGACGCAGCGCGGCACGCAGGGTGGCGATCTCGGGCGGATGGCGGCGCTCGATGCCGGCTACGATATTAAGGCCAGCGGCACGACGCTCGATCGCTTCTGCGGCGGCGGGATCACCGCGGTCAATTTCGCCGCGGCGCAGATCATGAGCGGGATGGAGGATCTGGTCGTCGCCGGCGGCACCGAGATGATGTCGATGACCGCGCAGATGATGCAGGACGAGATGGCGGCGGGGAAGCGCCCGATGGGCATGGGATCGGGCAATGCCCGGCTCGCGCAGAGCCATCCCCAGTCGCACCAGGGCATCTGCGGCGACGCGATCGCCAGCATGGAAGGGATTTCCCGCGAGGCGCTCGACGCGCTCGGGCTGGAGAGCCAGCGCCGCGCGGCCGTCGCGATCGCCGAGGGGCGGTTCGACAAGAGCCTGGTGCCGGTGACCGACGAAAGCGGCGCGGTCGTGCTCGAGAAGGACGAATATCCCCGCCCGCAGACCACGGCCGAGGGGCTTGCGGCACTGCAGCCGGCGTTCGCCGCGATGGCCGATATCCCGCTCGACAAACAGGGCACCACGTTCCGCAGCCAGATCAACCAGCGCTATCCCGATCTCAAGATCGAGCATGTCCATCATGCCGGAAATTCCTCCGGCGTCGTCGATGGCGCGGCGGCGGTGCTGCTGGCGAGCGAGGCCTATGCCGCGGAACATGGCCTGAAGCCGCGCGCGCGGATCGTGGCGATGGCGAATATGGGCGACGATCCCACGCTGATGCTCAACGCCCCCGTGCCGGCCGCGCGGAAGGTGCTGGCCAAAGCCGGGCTCACGGTCGACGATATCGACCTGTGGGAGATTAACGAGGCGTTCGCGGTGGTGGCGGAGAAGTTCATCCGCGATCTCGGGCTCGATCGCGACAAGGTCAACGTCAATGGGGGGGCGATCGCGCTCGGCCATCCGATCGGCGCGACCGGCGCGATGCTGATCGGCACGATCCTCGACGAACTCGAACGCCGCGATCTCAAGCGCGGGCTGGTCACGATGTGCGCGGCAGGGGGCATGGCCCCGGCGATCATCATCGAGCGCGTCTGATGCATCCGGTCCATCACGCCCAGGCAACGCCCGACAAGCCGGCCTATATCATGGCCGGCACCGGCGAGACGGTAACCTACGGCCAGCTCGACGCGCGCGCCAACCAGGGCGCGCAGCTGCTGCGCGCGCTGGGGCTCAAGCGTGGTGACGGCATTGCCGTGCTGATGGACAATTCGGCGCGCTATCTCGAATTGATGTGGGCGGCGGAGCGCACCGGCGTCTATTGCACCTGCCTGTCGTCCAAGCTCAATGCCAGCGAGGCGGACTATATCCTGCGCGACGGCAATTGCCGCGTGCTGATCGCCAGCAAGGGCTGCGCGAGCGTCGCCAATGCGCTGCTGCCGGCGATCGGCGATGTGACGCGCTACATGGTCGACGGCACGATCGCGGGCTATGAGTCCTACGAAGCGGCGCGCGATGCGATGCCCGCCACGCCGATCGCCGATCCCGTGCCGGGCGGCATCCTGCTCTATTCCTCGGGCACCACCGGCAAGCCCAAGGGCGTCAAGCACGCGCTGTCCGACGAGCCGTTCGGCACCAACGTCTCGCCGCTCGTGATGCTCGGCAAGGGGCTGTACGGCTTCACGCCGGAGATGGTCTATCTCTCCCCCGCACCGCTTTATCACGCCGCGCCGCTGCGCTGGTCGATGGCGGTGCAGCAGACCGGCGGCACCGTGGTGGTGATGGAGCGCTTCGATCCCGAGGCGGCGCTGCGCTATATCCAGCAATATCGCGTCACCCATGCGCAATGGGTGCCGACGCACTTCATCCGCCTGCTCAAGCTGCCGCCAGAGGTCCGCGCGCGCTATGACGTGTCGTCGCTAAAAGCCGTCTGGCATGCCGCCGCGCCCTGCCCGATCCCGGTCAAGCAGGCGATGATCGACTGGTGGGGCCCGATCATCGGCGAATATTATGCCGGCACCGAAGGCAACGGCTTCTGCGCCATCTCCAGCACCGAATGGCTGACGCACCAGGGCTCGGTCGGCCGCAACCTCACCGCGCAGACCAAGATCTGCGACGACGACGGCAACGAACTGCCCCCGCGGCAGGAAGGCACGGTCTATTTCGCCGGCGGCGGCGTGTTCGAATATCATAACGATCCCGGCAAGACCGCCGAAGCGGCCAACGCCCACGGCTGGACCACGCTCGGCGATGTCGGCTGGCTCGATGAGGAGGGCTATCTCTACCTAACCGATCGCAAGAGCTTCATGATCATCTCGGGCGGGGTCAACATCTATCCCGCCGAGATCGAGAATTTACTCGTCACGCATCCCAAGGTCGCCGACGTAGCGGTGATCGGCGGTCCGCACGAGGAAATGGGCGAGGAAGTGATCGCGATCGTCTGCCCGGCCGATCCGTCCGAGGATCGCGAGCAGCTTGCCGCGGAGCTCAACGCCTTCGCCCGCGCCCATCTCAGCCATGTGAAGGCGCCGCGCCGCATCGACTTCCGCGAGGAACTGCCGCGGCACGAGACGGGGAAGCTCTACAAAAGGCTGCTGCGCGACGAATATTGGGCGAAGGCGAAGGTGCCGGCATGAGGGATACCCTGCCACGCCCCAGAAACCACCCCGGCGAACGCCGGGGCCCAGTTTCGGAACGTGCGCTGGCGGACGCTGCGCACGATTACATTGACCTTCACGACTGGGCCCCGGCGTCCGCCGGGGTGGCGATAGCAGAGAGCGGCCGGCAATGAAGCTCGGCCCCGATATCGCCGCGATCGTCACCGGCGGCGCCTCCGGCCTCGGCTACGCCACCGCCACCGCGCTCCGCGACGCCGGCGTCAAAGTCGCGCTGTTCGACAAGAATGCCGAACTCGGCCTCGAGGGCGCCGCCGCGATCGGCGCGACCTTCTGCGCCGTCGACGTGATGGATCACGCCAGCGTCGAGGCCGGCTTCGCGACCGCGCGCGCGGCCAATGGGCAGGAGCGCATCCTGGTCAATTGCGCGGGCGGCGGGTTCGGCGCGTTCAAGACCGCGGGACGCGACAAGCAGACGCGCGAGATTGCCGCCTACCCCGTGGATCGGTTCGAACTGACCGTCCAGCTGAACCTGATCGGCACGTTCCGCTGCATCGCGCTGTCCACCGCAGGGATGCTCACGCTCGCCCCACTCGACGGCGAGCGCGGCGCGATCGTCAATACCGCGTCGGCGGCGGCGGAGGACGGGCAGATGGGCCAGGTCGCCTATGCCGCGGCCAAGGCGGGGATCGTCGGCATGACGCTGCCGATCGCGCGCGATCTGATGGGCGAAGGCATCCGCGTCAACACGATCCTGCCCGGCATCTTCGATACGCCGCTGATGAACCGCGCGCGCCCACAGGTGAAGGAGGCGCTCGCCGCCTCCGTCCCCTTCCCCAAGCGGATGGGGCACGCCGAGGAATATGCCCGGCTCGCGCTCGAGATGATCACCAACGGCTATTTCAATGGCGAGGATGTGCGGCTCGACGGCGCGATCCGCATGGCGCCGCGCTGAGAGGAAGCACATGAACTTCGATTATTCCGACGAGCAGAAATTCCTCAAGGACGAGGCGCGCAAGTTTCTCGCCGCGCACTGCGGCAGCGATCGGGTGCGCGCCGTGCTCGACCATGCCGATACGGCCTATGACGCCAGCCTGTGGCAAGCCGTCGCCGACCAGGGCTGGCTCGGCGCAGCGATCCCGGAAGAACATGGCGGGCTCGGGCTTGGCCATATCGAGCTGTGCGCGATCGCCGAGGAACTGGGCCGCGCCTGCGCGCCGATCCCGTTCGCCTCGACGGTCTATTTCGTTGCCGAGGCGCTGATGCTGTTCGGCAGCGACGCGCAGAAGGCCAAATGGCTGCCCAGGATCGCCGCCGGCACGGTGATCGGCGCGTTCGCCACGTCGGAGGGCAGCGGCCCGGTCACCGCCCGGTCGCTCGGCGCCAGCGTCGCGGGCGGCACGCTCACCGGCGAGAAGATCCCGGTCACCGATGGCGACGTCGCCGACCTGATCGTCGTGCTCGCCCGGGACGGTCTCTATCTGGTCGAGAAGGGCGCCGGCGTCGCCGCCGAGACGCTCGCCACGCTCGATCCCACCCGCAGCGCCGCGCGGCTGACCTTTACCGATGCCCCGTGCGAAAAGCTCGGCAGCGATGACGGCATCGCCGCGATGCAGGCGGTGTTCGATCGCGCCGCGGTGCTGCTGGCGTTCGAGCAACTCGGCGGCGCGGATCGCTGCCTGGATATGGCCAAGCGCTATGCGCTCGATCGCTATGCCTTCGGGCGGCAGATCGGCGGCTATCAGGCGATCAAGCACAAGCTCGCCGACATGTACGTCAAGAACGAGCTGGCGCGCTCCAACGCCTATTACGGCGCCTGGGCGCTCAATGCCGGCGCTGCCGAACTGCCGCTCGCCGCCGCCACCGCGCGCGTCGCCGCGTCGGACGCCTTCTGGTTCGCCTCCAAGGAGAATATCCAGACGCATGGCGGGATGGGCTTCACCTGGGAATCCGATTGCCACCTCTATTACCGCCGCTCGCGCCAGCTCGCCCTGGTCGCCGGCGCGCCGGCCGCGTGGCGCGAACGGCTCGTCGGCCAGCTCGAAATGCGCAACGCCGCCTGAACGGGCCGCCTGAAAGGACGAACCATGGACTTCACGGACAGCGACGCCGAAGCCGCCTACCGCGCCACCGCCCGCGACTGGCTGGCAGCCAATTACGCCGAGCATCAGGCCACGCAGCACGACAGCGACATCGCCCGCGGCAAGGCATGGCAGGCGCGGAAAACGGCCGGCGGCTATGCCTGCATCACCTGGCCTAGGGAATGGGGCGGCGGCGGCGGCACGCCGATCGAAAGCGTGATCTTCGGTCAGGAAGAGGCGCAATATGCCGTCGACGGCGGCTATTTCACGATCGGTCTCGGCATGTGCGTGCCGACCGTGATGGGCTTTGCCGATGACGCGACCAAGCACCGGTTCGTCGGCCCCGCCGTGCGCGGCGACGAGATCTGGTCGCAGCTCTTCTCCGAACCCGCCGGCGGTTCCGACGTCGCGGCGATCCGCACCCGCGCGGTGCGTGATGGCGAGGATTGGGTGGTCAACGGCCAGAAGGTCTGGACCTCGGGCGCGCATTACAGCGATTTCGGCATCGTGCTGGTGCGCACCAATCCGGACGTGCCCAAGCATCAGGGCCTGACGATGTTCTGGCTCGATCTCAAATCGCCCGGGATCGAGATCCGCCCGATCCACCAGATGTCGGGCGGCTCGAACTTCAACGAAGTGTGGTTCAGCGACGTGCGCATTCCCGATGCGCAGCGGCTGGGACCAGTCGATGGCGGCTGGAAGGTCGCCTTGTTCACGCTGATGAACGAGCGGCTCGCGGTCGGCGCGGGCGGCGGCGTGGGGCCGAAGGATATCCTCAAGTTCGCGGGCCAGGCCGATGGGCCGGACGGGCCGTTGCTCAAGGACAGCGCGTTCCGCCAGAAGCTCGCCGACTGGTGGGTCCAGTCCGAAGGCCTGCGCAACACGCGGATGCGCACGATCACCGCTTTGTCCAAGGGCCAGGCGCCGGGGCCGGAAAGCTCGATCGGCAAGATCGTCGCCGCTAACCAGTTGCAGGAGATCGGCAACAGCGCGGTCGAGGCGGCCGACCAATACGGCATCATCGCCGATCCCGCGCTCGCACCGCTGAACGCCGCGTTCCACATGGCGACGATGTCCGCGCCGGGCCTGCGCATCGCCGGCGGCACCGACGAGATCCTCAGGAACATCATTGCCGAGCGCGTGCTCGGCCTGCCAGGCGAGATCCGCGTCGACAAGGATCAGGCGTTCAAGGATCTGCCGGTGGGAGCATGAGTGTCGTGCCGACCGTGGCTGTTGCCGACGATGCCGTTCCCACAGGCGCGCCATGCTGACGCGCGGCGACGATTATCCGCTGCACCAGACGGCCGGGCCGATCGCCTATGCCGGCACCGATCGCAATTTCTACGATCGCTATTTCTTCAACGGCTATCCGGCCGATCCGACGGACGATCGCATGTTCGCGCTGGCGTTCGGCATCTATCCGCAGCTCAACATCGCCGATGCATCGTTCTGCTGGCTGGCAGGCGGGCGGCAGATCAACCTGCATGCCAGCCGCTGGCTGAATATGGAGCGGATGGCGCTCGAGGTCGGGCCGGTGCGCATCATCGTGGAGCAGCCGCTGCAGCGTCTGCGCGTGCTGGTCGAGTCGCCCGAACACCGCATCGCCGCCGACATCGTCTTCACCGGCCGTTCCTTTCCGATCGAGGAACCACGCTTCACCCGCCGGCTCGGCCCCCGCACCTTCCTCGACTACACACGCCTGACGCAGAACGGGCGCTACGAAGGCTGGGTCGAGGTCGATGGCACGCGGATCGATGTGGCCGGGTTCGTCGGCACGCGCGATCGGTCCTGGGGCGTACGGCCGATCGGCGCGCGTGATCCGCAAGCCCCCGCCCCCGCGATACTGCCGCAATTCTTCTGGTTGTGGAGCCCCTGCGTGTTCGACGATGGCGACCTGTTCTTCCACACCAACGACGATGCCGACGGCCGCGCCTGGAACCGGCGTGCGGTCTGGGCCCCGCTCGATACCCAGGCGGGACAGGAGCAGCATTTCGGCCACGTCGCAGCGACGATCGACTGGCGGCCCGGCAGCCGCAACGCGCGCGGCGCGACGGTCGCGCTAGATGGCGGCACGCTGACGTTCGAGCCGTCGCGCGATTTCCACATGCTCGGCCTTGGCTACGGCCATCCGCGCTGGGCGCATGGCACGAACCTGGGCGAGCAGATCGTCGAGCGCGAGGAATTCACCGCGCTCGATCCCACGCTGCCGCACCACTTCCACGTCCAGGCACTGTCGCGCGTCACCTGGCGCCATGCCGACGGCCGCACGCGGATCGGGCGCGGCGTGCTCGAACAACTCGCGATCGGCCCGCACGCGCCGTCCGGCTTCACCGGGCTGATGGACGTGGCATGAGTCTCGACGCGCAACTCGCCGCCTATCTCACGCGCCGCTGGCAGGCGCCGGTCGAGATCGAGGGCCTGTCGCGCATCCCCGGCGGCGCGAGCCGCGAAACCTATCGCTTCGACGCGCTAGTGGGCGACACGCGCCGTCCGCTGATCTTGCGGCGCGATCCGGCTGGCAGCCTGATCGACACCGATCGCCGCACCGAGTTCGAGGCCTATCGCACCGCTCATGGTCGCCTGCCCGTCCCCGAACCGATCGCGCTGGAGATCGACGGCGCCGAGCTCGACCGCCCTTTCTTCCTGATGCAGCGGATCGACGGCGGCATCGTCACCTCGCCCTTCGCGGCGCAGCCGTTCGGCGCGCACGCCCCGGCGATCGGCATCGCCTTTTTCCACGCACTGGGCACGCTGGCTGCGCTCAATCCCGCCGGCACGCCGCTCGGCTCTCTGCTCCCCGCCCCTGCGCCCGATCAATGCTGGCGCGTCGCGCTGGATCATTGGGCCGCTGCAATCCTGCGCGACGAGGCGCATCCGCAACCCATCGTTCGCGCCGCGATCCGCCGGCTGTACCGCCACCCGCCGCCGCCCGCCCAGGCGGTGCGCATCCTGCACGGCGATTACCGCTCGGGCAATCTGATGCACGACGGCGCCGGGCAGATCCTGGCGATCCTCGATTGGGAACTGGCGCATCTCGGCGATCCGCTGGAGGATCTTGGCTGGGCGTTCGATCCGCTGTGGAATCACTTCGATCCCGGCACGGTGTGCGGGATGATCCCGCAGGCGCAGGCGATCGCGCTGTGGGAAGCGGCGAGCGGCTTGCGCGTCGATCCGGCGGCGCTGCGCTGGTGGCAATTGTTCAACGCGGTCAAGGGCCAGGCGATCTGGACCGGCGCGGCGCGCGAATATCGCGGCCAGGGCTGCATCGATCCGATCCTCGGCATCTCCGCCTGGTATACCGCGCGGCGCCACGACGAGATTTTGGCCGATCAGTTGCAGCGCTTCGGAGACGCGGCATGACCCCGACGCTGCCGGAAATCCTGCGCGGCAACTTCATGAGTCTCGCCATCCCCGCCACGCCCGACATGGCCGGCCAGTTCATGACCGCGCGGGTCAGCGTGATCGCTTTGCTCAACCTGCTCGGCGCTCAGGAGGCCGAACGCGGCACCGCGGGCGCAGTGCGCGAGAACCGGATGATCAGCGACCTGCTCGGCAGTGCACCGGCCTATGCGGTGGTCGTGCCCGAACCGAGGGACGCTCCTTCGCCGGCGGCGATCGATGCGCATAATGCCGCGCTGCGCCGTGCCCTGATCGCGCTGCACGAAGCGGTCGAACAGCGTGGCGACGACGCGACCGAGGCACGCATTCTCGCGCTCTACGCGGCGATGGCCGAGGGCCGGAAACTCATTCTCCCGCCGCTGCCGGGGTGACGGGGCGGCGATCGCGCCGCCCCTGTGCCGTCAGAACTTGAACCCGATCGACGCGCCATAGCGCCGCGGCTCCAGCGTGAAGATGTTGGTGTAGAGCCCTGCCGCCGGGTCAGTGAGGAACTGCCCGGTGATGCTGTCATTGTTCTGCAGGTTCTGCACGAAGATCCGCGCGAAATAGCGGTCGTTCGGCCCGTTGAAACGGATCTGCGCGTTGATCTGTTCGAAATTGGGGATGCGATCGATATTGCTGTTCTGCGGCCGTGCATAGAATTCGCCGGTATAATTGTAATCGCCGCGCAGCACGATGCTCGCGCCGCCCCTCAGATCGAACGTGTACTGAGCGCCGATCGCCACCTTGTAGTTGGGCGAGCCGGGCAATTGGTTGCCGTTCAGGCTTTGCGATACGCCGAGCGGCAGGGTCGGCACGGCATAGCCCGAATCGAGCGAGAAGCCGAGCGGCCCGCGCGCGAAGCCGAACGCCTGCAGCACGGGGCCGAGTGCCGCCAGCGTCGATCCGGGTGCGTAAGGCGCGCCCGCCACCGCCGCCGCGAGCAGCGCGCAGGACGATAGCGCGCCGCGCGCGTTGGTTCCGGGCACCGGCACGGTGCCCGACTGAAACAGCGCGCCGCCATTGGCCGCACCGGTCGCCCCGTTGATGAACGCGTTGACCGCGCCGACCAGCGCCGATCCGTTCGCCCCGGCGGTCGGGATCAGCACGCAGTTGGACGAATTCTGCACGTCCTTGATGATCGTCACGTCGCTGCGCCCGGCGGAGGGGTCGCGCGGATCGACCAGTGACAGGTCCTTGATCTTGGTGTGCAAATAGCTGGCGGACATGTTGACCACGAAGCGCGGCGTCGGCGCGACGATCGCTTCCAGCTCGGCGCCGTAGATCGTCGCATCGGTATTGTCGTTGAACGAAGTGCGGTTGAGGATGCGGCTGATCTGCATGTTCTTGTATTTGTAGTAGAAGGCCGAGGCGTTGAGCCGCACCTGCCCGTTCAGGAAGCTGTTCTTCGAGCCGATCTCATAGGCGTCGATATTCTCCGGCGCGAAGCTCAGCGGCGCGACGAAGGTGGGATCGACCGGCGGGTTGATGCCGCCCGATTTGTAGCCGCGCGAATAGCTCGCATAGAGCAGGTTGTTGGGGCTGATCTTGAAATCGAGCACGGCGCGCCCGGTGACGTCGTCAAACTTCACGCTTGTCGCGCGAAACGGCTGATAGCCCGCGCGCGTCAGATCGGCATCGCCGAAAAAGCCGCCCGTGCCGTTCGGCGCGCCGGCCAGCGACGAGCCGTACAGGTCGGTGCTGCCGACGGGCGCGGGGATCGTGGCGATCGGGCTGCGCGAGGCGATCGACTTGTCGTCGTTCGAATAGCGCCCGCCCAGCGTCAGCTTCAACCGGTCATTGAAGTTGACATAGGCTTCGCCGAAGATGCCGTAGGATTTCAGCGCATAGCGCGACGATTGGTTGGCGAAGAAAGGCGGCCCCAGGAACCGGCCGTTGCCGGCCTGCGCGCCGCCCAGCACCGCAGCACCGTAATCGATCCCGGTCGAGACGACATAGTAATTGGCGTCGCGCTGCACCTGCTTCACATAGATGCCGCCGAGCCGGAAGTTGAACGCGCCGTCGAACTGGGACGCGACCTGCGCCTCCGCCGACCATTGCGTCGAACGCCCGCTCGACCGATCGAAATCGATCTGCCGGATGGAGCACGCGGCGGTATTGCCGCCGAATACCCCGGTCAGGCTGGCATTGGGCTCCGACGCGCAGAACTGGCCGCCACGGAAGACCGGCGCGAGCGACAGCGGGAAGGTCGCCGCCGCCGCGGAGGCACGCGCCAGCGCTTCCGCCGAATAGGGATTGGCCACCGACAGCGTGTAATCGCTCCGCGCGTCGACCGAGTTGCGCGCATAGCCGCCGGTCAGCGTGACGTTGAACCGCCCCAGCGTCTGTTCCAGCCGGCCGAACAACTGCACTTCGTCGGCGAAATAGGTCGGATTGTAATCGACGCTGACGGTGCGCAGGTCGGTCGGATTGACCACACCGGCGAACGCGTCGGTGCCGTTCAACACGTTGTTGATGCCAAGATTGCCCAGCGCGCCGCCTTGTGCCAGCGAGGCCAGCGCGAACAATTGCCGCGAGGAGAGTGCGGCGGCCAGTGTGCCGTTGGCATTGGTGGTCTCGAAGCCCAGCCGGTCGGGCGAGCAGCCGAGCACTGCGGTCGGATCGCGATGGCACAATTGCTTCTGGATCCGCGAGCGATTGTCCTTCTCGTGGAAATAATAGCCCATCAGGTCGATCGTCGTGTCGCTGGTCGGCTGCCAGCGCAGCGACCCGCGGATCGCATAGAGATCGCGCCCGTCGATCCGGCTATTGTCGAACAGGTTCTTGGTATAGCCGTTGCGGTTGAGATAATAACCGGCGACCCGCAGCCCGAGCGTTTCGCCGAGCGGCAGGTTGAACATGCCCTGCGCCTTGACCGAATTGTAATTGCCATATTCGAACTCGCCCGAGCCATGGATCCCGGTCAGATCCGGCTTGGCGGTGATGAAGTTCGCCACGCCCGAGGTCGCGTTGCGGCCATAGAGCGTGCCCTGCGGCCCACGCAGCACCTCGACGCGCTCGAGATCGAAATATTCCGTCTCGAACAGGCGCGTGCTGAGCAGCGGGATATCGTTGACATGGATCGCCGTCGCGCTGTCGCAGCTCGATCCGACGCACAGGTCGCCCACGCCGCGGATGGTGAAGCTGGCCGAGGTGAACTGGCCCTTGGTGAAGGTTACGTTGGGCAGCGACAATTGCAGGTCGCTGGCATTGTTGATCTGCTGCGTCTTCAGCGTCTCGGCCGAGAAGGCCGAGACCGAGATCGGCACGTCCTGCAACCGCTCCGACTGGCGCTGCGCGACGACGATGATGTCCTCGATTGCCGAGTCGCCAGGCCGCGCATCGCCCGTCGGCTGGCTTGCCGTGCCCGGGGCCGGCCCGATCGATTGAGCATGAGCGCCTGTCGCGGCGAGCGCGGTCAGGCTGGCGGCGCAAAGCAGATACGTCCTCGTCATGGCGTTTCCTCTCCCTGTGGCCCTGCGGCCGCGGCAGTCTTGCGCTGCCGAGGTTAGATTGTGCGCATAACTAATCTTATCGTCAATCGCAGCACCTGCAGCATAATTGTCCGAAAGCCGCAGCGGAATTGAGCGTCCGCGGCGCACACACGAAAACGCCCGGTCGGCGCGGGGCCGACCGGGCGTTTCGTTCCCTACCGATCGCCGGATGCCCGGCGCGGCGCTTATTCGAGATCGTTCTCGCTGATCACGATCACCGCCTGGTCGCTGTTGCGCGCCAGTGCGACGAGCCCCGCCTCGGCGACCGTGTCGCTGAAACGATGGAACTGCTCGACCGCATCGTCCTCCGGCGCGTCGCCGCTCAGCGCTTCGAGCACGGCATATTGCACCGCGAACTCGTAATCGTCGCCGTCCACTTCGGCGGTGAACTCGACCAGCGATTCGTCCACATTGTCGAGCACGGTCGACAGGTCGATGTCCATTTTGTCTGCAGCCACTTGAGATTCCTTGCTTGGTCGCTGGCACGATGCGCGCCCCTGGGAGGCGCATTGATCAAACGCTTATCGCCGGTCAAGTTCGGCCGCGCGCTTTGCCCGTGTCAAGAACGATTGTTTCGAACGGCAAAGCTCTGGTACGGGGGGGCATGACCGTGATCGAGACCTACCGCGCCAATGCTGCCGCCCAGCGCGAAGCAGCCGAAAAGACCAACCTCCCGAACCGTCGTGAGATGCACGAGCGTTCGGCGCTGACCTGGGAAACCATGGCGATCAGCGCCGAGGCCACGATCGGCCGCGCGCTGGTCAACCAGGCGGCCAAGGCCGAACGCGAAGCCTGACCGCGACCGGACGGACGCCCGCCGGGCGCCCGCCAATCCCGATCACATCAGCGTGTCGATGATCCCGCCATCGACGCGCAGCGCCGCGCCCGTCGTCGCCGCCGCCTGCGGCGAAGCGACATAGACGACCATGTTGGCGACTTCCTCGACCGTCGCGGCGCGGCGGATCAGCGAGCCCGAGCGATGCTCGACGACGAAATCGGCCGCGACCTGCTCGATCGGCCGGCCGGTCCGCGCGCGCTCCTCCTCCAGCATCGCCTGCACGCCCTCCGACAATGTCGGCCCGGGCAGCACCGAATTGACCGTCACGCCGGTGCCGGCCATACGCTTGGCCAGTCCGCGCGCCAGCGCCGCATCGGCCGTCTTGCTGACGCCGTAATGGATCATCTCGACCGGGATGCTGAAGCCCGATTCGGAGCCGAGCAGCACGAAGCGCCCCCAGCCCGCTTGCTCCATCCCCGGCAGGTAATGCCGCGCCAGCCGCACGCCCGCCATCACGTTGATCTGCCAGTGTCGATCCCAGGTGGCATCGTCGGTGGCGAAGAAATCGGATGGCTGGAAGATGCCGAGATTGCTCACCACGATATCCGCCCGGGGTTCGGCCGCGATCAGTGCCGCATGGCCCTCGGCGCTGCCGAGATCGGCCGCCACGCCGCGCGCATCGCCGCCGAGCGCGGCGACCGCGGCATCGACCTTGGCCGCGGTGCGGCCGTTGACGATCACGGTCGCGCCCGCCTCCGCCAGCCCCTTGGCGATGGCCAAGCCGATGCCTTCGGTCGAACCGGTAACGAGCGCGGTCTTGCCGCTGAGGTCGATCTTCATGAATGGTCTCCGGTTGGCGCCGCCTGAGGCAGCGCGAAACCGGCGATATGGGGAGAGCCGCGCCGCGCGTTAAGAGGCGCGCGCCAGCTCCGTTGCTGCCACACCCTCCCGCGATCGTCGCGCTAGAGCGCCGTCGCCAGCGTGATCGCGCCGAGCACAACGCCCGGGAAATTGGCCACCGCGATCGGCCAGTCGCGCTTGGTCTTGAGCAGGCCGTAGGCGGTCCACAGCCCGCAATTGACGATCGTCGCGATCGGCTGGAGCATCGATCCCGGATGGCCGGCGAGATTGAGCCGGATCTGATCGATATAGGACAGATACATCACGATCGCCGTGACGGTGGCGATCCAGCCCAGGATCGTGATGGCGCGTTCGTTCAAGTCCAATTCCCGGAGACTGACATAAGCCGGCCTAACCTATGTCAGTCTCCGATGTTCCTTACGCCGCCTGTTCGACCGCCTCGCTGGCCTCGAGCCACGCCGCTTCCGCTGCCTCCAGCTTGGCGGCAACCTCGCCGCGGCGTTTGGAAAGCTCGCCCATCGACAGCTTCTTGAGATAGCTTTCCGCCTTGGCCGGATCGAACATCGCCAGATCGAGCGCGCGCAGTTCGGCGGTCAGCTTGACCGTCTTCGCTTCGGCTTCCTGCGCCGACTTCTTCAGGTCGCCGACCTTCTCGCGCGCCTGCGCGGCGGCCTTCTTGTCCTTCTTGCCGTATTTCTGGCCGTCATTCTTGGGCTGGTTCTTGCCCAGGATGAAGTCGGTATAATCCTCCAGGCTGCCGCCATATTCGTTGGCCTGCCCGGCATCGACCAGCACCAGCCGATCGGCGGTCAGCTCGATCATGTGGCGATCATGGCTGACGATGACCACCGCGCCGGTATAGGCGTTGAGCGCCTGCACCAGCGCCTCGCGCGCATCGACGTCGAGATGGTTGGTCGGTTCGTCGAGGATCAGCATGTGCGGCGCGTCGCGCGTGATCAGCGCCAGCGCCAGCCGCGCACGCTCGCCGCCCGAAAGCTTGCCGACCTTGGTCGTCGCCTTCTCGCCGGAAAAGCCGAACCGCCCGAGCTGCCCGCGCACCGCGGCGGGCGTCTTGCCCTTCATCAGATGCGCCATATGCTCGACTGGCGTGTCCTCGGTATCGAGTTCCTCGACCTGATACTGGGTGAAGTATCCGACGCGCATCTTGCCCGAGACGGCGATCTCGCCATCCATCGGCGTCAGCTGCGCGGCGAGCAGCCGCGCGAGCGTCGTCTTGCCGTTGCCGTTGCGGCCGAGCAAGGCGACGCGATCGTCGGGATCGAGCCGGAGGTTCAGCCGCTGCAGGATCGGCTTGCCCTCGGTATAGCCGACGCTCGCCATATCGAGCGTGACAAGCGGCGGGCGCAGTTCCTCGGGATTGGGAAAGTCGAACGACAGCGTCGGATCGTCTGCCATCGCGGCGATCGGCTGCATCTTGGCGAGCATCTTCTGGCGTGACTGTGCCTGCTTGGCGGTCGAGGCGCGGGCGGAATTCTTGGCGATATATTCCTGCAGCTTGCTGCGCTGCGCGTCCTGGCTGGCCTTGGCTGCGGCGAGCTGCGCCGCACGCTCGGCGCGCTGGCGCTCGAACGAATCGTAGCCGCCCGAATAGAGGAACACCTTGCCGCCTTCGAGATGCAGGATGTTGTCGACCACGTTGTTGAGCAGATCGCGTTCGTGGCTGATGATCACGATCATGTTGGGATAGGCTTTGAGGAAATTTTCCAGCCACAGCGTCGCTTCGAGATCGAGATGGTTCGACGGCTCGTCGAGCAGCAGCAGATCGGGCTCGGAGAACAGCAGCGCCGCCAGCGCGACGCGCATCTTCCAGCCGCCCGAATAGCTGTCGAGCGGGCGGTTCTGCATTTCCTCGTCGAAGCCCAGGCCCACCAGGATGCTCGCGGCGCGCGCCGGCGCGGTATAGGCGTCGATCGCCATCAGCCGTTCGTAGACTTCGCCGAGCCGATCGGGATCCTCGCATGTCTCGCTCTCGGCGAGCAGCGTGGCGCGCTCCTTGTCGGCCTCCAGCACCGTCTCGATCGGCGTGGTCTGGCCGTGCGGCGCTTCCTGCTGGAGATAGCCGATGCGCGTCTTCTTCGGCATCTCGATCTCGCCATCGTCGGGCTCAAGCTGGCCGATCATGACCTTCATCAGCGTCGATTTGCCCGCGCCGTTGCGCCCGATCAGCCCGACACGGCTTTTCGGCGGCAGCGTCGCGCTGGCGCGGTCGAGGATCATGCGCCCGCCCAGGCGCACCGTGATACCATTGATATTCAGCATGGGCGGCCCCCTAGCACAGGGTAGCGCTTGCCCCAAGAGGCCGAGCGCATCACATGGGCAGGATGAGGAAACCATCATGAGCGTCGCGTTTCGGCGGGACAGTGACGAAGAGGTGCTCGAGCCCAAGTTCGAGATGCCGATCGCGCCGGGGCCGAATCTGGTCACCGCGCGGGGCCTGCGGTTGCTGAACGAAAAGGTGATCGAGATCCAGGCGGCGGTGGCCGCGGCGACGGAGGACGGCGCGCGCGACGAGCTGAAGCGCACGCTGCGCTACTGGCATACCCGCCAGACCACCGCCGAGCTGGCGCCGGCGCCGGCGCCGGGCGTTGTCGGGATTGGTTCGAGCGTCACGGTGCGGATGAATCGGGCCGAGCGCGTGATCCATATCGTCGGTGGCGACGAGGCCGCCCCCGCTTCGGGGCTGGTCGGCTTCCAGGCGCCGCTGCCGCAGGCGCTGATCGGCGCGGAAGTGGGCGAGCGGGTGGAATTCAACGGCGTGGCGGACGCGATAGAGATCCTCGCCATCGAGCATCAAGGAGACTGACGTGGCTGAGAAATTCGAACGACATCGCCAGCCCTGGACGCAGGACGAGATCCAGAAACTGCATACCTTGGCCAAGAAAGGCATGGGGCTCAAATCGATCGCCAAAGCGCTGACCCGCACCGAGGAATCGGTCAAGGACAAGGCCAAGGCGGATAGCCTCAACATCGCGAAATTGCGCTGACCTGACTCCCCTCCCTGCAAGGGAGGGGTTGGGGGTGGGTAGACGGATGCGCTACGGTTAGGCCACAGCGCGCCGTTGCCGGACACCCGGACCCGACCCACCCCCAGCCCCTCCCTTGCAGGGAGGGGAGCGAGAAGTTGGTCCTGCCCCCCCTCTCCCCGCCGAGGGAGAATAGTGAAATTGAACCGCGCTTCCCACCTTACCATCCCGGCGGACGCCGGGGCCCAGGCGCGAAGGTAGTTGTAACGGCGCGCAACACCCGCCAACCCCTGCCTCCCGACTGGGCCCCGGCGTCCGCCGGGGTAGTGTTCAGCGTAGGATAAAGCGTGCCCCACCCCCTCCCCTATGACGCGATCATCCTCGGCGCTGGCGCCGCCGGGCTGATGTGCGCCGCCACCGCCGGCCAGCGGGGAAAGCGCGTGCTGCTCGTCGATCACGCCGACGCGCCAGGCAAAAAGATCCTCATCTCCGGCGGCGGCCGATGCAATTTCACCAACCTGCACACCGCGCCCGACCGCTACATTTCCGCCAACCCGCATTTCGCCAAGTCGGCGCTCGGCCGCTACACCGCGCAGGATTTCCTCGCTTTGGTCGAGAAACACGGCATCGCCTGGCACGAAAAGACGCTCGGCCAGCTATTCTGTGATGGCTCGGCCAAGCAGATCGTCGCCATGCTGCTCGACGAATGCGATGCGGGGAATGTCGAGCATGTGCTGGGCCAGAGCATCACCGCGATCGACCATTCCGACGGACTGTTCCGCGTGACTCTGGGGGGCCGGGAAGTATCCGCCACCTCGCTGGTCCTCGCCACCGGCGGCCCCTCGATCCCCAAGATGGGCGCGACCGGCTTCGCCTATGAGGTCGCGCGGCAGTTCGGCCTCAAGGTCGTCGAGCCACGCCCCGCGCTCGTGCCGCTGACGCTCGGCGGCGACGAGATCCTGTTCCGCGAATTGTCCGGCGTCGCCACCGAAGTGGTCGCCAAATGCGGCAAGACCGGGTTTCGCGAAGCGGCGCTGTTCACGCATCGCGGCCTGTCCGGCCCGGCGATCCTGCAGATTTCGAGCTATTGGCGCGGCGCCGAGACGATCGGCATCGATTTTCTTCCTGCACAGCGATCCGGCTGGCTCACCGCCGCCAAACGCGCCAAACCGCGTGGCCAGATCGGCGCCGCGCTGGCCGCGCAATTGCCCGGCCGGCTGGCCGAAACCCTCGCCCAACGCCTTGAATTGTCGGGCGAACTGCACAACATCAAGGATAGCGTCCTGAACGACGCCGAGCGTCGCCTGGCCGATTGGCGCTTCTCCCCCAACGGCACCGAAGGCTATGCGAAAGCCGAGGTAACGGTCGGCGGAATCAGCACCGCCGAGCTGTCATCGCAAACAATGCAAGCCAAACGCGTAGAAAACCTGTATGCGATCGGCGAAGCGGTCGATGTCACAGGGTGGCTGGGCGGCTACAACTTTCAATGGGCATGGGCGAGCGGATGGGCCGCGGGCCAGTCCATCTGACAGCCTGACAACGCCGATGCGCGATTGCCGTGGTGGCAAGCGCATCCACTAAATTTGAGAGAACCATGCCTTTTTCAGCACTTCCCCCGCTTCTTACCGAAGCGCTCACCGAACGCGGCTATGCCGCCCCCACCCCGGTCCAGGCCGGCGTCCTCGAGCCCGAGGCGATCGGCCGCGATCTGCTCGTCTCCGCGCAGACCGGCTCTGGCAAGACCGTTGCCTTCGGCCTCGCCATGGCCGCGCAGCTGCTCGAGGAAGATGGTCGTCTGCCACAAAAGGGCCCGCTGGCGCTGGTCATCGCCCCGACCCGCGAACTCGCGCTGCAGGTCAGCCGTGAGCTGATGTGGCTCTATGCCAAGACCGGCGGGCGCATCGTCACCTGCGTCGGCGGCATGGATGCGTCCAAGGAGCGCCGCGCGCTGGCGCACGGCGCGCATATCGTCGTCGGCACGCCGGGCCGCCTGCGCGATCACCTCGAGCGTGGCGCGCTCGACCTGTCCAGCCTGCGCGTCGCTGTGCTCGACGAGGCCGACGAGATGCTCGACATGGGCTTCCGCGAAGATCTCGAGCAGATCCTCGATGGCACGCCGACCGAGCGCCGCACGATGATGTTCTCGGCCACGATCCCCAAGACGATCGCCGCGCTCGCCAAGCGCTACCAGCGCGATGCGGTGCGCATCTCGACCGTCGGCGAGGATCGCGGTCATGGCGACATCTCCTATCAGGCCGTCACCTGTGCGCCGGCCGATATCGAGAATGTCGTGGTCAACCTGCTCCGCTTCCACGAGGCGGAAACGGCGATGCTATTCTGCGCCACGCGCGACAATGTCCGCCATCTCCATGCCGGGCTGATCGAGCGCGGGTTCAGCGCCGTCGCCTTGTCGGGCGAGCATAGCCAGAACGAGCGTAACGCGGCCTTGCAGGCACTGCGCGATCAGCGTGCGCGCATCTGCGTCGCTACCGACGTCGCCGCGCGCGGCATCGATTTGCCGACGCTCAGCCTCGTCGTTCATGTCGAGCTGCCGCGCGATGCCGAGACGTTGCAGCATCGCTCGGGCCGCACCGGCCGCGCCGGCCGCAAGGGCACGGCGATCCTGATCGTTCCCTATCCGCGCCGTCGCCGCGTCGAATCAATGCTTAAGGGTGCGCGGATCAACGCCGACTGGATCAACCCGCCGACGCTGGAGGATATTCGCGAGAAGGATCGCGAGCGCCTGTTGACCGTGCTGATGGAAGAGGTCGAGATCGACGAGGGCGATCGCGTGCTCGGCGCGAAATTGCTCGAAACCAAGAGCCCCGAGGATATCGCGGCCTTGCTGGTCCGCGCACACCGCGCGCGCATGCCAGTGGCCGAGGAGCTGATCGGCTCGGGCAAGGAAGCCCCCGGATCGGCCCCGCGCAACGATGGTCACCGCGAAGGCTTCGAGGACATCGTCTGGTTCCGCATGGATATCGGCCGTCGTCAGAATGCCGATCCGCGCTGGCTGCTGCCGCTGATCTGCCGCCGTGGGCACATCACCAAGAACGAGATCGGCGCGATCCGCATCGCGGCGACCGAAACCATGTTCCAGGTGCCGCGCGCGATCGTCGGCAAGTTCATCGCCTCGGTGGCGCGGACGGCCAATTTCGAGGGCCAGGACGAAAATGCGATCCGCATCGAACAGGTCGATGGCGAGCCGCATGCCGCGGCGCACCGTCCGCGCCTGACGCCCAGCGCGCGCCCGAGCGGCCCGGCACCGACCCGGCATGCGCCGAAGCAGGGCTATCGCCGGACCAACGACCGACAGCGATAAAACGCAGCACTTTTGGTGTTCTCCCGCGAAAGCGGGAGCCCAGGATCATGAACGATATCGCTTGTGACCCTGGGCTCCTGCTTTCGCAGGAAAACAGCGAGGTATTGAATGGACGACGTGACCAATCCTCTCCGCATCCTCGTCGACGGCGACGCCTGCCCGGTGAAGGACGAGATCTACCGCGTCGCCTATCGCACCGAAATTCCCGTCACGATCGTCGCCAACAGCCATTTCCGCATTCCCGCGCATCCGCTGATCGACCGTGTCGTGGTCAGCGACGGCTTCGATGCGGCGGACGACTGGATCGCCGACCGGTCGACGCCCAAATCGATCGTCGTCACTGCCGATATCCTTCTTGCGGACCGCTGCCTCAAGGCCGGCGCCACGGTGCTTGGCCCCACTGGCCGGCCCTTCACCAATGCCTCGATCGGCGGCGCCATCGCAACGCGCGCGATCATGGCAGATCTGCGCGCTGGCGGCGACGCGATCGGCGGCCCTGCGCCGTTCGGCAAGGCGGATCGCTCGCGCTTCCTGTCCGCTCTCGATGCCGCGATCGTTCGGTTACGCCGTTTATAAACGGTGAGTTTCGCAACGGTATACCGATGTAACCGTCGCCGTTGGAACGACTTAGCCCCGCACGGGTTTGACGTTGCGGAAGCGGACTGCCATCGCGGTGTCAGCCTTTATAAAGCGGTGGAACCAGAATGCTTTTGCGCCAAGCCGCGCCGAATCGATTGTCGATACTTGTTGGATGTCTCGCGCTCGCCGCCTGCGGCGGTAGCGACAAGGCGTCCGAAAAGGGCCGCGGCCAGACCGGCACCCCCGAAGTCGGCTATGTCGTCGTACAACCGACCAGCGTCCCGCTGACCACCGAACTTGGCGGGCGCACTGCGGCGTTCCAGACGTCCGAGGTTCGCCCGCAAGTGTCCGGCCTGATCCGCCGTCGCCTGTTCACCGAAGGCTCGATCGTCCAGAAGGGCCAGACGCTCTACGAGATCGATCCCAGGCTCTATCAAGCCTCGGCCAACGAGGCGCGCGCCGCGCTCAATAGCGCGGCCGCCAATGCCGACGCGACGCGCGTCAAGGCGGACCGCTACCGGCCACTGGCAGAAATGGAAGCCGTCGCCAAACAGGATTATACCGACGCTGCGGCACAGGCGCGCCAGGCGGCCGCTGCGGTCGCCCAGAGCCGCGCGCAACTTGAAACCGCACGCATCAATCTGCGCTTCACCAAGGTGCCCGCGCCGATCACCGGCCGCATCGGGCGATCGTTGTTCACCGAGGGCGCCTTGGTCACGGCCAGCCAGACCGATCCGCTGACCACCATTTCGCGGCTCGATCCGATGTTCGTCGATATCCAGCAATCCAGCGCCGATCTGCTCAAGCTGCGCCGCGCGCTCGCCTCGGGCGGCGTCGCGCCGTCCAGCGCCGCGGTCCGCCTCAAGCTCGAGGACGGCAGCGATTACGGCCAGACCGGCACCGTCCAGTTCGCCGAGGTGATGGTCAACGAAAGCACCGGCACGGTCACGCTGCGCGCGCGCTTCCCCAATCCGCAGGGCATGCTGCTGCCCGGGATGTTCGTCCGCGCGACCTTCGCGCAGTCGGTCGACAACAACGCCTTCCTGGTCCCCCAGGCTGGCGTGAAACGCGATCCCAAGGGGAGCACGACGGTGCTGGTGGTGAGCGCCGACAACAAGGCCGTCGAGCGCAAGGTCACCGCGACGCGCGTCGTCGGGCCCAACTGGGTGGTCACCGCCGGCCTCAAGGCCGGCGACAAGGTGATCACCGAAGGCACGGCGCGTGCGAAGGCCGGCCAGCCGGTCAAGCCGGTCCCGGCGGGCGCCGCGCAAAAGTTCAATACGCAGCCTGCCAAGAGCGGGGACAAGTCCGCGCCAACCAAGAACTGACGCTGCCATGATCTCGCGCATCTTCATCGACCGGCCGATCTTCGCCTGGGTCGTCGCCATCATCATCATGCTGGCCGGGCTCGGCGCGATCTATACGCTGCCGACCGAGCAGTTCCCCGATGTCGCGCCGCCCAACGTCAATATCCGCGCGACCTATCCCGGCGCCTCGGCCGAAACGCTGGAGAACAGCGTCACGCAGGTGCTCGAGCAGCAGCTGACCGGGATCGACGGCCTGCTCTATTTCAGCTCGAGCAGCTCCTCGCGCGGTTCGGTGACGATCACCGCGACGTTCGAAAAGGGCGTCGATCCGGACATCGCGCAGGTCCAGGTGCAGAACAAGGTGCAGCAGGCGCTCAGCCGCCTGCCCGCGCAGGTCCAGCAACAGGGCCTGACCGTCACCAAATCCAATCCCGATTTCCTGCTGCTCGTCGCGATCTATGACGAATCCGACAAGCTCAGCAATCAGGACGTGTCCGATTATCTGATCGCCAATTATCAGGACAAGCTCGGCCGTATCGAAGGCGTCGGCGACACCAATGTGTTCGGCTCGCAATATGCCATGCGCATCTGGCTCCGGCCCGAGCAGTTGGCGAGCTTCTCGCTGATCCCCTCCGACGTGATCAACGCGATCACGGCGCAGAATACCGAAATCGCCGCGGGTGAGATCGGCGGCCAGCCGATGCCCGATACGCAGATGCTGAACGCCACCGTCACCGCACAGTCGCGCCTGCAGACGCCCGAGCAGTTCGCCAATATCGTCGTGAAGACCGCGCGCGATGGCTCGGTGGTGCGCCTGTCCGATGTGGCGCGCGTCGAGCTCGGCGCGGAAAGCTACGGCGCGGTCACGCGGATCAACGGACATCCCGGTGCCGGCATCGCCATCTCGCTGGCGCCCGGCGCGGACGCGCTGAAGACATCCGAACTGGTCAAGGCCGAGATCGAGCGGTCGTCCAAATCCTTCCCCGCCGGCTTCAAATACGCTTTCCCGCGCGACTCCACCGAGTTCATCAAATTGTCGGTGGAGGAAGTGCTCAAGACGCTGGTCGAGGCGGTGATCCTCGTCGTGATCGTGATGTTCGTGTTCCTGCAAAGCTGGCGCGCGACGCTGATCCCGACCATCGCAGTGCCGGTCGTGCTGCTCGGCACGATCGCGGTGTTCCAGCTGGCCGGCTTCTCGATCAACACGCTCACCCTGTTCGGGCTCGTGCTGGCGATCGGGCTGCTCGTCGATGACGCGATCGTCGTGGTCGAGAATGTCGAGCGGCTGATGGACGAGGATCCCGATCTGTCACCGCGCGACGCGACGATCAAATCGATGGACGAGATCACCGTCGCGCTGATCGCGATCGCGCTGGTCCTGTCCGCGGTGTTCCTGCCGATGGCGTTTTTCGGCGGCTCGACCGGCGTGATCTATCGCCAGTTCTCGGTGACGATCGTCTCGGCGATGATCCTCTCGGTGGTCGTCGCGCTCGTCCTGACCCCGGCGCTGACCGCCACCCTGCTCAAGAAGCGCAGCGACGAGAAGCAGCGCGACAATTGGTTCACGCGCAAGTCGCAGGGCGCGAAGGACTGGTTCAACCATGGCTTCGAGCGCACCACCGAACGCTATGTCGGCGCGGTCGGCAAGGTGGTGGACCGCAAATGGCTGTTCCTGCTCATCTATGCCGGCGTCGTCGCGCTGCTCGTCATCCTGTTTGTCCGCCTGCCAACCGGTTTCCTGCCGTCCGAGGATCAGGGCGGCGCGCAGATCCAGTTCAACCTGCCGCCCGGCGCGACCCAGGCGCGCACCGTGGCCGTGCAGAAGGAAATCGAGCGCTATTTCCTGACCACCGAGAAGGCCAATGTCGGCGTCTTGTTCACCAATGCCGGCGGCGGCGGCGGTGGCGCCTCGGGCCAGAATACCGGGCGTGGCTTCCTCGCGCTGACCGACTGGTCCGAGCGCAAGGGCAAGGAAAACGTCGCCGACGCGATCACGCGCCGCGCTTCCAAGGCGCTGGGCGGGCTGCGCGATGCCGAAATCTACGTCACCGTGCCGCCGGCGGTGCGCGGGCTGGGGCAGTCGGCGGGGTTTACGATGGAATTGCTCAATTCCGGGGGGCTTAGTCGCGAAGAGTTCAAGGCGGCGCGCGACAAGCTCGTTGCGGCGGCACGCGCCGATCCCGAATTGCAGGCGATCCGCCTGACCGATCTCGAGGATCAGCCGACGCTCAAGATCGATATCGATCAGGCCAAGCTCTCCGCGCTCGGTCTGGCCCAGGCCGACGTCAACGCCACGCTGTCGACCGCCTGGGGCGGGCGCTACGTCAACGATTTCAACGATCGCGGTCGCGTGAAGCGCGTCTATGTGCAGGGCGATGCCGCGTCCCGCTCGAGCCCGGACGATCTTCAACAATGGTATGTCCGCGCCGCCGACGGGCAGATGGCGCCCTTCTCGTCCTTCTCGACCATCTCCTGGTCGACTGCGCCGCCGAGCCTGGCCCGCTTCCAGGGTGTGCAATCCTATGAAATCAGCGGCCAGCCGGCAGAGGGGCAGAGCTCGGGCGAGGCGATGAACAGGATGACCGAGCTGGCTGCCGAGATTCCCGGCACGTCGGTCGCCTGGGCCGGCCTGTCCTTCCAGGAACGACTGTCCTCGGGCCAGGCGCCGCTGCTCTACGGCATTTCGATCCTCGTCGTGTTCCTGTGCCTCGCCGCGCTCTACGAAAGCTGGTCGATCCCGGTCGCCGTGCTGCTCGTCATCCCGCTCGGCCTGGTCGGCGCGGTGTTCGCGGTGACCTTGCGGGGCCTGGAAAACGACGTCTATCTGCAGATCGGCCTGCTCACCACGATGGGCCTGGCGGCCAAGAATGCGATCCTGATCGTGGAATTCGCCGAACAGGCCGAAAAGAAAGGCGCGCGCATCATCGAGGCGGCGCTCGAGGCCGCCCGGCTGCGCCTGCGCCCGATCCTGATGACCAGCCTCGCCTTCATCTTCGGCGTGCTGCCGCTGGCGATCTCGACCGGCGCGGGTGCCAATAGCCGCGTCGCGATCGGCACCGCGGTGATCGGCGGCATGCTGACCGCCACCGTGCTCGCGGTGTTCTACATCCCGTTGTTCTTCGTGCTCGTTCGGCGCGGCACGCGTGACGTGCTCAAGAAACTGCATCACGACCATCCTGACGACACGCCGACCACCGACCAACCGAAACCGGCGGGTGCCGCATGATCAAGATCGCTTTCCCGCTGCTCGCCAGCGTCGCGCTCGGCGCGTGCAGCCTGGCGCCGAAATATGTCGAGCCGGCGCTGCCCGTTCCCGCGTCCTGGCCGGTCGGCGACGCCTATCTGCGCCAGAGCGAGGCCGCGCTCCCCAGCGTGTCCTATAGCGACATCTTCCGCGATCCGCGGCTGCAGCGGATCATCCAGCAGGCCCTGGTCAACAACCGTGACCTGCGCATCGCCGCCGCCAATATCGCGGCTGCACGCGCGCAATATCGCATCCAGCGGGCCGATCTGTTCCCGCAGATCGATGCCTCGGGCAATGCCACGCGCTCGGATTCGGGGACCGGCAGCACCAATGCCAGCGGTCAGTCCAACGCCGGCGGCGCGCGCAACAGCTTCAGCACCGATCTCGGCTTCACCGCGTTCGAGATCGATCTGTTCGGGCGTGTCCGCTCGCTCAGCACGGCGGCGCAGAACCGCTATTTCGCGACCGAAGCCGCCGCCCGCGCGACGCGGCTGACGCTGGTCGGCGACATCGCCACCGCCTGGCTCAACTATGCCGCCGATCGCAGCCTGCTCAAGATCGCTCAGGATACGGCGGCCAGCGCGGAACGCAGCGTCACCTTGACGGATCTGCGCCGCGCCGGCGGCGTCGCCCCACGCACCGATGTCGCGCAGTCCAAGCTCGTGCTGGCCCAGGCACAATCCGATCTCGCCGAACAACGCACCGCGCTCGCGCAGGACGTCAACGCGCTGCAACTGCTGGTCGGTGCGCCGGTCGATACGACCTTGCTGCCGCAGACCATCGAGGAGGCCGGCAAGACGCTAGCGGAGCTGCCCGCCGGGCTCGATTCCGCGATCCTGCTGCGCCGCCCCGATGTGCTGCAGGCGGAATACGAGCTTCGCGCCACCAACGCCGAGATCGGCGCCGCGCGTGCCGCCCTGTTCCCGCGCATCTCGCTGACGGCGGTGCTCGGCCTCGCCAGCAACGCGCTGGGCGGGCTGTTCTCCGGCGGCGCCTTCAACTATTCCGCCGGCCCGTCGGTCAGCTATCCGATCTTCAATGCCGGCGCCGGCCGCGCCAATGTCCGCCTCACCGAGGCGCAGCGAGATGCCGCGCTCGCGACCTACGAGCGGGCGATCCAGACCGCGTTCCAGGAAGTCTCCGATGCGCTCGCGCGCCGCGGCACGATCGCCGATCAGAACCGTGCCGCGCTGGCGCTGGCGGCGGCGGCGACCGACAATTACCGCCTGTCCGACGCGCGCTATCGCGGCGGAATCGACACGTTCCTGCAAAGCCTGGACGCGCAGCGCTCGCTCTATTCCGCGCGGCGCTCGCTGGTTGCGACGCAGCTTACCGCCGCGACCAATCTGGCGACGCTGTACCGCGTACTGGGCGGCGACGCGCTGCTGGTGGCGACCCCAGCCGGACCAGTGCCCGTGACCGCACCCAGGCCGTAACCACCGCGCCTTCCCCGGCAACATCCCCGCGCAATTGTCGCCAGAGATGCGCCGTTACCAACCAACAGGTGACAATCGTCCGCGCGCATGCCAGCTTCTCCGCCAGCGGCAATGCGCCCGGGGACCGATCGACATGAGCTACCGCATCCGCCGCTTCGCGCTCGCCGACCGCGACAAGATGCTGGCCTTCGCCGAAACCCTGCCCGAACACGATCTGCTGTTTCTCGGCCGCGATTTGAGACACCCGCGCGTCGTCGATGCATGGCAGGCGGCGATCGAGGAAGGCTGGATCGACAGCCTGATCGCCGAGGACGGCGATACGGTGCTGGGGTCGGCCGCGCTGGTGCGCGATCCGTTGAGCTGGAGCGCGCATGTCGGCGAGGTTCGCCTGCTCGTGTCCCCCGCCCGGCGCAATGTCGGGCTCGGCCGCGATCTGCTCGAGGCGATCTTCGCGGTGGCGGCGGAGCGCGGCGTCGAGAAGCTCACCGCGCAGATGACGCCGGATCAGATCGGATCGGTGATGCTGTTCGAAAGCCTGGGCTTCCGCGCCGAAGGCCTGCTCAAGGATCAGGTGCGCGATCGCGCCGGTCGCACGCACGACGTCGCGATCCTCGCGCACGACATCCACCGGGCCGCCGCGCCGGCGCCGGAATGAACCATCTGGGTCTGCCGCGCATTCAGACCGGACGATGAAACAGCCTTCCCTGCCATTCCGATCGGATACCGATACGACCGCCCGGCCGCCCTCGGTGTTCCTGGCGCTGACCGAATTGCCGCGCGCGCTCGCCGAGCTTTCCGCGCTCGGCCTGGTCGCGCCGATGCTGGCGAAGGCGCCGCGCGGCGATGGCCATCCGGTGCTCGTGCTGCCCGGCCTGGGCACCACGGATCTGGCGATGGCCATCCTGCGCCAGTATCTCAACCGGCTGGGCTACGCCGCCCATGCGTGGGAACTGGGCCGCAACCTGGGCCCGAAGGCGATCGGCGACGAAGGCGAGAAGCTGCTCGCGCGGCTGCAGGCGGTGCACGACCAGACCGGCCAGCGCGTCAGCATCGTCGGCTGGAGCCTCGGCGGCATTATGGCGCGGCAGGTGTCGCGCCGCGCGCCGGGCCTGGTGCGGCAGGTGATCACGCTCGGCGCGCCCTTCTCCGGCTCGCCGCGCGCGACCAATGTCTGGCGTGCCTATCAGGCGCTGACCGGCGACCGGATCGAGAGCGATGCGGTACAGGCGCAGTTGCGCGAAAGCGCCGCACCGCCGCCGGTCCCCTCGACCTCGATCTTCAGCCGGCAGGACGGCCTCGTCGCGTGGCGGAACTGCCTCGAACCGGCCGGGCCCGAGACCGACAATATCGAGGTGCATGGCAGTCATTGCGGGCTCGGCGTCAATCCCACGGTGCTGTACGCGATCGCCGACCGGCTGGCACAGGCGGACGGCGACTGGCACCCGTTCGAGCGCAGCGGGCTGAAGGCGATGATCTACCCCTTCGCCGGCCACGCCTGACATCGTTGCGCGCGCCAGCACCGATGGCGCACCCGCAATCAGGTGTGCGGTAACAAAGGTGGCGGTTCAGCGCCCGCCCCCTGCCCGCCTCACTCCTTACCCGTCAGCGGCGCCACCGAATCCTTGCCGACCTGGACGATCAGTTCGGCGATCTCCTTGACCTGTGCGATGTTGCGATCGCTTTGCTCGCGCAGATAATCGCCCTGCACCTTCATCACCTCGGCCAGATCCTTCGCCCCCGCAGCGGCGCGTAGCGCGGCGAAGGCTTCGCACGCGTTGCGCTCGGCCTGGTCGATCAGCTTCATGCTGACGGTGGATCCGCCCTCGGCCGCCCTGGCGCTCGATCGGCGCAGCGCATCGCCGGCCTTCTTTGCCGGATCGACGATCGTCTCGTTGATCGTGTCCTTCATCTTGTCGGTCGTGCTGCGCGTGTCGCCCATCGTCCTGCTCCTGCTCTGCCGTTTTGCGGTCTGGTGCGGAAATCGACCACATCGCTGGCCAAACGTCCATCCTCGATTGCGCGGGGCCGGGTGACGGACGTGCTTAACCGCGTTTAAACCCGGCCCGGCGCAACGTCGCGCGGCATGTCGATGTTCCGCCTTCCGCCCCGCGCATGTCTGCCGCATCCCGCCGTGACGATCGCCGCGGCGGCACCGGTGATGCTGTGTGCCTGGCTGCCCACCGCGCCCGGCGCGGCGACGGCGACCGCCGCTTTGGCCGGCGTCGCCGCGCTCGCGCTGGCGCTCTGGCAGATGCTGCGCCGCCTCGGCGTGCCCGATCCCGATCGCGCCGCCGCCCTGATCCTGCTGTTGCCCAGCGTCGCGCTGAACGGGGTGATCGGCGCGCATGATACGCTATGGGCAGCGATCCTGCTGCTCGCGCTGGTCGCCGCGCTCGATCGCCGCCACGATGCGATGCTCGGCTGGGCCGGGCTGGCGATCGGGCTGAACCCGCAGGCCGGCCTGACCGCGCCCTTGTTCGTCGCGCTGCTGATCAACCGCCGCGTCCCGCTGCTGCGCTGGCCGATCGCGCCGCTTGCCGCGGCGGCGGCGCTGCTCGGCACGGGCAGTGTCGGCTGGACAATCGGGCTCCGGCCGCTGCTGCACGAGGCGATCACGGGCCATCTGCTGGCGATCGATGCGCCCAATATCTGGACCATCGTGCAGACGCTGCCGCTCGGCTATCCCCTGCTCGGCCTGGCCATCGCCATCGCGATCGGCACGATCGCGACGGTCATCGCGCATTTCGCCGCGCGACCGATCGGCGACCATGACATGATCGCCGCCGCCTTATTGTGCACGATGCTCGCCGCCGGCTTGCTTCCGTTGATGCACGAACGCGCCTTCTTCCTCGCCGACATTCTCAGCCTCGCGCTGGCGCTGGTTCGACGCGATCGGGCGCACTGGCGGATCGCGCTGCTGGTCCAGGCCGGATCGACGCTCGCCCTGCTTGGCCACGCCAGCGGTATCGATGCGCTGACCATACTGGGCGGCGGCATGACGATCGCGGCAACGGCGCTGCTCGCCGGCCCATTGCTCAGGCCGGCCGCCAACGACAATCCGGTCATCGCGCGCAGCGCCTGATTGGCCGCGATAAATCTGCAACTTATGCTGGCTATGCTCGTGGCTCGTCGCCCGACCGCACAGGATTTCGCGCCATGTTCAATCGTGATCGCAGTACCGGCAAGCCGAACACGCGCGCCGATACGCCCGGCCCCGGCGGCAAGCGGGGCATGTTCTCGGTGATCGGGCCTGACGTCACGATCAGCGGCACGGTCACTGCCACCGCCGATCTGCATATCGACGGCCGCATCGAGGGCGACGTGACCTGCGGCGCGCTGGTGCAGGGCGCCGGCAGCCATATCATCGGCACGGTCGCCGCGCAGAGCGCGCGCCTCGGCGGGCAGATCGAGGGCAATGTGACGGTGCGGCAGCTCAGCGTCGAGCGCGCGGCCAGGATCCGCGGCGATGTCGAATACGAGACGATCGCGATCGAGAACGGCGCCTCTATCGACGGGCGCCTGCGCCATGCGTCTGCCGCGGCGCCATCGGCTGCGGCCGAGGAACCGATACGGCTGATCTCTGCGGTCGAGGCTAGCGGCGCTGCGGCCTGAGCGCGTCGAGCAGCGCCGCCTCGAACCGCGCCGGCGCCTCGATCTGCGGCGCATGGCCCAGCCCGTCGAGCCTGACGAGCACGGCATTTTTCATCCGCCGCACTGCGCCCGGCGCGTTGAACGGTATGGCGGTGAGGAATTTCTGCAGCGACGGCGGCGCCTGCTGGCGGCCGAACGCGGTGCGATCGAGCGTACCGATGATCATCGTTGCGGGCGGCGTGATCCGTTCCAGTTCGTGCGCCACCGGCTGGGTGCGGATCATCTCGCTGGTCTTCGCCTGGGCCAGCGCCACCGCATCGCGCCCGCTGCCGTAATACATGCCGGCCAGCATCCACACCCAGCGGTCATAGGCCGGCTTCCAGCTGTCGTGATAGTAATTGGCCTGTTGATAGGCCTTGATCGAGGCGTAGCTCGTGCGCTTCTCGCCCGCCCACAGCGTATCGACATCGGTATAGCCGACGCCCTCTTCGCTGCGATCCTTCAGCCCGATCGGATTGACCAGCACGAGCCGGTCGACGGCGGCGGGAAACATGATCGCATAGCGCATCGCCAGCATGCCGCCCATCGAATGCCCGACGACCGAGGCGCGCTGCACGCCGCGCGTGATCAGCAGCTTGTTGGTCAGCGCCGCCATCAGTTCCAGGCTGTATTGCGCGGCCTTGGGCTTGGACGATTTGCAGAAACCGAGCTGGTCCGGGATGATCACGCGAAAGCCGGCCGCGGCCAGCGCGCGCGCGCTGCTTTCCCAGGTGGCGCCGCAGAAGTTCTTGCCGTGCAGCAGCACCACGGTGCGACCGTTGGGGCGCTCGGCGGCAATGTCCATGAACGCCATCCGCGCCGGCGCACCAACGATATCGACGGTCATCGACTGGACCGGCCAGGGATAATCGAACCGCTCGAGATTGGGCCCGAAATCGCGCGCGACGGGCACGGGCTCCGCGGCGGCGGTCAGTGCCAGCGCCGCCATCGCCGCCAGACAGAAACCCGGATGCCGCATTCTTGTACTCCAATAATCCACAGACGCGCAGCATAGCGTTAGTTAACGCGCCCTGCACCGTGTTATTGTTACAGATTAACAATGCTGGCGCCGGGCTTGCGCTCGGCGCCGCTGCGCAGGCATGAACATCGGCATGGACCGCCCCAATTATATCACCCCCGCCGGCTATGCGGCGCTCAGCGCGGAATACCGCCAGCTGCTGGGCGAAGAGCGCCCCAAGCTGGTCGATGTCATCTCCTGGGCGGCGGGCAATGGCGATCGTTCTGAGAATGGCGACTATATCTACGGCCGCAAGCGACTGCGCGAGATCGATCGCCGTGCCGGCTTTCTCGCGCGGCGGATGAAAGCGGCCAAGGTGGTCGATCCCGCGCAGCAGCCCGATCGCACCCACGTCTATTTCGGTGCGACCGTGACGATCGCGGACGAGGACGACGTGCAGCGCACGCTGACTATCGTCGGCGACGACGAAACCGAGGCCGGCGCCGGCCGGATCGGCTGGAACGCGCCGCTCGCCCGTGCGCTGCGCGGCGCCGGGATCGGCGATGTACGACGCGTCGAGCTGCCTGGCGGCGAGCGCGAATATGAGGTCATGGCGATCAGCTATCCGCCTGCCATTCGGGGGTGACACTCCCCTGCCCCGGCTGTTAGGCCCGCATCACGCAATCAACGGAGACCGGCATGAGCGACGATCCCACCCGAAACGTCGCGCTGCTGATCGACGCCGACAATGCCCAGCCCTCGTCGCTCGATCCGGTACTGACCGTGCTGGCCGATCTCGGCGCGGTCAACGTGCGCCGCGCGTACGGCAACTGGAGCAAGCCGGGGCTGAAGACCTGGGCGGCGCTCACGCTCAAGCACGGCATCGAACCGCAGCAGCAGTTCGACATCACCAAGGGCAAGAACGCCACCGACATGAAGATGACGGTCGACGCGATGGACCTGCTGTATCGCGGCCGCGTCACCGGCTTCGGGATCATGTCGTCGGACAGCGATTTCATGCCGCTGGTGATGCGCATCCGGCAGGAAGGGCTGCCGGTCTACGGCTTCGGCTCGTCGCGCACGCCCGAGGGGTTCCGCCAGGCCTGTACCCGGTTCATCGATGTGACGGGCCTTGCCGTGCAGGAGGAATTGCCGCCGCCCCGGCCGGTCGCGCCCAAGCCGGTCAAACCGGCCGGCACCGCCGCGGCGCCCGGGCTGACGCTGCCGCCGCCGATCATGGTTACCGCGGCGCCAGTCGGCGAGGAACTGGTCAAGCTGCTGGGGGACGCCTGGAAGGCAGCGAAGCGCGATGCGGACGGCTTTGCCAGCGTGTCCGAAGTCGGCCGCATCGCCGGCAACCGGTCGAGCTTCGACGTCCGCAGCTACGGCTTTTCCAAGCTCGCCGACCTGATCGCCACCTTGCCCGAGTTCCGCGCCGAAGTGCGCGAGGGCAGAACCTATGTGAAGCGGGTCCGCTGAATCAGTCTCGAAACGGGCAGTTCCCCTGCGAAAGCAGGGGCCCAGGGCCCATGGCGCAACGCCTGTAACCCTGGACTCCTGCTTTCGCAGGAGAACGCCGATCGCAAATGGAACGAAGCAAGATGAAACGCACCCTCGCCCTATCCCTGGCAGCGCTGACCTTGATCGGTGCGGCCAAGGCCCCCGCCACGGTCGATCCGGCGCGCCTGTCCGGGATTACCAAGACGCTCGCCTCCGACGATTTCGAAGGCCGCGGCCCCGGCACACCCGGCGAGACCAAGACGATCGCCTATCTGATCGCGCGCTTCAAGGCGCTGGGGCTGGAGCCGGGCGGCACGGCAGGGTCGTGGATCCAGAAGGTGCCGTTGATCCACACGCAATTGGGCGACGGCACGACCGAACTGATCGCTGCCGACGGCAAGCGGACTGCGCTGATACGGCCGGGCGACCTCAACCTCACCACCGTCGGCGCTGCGCCGCGGATCGATATCGCCGGCGCGCCACTGGTCTTCGTCGGCTACGGCGTGACCGCGCCGGAGGCCGGGTGGGACGATTTCAAGGGCGTCGACCTCAAGGGCAAGGTCGCCGTGTTCCTGGTCAACGATCCCGATTTCGAGGCGGTCGCGGGCGAAGATGCCAAGGGCCGGTTCGGCGATCGCCGCATGACCTATTATGGCCGCTGGACCTACAAGTTCGACGAGGCGGCACGGCGCGGCGCGGTGGCGGCTTTGATCGTGCACGACACCGGGGGCGCCGGCTATGGCTGGTCGACCGTCTCGGCCAATGCCGGCGAGAATTACGACATCGTCCGTGCCGCCGACGACAAGCGTATTCCGCTGCAGGGCTGGATCGCGCACGACGTCGCCGACCGGCTGTTCGCGTCGGCCGGTCAGGATTTGAACGCGCTGCGCAAAAAGGCGCGCACCGCCGCGTTCCGCCCGGTCGAGCTGCCGCTGCGCTTCGCCGCGTCGCTGCCGGTCAAGGTCGATCGGATCGAGAGCGCCAACGTGATCGCCAAGCTCACCGGCAAGACACGCCCGAACGAGAGCGTGATGTTCGCGGCGCACTGGGACGCATACGGCCAGGGACCGGCCGAGGCCGGCGGCAAGACGATCCGCCCCGGTGCCAATGACGACGCCCTGGGCGTGGCCGGCGTGCTCGAACTCGCGCGCCTGTTCAAGGCCGCGCCGCGCACCGATCGCACCCTGGTATTTGCCGCCTGGACGGCCGAGGAGCGCGGGCTGCTCGGATCGGAATATTATGCCACGCACCCAATCTATCCGCTGGCGACCAACGCCGCCAACCTGACGCTCGACATCCTGCAGACCGCCGGCCCGGCGAAGGACGTGATCCTGGTCGGCGCGGGCAATTCGACGCTCGATACGCTGCTGACCCAGGCAGCGACCGCGCAGGGCCGCACGATCACGCCCGAAACGTTCAGCGAGCGCGGCCTGTTCTACCGCGCCGATCATTTCTCGGTCGTGCGCCGCGGCGTGCCCGCGCTGCAACTGATGGCGCTGGGCGGTGCTGCCGACATGAAGGTCGGCGGCCGTGCCGCCGGGCAGGCCTGGCTCGATGCCTATATGGCCTGCTATCACAAGACCTGCGATGCCTGGGATGCGGGCTGGGATCTGACCGGCGCCGCCCAGGATGTCGCGCTGTTCCACGCGATGGGCACGCAACTGGCCAAGGCAGGGACATGGCCCGCCTGGAGCGCGACCTCCGAATTCGCCGCCGAACGCGCCAGGTCCGCCGCGGCGCGAGAATAGCCCTATCGGCTCGTCGCGCTTTCAGACCATGCCACGCCGGAAGCCCTTCGGATTACGACGAGTTCAGCATCTCACTCTGCTGTCCACGGTGTCACGGTGCTAGCTGGACGTTGGATCGTGCGGGGGTCGCCGGTCCGTCAGAAGAAGAGTTCAAGAGTATGTCAGCGCACCGCATGATCGTTACCGGCAAGGTCCAGGGCGTCGGATATCGTAACTGGGCGGTCGGCCGCGCCCGCGTGTTCGGCGTCACCGGCTATGTCCGCAACAGTGGCAAGGCCGTCGAAGTCGTGGTGTCGGGCGACGACGACGCGGTCGAAAAGATGATCGAGGCGATGCGTGAGGGTCCCGCGACCGCCCGCGTCGATCATGTCGAAGTGCATGCCGCCAACGACGCGAAGTTGAAGGGCTTCACCAAGCGGCTGGGGGCCTAGCGGACGCTGGCGCCACGCGCAAAACGTGGTAACTTTCGCTCATGACGATTCACGAGCAACTCTCGCAATCGCATCTCGCCAAGCTGACTGTGAAGGATTTCCTCACGCTTGCCGAAGCCGGTTCGTTCGATCGCTACGCACGCAGCGAATTGATCGAGGGGGAGATCTGGGTCGTGAATTCGATTCACCGCACGCATGCGCGTGTTCAGGCAGAGATGACGGCAGCGGTTAGCGTCGCGCTGCGCGCGGCCGGCCTCGATCTGGTGTTGTACGCGAGCCCTTCCACCGAACTCGCGGACGATAGCCTGCCTGAACCGGACATTGTCGTCGGCGTGCCTGCCGACGGCAAATGAATGGCTGGCACCGAGGTCGTGCTGGCAATCGAGATTTCGGTTTCGACGCTGAAAATGGACCTCGGGCGAAAATTGCATCTCTATGCGCGGCACGGGATACCAGAATATTGGGTCGTCGATCCCGAGGCCGCAGTGATCCATCAGTATTGGGAGAAGGCCGACAACGGCTACGCCAAGGTGCGCGAGATAGCCCTGGGCGAGCCGATCACCGCCGCGACGATCCCCGGCCTGAGCGTGGAAACGTCGCGCTTGTAATCAGGCGGAACCGGCGGGCGCTTTGCCCGCCGGTTCCGAAGATCAGCGCGTCAGCTTCTTGTATGCCAACGCGGTAGGCCGATCCGCCGCGTCGCCCATGCGACGGCGCTTGTCTTCCTCATACGCCTCGAAGTTTCCCTCGAACCATTCGACATGGCTGTTGCCCTCGAACGCCAGGATGTGCGTGGCAAGGCGATCGAGGAAGAAGCGATCGTGGCTGATCACCACCGCGCAACCGGCGAAATTCTCGATCGCTTCCTCCAGCGCGCCCAGCGTCTCGACGTCGAGATCGTTGGTCGGTTCGTCGAGCAGCAGCACGTTGCCGCCGCGCTTGAGCATCTTGGCGATGTTGACGCGGTTGCGCTCGCCGCCCGAGAGCTTGCCGACATTCTTCTGCTGGTCCGAACCCTTGAAGTTGAACGCGCCGACATAGGCGCGGGTCGACTGGTCGTGGCCATTGATCTTCATGTAATCATGGCCCTCGGAGATTTCCTCCCAGACGTTCTTCTTCGGATCGAGGTGATCGCGGCTCTGGTCGACATAGCCGAGCCGCACGGTGCTGCCCTTGTCGATCGTGCCACTGTCCGGCGTCTCGCCGCCGATGATCAGCTTGAACAAGGTCGACTTGCCGGCGCCGTTGGGGCCGATCACGCCAACGATGCCGCCCGCCGGCAGCGTGAAGCTGAGATTTTCGAACAGCAATTTGTCGCCGTAAGCCTTGGAGACGTTCTCGACCTCGATCACCTTGCCGCCCAGCCGCTCGGGCACCTGGATGACGATCTGCGCCTTGCCCGGCGTGCGGTTCTGCTGCTGTTCGACCAGGCGATCGAAATTGGCGATACGCGCCTTGGACTTGGTCTGGCGCGCCTTGGCGCCCTGCCGGATCCATTCGAGCTCGTTGCGGATCGCCGTCTGGCGGCCCGAATCCTCGCGCTCCTCCTGTTCGAGGCGCTTGGATTTCTTCTCCAGATAGGTCGAGTAATTGCCCTCGTAGGGGAAATACTTGCCGCGATCGATCTCCAGGATCCATTCGACGACGTTATCCAGGAAATAGCGATCGTGGGTGATCATCAGCACCGCGCCGGCATATTCCTTGAGATGGTTCTCGAGCCATTTGACGCTCTCGGCGTCGAGATGGTTGGTCGGTTCGTCGAGCAGCAGGATCGACGGCTTCTGGATCAGCAGCCGGGTCAGCGCGACGCGGCGCTTCTCACCGCCCGACAGGCTGGTCACCGGCGAATCCGACGGCGGGCAGCGCAGCGCTTCCATCGCGAGTTCGAGCTGGCTGTCGAGCGACCAGCCGTCGATCGCATCGATCTTGGCCTGCAGCTCGCCCATTTCCTCCATCAGCGCGTCGAAATCGGTATCGTCCTGCGGATCGCCCATCTCGGCCGAGATCGCGTTGAAGCGATCGACCATGTCGGCCGCCCCGCGTGCGCCATCCTTGACGTTCTCGAGCACGGTCTTGGTCGGATCGAGCTCCGGCTCCTGCTCGAGATAGCCGACGGTGATGTTCTCGCCCGGCCAGGCCTCACCGGTAAAATCGGTATCGACACCGGCCATGATCTTCATCAGCGTCGACTTGCCGGCGCCGTTCGGGCCGACGATGCCGATCTTGGCACCCTGATAGAATTGCAGGTTGATGCTGCTGAGCACCGGCTTGGGCGCGCCGGGAAAGGTTTTGGTCATGTCCTTCATCACGAAGGCGTATTGAGCGGCCACGGGAAATGCTCCGTTGTTGGCGAAATGATCTGCGGGAAAAGTTGCCCGCGATGTAGTCAACGCGGGCACGCTTGGCAACGCGCGGGGCTTGGGTGTAGCGTTCGACGATGGAACGGACCGAGATCCCCGAGGACGAACAAATTCCGGCTTGGGTTCACGCCGTGGACCACGCACGCGGGCGCCCAGGATACCAGGTGCCGATGCGCGCCGCGCGGCGCACCCGCTTTCACGGGGGCACAGGGGCAAGTCCCTGTTTGACGGGATAGCAACCGCGTCACTATCGCCCTCCCCGTTACGTATCGCCCGCCGCGGTCTTCCTTCGCACCGGCGTTCAATCCCCTGGAGCAATCACCCGCATGAAAACCGTCGCTTCCCTGCTGATCGCCGCCACCGCGCTCTCCCCGCTCGCCGCGCAACGCCCGCAGCAGCGCACCGATCTCCCGGCCCCCGCCAAGGTCGAGGCGAGCGTCGCCAAGCTGCGCGACGCGGCACTGAAGGACGAGGTCGCCTATGACATCGTCGAGGGCCTGACGACGGAAGTCGGGCAGCGCCTTGCCGGCACCGAAGCGGAGGCGCGCGCGCGCGCCTGGTCGGTCGTGAAGCTGAAGGCGTTGGGGTTCAAGAACGTGCGTATCGAGACCTACGACATGCCGGTCTGGGTGCGCGGCACGGAGACCGCGGAAGTGATCAGCCCGTTCCGGCAAAAGCTGCAGCTGACCGCCCTGGGCAATTCCGGCGCCACCCCGGCCGGCGGGCTGACCGCCGAAATCGCCTATTTCCCGACCTTCGCCGACCTGCAGGCCGCTCCCGCCGGCAGCCTCAAGGGCAAGATCGCGTTCGTGTCGAACGCGATGGTCGCGACGCAGGATGGCTCGTCCTACGGCCAGTTCGGCGCGGCGCGCTTTACCGGCCCCAATGTCGCGGCACAGAAGGGCGCAGCGGCGATCGTCGTCCGGTCGATCGGCTCGGATCACGGCCGCGGTCCGCATGCCGGGCTGACCAATTTCGCCGACGGCGTGACGCCGATCCCGGCTGCCGCGCTGGCCACCGCGGATGCCGACAACCTCTCGCGCATGGTCGCCCGCGGCAAGCCGGTGCGTCTCAAGCTCGTCCTCAGCCCGCGGCAGACCGGCGTGCATCAGTCCGGCAACGTGGTCGCGGAAGTCCCGGGCAGCGATCCCAAGGCCGGGATCGTGCTGGTCGGCGGGCATCTCGACAGCTGGGATCTCGGCACCGGCGCGATCGACGACGCCTCGGGCGTGGCGATCACCGCCGCGGCGGCCAAGCGCCTGCTCGACGGCCCCCGCCCCCGCCGCACGATCCGCGTCGTGTGGTTCGGTTCGGAGGAAGTCGGCGGCTTCGGTGGCCGCGCCTATCTTGCCGCGCATCGCGACGAACGGCACGTGCTGGCGGCAGAATCCGATTTTGGCGCGGATCGCGTGTGGCGGCTGGAGACCAACCTGCCCGACGCCGCCCGCCCGATCGCGGACCGCCTGGCGATCGCGCTTGCCCCGCTCGGCATCGTCCGCGGCACCGGCACGTCGCACGGCGGCGCCGATATCGAACCGGTGCTCGGCACGGGCGTCGCCGGGGTGGATCTCGACCAGTCCGGCCAGCGCTACTTCGATTACCATCACACGCCCGAGGATACGCTGGACCGCGTCGACCCTGCGCAGCTCGCGCAGAACGTCGCCGCATGGACGGCAATGCTGGCGATCGTCGCCAACGCGCCGGAGGATATCGGCCCGGTGTCACCGAAATGAGACGAACCGAGTCGCCCCTCCACCTTGCTGCAGGCTGAATCCCGACCTTCCTGGGGGATGTTTGCGATTGACCGCCCCAAAATCGCCGTTATTGGCAGTGGTTCGCGGGGGGCAATCGAGCTAGCCGCGAATTTTGCTATGCTTGGGAGCAAACCGCATGAAGAAGATCGCTTTTGTTCTCGCTGCCGCCGGCCTGATGTCCGTGGCCGCTTGCACCAAATCGCCGGAAGCCGAAGCTGTTGTTAACAACGCTGACATGGTTGCCGACAACATGGAAATGACTGCCGACAACATGGACGCGATGGCGGACAACACCTCGAACGCCGTCGCTTCCGACGTCCTCGAGAACGTTGCCGACAACATGAACGCCGCTGCCGACAACGTTCGCGACGCTGCGGACGAAAAGGTCGACAACATGTAATCGTGTCGATCGGGCTTCGGCCCGGTCGGTCTCGTTTCAGGAAAGGGCGTCCCGCAAGGGGCGCCCTTTTTCGTTGTGCGGATCGGATCCCGCCGCGCCGCGGCGCTGCCACACAATCGTCACATGCGGCACGATCCGCTGCCATAGCACCTTGCGTCCCCGCCCCATCCCGCCTAAGCGCAGCCCAGCGTCGGGGAGTGGCGCAGCCCGGTAGCGCGCCTGCTTTGGGAGCAGGATGTCGCAGGTTCGAATCCTGTCTCCCCGACCATTTTCCTTCATCACTGCCGGCGGCCCCTGCGGCCCCGCCGATCCGGGCGAAGCAGATGCGCACGATATCCCAGGACGTCGCGGTGCGGCTCTATCATCTCGGCGACGACGGCACGGCCGCGACGCTTGTCTACGGCACGCTGGCCGAGGCGCTGCAGCTGGCGGCGCAGCAGCCGGACGACGTGCAGGACGGGCTGTTCCTGCAGACCAGCAACGATGTCGTCGCCTATCTCGATTACATCGACGGCTGAACCGCCTGCCGCGTTGACCGAGACGCCGGGCTTCCGCTAACGAACCGGTGCGTGGGCCTGTAGCTCAACTGGTTAGAGCTGGCCGCTCATAACGGCTAGGTTGCGGGTTCAAGTCCTGCCGGGCCCACCACGACCATATCAGACCGCGTGCGCCGGCGACGCCGCCGCAGCGCTGCCGCACGCCGATCCAGCGATCAGCTCGTCCAAGGACGCCGGCGCCACACCGCGACGCTGCAGGTCGCCCAGCACCCGATCCCACCAATGATGGAAGGCCGCGAGGTCACCTGCATCGCGCACGTACGGCGTGCATCCGGGGACGAGCGAGGGCGAATGGAACGAGAAGTTGAGCACCCGCACGCCCTCGCCCACGGCAACCGCGACCGCTTCCAGCGCGGCGGCGAGCGGCATATCCTCCGGGGTCAGCGCGATGCGCGACAGCAGACCGGTGCGCGAGAACAGCCCCCGCCCCTTCGGCAGCCGCCCCAGCGCGCGATACAATGCGGCCCCGCCGCCCCGCGCCGCGCCGATGAAGACGGTGGACAGCGGCAGTTCGACGATTTGGTTGTTCGGCCCGCACCGGAACGCGTGGTTGCCGATCGCGCCGAAATCGGGCCCGGCTTCGGCGGCATAATCATAGCGCGCGCGCATCGAGCTATCGATGCGATAGCCCCTTGCCGCGAGCAGCCCCAGCGTGTCCGGCCCGATGCCATAGCGCCCGGCGCGATAGACGCGCGGGGGGATGCCGATCGCCTTGGTGATCGCGGCGCCCAGCACGTCGAGCTTGGCCGCCTGCAACGCCGCCGGCAGGTTGCCGGCGAAGCTGTTCTGCGGGCTCATCGCTTCCTCAATCGGCGGGTTGACCCAGGGGTGTAGCTGCGTGCCGACGGCCGAGCGCCCGTCCGCAACCACTGCGCGCAGGATATCGATCGATCGCGGATCGGTGGCGATCGGATGGTCGACGAGCAGGGTCAGCGGCACGCCACGATCGGCGAAGCGGCGATGCCCCTCCGGCATGGCCGCCATGGCGGTGACGTTGCGGTTGCCGCTGTCGAGTGGCTGCGCCCAGTCGAACTCTTCCTCGGTATCGACCGTCACGGTGAAGCGCGTCCCGAAATCCGCCGGCCAGTCGACCAGATCGCCGGGCGGCGGTGGCGTCACGCGATAGCCCCCCCGGGCAGGAGCTGCCCCGGCGGCCATGGTCAGCTGGACGAGGCCTGTTCCACCGCCATGCTGACGGCCGCCGGCAGCAGCAGGGTCAGGTGGTGCGCGTCGATCGCCAGCGCGCCGCCCAGTTCGTGCGCGAGGTTGCGCGCCAGCCGCAACGCAAAGCCGGTGCCGAGCAGCGGCGCGCCTTCCGCTTCGGCCACCGCCTCGGCATCGATGCTGAGGATCGCGTCATTGCCGAACGCGGCGAGCGCGCGCGGCCGATCGAACACCAGCGCGATCATCCCGTCCGCGCCCAGGGTCGCGATCACCTTGATCTGTTCGCCCGCCCCGCCCGAAGCGACCAATGTCGACATCAGCCGCCCGACCAGCCGCTCCACCGCCCGTTCGTCGCCCGCGATCGCGAGATCGAACGGGCCGGGATTGATCAGCATCTCCGTGCCGCGCAGCGTGGCCAGCGGCGCCAGATCGCCGGCGATCCGCACCAGCAGCGGCGCCAGCGGCACCTGTTCGGCGCGCAAGTCCAGCGCATGCGATTCAAGCCGCGCCGCCAGATCGATATCGTCGATAGCGGTGAGCAGCCCCCCCGCCTGGCTGCGGATCGTCCCTGCCTGTTCCCGATAGACCGGCGGCACCGGGCCGAGCATTTCGGTTTCGATCATCTCGGCAAAGCCGGCGATCGCGTTGGTCGGCGTGCGCAGTTCGTGGACCAATTGGCGCAGCGCGTCGGTCGCCGGGCTCGCCGTCGCCCGCGCCGGCGCGGCACTCTCGTCGACGCGCGGCCGCCGCGCGGTGCCGCGATAGCCGGTGAAGCGGCCGCTTTCATGCTCGAATACCGGCATGGCGCTGATCCGCCACTGTCCCGCGGCATCCGAAGTGCCATCGACCACCAGCCGCGCATCGGCGAAGCCGGCGCGACGGCGGAACGCGCCGCCGGCCACGCCGTCGACATGGGCGCCGCCCGATACGGCGTCGAGATCGAGCGACAGGCCGATCAGCGCCGCGCGTGCCGCCCCCTCCACCCAGCGCAGCACGCCGCGCGCGTCGGTCTCGAAGCGGAACGTCTGGGCCTGGGCCGGCTCCATCTCGAACAGGGCGGGCTGCTCGTCCGGCAGCCCGCGCGGCGGCGCATCGTCGCGCTGGCGCTGATAGGCATCGATGCGCGCCACCAGGTCGGCGATCTGGAACGGGCCTTCCGCCGCCACGGCGGGCGGCGCCGGCGCGGCATCGGCGCGGCGCAGTGCCTCGGCCACCACCGGCAAGCCGCGCGTGATCGATCCGACCGAGACGAACGGATTCTCGCCCGACGGCGCGGCCGGCGCGTCGATCGGCGGCGTCGTATCGGGGATCGCCGCCTCGGCCGTGCTTGCCGCCGTCGCCTCGCTTTCTGCCACGGGTTCTGGCGCAACGGCGACCGGCTCGACGCGACGCCACATCGCCCGGTTGCTGAACGCGACCGGCGCGGCCGGCGCTTCCTCAGGAGCCGGATCGGCGCGCGACGACAGCCGGAAATCGTTCGGCCCGAAGCTTTCCAGCGCGCGCCGCACCGCCGGCCCGAGATCGCGGCGATGGCGCAACACCGAGCGCGCGGCCGGCGACATGCGCGGCAGCAGGTCGATCCATTCATCGCTCTCGAGCACCGCGACCCGCAGCACCGGGCTGGCAATGTCGATCTCGTCATCGACGAACAACCGCACCAAGGCGGCCGGCGGATTGGCGCAGGCCAGCACGCGCGCGCTGGCCGCACGTACCGCCGCCGGCACCGTCGGGCGCAGCGCCGTCAGCCTGGCGATTGCCGCCTCGTCGGCGGGCACGCGGCGACGCCCGATCAGGTCGACCAACTGGCGCCAGGCCGACTGCGCGCCGAACGGCGACGACATCTCTGCCGCAAGCACCGTATCGAGGCTGTCGTCAAAGCGCACGTCATGACCCTTGTTACGCTCGCCCCACTGCGCGTCGTAAGAATTTCTTAACTGGCCCGCCACGTTTGCGGAAGCGGTTGATTTCGGAACGTCGCATTGTGGGACAATTGCGTTCCCTCGCAACATTATTATGCTTAGAGGCGGGTTGCGGGTCGAAAAACGGCGAATCTGGGAGCGTAACGTAATGGCCTTCGATCATATCGACCGGCAAATCCTGTCCTTGTTGCAGGCGGACGGGCGAATGACCAATGTGGATCTGGCGGAACGGGTCGGCCTGACCGCACCGCCCTGCCTGCGCCGGGTGCGCGCGCTGGAGGATGCCGGGGCGATCCGCGGCTATCATGCCGAGCTCGACGCGGCGACGCTCGGCTACCCGATCACCGTCTTCGCGATGGTCTCGCTGCGCAGCCAGGCCGAGCATGACCTGCATGCATTCGAGGAACATGTCGGCGCGATCCCCGAGATCCGCGAATGCCATATGCTCAACGGCGAGATCGACTTCATTCTCAAGATCGTCGCTGCCGATCTGAAGAGCTTCCAGGACATTCTGACCACCCACCTGACGCCCGCGCCGAATGTCGCGAGCGTCAAGACGTCGCTCACGATCCGTACGGCGAAGGCAGTGCCGGGGATACCGGTGCGGACCGACTAATCCGTTTCGGCTGGTGAACAGCGATCGTTCCGAGGGCTATGAAGGCATAGCCGAGCAGTTCATGACCGTTCGATCCGACAGCGGAGCGGCATTCGTGCGATCCTGGGCGCGAGACAATCTGCCGCCGGCGAGCGCCGTGGTCGATATCGGATGCGGCTCCGGCGTACCCGTGGCCCAGGCCCTGGTCGAAGGCGGCTTCAAAGTTTTCGGCGTCGATGCGTCGCCGTCATTACTGGCATCGTTCCGCAAGCGCTTTCCGACGGCGCAAAGTGCTTGCGAGGCCGCGCAGGACAGCGCGTTCTTCCACCGGACGTTCGATGCGGCGGTGGCGGTCGGGCTGCTGTTCCTGCTTTCCGCGGACGATCAGCGCAAAGTGATCGCGCGGGTGGCGGCGGCGCTCAGGCCGGGCGGACGGTTCCTGTTTACGGCACCGTGGCAGCGCTGCGAATGGCAGGACCTGCTGACCAATAGGCAGTCGAGATCGCTCGGCGCATCCGAGTATCAGCGTCTTTTGGATGCCTCCGGATTACGGCTGGTCTGCTGCCATGACGAGGACAATTACTTCTATGATGCGATCAAACCGCAGCCGTTCGGGCAGTCGGGGCCGACGCGCAACAACTGCTGCTGACCACCTGGATTGCCGCCCGCGTCGATCGAGGATCGCATCGCCGGCCGCCTTCAACGGCGCGCGCCCATCCGTCATGTACTGCAGCAGTTCAGGCGCAAGGCCGAGCATTTCACGACATCGGCCACGACGCCCGGCGGGGCGTCAGCGATCGATGCAAATCAACCTGGGCGCAAAAAAGGGCGGCATCGCTGCCGCCCTTTCTCGCTTCACGCTGATTGACAGCGCTTAGCCAGCGGCAGGCGTCGGCGCGCCCGGGGCATCGGCCCATACGCTCCACAGTGCCGCGATCTGGCCACGCAGCCCGGTGGTGACCTGCGCGAATGCCGCCTTGGCCGAAGCCTTGTCGCCAGCCTGCAGGTAGGCGATCCCGAGATGCGTGTTGATCTCGTCCTTGTTGAGCTTCGCACCGCCCTTGCTCAGCGCCAGCTTGTACATCTCGATCGCCTTGGCGGCATTGCCCGTGCCAAGCGCGTAATCGCCCACGCCATTGGCCTCCAGGCCGTCGGCGGCGGCCAGCGCGCGCTTCTCCTGCACCGCCAGCGAGCCTTCGCGCGCCAGCTGGGTGGTCGCTTCGCCGAGCGTCAGCTTGGCGGCCGAATTGGCCGGCGTCAGCTTGCCGGTGGCATTGCCTTCGGCGATCACGGCCTTGGCTTCGGCGGCATTGGCGGTCTGCACGGCAAGATCGGCATATTCGACATATTCGCGCTCGCCGGCGAGCGACTTGGTCGCGCGCAGCAGGCGGAACAGATCGATCCGCTCGCGCTTGGTGATCTTCTTGTCGTTATCGCCCTGGAAGCCGAACACGTAGATCGCGGTGTGCCAGTTGGGCTGGGTGTTGTAGGCGTACAGCCATTCGCGGGTCCAACGCATCGTGGCCGCCGTGTCCGGCGTCTTCTGCAGCGCGACGATGGCATATTTGTACAGGTCTTCGCTCACCGGCTGGCCTGCGGCCTTGTCGGCAGCAATCTGCTTTTCGATGTCCGCAACGCCACCGGCCGTGTCGCCGGACTGGATCTTGGTGCGTGCGATCTGCAACTGCATGTTGGGGGCGGTGAAGCCGGCCTGCACGGCGCGCTGATAGCCGGCCAGCGCCTGCGGATATTGCTTGGCGTTATAGGCGATGTTGGCGCGCATATAGGCATAGCGGCCGACTTCGGTCGCCGGCGTCTTGGGATTGGCGATCAGCGCGTCGAGCGGCCCGGCGAGCACGGCGGGGTTGCCGGCATCGCCGACCTTGTTGGCTTCGAGCTGCAGGCGATAGGCCTGCGCCAGATAGCGCTCGTCATCGGTCTTGGCACCGGCCTCGATCACGGCGACATTCGTCTCCGCGGTGGCGAAATCCTTGGCGGCGATCGCGGCGCCGGCGGCGGTCGCGGCAACGCGCAGCGGCTCGCTGACCACCAGGCCGCCCTTTGCCTCTTCCTTCTTCTTGGCGGCAGCCGGCGCCGTCATCGCGAAGCTGCTGGTGCCGGCAATCAGGACGGCGGCCAGCGCGGCTCTGGAAAATGATGTCACGAACGAACTCTCCTCTAGGCGGTGCGGCGCACCGTGGTCGACTCCTGCGCCGCTGTAACCTCCGCCCGGGGCGGGTCAAGCGACGCAGCTTTGTGCCGGCAATTGCCGTGCTGCGCCTGAACAACGATTGAATGCGCCCCTGGCTCCCGCTACCCGATTTGCATGATTGCCATTCTCTCCCCCGCCAAGACGCTCGACTATGACAGCCCGCTGCCGCCGCTGACCCCGACCGCGCCGCGCTTCGGCGACGAGGCGGTGAAACTGGCGGCATCGGCGGCCAATCTCAGCCAGAAGAAGCTCGCCGAACTGATGAGCATTTCCAAGCCGCTGGCCAAGCTCAACGCCGATCGCTTCGACGGCTTCGTCGAGCAGCCCGAGCGGCCGGCGCTGTTCGCCTTTGCCGGCGACGTCTATACCGGGTTCGAGGCCAAGACGCTTGACGAACCGGGGATCGAATTCGCGCAAGGCCATGTGCGCATGCTCTCCGGCCTGTACGGTTTGCTTCGCCCGCTCGACAAGATGCGTCCCTATCGTCTCGAAATGGGCACGCGCTGGGCGCCGCGGCGCAAGAACCTGTATGAATTCTGGGGCAACCGCATTGCCGATCTGCTAGCGGAGGATGTCGCCGAGGAGGGGTCGGGCGTGATCCTCAATCTTGCCAGCCAGGAATATTGGCATGCGGTCGACGGGCGGCTGCCGCAGGGCGTGCGCGTGATCGAGGTCGAGTTCCGCGAACCGGGCCCCAAGGGCCCGCGCTTCGTCAGCTTCAACGCCAAGCGCGCGCGCGGCATGATGGCGCGCTATCTATGCGAGCATCGCATCACCGACACGGAGGGGATGAAGGGCTTCGACACCGACGGCTATGCGTTCGACGCCGCCGAGAGCGACGACACGCGCTGGCGGTTCCTGCGCTCGTGAGCGGCACGGCGGTGGTCATCGGCGCCTCGGGCGGGATCGGCGCGGCGCTCGAGGAAGCGCTGCGCGACGAAGGCACGTTCGATCGCGTGTACGGCTTCGCCCGCTCGCGAGCCGGCGACCAGCATCTCGATCTGGAAGACGAAGCCAGCATCGCCGCGGCCGCCGCGGTGGTTGCCAAGGGCCCTGCGCCGACCTTGATCCTTGTCGCCACCGGGCTGCTGCACGCCGATGGCCATGGCCCCGAAAAGGCGATGCGCGAGTTCGATCCCGCCTGGCTCGCACGCGGCTTCGCGGTCAACACGATCGGCCCGGCCCTGGTCGCCAAACACTTTCTGCCGCTGATGACCAAGGGCCAGCGCGGCGTGTTTGCCGCACTGTCGGCGCGCGTCGGCAGCATCGCCGACAACAAGCTTGGCGGCTGGTACGGCTACCGCGCATCCAAGGCGGCGCTCAACATGATGCTGCGCACGCTGGCGATCGAGGAACGCCGCCGCAACGAGCGCAGCATCGTCGTCGGCCTGCACCCGGGCACCGTCGATACGGCGCTGTCCAAGCCGTTCCAGGGCAATGTGCAGCCGGGCCATCTGTTCGATGCCGGGCGCGCGGCGGTGCAGCTGCTCGACGTGATCGATGGCCTCAAGGTGCCCGACAGCGGCAAGGTGTTCGCCTGGGACGGCGCGGAACTGCCCTTCTGACGCCCCTCCCTCTCCTGAAGCGAGAAGGCGGGGCCCGCCCCACTACCCTTGGCATTTTAGGCCGCCTCAGCTAGAGCCGTCACACGACTGAAACCAACCCGAAAGCATAGAAATTTGACCGACGAGACCATCCTCGCCGACCCTTCCGATATCTCGCCGATCTCGATCGTCGACGAGATGCGCTCGAGCTACCTCGATTACGCCATGAGCGTGATCGTCAGCCGCGCGCTCCCGGACGTGCGCGACGGGTTGAAGCCGGTGCATCGCCGCATCCTGTTCGCCAGCCAGGAGGGCGGTTTCGTCCCCGGCCGGCCGTATCGCAAATGCGCCAAGATCGTCGGCGACGTGATGGGCAATTACCATCCGCACGGCGACAGCTCGATCTATATGGCGCTCGCCCGCCTCGCCCAGGATTGGGCGATGCGCGTGATGCTGATGGACGGCCAGGGCAATTTCGGCTCGATGGATCCGGATATGCCGGCCTCGATGCGCTATACCGAGGCGCGGCTGACCAAGGCGGCGATGGCGCTGCTCAGCGACATCGACAAGGATACGGTCGACTTCGCGCCCAATTATGACGGGTCGCGCGAAGAGCCGACCGTGCTGCCGGCGCGCTTCCCCAACATCCTGGTCAACGGCGCGGGCGGCATCGCCGTCGGCATGGCGACCAACATCCCGCCGCACAATCTCGGCGAAGTTGTCGACGCCTGCCTCGCCTATATCGAGAATGGCGAGATCACGATCGACGAGCTGATGGAAATCGTCCCCGGCCCCGATTTCCCGACCGGCGGCATCATCCTCGGCCGCGCCGGTTGCAAGGCGGCGTACAATGAGGGCCGCGGCTCGATCATCGTCCGCTCGCGCCACGTCGTCGAGGAAGGCCGTGGCGACCGGCGCTCGATCGTGCTCACTGAAATCCCCTATCAGACCGGCAAGAACAACCTGGTCGAGAAGATCGCCGAAGCCGCCAAGGACAAGCGGATCGAAGGCGTCAGCGACATTCGCGACGAATCGAACCGCCACGGCGTGCGCATCGTCATCGATCTTAAGCGCGACGCGACCGCCGACGTGGTGCTCAACCAATTGTGGCGCCACACGCCGGCGCAGGGCTCGTTCCCGGCCAATATGCTGGCGATCCGCGGCGGCCGCCCCGAGACGCTCAACCTACGCGACATCATCGAGGCGTTCGTCAAGTTCCGCGAAGAGGTGATCACCCGGCGCTCGAAGTTCGAGCTCGCCAAGGCACGCGAGCGCGCGCATCTGTTGCTCGGCCTGGTCATCGCCGTCACCAATCTCGACGAAGTCGTGCGCATGATCCGCGGTTCGTCCAGCCCCGCCGTCGCCCGGGCGCGACTGCTCGAGAAGAGCTGGCCGATCGCCGAGATCGCGCCGTACATCCGCCTGGTCGAGGCGGTCGAGGACAAGCAGGAAGGCGATGTCTATCGCCTGTCCGAAGCGCAGGTCCGCGCGATCCTCGATCTGCGCCTGCATCGCCTGACCGCCTTGGGGCGTGACGAGATCGGCAACGAGCTGCAGGGCCTGGCGGATTCGATCACCGAACTGCTCGAAATCCTCGCCAATCGCGCCAAGCTCTATGCGGTGATGAAGGAAGAGCTCACCGCCGTGCGCGCCGAATTCGCCACGCCGCGCCTCACCGAGATCGCCGCCGCGGCCGACGGGATCGACGACGAGGATCTGATCGAGCGCGAGGACATGGTCGTCACTGTGACGATGCAGGGCTATATCAAGCGCACCACGCTCGACACGTTCCGCGCCCAGGCGCGCGGCGGCAAGGGCCGCTCAGGCATGAGTACCAAGGACGAGGACGTCGTCACCGAATTGTTCGTGACCAGCACGCACACGCCGGTGCTGTTCTTCTCCACGCACGGGAAAGTCTATCGCAAGAAGGTCTGGCGCCTGCCCGAAGGCGGCGCCGCCACGCGCGGCCGCCCGATGATCAACCTGCTGCCGCTGGCCGAAGGCGAGACGATCTCGACCGTGCTGGCGCTGCCCGAGGACGAGGCGGAATGGGGCAATCTCCACGTCATGTTCGCGACGGCCAAGGGCAATGTCCGCCGCAACTCGATGGATGCCTTCACCAGCGTGCCGACCAACGGCAAGATCGCGATGAAGTTCGAAGGCGATGACGAAGATGATCGCCTGATTGGCGTCGCTTTGCTCAGCGAAGGCGACGACGTGCTGCTGGCCACCCGCGCCGGCAAGGCGATCCGCTTCGCCAGCACCGACGTCCGCGAATTCCAGAGCCGCAACTCTACCGGCGTGCGCGGCATGACGCTCAAGGGCGACGACAAGGTCATCTCGCTGTCGATCCTGCACCGCGTCGATGCGAGCCCGCAGGAGCGCGAGAATTACCTCAAGTTCGCGCCGTGGAAGGCCGAGCGCGAAGGCGCGCCGGACGATCAGGAATTGTTCGACCAGATGGTCAAGGCGGAGCAGTTCATCCTCACCGTCTGCGCCAACGGCTATGGTAAATTGTCCAGCGCCTATGACTACCGCCGCACCAATCGCGGTGGCCAGGGCATCACCAATATCGACAATATCGCGCGCAACGGCCCCGTCGTGGCGAGCTTCGCGGCGGCCAAGGGGCATCAGCTGATGCTGGTCACCGATCAGGCCAAGCTGATCCGCACGACGCTTGGGTCTCTGCGCGTGATCAGCCGCAATTCGGCCGGCGTGAAGCTGTTCGATGTCGGCAAGAACGAGCATGTCGTCTCCGCCGCGCGGATCGAGGAGACCGAGGGCGACGCGGAAATGGACGTCCGCGGCCCCGAGGATGCGCCGCAGATCGCGCCGAGCGACGATGCCAATACCGCGGACGACAGCGCCGCCGGCCCGGAGAATGGCGAATGAGCGAGCTGCCGAACCTCGCCTACAAGGTACTGACCGCGGAACAGATGGCGGCGCTGGAGGCGGACGGCACGTTCGCCGGCGCGCCGGTCGATCTGGCCGACGGCTATGTCCACCTGTCGACCTGCGAGCAGCTGACCGAAACGGTCGACAAGCATTTCGCCGGCCAGGAAAATCTGCACGTCGCGGCGGTCGATCTCGGCAGCTTCGGTGGCTCGCTCAAATGGGAAGAATCGCGCGGCGGCCAGCTGTTTCCGCATCTCTACGGCCCGCTGCTGCTGGAGACGGTGATCGCCTACGGCCCGCTCGAGCGGCTCGCCGATGGCACGGTCAAGCTGCCCGTCGCGGGCTGAGCTGCGCTCACTCCAGCCGTCATCCCGGACTTGGTACGGGATCCATCGCGCGGCAGGCTCTGCAAGCGATCGCGGCACGTTGGCCCAGCGGCTTGTTGGATCCCGGATCAGGTCCGGGATGACGGGGTGGGGCAACCTTACGTGTACAAATCCACCACGTCCGCCCCCTGCCCCACCGCCTGCAGCAGCAACGTACGATGGCAGTGGCAAGGATCGCGCTCGAAACACAATAACGCTGACGGCATCTCGCGCGCCAAGTCGAGCATCTGCGCCGCCTGTACCTGCGCCTCGGGCAGTTCCAGCTGTTCCGCATAGACGGCGGTCAGCGTCGCGACGTCACCCTTCTTCGCCGCGTCACGCCCGGGCTTGGGCGTGCCCAGCGCCTTGAGATGGACATAGCCGATTCCCGCCTCGAACAGCGACGCGGCCAGCGACGTCTTCGAAAAGCCCGGCCGCCGCGACAGCGGCAGCGCGCGCACGTCGATCACGCGCTTCACCCCCGCCTTGGTCAGCGCGGCAAGGAAATCGGCCATCGTCGTGGCCTCGTAGCCGATCGTATAGACTTTCATGCGGCCGAGATGGTGGCCCCGCCCTGCCACCGCAATGCGTGCGCCACGCCGATCGCCACTAGCGCCTGCCCGGCAAAATAGCTCGGCCAGATCACCAGCCCCGGCAGCGTCGAATCCGCCAGCGGCCCGAGCGACGCGAAGATCATCAGATCGGAACAGGCGAACGACACCGCGCCGAGCGCGGCAATCGGAAACCGGCTGGCGATCGCGCTCCCCGCCATGCCGCCGAGACCCAGCGCGTAGAGCGCCACGCCGTGATCGTTGGTGAAGGAGAAGGCGAGGCCCGACACCGTCAGCGCAACGCCGATCGCCGCTGCTACGGCGAAACCACCGCGCATCCGCCCATTGCCGAGATACAGTGCGATCGCGATCAGGTGCCCGGCCAGGAACGCCGCCCCGCCGATCGCCATGCCCGACGTTTCCAGCAGCACGTCGCCCAGCGCGCCGAATGCGAGCACGCCGACCAGCAGCCAGCCACGCGCGTCGCGCGCCTGCAGCGCCGCCCACACCGCCAGCAGCGCCACGCCCAGCGCCTTCCACGCCACCCACCACGCCGCATCCGGCGCACGCGGCACGAAATAGAAGGAAATGCCGGCCAGCAGCGCGGCGACGAGGATCAGACGGCGGATCATCTGCGCAGGCTAGCGCGTCATTGGCGGGTACGCGACTCCCGCCAAACCCCGTCATCCCGGACTTGATCCGGGATCCAACGCGCCGCACGCGCGTCGCGCGATCTGCGAGCGCCCGCGAACCGCTTGATGGATCCCGGATCAAGTCCGGGATGACGGCAGGATGGACCGTGGGTTGAGCACGTTGACACCAACATCGACTCCGGTTATTTCTGAAATAACAGAAACGGAAGAACCTATGAAGCTCTACGATCATCCCGACGTCAAAGCCTTCGTGCTCCATTGGGGCGAGATGGGCACGCATTGGGGCGTCGCGCGCTCGGTCGCGCAGATCCATGCCCTGCTCTATCTCAGCAAGGATCCGCTCAACGCCGAGGAAATCGTCGAGACGCTCGGCCTCGCGCGCTCCAACGTCTCCACCGGGCTCAAGGAACTGCAGGGCTATGCCATCGTCCGCCGCGTCCATGTCGAGGGGGATCGGCGCGATCATTTCACCGCCGAGACCGATTTGTGGGACATGCTCATGCGCATCGCCGCCGAGCGCAAGCGCCGCGAGATCGACCCGACGATCGTGCTGATGAACGAGCTCGCCCAGCGCCTTGCCAAGGACGACACCGCCCCCGCGCATGTCCGCGAGCGGATCGGGCGGATGCACGAATTCCTCTCCACGCTCGGCACCTGGTACGATCAGGTGCGCGTGCTGCCCAAATCGACCCTCATCACGCTGATGAAGCTGGGCGGCAGCGTCGCCCGCTTCATTCCCGGCCGCAAGGCCAAGCCGCAGGATTGAGGAGATCGACGCGATGGACCGCCCGCCTTAGCCGCGCCTGACACTTTCTGCATTTTCTGAAATATTTGAACGGGCCTTGGCGCGAGCGTCGCCGGCTGCCTGTTGGAGGACGGCCATGGAAGACAGCACCGAAACCTATCAAAGGCGGCCCGCCGTCCTGCGAATCGCGCTGGCTGTTGCCGCTGCGCTGAGCTTCGCGCTCGGCGTCTATTTCCTGCTCGAGGCGCTGCGTCCGGAAAGCGGGCTGATCAGTTTCTCCTTCCTGCTCGTCCTGCCGGCCGCAGTGTGCGCCTTCGTCTGCTATGTCGCCGATCCCTATGCGGAGCGCACGCACGGCTTCTATCTCAAGGTTCCGCAATGGCTGTTGCTGGTCGTCATCATCGCCTCGCTGTTCGTGCTGCGCGAGGGCGTGATCTGCATCATCATGCTGTCGCCACTGTGGATATTGAGCGGGCTGATCGGCGCGCACGTCACCTACAAGCTTCGCCGGCGCAATCCGGACCAGGATGGCCGCGCCTATTGCGCCGCGCTGGTCCTGCTGCCGCTGCTGTCAATGCAGATCGAGCCGATGATCCCGCTGCCGGTGGAGACCAAGACGGTCACGCGCAGCATCGTGGTCGAGGCCAGCCCGGCGCAGATCTGGCCGCTGCTGCGCGGCATTCCCGATGTCCGCCCCGGCGAAGGTGCGTGGAACGTATCGCAGGACGTGATCGGTATTCCCCGCCCGATCGGCGCGCGGCTGGTCGGCACGGGGATCGGTGCGGATCGCCATGCCGATTGGGGCCAGCGCATCAAATTTCGCGAGCGCATCACCGAATGGCAGCCCGGACGCCGCCTCGGCTGGCGCTTCATCTTCGACGACATCGCCGGCTGGGGCTATACCGATCGCCACCTGATGCCCGACAGCCCCTATTTCACGGTGACGACCGGCGGCTATACGATGCAGCCGCTCGGCGCCAACCGCACCCGCGTCACGCTCGACACGAGCTATCGCATCCAGACCCCGGTCAATCTCTATTCCGAGCTGTGGGGCCAGTTGTTCCTCGGCGACCTGGAAAACAATCTGCTCAGTCTGGTCAAGCAGCGGGCCGAGCGGGGGGTTGGCGAAAACGTCCGCAAGGCGCTAACGCAGCCGCATGACACATGACATTCACATCATCGGCGGCGGGCTCGCCGGGTCGGAAGCGGCGTGGCAGCTCGCCGAGGCAGGATTCAAGGTTCGTCTCTCGGAAATGCGCGGCAGCGGCGAGAAGACCCCCGCGCACCACACCGATGGCCTGGCCGAACTGGTCTGCTCGAACAGCTTCCGCTCGGACGACGCGACGAGCAATGCGGTCGGGCTGATCCATCAGGAAATGCGCACGATGGGCTCGCTGATCATGCGCGAGGGCGACATCCACAAGGTGCCGGCGGGCTCCGCGCTGGCGGTCGATCGCGACGGTTTCTCCGAAGGCGTCACGCGCGCGATCGAGGGCCATGCCAACATCAATGTGGTGCGCGAGCGCGTCGACACGATCCCCGACGGCCCGGTGATCATCGCCACCGGCCCGCTCACCGCCGCACCGCTCGCCGCCAGCATCGGCGCGGCGACCGGCGCCGATGCGCTGGCTTTCTTCGATGCGATCGCGCCGATCGTCCATTTCGACAGCATCGACATGGACACCGCCTGGTTCCAGTCGCGCTGGAACAAGGGAGAGGGCAAGGATTACATCAACTGCGCGATGAACCAGGAACAGTATCTCGCCTTCCACGCGGGGCTGATCGAGGGCGAGAAGACCGAGTTCAAGGAATGGGAGAAGGACACGCCCTATTTCGAGGGCTGCATGCCGATCGAGGTCGCCGCATCGCGCGGCGTCGATACGCTGCGCTACGGGCCGATGAAGCCGGTCGGGCTGGATGATCCGGTCACCGGGCGCTGGCCCTATGCCGTCGTCCAGCTGCGCCAGGACAATGCCTCCGGCACGCTGTGGAACATCGTCGGCTTCCAGACCAAGCTGAAGCATGCCGAACAGGTACGGCTGTTCCGCACCATCCCGGGGCTCGAAAATGCCGAGTTCGCGCGGCTGGGCGGGCTGCATCGCAACACGTTCATTCGCTCGCCCGAACTGCTCGATCCCACGCTGCGGCTGAAATCCATGCCCAACGTCCGCTTCGCCGGGCAGATCACCGGCTGCGAGGGCTATATCGAGAGTGCCGCGATCGGGCTCATCGCCGGGCGCTTCGCCGCCGCCGAGCTCCGCGGCGAGACGCTGGCGCCGCCGCCGGTCGCCACCGCGCTTGGCGCGCTGCTGCACCATATCACCGGTGCTGCCGTGGCCGACACCTATCAGCCGATGAACGTCAATTTCGGGCTGTTCCCGCCGATCCCCGGCCGGACCAAGAAGGCCGATCGCAAGAAGATGTACACCGACCGCGCGCGCGATGCGCTGGGGGAATGGCTCGCGGCCTGACGCCTAGCCTTCCTCTTCCTCCCGCCCCGCCGGCGCCCCCGCCGGCGGGCATTTCACCCGCACCGGCGCCTTGCGCTTCGGCGCCGTCGCGACGAACTCCGCCGCGGTCATGCTCCCGGACTTGTCCGTATCGGCGGCGGCGAACTTGTCGGTGGTCTTCACCGCCCATTCGTCGAACGACAGCCGCCCGTCCTTGTCGAGATCCAGCCGGGCATAGGCCTTGCGCCGGCTGGCGAGATATTCGTCGCGCGTGATCAGCGCGTTGCGATCCTTGTCGTAGCGGTTGAAACGCTTCTGCTCGCGCGTCCTGGGGGTCGCCTCGGGCACCGTCTCCGGCAGTGCCCGCGGCTCGGCCTCCTGTCCCACCACCGGCGCCGCGCGCAGCGGCGACAATGACCGCGCCGGCGTCCTGAACAGCATGACGCCGGCTGCAATCAGCAGCATGGTCGCGACTCCGCCCGCCAGATACCGCCACATATCCGTTCCCCCTCGCCCGAGAATACCGCCTTTCCGGCGCCGGCGAAACCCTATCGCCCGGTCAGCCGGTGCCGCAGCAGGCGCCACACGCGCGCCGGCGCGGCCGGCCGGATCGGCGCGCCGGCGGGCGCTGCGAGATCGAGCCGCGCAAGATGCGCCAGTGCCCCAAGGGTCCGCGCCCCGCGGCTCCACCGCACCGCCGTCGCTGCTTCGAGCGGCGCCGCCGCCAGACCGCGCGCACGCGCCGCGACCGCGGCATCGCTGACGTGTCGCGCCAGATCCGCCAGCGCCCAGCCGCGCCCGGCCGGCGCGACCGGATCGCCCGGCACCGCCCCCAGCACCGTCCCCGCCGCACCGAACAGGATCACACCGCGCTGCGCAAAGGCATCCAGCACGCCGGCGTCCGGCGCCTCGCCGTCGAGCAGCACCTCCCACGCATCGATCATCCCCGCCAGCCGCGTGCCGCTCACGCCGCGCGGCAGCACGTGCCGCGCCAGCGCCTGCAGCACCGGCTCGGCCGGCGCGTCCTCCGCGTCGAGCTTGCCCAGCGCCTCATGCCACCAGGTCAGCCGCATCTGCCCGATCATCGGCTCGCGCGTCGTGCGCAGGATCCGCCCGAGCAGATCGTCGAGCGCGAACAATGCCGCCACCCCAGCGCGCACGTCAGCCCGCGCATAGGATAGTGCCAGCGCGCGCTCCGGATCTGCTGCTGCGCCGCGCGCCCCGATGCCTATCGGCGCGTTAACCATGTCGCTTGACCCATCCTTTGATCCTCATCGCCTAGCATACGCTTTGGAAACCATTTGGCGTGCATTCAACCGACATGCGGGATCAAGACGGGCAGCGCGCGTTGCCGAGCACTTTTCTGGGGCGGCTGCGGCGCGACCGGCGCGGCAACACGCTCGCCATGATGGCGGCGTTCCTGCTGCCGATCTGCGCGCTCGCCGGTTCGGCGATCGATATGGCGCGTCTGTACGTCGTCAAGGTGCGGCTGCAGCAGGCCTGCGATGCCGGCGCGCTGGCCGGGCGCAAGTTCATGACGAGCAGCGCGGCGACCACGCTCGATACCACCGCGGCCGCGCGCGCGCAGACCTTCTTCGCCAACAATTTCGAATCCAACTGGATGAAGACGAGCTCGGTCGTGTTTACGCCGACCAAGACCGCCGATCAGCAGGTCGCCGGCACCGCCAGCGCGGTCGTGCCGATGACGATCATGAAGATGTTCGGCCAGGGCAATCAGACGCTGTCCGTGACGTGCGAGGCGCGCTTCGACGTCGCCGACACCGATATCGTGTTCGTGCTCGATACGACCGGGTCGATGGCCTGCAGGCCGGAGGACAATGATACCGCGTGCAGCAATTCGCTCGCCGACGCCGTCACCTATACCCGCCCGTCGTCGAACAAGAGCGCGGTCGCTGGTTACGCCGGATCGACCGGCTACCGCGTGCCTGAAAAGACCAATGGCAGCGGCGTGAACATCTCGCGCATCCAGGCGCTGCGCACCGCAGTGATCGATTTCTACAACACGATCGATGAGAACGTCGATAGCTCCACGCATGTCCGCTACGGCTTCGTCACCTATTCCTCGATGGTCAACGCCGGCAAGGCAGTGATGGAAGTGGGGGCGGACAATATCATCGGCGGCTCGGGCAGCGGCAGCTGGACGTACCAGTCGCGCATCGTGAACGATGATTATACGATCTCGAACGGCAGTTGGACGGATCTGTCCCCGACGAGGAACCAGACGCAATGCAACGCGCTGCCGACGACACGCGATCCCGCCACCGCCTTGACCTACGACGCCACGGGCCGGGCGATCCGGACCGAATATCGATGGACCACCAGCGGCACCGATCGCTGCCAGTATCGTAATTCCACGCTCGGCCCGCAGTGGAAATACCAGCCACAGAGCTGGCCGGTCGGCCCCTATGTCGGCGGCGGCACGATCGCCGATCCCACCAGCGTCACTGGCGGGACGACGCGGTGGATGGGCTGTCTTGAGGAACGCGACACGACCGCCGGCGCGAGCACGTTCGACAATGACAATCTGCCGGCCGATCTCGATCCCGATCTGCCCGGCACCACCAACGCCACGCGCTGGCGCCCCTATTGGCCCGACGTCGAATATGTCCGCCCGACCCACAACGCCTATCCGCTTTCGAACGGCGAGAGCTCGACCTATCAAAGCTATATGGATCCCGATCGGCTGATCCTGGGCAAGAACGGCTGTGCCAAGCCGATCCGGCGGCTGGACGAAATGAGCGCGGCGGATGTCAGCGCCTTCGTCAGCGCATCGGATTTCGTGCCGCTCGGTGGCACCTATCACGATATCGGCATGATCTGGGGCGTGCGCCTGATCTCGCCGAACGGCATCTTTGCTGCCGACACCGCGGCATGGCCGGGGCGCCAGCAGCCCAAGCGCATCATCGTGTTCATGACCGACGGCGCGATGTCCCCCTCCACCGACGCGTACAGCATGTACGGTGTCGAGCAGCTCGATCGCCGCGTTACCAACGGTGCGACCAACAACCGCACTACCTATCACAATGCCCGCTTCCTGGCGGAATGCACCAAGGCCAAATCGATGAACATCGATGTCTGGACGATCGCCATCGCGCCCGACGAGGATGACAATCTCACCGCCTGCGCGACGGTTGCCACACAGGCCTTCCACACGACATCCGGGACCGGCCTGTCCGATGCCTTCAAGGCGATCGCCAAGCAGGTCGCGATGCTGCGGATTTCCAAGTGAGCCGCCGGCTGCTTCAGCTTCTGCGCAGCGATCAGCGCGGCAACACGGTGATCGAATTCGCCATCGTCGCCCCGGTCATGCTGATGCTGATGATGGGTCTGGGCGATCTGCTGCACCAGGCCTATGCGCAATCGGTGCTGAGCGGCGCGATCGAGAAGGCGGCGCGCGATTCCGCAATCCAGGGCGGCGCCAACCAGACGACGCAACTCGATGCCGGCGTGCTGGCGGTGGTCGGCAAGGTTGTGAAGAACTATACCTATGTCTCTACCCGCAAATCCTATGCCAGCTTCTCGCTGGTCAAGGCCGAGAAGTTTACCGACACCAACAATAACGGCGTTCGGGACGCGAAGGAATGTTTCGACGACGTCAACGCCAACGGCATATGGGATGCCGATCCCGGCAAGACCGGCCAGGGCGGCGCCAATGATGTCGCGCTCTATTCAATGAGCATCACCTATACGCGCATCTTCCCGGTCGCGCGGCTGCTCGGCTTTTCGGCAACGCAGACGATCGCCGCGCAGACGCTGCTCAAGAACCAGCCTTATGCCACACAGGCCGTTCCCACGATCCCATCGGTGTGCACATGATGTTCCGGACGACCGCCAGCGCCTTTTTGCGCCGCTTGCGCCGCGATCGCAGCGGCCTTGCGCTGCTCGAATTCGCCTACACTTTGCCGATCGTGATGGGCATCGGACTGTACGGTGTGGAGACGGCCAATCTCGCGCTGATGAACATGCGCGTCAGCCAGGCCGCACTCAATCTCGCCGACAATGCCTCGCGAGTCGGCGATAATTCGGGACTGGTGCTGCAGCAGCTGCGCGAGGTGGACATCAACGACGTGCTCGCGCAGGTCCGCGTGCAGACCAAAGGGTGGGAGCTGACCACGCGCGGCCGCGTCACGCTTTCCAGTCTCGAAGCCAACGCCAGCGGCGCGCAAGTAATCCACTGGCAGCGCTGCATCGGCCTGAAGAGCGGGACGGGCTACGATTCCAGCTATGGCCGGACGCGGATCAGCGGCTCGACGCCCGCCCCCGCAGACGGCACCGCGCCCTATGATCCGACGGCCGGCGTCAACACCGCCAGCACCGGCGACAATTCCGCCACCCATCCCGGCAGCAGCACCACGGGCATGGGCGAAACCGGCGCCAAGGTCACCGCGCCGCCGAGTTCGGGCGTGATGTTCGTCGAGATCAATTATGATTACAAACCGGTCGTCACCGGCGCGTGGCTGCCCGGCGGCGCCGCCAAGCTGAAATACATCGCGTCGTTCATCGTCCGCGACAAACGCGATTTCACGCAGATCTACAATCCCGTCACCTCGCCGGTCACGCCGCGCTCGACCTGCAATCTCTACACCAGCTGAGCTGCAGGGGTACGCCCCGACAACACCGTCATCCTGACGAAAGTCAGGATCCATCGCACCCCACGGACGATCGCTTCTGCGGCGCGATGGCCGCTGAGCAAAACCGGCGTCAATGACTTTGCGCTACGTACACCCGTGTTCTCCCGCGAATGCGGGAGCCCAGGGTACCAAAGATCACTGCTTGTGGCCCTGGCCCCCCGCTTTCGCGGGGGAACAGGAAACACAGGATCGGACGGCATAATCGCCAACCCAGTGCCGTGTGACGGCAGTCCGGTTCGCGCGCGATCGGCTACAGAATCTTCTGCACCGTGGCGACGATCTTCGCCGAACTGAGCAGCGCCAGCTTCTCGAGGTTCGCCGCATAAGGCAGCGGCACGTCTTCGTTCGCCACGCGCAGCACCGGCGCGTCGAGATCGTCGAAGCCCTCTTCCATGCAGATCGAGACGATTTCCGACGCGATCGAGCAGGTCGCCCAGCCTTCTTCCGCGACCACCAGCCGGTTGGTCTTCTTCAGGCTCTTGAGCACCGCCGCCTTGTCCAGCGGGCGCAGCGTGCGCAGATCGATGACCTCGGCTTCCACGCCCTGCTTGGCCAGTTCCTCGGCCGCCTCGAGCGCCAGGCCGACGCCGATCGAATAGCTGACGATCGTCACGTCGCTGCCCTCGCGCATGATCCGCGCCTTGCCGATCGGCAGCACGTAATCGTCGAGCTTGGGCACTTCGAAGGTGCGGCCGTAGAGCAGTTCGTTTTCCAGGAACACGACCGGATCCTGGCTGCGGATCGCGGCTTTCAGCAGCCCCTTGGCATCGGCCGCGTCATACGGCGCGATGACGATCAGCCCGGGGACGCTGGCATACCAGGGCCCGTAATTCTGGCTGTGCTGCGCGCCGACGCGGCTGGCGGCGCCGTTGGGGCCACGGAACACGATCGGGCAGCGCATCTGCCCGCCGGACATGTAATTGGTCTTGGCAGCAGAGTTCACGATATGATCGATCGCCTGCATCGCGAAGTTGAACGTCATGAATTCGACGATCGGGCGGAGACCGCCCATGGCGGCACCGGTGCCGACGCCGGCAAAGCCGTATTCGGTGATCGGCGTGTCGATCACGCGCTTGTCGCCGAATTCCTCCAGCAACCCCTGCGTGACCTTGTACGCGCCCTGATATTCGGCGACTTCCTCGCCCATCACGAACACGCGGTCGTCTTGGCGCATTTCCTCGGCCATCGCGTCGCGCAGCGCTTCGCGCAGCGTCAGCTTGACCATCTCGGTGCCCTCGGGGAGCGCCGGATCGGCGATTTCGGCGCCATGCTTCGACGCTTCGAACAATTGCTGCGCGCCGCTTTCCACCTTGGTCGGCGTGGTGCCTTCCGGCTGGTTCGCGGCCTGGTCGGCCGGCTGCTCTTCCTTGGGCTGCGCGTTGGCGGAATCTCCGGCGCGCTCTTCTATCTTGGCCGCATCGTCGGTCGTGGGCGCTTCGGCCGACGCATCCTCGCCCTCGGCAATCAGCGTCGCGATGACGGTGCCGACCTTCACATTGTCGCTACCCTCGGCGATCAGGATCTTGCCGATCGTGCCTTCGTCGACCGCCTCGAATTCCATCGTCGCCTTGTCGGTCTCGATCTCGGCCATGATGTCGCCGGATTTGACGGTGTCGCCTTCCTTGACCAGCCATTTGGCAAGCGTGCCTTCCTCCATCGTCGGGGAAAGCGCGGGCATTTTGATTTCGATCGCCATCAGTAGGTTTCCACCAGCACGTCGGTATACAGTTCGGAGGCGTCCGGCTCGGGCGCGGTCTCGGCAAAGTCGGCAGCGTCGTTGACCTGGCGACGGATCTCCTGGTCGATCACCTTGAGATCGGCCTCGGTCACGCCTTCGGCCTCGAGCAGCTTCTTGCAATGCTCGATCGGGTCGGACTTGTCGCGCACCGCCTGCACTTCCTCGCGCGAGCGGTATTTCGCCGGATCGGACATCGAATGGCCGCGATAGCGATAGGTCTTCATCTCGAGGATGATCGGCCCCTTGCCGGCGCGCACCCAGGCGAGCGCTTCCTCCGCCGCGCCGCGTGCCGCGAGCACGTCCATGCCGTCGATCTGGATGCCGGGAATGCGGAACGATTCGCCGCGGCGATACAGCTGGTCCTCGGCCGACGAGCGATTGACGCTGGTGCCCATGGCGTACTGGTTGTTCTCGATCACGTAGATCACCGGCAGCTTCCACAGCTCGGCCATGTTGAAGCTCTCATAGACCTGGCCCTGGTTCGACGCACCGTCGCCGAAATAGGCCAGACACACGCCGCCATCGCCCTTATACTTGTGGCTGAAGCCGAGGCCGGTGCCGAGCGACACCTGTGCGCCGACGATGCCGTGCCCGCCATAGAATTTATGCTCGACGCTGAACATGTGCATCGAGCCGCCCTTGCCCTTGGAGATGCCGGCCTGGCGCCCGGTCAGCTCCGCCATCACGTCGCGCGGCGGGATCCCGCACAGCAGCATATGGCCGTGATCGCGATAGCCGGTGATCACGCTGTCCTTGTCCGACAGCGCCGACTGCAGCCCGACCGCGACCGCTTCCTGCCCGATATACAGATGGCAGAAGCCGCCGATCAGGCCCAGGCCGTAGAGCTGACCGGCCTTTTCCTCGAAGCGGCGGATCAGCAGCATCTGGCGATAGAATTCGAGCAGTTCGTCTTTCGACGCCTGGTAGAGCTGTGGCTCGGCGGGTCGCTCGCGGTTTGGCGCGGGCGGGTCGATCGTGCGGGCGGGGGCTTTGGCCACGTGTGGAACCTCGTTTCCTTGGGGAGGAGCGCGCGTATAAGCGCGTTTCGCTCGCGACATCAATCGTTGGGCGTCATCAGAAGTTTCACCGCGACAAGCAATCCCTGATTGCCCCGCCCGCCGCGGCCCGCGTACAGCCCTGCGTAATGGACATCGCCTCCCGCCCGCCCACGCACCCTTTGGGCATCGCCAATTTCCGCGCTTACTGGGTCGCGCGCCTGGCGATGACGATCGCGCAGAACGCGATGATCATCGTCGTCGGCTGGCAGGTCTATACGATCGCCCGCGCCACCATGACGGTGCCGCAGGCCGCCGCGCAGCTCGGGCTGATCGGGCTGCTGCAGTTCCTGCCGCTGTTCCTCAGCACGCCGATCACCGGCTATGTCGCCGATCGCTTCGACCGCCGCTGGATCGCACGCATCACCGTCTCGCTGCAGCTCGCCTGCGCGCTGATCCTCGCCGTCTCGACCTATGAAGGCTGGATCTCGCTGCCGGTGCTGTTCTCGGTCGCGATGCTGCTCGGCCTGGCGCGCGCCTTCGCCGGCCCTGCGTTCGGCGCGCTCGCGCCCAATCTCGTCCCGCGCGAGGTGCTGCCGACCGCGATCGCTCTGTCCTCCATCTCCTGGCAGGTCGGCACGATCATCGGCCCGGCGGTGGGCGGGTTCGCCTATGCGCATACCGCCACGCATTCCGGCGCCTATTGGCTGTCGTCCGCGCTGTTCGGCATCGCGCTTGCCTGCCTGCTGCTGATCGGCAAGGTCGCGCAGCCGCCGCGTTCCACCGCGCGACCGATCAAGCAGATCATCGACGGGCTGAAATATGTCGGCGAGAACAAGCTGGTGCTCGGCACGATCACGCTCGATCTGTTCGCCGTGTTCCTCGCCGGGACCAACGCATTGCTGCCGATCTACGCCAACGACATCTTTAAGGTCGGCGCGGCGGGGCTTAGCTGGCTCGCCGCCGCGCCCGCCGTCGGCGCCGCGCTCATCGCGATCATCTTCTCGTTCCGCCCGCTCAAGACCAATGTCGGCCCCAAGATGCTGGTCTCGGTGCTGATCTATGGGACCGCGACCGTGATATTCGGCATCGCGCACCTGATCGTCCCCGCCCATGCCTTCGCGGTCGCGGTCGGCGCGCTCGCGGTGGCCGGCGGCGCGGACATGTTCTCGGTCTATATCCGCCAGTCGTTGATCCAGCTCTACACGCCGGACGAGATGCGCGGCCGCGTCGGCGCGGTCTCGCAGCTGACCATTTCCGCGTCCAACGAACTGGGCGAGGCCGAATCCGGCTTCCTCGCCTCGGCCTTCGGCCCGGTCGGCGCGGTGCTGATCGGCGGCGGCGGCGCGATTGTAGTCACCATCCTGTGGACCTATCTGTTCCCCAGCATCAGGCGTGCCAAGACGTTCGATCCGCCAACCAGCCGGCAGGATGCCGCAGACAAAGAGATGGAGGCAGTATCATGAAGGCCAACACGATCCTCGATACGATCGGCAAGACCCCGCACATCCGCATGCAGCGCCTGTTTCCGGGCAACGAGGTGTGGATCAAGTCGGAGCGTTCCAATCCCGGCGGCTCGATCAAGGACCGCATCGCGCTGGCCATGATCGAGGCAGCCGAAGCCTCCGGCGAATTGCAGCCCGGCGGCACGATCATCGAGCCGACCAGCGGCAATACCGGCGTCGGCCTGGCGATGGTCGCCGCGGTCAAGGGCTACAAGCTCGTGCTCGTCATGCCCGAGAGCATGTCGATCGAGCGCCGTCGCCTGATGCTCGCCTACGGCGCGACGTTCGATCTCACCCCGCGTGAAAAGGGCATGAAGGGCGCGATCGAGCGCGCGCTCGAGCTGATCGCGCAGACGCCGAACAGCTGGATGCCGCAGCAGTTCGAAAATCCCGCCAATATCGAGGTGCATGTGCGCACCACCGCGCAGGAGATCCTCGCCGATTTCGCCGACACGCCGATCGACGTGATCATCACCGGCGTCGGCACCGGCGGCCACATCACCGGCGTCGCCGAAACGCTCAAGAAATCCTGGCCGAACCTCAAAGTCTATGCGGTCGAGCCGGCCGCCTCGCCGGTCATCGCCGGCGGCCAGCCCGGGCCGCACCCGATCCAGGGGATCGGCGCGGGCTTCGTGCCGGCCAATCTGCACACCCAGTCGATCGACGGCTCGATCCAGGTCGACGCCGCCGTCGCCAAGGATATGGCGCGCCGCGCCGCGACCGAGGAGGGCATGCTGGTCGGGATCAGCTCGGGCGCCACGCTCGCCGCGATCCTGCAGAAGCTGCCCGATCTGCCCGACGACGTCCGTGTGCTCGGCTTCAACTACGATACCGGCGAACGCTATCTGTCGGTGCCCGATTTCTTGCCCGAAAGCTGATCGTCACCTGGCCCCGGGGGGGGCC
>NZ_JANQBK010000016.1 GCF_025370105.1 Sphingomonas hylomeconis
CGCGCCGGGGCCACGCCGTTTCGTTTTCGCCGATATTGGGCTATGGCCCGCCGCTCGCCGTGGCAGGAGCCGTCATGTCCCGATTTCCGCTCGCTTGCGAGCCGCGCTGAAGTTTGCCGTCGATGATCCCTGCCCGCCCTGCCAACCGCGCGCCGATCGCGCCGGCCTATCGAGTCGTGCTGCTGCTGATCGCGCTGCTCGCGGTGGCGATCCCGGCGCTGGTCGTGAGCCTTGCGCCGCCGGTCGTGCCGCACCGCCGCATCGTCGTGCGTCCGCAACGCGTCGTGCCCCCGGCCGAACTGCCGCCGGTCGAACCGGTCGCCTATCAGGATCTCGATCCCGAGGATGCGCGCACGTTCAACGCCGGTGTCCCCTTCTCGACCGATCCCAATCCGGCCGCGCGTCCGTTCCGCCTTGGCGGCACCGACGAGGACAAGGCGCGCGCGATCGACTGCATGGCCGCGGCGATGCTCTACGAAGCGGGTGACGATACGCTGGGGCAGCGCTCGGTCGGCCAGGTGATCATCAATCGCACCCGCCACCCCGCCTTCCCCAAGACGATCTGCGACGTGGTGTTCCAGGGCCAGGAGCGCAGCACCGGCTGCCAGTTCACCTTCACCTGCGACGGTGCGCTGGTGCGCCATCGCTGGTCCGACATCGCCTGGAAGCGCGCGCGTGAGACGGCGACGCTGGCGCTGAGCGGCAGCGTGTTCGACGCGGTCGGCTATTCGACGCATTATCACACCGATTGGGTGGTGCCCTATTGGCAGTCGAGCCTCGACAAGGTCGCCAAGGTCCGCACCCATCTGTTCTTCCGCTGGACCGGCTGGTGGGGCACCCCGCCCGCCTTCCGCCGCGAAGTTTCGCCGAGCGAACCGGTGATCGCGCAACTCGCGGCCTATTCCGACGCCCATCGCATGGGCGCCGCGCTCGACGAGGCGGCGGCGGTCACCGCGCAGGCGGCGCTGCTCACCGGCGCGGTCCCCCCGCCGGTCGCCAGCGACGACAACAGCTTCCTTGTCACGCTCGATCCCAAGCTGCCGCCCGATGCCTTCGCCGCGCTTGCCACCGCTGCGTGCGGCACCCGCGATTATTGCAAGTTCATGGGCTGGGCGGACAAGGCACGCACGCCGAGCGCCGTGCCGATCACCCCGCAGCAGATTGCTACCATGTCGTTCAGCTATCTGCGCGATCGCGCGCGGGGCTACGAAAAGGCGCTGTGGAACTGCGCCGAGATCAAGCGCGCCGATACCAACCAGTGCATGAAGCTGCAGGTCTTCGCGCCGGTCGCGCGCCAGACCGAGACGTTCCGGCTCGAGAACCTGCCCGGGTCGCGCGTCGCCGTGCCCGTCAGCAAGAGTGTGGATGAACTCACCGGCGTCCGCCGCCGCGTCGAGATCACCGCCATGCCGCCGCGGCCGCAGGCGACGCCGACGCCCGCGCCGGGGCGCTGATCCGCCGCCCCGAGCAGGTCTCGGGGCGGCGTGATCGGCCTATTTGCTGGTATATTTGTCCATCCAGCCAAGCACTTCGCCATACCATTGGCGCGAATTGTTCGGCTTCAGCACCCAGTGATTCTCGTTGGGATTGACCAGCAGCCGCGACGGGATGCCCTTGCGCTGCAACGCGGAGAACGTCGCCAGCCCCTGCGTGTAGGGGATGCGGAAATCCTTCTCGCCGGTGATCACCAGCATCGGCGTCTTCCACTTATCGACGTGATTGACCGGGTTCCATTTCTCGAACGCGGCCGGGTCCTCGTAATAGGCCTTGCCGCCGTGTTCCCACTCGTCGAACCACAATTCTTCGGTTTCATAGGCCATGGCGCGCGCGTCGAACACGCCGTCATGCTGCACGATGCATTTGAAGCGATCGGGCCACTGGCCTTCGAACCAGTTCATCATATAGCCGCCATAGGAGGCGCCTAAGGCACAGGCATTGTCGGCATCGAGCCAGCCGAACTTGTCGGTCGCCGCCTTCAGCCCCTTCTGCAGATCCTCGAGCGGCCAGCCGCCCCAATTGTTGCTGATCGAATCGGTGAAGGCCTGGCCGTACCCGGTGGAGCCGTGGAAATCGACCGCCACCAGCCCGTAGCCGGCGCCGGCGAACACCGCCGGATTCCAGCGATACGACCAGCTGTTGTTGCTCGATCCCTGCGGCCCGCCATGCACCATATAGGCCACCGGCACCTTGCCCGTGCTGCCCGCGGGCTTCACGGCATAGCCCCAGACGGTGTCGTTATTGGCGCCGGCAAAGCTGAACCGCGTCACCACCGGCATGTCGATCCCGGCGAGCTTGCTCGCGTTCACCGCGGTCAGCCGCTGCGTCTTCTTGCCGCTCAGGCGATAGAAATCGTCCGGCGCGGTCAGGCTGTTCATCGCGAACACCAGCCCCCTGGCGGTCGGCACGAGCCCCGAGATATGCCCCTGCTGCGTCAACCGCGTGACCTTGCCGCTCGCCGCATCGACCGCAAAGGCCGGCGTTTCCTGCGTATCGTCGGCGGTGACGTAGAGCGTCTTGCCGTTCTGGCCCCAAGCGATCGAGGCGACCGAGCGGTCCCAGCCCTGCGTCAGCGCGCGCACCTGCCCGCTGGCCAGATCGCGCACCATCAGCACCTGCCGATCGGCCTCGAATCCGGCGCGCGCCATCGCGAAATAGGCGAGGAACCGGCCGTCGGGCGAGATGGTCGGCAGATTGTCCGTGCCTTTGTTGGCCGCAGTCAGGTTGACCGGCGCGGCCGATCCATCCGCCGGCACGGCAAAGATATCGAGGTTGGTCGATAGCGGCTCGATCCGCCCCGCCTCGCGCAGCGCGAAATAGACGGTCTTGCCGTCGCGGCTCCAATCCACTTCCTCGGCGCCGCCGAACGGCTTGGACGGCGCATCGCCGATCAGCGCGCCAACGATCGCCACGCCGTCCCCCGCCGCGCCATCGGCGCCGAGTGGCAGCACGAACAATTGCGAACGATCGCCGTTCGACCACGTGTCCCAATGCCTGACGAACAACTGGTCATAGGTGCGCCCCTCGCCGGCCGAAGGATCCTTCTTGACCATCGCCGGGGCGAGGCTCGGCGCGCCCGGCTTGCGATCGGCCCAGACGAGGATCTTGTCGCCGGTCGGCGCGACCTTGAAGCCGCCGAAGCCGCCCTGGAAGCCGGTCAGCTTTCTTGCATTGGCGCCGTCCAGGCCGATCGACCAGATCGCATCGTCGCCGCCCTTGTCGGACTGGTAATAGATCGTCGTGCCGTCGCTCGACATTTGCGGGCTGGTTTCGTTGACGTCGGCTTCGGCCGCGAGCTTTTCGGGCTTGGCGCCCTTCCTGGACAGATCGAGCCGCCACAGGTCGAACCGGCCCCGGTTCGCCGCGAGATCGGTTTCGCGCTGCTGCCATACCAGCCAGCGCCCGTCCGGCGAGGCGACCGGTGCGGCGACGCGCGACAAGGCGATCACATCGTCGATGGTGAGTTGGCGGGCGGCGGCAGGGGAAGCGGCAGCGGTGAGCGCGAGGACACTCGCGGAGAGGATCATCTTCATGGCGGCGAGATGTAGAACGGATCAGGCCACCGGAGCAACGGCCCGCTTGTTCTCCCGCGAAAGCAGGAGCCCAGGGTTTCAAGCGGTATCGTACGTGGCTCAGGACTCCGCCTTCGCGGCGGAACAGATTGTGTTTGGGGACAGGGAGCGAAGCCCCCCGCCCGGCTCAGCGCTGGCTGGTGATCCGGGCGATTTCCTGCGCGACCATCTGCTCGACCATGCTCGGCAGATTGGCGTCCATCCAGTCGCGCAGCATCGGGCGGATCATCTCGCGCACCATGCCCTCCAGCGTGTCCGAACCGGAAACCTCGGGCTTCACGATCAGCCGCGACAGTGCCTCGAGCGGCCCGCGTGTCGCCTGAGTCGCCCGGGGCGACAGAATCGGTTCCTCTTCGGGTGCCGCTGCGGCTGCGGCTGCGGCCGCTGACGGCGCAGGCGCTGGCGCGGCCGGCGTCGGCGCATAGGCGTAAGGCTGGGGCATGCTGTCTTCCTGGTCGCCGCGCATTGGGTCGCTCAGTTCGAGGATCTCGTCATGGCCGAAATCGTCGAGGTCGGGGCGCGGCGGCAGCGCCTGGATCCGCGGCGCCTTGCGCGCGCGCGCGGCGGTCGCCGCCGAGTCGCCCTCTTCGGCGATGATCCGTTTGATCGATGAGAGGATATCCTCCATCGACGGTTCGGCGCTGATATCCCCCATCGACACATCCCATCAACCGCGAGTGCCGCGCCTCACGCGCGACAACGGCCCTTACTGCGGGCTGCTTGCGGGATTAACCACGTCTCTGTCAACTGGCGTGTCGAGAATCGGGTCGAGCGGGCGGGTCACTTCCGCCCCTTGCGCGCGCGTGTCGCTGGTCCGCGTGGCCACGGGCTGCGGCTCGGGATCGCCGCCGCGGTCGGACCAGCGATTCTTCACCCGGTCGTAATTGGTCACCGGATTGTACAGCGGCCCGCCGTCGAGCCCGAGATCGTCGGCCTCGGCGCGGCCCATCGCCGCCTGCAGCGCGAAGCGCGCGACATAGGAATCACGGCGCGCGGTGACCAAAGTAACCTGCGAATTGAGCAATTCCTGCTCGGCGTTGAGTATGTCCAGGATAGTCCGGTTCCCCACGCTATTCTCGGCGCGCACGCCTTCCAGCGACAGGCGGTTGGCGCTCACCGCGGTTTCGGCCGAAGCGATCACCTGTTCGGACGATTTCCATACCGCATAAGCGGCACGCGTATTGGCGATCACCGCGCGCTCGGCCTCGGTCACCTGCTCGATCGACTGGCTGCGTCGCGCCTGCGCCTGGCGCACCTGCGCGGCCGGCCGGCCGCCCTGGAACAGCGGCAGAGTCAGCGACAGGCCGGCGCTGCCGGTGGTGCCCGATTGGCTGCCGACGGCGATGCCACTGCCCTGCCCAAGCGAGCCGAGATAATTGAAGTAATTGCCGCCGACCACCACGCCGACACGCGGCGACCGTGCAGCCCGCGCCACGTTGATGTCGAACGCCGTGGCGTCACGCGTTTTCTGCGCCGCGAGCAATGTAGGATTGTCCTGCAACGCGATCTCGACCGCCTGATCCACGCCGGACGGCGCACCGGGCACGGGCGGGGGCGTGTCGAGCACGCCCGGCGCGTCTCCGACCAACCGAATGTAATTTTCGCGGCTCGAGATCAGCCGCGCCTGCGCCGTCTGCAACTGCGCGCGCGCCAATGCGAGCCGTGCCTGAGACTGCGCGACATCGGTGCGCGTCAAATCGCCGACCTGGAAGCGATCGTTGCTCGCCTGCAAGTTGACGTCGAGCACGCGAACGTTCTGCGTGTTGAGCCCGACGATCGCCTCGTCACGAATCACGTCCATGTACGCGCCGACCACCGCGGTAAACAGATCCGCCTCGGTCCCGCGCAGGCCAAGCCGGCCGGCATCGACACGCGTTTCCGCCGCACGGATCGAATTGCGCACGGCGCCGCCGGTGAAGATCGGCACCGACAATTGCGTCGAAGCGGTGGCCGAGCGATCCGGCGAGTTGATGCTGTTCGTCCCCGGCCCCTGCAGCACCGCTTCGCTATAGCCACCGGAGAGATCGAGCGCCGGCCGGCCCGCCGCCCGCGCGATCGGCACATTCTCGTCGATCGCACGGACATTGGCGCGCGCACCGGTCAGCGTGGGATTGGTATTGTACGCCTTGACCAACGCGTCCTTCAACGTCTCCGCCGCCGCCGGTCCGGCGATCAGCAACAGAGCGGTTCCGGCGAGCAAGGAAGTCCGGCGCATCGGCATCTTTCAGAAGGTAAAGGATTTGGGCGGGGCGAATCCCGGCAGCGGTACGCAATCGATATCGGCGAACGGCAGCAGCGCAAAGCCGCCCTCGGTCTTGCGACCCGCGGCAAGCCGCGTGACACCCTGATCGGCGACCCCGCCTACCACGCGGCCGCCGGGCTTGACCTGCGCGATTAATGCCTCGGGGATTTTCTCGATCGAACCGTCGACGAACAGCAGATCGTAGGGGCCGCCCTCCGCCGCGCCGGCCTCGAGCGCGCCCTCGACCACGGTCACGTTGGCATGGGCGGCCAGCGCCGTGCGGGCGAGCGCGGCAAGCGCCGGATCGCTTTCCACGGCGGTCACCGAGGTCACGATCTCGGCCAACACCGCCGCGGTATAGCCGCCCGCCGCGCCGATCAGCAGCACGCGGTCGGTGGCCTGCAGCATCGCTTCGGTCAGCAATCGCCCGGTGGCGATCGGAACGTTCTGGAAGCGTCCGCGCCCCAGCGGCAGCGCGGTATCGCGGTAGGCGATCTGCTTCGCCTCGGCCGGCAGATAGTCTTCGCGCGGCACGCGCGCCATCGCCGCGACGACGCGCGCATCGCTCACCGCGTTGGTGCGCAACTGGCTCGCGACCATCGCGTGCCGCATTGCTTCAGCCGAATCGATTGTTTCTACAGTCATAACGCCACCCTCATCGCACGGCTGTTTTAGCCATGCAACACACCAATTGATACGACTGGCTTGTATCGTGCCGCCACGCTCGCGCCAAGCAAGCGATGTGCCCTGGTTGCGCTAAAATGATCGCGGGAAGGTTGACAGCGCGGCGCGCCCGCCGCATCCCGCCGCCTCGCTCATCGAGGCCCGATGGCGGAGTGGTGACGTAGAGGACTGCAAATCCTCGCACCCGGGTTCGATTCCCGGTCGGGCCTCCAAGCAGCCGCATCAGCGGCCCGTCCGGATCGTGGCGTCGCCGGCAAAGCGATCGCGGAGTCCGAAAACACCCTGGACGCCCAAGTAGCATTCAAGCTCAGCATTGCTTCGGACGCCCAAATCCCAACCGCCGCGACGGCGATGCCCGCCACGATATCAACGATATAATGTCCGCCGACCGGTACGGCGGATGCCAGCATGAGCACGTTCAACAGCGCGAACGGCCAGCGCAACCAGCGGATGGTCCAGAATGCATAGCCCAGCAAGACGGCTGCGGCAGCGTGAAAGCTCGGAAAGGTGATGATGCCGTCCAACTCGGCCAGGCTAACGACCCGCAGCGAGCCATCGCGCAGCCTGTGAAGGATCTCGGGCTGCCGCCACGGCGTGGGGTCGAGCAAGGCCGGGACATCGGACGCCGCGATTCCGAAATGCGCATAGGCGCCCAATGCCGGTAGGAACGTGAAGAGGGCGACGATCAGGCATAACGTCAACGTCCAGGACAGCACGAAATGCCACACCCGCCTTGGTACCACCGTCATCGACAGCAGCACGATCGCCGATTGCGGTTGCCAGAGGATGCTTTCGTAGACGGCGTTCGCAACGCGCACGGCGGTGCCCGACCTGGCGAAAGCGCGCATCGTCCTCGGCCAGTCGAACCATGGCAGGAGCATCCGGTCGGCAGCGGCGAGCGCGACATCGACGAACGGCCGTTGGCCCGTTGCGAGCATAAATGTCGATAGCGTGATCACCAGGCAGCACGCGGTGAATACCGCCCATGCCTCCAGCGCGGTTGCGATGCGCACCATGCCGCGTCGCCGCAGACACAAAGCGAACCAGACGATGAACGCCAAGATGCCCCCCGCCATGCCAAACTCGGCAGACACGAGCCTCAACCCCGAGACGACAAGGCCGATCGGCATGGTCAGCGCCGACAATGCCAGGAAAATGTAGAGCAGCCTCGGCTCCGTCGCAAAGACACGCTGCTGTGGTCGCGGCGCGGCGTGTAGGCGGAGGGCGGCGATCATCCCGACGTCATCGGTGACAATGATTAAAGTCTGGCAAACCGCCCGGTGCTGCGCGCGCTCTGCCTATAGCCGTTCGAGCGTTGCGACGAATGGCGCGTCCGCTGGCGGCATCGGCAATAGCCGCAACTCGGCCGGCATTGCCCATTGCAGCGCCACGGCATCGAGCAATGCAGGCGTACCGATCCAGCGCCGGCAGGCGTATAGCAAGAGTACCAGATGCTTTCCGCTCAACGCTTGGCTGGCGAACGTTACCGGATACAAGTCGGCTGCCGCCACGGTAAGCGCCAATTCCTCGTTCAGTTCGCGCACCAGCGCCGCTTCCGGGCTTTCGCCCGGTTCGACCTTGCCGCCCGGAAACTCCCACAGTCCTGCCATCTGCTTACCCGGTGGGCGCTGCTGCACCAGCACGCGGCCGGCATCGTCGATCAGCGCCGCCGCCACAACGGGGAACAGTGCTGTTGAATTCGGCATTCGTTAACGATCCTTGGCTAGGGCAAGAGGGGATGTACCTGGGACTCGCCGCATGATTGGACGCTTCATCAAACGGCTAGCCTGCGATCAGGCCGGCGGCACCGCCATAGAATATGGGCTGATCGCAGCTTTGGTCGTCATCGCGATGATCGCCGCGTTCACCGAGGTTGCGAACACCACCACGGCGATGTGGGGCAGCGTCAATACGAAGGTCGTGCACGCCAGTGGCGGCCGTTGATACGATGCAGAAAAGTTCACCAGCTTAAGTTTTCATCAACCTGGACCGCTTAGGCAAGGAATGTCGATCCGGCTCTCCGGCTCGACCGGGTTACTGAAGCCACAATTGGAGACCGGACATGCAGAAGATTCGTAACTTCATCAAGAATTCCAAGGGCGCGACCGCAATCGAGTACGGCCTGATCGCCGCACTGATTGCCGTCGCCGCCATCGCAGCAATGCAGGGCCTGGGCAACCAGCTCAAGACCACGTTCGGCACCGTGACGACGAGCATGGGCGGTAAGGCTGCAACGTAAGAGCCACGCTGCAAATCGACGAAAGGCGGCGAAATTTGGTTTCGCCGCCTTTTTCGTGCCCGCCCCCGGGGGCCGCGCTTAAGATGTGTGGATTACAGCCGGCCCATCGCGAGGAATTTGGCGCGCCGGTCGCGACGTAGCTCGGCCGGCCCCATATTGCCCATCCCGCCGAGCGCGTCCTGCAGCGCATCGCCGAGGCTGGCGATTGCCAGCGCCGGATCGCGATGCGCGCCACCCAGCGGTTCGGGCACGATCGTGTCGATCACGCCGAGCCCCTTCAGATCCTGCGCGGTGACCTTCATCGCTTCTGCCGCATCCGGCGCCTTGTCGGCGGTGCGCCACAGGATCGAGGCGCAGCCCTCGGGCGAGATCACCGAATAGACGGCATGCTCGAACATCAGCACCTTGTTGCCCGCCGCCAGCGCGATCGCGCCGCCCGAGCCGCCCTCGCCGACCACCGCCGCGATCATCGGCACGCCCAGCGACAGGCACATCTCGGTCGAGCGTGCGATCGCCTCGGCCTGGCCGCGCTCTTCCGCCTGCACGCCGGGAAACGCGCCCGACGTGTCGACCAGCGTCAATACCGGCAGGCCGAAGCGATCGGCGAGCTGCATCAGGCGGATCGCCTTGCGATAGCCTTCGGGCTTGCCCATGCCGAAATTGTGGCGCAGCCGGCTGGCCGTGTCGTCGCCCTTTTCATGGCCGATCACCATCACGCGCGTGCCGCGGAACTGCGCGAAACCACCGACGATCGCCTGATCATCGCCGAACGCACGATCGCCCGCCAGCACGGTGAAATCGTCGAACAGACCGGCGACATAATGCTTGAAATGCGGTCGTTCGCCGTGCCGGGCGACCTGCGTCTTCTGCCACGGCGTCAGCCGGGCATAGGTGTCGCGCAACGCCTTGTCGGATTTCGCCTGCAGCTTGGCGATCTCCGCATCAATATCGACCGTGCCGTCGGCGGCGGTTTCGCGCAGTTCGTCGATCCGCCCCTGCAGGTCGGCGATCGGTTTTTCGAAATCGAGGAAGCTTGCCATGGCCGGGCGGTTAAGGCCCCCGCCGCTTGCCGTCAATTGAAGCAGTGTTCGCCTGGTCGGTCAGCGGGTGGCGGCTGTTGACCAGGTCGACCAGCCGCGCGCTGTCGACATGGGTATAGATTTCGGTCGTCGCGATGTCGGCATGGCCGAGCATTGCCTGCAACGCGCGCAGATCTGCCCCGCCTTCCAGCAGATGCGTTGCGAAGGCATGGCGCAGCACGTGCGGGCTGACCCGCTCGGGCGGTATCCCCGCTTCCGCCGCCAAGCCCTTCAGCAACTGATACAGCCGCACGCGTGACAGATGCGCCTTCCCCGAGGGGAACAGCCAGGCGCGCTCGGCCGCGACCTGCGTGCGCCACGCCGCGACCGCCGCCCGCGCGCGGTCCGAAATCGGCACCAGCCGCTCGCGCCCGCCCTTGCCGCGCAGGATCAGATAGGGCCGGTCGGGCGCGATCGCATTGCGCGGCAGCGAGACCAGTTCGGTGGCGCGCAGGCCCGAGCCGTAGAGCAGTTCGACCAGCGCTGCGAGCCGGAGGTCGTTCGGATCGCGCGGATCGCGGGCGATCCGCGCCGCGATCGCAGCGAACAGCCGGTCGACGTCGCCATGATCAAGCGTCTTGGGCAGCGCGCGTTGCGCCCCCGGTCGCGGCAATGCGCTGCCGGGATCGTCGCGCCGCAATCCCTCGTCGGCCAGGAACGCGAAGAACCGCCGGAGCGCGGCCGATTTCCGCGCCACACTGGCGCGCGACAACGTCGCCCAATGCGCACCCAGCCGCGACAATTCGACGACCGACGCCGCAGCCAGCCGACGTTCGAGAAAGTCGGACGCCAAGGACAGGTCGCTGCGATAGGCCGCGATCGTGTTCTTCGCTGCCCCCGCCTCGGCCGCCATCATCTCCAGAAACCGTTCGATCAGGACATGATCGGGATGCTCGCTCAAAGCCGCGCGATCGCCTCGGTGGCGATCATCCGCGCCTGGCCGCCCAGCCCCACCAGCCTGAGCGCGTTGCACACGCGGTACAATACTTCGGGCGGCACGCCGCGCCAGTCGCTGGTCTGCATGCCGATTGCGGCCAGCACGATCACCAGCCCCGGCTGGTTCGCCCGCGCGGCGCGATCGATCGCCCGCGTCCAGCCATTCTCCGTACCGATCGGCACGTCGAGCGATCCCGCCGCGCTCGATGCCTCGCCCGGGCTCATGCGCCCCAGCCCGGCCATCCCGGCGAAGAACAGCTTCTCCTTCAGCGTCGCATTGTCCCCGGCCGGCGCATAATCGTTGATGTCCCCCGCACGATAGCGTCGCGACACCTCGGGATCGGCCAACGCAAGCATTGCCCAGGCGTCGCTGCCCGCGGTCGCGCGCGATTGCCAGCGTAGCGCGGTGCGATCCAGCCCAGCGCTGAGCATGGAGGCGACCAGACGGTTCATGTCCACTTCCTGCGTATCCGTCGGCAGGCGCGCCGCCGCACGGGCGGTCAGGATCATCCGTGCATACCGCGCATCCGGCGTCTTGCCTTCGCCCCACAAGCCGGCCAGCGCGGCCACGCGTTCGCCCCGCGTCGCCGCATTATAGGCCGTGCGCAGATCGCGCCCGACCGCATATTCCGCGCGCGCCTGATCGTCTTCGCCGTCGATCGCGCCATAGAGATCGACCAACGCGGCATTGGACAGCACGCCGCGCACCGCCGCATATTCGGCCGGCGCGATCCGCTGCCGCACCTCCAGCATGGGGGACAGTGCCCGCCAGGATTGCACCTGCGGCCCCGCGGTCTGCACCATCGCATCGGGAATCTCGGTGCCGCTTGCCGTCGCCAGGCCATAGCGCCACGCGGTCAACTGATCGACGCCGTCCCATTCGATCGTGATCGCCTGCCGCCCGCTCGCCCCCATGCCAGCGACCTTGCGCGCCAGCAGCATGTCGACGCCACGTGCCACGCCCTGCTTTTCGAGTGTCTTGAGGATCGGTGCGGCGGCCTCGCCGCCAAGCCCCGTGCAGATTCCGCGCGCGATAACCCAGCCACGCTCCTGCGCCGCGTCGGCACTGCCGACCAGCGGACACAATTGCCCGGGATCGCCTGTCGCCAGCGCGGTCTGCATCGCCACTTGGTAGAGCTTGGGCGTGTAATTGTCCGAATCGACCGCCTGCACCACGGCACGCGCCGCCACTGCCTCGCCCATCCGCACAAGCAGCCAGGCCCGTTCTGCGGCAAAGTCGGCCCCGCCGACGCGCGCCGGCGTATCGATTCGCGATACCAGCGTGCGCCGCAGCGCGATCGACAGCCAGCGCGACGCGATCGGCGCGTTCAGCCGGCGCATCAGCGTCTCAAGATAGATGCCGTCGACACCGCGAAACGCGTCCGGCCCCAGCGCGCCGTCCGCCGGCCCGGCCACGCCCACCGTGGCGAGCGAGCGCCGGGCATAATCGGGCATTTCATAGCGCTGGGCCTGCGCGGCCTGCGCCGCCGCCAGCGCCGCCATGGCGGCGGGATCGAGCGGAGTCGGCGTCGGGCTGGGCACGGGCTGCGGCGTCGCTGGCAGCCCCAGCGTCGACGGACTGAGCGTCAGGCCCGGCCCCGATGCGGGCGTCGCACGCGGACGCGGCGGTGCGCCCGACGGCGCGACCGGCTCGTCGAAGCCCGGCGGCAGCAGCGATTCGGGGCTGTCCTGTCCCAGCGCCATGCCGGCGCCGAACAGGCAGACGGCCAGCGCGCCGAGCGCGACCTTAGTTCGAGAGATTCGCAAGCGGCACCGCTTTCTCGACGCGGACCGGAGGCTTTTCATGGGCCATGCCGGACAGGACGAACAGCCCGCCCACCACGAGAACCACGACGACGATAAGCGTAACCACCAGACGAGACATGAAAAACCCTGTGCGAACAAATGTGGATGCGGCGGCAGACGCCTTTTGCCGCAGACGCAGGGTCGCTGTATAGCCCGCCCGCCATGTTGCAAAGCCACCATCCAGACGATCCGCCGCACGATCCGGCCAAGGGCCCGGTTTCCGCGGCCTATGCCGGCCGGCCGATCGTGCTGATCGGGCTGATGGGCGCGGGCAAATCGACCGTGGGACGCCGCCTCGCCGCGCGCCTCCAGTTGCCCTTCGTCGACGCGGATACCGAGATCGAGGCCGCCGCCGGCATGTCGATCGCCGACATCTTCGAAAAATTCGGCGAAGCGCATTTCCGCGATGGCGAGCGCCGCGTGATCGCGCGGCTGATCGATGGCACCCCCAAGGTGATCGCCACCGGCGGCGGCGCGTTTATTCACGAAGGCACGCGCGCGCTGATTCTCGATCAGGCGCTGGCGATCTGGCTCGATGCCGATACCGCGATCCTGGCCGATCGCGTCAAGCGGCGCGACACGCGTCCGCTGCTGCGCGGCAAGGACCCCCGTGCCGTGCTGATGGAGCTCGCCCGCGTGCGCAACCCGATCTATGCGCTCGCCCCGATTCGCGTCGCCAGCCACCATGCGCCGCACGAACATACCGTTTCCCAGATTCTGAAGGCGCTTGGCCTATGACCGTCATTCCCGTCTCGCTCGGCGCGCGCAGCTATGACGTCATCGTCGAGAACGGGCTGCTCGCGCGCGCCGGCGACCATCTCGCGCCACTGTCGCGCGGCCGCACGATGGTGATCGTCACGGACGAGAATGTCCGCCCGCACCTCGCTACGCTGCAGGCGTCGCTTGCCGCCGCCGTGGTGCAGAGCGAGGCGATCGTGCTGCCGCCGGGTGAGAGCAGCAAGAGCTGGGCGATGCTGGAGACGCTCACCGATCGCTTGCTGGACTTGGGTGTCGAGCGGGGCGATCACGTCGTTGCCTTGGGCGGCGGGGTGATCGGCGATCTGGTCGGCTTCGCCTGCGCGATCCTCAAGCGCGGCTGCGGCTTCGTGCAGGTTCCCACTACCCTGCTCGCGCAGGTCGATAGCTCGGTCGGCGGCAAGACGGCGATCAACTCAAAGGCCGGCAAGAATCTGGTCGGCGCGTTCCACCAGCCCGCGCTCGTGCTGGTCGATCCCACCACGCTCGATACGCTGCCTGCGCGACAGGTCCGTGCCGGCTATGCCGAAGTGGTGAAATACGGCCTGATCGACGATCCCGCATTCTTCGCCTGGTGCGAATCGAACGCCGCCGCGCTGATTGCCGGCGACGCCGACGCGCGCAGCTGTGCCATCAGCCACAGCATCGCCGCCAAGGCGCGCATCGTCGGGGAGGATGAATTCGAGACCAAGGGCCGCCGCGCGCTGCTCAACCTCGGCCATACGTTCGGCCACGCACTGGAGGCGGAAGCCGGCTTTTCCGATACGCTGCTCCACGGCGAAGGCGTCGCCGCCGGCATGGCGCTGGCCTACGGCTTTTCCGCCGCGCAAGGCATCGCCCCACCCGCCGACGCCGAACGCGTCCGCACGCACCTGGCGGCGATCGGCCTGCCCAACGGACTCGCCGCAGTGCGCAGCACGCAAAGCGGCCACGAACTTGTCGCGCACATGATGCACGACAAGAAGATGAATGCCGGCACCCTCCCCTTCCTGCTCGCGCGCGGGATCGGCGAGACCTACGTCGACAAGACGGTCGATCTGGCGAAGGTCACCGCGTTCCTCGACGCGCAGCCGCGGTAATGCCGCGGGGCGTTGCCAAAGCCGACCTCCCGAGCAAGACCTGCCCGGTCTGCCAGCGCCCGTTCGCCTGGCGCAAGAAGTGGGAACGCGACTGGGACAGCGTGATCTACTGCTCCGAACGCTGTCGCCGCACCAAGGCCGAGAAATAACCACCGCCTTGGTGGAAACGGGCTCCGCTCCGCGCGTTAAGGCCGGCCCTTCCCCATCAAAGGACCGCCCCATGGCCAAGGCACTCTCCCGCTTCACGATCGAGCCCGCCGACGACGGCTACACGCTGCACATCGAGGATGATGCCGGCGAGACGCTCGAGCTTACCGCGACCGCCGAGCAGCTCGATATCATCGCGGAGGCGATCGAAGACCAGCTCGAGGAAGATGTCGAGGAAATCGACGTCGCCGAATGACCGAATACGCCCCGGCTTGGGCCGGGGCGCCTTCTCAGCGCGTTGCCGTCCAGGCGAGCCACAGCCAGCCCGCAATCAGCAGCGCCCCGCCGATCGGCGTCACCGCCCCCAGCCAGCGCGGCAGTCCCAGCGCCATCAGATACAACGTTCCGGCAAAGATCAGCCCGCCGATCAGGAACAGCCATGCCGGTCCCCGGGCATCCAGCCGCAGCACCGCCAGCGCCGCCACCGCATGCAGCAGCTGATACTGTGCGCCGGTCTTGAGCCACTCGACCGCCGCCCCGCTCGCGCCATGCGCGCCGAACGCCCCCGCCCCCACCGCCAGCGCTCCTGACAGCGCGGCCACCAGCACGATCCAGTTCACGTCGCTTGCTCCAGATCGGGTCGCTTGTCCTGCGTGAGGATCTGGTCGCGCGCCGCGCGCAGATCGCCGGCTTCATGCTGAATTTTCAGACGCTCCTTGTCGCGCGCGCGGTAATGCTCCTCGCTGCGATTGATCTCGCCCTCGTCGATGCCGATCCCGCGCATTGCGATCCGCGCCATCTTCACCGCCGATTCCAGCACCTCGCGCACCACGCCATCGGCGTGCGAATCCTTAAGCTTGAGCAGAGCGCGCCGATCGAACGCGCGGACGAAAATCTTTGCCTTCGGAAACGCCTCGTGCACCCCGTCGATCAGTTCCGCGCTCAGCTGATCGCCATCGATGCAGAACATGATCAGTTCAGCCTCGGCCGCGCCCGCCTGGCGCAGCAGGTCCATGCGCGTGCCATCGCCGTAATAGACCTTCGCGCCGAATCCCTGGGCGATATCGATCATCTCGATATCGGTATCGATCAGCGTCACCGGCACGCCCTGCGCGATCAGCATCTGCGCGACGGTCTGGCCGAACCGCCCATAACCGACGATCAGCGCGTTCGCGCCGTCCGCCATCGGCCCTTCGCGATCGCTGCTGTCGATCGGCTCGGCGCGAATCCGGCTGGTGATCATCATCAGGAACGGCGTCGTCGCCATCGACAGCGTGACGATCGCGCCGAACAGGCTGGCCGCCTGCGGCTCGATCAACAGCGCATTCTGCGCCTGCGCGAACAGCACGAAGCCGAACTCGCCGCCCTGGCTGAGCAGCAGGCCGAGCGCGAGTGCGCCACGCCACTTCATCTTGAAGGCCATCGCGATGCCGAAGATGATCAGCGCCTTGGTCGTGATCAACGCCAGCGCCATGCCGACGACGAACAACGGCCGATCGGCGATCGCGCCGAGATCCAGCATCATGCCGACCGCGAGGAAGAACAGGCCGAGCAGGATCGACCGGAACGGCTCGACATCCGCCTCGAGCTCATGCCGGTAGGGGCTGTCCGCCAGCATCACGCCGGCGACGAACGCGCCGAGCGCGGTCGACAGGCCGAGCGATTCCATGATCGCCGCGCTCGCGATCACCGTGAACAGGCCCGCGAACACGAACATCTCGCGCTCGCCCATATTGCCGATGATGCGGAACAGCGGGCGCAAGATGAAGCGCCCGGCCAGGATCAGCCCGACGATCGCGATCACGGTATAGATGAACAGCAGCCAGCCCGGGGGCCCGGCGGCATCGGCCGGATTGCGTGACATCACCGCGACGATCGTGATCAGCGGCACGATCGACAGATCTTGGAACAGCAGGATCGAGAAGGCCCGCTCGCCGAACGGCGTGCGCATGCGCCCGGCCGATTGCAGCATCGGCAGCACCTGCGCGGTGGAGGACAATGCCAGTGGCAGGCCCAGCGCCAGCGCCGCGGCGATCGACGAGCGCGTCGCCGCCCACACGACCAGCGAGATCGCCACGCCGCACAGCACCACCTGCAGCGCACCGAGCCCGAAAATCTCCTGCTTCATCCGCCACAGGCGCGTGGGATTGAGCTCGAGCCCGACGATGAACAGCAGCAGCGTGATACCGAGCTCCGCCACGCCGATCTTCGCCTCGGCATCGCCGACCAGTCCCAGTACGTGCGGCCCGACCACAGCGCCGGCGACGAGATAGCCCAAAGTCGCGCCGAGCCCCAGGCGCCGGAAGATCAGAACGAATACCAGGCCGAAGCCGAGCAGCATCACTGCATCGCGCAGCAGCGAGGTCGTTGCATGATCCATCAGATCGTTTCCCGTGCGCTCTGCGCTTGTGCCGCCGCTTCCGCCGCCGCTTCGAACGCCAGGCGGATCGAGGCATGGCGCGCGCTATGCGGCAAGGCGGGCTGAAACAGATCGAAGCCCGCCCACGCGGGCAGGCCATCCTCTCCTGCCAGCCAGGCGGACAGCGCATCGCGCGCCGCGGCGAGTTCTTCGGGCGATTTGCCGATCACCTCGGCCGCCAGCAGCGAGGACGAGGCCTGCCCCAGCGCGCAGGCGCGCACCAGCATGCCGACCTCGCGCACTCGGCCGTCATCTCCGAGATTGATATCCACCGTCACCCGGCTGCCACAGATCGGCGAGCGCTTTTCCGACGAGCCCATCGGCTCGGCCAGTCTCGCCTGATGCGGGATGGTCGCGGCAAGCCGCAGGATCTCGGTATTGTAGAGGGGAGCGTTCATGGCCGTGCCGCCGATATGCTGTTGTCACCACTGCGCGCCGCGTCACGCGGCCCGAACACCGGCTGCCCCTTGCGCCGGCGATCGACGAAATCGGCGATGCTCGCGCTGGTCGCGTTGAGCAACGGATAGGTGCGCGATTGCGTCAGCCAGGTGGGCCGCTGCGACGGTCCGCCGCCCATCGTATCGGTCACCAGCACGACGAGCAGGAACAGCAGGCTCGACAGGATCAGTCCCTTGATCGCGCCGAACCCGAAGCCGAGCGCGCGATCGAGCGGCCCCAAGACCGAGGTGCGCGTGCGCTCGCCGATCGCGTTGGCGACCATCCGCCCGGCGAAATAGGTGATCCCGGCGATCAGCGCGAAGGCCAGCACCGCCGCGCCCGATACCGTGCCGACCACACCGGAAAGGGCCGCCGCGATCGGCGTATGGAACAGCTTCACCGCGAACACGATCGCCACCCAAGCGAACAGCGCCAGCACTTCCGTCACGAAGCCACGCATCAGCCCGAGCCCCGCCGCACCCAGCACGGCGATCAGAACGAGAATGTCGAGTGCGGATAGTCCCATGCGTCTGCCTTAAGCCCCGAGCCAAGTGCCAGACAGATAGAGGCGGGAGTGCGGCGGCGCTAGCCACGCCCGAGCATATGATCGACGAACGTGCCGAGCGTCTTGAACCCGGTCAGGCTGAGCGGCGTCTTCTCGCCGACCAGCGCCGATGGCACCAGCGCGCGCTCGAAGCCCAATTTGCCCGCTTCCTTGAGCCTGAGCGCGCCATGCGCCACCGGGCGCAATTCGCCCGACAGCGCGATCTCGCCGAACGCCACCGCGTCCACTGGCACCGGCCGTTCGCTCAGCGCGGAGACCAACGCTGCGGCCACCGCCAGATCCGCCGCGGGATCCTGCACGCGGTATCCCCCCGCGATGTTGAGATACACTTCCGAGGTCGAGAAACTCAGGCCACATCGCGCCTCGAGCACCGCCAGCACCATCGCCAGTCGCCCCGAATCCCAGCCGACCACGGCGCGCCTGGGCGTCGCGCCGCTCGCCAGCCGCACGACCAAGGCCTGGATCTCGACCAGCACCGGCCTCGTGCCCTCCAGCGCCGGGAACACCGTCGTCCCGGTCACGCCCTCGTCACGCTGCGTCAAGAACAGCGCCGACGGATTGGCGATCTCCGCCAGCCCTTCCGCGACCATCGCGAACACGCCGATCTCATCCGTCCCGCCGAAACGGTTCTTGATCGCCCGCAGGATGCGATATTGATGGCTGCGCTCGCCTTCGAAGCTCAGCACCGTATCGACCATATGTTCGAGCACGCGGGGGCCCGCGATCGAGCCGTCCTTGGTGACATGGCCGACCAGCACCACCGCGGTGCCGCGCTCCTTGGCGAAGCGGATCAGTTCCTGCGCCGAGGCGCGCACCTGGCTCACCGTCCCCGGCGCGCCCTCGATCAGGTCGCTGTGCATCGTCTGGATCGAATCGATCACCAGCAGGTCGGGTGGCGTGCCCTGCCCTAGCGTGGTCAGGATATCGCGCGTCGAGGTCGCCGCTGCCAGCTGCACGGGGGCATTACCGAGCCCGAGCCGCCGCGCGCGCAACCGCACCTGGTCCGCCGCCTCCTCGCCCGAGACATAGGCCACCGACCGCCCGGCCAGCGCCATCTTCGCCGCCGCCTGCAGCAGCAGGGTCGATTTGCCGATCCCCGGATCGCCGCCGATCAGTGTCGCCGATCCTTCAACGAACCCGCCGCCGAGCGCCCGGTCCAATTCGGCGATCCCGCTTGCCATCCGTTCGGGCAGCGCGATCTCCGCATCCAGCCCGACCAGCTGGAACGACCGTCCGCCCGATTGCAGATTATGCTTGGCCTGGAACGGCGTAACGGTGCCGCCACCCGCTTCCTCGACCAGCGTGTTCCATTCCGCGCAATCCGCGCACTGCCCCGCCCAGCGATGCGACACCGAACCACACGATTGGCAGACATAGCGTTTCTGGGGTTTTGCCATGCCGACCGGCGTAGCAGAAAGAGAACGAGAGGGGAACACCCGCAAGGACGCACGCCGCGTATGCGACCGAATTTCCTTCCCTGATAAGGAACGGGCTAGAGTATCACGTCCAGGCGCGTGCCGGGATCTTCAAACCCCGCTGCACCGCCGGCCGCGCCAGCGCGCGTTCCAGCCATGCGCCGACATTGGGAAAATCATCGAACCCGACCAGGTCGCGCGCCTCGTAGAAGGTGATCAGATTGTTGACCCAGCCGATCATCGAGATATCCGCGATCGAATAGGCCTCGCCCAGAAACCACGTCTTCCCCGCGAGCACCGCGTCCATCACGCCGAGCAGCCGCTTGGCCTCGTCGACATAGCGTCCCAGCGGCCGCTTATCCTCCCAGTCCTTGCCGGCAAACTTGTTGAAGAAGCCGAGTTGCCCGAACATCGGCCCCACGCCGCCCATCTGGAACATCAGCCACTGCGTCGCATGCCAGCGGTCGGCCGGCCCCTCGCCGAGAAACTTCCCTGTCTTCTCCGCTAGATAAAGCAGGATCGCGCCACTTTCGAACAAGGCCAGCGGCTGCCCGCCCGGCCCGTCCGGATCGATCATCGCCGGAATCTTGCCATTGGGATTGAGCGACACGAACGCGTCCGATTTCTGATCGTTCGTGGCGAAATCCACCAGATGCGGCTCATAGGCCAGGCCGGTTTCCTCCAGCATGATCGCCGCCTTCACGCCATTGGGGGTGGGCAGCGAATAGAGCTGGATCCGCGTCGGATCCGCCGCGGGCCAGCGTGCCGTGATCGGGAAATTCGACAGGTCGGTCATCGCGAAACTCTCCTTGATTGGTCGAGAGATAGTCACGTCGCTTGGCATTCGCTATGCCCCCGCGCACCATGCAGCCGACGGATATCCGTGTCGCCATCTTCAGCGGCAATTACAATTACACGCGGGATGGCGCCAATCAGGCGCTGAACCTGCTCGTTCGCCATCTCCTTGCCCGCGGCGTGACGGTGCGCGTCTATTCGCCGACCAGCCGCCGCCCCGCCTTCGCGCCAGCCGGCGATCTGGTCAGCGTGCCGGCGATCAAGCTGCCGGGCCGCGCCGAATACAAGTTCGCGCGCGGCCTGCCCGCCGCGATCCGCCGCGATATCGCGGCGTTCGCGCCCAACATCATCCATGTCTCCGCGCCCGAACTGCTCGGTCACCGCGCCGTCAGTTATGCGCGCCGCCACGGCATCTGTTCGGTCGCCTCGCTGCACACGCGATTCGAAACCTATCCGCGCTATTACGGCCTGGGCGGCATCGCACCGCTGATGATCCGTCTCCTGACGCGCTTCTACAACCGCGTCGATCAGGTCGTCGTGCCCAGCCCGAGCATCCGCACCTTATTGCACGAATGGGGCGTCACCACCCCGATCGGCATCTGGTCGCGCGGGATCGATCATGATCGTTTCAAGCCCGAGCGCCGCGATCTCGCCTGGCGCCGCGCACTCGGCATCGCCGATGCCGACAAAGTGGTCGGCTTTCTCGGCCGGCTGGTGAAGGAAAAGGGGCTCGACGTGTTCGCCGACGTGGTCACCGAGCTCAAGCGTCGCGGCGTCGCACACAAGGTGCTGATCGTCGGCAAGGGGCCGGCGCAGGCGTGGTTCGCCGAACGCGCGCACGACGCGATCTTCGCCGGATTCCTGTCGGGCAACGATCTTGGGCGCGCAGTCGCCTCGATGGACGTGTTCTTCAACCCGTCCGTCACCGAGACGTTCGGCAACGTCACGACCGAGGCGATGGCCTGCGGCGTTCCGGTGGTGGCCGCACGCGCGACCGGCGCGGTCGATCTGATCGAGGACGGCGTCGATGGCTACCTCGTCCCGCCGCGCGATGTGACCGCCTATGCCGATGCGATCGCCACGTTCGTGGAAAACGACGAGGCCCGCCGCGCGGCGGGCGCGGCAGGCCACGCCAAGGCGGCGGGCTATCAGTGGGACAAGGCCAATGAGAGCGTGATCGACGCCTATCTCGCGGTGCTGAAGCGGCGGGCGTAATTTCCCTCCCACCGGGAGAGGGAAATGGACGCTACCGCCAATCGAACGTCAGCGGTGCTTCGCGAAACGCAAAGCGGTCCAGATGCCGCGCCACCGCCCCTTTCAACGCGTCCAGCTGCCCCTCGGCCGAGGCATCGATCCGCACCGCCAGCGCGTCCGCACCGGCGTCGAACGTCACCAGCGCATCCGCCGGCCAGTCCGCCCCGCGCGCATCCCTGGGAAACACGACGGTGCCATGATCGGGGGTGAACGCGACCGCCAGATTGTGCTGCCAATGCTTGCACAGCTGCTGGAGATATTTGCTGCCCGCGGCGGTCGGCACCGAGGCGCTTGCGCTCACCGCGCTCATTTCAGCCGCTCGATCTTCTGGGCGACCTCGTCGAGCAGGGCCGCCACGTCGTGCAGCGTATCGGCATCGAGCTCCTCGCTCAGCCGCTGGTGCAGCACCTGCCGCAGATTGCCCATCGCGCGCCGCACCGGCCCGCCATCGGTCCGCTGCCGCTCGGCGCCGACTTCCGCCAGCCGCGCGAACAGCGCCTCGACCTCCGCCTCGCGCTCGGTCAGCAAGGCCTGCCCCGCCACGGTGATCGCGAACTGCTTCTTGGCGCCCTCCGCCTTCTGCTCCTCGATCATGCCCATATCGTCGAGCATGGTGATCGTCGGATAGATCACGCCCGGGCTCGGGGCGTAGGCGCCACTGCTGCGCTGTTCGATCTCGCGGATCAAGTCGTAGCCATGGCGTGGCTGCTCCGCGATCAGCTTGAGCAGCACGAGCCGCAGCTCGCCGGAATCGAACATCCGCCGCCCGCGTCCCGGGCCTCGCCCGGGCCCACGCCCGTCATCGTCGCCACCCCAGCGCACGCTGAACCCGCCGGCGCCGAAGCCGCCGCGCCCGCCGAACCCGCCATGCCGCATGCCATGCCGCTCGCGACGGCCATGGCAACCACGGCCAACGCTTTCAAAAATCATCATGAGAATCGTCCTTTTACCAATTCGATATGCTGAAGATATATCTTAGATTGTTTTGCGCAAGACCCCACCCGATGATTTTTCGTCATCCTGACGAGAGTGAGGATCCATAGCGCCTCACTGACGGCGGGTATGGGGCGCGATGGATCCTGACTTTCGTCAGGATGACGGCTGGTTAGGACAGCGTACCGCGCCTATCTTCCGCGCAATGGCCGATCTTTTCGCACCCTTCGATCCTCCCGCCGTTACGGCACCGCCGGAGAACGCGCCGCTCGCCGACCGCCTGCGCCCTCGCGACCTGTCGGAAGTCGTCGGGCAGGATCATATCACCGGTCCGGACGGCGCGATCGGCCGGATGGTCGCCGCCGGACGATTGTCCTCGATGATCCTGTGGGGCCCGCCCGGCACCGGCAAGACAACGATCGCGCGGCTGCTCGCCGACGCTGTGGACCTGCGCTTCGTCGCCATCTCCGCCGTCTTCTCCGGCGTTGCCGATCTCAAAAAGGCGTTCGCCGAGGCGCGCGAGCACGCCCGCATTGGCAAGCGCACGCTGCTTTTCGTGGACGAGATCCACCGCTTCAACCGCGCGCAGCAGGACGGTTTCCTGCCCTATGTCGAGGACGGCACCGTCACGCTGGTCGGCGCCACCACCGAGAATCCCTCGTTCGAGCTCAACGCTGCCGTGCTCAGCCGCGCGCAGGTGCTGATCCTGCATCGGCTCGACGCCGCTGCGCTGACGCTGCTGCTGGATCGCGCCGAGAAGGCCGAAGGCCGCCCGCTGCCGCTTACCCCGGCCGCGCGCGACGCGATGGTTGCGCAGGCCGATGGCGACGGCCGCTTCCTGCTCAACCAGGCGGAAACCCTGTTCTCGGTCGACCTGCCCGAACCGCTCGATCCCGCCGGCCTGTCCGCCTTCCTGCAGCGCCGGGTCGCGGTGTACGACAAGGATCGCGAGGGGCATTACAACCTGATCAGCGCGCTGCATAAATCGATCCGCGGCAGCGATCCGCAGGCCGCGCTCTATTATCTCGCGCGCATGCTCACCGCCGGCGAGGAACCGCTGTTCCTGCTGCGCCGGCTGACCCGCGCGGCGGTCGAGGATATCGGCCTCGCCGACCCGCAGGCGCTGGTCCAGTGCATCGCCGCCAAGGATACCTACGATTTCCTCGGCAGCCCGGAGGGCGAACTGGCGATCGCGCAGGCCTGCCTGTATCTCGCCACCGCCCCCAAATCGAACGCGACATACAAGGCGCAGAAGGCGGCGTGGCGCTCGGCCAAGGAAACCGGCAGCCTGATGCCGCCCGACAATATCCTCAACGCCCCCACCAAGCTGATGAAGGAGATCGGCTACGGCAAGGGCTATGCCTATGATCACGATACCGAGGAGGGGTTCTCCGGCGCCAATTACTGGCCGGCGGACATGACCCCGCAGACCTTCTACGAGCCGACCGGGCGCGGCATGGAAAAGCGCATCGGCGAACGGATGGCGTGGTGGCAGGAGATGCGCGATGCACAGAACGGTTCTTAGCTTGATCGCGCTGTCGCTCGCCGCACCGGTCGCGGCGCAACCGGCCACGCCGACGCTCTATCAGCGGCAGATCGCCGCCGGATACAAGGCGCTGACCCTGTGCTCGGCGATGTTCAACGCCGGGCGCCGCCAGGCGGACGTCGAGGCGCTGGAGCTGAAGGGCATCTATCCGGAATATGACGCGCTCGTGCCGACCCTGCCGGTTGCGATCGATGAAGGGCGCGTCAGCGTTGCGGTTGCCTATGCCCCCGCCATGCCGCCCCGCGTGGCGCGCTGGCAGGCGAATGACGGCTGCACGATCCTCCCGCCCGGCAGTGATCCGCTCGCCGTGACGTCGTTCAGCCTCCATCGACCACAGCCGCGCCCCGGCAGCGCCGCGCGGTGGCCGCAGGGCGATGGCGGCATCGCGTCACTGCCCGCCCCCGTGCTGGATGCCACCGTCGCCCGCGCGTTCGACCGTGCCAGTTACGGCTCGGGCGCGGAAACGGTGAGCGTGGTCGTATTGCGCAACGGAAAACTCGTTGCCGAACGGTACGCACCGGGCTTCGGGCCGTTCACCGCCAACCGCACCTGGTCGGTCGCCAAGAGCATCACCGGCACGTTGGCGGGCATGGCCGTAAAGGCCGGCGAGGTCAGGGTCGAGGCGCCGGCCGATATTCTCACCTGGCACATGCCGTCGCTGCGCCTGCCTGATCCCCGCGCGGCGATCACGCTCGACAATCTGTTGCGCATGGGATCCGGCCTGCACAGCGACACTGCCGGCAACCGCACGGATGCGATCTATTTCGGCGGTGTCCCCGTCGACGAGGAAACCATCGCCTGGCCGCTCGAGGCCAGGCCCGGCACACGCTTCCGCTATGCCAATAACGATATCCTGCTCGTCGCGCAGTTGCTGATGGCGACGAACCCTGACGAACAGCCGGAAAACTATGCCGATCACCGGCTATTCGCGCCGCTCGGCATGGATCACACGATCGCCGAACGCGACTGGCATGGCAATTACGTGCTGTCCAGCCAGGTGTGGAGCACGGCGCGCGACTTTGCCCGGCTCGGCCAGTTCTGGCTCCAGGACGGTGTGTGGGCCGGCCGGCGCATGCTGCCTGCCGGCTGGATGAAGTACATGACCACGCCCTCCGGCCCACAGCCCGAGAACGGCCCGGGCTATGGCGCGACGCTGTGGCTGTTCGGCCCGACGCAAGGCCTGCCCGAGGGCAGCTATGCGGCGCAGGGTAATCGCGGGCAGTATATCATGGTTATTCCGTCGCAGCAGCTCGTCGTCGTGCGGCGCGGCGAGGATCCCGGCGCGGCGCGGTTCGACATTGCCAGGTTCGCCGCCGATGTGGCGGCGGCGACCAAGTGAACGACTGGGCCGCGGTCGTCGGCTTCGCGCTTACCCTGCCCGATACCTATATGGATCCGTTCTACGGCACCCCCTGCCCCAAGGTGAACAAGAAGGCGTTCGTCTCACCCGGCGGCGAAGCGGGGAGCTTCCACGTCATGTCGCCGCATGGCGAAAAGGCGATCCTGCTGCAAACCGATCCCGATACCTTCTGGCAGACGCCGCATTACGCCAACTGGCCCGGCCTGCTCGTGCGCTACGGTTCGGCCGATCCCCAGCGCGTGTGCGACGTCATCCGCCGCGCCTGGTGGGACCGGGCGAGCAAGGCGCAACGGCTGGCGTTCGGCGACCGCCCCTGAGCCGCTTCACCCATTTCGCCGCGATCGACTGGTCCGGCGCGGTCGGCGCGCGACAGAAGGGGATCGCCGTCGCGATCTGCCGCATTGGCGCCGACGCGCCGACCCTGCTGGTGCCGGACGGCGGCTGGTCGCGCCTCAAGGTGCTCGAGTGGCTGCAGCATGCCATGCCCGCGGACACGCTGGTCGGTCTCGATCTTGGCCCCTCGCTGCCGTTCGCCGATCGCGGCGCCTTCTTCCCGGGCTGGGCGGAGAGCCCGGCCGATGCCCGCGGCCTGTGGGCGCTGATCGAGCGGATCTGCACCGATGATCCGCATCTTTCCGCCAGCAGCTTCGTCGATCATGCCGAAGCCGCGCGGCACTTCCGCCGCCATGGCGGGCGCAAGGGCGAATTCTTCGACGGCCGCGGCCGGCTGCGCGTGACGGAGGAAGCGCAACGGCTGCAGGGGCTCAATCCCTACAGCAACCTCAATCTCGTCGGTGCGTCGCAGGTCGGCAAATCCAGCCTGACCGGCATGCGCGTGCTGCATCGCCTGCAGGACACGCTACCGATCTGGCCGTTCGACGAATCGGCGACGGGATCGCTGATCGTCGAAATCTACACCAGCATCGCCGCGATCGCGGCGGGCCGGCCGCGCGGTCGCTCGAAGATGCGGACGATCGCCGAGCTCAACGCCGCCCTGGCCGCAATCGGCAGCGCGACCGTGGCGGGCGACGGGGCGATCGACGATCACAGCAGCGATGCGATCCTCACCGCCTCCTGGCTGCGCACGGCCGCCGACCGCGCCGCGCTATGGCATCCCGCCCAGCTGACCGCGGCGCTCGCGCGGACCGAGGGCTGGACCTTCGGGGTCAGCTGACCCTGCGCACGTAAGTCCGCCGCCGTGCAGGGCCGCGCTTCCACCGGCATTTTTTCTTGACGATGCGAAGGTCAGGCGGGATATGGGCAAACCGCCGATTTCCGCGGTTTCTTTCCAGGTTGCCGGTTTAGCTCAGTTGGTAGAGCGCCAGTTTTGTAAACTGGATGTCGCGGGTTCGATTCCTGCAACCGGCACCACCTCGATCCTGATAAGGTCGGCATTACGCCAGCCTCGGTCGTTTCGACGCGGTGGCCCGAGTGCGTTTTCGGTGCCTGCACCGTATCGCGCATGCAATTGCTCGGGACGCCAAGTCCGTCATGACATTGACCACGAAATATGTCATTTCGACCGCGATATGACGATTGCGTGGGTATGATCATTCGACACGATAATTGGTCGTGCGTGGCGCTCGCCTTCCTGCTGGCGGCCGCGCCGGCCGGCGGCGCGCGCGCGCAGACCGCGGCGGTGCCGGTCGCGATGTCGTTCGAGGCCGCGGTGCGCCGGCTCGAGACCACGTCGCCCGCGCTGTCCGGCGCCAGCCATGCCGAGCGTGCGGCGCGCGAAACCGCCGCGGCCGTTGCCACGTTGCGCCGCCCCCTGGTCACCGCATCGGCGCAATATCTCGAATTCCAGAAGACGCTGTCGGTCGATCTCACCGGCGCCAAGCAGAGTGCGCTCGGCGATACGCAGGATTTCCTGTCGGGCCTGCCGGGTACCCTGCCGCCCGCCTTTCAGGACATAGCGACCGACGTCACAAACCGCCTGTCGCAGGCGCTGCCGGGCCTGTTCAGCGCCATCCCCGACAGCCTGTCCTATCGCTATCGCGACGATGTGTTCCGCCCGACCGTGCAGGCGATCGTGCCGCTCTATACCGGCGGTGCCATTCCGGCGATCCAGCGCGGCGCCCGGGCGGGGATCGATGCCGCGCGCGCGCGGACCGGCCAGGCGCGCGATGCGGCGCGGATTAACCTGATCCGTGCCTATTTCGGCCAGGGCACGGCAGCCGCGCTCGCCCGGTCCGCGCTGGAAAGCCGCGACGCGCTGGACCGACTGCTGAGCGACGCGCGCAAGCTCGAGGCGGCCGGAGTCATCGCCCGTGCGCGGGTGCTGGAGGCGCAGGTCGCGCGCGACACCGCCGAGCGCGGTTATCAGCGTGCGGCCCTGGCACAGAGCACCGCGCGCGACGATCTCGCGCGGCTGCTCGAGGTCGATGCCGTCGATCCGACTACGCCGCTGTTCGTCGCCAGCCGCCCGCTGCCCCCCGCCCGGACCTTTCTTGGCCGGGAGGCGGATATCGCGCAGGTCCGCCAGGCCGATGCCGCCGGGCAGATCGCGCGCGCCGGGGTCGATCTGGCCAAATCGCGCTACCGCCCGCAAGCTTTCGGCTTTGGCGAATACAACCTCAATCGCGGCAACGCGCTGCCGACCGAGCCCGATTGGGTGGTCGGCGCGGGCATCCGCTACACGCTGCTGTCCAACGTCGATCGCGGCCACACGCTGAACGCCGCCCGCGAGACGGCGGCGGCGGCGGACGATGCCGCGCGCGAGGCGCGCAAGGCCGCGACCGGCGCGTCGCTCAAGGCCTGGGATCTGGTCGAGGGCGCCCGGCGCTCCTTCCTGCTGCTCGACAGTTCGCTCGCCGCCGCGCGCGAGAATCTGCGCGTCCAGCAGGTCAGTTTCCGCGAGGGCGAAGGCACGCTGACGGCGGTGCTCGGTGCGGAAGCGGCCCTGGCATCGGCGCGCGCGGAGCGTGCCGCGATCGCCTATGAATATGATCTGGCGCTGGCCGGGCTGCTCGCCTCCACGGGACAGCTCGACGCCTTCGCCGATCACCTCGCCGCGGCGGACATCAAGATCGAAACCGGGGCAAGACCATGAACGAGCCTGTGGCATCGGCGCCGCCGCCGCCTTCGCCCCGCGCGCGGCGCCTGCTGTGGATCGGGCTGCTGCTGGTAATCCTGCTCGTCGTGATCGGCCTGTGGTTGGCGAGCCGGCCGGCGCCCGAACAATTGCAGGGCGAAATTGAGGCAGACGAGGTCAATGTTGCGACCAAGGCGCTGGCGCGGGTCGAGACGTTGCTGGCGGACGAAGGCGACCGCGTGACCCGGGGGCAGGTGCTCGCGCGGCTGTCCGCCCCGGAAATCGACAATGGCAGCCTCCAGGCGCAGGCGGCGCTCGATAGTGCGCGCGCGCTGCAGTCCGTCGCCGCGGAAGGCGCGCGATCCGAGGATGTGGCATCGGTCCGCGCGACATGGCTCGCCGCGCAGGCCACCGCCGATCTGGGCGCCGTCTCCGCGCGGCGCGCGGAACGCCTCTATGCCGAAGGCGTGATCGCCGCCCAGCGCCGCGACGAAGCCGTGGCGGCGCGCAAGAGCAGCCAGCGCGCGGCCGAGGCTGCCAAGGCCCAGTACGACAAGGCCATCGCCGGCGTCCGTCCGCAGAACCGCGCGGTGGCCGACGCGCAGGTGCGTGCCGCCGCCGCCGGGGCGTCGACCGCCGCGGCCTTGCAGCGCGAGACGGATCTGGTGTCGCCGATCGCGGGCGAAGTCGCGCGCCGGTTGCTGCGTCCGGGCGAGATCGTCAGCCCGATCCTGCCCGCCTTCCAGATCATCGACGTCGATCATCCCTGGGTCACGCTCAACGTCCGCGAAGACGATTATCGTGGCATGAAGATGGGCAGGACGCTGACTGGGCGCGTGCCCGCCCTCAACCGTGATGTCGTGTTTCGGATCGCCCATGTTGCACCACAGGGCAGCTTCGCCACCTGGCGCGCGACGCGCCAGTCGCGCGGCTACGACGTGCGCGCCTTTGCCGTGAAGCTGACGCCGGCGGCGCGCGTGCCGGGCCTCCGGCCGGGGATGAGCGTGCTGTTCGACTGGCCGCAGTGACGCCGCACGGGGCCCTGCGCAGCCTGTCGGCGGCCTGCGGGGAGGAAGTGTCGCGAATCCTGGCGACGCGGCTGGACCTGCTGCTGTTGACCCTCATGCCGCTCGTTCTGCTCGGCAGCATGGCGGCGATGCTGTGGGGCGGATCGCCGCATGATCTCCGAACCGTGATCGTCGACCGTGACGGTGGATCGGTCGCCCGCGCGATCGTGCGCAACATCGCGGCGAACCGGGCGATCAAGATTGTCGGCACCACGCCGTCGCTGGACGATGCGATGGCGATGATCCGGCGCGAGGCGGCGGTTGCCGCGGTCGTGATCCCGCGCGGCGTCGGCACCCGCAACGCCCGCGGCGCACCGGTGGAGATCTTCTACCAGACCGTATTCCTGTCGACCGGCGCGCTCGCCTCGACCAGCCTGCGCGTCGTGATCAGCACCACCCTCGCCGATCGGCAGGTGCGCGATGCGGCGCTCGGCGGCGTGGCCGCGCTGCACACACCGCTCCCCGGGGTACAGGTCACGCTGCTGGGCAATCCGACCGCCAGCCTCGAATGGTATCTGGGGCTGCTGCTCGGCCCGGCGATCCTCCATCTGCTGATCGCGGTGACGTGCGTCGGCAGCGTTGGCCTGCTGCTGGACGACAAGGCGTTCGCGGCCTTTGCGCGCCGCAGCCCGCACCCGGCGGCCACGCTGATTGGCCGGCTGACGCCGCACGTGGCCGCGGGCACGATGTGGACGACGGTATGGCTGCTCTGGCTGACGCTCGCGCGAGGTTATCGCGCCGAGGGCAGCCTCGCGCTGATCGTGGCGGGCGCGCTGCTGCTGTTTGTCGCGACGGCGGCCGTCGCGCTGCTGCTGCTCGCCGCCACGCGCGAGGTTTCGACCGCGCTGTCGGGCGCGGTGATCATCGCCGGCTCCGCGCTCGCCTATTCGGGCACGTCGCTGCCGATCACCGGGGCCGGCCTGTTCCCGCGGATCTGGAGCGACCTCCTCCCGCTCACGCATTTCCTGACCCTGCAGATGGATCAGGTGCTCGGCGTTTCGGCGGCGCCGGTAGCGCGTGCGGTCGCCGGCCTGTTGCTGTATCCGCTCGTTGCCGGCGGCATCGCCCTGTGGCTGATCGTGCGCGCGGGCCGGCGGGTATGACGTTTCGCCAGGCCTATGAGCGCACCTTGCTGACGATCGTCAGGACGCGTGATCTCATGGCGGTCGCGATCCTGTCCGTCCTGCTCTACGCCTTCTACTATCCAGCACCCTACGGCCATCAGACCGCCCGTGCGCTCCCGCTGGTGGTCGTCGATCAGGACGATTCCGATCTTTCTCGCGCAATCGTCACGCGGCTCGATGATACGCGCGCGGTACAGGTCGTCGCGCGCACTGGGGACATGGCACAGGCGCGCCGGCTGGTGCAGGCGCGGCGCGCCGAGGCGATCCTGCTCCTGCCGCGCGGCGGTGCCGGCGCCATCGTGGCGCAGCGCGGCGCTGGCGGCATGGCGCTCTGGCTCAACGGCACCTATTTGCTGCGCGCCGAAGGCATCGGCATCAGCGTGGCCGAAGTCGCCGGTGACGCGCTCGCCGCGTGGCGCGCGCAGCGCGGGCTGGATCGGCGCGACGAGATCGCACCGCCGATCCTGCTGCACCCATTGTTCAACACGACCAGCGGCTACCGCGACTATATCTTTCCCTCGGTCGCCAGCATCATCCTGCAACAGACGCTGCTATTCGCCTGCGCGCGCCTCGTCGCCGAGCGCAGGCGCCGTGGCGAACGGCCGCCCGGCACCGTCGAGGCGGTCGGCATCTGGGCGGCCTGCGCGACGATCGGCTGCCTGGCGGCATTGTTCTATTTCGGCTTCGTCTATTGGGTGCAGGATATCCCTCGCATGGGCAATCCGCTTGGCCTCGCGCTCGCCGTCCCGGCTTTCGCCGCCGCGGTATCGGCGCTCGGCCTGTGGCTCGGCGGGTTCTTCGCCGATGGCGACGATGCACTGAAAGTCCTGCTGCCAACCTCGGTGCCGCTGGTCTTTCTCGGCGGCTTCGCCTGGCCGCTCGATCAGATGCCCGGCTGGCTGGCCACGTTCGCCTGGCTGTCGCCCGCCACCGGCGGCATGCATGCCTTCGTGCGGCTCAATCAGATGGGCGCGACGCTCGCCGAAACCGGGTGGCCGCTGACCATATTGGCGATCCTGGCAGCGGTGTACGGCGGCGCCTTCATGGTAGCTTCGCGCTGGCGCCGGGCGGGCTTTGCCGCACGCCCATCTACCGCACCGATGCGGGGTCAGGACGGCGGATAGGCGCGCGGCGACGTGCCGAAGCGCGCGCGGAACACGCGCGAGAAATGCGCGCGATCGCTGAACCCACAGGCAAAGGCGATCGGGCCGACCCGACCGGCCGTCATCGGCGTCGCGCGCAGCGCCCGCTCCGCCGCGTCGAGCCGCGCATCGAGCACCATCCGCCCGAAACTGCGTCCCTCGCGCTGGCAGGCGGCGTGCAGCGTGCGAACGGAGCAGCCGAGCGCCGCAGCCGCGCTCACCGGGCAAAGCGTCTCGTCGGCCAGACGATGGCGCAGTAATCGTCCCAACGCCGCCATCAGCGAGCGTTCGGCGGGCGGGACATGCGCCTGGTGCGGCCGCAGCGTATGATCCAGCGCCAGCGCGAATAAATCAGCACACTGCGCCGCCTCGGCGGCATCGGCGGCATCGATCAGCGCACGCAGTGCCGCACCCACCACGCGTTCTGGCCCGCTCACCAGATCGACATTGCGCGTAACCAGCAGCGCAAGCGGTAATTCCAGGCGTTCGCGCAGCCAATCAACCGGCATGGTGACGCACAACTGGCTGAATGGTGTATCGAATTCCAGCTCGAACGGGTTTTCCGCCAAAACGATCGCGGCCTGCCCCGGGTTGGTGCGGCGGACTCCGCCCCCGCCGCGCACTTGCCCGAAACCGCTCAGCTGGATGTTGAAATAGGCGAAGTCGCCGCGCGTCTCGGCGATATCACGCGCGCCGCGCCGGACGCGCTGCGCCGATCCCTCGATCCGCGCCAGCCCGATCGCGCCACGCGTGATCTTCTGGAAGGCACCGTGGAACGGCGCGGCCCCGGTCGCCTCGGGCGATAGCGGCACGAAAGCCTGGCTGATCCCCGCCCGCCACGCATCGACGTCCGCATAGCTCGCCCGCTCGATCGCGCCGTGTGGCCCCGGCGGTCCGCCACGCCCCTCGGGCGGCAGCCAGTCGGCGCCGGTCGGCCTGCCTGCTTGCTCTTTCGTCACGTGCGCCGGTCCCCTCCTGGTGGTGATAGCTATCGCACCCGCGATTTTCACACAACGAACTGAATTACTTGTCTCCGCAATCTTTGATCTCCTACGGGACAGTGCGTGATCGGCCGACCTGCCGTCGACTCGGCCGCTGTCTTGCGCAACCCGGCATGATCAAGCCGATCGGCACGGCCCCATTTGCTTGAGAACGCCATCGTTTGACTGTGCGCGCACGCCGGCGGTGCGATCCTTGTCTGCTTGTTCGATGCAGCGCAGGGCAGCGCCACTTTAGCCGGGTGCTTGCCAGCGTGACGAAAACCTCACGCCTGGCGAGCCATCGGCCGGGATAATCTGCAGCGCGGCTGCAATCGGTGGGGGGAATATATGACGAACTACAAGCTCGCGCTCGAGGCATCGACCGCACTCATGGCCTGCGCCACCATGGCCTTGTCGACCGCCGCGTCGGCGCAGTCCGGCCCGAACGGGGGCGCCAACGTCTTCATCCCGAGCGCGGTGATCGACGATTCGTCGTCGCGGCAGACGTCCGATCCATTTAGTGCCGAATGCACGCAGCAACTCGACGACTTTAAGGTCGCTACCAATACTATCGGCTTGGCGACGCAGATTGCCGGCCTTGGAACGGAAGTTTTCGGGGCCTTCGATATTACGGGGTCTGCAGAGTCGATCGCCGTTGGCGTCCAACTGGGCGGTCTGGCAACGCAGATCGCAGCCTATACTGTCGAAACCGAGGCCTATGGGCGCGATATTCCCGACTGTAACGGGCGCTTCCTTGGCGGGGCGGAGTTTCTCAACGGGGGAATCAGCGTCGACGGCGCATCGCATTTCAGCGGCGATGTCGGGGTTGACGGCACGCTTTCCGCGGGGCGGGTCAATACCGATCGGTTGGTGAGCGGCTACGGCGTATCGGCCTATGGCGGCGCGATCACGCTCGGCGACCGCGATACCGCGACCTTCTACAACGGCATCACGATCGGCGGCGGCGAGATCGCCGGCGCGGGCAACACCGGCGCGCAGGCGCAGACCGCGTTCGCCTCGTCGGTGGCAATCGGCAACGGGTCCGCATCGCTGGCCGAGAACGGGCTCGCGCTCGGCACCGGAGCGCAGGTCACGGCGGAGGCGGTGAACGGCACCGCCGTGGGCACCAACGCGGTCGCCAGCAACGTCAATGCCATGGCCCTGGGGGCCAATGCCCGCGCCAGCGGTGCCGATTCGATCGCCGCCGGCGCGGATGCCGCCGCCAGCGGTTCGGGCGCAGTGGCATACGGTGCCGCCGCGCAATCGACGGGAGCGGGTAGCACCGCCCTCGGTCAGCAGGCGTTTGCGCTTGCCGATGGCGCGACCGCCACCGGCACGCGCGCCCGCAGCACCGGCTTCGGCGCCGCCGCTTATGGTGCCGATGCGCTCGCCAGCGGCACCAGCGCGACCGCGCTCGGCCGCGCCGCATCGGCGACAGGAGCAAACAGCGCCGCGATTGGCGGCGGATCGCGCAGCAGCGGTGAAAACGGTATCGCGGTCGGCGCCTTCGCCACGTCGCTCGGGGCGAACGCGGTTTCGATCGGCTATGATACTGCGGCGCTCGCCGACGATACCGTCGTGTTCGGATCGACCGCGCGCGCCACCGCTACCCGTGCGGTGGCGGTCGGTGCTGCCGCCTCCGCCACCGGCACCAACAGCGCCGCGTTCGGCACGCGCGCCGCCTCGTCCGGCGCCAATGCGCTGGCGTTGGGCACGGCCGCCGGCGCCGCCGGCGATCGCAGCGTCGCGATTGGCGACACGGCGGCAGCAGCCGGCGGCAATGCCATCGCCATCGGGCGCGATAGCGTGGCCGCGCTCGACGACAGCGTGGTGGTCGGATCGTCCGCGCGCGCGACCGCGGCGCGGGCCGTCGCGCTTGGCGCCGGCGCGGCAGCCACCGGCACGGCGGCGATCGCCAACGGCGCGGGGGCGACAGCCAGCGCTGCCGGCAGCGCAGCCTTCGGGCTCAATGCCGCGGCCAGCGGCAGCAACGCCGTGGCGCTGGGCACTGCATCCACGGCTGCCGGCCAGGGTAGCGTGGCGCTCGGCAACGCTGCTAGCGCACGCGGCAGTCAGGCGCTTGCGCTCGGCGCCGGCGCGAGCGCAACGGGCGTCAGCGCCGCCGCCACCGGCGTCGGCGCCGTGGCATCGGGCGAGAATGCCGCGAGCTATGGCACGGCCGCCGTCGCCAGCAGTCGCAACAGCCTGGCACTTGCCGCCGGGTCGCTCGCCGCGGCGGAAGGCGCGGTGGCGATCGGTCCACAGGCCAGCGCCGGCTTCGCCAATTCGGTCGCGCTCGGTGCGGGCGCGATCACGTCACGCGAGAATCAGGTGGTGCTCGGCACGTCGGTGAGCAGCCTGACGATCCCCGGGCTGACCAGCGCGCAGAGCGTCGGCGCGCAAAGCGGCGCGCGGTCGCTGGTCACCACCGATGCGCAAGGCAATCTCGCCAGCGATGGCGGCCGGCTGATCGAGCGGACGATCGAGAACCGGCAGGGCGTCGCGCTGGCGATCGCGATGCAGAATCCCGATCTGGTCGCGGGCGAATCGAGCGGCGTGGCGTTCAACTGGGGCCAGTTCGCCGGCTCGCATGCCTTTTCGTTCGCCGGGGCGGCGGTCCTGTCGAGCAACGTGCTCGGCCCGAACCGCGGCCGCATCGCGCTGACCGGGTCGATCGCGGTCAGCCCGCGCGAGCAGGATCGGCTGCTGATGCGCGAATCCGCGCCGCGCACCGCGACCCGGATCGGCGGTCAGTTCACCTGGTAGACGGTAGAAACGGGGGCGTGGCTGGCCACCGGCCCCGCCCCCGTTCCGTCCGCGCTTGACCCGTCGGTACGGTCAGGCAGCCCGAGCCGCGCCCCGCGCCGCGGCCTTTTCCTCTTCGGTCCAGACCTTGCGTTCGCGCGGCGCCTTTGCCGGCTTGACCTGCTTGACCGGGCCGCCGCCCAATACCGGCGCACGCTTGGTCGAATGGCGCGCGATTTCGCAATGCCATTGATGATCGTCCCGCACCGTCAACGCCTGGCCGATCTCGCGCTCGACATCGTGCAGCCAGGCGCGCTGCTCGGCATCGCACAGCGTGATCGCAAAGCCGCTGCGCCCGGCGCGACCGGTGCGCCCGATGCGGTGGACATAGCTTTCGGGCAGGCTCGGCAGATCGTGGTTGAACACATGCGTCACCGTATCGACATCGATACCGCGTGCCGCGATGTCGGTTGCCACCAGCACCTGCACCGTGCCGGCGCGAAACGCGTCGAGCGCGCGCTCGCGCTGCCCCTGCGACTTGTTGCCGTGCAGCGCCTCCGCGGTGATGCCCGCTTCGCCGATAAAGGCGCAGACATCGTTGGCAATGTTCTTCTGCAGTGTGAAGACGACCGCCTGGCCCATGTCCGGCGTGCGCAGCAGCGCGAGCAGCGCGTCCTTCTTGTGCGCCGCGTCGAGGAACATCACCGACTGGTCGATCCGCGTGACGGTGGTCGATGGCGGCGCGATCTCGACCTTGGCAGGATCGGTCAGCAGGCTGTCGGCCAGCGCGACGATCGATTTGGGCATCGTCGCCGAAAACAGTAATGTCTGCCGGTCCCTGGGCAGCGTCGCGACGAGCTTCTCGATCGGCTTGGCAAAGCCCATGTCGAGCATCTGGTCGGCCTCGTCGAGCACCAGCGCCTCGAGCGCGGACAGGTCGCACAGCCCCTGCTCGATCAGGTCGAGCAACCGGCCCGGCGCCGCCACCACGATATCGACACCTGCCTGGAGCGCCGCGACCTGGTGGAACTGGCTGACGCCGCCGAAGATCGTCGTCACGCTGAGCGACAGGTGGCGCCCAAAGCTCTCAAAGCCGGCAGCAATCTGCGATACCAGTTCGCGTGTCGGCGCGAGCACCAGCACGCGGGCCCCGCCCCTGGGCGCCGGGCGCGGGTCCGCGGCCAGGCGATGCAGCAGCGGCAGCGCGAACGCCGCCGTCTTGCCGGTGCCGGTCTGCGCCATGCCGAGCATGTCGCGGCCCTGCAGCAGCAACGGGATCGACTGCGCCTGGATCGGCGTGGGACTGGCATAGCCCTGCTCGGCCAAGGCCTGAAGTAGCGCGGGCGCCAAAGCGAGATCGGCGAAGGTCATGGTCATCGTGAAGCAGCACCTCCAGCGCTGGGCAAGCGCTGCGCCGGATCGGGCTAAGCGTATCGGGAGCGCGGGCTGGTAGATTTTATGCTGCACTGCGTCAACGCGCAAAGCCGGTGCACGGGCGAGACCGCTCGCGGACCAATTCGCCATTGACCTGCCAAGCCGAGCGGGCAACAAGCTGCGGCATCGAAGATTGTGGCGCTCCGGCGCTGATCCGTTGATGTCGGCCATATGCTCACCGCATGTCGCCAGGCCAACGGCCGCAATCGGCACCTTCTTCCTCGATCGGCGTTACCGCATCCACATGATCAAGGTCGCCAGCTACAATATCCACAAGGGCATCGGGCTCGATCGCCGCCGTGATCCGATGCGCGTGCTGGAAGTGTTGCGCGAGATCGATGCCGATGTGATTGCGCTGCAGGAGGCAGACCGCCGCTTCGGGGCAAAAGCCTGCGTCATCCCGCTGCACGCGCTCGAGGAACATTCGCCGTGGAAGGCGATCTCGTTCGGGGTCCGCGCCGGATCGATGGGTTGGCATGGCAATGTGTTGCTAGTGCGCAAGGAGGCGACGGTGATCGACAGTGCGGCGATCCACCTGCCCGCGCTCGAACCGCGCGGCGCGGTGACGGCGGACGTGCGCCTCGCCGACAGCGCGATCCGCGTCGTCGGCATGCATCTCGATCTCTCCGGCCTATGGCGCCGGCGCCAGGCGCATGCGATTCTCGCGCATGTCGATGCCAGCGCCGAACGCCGCCCGACCGTGATGATGGGCGATCTCAACGAATGGAGCGCGGCGAGCGGCTGCCTGCGCGATTTCGGCAAGGACCACGATTTCGCACCGACGACGCCCAGCTTCCACGTCCGGCGCCCGGTCGCCCGGCTCGACCGTATCATGGTGTCGCGCGACCTGAAGGTGGCCGAGTGCGGCGCCCATCACAGCGCGGCTGCGCGCAAGGCATCGGACCATCTGCCGATCTGGGCCGTGCTGGAGCCGGCATGACGCGCGGCGCAGGGCCCCGTTAAATGCGCGAGAAGGAACTGCGCCTCGCTTTGGTTTGCTATGGCGGGATCAGCCTGGCGGTCTACATGCACGGCATCTCCAAGGAAATCTGGCGCATGGCGCGCGCCAGCCAGGCCTATCATGCCGACGAACAGCCGGCCGGGGGCAGTCAGAACGTCTATCGCGCGCTCCTGGCGGAGATCGAGGCAGAAACAGACGTGCGGCTGCGCGTGCTGGTCGATATCATCGCCGGGGCCAGCGCCGGCGGCCTGAACGGCGTGTTCCTTGCGCAGGCGATCACCACCGGCCAAAGCCTCGAGCCACTGACCGATCTATGGCTCGATTCGGCCGATGTCGAAGCGCTGATCGACGAGCATGCCGCCCCGCAATCCGGCCTGTCCAAGGCCTGGGCGCTGCCCTTGGTGTGGATGGCTGCCGGGCGCGGCGTCAGCAAGGTCGACGAGACGGTCGATCCCGAGACGCGCGAGGAAGTGCGGCGCAAGCTGTCGCACTTCATCCGCTCGCGCTGGTTCTCGCCCCCGTTCGGTGGCGAACGCTTCACCGGGCTGATCCTCGATGCGCTAGATGCCATGGCCAAGGGGCCGCGCGGGCCCAGATTGCTGCCCGACGGCCAGCCGCTCGATCTGTTCGTCACCGTCACCGATTTCCGCGGCCATCCCGAACGGCTCAGCCTGCATTCGCCGGCCGAAGTGATGGAAACCGAACACCGCCTGGTCGTACCGTTCACCGATCACGGCATTGCCGGCGAAACGCTGGCGCACCCCGCCGAATTGGCTTTTGCCGGGCGGGCGACGTCGAGCTTTCCTGGCGCCTTCCCGCCCTTCACGGTCAAGGAACTGGATGCCGTGCTGGACGCGCGCCAGCGCAAATGGCCCGAGCGGCTCGACTTCCTCAAGCGCATCCTGCCGCGTCAGTTCGCCGCCAACGCCGCGGAAAACGCCGTGCTGATCGACGGATCGGTGCTCGCCAACGCGCCGTTCCGTCCGGCGATCGACGCGCTGCGCGAACGCCCGGCACGGCGCCAGATCGACCGCCGCTTCATCTATATCGATCCGACCCCCGGCAATAAGATGCGCTTCACCAGCTCGGGGCAGGAATCGCCGAGCTTTTTCCAGACGATCGTCGGCGCCGCCTCCGAACTGCCGCGGCAGCAGCCGATCCGCGACAATCTCGAAGCGCTGGCCGCGCAATCGCAGCGCATCGAGCGGATGCGCGGCATCATCGCCGCGATCCGGCCCGAGGTGGAGGCGCAGGTCGAAGCGCTGTTCGGCTACACCTTGTTCCTCGATTCGCCGACGACCGCGCGGCTCGCCCATTGGCGCAACCGCGCGCAGACCGCCGCGGCGAGCAAGGCCGGCTATGCCTATGCCGCCTACGGCCACCTCAAGATCACCGGCGTGATCGAACAGATCGTCGGCCTGCTCTATCATGCCGGGGGCGATCCGGGGCCGGGGCCGTGGGATCGCATCCACCGCCACATCTGCGATGCGATCGCGGCACGCGGTTTCGACGCGATCGGGCCGGCTTTTTCCGGCGGGGCCAGTGCAGCGACGATCTCGTTCCTGCGCTCGTACGATCTGGGGTTTCGCATCCGGCGGCTGCGGATCCTGATGCGGCGCCTGGGTGATCTCGAGGCGGACGGGGCGGAACTGGGCTTCGGCCCGTTGCGCGAGGCGATCTATGACAGCCTCGCCGCCTATCTCGATCGCCAGCGCAGCGATATCCATGCGCATCTCGAACCCGACGTGCGTGCGCTGCGCGACGATGCTGGGCCACTGCTCGATCGCCTGGCGGAATCGCTCGACCTCAAACGGCTCGATACCGAGACCGATGCGCGCCTTGCCGCCGCCTTCGCCGCCTTGCCCAAGGAAACGCGCCGCCCGGTGCTGCTCACCTATCTCGGCTTCCCCTATTTCGACACCGCCACGCTACCGCTGCTGCAGGGCGAAGGGCTCGACGAATACGACCCGATCAAGGTTGACCGGATCTCGCCGGACGATGCTAAATCTATTCGTGGCGGCGGCGCAGAAGCGACGTTGAAAGGCATTCAGTTCAACAATTTCGGCGCCTTTTTCAGCCGCGCGTATCGCGAGAACGACTATATCTGGGGCCGACTGCACGGCGCGGAGCGGATGATCGACATCCTGGTCTCGACCCTGCCCGAGAATGTCCGGCTCAAGCCGGGGCGCGTCGCGGCGGTGAAGCGGGCGGCGTTCCTGGCGATCGTCGACGAGGAGGAACCCAAGCTGACAGCGATCCCCGGGCTGATCGAAACGCTGCGGCGGGAGATCGGCTAGCGCAGGAGCGCCTGGCGGCATGCACGGGCTGGCAACCCCAAGCTAGCCAAACCCGCCGCCCCGCGTTAGCCTGCTGCCATGCAATTCCTCAAAATCCTCTTCTGGTGCCTGCTCGCCTTCCTGGCGGCGCTGTTCACACTGGGCAACTGGACCAACGTCCAGATCAAGCTGTGGGGCGGGCTGATCGCCGAGGTGAACCTGCCGCTGCTGCTGCTCGCCATGTTCCTGCTCGGCCTGCTGCCGATGCTGCTCTATCATCACACGGTGCGCTGGCGGTTGCGCCAGCGGCTCGCCACCGCGCAGGGCACGGTCGAGACATTGCGGACTCCGGCCCATCTGCAGCCCGCGCCGGCGCAACGGCCCGAACCGGAGCCCGTCGCCCCCGCCCCCCTCGCCGCCATGCCGTCGAGCGCGGCATGAGCAACCGCATCTATGTCGCGCTCGACACGCCCGATCTCGCCAAGGCGAAAGCAATGGCGAGCCGCGTCCACCACCATGTCGGCGGGATCAAGCTGGGGCTCGAATTCTTCATGGCCAATGGCCGCGCCGGCGTGCGCGAAATGGCCGATCTCGGCCTGCCGATCTTCCTCGACCTCAAATTCCATGACATTCCCAACACTGTCGCCAAGGCGATCCAGGCGCTGGGCGGGCTCGAGCCGGCGATCCTCACCGTCCATGCCGCGGGCGGCCAGGCGATGCTCGAGAATGCCAAGGCCGCCGCGCCCGTCGGCACCAAGGTTGTCGCCGTCACCACGCTGACCAGCCTCGACGGCACCGATCTGATCGCGATCGGCCAGAATGGCGATCCGCATGAACAGGTGCTGCGCCTAACCGAACTGGCCAAGGCCGCCGGCGTCGACGGCGTGGTCTGCTCCGGCGCGGAAGTGGCCGCCGCCAAGGCGGTCTGGCCCAAGGGCTTCTTCGTCGTACCCGGCGTGCGCCCGGCCAATGGCACGATCGGCGATCAGAAGCGCGTCGTCACGCCGCGCGCGGCGCTCGATGACGGCGCGTCGATCCTGGTGATCGGCCGCCCGATCACCCAGGCCGAAAATCCCGACATGGCCGCGCGCGAGATCGAAGCGACGCTGTAAAAAGCCCCGCTCCTCGGAGGAGCGGCGTAAAGGAATGCGATGACGACCGAGACTGTCCGACACGAAGGCCATGCGCTGGTCGACGCGGTGCGCGCTGCCGCGCAGGTCCACAACAGCACGTGGGAAATGCTCGTCCCCGACAGCTTCACCGTCAATCTCGCCGCCGAACTGGCCGAGGAGCGCGCCTATGCCGACATGGCGGTGATCAAGCAGCAATTGCGCGATCATATCTGCGCCACCTACGGCATTTCGATCCGCGAGCTCGCCAGTCTGGCAATGCCGTGAGTGGGGCCAAGATCGGCGCCAAGATCTGCGGTCTGTCGACGCCGGAGACCCTCGATGCCGCGGTCGGCGGCGGCGCCAGCCATGTCGGCTTCGTCTTCTTCCCGCCCTCGCCGCGCACCCTGACGCGCGCGCGCGCGCAGCAACTCGCCGCGCGCGTGCCGGCGCATGTGGCGCGCGTCGGTGTGTTCGTCGATCCGGACGATGCGCTGCTCGACGCGTCGATCTCGGCCGGCGCGCTGAACATCCTGCAACTGCACAAGAGCAGCCCGGCCCGCGCGGCGCATATCCGTGCCACCACCGGGCTGCCGGTCTGGGCGGCCGTCGCGGTCAAGCAGCGCGGCGATCTCGCCGCCGCGCAGACCTTTGCCGGCGCGGCCGACCGCATCCTCTACGATGCCAAGACCCCGCCTGGCGCCGAGCTCCCCGGCGGCATGGGCGTCCGGTTCGATTGGACGCTGCTGGAAGGATTTCGCCATCCGTTGCCCTGGGCGCTGTCGGGCGGGCTCGATCCGCACAACGTGGCGGAGGCGATCCGGACGACCGGAGCAGAACTGGTCGACGTGTCGTCCGGCGTCGAGAGCACCCCGGGGATCAAGGACGTGACCAAGATCCGCGCATTTCTAGCCGCCGTGCAGCACCGGTGATTGTAGCGGGCGGGCGGCGCGGCCTTGCAGTCCCTCGACACGACCGAACAGGGTGATTAAGCGCACAGCCATGAACGCCCCCGACACGCTCACCCCCAACTCTTACCGGGCCCAGCCCGACGATCGCGGCCATTTCGGCGAGTTCGGCGGACGCTATGTCGCCGAGACGCTGATGCCGCTCGTGCTCGATCTCGACCGCGCCTATCGCGCGGCGAAGGAGGATCCGGCCTTCGCCGCACAGTTCGACGATCTGCTCGAACATTATGTCGGCCGTCCCAGCCCGCTCTATTACGCCGAGCGCCTGACCGAGGCACTGCGCGAAAGCGCGCCGGATGGGAAAGGCGCACAAATCTGGTTCAAGCGCGACGAGCTCAATCACACCGGCGCGCACAAAATCAACAATTGCATCGGGCAGATCCTGCTCGCGATGCGCATGGGCAAGACGCGGATCATCGCCGAGACCGGCGCGGGGCAGCACGGCGTCGCCACCGCGACGGTCTGCGCGCGCTTCGGCCTGCCCTGCGTGATCTATATGGGCGCCAAGGATGTCGAGCGGCAGGCGCCCAACGTGTTCCGCATGAAATTGCTGGGGGCCGAAGTCCGCCCGGTGACGAGCGGCGCGCATACACTCAAGGACGCGATGAACGAGGCGATGCGCGACTGGGTCGCCAACGTCCACGACACCTTCTACATCATCGGCACCGCCGCCGGCCCGCATCCGTATCCCGAGCTGGTGCGCGATTTCCAGAGCGTGATCGGCACGGAAGCGCGCGCGCAGATGCTGTCGCGGATCAACCGCCTGCCCGACCTGCTGGTCGCGGCGATCGGTGGTGGCTCCAATGCGATCGGCCTGTTCCATCCGTTCCTCGACGATGCCGACGTGAAGATGCTCGGCGTGGAAGCGGCGGGCCATGGGCTCGACAAGGAACATGCCGCGTCGCTCGCCGGCGGCTCGCCGGGCATCCTGCACGGCAACAAGACGTACCTGCTGCAGGACGAGGACGGGCAGATCACCGAGGCGCATTCGATCTCGGCCGGGCTGGATTATCCGGGCATCGGGCCGGAGCATAGCTGGCTGCATTCGATCGGCCGCGTCGAATATACCAGCGCGACCGATGTCGAGGCGCTCGACGCGTTCCAGCTGCTGTGCCGCACCGAGGGCATCATTCCCGCGCTCGAACCGTCGCACGCGATCGCCGCCGTCGCCAAGCGCGCGCGCGAGATGGACCGCGACCAGATCATCCTCGCCAATCTGTGCGGCCGGGGGGACAAGGATATCTTCACCGTCGCCGAAGCGCTGGGAGTGAAGATGTGATGACCGAGGGCAATCGCCCACTGTGGGTCCGTTTTTTGATTTTCTTTGCCAGTTTTGCGTTAGCATATCTGGCTCTGGCCTGGCTTCGCGCGGTCGTCGCGCCCGATGCCACCTTCATGGCATTAAGTGTTCGCAGCCACATTGTCACCGCGGCTATTGGCGGTTTAGCGTTTGCCTCGCTCATGACACTTCATAAGCGAGCCAAGGCACAATGACCCGCCTCTCCGCAGCCTTCGCACAGGCGCATCCTGCGCTTGTCACCTTCGTCACAGCCGGCGATCCCACGCCCGGCGCTACGCCTGCGATCCTCGACGCGCTCGTCGCGGGCGGCGCGGACGTGATCGAGCTCGGAATGCCGTTCACCGATCCGATGGCCGATGGCCCGGCGATCCAGGCCGCCAACCTGCGCAGCCTCGCCGCCGGTACCAAGACGGCGGATATCCTGTCGATCGCCAAGGCGTTCCGCGCGCGCCACCCGGAAACCCCGCTCGTGCTGATGGGCTATGCCAATCCGATGACGATCCGCGGCGCCGACTGGTTCGCTGCCGCCGCCCAGGATGCCGGTGTCGACGGCGTGATCTGCGTCGATATCCCGCCCGAGGAAGACGAGGAGCTCGGCCCCGCCCTGCGCGCCGCCGGGATCGATCTGATCCGCCTCGCCACGCCGACCACCGATGCGGCGCGCCTGCCGACGGTGCTCGATGGCGCCAGCGGCTTCGTCTATTATGTCTCGGTCGCCGGGATCACGGGGCTGCAACAGGCGGTGCAATCCTCGATCGAGGAGGCAGTCGCACGGCTTAAGGCAGCGACCGACATACCCGTCGCGGTCGGCTTCGGCATCCGCACGCCAGATCAGGCCGCCGCGGTCGCCAAGGTCGCCGATGGCGTGGTGGTCGGTTCGGCGATCGTCGATCTCGTCGCGCAGCACGGCGCCGATGCACCGGAGGCGGTGCGCGCCTATATTCAATCCCTCGCGAGCGCGATCCGCGCCGCCCGCATGGAAGAAGTCGCATGAGCTGGCTCACCAACGTCCGCAACGCTTTGGCCTATGTCGTGCCGGCGAAGAAAGAGACGCCCGACAATCTGTGGCACAAGTGCAAGGGCTGCGGTCAGATGGTGTTCCTCAAGGAACTGGAGGACAATCTCCACGTCTGCCCGCATTGCGAGCATCACGATCGCATCGGCCCGGTGAAGCGATTTGCCTATACGTTCGATCCCGGCAGCTATCAGATCATTCCGCTGCCCAAGGTGCCGGACGATCCGCTCAAATTCCGCGACACCAAGAAATATGCCGACCGGATAAAGGCCGCACGTGCCGCGACGTCCGAAGGCGACGCGCTGATCAATGCGCGCGGCACGATCGACGGGCACAAGGTGGTGGTCGGCGTGCAGGATTTCGCCTTCATGGGTGGCTCGATGGGCCTCGCCGTCGGCGAAGCGTTCATCCGCGGCGTCGAGAACGCGATTGAGGACAATTGCCCGTATGTGATCTTCACCGCGGCCGGCGGCGCGCGCATGCAGGAAGGCATTCTCAGCCTGATGCAGATGCCGCGCGCGACCGTGGCGATCGCCATGCTGCACGATGCGGGCCTGCCCTATATCGTCGTGCTGACCGATCCGACCACGGGCGGCGTGACGGCGAGCTATGCGATGCTCGGCGACGTGCAGATCGCCGAGCCGGGCGCGCTGATCGGCTTTGCCGGCCAGCGCGTGATCGAACAGACGATCCGCGAGAAGCTGCCCGAGGGATTCCAGCGCGCCGAATATCTGCTCGAGCACGGGATGATCGACATGGTGACGCACCGCAAGGAACTGCGCGCGACGCTGGCCAAGGTGGTCGACTATCTGAGCGTGAAGCAGGCGGCGTGAGCTGAAGGCTCCCCTCCCGCTTGCGGGAGGGGTTGGGGGAGGGAATGGAGCAAAGGACCCGAGCCCGGGCGTCGCGGGCAAAACCGACTGACGCCGAAGTGGCGATGTGGCGTGCGTTGAGCGGCCGGAAGGTCGCCGGCGTTCGCTTCAACCGGCAAGTGCCGATCGGGTCATTCATCTGCGACTTCGTGTCGCGCGGTGCTGGGCTGATCATCGAGGTCGATGGCGGTCAGCATGCGGCGAGCACTGCGGCGGACGCCGCACGGACGCGATATCTCGAAATGGAAGGATATCACGTTATCCGCTTCTGGAATCATGACGTGCTCGGCAATCTCGACGGCGTTGTGCGCGACATCGAGCGCGCGCTTGCCGCACTGCCCTCCCCCAACCCCTCCCGCCAGCGGGAGGGGAGCTGATGGATCACGCGCACTCCACGAATCCGCAGGTCCAGCACCAGCTGGACCGCCTCTGGGCGCTCTCGCCCGGCGCGGACATTCTCGGCCTGGAGCGGATCACGCAGCTGCTCGCGCGCCTCGGCGACCCGCAGCATCGTCTGCCACCGGTGTTCCACGTCGCCGGCACCAACGGCAAGGGCTCGACCTGCGCCTTCCTGCGCGCCGCGATCGAGGCCGCGGGATACACCGCGCATGTCTATACCAGCCCGCACCTCGTCCGCTTCAACGAGCGCATCCGTGTCGCCGGCACGCTGATCGACGACGCGACGCTAGCTACATTGCTCGAGGAAGTGCTGAATGTCGCCGACGGGATCGGCGCGAGCTTCTTCGAGGTCACCACCGCAGTCGCCTTTCTCGCCTTCAGCCGCACGGCGGCCGATGCCTGCATCATCGAAGTCGGGCTCGGCGGGCGGCTCGATGCGACCAATGTCGTGACCCCGGTCGTCACCGGCATCGCGCAGCTCGGCATCGATCACCAGAGCTTCCTCGGCGACACGCTGTTGCAGATCGCCGGGGAGAAGGCGGGCATCGCCAAATCCGGCGTGCCGCTGGTGACGATGGATTACCCCCGCCCGATCCGCGAACGCATCGCGCTGATCGCCCGGCAGGCGGGCGCGCCGGTGCTCGCGCGGGGCTCGGCCTGGACCAGCGAAACCGCGCGCAACACGCTGAAATACAGCGATATCGGCTTCACGCTCGTTACCCATCGGCCACGCCTGGTCGGGACGCATCAATCGCGCAACCTGGCGCTGGCCATCGCGATGCTGCGCCATCAGGGGGCGCTGACCATCCCCGAAGCGGCGCTGCGCGCGGCGGCCGACTGGGCACACTGGCCCGCGCGGATGCAGCGGCTCGGTGCCGGCCCGTTGCTTGCGCGCCTGCCGGCGGGCAGCGAGATCTGGCTCGATGGCGCGCACAATCCCGACGCCGCCAAGCCGCTCGCGCGCGCCCTGAGCCGTATCGCGCAAGGGCGGCCCGTGACGCTGATCACTGGCATGCTCGCCAACAAGGACGCGCCCGGCGTGCTGCACGCGCTGGCCCCGCATCTGGCGCGCGTGATCGCCGTTCCCGTCCCCGGCCATGCGCACCACGCGCCCGAGACGCTCGCCAGGCTGGCGGAGACGTTCGATCTGGCCGCGCAGACCGCCGCGTCCTTCGATGCCGCGATCGACCTGCTGGGCCCGGACCCGCAGCTCGTGCTGATCGCCGGCACGCTGTACCTCGCCGGCGAAGTGCTCGCCGCCAACGACGAGCCGCCGACCTGACCCCTTATTGCTATTGACTTGCAATAACCAACCGAGCAGCTTGTCGGCGACCGCAGCGGAGTCGTCGATCATGACCAATGCCCCACATCATTTCGCCCTCAATGGGGTCGCCTCAAGCACCGCCGCGGCGCTGCCGCACGCACTGCCGGCGTGCCGCAACGCGCATATCGCGCTGTTCGCGATCCGCCGGATGGGTGCTGGCGGCCTGGCCGACGCGCATGTCGCGCATGCGTTCGTCGGTGGCTTCGGCGAGGGTTTCCGCCGTCCGTTGATTCTCATACGCGTGTTCATGGCCGAACTGGCCGAAACCGCGACGCTGCCAATCGCGATCGCGCCGTGCTGCTGCGCGCGGATGACCCCGGCGGAGCAGGCGCTGCTCACCGTGCTCGCACGGGCAGAGACGGCGCCCGATTCCGCCCGACTGCTGCTGGCGGATCTGCTCGGCAGCCGGCGCGTCGACGGCGTGCTGGCGAGCGCCTGCGCGGTGTCGCAGGCGTTCGCCGATGCCGGGCGGCCGATTGCGGGGTGATCATCGGCCCAGCCCTTCCCCGGTGAACGCCGGGGAAGGGCAATAGCGGGTATCGGTTCAGTCGGCAGGTTCTGCCCGCACATCCCCCTCGCCGGCCGTTCCCGCATCGCCGATCGAGCGATCGACCAGCCCGCTGCGCATCATCCACCAGAACAGCAGCACGCCCGGTATCGCGAGCGCCGTCGTCAGCATGTAGAAATTGACATAGCCGAACGCCTCGACCAGCCCGCCCGCCGTCGTGCCGGTCACGAACCGCCCGACGATGCTCGATGCGGCGGAGATCAGGGCATATTGCGCCGCGGTGAAGCGCAGGTCCGTTAACGCTGCGAAATAGGCCACCACGACCACGCCGCCAAAGCCGCTGGCGAAATTCTCGAACCCGATCGCGCCGGCCATGCCGATATTGGAATGGCCTGCCGCGGCCAGACCGGCGAAGCTGAGGTTCGATACCGCCATCAGCACCAGCGCGAGCAGCACCGAGCGCTTCATCCCCATCTTGGCATAGAGCGCGCCGCCGACGAAGATGCCGACCAGATAGGCGAGGAAGCCGATCCACACGTCGTAAAAGGCGATCTCGTCATTGGTGAATTTCAGATCCTCGAACAGCAGCCGCAGCGTGAGGTTGGCGAGCGTGTCGCCGATCTTGTGGATCAGGATGAACGCCAGCACGATCAGCGCGCCCTCGCGCGCGAAGAACTGCACGAACGGCCCCCAGATCGAGCGGAAGAAAGCCGCCGGCCCGGTACGCCCGTCGCCGGGATCGCGATGACGCTCGGGTTCGCCGACGATCAGCGCGGCGATCATTGCGGGGAGCGCAAACAGCGCGCAGACCAGATAGGCCAGTTCCCATCCGCCGCGCGCCGCGATCACCAGCGCCAGGGCGCCGGCGCCGGCCGAGCCGATCCGCCAGCCATATTGCGACATGCCCGAGCCCACGCCCAGTTGCCGCGGCTCGAGGATTTCGATCCGATAGGCGTCGATGACGATATCGAACGTCGCGCCGGCCGCGCCCACCAGGATCGCGGCGATCGCCGTCGCCATGATGTCCGCCTGGGGATCGATCAGCGCGAGATTGGCCACCGCCGCCATCACCAGCGCGCCGGCGACGATCATCCACGACACGCGCTGCCCCAGCCGCCCGATCAACGGCAGCCGCACCCCGTCCACCGCCCAGGCCCACAGCCATTTCAGATTGTACACGAGGAAGGCCAGGCTGAACGCGGTGACGGTCTTCTTGTCGATGCCGCCCTGCGCCAGCCGCGTGGTCAGCGTCGCGCCGATCATCGCATAGGGAAAGCCCGAGGAGATACCGAGCGCCAGCGCGGCAAGCGGGGCCTTTTCGACATAGGGCTTCAAGCCGTCCCACCAAGTCGCGCCTGAAGTCGTATCGGTCATTCGTGTCTTGCTCCCCGGCATCAAGGCGCAGAGACTAGCGGCAAAACTGGTGAGAGGAAGCGTCATGAACGCACCCGAGAGGATCATGCGCCCTACCGAGGGCCAGATGGCGCTCGCGCGGCAGCTAGCCGATGGCGGCCGACGCGACACTGCCGGTGTCTCGCATATCGATGCCGCCGCCTATACCTCGCCCGCGCGCCATGACGCGGAACAGGAACGGATCTTCGCCAAAGTGCCGTTGGTGATCGCGCCCTCCGCGCTGCTGCCCAAGCGCAACATGGCGGTGCCGCATGACGGTTTCGGCAAGCCGCTACTCATCGCGCGCGACAAGGACGGCAATGCGCAGGTGTTCCTCAACGTCTGCCAGCATCGCGGCACGCGGCTGGTCGAGGGCAGCGAGGCGGTCTGCGCGTCGCGGCTGATCTGCCCCTATCACGCCTGGAGCTACACGCTCGACGGACAGCTCGCCGCCCTGCCCCGGCCGGACAGCTTTCCCGGGCTCGACAAGGCGCAGTTCGCGCTCAAGCGACTGGCGACGCACGAAGCGGGCGGGCTGATCTGGTTCTCGTTCGACGATTCCGCCGATTTCGCGGACGCGGCCGCGCTGGGGCAGGATTTCGCCGCGTTCGATCTCGCCGGCCAGCACCTGTTCCGCCGCCGCACGCACGACGTGGCGGCGAACTGGAAGCTGATCATGGATGCGTTCCTGGAAAGCTACCATGTGCAGCGGCTGCACGCGACTACGATCGGCCCGTTCTTCAAGGATGGCGTGGCCAGCGGCGATACGGTCGGCCCGCACCAGCGTTCGGCGGTCGGGCGTGCGGCGGCCCTGTCGGATGCCGATGACTGGCCATCGCTGCGCGCGGCGATCACCTATACCTATCAGATGTTTCCCGGCACGATATTGATCGTCAGCCCCGATTACATGAACCTGATGACGCTGATGCCGCAGAGCGAGGGCCGCGTGCTGGTCGAGGATTTCATGCTGATCCCGGAAGCGCCGCAGAGTGACAAGGCGCTCGCCCATTGGGAAAAAAGCTGGAAATTGCTCGATGGCGGCGTGTTCGGCGCAGAGGATTTCCGCGCCGCGGCGCTCGGGCAGCAGGGGCTGGCGTCAGGCGCGCTCGACCGGCTGACACTCGGCACGCTGGAAAGCGGCATGCGGCGGTTCCACGACGAGGTCGAGGCGCGGCTGTAAGTCCTTCTCCCTTTGGGAGAAGGTGGCGCGCAGCGCTGGATGAAGGCGACGGGCCCGAGTCGGTCGCCCTCACCCTTCCGCGCTACGCGCTCCCTCCCTCTCCCGATGGGAGAGTAAATTCACGCCGTCTCGAACAGATTGAACCCGCTTGGCAGACGCTTCGGCGGCTTGCCGTCCAGCATGCTCTCCACCGCCGCGATCGCGCCCAGCAGGCTCTTCTGCGCATAAGGCTTGGACAGGCAGCCGACCGCCACTTCGCTCGCCCCGATCGGGCATTCGCCGGTCACGAAGATCACCGGGATGCCCACGCCGCGCGCCACGCGCGCGACATCCAATCCGCTGCCGTCCGCCAGATTGACGTCGACCAGCAGCAGATCGATCTCTTCCTCGCCTTCGATCGCCGCCATGGCATGCGCCACCCGGTCGACCGTGGCGACAATCTCGAACGCTTCGTCGCGCAGGAAATGCTCGGTATCGAACGCCACAAGGGGCTCGTCCTCGACGATCAAGAGCCGAACGATCCGCCGTGTCTTCTTGCCGAACAGCATCGTGGAAAACCAGCCTTTGCCCTTGGGCCGAGGCACACGCCCCCGACCTCGTTACGCCCGTGATCCTTCTAACGCGCGCGCCCCGGCTTGGTCGCAACATTTTTTGCGCTCGACACGCATTTGCCTGTATCAGCGCATCCGTGTCACCATCATCCAACGCCAAGGACGCGCCCCGCGAGGGGCAGCGTATCGCCAAACTGCTCGCCCGCGCCGGAATCGCATCCCGCCGCGAAATAGAACGCATGATCGAGGAGGGTCGAGTCGCGCTCAACGACGTGGTGATCGACACCCCGGCGACGGTGCTGACCTCGCTCGCCGGCGTCACCGTCGATGGCGATCCGGTCGAGGCACCCGCCGCCGCCCGCCTGTTCCTCTATCACAAGCCCGCCGGCCTGCTCGTCACCGAGCGGGACCCCGGCGGACGCCCGACGATCTACGACAAATTGCCCAGCGATCTGCCGCGACTCGTCCCGGTCGGCCGGCTCGACATCAACACCGAGGGTCTGTTGTTGATGACCACCGACGGCGAGCTCAAGCGCCAACTCGAGCTGCCGGCGACCGGCGTCGAGCGCGCCTATCGCGCGCGCGCGTACGGCAACATCACGCAGGCGCAGCTGGAAGAGCTGATCCACGGTATCGAGATCGAGGGCGTGCGCTACGGATCGATCAACGCCAATCTCGAGCGCCGCACCGGCGCGAACGTGTGGATCGAGATGATCCTCACCGAAGGCAAGAATCGCGAAGTGCGCCGCGTGCTCGAATTTTTGGGGCTCAAGGTCAGCCGCCTGATCCGCACGCGCTACGGCCCGTTCCTGCTCGCCGACCTGCCCGTCGGCGGGATCGGCGAAGTGAAGGGGCATGACGTCGCCGCCTTCCGCAAGAACCCGACCAAGAACCCGCCGCCCGAGCGCCTGCGCCGCGACGAGAAGTTCAGCGAACGCCCCAAACCGAGCCCGGTCCAGGCCAACACTGCCCGCCCGCGCCCGGATGGCCCGCGCCCCGCGCCGGGTGCGCCCAGCGCCGCGCGCAAACCGAGCCCGGTCCAGGCCGGCAAACCCGCGACGCGCATCACGCGCGAGGCGGCGTCTGCCGCCGATCGCGCCGCATTCATCGATTCGCCGACGCGCGGCCAGCGCGCCAGCGGTCGTCCCGCCCGCCCCGAGCCCAAGCCCGCCGGCTGGCAGCCGCCGACCGAGCATCAGGCCAGCCCGCCCGCTGCCGGCGCCAAGCCCAAGCGCTTCTACGACGCCAAGCCGCCGCGCGAGCGGCCGGCCCCGCCGGGGCAAGCCGGCCAACCAACCCGGCCGGCGCGCGATGGCCAGCCGGCCCGCCCGGCGCGCGTGTTCAATGCCGAGCTC
>NZ_JANQBK010000017.1 GCF_025370105.1 Sphingomonas hylomeconis
GCCGGCGACGACGCTGGCCAACTGGCTCGAGATCTCCACGCCGGCCCCCGTCTCAAGCGTCAACAATAAGGTCGGTACGATCGTGCTGGTTCCGGCCGATATCGGCGCCGCGCCCGCCACGCGCCTGATCAGCACGTCCGGCCTGGTCACCGGCGGCGGGAGCCTCGGCGCTGACCGCACGCTCGACGTGCCCGCGGCCAGCCGCGCCGAGGCGGAAGCCGGCCTGCTCGCCAGCAAGGCTCTGACCCCCGATTCGATCGCTGGAATTATCCAGTGGTTCCAGACGCTGGTGCCGCCCGCGCGGTCCATCACCGGCGCCGGCCTCGCACGCGGCGGCGGAAGCCTCGCGACCGATCGTGTCATCGAGGTGCTGGCGGCCAGCGTTGCCGAGATCGCTGCGGGTATCGTCACCGACAAGGCCGTAACCCCGGCCGGGCTCGCCGGCCTGCCGCAGAGCCTGACGCCCAACGGCTATATCATGTTGCCCGGCGGCTTCCTGATCCAGTGGCTGCAGGTGCGTCAGATCTTCACGTCCGAGACGACGATCACGGTCAGCTATCCGATCGCCTTCCAGTCGGTCGTGCTGCCGATCGTCGCCATGGGCTATATCGAGAACGCCTCGGGCGTGCGCGATCTGTGGCCGCAGCGCGTCGGCGGCGGCTCCCTCACCAGCCAGCTGATCCAGCTGCAGTCCGACGATGCGCGCGACACGCGCATCGAGGGTTTCGATCTCATCGTGATGGGCAAGTGACATGATCCGCACGCCGCTGCGCTACGCCGCCTCCACCAACGCCTTCTACGACGTTCGCGTTCACGGCGAGGCGATCCCGACCGACGCCGTGCCGATCTCAGCCGCGCGCCACGCCGAGCTGCTCGCTGCGCAGGGCGCGCGCCGCATCGTCGCCGGCGCCAGCGGGAAGCCGGCCCAGACACCGGCGCCCAGGGTGACCCGCGCCGATCTGCTCGCGCGCGCCGTCGCCGCGGTGAAGCGCGAGGCTGCGCGCCGGATCCTCGCGATCGCCAGTCTCGAGCGCCAGGCCAACGACAACGCCGTAATGGCGTCGCTCGCGCTGCAGCTCGTCACCGGTACCGAGGACGGCCCGGACATCACCGCTGATGCCGTCACTGCGCAGGGGCGGCGCGCGGCGATCGACGCGGTCCGGGTCGCCAGCAACAAGATCGAGGCGGCGATCGCCACCTGGGCGATGGCTGCCCTCAGCAAATTCGACGCCGGCGCCGACCCGCGCTGGCCATTGGAGACAGCCGCGTGAGCAAGATCGCAAACCTGCCCGAAGTCGCGGCACCGGACGGTACCGAGACCGTCGTTATTCTGAAGGATGGCGTCGCCAAGCGCGCGACCTTCGCCAGCATCGCCACGAAGATCAGCGAAACCATCATCGCGCCGCTGGTTGCGGCCGCCCAGGGCGCGCGTGATCAGGCGCAGGGGGCGTTCAACGCAATCAATTTCTACAAAGCGCGAACCTATACCCGGCGCGCGACGATGCGCTTCGTATCGCCATCGGGCAAGCTGTGGGCCGAATTCTCGCCGACCGTCCTCAATCACTACGTGATCAACCTCATGCGCGCGCAGATCGCCTCGTTGGTGGGTGTCTCGCTGCGGATGCTGCTGCCGCTCGGCCGCACCAATCTCGCGCGGTTCCGCTCGCCGACCGGCCGCATCGCCATGCGGGTGACCGAGCGCCGCGTGCACCATCCCGATCTCGATCGCACGCGCGCGGCAGCCCTGCGCCTGGTGCAGGAAGCGAACCTGGCCGCACTAAAGGCGCGACGCGGTGCCTATGGCTACGTCACGGCCGCCTGGGGGGCGATCTGGGCAATCTTCCAGCCCAGCCAGTCCAACGGCACCGGCACGCCCGGTGCGCAGATGTCGACCAACCCCGGCCCGCACGTGCTGATGAACAACGGCGGCATGCTGTCGCGAAAGGACCAGGACGGCACCGGCACCTTTCGCACGTCGCTGGTGACCGCACTCGACAAGGGGGAGACCGGGCTCGTCGCGATGGTGCGCGCCTATGAAGAGCAGCAGCGGATGTTCGGCGTCGAACCGTTGACGACCGGCCGGGAATGGCTGCTCGACGCCTGGGGCACCGGATCGACGTCGATCGCCGACAATACCGTGTCCCCGCTTTACGATAACTTCACGACCGATCTGAACGCCGATCTGCCGCTGCTGGCGGCGCGCAACCGGCCGGCCAGCTTCCCGTTCGCGCCGATCGTCTTTGGCGAGGAAGATAACAAATTCGCGACTTCGGAGCCGACCTATTTCGCCCGCTCGGTGGCGCTGCTCGACAAGATGCAGGCGACGATCGAGGCCGCATACCCGCGCCAGACAGAGAAGATGCTCTTCTTCGTGCCGCAAGTCAGCAGCCATCGCGCCGGCGGCGTGTCGGGCGTCAGTTCCTACTATCGAACGATCCCGAACGTCGCTTACGCGCAGGTGCGCCTCTGCAGGGAGGAACGCCGCCATATCTGGGCCGGTACCACCCACCAGATGCGTTACCAGGACGTCGTGCACCGCGATAACGAGGGCGTGATGTGGGCCGGCGCCTATGCCGGATTGTCCGCCTGGCGCCTGTTCGAAAAGGACATTCGCACCCTGCCCCTGCAGCCGCTCGAGGTGCGCACCTGGCCCGGCGTCGGCAACACCATGCTCAGCCTGCTTACGTTCGACGTCGAGGACGGCGGCCAGCTGCTGTTCGGCGTTGGCGCAGGCAAGGGCAACACCCCGCTGCAGGTCAATTACGGCGTCCAGAGCTGGTACATCGCCGACGACAGCCAGGTGATGAATGGCGCCGATCGCGCGATCGTCGACGTCAGCATCGCCGGGCGCAACAAGATCCTCGTGCGTCATTCGATGACGTTCGATCCGGCCGCGATGTATTTCACCTTCGGCCGCGACAACAGCCAGGGCGGCGACATCGGCATCTGCAACATCCGCGACAATCGCGACATCATGTTCGGCCGCGACACCTTCCGCCTTCCCCTTTTCGATCACGTGGCGATCTGCCGCACCAAATCAGGAGCAGTAGCACTATGACCGTCGCCGGCACCGTCGACTTCATCGTTCCCGAGTTCGCCGGCGCCGCGCCGCTGGGCTACGTTCGGGACATGCCGTTCTTTGCGAACGATACCGCCTGGGCAGCGCATAGCCCGCAGACCGCGCGCTATGCCGATCAGGTTGCCTATAACGGATTGAGCGACCTCTATTATAACGGCCGTGGGCTGACCGAAGTGATCGGCGACGCTGCGGCCGGGCGCAAGTCCGACCATTTCCTTGGCTGCTTCAACAGCTATCAGCGCACGACCTACACCGCCGACCAGCTGGCCGCGGCCGGCACGCCCAACGAATACACCGTGATGTGGGTCGGCCTCGCGCCCTTCACCGGCGGCACGGTCGTGACATCGATCGGCAGCAAGGAAGCGCAGGTCGGCAATGGCCGGCGAGTGCTGGTCGAATCGTCGTCGAGCTTCAACGCTTTCACCAAGCTATATTACGACGGCGGCGTGGTGACGGGCGGCCCGGGCGGGCCTGCCCCGGGCACGTGGCGTGACACGCAAGAACTGTGCATCGGCGTCGCGGTCGATATCGCAGGCGCGTCCATCCTGCTGGCGTTCGCCGGCCAGGTCTATTCCAGCCGGCTCAACTTTCCGGCCGGGTCGGTGCCGGTGATCGGCGGACCGCAGATGGCGTTCGGCTATTCGAACGTGAACACGCCGATCCTCACCAGGTCGCGGCTCGAGATCCTCGATACCAAGGCGCGCAGCGTCGAGGAGATGACCGCTATGTATTTCGACCAGCTGCGCCCCGAGGCCGCGGCTGACGGCTCCAACGTCTGAGGAATGGACATGAAAATAACCGCTGTAATCCTGCGCGGATCGACGCCGGGCTCCGTCGAGGAACTGCCGGTGGCCGAAGCATTCGAGCGCTTCAGCGCCGGGCTGCAGGATCCCGCGACGTTCGTCGATGTTGCCGGCGTTCGCGTCGAGGGCGTGCTCGAGCCTCGCGCCGGCCGCTTCTCGCTGCGCCGCCACGACGAATTCTACACGGTGTTAGCCTTGCCCGAGCCTCGCGCGCTTATGGTCGATGACGGGACAGGCACGCTCGTGCGCATCATGCCGGCCTAAGCTCGTCTAGTAGCCCGACCGTAGGGTAAAAACCGCCGCGCCCGCGATCAGCACGATGACGATGATCAGCAGGACATGGTAACGCGTGAACTTCTGCGCCGGCGCCTTCTGCCGCCCCTTCCCGGAGCGTTGCGCGAGTTCGAATCGGATGTGGTCCATCCTCCACCCTTACGAGCCTGCTATGTGGTTGATAGCGTAGAACCTTACAAAAACTGGCTGTGGCGCGATGCGCGGACGCGCTCTGGTAGAAACGATTTCTACCAACAGCTGCCGCTTCCGCAAGGTGCGAGAGCGGCCGCAGCTCCTTTCTTGTAGAGAGCTTCTCTACAAGAGCACCTGCACGACGGATCGTAGTTATCGCAGCCATGGTGCGCGGATGGCCGATCCTGCTGACATTCAACGCCTCATCGGCGATCTTGCGCGCGAAGGCACCGTCGTGTCTGTCGACCATGAGGCAGGCACCTGCCGCGTCCGTTTCGCCGACGATCTCACCACCGGCGATATTCCCTGGCTTTGCGCGCGCGCCGGCGCGACACGCACCTGGTCGCCCCCCTCGGCAGGCGAACAGGTGGCCGTGCTGTGTCCCGAAGGCGATACCGCGCGCGGGATCCTGATCGGCAGCCTCAGCTCGGATGCCAATCCGCATGCGGCCAACGATACCTCCACGCTGAGCGAATTCAGCGATGGCGCGCGTATCGGCTACGATCCCGCCGTACATGTGCTGACCGCAATCCTGCCCGCCGGCGCGATAGCGCGCGTCGAGGCGTCGGGCGGCATCGTCTTGAAGGGCCCCGTCGAGATCGATGGCACCCTGACGGTCCGCGATACGATCGACGCCGATGGCGAGATCACCGGTAAGGGTGTGAAGCTTTCGATGCACAAGCACGGTCTGGTCAAGGCCGGCACCGACCAGTCGGGCGTCCCGGCATGATCGGCATGGATCGCGATACCGGTGCGCCGCTCGCTGGCGTCGATCACCTTCGCCAGTCGATCGGCGACATCCTGGGGACGCCGCTCGGCACCCGCATCGGCCGGCGTGAGTATGGCAGCGAGCTTCCCGAGCTGATGGATCAGCCGATGAACGATCTCGGCCGTATCCGCGTGTTCGCAGCCACCGCGCTCGCCATCATGCGGCAGGAGCGCCGCGCGCGCATCTCGCGCATCGCGCTCGCCGCCGGCGACACGCCCGGCGCCTTCGACATTCGCATCGTCGGCCGTCGTACCGATGTCGCCGGGGCGATCGCGGCGCTCGATCTCTCCATCCCCGTCCGCGCCAAATCGGCGCTCGCCGCCTGAAAGGATCGTCCATGAGTTTTCTCCACGGCATTCGCGTCACCGAGACGTCGGCCATCGGCAATGCCATCTCGATCGTCGCCACGGCCTGTATCGGCCTGGTCGTGACGGCGCCGGCCGCCAGCGCCGATGTGTTCCCGCTCAACACGCCGGTCCTGATCGGCGCGCCCAGCTCGGCGATGACGATCGCCAACGCGATCGCCGCAGCCGGCGCGACCGGCACGCTGAAGGGCGCGCTGCAGGCGATCGCTGATCAGGTCCGCACGCCCGTCGTCATCGTCCGCGTCGCGCCCGGCGCGGATAGTGCAGCGACCGACATCGCCGTCATCGGTTCCGACGTCGCAGGCGTGAAGACCGGCATGCAGGCGCTGCTCGCGGCCGAGGCACAGGTGAAATACCGCCCCCGCATCATCGGCGCCCCCGGCCTTGATACCAAGAACGTGGCGACCGCGCTGGCCGTCGTCGCCAAGCGCCTGCGCGGCATGGCCTATGCCGCGGCGAACGGCGTCGATCGCGCGGCTGTCATTCTCTATCGCGGGAACTTCACCCAGCGTGAGTTGATGCTGATCTATCCGGACTTCACCGCGCCGCTCGGCGCCGACGGCGCGGATGTGCCCAGCTTCGCCGTCGCGCGCGCGCTCGGCCTGCGCGCCAGGATCGATCAGACGCAGGGATTCCACAAAACCCTGTCCAACGTGCCCGTCGCCGGCGTCGATGGGCTAACGAAGGACGTCCAGTTCGATCTGCAGGACGAGGATGCCGACGCCAACGTGCTGAACGCCGCCGGCATCACCACGATCGTGCGTATCAACGGCGAGCTGCGCTTCTGGGGCAACCGCACCTGCGCTGCGCCCGACAGCGACTTCACCTTCGAGAGCGCCACCCGAACCGCCCAGGTGCTGGCCGATTCAATCGTCGGCGGCATGCTCTGGGCGATCGACAAGCCGCTGTTGCCCAGCCTGGCGCGCGATATCGAGGAGCAAATCAACGAGGCGTTCCGCAAGCTCACGCGCGGCGGCTTCATCCTTGGCGCGGAAGCGGCGTTCGATCCGGCCAAGAACCCGGCCGAGCAGCTCAAGGCCGGCAAGCTGACGATCAGCTATCGCTACACGCCCGTGCCGCCGCTCGAATGTCTGGGGCTCGAGCAACAGATCACCGACGAATATCTCGCCGATTTCAACCAGCTCGTCGCCACGGCCTGAGCCGGCACCACATCCTTTCAAACGTTACGGAGAATCGCGATGGGCCTGCCCCGCAAACTGAAAGACCTTCGCCTGTTCAACGATGGCGCCCGCTATCTCGGCGAGGTCGGCAGCGTTACCCTGCCCAAGCTGACCCGCAAGTTCGAGGAGTGGCGCGGCGGCGGCATGGATTCGGCGGTGAAGGTCGACATGGGCGGAGAGGCCATGGAAATGGAATGGACGCTGGGCGGGCCGATGCTCGATGTCCTGACCCAGTTCGGCGATACCGATATCGCCGGCGTCCAGCTGCGCTTCGTTGGCGCCTGGCAGATGGATGACGACAGCGACGTCGATCGCGTCGAGATCGTCATCCGCGGCCGCCACGAGGAGATCGACATGGGCGAGGCAAAGCCCGGCGAGGGCGGCGAGTTCAAGGTCAAGACCGCGCTCGCCTACTACAAGCTCACCTGGAACGGCGTGGCCGTGATCGAGGCAGATCCGCTGGGCGGCGTGCTGATCGTCGGCGGTGTCGATCGCCGCGCCGCGATCCGAAACGCGCTCGATTACTGATGGTCTGCCCCTCTGGCGACCGGCTTCCCCCCCGTTCACGAAAGACCCGACCGATGACCGACAAGGCCACCCTCAGCAGCTCGACCAGCCTGCGCACCGTCACGCTCGATGTTCCCCTTCAGATCGGTGACCAGACGATCGACGCCGTCCAGGTCCGCAAGCCAGCCTCCGGCGAGTTGCGTGGCCTCACCATGATGGCGCTGTCGCAGCTCGATTATGCCGCGCTTGAAACGCTGCTCCCGCGTATCACCATACCGATGCTGAGCAAGCAGGATATCGCCAGGCTCGATCCCGCCGACTTCATGCAGCTGGGCGGCGAGGTCATGGATTTTTTGCTGCCGCAAGCAGCGAAGGCGGCATCCCCCACGACGTAGAAGAGGCGATGGCGGATATCGCCCTCGTCTTTCATTGGTCGCCCCAGGTCATGGACGCGATGTCGCTCGGCGAATTGACCGAATGGCGCACCAAAGCGGCCAAGCGCTACAACCCGGAAAGATAACCGCGTGGCCGATCGCAATCTCCGTATCCGTATGCTGCTCGAGGCGGCTGACAAGGTCACCCGCCCGTTGCGCGATATGGCGCAAGGATCCTCGCGCCTGGCGCAGAGCCTGCGGGCCACCCGTGATCGCCTGAAGGATATCCAGCGCGCTCAATCCGATATCGGCGGGTTTCGCGAGCTGAAGGCCGGTGTCCGGCTCACCGAACAGGCCATGCAGGCGGCACAGACCCGCGTTGGTGCGCTGGCACGCGAGATCCAGCAAACCGAAAATCCCACCCGCGCCATGACGCGCGAATTCGAACGTGCCAGGCGCGAGGCGCAGCAGCTGTCCCGGCAGCACGACGCGGAATCGCGCGAGCTGCAGACGCTGCGCGATCGGCTTCGCGCCGCCGGCGTCTCCACCGGCGATCTCGCGCGTCACGAACGCGAACTGCGTGACCGCGCTGCGGACACCAATCGAGAGCTGGAAGAGCAGACACGCCGCGTCGATCAGGTGTCCGATCGCCAGCGCCGCTTCGGCGCCGCGCGTGATCGCTTCGCGCGCGGGCAGGGGATGGCCACCGGCATGGCGGCAGGCGGTGCCGCCTCGCTAGCCACCGGTGCAGCCCTGGCGCGGCCGATTATCGGCGGCGTGGAGCAGGCGCAGCAATTCCAGTCCGGCATGACCGACATCGCCCAGAAGGCGAATCTCACGCGTGCGCAGGCCGAGAAGATGGGCGCAAGCTTGCTCGTCGCCGCGCGCGCCGCCAACCAGATGCCGGCCGATCTGCAGAAGGGTGTGGATACCCTGTCGGGCTTCGGGCTCGACCCGCGACAGGCCGTCGAGATGATGAAGCCGATCGGCCGCGGCGCAACCGCCTACAAGGCCGAGATCGACGATCTGTCGGCCGCGGCCTTCGCCGCCAACGACAATCTCAAGGTGCCGGTCGCGCAGACCGCGCGCGTCATCGATATCATGGCCGAGGCGGGCAAGGCCGGCGCGTTCGAGATCAAGGATATGGCCGGCGCCTTCCCGGCGCTGACCGCCGGCTATCAGGCATTGGGGCAGACCGGCACCGGCGCCGTTGCGGATCTCGCCGCCGCGCTGCAGATCGCACGAAAGGGCGCCGGCGATTCAGCGACGGCCGCCAACAACGTCGCCAACATCATTCAGAAGATCGCTTCGCCGGCGACGATCAAGGCGTTCGCCAGGTTCGGGATCGACCTGCCAAGTGCGCTGAAAAAGGCATATGCCGAGGGCAAGACACCGCTGGAGGCGATCGCCGAACTGACCAGGAAGGCGACCGGCGGGGATCTCGGCAAGATCGGTTTCCTGTTCGAGGATGCTCAGGTCCATCAGGGCCTGCGGCCGATCATCCAGAACCTTGAGGAATATCGCGCGATCCGCGCCAAGGCGGCAGCAGCCAACGGGACGACCGACGCCGACTTCGCCGAGCGCATGAAGGACTCCGCCGAGGAGACCAGGGCGCTCAAGGTCAATGCCGAGGCGCTGGGCATTTCGCTCAGCGCCACGCTTCTGCCCACGGTCAATGCCATAGCGCGCCGTGCAGGTGCATTCGCCAATCGGCTGAGCGCCTGGTCACAGCGTCATCCCGCACTCACCCGCGCAATCGTGCTTACCGCCGCCGGCCTGTCGGCGCTCTTCATCGCGCTCGGTATCGGTGCGATCGCGCTCGCCGGTATCGTCGGGCCGATGTATCTGTTCGCGGCCGCCTCGACCTATACGGGCATCGCGCTGCTTCCGATCATCGGCATCGCCGCTGCGGTGGTTGCCGGCATCGTCCTGCTCGCCGGCGCAGCCTATCTGATCTACCGCAACTGGGGCGCGCTTTCGGGGTTCTTCTCGGGCCTGTGGGGCGCCATCCAGTCGCGCTTCGCCGCCGCGGCCGATGCCGTTACCGGCGTCTTTCGCGGCATTTGGGCTGGAGTGAAGTCGCTCTTTTCCATGAGTCTCGGCGATGTGCTGAACAACATCGTCTATTTCCATGCCTATGCGCTGGGTGCGCTGTTCCGGTTTGGCGGCACGGTTGCGGGGTGGCTGACCGGTACGTTGCCCGGCCTGCTGGCGTCCGGTTGGTCGGCCGCCTGGAGCATGTTCACCGGCGCGATCTCCGCGTCTTGGTCGTGGCTCACCACGCGCCTTCCCGTGATGCTCGCCAACGGCTGGAACGTCGCGTGGAACGCCTTCAAGTCGGCGATGCGCGCCGCGTTCGTTACCCTGCCGACGATGTTCGCGGATTTCGGCGTGATGATCATCACCGGGCTTTGGAATGGCCTCAAGAGCGCACCCGGTCGGCTATTCAACGCGGGGGTGCAGCTGGCCAATTCGCTGGCCGGCGGCTTCAGGGCCGGCGCCAAGATCAGGTCGCCGAGCCGTGTGTTCATGGCCCTGGGCGGCCATATCATCGGGGGCCTCAACAGCGGGCTGGATCGGGACAGCGACGGCGCCGTGAACCGCATCTCGCGCCTGACGCGCGACATGGCCGCCGCCGCCGCGCTCCCGGTGTTCGGCGCCGGTGGCCTGCTCTCCCCGAACGTCGCCGCGGCCGGGGCGTTCGCCGCGCGCGGCAGCGGGATCAGCATCGCGGCTGACGGACCTGCTGGCCTGCCGGACGGCGCAAGCGCGCGCGGCGCCGCAGCGGGATCCGCGCCGGCGTCCGTCCAGTATATCACCATCAAGATCTATGGCGCGGCCGGGCAGAATCCGGGCGACATCGGTAAGGCGGTGCGGGACGCGTTGGAGGATGCCCGGCGCGAACAGGCGGCCAACAATCGCTCGAACTTCGCCGACCGGCCCGATTGGGAAGACTGATCATGCTGCTCGCCATCGGCCTCTTCCCCTTCGCGATCGCGACGATCGTGCATGACGATTTGCAGCGCCGCGCCTCCTGGACGCACGCGACCTCGCCGCGCATCGGCGCGCGCGATGCTACGCAGTTCGTTGGCGTTGGCCCCGAGACGCTGTCGATCCGCGGCACCGCTTATGCCGAACTGAGCGACGGCCGCGCCTCGCTCGACGAGCTGCGCGCAATGGCTGACACCGGCAACGCATGGTCGGTCGTGGACGGGGCAGGGCAGGTCTACGGCGCGTTCGTGATCCAGGGCATCGATGAGGGTCTGAAGGAGCTCGGCCCCGATGGTCGCCCGCGCAAGATCGATTTCAATATCGATCTCCTGCGCGTCGATGACGAGGCGGAAGGGGCATGATCGCCAACATCCCCGATTTCCGCGTCACGCTCGATGGTGCGGATCTCACCGGCACGCTGCGCCAGCAAGTCGCGACGGTCGGTGGCAAGATCCGCTCGCGGCTTATCTCGCTATCCATTTCCGAAAAGCGCGGTGAGGCGGCCGACCAGCTCGATATCGTCCTGGACGACAGCGACGGCCGCCTGGCGCTCCCCAAAACGGGCGCGATCCTCCAGGTGCTGCTCGGCTGGAAACAGGGCAGCGACGTGCAGGTCGGCTTGGTGGACAAGGGCAGCTTCAAGGTCGACGAGGTCGCGCACGCCGGCCCGCCCGATCAGATTACCATCCGCGCGCGTTCGGCCGATTTCACCAGCGAACTCAAGACCAGGCGGGAGAAGAGCTGGCACGGCACCACGCTTGGCGCAATCGGCGGCGAGATCGCGAACCACCATGGCCTGAAGCCCAGCTGCGCGGCGGCGCTGTCGTCGATCGCCGTATCCGCGAAGGCGCAGAGCCGGGAAAGCGATCTCGCCTTCCTGCGCCGTCTCGGTCGCGAGCATGATGCCGTCGCCACGATCAAGCGCGGCCGGCTGATCCTTTCGCCGATTGGCGCGGCTGTCACGCCATCCGGCCGCCCGTTGCCGACCGTGCACATCCGCCGGCGCGATGGCGACACGCACAATTTCGGTCGCCAGAAGCGAGATGACGTGCCCGGCGTCTCTGCCACCTGGCATGATCGCAAGGGCGGCAAGCGCGAGACGGTCACCGCTGGCAATGTCGATGGGGCGAAGAAGCTCGCTCGCGTCTACGGCAGCAAGGAAGATGCCGCCGCCGCCGCGGCCGCGTCGCAAAGGCGCGCCAGCCGGGAGCCGGTAACGCTGGATCTTAGCCTCGCGCTCGGCCGGCCCGATATGTCGCCCGAACAAAAAGCAACGGTGATCGGCTATAAGGCAGAGATAGACGCCGTCGCATGGATCGTGGGCGAAGTGTCCCATATCCTCGGCGATCGCGGATACGTCACGAAGCTGAAGCTGGAAGCCGCTAGCAAGCAATAATCACCTGCTGATGCTCACCGGGACTTGATCGGAAGGCCCAGTATATGAGCGCGGGTTCGGATTGCTGATTGCGTGCGCTCTAGCTTCGATGCCATTTCTGAGACTGCCGCACCGCCGCTCGCCAACTGGCGCAGGAGCGTAAGATCTTTGGCGCTCCACGCCTTGCTGGTCCGCACCCTCATCGCAAGCGGTCGGCTAGTAGAAGCATGCCCAATATCTGAGAGTTTTGGCGCGCCAAGACGGGGCCTAATTCGACTCGCCTGGGAAATGGAACCGCACCAGGAGGTGCATCATACGATCGAGGCGCACTGCTTCGCAGGCGTCTTCGTCGGACGCGCCCAGCTCGCGCATCCGCCGCTTCGCTTCTGCCGGCCAATTGGTTCCATAGTCGTTTAGGAACTCCATTGCCTTATCCCAGGCAGCTCGATCTTCCGACATTAGAATTCTCAAGCCAGTGCACGCATACATCGCGTCCAAGTTGATTCGAATATCAAGTGGTTGGTCGGCCGTCCCTAAATTGGGTTAGCCACTCGGCGCGGTCATTTGTTAGCCTCTGCGATCTATAATCCTATCGCCGCGCTCGACGACGCGCGGGAAAATACGCGGGCGCCGCCGCATCGATCGGCCGCGGCAGCGGCATTGGCAGGACGTTGCCGCCGGGCCCGTCGTCATCCGGTTCGGGCGGGGGCGGCTTGGGGGGATCGTACAGGCGCACGATCGCGCCGCGATGGCCGCAGCCGCCGCCTTCGATGTCCTGCCCCCGGCACCGCAGCTTGGCGCCGATGTCCCGCAGGAAGGTGCCCGCATGAAAGCGGCGCATCAGCATGCGCGGGGCGATGATGCGCTGCCGCTGGCAGCCCTCGCAGATGAGGATGACGAGCAGCCCGAAGCGCTGCACATCGCCGAGGGATTCGACACGCTTGTACGACATGGAAATTAGAACACATAGGGAACACGCGCCGCGCAAGCATCAAATTTTGGCGCCGCGCCCTTGCGATGTTGGAAATGCGCGGCGCCGCGCGATTCGTCTATTTCCCGCGCGTCGGAAAAACCGGGCCGCGCACCGTCATCCGATCGGCGGGGTATGGCTTTTGCAGATCGACGACGTCGGCATAGCTGCCGGTCAGCCAGCGTTCGTGATCATCGGGATGGAGGATCGTGATCATCGCTTTGGAGTGGATCGGCGCCACTAGCTCGTTGGCGTCGCACGTCGCCATCGCAAAGCCCTGTCCCTCCTTCGTGTGCTGCCAGAAGCCGGCGATCGCGAACATCGGCTGGTCGGTCACCTGGAACCACATCTCGCCTTTGATCGCCGGCTTCCCGTCGCCCAGATCGTGCTTCTCCGGCGTCCATTCGCAGAATTCGGTGAGCGGGATCAGGCAGCGTTGCTCCGGCTTCGCCGCCAGCGCCTTCCACTGCGACAGCGCCAGGTTGCGCACGTTCGTCATCGGCCAGGCCGCGGCGCCGCCGAGCACGTCCCACGCCATCACGTCCAGGCCGCGCGCGCCATCCTGCTCGCGGATCACATAGGCCCGGCCCTTGGGCCGCAGCTCCTGCGGATCGAAGCGATTGTCGCGCGGCCGCTCGGTGATCCATCCGGCGCCGAACCGCTCGATGATCGTCTCGGGCTCGCCGAGCCTGCGCGCACGGTTACACATATCGGCATCTCGCTTTCGTATCCGGGCTTACCATATCAGGGCGATGGTAGGTCGCGAACTGACTTTGGCCGTCGTCGGCATAGAATACCCCAATGCAGATCGCGCCAGGAGCAATCGCCGCTTCGAGATCGAGCTATGCGCACCGGGCGATCCGGTCGAGCTGCGCCGCGAGCCGAAAAACGTGCACGATCGGTTTGCCGTGGCCGTCTTTAGCGAACGCGGGATCCAGATGGGGTACCTTTTGCCGAACGCTCGGCGTGGATCGGCGCGAAGCTTGGAGCGGGCGAGGAATGGCAGGCCGAATTCCAGGGGATGATGGGAAGCGCTGCCTATATTCGCGTGCGCTTCGGTGGCGGAGCCCCGTCGCTGCCAGGGTTGGTCCCGCGCGCGCGGCAACCGTCGTCGAATGACGATGACTTCGCGCCTGACCCTGATGGGCCGGACTGGGGCGCATAGCGCCCTCGTTGTCGATCAACGGGGAATGCTTTGCTGTCAATCGGCTGAGGTAACCGCGCCTGCTGCCGTCAGCGTTTCACTTAACGTGTTTTCCATGGCTGCAAGCCCCTTGGCTGACAGCGTCAGGAGATCGTTGAGATTGCCTGTGCCGTCGCCGATTAACAGGCCGATCTTTGTCATATGCCGAAGCCATTTCGACATGACCGAGTCGTGGATGCCGTTTCGGCTGCTCACCTCCCCGCCCGTAATCCGGGAGCCCTGAGCATCAGCGACAAAAAGTTCGAGTAGCAGGTCCCAAGCCGGTTCCGAAAACAGGTCTGCCGGCAAATTTCTGGCGCGCGCCCGTCTTATGCGAAGCAGCGCCATCGCAAGCAATGCAAAGTCATCTTGTTGGATCATGGCGGTCACCCTTACGCAAACTGGATCCGGTTAACTATCCCGAACGAGTTGCATAATTAGGATCCTTCGTCGCGCGACTGATGCTGAGGCGATCGAATATAATGCTCGGTCAAATGAACCTGAACGTCAGCCAATTTCGCACCCAGCACGAAATCCTCATTTTCGTCGGCAAAGAGCAAGGCTTTCGCAACTTGCTCGTGTAAGACTCGCGCACGGTCGCGTGAACCGGATTCAACCATTTTCGACCCAATCACTTGTAGGCAGGACTCGTGCCCCCGCTCGTGGCAGCCCAACAACAGCGAATACGTAGCCTTAAAATATAAAAGATATCAAATAATCGTGTTGATGGAGGTTAGTAATGCGAGATCCGCACATTTATAGTGATCCAAGCACCGTGGAGGCCGAAGGTTCGGTCGTCCATCTGCAGGGCCCATCGGATGTCGATATTGCTATGACGCCCGAGGCTGCACTGGAAACAGCGAAACGACTGGGCGACGCTGCAGTAGATGCAATTTTGGATCAGGCGGCGGGAACGCAAACGGACGATATTGGCAGCAACTGCCCCGGCGTCGAGAAGCGTTGATAATCGACCCTGCCTGGCCTCCGACGCTACGCACATGCTGCCAAAACCAGTCCAGTGGACACTTGATTTCGACCGCACCTTTTTGCTTGATATAGCGCGCGATCGGCTGATGCGATGAGTGCGTCGGGCATTAACGCCGTTCCACCTTTTCTCCACAGAACCGTCGCCGCACCGATGCTGACCGTTAGCGATCCATCATCCCTGGGCAGGCGACGATGGGGAAGGCGCAATGCCTCGACGGCCGCGCGCGCTTCTGCAGCGGTTTGGGCGGCGCGCTCAACACCGGCATGCGCCAAGATGATAACCAGTTCCTCACCGCCATAGCGCGCGACAACGTCGTCAGTATCTAAAGGCAGATCCATCAGTGCCGCCGCGATTGCGCGAAGGCAATCGTCGCCCGCCTGGTGGCCGTAATAGTCGTTGAAATCCTTGAAATGATCGACATCTATAAGCAGCAGCGACATCCTGTCCTCAGCCTGTTTTACGGCATCCCAAGCGTTGTCGAGCGCGATATCGAACGCCCGGCGATTGGCTAGTCCTGTGAGCCCATCCTTCATCGCCATCGCTTTCAGCTGGTCTTCGAGCCGCTTGCGATCAGTCACATCGCGGATCACGATGGCACGGTCACCGGGCCGGCCGAGTTCGTGGTCGCCGATCGGCCTGGAAGTGATCTCAGCCCAGACGAACCGGCCGTCGCGGGTTTTTATGCGGACGGTGACGGTAGCACTATTGATCTCGCCCGCTATCAGCCGCGCTGTGGCAGCCGCGATGACGGGCAGGTCGTCGGGCAATACGAAGTCGCTGATGCGGTGGCCCACCGCCTCCGCTACCGACCAGCCAAATAGGCGTTCAACCGAGGGGGAAATGTAGCTGAACACCATATCGTTACCGACCCGCGCGATCACGTCGCCGCAATATTCGTTGAGTAGGCGCAGCTCTTGGAGTTCGCGAGCGAACGGGATGTCTTGAACCATGGCCTGATCGTACGCTTAATGATGCGAACTTGATATTAGCGTCTCGGGCGCCGCCATTTCCGCCCTTCGCCTGTGCGTCCCCGGCCGGCCCAGTCCCTATGTTCGACGCCCGATGAACACGACGCGGCCGACGAGATTGACTTCGTCGGCATGCACCTCTTCGTCCTTCACCCGATCATTGTCGGACTGGATAACGACGATCGAGCCGCGAAGGCGCAGGCGCTTGATCATGCCGATATCGCCCACCGTCAGCGCCCAGATCGCGTCAGCTTCATCGAGTTTGCGGCGCGATCGGTCGATGATGACCATGTCGCGATCGCGGATCGTGGGGTCCATTGAATCGCCTTTGCCGCGCGCTAGCGTCAGCAGCGTTGGCGGCGAGCTGGTGATCGACTCGATCCACAGCCGCGGGAAGTGGTGGACCTGGAGCTCGACGTGATCACCGGTGAAGGTGCCGCCCATCCCATAATCTTGGTCGATTTCGGTTATAGCGACTAGGTCGAGATGCTCCGCAATGTCGCGCTCGGTCGGCGCCGGCACCGCGCCTTCGTTGGGATCTTCAGTTTCGCCGGCCAAATAAGCTGGCGACGTACCGAGAACCTTCGCGATCGTGGCTATATGCGTAGACCCACGGGACTGGCCCGTGATGAGCTTGTGTACGGTTTGCTGGCTGATCCCTACCCGGCGGCCAAGTTCCGATTGCGACAATCCTGCCGCCTGAAGGCGTTCCGCCAGTCGCACGCCGTTAATCATGGCACAACGCTACAACCATCGCTGTAGATGGAAATGGGCGAATATGTGTTGACGGTACTACAACTATATGTGTAGGCCTCAAATATGAGCAGGATCACACCATTCGAATCGCTAAAAAGCGCAGTTGATCAGGTAGGATCACAGTCGGCTTTCGCGCGGCTATGTGGCGTCTCACAGACGGCAGTTTGGAAATGGTTGCAAAGCGGAAAGCGCCTCCCGGCAGAACATGTTCTCACGGTCGAGCGGGAATCCGGCGTCTCGCGTCATCTCCTTCGCCCTGACATCTACCCTGCGGATCCCTCGTCGGTCTCTCTCCCTGCTGACGGCACAGCCGGATCCGTAGCAGCCTGTGCCCCGGTCGGCGATTTCGATCGGGGCACCATTTTGAAGCGGGCAGCGCAGTGACACTCGTTCGCCCTCCCAACACCTGGGCGCAGGCGGCGACCAAGGTTTCCGACATGATCGGCTGGCCGACGTTTGCCGGTATCGTGCGACGCGGTGAGCGGGCGGTTCAATATTGGGGCCAGCCCAACTGCAAGACCGTGCCGACCATCGAACAGGCACTGCTGCTCGATGCCGCTTATCGCGCCGCCGGGGGCTCAGACGCCCCATTCTTGGATACCTTCGCCGCCTTGCTCGACGTGCAGGTCAAACGCGATGCTGCCTGCCTTAGCGAACTGGCCAACGATAGCGCGGCGTTCGTCCGCGAAGCTGGCGATCTCGGCGCAGCGCTCTTTCTTGCCACCCGGCCCGGTGCCTCCCCGCGCGATCACAATCGCGCGCTGGTCGAAGCGCAGCAGGTCGAGACGGCGCTCGGCGCGATCATGCGGCGCCTGCCAAGCTTCCTCCAGTTCGGCGCGGGGTCGCTCTCGGGGAATATCGGGGGCACCCAATGACGAAGAAGACACTTACCAGACTGCCTGCCATCGCTTGCCCGCACTGCGAGGCGAAATCGATCGTCCGCGATAGCATCGAGATTACGCCGATGGTGCGCGAGTTGCGGCTCAGCTGCACCAACGAGGATTGTGGCCACACCTTCGTGGCGCAGTTCAGCGTGATCCGCACGATCCGCCCGAGCGCCATGCCGAAGGAGGGCATCCGCCTCCCTTTCGGGGCCTGGTTCCGGAAATCGGCCAATGATGATCATCCCGAACCGGCAAATGACGATCACGGCCTCGCCGCCGCGATCGCCTCGACCATGATCATCTGATCCCCGCGCAGCCCCCGCTGCGCGCCGCTCCCCGCTGACCACTCCATCCGGAAAGCCTCCGCTTCCGGGAACGCCACCCCTTTGTCTGAAAGGAATGCCCGATGCTCCAGTTCGCATTGCCCGTCGATCGCCGCCAGGCCGCGCCGCCCGCGCTGCCGCCCGTCACGCCCGCCGCCTATCTCCGGCTGCGCCGCAAGGCGGCGGGCCTGTCGGTCGCCGCCGCGGCGCGCCGGATAGTCGGAGAGCGCGGCTTCGATGCCGCCTCCCGGCTGATCCGCCTGCTCGAAACCGAGGGCGTGACGGCGCGGCACCGCGACATGATCAGCGGCCTCGCCGACGCTTTCCCGCTCGATGCCGATATCTACATGCAGCTGTGCGGCGCGCCGGCGCACCAGCAGCCCCGCATCTGCCGCGGCTGCGGTTGCAGCGAATGGGATCCGTGCGTCTCCGCGGACGGCGCGCATCGCTGCGGCTGGGCCGGCCCCCCGGCCTGCACCCGCTGCGCTGAGGCCCCTGGCGCGCAGGTGCGCCAGTGATCGGCGCCGCCCAGCCCATCGGGCACAACGTCGCCGAGCGCCGCATGCGCCGCCGCCGCATTGCCAAGGTCGTCCTGGCGGTCGCCTTCGCGATCGTGTGGGTGCCGATCGCGATCGTGATGATGGTCGCGGGCACGTCGGATCGGCTCCGCTGATGGCCGCGCAGCACATCCTGTACGGGATCAGCATCGGCCTGTTCGTCTGCGCCGCAGCGATCTCGATCGGCGTCATCACCGCGACGGTCGCCCCACAATGGCGCCGCATTGCCGAGCTGCTGAGCGGCCAGGCCGAGCCGCTGCCGCACGCCGCCAGCATTCCCGTCCGTGCCGCGGTCTTGTCGAGACGCTCTCTACAAGGTTGCGCGCTGGCCGCGCGTCGCCGCCGCCCTGCACCAATGGAGGCGTCATGATGTTCGCACCGCAAGCCGCCGCCACACCTGAAACCGGCATTCCGGCGACCGTGGCAAACCGTGCCGGTAAACCGGCACGGCGCGGCCTTCCCGTCGAAATCCGCAGGATGATGGGGCTGGAAACCGCCGCCGACATGCTGGGCGGGCAGGGGGCTCTGGCTGACGCTTTGGGCATCACCGTGCGCGGCCTTCGCGCAAAGGTGTCAGCTGATCGCGGCATCTCCACCGCGGATCTTCTCGCCGCCGCCATGGCGCTGGACGCGCAGGCGATCAGGATCCTCGATCACGCCCGCAAGCTGCGCGCAGAGGCGGGGGCAGCATGATGCCGCACCAAGTCGCGCCATTGCCGTCAGTGGGCAAGCATAAGACGCTTTCGACCGCGAAGCGCGCGGGTCGCGCGACGGACGCGGGCAGCTTCCTTCGCATCGACGACGTGATCGCATCGACAGGGCTGAGCCGGGCGACGATCTACAGGCTGCTCGCCGCGGGCGACTTCCCCGCCAAGATCGCGCTCACGATCCGTTGTGTCGGATGGTGGGAAGCGGACGTCACTGCATGGCTTGAAAGCCGCCTCGGCCGCCCATCTTCCGAACCCGGCGAAGGGCAAGCCGCATGACGACGCCTCAAACCGAGAGCCGCCGGTTCCGTGAGCGCGAAGCCGGCCGGGCATCTGCTCGCGCCTGGCGGGCGAAGAACAAGCCGGTCTTCGACGCCATCTACGGCGCCGAAGCCTGCACGCTCTGCGGCAAGCCGCACAGCGTGGGCGCCAGCCAAACCAACGAAGGGAACGCCTGATGTCCGACGTCATCGGCGCCGAGCAGCTGCGCCTGCTCATCGAACGGATCGAGCGCCTCGAGGAAGAGAAGCGCGGGATCTCCGACGACATCAAGGATGTCTACGCGGAGAGCAAATCCAACGGCTACGACACGAAGACGATGCGAGCGATCGTCCGCCTCCGCCGCATGGAGAAGCACCACCGCGACGAAGCAGACGCGCTGCTCGAGACCTACAAAGCCGCGCTGGGGCTGTCGTGACGCGCAAGCCGGCTGCCGCGCGCCTACGCCAGACCTTCGCCAAGCACCGCTCAGACACCCCCTACGCGCCGGCGAATGCCGCTCGCGTTTGGATCGCCAAATTGCGCCGAAATGAGAAGCTCAAAGGAGCAGCGAGGCGGCGAACACAAAAAACAACGGGGGTATCCCCGGGGGTATTCCAGAATTCTACTATCTGCAAAATCGTTTGTTTCAGGGAGCTTACCAATGATTACGCCGCAGCAGCCCTGTCCACCACTACTCAAATCGATGACCTCCAAAGCCGCCCCGCAAGGGGCGGTTTTGGCGTGCGTGTCGTTCAGCCTGGATCGGCCTGTGCCTTGTCCTGCGTCTTGGTCAGGAAATCGCCGGCGTCGTGGCGCTCGCGCAGCTGTTCGGCAGGCGGGCCGGTGACGCGATTGACCATGCGGCCGCGCTGGACCGCCGGGCGCGCCCCGACTGCCTCGGTCCAGCGCTGCACGTGCTTATATTCCTGCACCTGCAGGAACTCCCCCGCATCATAGGCAAGCCCCTTGGCGAGCGTGCCGTACCACGGCCAGATCGCGATATCCGCGATCGTATAGCTGTCGCCGGCGATATAGGCGCTGTCGGCGAGGCGCCGGTCGAGCACGTCGAGCTGGCGCTTCACCTCCATCGCGAAACGGTCGATGGCATATTCGATCTTGGTCGGCGCATAGGCGTAGAAATGCCCGAATCCGCCGCCGAGATAGGGGGCGCTGCCCATCTGCCAGAACAGCCAGGACAGGGTTTCCGCGCGCGCGGCCGGCTCGGTCGGCAACAATGCGCCGAACTTCTCGGCCAAATACAGCAGGATCGCGCCCGATTCGAATACGCGGACCGGCGCCGGGCCGCTGCGATCGAGCAATGCGGGAATCTTGGAATTGGGATTGATGTCGACAAAGTCGCTGCCGAACTGATCGCCCTCGTTGATGCGGATCAGCCAGGCGTCATAGTCGGCGCCCGCATGGCCGAGTTCGAGCAGCTCCTCGAGCATGATCGTGACCTTGACGCCGTTCGGCGTGCCGAGCGAATAGAGCTGCAACGGATGGCGCCCGACCGGCAGTTCCTTGTCGTGCGTCGCGCCGGCGATCGGCCGGTTGATGCTGGCGAACGCGCCGCCATTCTGCTTGTCCCAGGTCCAGATTTTGGGCGGCACATAGGCTGTCGGCTCGGTCATGACGGCTCCCGGATAATGATCGGCGCAGCTTGTCGCGCACGCCGGCGGATCTTGCCGGAAAGCAATTGTTTGCGCCAGCAAAGGGTGGGCGCGGCCAGGCGCCGATCTGAGCCATTTCCATCGCCGCGTGCCGCTGATAAAGCGACGCCCTAGGAGCAAAGACGTGGCGAATTGTTCAACCGGCGTGACCGGCCTCGACGAGATACTGGCCGGGGGGCTGGCGCACGGGCGCCTGTTCTTGCTGGAAGGCGCCCCGGGGGCGGGCAAGACGACGATCGCGACGCAATTCCTGATGGCCGGCGCGGATGCCGGCGAGCGCGTCTTGTACATCACCTTGTCCGAAACCGAGGACGAACTGCGCGATGGCGCGGCGTCGCACGGCTGGCATTTCGCACCGTCGTTCGAAGTGTTCGAATTGGTGCCGCTGGAAAGCCTGCTCGACGAACAACAGCAGCAGAGCCTGCTCTATTCGTCGGATCTCGAACTGGGCGAGACGACCAAGCGGATCTTCGAGGTGTTCGAACGGGTCAAGCCGAGCCGCGTGGTGCTCGACAGCCTGTCGGAGATCCGCCTGCTGGCGCAGAGCTCGCTGCGCTATCGCCGGCAGATCCTGTCGCTAAAACACTATTTCTCGCGCCAGAACGCGACCGTGCTGATGCTCGACGATCTCACCGCCGACGTGCTCGACAAGACGGTGCACAGCGTGGCGCATGCGGTGATCCGCCTGGAGGAATTGTCGCCCAATTACGGCGCCGAGCGGCGGCGCATGCGCGTGCTGAAATATCGTGGCCGCAAATATCGCGGCGGCTATCACGATTTCGTGATCGATACCGGTGGCATCCGGGTGTTCCCGCGCCTCGTGTCGGCGGAATACCGCACCGATTTCTCGCGCGAGACGGTGGCGATCGACAATGAGGCGCTGAACGGGCTGGTCGGCGGCGGGTTCGAGCGCGGCGCCAGCACGCTGATCCTGGGGCCGGCGGGCACGGGCAAGTCGCTGCTCGCACTGAGCTTCGTCAAGGCGGCGGCGGCGCGTGGCGAAAAGGCCGCGATGTTCATCTTCGACGAGGAACTCGGCCTGCTGGTCGATCGCGCCCGCAAGCTCGATATCGATCTGCCGGCGATGATCGAGTCCGGCAATCTGGTGATCGAGCAGATCGACGCCGCCGAACTGACGCCGGGCGAATTCTCCCAGCGTGTGCGCATCTGTGTCGAGAACAACCGCGCACGGACGGTGATCATCGACAGCCTCAACGGCTATCAATCGGCGATGCCCGAAGAGCATGCGCTGATCCTGCACATGCACGAACTGCTGCAATATTTGAACCGGCAGGGCGTGATGACGTTCCTGACCGTCGCGCAGCATGGGCTGGTCGGTGATATGAAATCGCCGGTCGACGTCACCTACCTCGCCGACACCGTGATCCTGTTGCGATATTTCGAGGCGATGGGGCGGGTCCGAAGGGCGATTTCGGTCGTTAAGAAGCGCACCGGTCACCACGAGGATACGATCCGCGAGTTCATGATCGGCAGCAGCGGCATCACCGTGGGTGAGCCGTTGACTGCCTTCCAGGGCGTGTTGCGGGGCGTGCCGAACTTGGTTGGCGACGGTGCGGGTTTGCTCGAATAAGACAGGTTTGATGAGCCGTTGAATCGTACATTTGCCGAAGGCGCGATCATCCTGGCGCCGCGCGGTCGCGATGCGGCGATCGCACAGGCCATGCTGCAGGAAGCCGGGCTGCAGGCGATGATCGCCCCCAGCCTGGCCGCGTTCGTCGTCGCGCTGCGCAGCGGCGCGGGATTCGCGGTCGTCACGGAAGAGGCGCTGCGCGGCTCCGACCTGCGCGATCTCTCGGGCTTCGTCTCGGATCAGGCGGAATGGTCCGATCTGCCGTTCATCGTGCTGACCGAGCGCGGCGGTGGGCTGGAGCGCAATCCCGGCGCGGTGCGGCTGCTCGAGACGCTGGGCAACGTCACCTTTCTCGAACGCCCCTTCCACCCGACGACATTGCTGTCGCTCGCCCGCGCGGCGCGGCGCGCGCGGCTGCGCCAATATGAGGCGCGCACGCGGCTGGAGGACATCCATGAAGGGCAGGAGCGGCTCAAACTGGCGCTGTCGGCGGGCGGGCTGGGGGCGTGGCAGATCGACCTCACGACGATGACGCTGCTCGCGGAGGACGATACCAAGGCGCATTTCGGGCGCCGCGCCGACGAGTTGTTCAGCTATGCCGACCTGATCGCCAGCCTGCATCCCGACGATCGCGCCGCCGTGCGCGAGGCGGCGACGCGGGCGATCGCGCAGAGCGAGGATTATGCCGTCGACTATCGCGTGATCTGGCCCGATGGCTCATTGCACTGGATCCAGACCAGCGGGCGCACCGAGGTCGATCGCAACGGCAAGGCGCTGCGGCTGGTCGGCGTGTCGCACGAGATTACCGAGCGGCAGCAGAGCGAGGCGCGGCAACGCGCCCTGCTTACGCTCAGCGACTGGCTGCGCGAGGCCGCCACCCCGGCCGACATGTCCTATCGCGCCGCCGAAATCCTCGGTACCACCTTGGCGGTCAGCCGCGCCGGCTATGGCACGATCGATCCGGTACGCGAGACGATCACGGTCGAACGCGATTGGAACATGCCGGGGGTGACGAGCCTCGCCGGCACGCTGCAGTTTCGCGATTACGGTTCCTATATCGAGGATCTCAAGCGCGGCGACACTGCCGCCATCGCCGACGTGCGGCTCGACCATCGCACGCGCGACAACGCGGCGGCGCTCGAGGCGATCACCGCGCGCTCGTTCATCAACATGCCGGTGATCGAGAATGGCGCGTTCGTGGCGTTGCTGTATCTCAACCACGATATGCCGCGGCATTGGTCGAGCGACGATCTCGCCTTTATCCGCGACGTAGCGGATCGCACGCGGACCGCGATCGAGCGGCGCCGTGCGGAAGATGCGCTCACCACGCTGGCCGAGACGCTCGAGCGGCAGGTCGAGCAACGCACGCGTGAACGCGATCAGACGTGGCAGAATACGCAGGACCTGCTGGCGATCCTCGCGCCCGACGGCACGTTCATCGCCGTCAATCCGGCCTGGACGCGCGTGCTCGGCTGGGCGCCGCACGAGATCGTCGGGCAGGACCATCTGGTGTTCAGCCATCCCGATGATCTCGAGAGCGGGACGGCGGCGCATGCGCAGTCGCTGCGGGGATCGCTGCGAAATTTCGAGAGCCGCGTGCGCCACCGGGATGGGTCGTATCGCTGGGTATCGTGGGTCGCGACCAGCGAGAGCGACCGCGTCTATGCCAGCGGGCGGCACATCACCGCCGAACGCGAGGCGCGGGCCGCGCTCGAACAGGCGCAGGATCAGCTGCGCCAGGCGCAGAAGATGGAGGCGGTCGGCCAGTTGACCGGCGGCTTGGCGCACGATTTCAACAATCTGCTCACCGCGATCTCGGGCAGCCTGGAACTGATCCAGACGCGCATCCGGCAGGGCAAGGTCGAGAGCGTCGATCGCTACGTCAACATGGCACAGCAGGCGGCCAAGCGCGCCGCGGCGCTGACGCACCGGCTGCTGGCCTTCTCGCGCCGCCAGACGCTCGATCCGCGGCCGACCGCGATCAACCGGCTGATCGCCAGTCTCGACGATCTGCTGCGTCGCTCGGTCGGGCCGGGAATCGAGATCGAGATCGTCGGGGCGGGCGGGCTGTGGACCACATCGGTCGATCCCAACCAGCTCGAAAATGCGCTGCTCAATCTGTGCATCAACGCGCGCGATGCGATGCCCGAGGGCGGGCGCATCACGATCGAGACGGCCAATAAATGGCTCGACGACACCGCCGCGCGGGAACGCGATCTGCCGCCCGGCCAATATGTCTCACTGTGCGTGACGGACACCGGCACCGGGATGACCGCGGAGACGATCGAGCGTGCGTTCGATCCCTTCTTCACCACCAAGCCGCTGGGCGAGGGGACCGGCCTCGGCCTGTCGATGATCTATGGGTTCGTGCGGCAATCGGGGGGGCAGGTGCGGATCTATTCCGAGCTTGGGCAGGGCACCACGATGTGCCTGTATCTGCCGCGCTGCTATGACGAGGCGGAGGCCGAGCCGACAGCCGAACCCGGGATCGCGCTCGACGGGACGCCGGGCGGCAAGACGGTGCTGGTGGTGGACGACGAGCCCGCCGTGCGCATGCTGGTGACCGATATCCTCGCCGATCTCGGCTATACCGCGCTCGAGGCGGGCGACGGCCCGGCGGGCCTCGCGATCCTCGAAAGCGATGCGCGGATCGATCTGCTGATCACCGATGTCGGCCTGCCCAAGGGGATGAACGGCCGCCAGCTTGCCGATGCCGCGCGGGTCGGCCGGCCCGATCTCACCATCCTGTTCATCACCGGCTATGCCGAGAATGCGGTGGTCGGCAACGGGCATCTCGATCCCGGCATGCATGTGCTGACCAAGCCGTTCGCGATGGATGCCCTGGCCCGGCGAATCCGGGATCTGATCACCAGTCCGCCGGCCGCGCGGTAGCGCGCCCGACGCTCCGGGCGGGTCAGTTGCGCGTGGCAGCCTGGCCGCGGCGATGCTTGCCGCCATAATGCTGGCCAATATAGCCGCCGATCCGCGCCATCTCGCTCGCGGCGGCGCTCGCTGCGGTCTCGGTGCACGGGAACGGTGCGCTCTCGCACTGCTTGGTGCGGCTGGCGACACGGTCGCACAATTCCTCGATATCGGCGCGGCTCAGCACGTTCTTCTCGCGCAGCAGGCACAACAGCGTCTGCAGGATGACGAGGCTTTCGTCGCCGGCGCTGGCGTGGCTCGAGCTTGCGGGTAGGTCCAGGCTTCCCATCGTTTCTCTCCTATCGGGGAGAGACTATGCCTTTCCTGATCTACCGCAAGGCCTATTGCAGCCCGCCGCCCAGCGTCCGGTAGACCGCGATCAGGTTGCTGGCGCGCGCCAGCCGGGTGGTGACCAGTGCCTGCTGCGCCGCATAGGCGGTGCGCTGCGCGTCGAGCGAGACGAGAAACGAATCGACCCCGGCGCGGTAGCGCGCATCGGACAGGCGCGCGGCGACCTGCGCCGATCCGGCACGCGCGGTCTGCGCCGCGACCTGTTCGTCGATCGTGCCGCGCTGCGCCAGCGCGTCGGCGACTTCGCGGAACGCGGTCTGGATCGCCTTTTCATAGGTGGCGAGCGCCACCTGTTGCGAGGCGCGGGCATAATCGAGATTGCCCTTGTTGCGCCCGGCATCGAAGATCGGCAGGCTCAGGCTAGGCCCGGCGCTGTAGGTGAAGCTCCCCCCGCCGAACAGGCCGGACAGCGCGGTGGACAGCGTCCCGAGCGTCGCGGTCAGCGAGATATTGGGGAAGAAGGCCGCGCGGGCCGCGCCGATATTGGCATTCTCGGCGATCAGCTGATGCTCGGCCTGCAGCACGTCGGGCCGGCGCAGCAGCAGCTCGGACGAGACGTTGCCGGGCAGCGCATCGAGCGTGGCATTGCCGCTCCCCAGCCCGTCGGGGAGCTGGTCGGCGGGCACGGTGGTGCCGACCAGCAGGTTGAGCGCGTTCTGGTCCTGCGCGACCTGCGTCTGCAGCGCGGCGATGTCGTTGCGCGCGGACTGGTAATTGGTGTCGGCCTGGCGCGCTTCCAGTTCGGAGGCGACGCCGATGCGGAACTGCGCGCTGGTCAGGCGGCGCGTTTCAGCGAACGCGCCAAGCGTCTGGCGCGAGAGTTTGAGCTGTTCCTGGTCGGACGCCATGGTCAGCCAGGCGGTAGCGATTTCCGCGATCAGGCTGATCCTGGTCGCGCGCTGCGCTTCTTCGGAGGCGAAATACTGTTCCTGCGCGGCGCGGCTGAGATTGCGCACGCGGCCGAACAGATCGACCTCGAACGCGGAGACGCCAAGGCCGAGCTGATAGATTTCGAGATGGCTCGATCCGCCGGTGGCAACTCCGCCGCCCGTACCGGTGCCTGCTCCCGCGCCGCCCGTGCCCTGCACGTTGTTGGTGGTCGTCGCGCCGCCGGTGGCATTGAGCGACGGCAACAGATCGGCACGCTGCACGCGGTATAGCGCGCGCGCCTGCAGCACATTGCCCGCCGCGATGCGCAGATCGCGATTGTTGGCGAGACCGGTCTCGATCGTGGTGCGCAACCGCGGGTCGGTGAAGAAATCACGCCAGCCGATCCGCGTCAGATCGGGCGCGTCGCTGGGCGCCACGGGATAAACCCCGCCGTTGGGCAGATCGACCGGCACCGCGCCCAGCGGACGGATATATTTCGGCGCCAGGTTGCAGCCGGCGAGCATGGTCGACAGCGCCAGCGCGGCGAGGAACGGGCGGGGCAGGCTATTCACAATCAGGCTCCCTGGATGGCGCGGGTGCCATCCGGATGGTCGTGTGCATCATCGGTCTCGGTCTTGTGACCGCCCTGGCCGAACGCCTTCAGCACGACGACGAAGAACATCGGCACGAAGAAGATTGCCAGGATCGTGGCGGACAGCATGCCGCCGACCACCGCGCGGCCGATCGCATTCTGCCCACCGGCACCGGCGCCGGTCGAGATCGCCAGCGGCATCACGCCGAAGATGAAGGCGAGGCTGGTCATCAGGATCGGGCGCAGGCGGACCTTGGCCGCCTCGATCGCCGCGTCGAACGCGTTCATCCCCTCGGCCATGCGTTCCTCGGCGAATTCGACGATCAGGATCGCGTTCTTGGCCGACACGCCGATCGTGGTGATCAGGCCGACCTGCAGGTAGATGTCGTTGTTGAGCCCGGTCATCCAGGCGGCGAGCACCGCGCCGAGCACGCCGAGCGGCACGACCAGCAGCACCGAGATCGGCACCGACCAGCTTTCGTACAAGGCGGCGAGACACAGGAACACGATCAGCAGCGACAGGCCGTACAGCGCCGGCGCCTGCCCGCTGGACAATTGTTCCTCATAGCTGAGCCCGGTATATTCGAGCGCGGTGCCGGGCGGCAATTTGGCGTGCAATTCCTTGAGCGCGGCCAGCGCATCGCCGCTGCTGATGCCGGGCGCGGGGGCGCCCTGGATCTGCATCGCCGCCTGGCCGTTGTAGCGCGTCAGCTGCACCGGCGCGTTGACCCATTCGAGCGTCGAGAAAGCGGTGAAGGGCGACATCTGGCCGTTCTCGCCGCGCACGAACAGCGATCCGATATCCTCGGGCTTGAGGCGATAGGGCGCATCGGCCTGGATATAGACGCGCTTGACGCGCCCGCGATCGATGAAGTCGTTGACGTACGCGCCGCCCCAGGCGGTGGCGATGGTCGAATTGATCGAGCTGATGTCGATGCCGAGCGCGCGTGCCTTGTCCTGATCGATATCCACCTTGAGCTGCGGTGCATCGTCGAGGCTGACCGGGCGGATCTGCGCGAGGCGCTTGTCCTGCGCGGCGAGCCCGAGCAGCATGTTGCGCGCGGCGAGCAGCTTGTCGTGCCCGAGGCCGGTCTCGTCGACCAGCTGCACGTCAAAGCCGGTGGCGTTGCCCAGTTCCTGCACGGCGGGCGGGACGAGCGCGAACACCGTGCCATCGCGATATTGCGAGAACGGCCCCATCGCGCGGGCGGCGATCGCCTGCGCCTTGTTGTCGGCGCCCGAGCGCTCTTCCCAGTCCTTCAGGCTGACAAAGGCGAGGCCGGCATTCTGGCCCTGCCCGGCAAAGCTGAAGCCGTTGATCGTAAACACCGATTTCACATTGGCCTTTTCGGCATTCAGGAAATGGTTGCGGACGAGATCCAGCCCCTTGTCGGTGCGCGCGGTGGTCGCGCCCGACGGGCCCTGGACCAGCGCGATGATCGACCCCTGATCCTCGTCGGGCAGGAAGCCCGAGGGCAGGCGGAAGAACACGAACACCATGCCGGCGACGATCAGCAGATAGACCAGTATCGATCGCTTCCAGCCGCCTGCCGTGCGGCGCACGCCGCTTTCGTACTTCTTCTGCCCGCGATCGAACTTGTCGTTGAACCAGCGGAAGAAGCGCGCGAGCGGGCCATTGCCTTCCGCCTTGTCGGGATTGTGCGGCTTCAGGATCGTCGCGCACAAGGCCGGCGTCAGCACCAAAGCGACGATCACCGACAGCACCATCGCTGAGACGATCGTGATCGAGAACTGGCGATAGATCACGCCGGTCGAGCCGCCGAAAAAGGCCATCGGCAGGAACACTGCGGACAGCACCATGCCGATGCCGATCAGCGCGCCACTGATCTCGTCCATCGATTTGCGCGCGGCTTCCTTCGGGCTGAGATGCTCGGTCTGGATCAGTCGCTCGACATTCTCGACCACGACGATCGCGTCGTCGACCAGCAGACCGATCGCCAGCACCATGCCGAACAGCGTCAGCGTGTTGATCGAGAAGCCGGCCAGCGCCATCACCGCGAACGTGCCGAGCAGCACCACCGGCACTGCGATCGTCGGGATCAGCGTGGCGCGGAAATTCTGCAGGAACAGGAACATGACGAGGAAGACGAGCACCACCGCCTCGATCAGCGTCTCGATCACCTGCTTGACCGACAGGCGCACGAACGGCGTCGAATCGTATGGATAGGCGATCTTCACATCGGCCGGGAAGGTCTTGGCGATCTCCTCGACGCGCGCCTTGACGGCGTCGACGGTGGCCAGCGCATTGGCATTGGGCGCGAGCTTGATGCCGATGCCCGAGGCGGGCTGGCCGTTGAAGCGCGGATCGAAGCCGTAATTTTCGGCCCCGAGCTCGACGCGCGCGACATCCGACAGACGCACCACCGCGCCGCCGACATTGGTCTTCAGGCGGATCGCGCCGAACTGTTCCGGCGTCTGCAGGCGCGACTGGACCGAGACGGTGGCGTTGAGCATCTGCTCTTTGGGCGCAGGCTGCGCGCCGATCTGGCCGGCGGAAACCTGCGCGTTCTGCGCGGTCACCGCGGCGGTCACGTCGGCCATGGTCAGCTGCACCGCGTTCAGCTTGAGCGGATCGACCCAGATGCGCATGGCGTATTGCGCGCCGAACACCTGCGTATCGCCGACGCCGGGCACCCGGCTCAGCGGATCGGCGACGCGCGCCGCGACGATGTCCGACAGGTCGTTGGCGTCATGCGTGCCGTCGGCCGAATAGACGCCGACGATGAGCAGGAAATTGGCCGAGGATTTGGCGACGCGCAGGCCCTGCTGCTGCACTTCCTGCGGCAGCAGCGGCGTTGCCGCCTGCAGCTTGTTCTGCACCTGGACCTGCGCGATATCGGGATCGGTGCCCTGCTCGAACGTCAGCGTGATCGTCACGCTGCCGGCCGAGGAGGAGGAAGACGAGAAGTAACGAAGGTTGTCGATTCCCTTCATCTGCTGCTCGATGATCTGCGTGGTGGTGTTTTCGAGCGTCTGCGCATCCGCGCCGGGATAGGTCGCGCTGATCGTCACGCCGGGCGGCGCGATCGTCGGGAACTGCGCGATCGGCAGCGAACGGATGGCGATCGCGCCGGCCAGCATCAGCGCGATCGCGATGACCCAGGCAAAGATCGGCCGGTCGATGAAAAAGCGGGACATGGCTGGTTACTTCGCCGCGGCCGGCGCGGCGGCGGGGGCGGCCGGTTTGGCGTTGGGGTTCCAGGCGACGGCCTTCACCGCCATGCCGGGGCGCAGCATCGAGGCACCCTCGACGATCACCTTGTCGCCCGGGTTGAGCCCTGCCGTAACCAGCCAGTTGGCGCCCACGGTGCGCGGCGCGGTCAGCACGCGCAGCGCGATCTTGCCGTCCTTGCCCACGACCTGCACGGTCGGCTTGCCCTTCTCGTCGCGGCTGACCGCGCGGATCGGCACCAGGATGGCGTCGGATTCGGTGCCCTCGACCAATTCGGCGCGGACATACATGCCCGGCAGCAACAGGCCGCGCGGGTTGGGGAAGCTGGCGCGGATCGTCTGCGTGCCGGTCGCCGGATCGACGCTGACATCGGTGAACTGCAGCGTGCCCTCGATCGGATAGGTGCTGCCGTCCTCGAGCTTCAGGCGCACGCGTGCCGCCTGGCCGCCGCGCGACAGATCGCCCGACATGATGCGCTGGCGCAGCCGCAGCACGTCCGCGCTGGCCTGGGTCACGTCGACGAAGATGGGGTCGAGCCGCTGGATCGTGGTCAGCGCGGTGGTCTGCCCGGCCGTGACCAGCGCGCCGGTGGTGGCGACCGACAGGCCGATCCGCCCCGAGATCGGCGCGGTGATCGTCGTGCGCGCGAGATCGAGCTGCGCGGTCTTCAGCGCGGCCTGCTGCGCGGCGACGTCGGCGGTCGCCTGCTGCGCGCTGGTGATCGCATTCTCATAGTCCTGCTTGGCGATCGCGTTGATCTTGACCAGTTCGCCATAGCGGCGCTGCAGCCCGGCGCTGGAGGCGATCGCGGCGCGCGCGCGCGCCAGCGCGGCGCGCGCACTGGCGACCTGCGCGACATAAGGCTGCGGGTCGATGCGGTAGAGCGGCTGGCCGCGGCGCACCTGATCGCCTTCCTGGAACAGTCGCGCGAGAATCAGCCCGTTGACCTGCGGGCGCACTTCGGACGTTTCGAACGCGGTGGTGCGGCCCGGCAATTCGCTGCTCAGCGTTACCGCCTGGCGCTGCACCGTGATCACGCTCACTTCGGGCGGGCCCGCCGGCTGTTGCTGCTGGCCGGCATCCTTGGCCCCGCCGCACGCCGCCAACAGAGGCAACAGCGCGACCGCGGCGAATTTGACAAAAGACATGCAATACTCGCAGGAGATGATATGTGAGTGATCGTTCACTCACGTGTGCCGCTAGTGCGAAGGTAGGGGGTAGTCAAGCTTGATCCACGATAAGGACGACCTAATCGAGGTTACCGTCGCTGCCGGGGGCAGCGCGGGCTCGCGCATGGATGTGCGGCGCGGCAAGATCATTGCTGCGGCGCGCCATTTGTTTGCCGAAAATGGCTTCCACAACACCGGTATCGCACAGATTTCCAAGCTGTCCGGCGTGCTCGTCGGCCAGATCTACCGCGACTTCGCCAATAAGGAGGAGATCGTCGCCGAGATCGTCGAGCGCGATCTCCAACCGTATCTGTCTGACGAGCGGCTCGACCGGGCGGTGGAGGCCGGCGACGCGCAGGGAGTGCGCGCATGGATCGCCTATTTCATCGCCGGCGACGATACGCACGATTCACGGCTGGTCGCCGAGATCATCGCCGAATCGACGCGCAACGACCGTATCGCCGCGATCTTCCGCTCGGTGCAGGTGCGGTTGCAGCGCACGATCGTCGCCGCGCTCGAGATGCTCGCGCCGCAGCCGGAAAAGGCGCGCCGCCGCGCGATCCTGGCCGATGTGATCCTCACCATGTCAGGCGGCATCTTCCAGCGGCGCATGGCGCAGAGCGGTCCGATCGCCCCCGATCTGATCGCCGCGCTGACCGGCGCGATCTACCGCGAGATCGATCTGTTGCGGCAGAGCTGAACGGCGAGGGGCTACGCGCCGTCGCGCGAGCACCGGTGCCCGGTCGCGGATACGCAGCTATCGGCGGATGGCGGATCGCTGGTGACGATGCCGGCGGCGCCGCGCATCGCCGCGCCGACCGCGCCGTCGCCGCTCAGTCGCGCAGCCGGCTGGAGCGGCACCCCGAACTGGAGCATTCGCGCAGGCGATCGTTGAGCCAGTTGGTGCGGTCGATCGTCATGCGTTTGGCGCAGACCAGGTCGATCTTGATATTCTCGTCGTCGGTGCGGTTGCACGCGCCGTCGCGCTCGCGGATCCAGGCGCGCTGCGATCGCAGCACCGCCGTGCGATCGGCCGGCCCGAGCTTGGCGCGCAGCTTGGCATAGGCCGTATTCAGCTCGCTATCGGCCTGCATGTACACCTTGCGCTCGCAATAGACGTTGTCGAAATCGCTGGTCGGATTGTCGCAGCTCGACCGCTGCGCCGGCGCCATGGGCAGCGCACCGGCCGGCAGCGATAGGCACAGGGCGGTGAGAATCGCGATGGCGCGCATGACATGGTCCTTGAATAGTGACGATCGACGGCGATCGCATTCCTAATTCGGCATTGGCGGTGATGAGGCAAGCGCGTTTGTGTCGCCGGATGGCACGATCAGTTGTGATCTCCGGTCAGAAGATGCTCTGCCGCACGGCAATAGGCATAATTGCTGCCCCGCGCACATCGTTTGCCAGCCCGCCTTAATCTGATAGTCGTTCCGCACCGCCGGACAAAAACAAGGGTGAATGCGTGGTTTATCATAAACTGATCTGCAGCGGCCTGATCGCCGGCCTCACCGTTCTTGGCGGTTGCTCCGGCAAGACCGATCAGGCGACCGGCAACACGACGACATCGGCCATGTCCACCACCACCACCACCTCGACGGCAGTGGCGCGCCGCATGCCCAAGCCGGGCCTGTGGGAAATGACCGTCTCTGCGATGGGCATGCCCGAGGCGATGCAGCTGCGCACCTGCATTGCCGCACCGGCGCCCGGCGCCAATCCCTTCACGCCTCCCGCCCAGCCGGGCCAGAAGTGCGCGAAGAATTCGGTCGAGCCGACCGCGACCGGCTATGCGATCGACATGGAATGCAGCGCCAACGGCATGACGACGGCGATCCAGGGATCCGTGTCGGGCGACTTTTCGACCAGTTTCCGCACCGACCTCACCACCAAGATGACCGGGGCGGACATGCCGCCCGAGGCGCGGGCCGGCGTGAAGTCGTCGGTCGACGCCCGGTATGTCGGCGCCTGTCCGGCGGACATGAAGCCGGGCGAGGCGCGACGGGGCTGATCCGCGCGAGGCTGGCCGCATGGGCAGTGGCCGGCCTCGACCTGCCGGCGTAAGTCGGCCATGCCGTGGCGACTGAGCGATCTTCAGGGGGAAATATGGTTCTGTGGACCGCGATCATCGCCGCCATTGCCGGCTGGTGCATGAGCGACTTCGAAACCTATGGCTTCGTCCTGGGGGGGCTGATCGGGCTCGTCGCCGGCTGGGGACTGCGCCGCACGGTCCGCGCCGAGATCGCCGTGCAAACGCGCGAATTGCAGGCGCAGATCGATGCCTTGCTGGCCGACCGCGGCGATACGGCACCGTTCGCTGGGCCGGCGATCGAGCGCCCGGCAGCCACGGTGCGTGCCGCCGCCACGATCCGCGCGCCGGAGCGATCGCCAGTCGCCCCGCCCGAATTCACCGAACCCACAGATCGGGTCGAGTGGACTGAACCCCATGTCGTGCGCGATGCGGCGCCCGCTGCGCCGGGCGCGGTCGACACGATCGTGCAGACGGCGATCGCGGCCGCGCGGCGCTGGCTGTTCGGCGGCAATACGATCGTTCGCATCGGGCTGGTCATCCTGTTCGTCGGCTTGTCGTTCCTTGCCAGCTATGCCGCGTCTGCCGGGCTGTTCCCGATCGAGCGGCGGCTCGCGCTGGTCGCGGCGTTCGGCATCGCGCTGCTCGGCATCGGTTTTCGGACGCGGGTGGCGCGGCCGGATTTCGGCCTGGCGCTGCAGGGGGCGGGCGTCGCGACGATCTATCTCACGCTGTTCGCGGCGGCGCGGCTCTACGATACGGTGCCGGTCGGCGCGGCGTTCGTGCTGATGATCCTGGTCTGCGCGCTCGGCTGCGCGCTGGCGCTGCTGCAGAAATCGCAGGCGCTGGCGGTCACGTCGTTCGCCGGCGGCTTCGCGGTGCCGCTGCTGCTCGGCGGGGAGGGCGGCAACATCCTCGCGGTGTTCGCTTATTATACGGTACTCAACCTCGCGATCCTGTTCATCGCGCAGCGCCGCGCGTGGCGCGGGCTCAACCTGCTCGGCTTCTTCGCCACCTTCGGCGTCGCGACTTTATGGGGCGTGACCGCATACCAGCCGGCGGATTTTGCCGCGGCGCAATTCTTCCTGATCCTGTCCGTGCTGATCTACGTCGCCACGGCGGTGCTGTACGCGCGGGCAACGCCGGGCCGGTTCGGCAATGTCGTCGATACCACCTTGCTGTTCGGGCCGGCCCTGGCCGGGTTCGGGCTCGAGGCCGGCCTGGTGCACGACATGCCGTTCGGCAGCGCGTTCGCCGCGGTGGGGTTCGCCGCGCTGTATCTCGGCGTCGCCGGCGTCACCGCGCGCTATCGCCGCGACAGCTTCCGCGTGCTGAACGAGACGATGCTGGCGATCGGCGTCGGCTTCGTCACGCTGGCCGTGCCGCTGGCGCTCGGCGCGCGCTGGACCTCGGCAGCCTGGGCGCTGGAGGGGGCGGGCGCCTTCTGGGTCGGGCAGCGCCAGGCACGCTGGCTGCCGCGGCTGTTCGGGCTCGCGCTGCAGGCGGTCGCGGCCTTGCTGTATCTCGTCACGATCGGCTGGAACGTGTCGGCGCTGCCGCTCGCCAATGCCGGGTTCGTCGGCGCGATGCTGATCGCCGCGGCGCTGCTCGCCACCGCCTGGTGGCTGCGCCGGGAGCTGCCGGTCGCGGAGTCGCCGCTCGCCGCGCTGTTCGCACGCTACGAATCGCTGCTCGCACGGCCGGCCTTCCTGCTCGGCTTCGGTTTCTGGTGGCTGGCCTGGGCGGTCGAGATCGGCCGCCGCGCGCCGCCGGCATTGCGCGGCGAGATCCCGCCCGTTTTGCTCGCGCCGCAGCTGCAGACGCTGTTGTGCATGGCCGTCTTCCTGCTCAGCGCCTGGCTGTGGCAGGCGATCGGTCGACGGTGGCGCTGGCCGGTGGCGACCTGGCCGAGCCATGTCAGCCTCGCCGCCCTGGCGCTGGGATTGTTCGGCATGATCTCCGCCGGCGGCCATATCCTCGATACGCCGGACTGGCTGATTTGGATCGCGGCGGTCGCGCTGCATCTGCGCATGCTCTACCTGAACGATCGCGAACCGGCGGCGGCGGATGCGCTGCGCCATGCCACGCATGTCGGCGGCGTCTGGCTCGCCGTCGCGATGCTGGCGGATTGTCTGGCACTGGGCATCGAGTCGGCGGGGCTCTGGCAGACGTCCTGGGCCGAGGTTGCCTGGCTGGCCGCCGGGATGGCCGTGCTGGCGGTGCTGACGCGCTGGGCCGGGCGGGCGCTGTCGGGCGGCACGCAGGCGCGCCGCTGGCCGCTCGATCGCTATGCGGTCGATTATGCCTGGCGCGCCGCCGTGCCGATCGCCGCTTTGGTGTTTACCGGCGCGCTGCTGGTTGCGCTCGTATCGTCCGGCGCGACCGATCCCTTGCCCTATATTCCGCTGCTCAATCCGGTGGATCTGACGCTCGCGCTCGCGCTCGCCGTGCTGGCGCTGTGGCGGCAAGCAATGGTCGGCGCGGATCCCGTCCCGGCGGGGGCCGAGCTGCTGCACGGGCGCCACGCGCTCGCCCCGCTGGCAGCGCTCTCCTTCGTGCTGATCAACACCGTGTGGCTGCGCCTCGCGCATCATCTGCTCGGCGTGGCCTGGACCCCCGAGGCGTTGCTGGCGAGCTTCGTCGTGCAGGCCGGGCTGGCGATCCTGTGGACGTTGCTCGGGCTCGCGCTGATGGTGCTGGCCTATCGCCGCGGCCAGCGCACGCTGTGGCTGGTCGGGGCCGCCTTGCTCGGGCTGACGGTGGTCAAGTTGCTGCTGATCGATCTCACCAATGCCGGCGGCGGCGCGCGGATCGTGACGTTCATCGTCGTCGGCGTGCTGATGCTGGTGGTCGGCTATCTCGCGCCGCTGCCGCCGCGGATCGCCGCGGACGACGATGCGGCGGGGAGGGCGCTGGCATGATCCGCCTTGCTTGGCGCCTGCTGGCGGCCGGCGCCCTGATCGCCGCCGCGCCGGCCGGATCGGACGGCGATGCGGCGTCCTATGCCGTGCGGCTGGCGGTCCAGCCGGCGGCGGGCGCCAAGGCGCAGCGGATCGCGCTCCCCGCCGCCATCCTGGCCGCGGCGCAAAGCCCCGATCTGGCCGATCTGCGCGTGTTCGACGCGCGCGGGCGGGCGATGCCGATCGCGCGCGTCGCGCCGGCCGCGGCGGCCCCGCGCCGCACCTCGCTGACCGCGCTGCCGATCCTCGGCCCGGCCGACGCACTCAAGGTCACCGGCGTGTCGCTGCGGCTCGACTCGGCGGGGCGCGCGCGCGTCGCCACGCTCGACGGGACGATCGCCGATCGCGGCGACGCCGTGCTGCTCGGCGTGCTGTTCGACGCGCGCGCGATCACCGGCGGGGCGCAGCGCCTGACGCTCGCCGCCGATCTGCCGGCGGCGCAGCCGGTGACCTTCACGGTCGAGGCGAGCCGCGATCTCAACAGCTGGCGCCCGCTCACCCAGCAGGTCGTCTATCGCCCCACGCAGGGGCCGGCGACGGCCGCGCTGGCGCTCGATGCACCGCTCGCCGGCGATTATCTGCGCGTCACCTGGCGCGGCGCGGCGCGGCTAATGTCGCCGGTCACGGTGCGCCGCGCGCTGCTCGTCACCCGCCCGGTCGGCGGCGCGGACCTGCCGGGCATCGCGGCCACCGTGCCGCGCGCCGCCGCTGGCCGGACGATCGACCTGGAACTCCCCTTCGCCACGCCGATCGCCAGCCTGCGCGTCGTGCCGACCGGCGAGGATCTGGTCGTGCCGCTGCGCATCCTCGGCCGGCGTGATCGCGAACAGCCCTGGACGCTGCTCGGCACCGGCACCGCGACGCGCGCCGGTGGCACGACGCGCGCGATCGCGCTGCGCGAGGCGGCGGTCCGCCAGGTGCGCATCGACGCGGTGCCGCCCGCATCCTTTACCGCGCCGCCCGCGCTCCGCATCGGGTTCGCGCCGCGCGCGATCGTTTTCCTCGCCGCCGGGCCGGCACCGTTCACGCTCGCCGCCGGGCGCGTCGGCGCGGCCGATTCCTATCTCCCGCTCGACAGCCTGACGGACGACACCGCCGCACTCCCCACTGCCGGCGTCGCCGCAGCGCCCACCGCCGTGCTGGCGCTGGATGCAATCGATGTGCGCGGTCCTTCGCGGCGCATGCTGCTGCTGTGGGCGCTGCTGCTCGCGGCAACCGCGGCGCTCGGTGCGATGGCGTGGCGACTGTGGCGGAGCAGCAATACGACGGTCGGGACATGAGCGCCGCGCGGCAGCGCCAAGCGGGGCTTGCCAGCGGCGCCGAACTGCGATGAACTCGGCCGATGGCACTTTCTGACGTCGCCTTGCCCGATCCCGGCCGGCCCCTCGCCGTCGGCACGCAGCACACGGCCATTCTCGTGCCGGCGGACGGCCATGCCGAGGAATTCCGGCGGCAGCGCGTGATAGTCTGTGGCGATCTGCTCGAGGCGGATCTGCTGGCCGCGGTGCTGCAGCGCTGCCGCACCGGCCAGTTCGTGCCCGATGTGGTCGCCGGGCTCGGCGCGCGCGAGGTCGAATCGCCATCGCGCGCGGGCGCGGCGCTCAACATCGCGCTCAGCCGTGCGCCGCTGCTGCGCTGGGTCGAGGCAGCGACCGGGCGCGACGGGCTGGCACGGGTCGAAGGGCGCGTCGTGCAGACCCGCGCCAACGGCGTCGACGGGCTCGAATGGCATGACGATCTCAACGTGCCGGCGCGCAAGCTCGGGATCACCATCAACCTGTCCGACGCGCCCTATGACGGTGGCGATTTCGAATTGCGCGATGCGCAGTCGCACGAACTGGTCACGCGCTATCATCACCATGTGCCCGGCACGGCCCTGCTGTTCGATGTCGATGCCGCCTCGCAACACCGCGTACTACCGGTCGGCAGCGGCGGCCCGCGCCGGGTCTTTACGGGGTGGTTTCTGCAGGAAGCTGCCGCCCGATAAGCGCCTCGATGCACGTCAGCGCGGCGCGCGCGCGCGCCGCCTGCTGCTGCGCGCCGAACGCCGCGATCGCCGGGAAGCGCGCCAGCGGGGTGGCGGCGGCGATCGACAGCAGGTCGCGCCCGCGCCGTGCATGATCCGGCAGCGCGGCGAGCCAGCGCGGGCGGAACAGATTCTGCCCCATCAGCTGAATCCGGGCCACGGCGGTGACGGGCGCCGCGTCCCCCTCCAGCAGCAGGATGGCGCCGAGCGGCAGCATTTCGTGGGCGGTGCGGGCGTGCGGGCGGACCAGCCATTTCCCGCGCGGATCCCCGGCGACCGGCATCCGCATCGTCGCCTCGACCCGCGCGGCCGTGTCGCGATGCAGCCGCATCCCCGGCCGCCCGCGGAACACGGCCGGCGCCCCCGCATCGGACAGGCGGACGACCGTCAGATCATCGGCAACGAAGCGCGCGCCCAGCCCGAGCAGCCCGGCAACCAGGCTCGATTTGCCCGTGCCCGATCGGCCGGCGATCAGCACCGCCCGGCCATCCAGTTCGATCGCACAGGCGTGAAACGGTAGCGCGCCGCGCCATGCCAGCGTCAGCGCCGTGACCGTCGCGTAGAATGCCGCGGGCAGCGCGCCGTCCCAGGCGCTGCCCGGCAGATAGGCGATGCGGCGGCCGTCGGTCATGTCGAACACGGCGTGATCCTGCCACCATAGCCGAAAACCGTCGGCATAGACTTCGCCCCGATCGCTGCGGCTCAACACCGGGCGGGCGGGCAGGGCGGCAACGCGGTGCACCCCGATGTCACCTGACCCGCCGGGCGCGTCCTGCTCCGCCGTGTCGAACGCCGCCAGTGGCAGGTCTGCCTGCCAACCTTGCCCGAATGCCCGCGCCCGATACGGCGCGGTCACGGCTGGAGCGGTCGGGCCAGGTTGCGGTCGCGCATCGTGTCGAGCGCCACCGATACCGAACGGGCGCATGTCTCGGGGCTCACGTCGAACTGGGCCAGCAGCAGGTCGCATATCTCTGCGCTGGTGCGCGGCGTCTCCAGCGCGCGCCACACCGCGTCGGCGGTGGCGTTGAGCGAGACATAATGCCCGCTGTCGATGTTGATCATCACGAAGCTGTCCTCGACCGTGGCGCCGACCCATGCGTCGCTGCGCTGCCATTGCGTGTCGCTCATCGAATGTCCCATCAGGCTACCGTCACAGTAAAATGAAGAATCGTCCTAACCATACTGATCATAAGTGGAGTCAGGTGAAGAAAGAAAGCATGATATGGTAGGCGAGGAGGCAGTATACGTATGAAGCATAGCTCATCGAAATGGTTTTGAGGCGGTTTGCCAAATAGATAAAATGCGATATATGATCGTGGTACTGCAATCGTTGTAGACAGGGATGGGTATGATGACGAAGCCGGACAATGTTGAGCTTCAGGTATGGGCAGAGCCAGAGATTCGCGAACTCGATGTGCGCGAGACATTCGCCTTTCCCGGCCGTGGTGCCGACGTTGGCGGTAACGTCTTCATAGATTCGCAGCTGTCCTGAGTCGTTTGTCGCCCTGTTAGTGGGCGGATCAACGCAGGAGGCCGGATTGACTGGCCGAGTCGTGGCTGTCCGCGCGCGCGCAAGCCATTATCGCGTGCCGGCCGCGGCGGGGCGGGGATCGCTTCCGCGACCAGCCGCCCGGCGGGACCGTTCAGGGTGGCGGCGTTGCGACGCCCATGCCCGCCTCATCGGGCGGGGAATGGGCGCTTGCGAGTTTCCGGGAAGAAGCCTCGTCCGGTCGGGCGGTCGGTCGTACCGTGTCTTACAGCGCGATGATGTCGGTGGGCGCGCCGGGCAGGTCGATCACGGTCTGCCGTGCGAAACTGCGGTCGAGCACAACCACCGCGCCGCGCAGCTTGTGGCGAAGGTGCCGTGGGCCGAACGTCGAGGTGCCGATGAGGATCGCGTCATCGCTGAACGCAATGCCGCGCGTCATCAGGTCGTCGCTGATGTGGATCCTCGTGCCGTCCGATCCGATCAGGTCGCCGGCCATCGAATCGCAGTGCCACAGCACCCCATTCCCATCCTCCACGATATCGTGGCAGCTATGCCCGGGCAGCTTCTGGCGCTCGCTCAGCGTCCACGTCGCGTCCAGCCAAGCGAGTTCGCTCGTCGCCGGCGGCGGCAGGCGGCCGTTATGCAGCATGATGGCGATGCGCTGGCCGATCTTGGCGATGGCGTTGATATGGTGATAGTCGGTGATGCTGTCGCCCGTGTCCTGGATCGGCGGCAAGGGGTGCCGGACGTCGACCGGCGTGCCGTCGGTGGTAAAGCGCCGGATCGCCTGGTTCGCCGTATCCACCACGCAGACCAGCCCGTCGATCAGCGCGACCTGATGGCAATTGTTGTCGAGCCCGTTGGCGAGCACCAGCGGCGCCGTCAGATGCCCGTCGACGATGGTGATGCGGACCAGTCGTCCCATCGCCTCGGCATGGTTGCGATGTGCACAATTTTCGAACAGGTACAGCGTATCGCCGTCCCGCCACAGGCCAAAGAACCAGCCGTGGCTGACCGTCTTGGCGTGCTCTTTCGATACCGCGAAGATGCCCTGGGGTGAGGCGACCAGCCAGTCAAATCCAGCAAGCGCGGAATCGGTGATGCGGAATTCGCGCCGATCATATTTGTCGCGTGCCAGCGCGGCGCGCAGCTGGCGTTCGTCGAGGAGCGTGCTTGCCATGGCCTATGTGCTATCGCGCTTGGCGCGCGCGTTCAATCGCCACCGCCGCGGCGACAGGGGGCAGGCATGATCGTCCCCGATCCGCTCAGGAAGAGCGGCATCTACGGCTGCTTCCGGCTGGACGGCGGCCCGGTCGAGGCCGGCGACGCCGCCGCGCTGGGGCTCGATACCGGAACCGTGGCGCGGTCGGCTGTCGCGCAGGGGATCGATCATCACCAGCCGGCGGCGGTGCAGTGCCGCGCGGTGGGGGCCGTGCTCACCATCCTGGTCGGGCAGATCGAGGAAGCGCCGGCGCTGGCGGCGCGGCTGGGCCTGGCGCCGGCCATCCCCGTGGCCGATCTGGCGCTGGCCGCGCTGCAGCGGTTCGGTGGCGAAACGCCTGCCGAGATGATCGGCGAATGGTCGCTGCTGCATTGGGACGGCGCCCGGCGGCTGACGCTGATGCAGTCGGCGGCGCGCCGCGATCGTCTGCTGTTCGCGATATCGGGCGCGCGCGTCGCGGTGGCGCCCGATATCTTTCCGCTCGCGCGCATCCCGTGGATTGGACCGACGGTGGACGAGGCGGGGTTGCTGTACGCGCTGGGGCGCGCCGATCTGCGCGGCATGGCGGGCGATCGCACGATGCTGGCCAGGGTGCGCCAGCTCGAACCCGGCGGCAGCGTGACGATCGAGCCCGGCGGGGCGCGCTGCACGGCCGCCTCAGTGCTCGTACCGCAACCGCGCTGGACCGGCTCGTTCGACGATGCCGTTGCTGCGGCGGAGGAGTTGCTGCGTCGCATCATGCGCGCGCGGCTGACGCACATCGCGCGGCCCGCCGCGATGCTAAGCGGCGGGCTCGATTCCTCGACGCTCGCTTGGCTGGCGGCGGAGGAGCGCGGCGCGGGCCAGGATCTGCTGCTGATGACCTCGGTCGCGCCGCCGGGCAGTTCGCGCCCCGATGAAGCGCAGTTCGCCGATCTGGTCGCCGGCCGGCTCGGTCTTACGGCGATGCACCTCTCGCCGCCGCACGACGCCAACATCTATCGCCCGCCGCTCGCGGTGCTGACCGGCGCCAGCGGCCCGCCGCTGCCATCGCGCCACTGCCTGACCGAGACGTTCCAGCAGATCGCCCGGGCGGCCGGCGCGACCGCGATCATCGATGGCACGTTTGGGGAAATGACGGTGACGCGCAAGCAACCGCACCGGCCGACGTTCCGGCGCCTGCTGCGCCAGATGGCGGGCGAGGCGCGCCGGCGCCTGGTGGCCGCGCCGAACCGCGACGACAATCGATTTCATGTCCGGCTTGCGCCGCATCGCCTGGCCGATCTGCCCGATTGTATCGCCGCACGGATTGCCGCCGATGCGCCGGCGGCGCGGGACGAGGGCGAGCTGTGGGGCTACCTGCCCGGCGCGGCGAAATCGCTGCACCAGCCGAACGAATTCTATGGCGGCGCGATCCGCGCCGAATATCCCTATCGCGATCTGCGCCTGCTGCGCCTGTTCGCCGGTCTTCCGGCCGCCTTCGCGACCCATGACAAGGTCGATCGTGCCCCGGTCAGGCGCATGATTCAGGGCCATCTGCCCGAGACGATCCGGCTGCGTCCATCGGGGTTGCCGGCGTCGCCCGACCATCTCGATCGCATCCGGCGCCAGGCGCCGCTGGCCCGCACACGGATCGCGGATTTCCGGCGCGCCGGGGTGGATGACTGGCTCGATCTCGACTGGCTGGAAGCGGCGCTGCTGCGGGTCGGCGCACAGGGAGCGGCGGGCTATGTCGACGCCAACGAAGTGCAAATGACGGCGATCGTTGCAGAATTTCTTCTCTGGTGGAGCACGCAATCCTGAGTCATTCGGGCCAGATGTCGAACGCGACGCACACGCGCCGCGCGCTGCCGCCATGCTTGTAGGTGCGGTGATAGGTGTGCGACGGGAACAGCATCAGCAGGCCGGGCGCCGGCCGCACCAATTGCTCGCCGAACGCCGCAGCCGCCGCCTGGCCGACCATGTCCTCGGGCAGGCCGAAGGCGAGACAACCGCCGGCGTCGCTGCCGGTCATCACCGTCTCGGGCACCTCGGCATAATAGACGCCGCTCATCCAGCCATAGGGATGGACGTGCCATTCCTCGAACCCGTCGCCCTCGGTGATCACGCACCAGCTGCGCATCATCCCGGCGGCGGGGCGCGCGGCGAGCCAGGGGTGCGCGTGGTCGGGAAGGTTGGCGAGATGCCGGCCCACCGCGGCGATGATCGCGTCGAGCAACTGCCGGGCGATGGGCGCCGCGCCGGTCGCCAGCACGTCGATCCGCCAGGTGTCGCGCGAGGCGGTGCCATAGCGGCCGTAGCGCAGCCCGGGATGCTGTCGCAGTTCCTCGACCAGCGCGGCGTTGAACGCATCGATCGACGCCCAGCCCACCGGTGCCGGCAGCGCCTGCTGATGGCCGAAGCTGTGCAGGCCGATCGTCTCGCGCGCCGCGTCGATCCGGCCGAGCCGCGCAAAGGCCAGCACGCGCGAGGTCAGCAGCCGCGCATGATGCACGCCTGCCGCAGCGAGCCGATCGGTGAACGCGATCACCGCGGCGGGGTCGTCGCGGCGCAGCAGGTGATGCGCGAGCCGCTTGCACGCATCCTTGTTGTGCGGGTCGAGCACCAGCGCGTTCTTGAGATGCGCCACCGCCGCCGCGGGCTGGTCGAGCCGGAACAATGCACCTGCCCAATCGGCATGCGCGGTCGCGCGGTCGCCATCATTCTCCGCCCGGACCACGGCCTGCCTCGCCGCCGCCGCCGCGCACTGCCAATGCTCGCCGCCGCGCAGCGCCATATGGGCGGCGGCGAGCAGCTTGAGTTCGTGAAAGCCGAGCGTTTCCGGGGCGTGCCCCGTCAACAGGTCGATGGTGTCGTCGAATGCGTTCTGATGATTGAGCAGGGTCGCCAGGCGCAACCGGAGTTCGGCCGATCCGGGATTTTGCGCGGCCGCCGCGCGCACGATGGCGCACTCCTGCCGTGCAGCGAGCGCTTTGGCGGGTTCCGGATAGATCGGTATTGCGTCCAGCGTGCTGTCCCCCCCCCCCGGGCCGAAAAGTCTAGGCCGACGCATTCCACGGCGCAAGACGCGGCCGCGCTAGGCGATCGGCTTCTTCTCCAGCTTCCGCGCCAGCGTGCGCCGATGCATGCCGAGCCGCCGCGCGGTCTCCGACACGTTGAACCCGGTCTCGGCCAGCATCTCGTTGATCCGCTCCCATTCGATCGTCTTGATCGAGGTCGGGCGCGCGCCGATCGGCACCTGAGCGTCGCCCAGCGTCATGCCGAAGGCGCGTTCGATATCGTCGGTGTTGGCGGGCTTGGCGAGATAGGACGTCGCGCCGAGCTTGATCGACTGCACCGCCGTGGCGATGCTGGCATAGCCGGTCAGCACGATGATGATCATCTGGGGATCGTGCGCGTGCAGCGTCTCGACGCAGGTCAGGCCGGAGGATTGCGCAAGCTTGAGATCGACCACGGCATAATCGGGCGTGCGCGCCGCCAGCAGATCGGTCAGATCGCCCGGGCCGGCGGCCATGATAACGTCATAGTCGCGGCGCTCGAACGAGCGCTGCAACGTGCGGGCAAAGGCGGCATCGTCCTCGACGATCAGCAGCAGCGGCTTAGCCATCGTCATCCTCTCCCAGTCGGATCGCCGCCAGCGGCAGCCGAAGCGTCACTTCCGCACCCTTGGCAAGATTGCGCGCGGCCAGCGTGCCGCCCAGGGTCCGGGCAACGTTGCCGACCAGGAACAGGCCGAGCCCCCGGCCCAGCTCGGGTTTGCTGCTATTATAGGGCTTGCCGAGATTGGCGAGCTGTTCGGCGGCAAATCCCGGCCCCTCGTCGCACACCCGCAGCACCAGCGCATCGTCTTCGCGTGCCAGCCGGATATTGATGGAGGGCGACACTTCGGCAGCATTGTCGAGCAGGTTGAACACGGCCTGTTGCAGCACGACGTCCGAGGCGATCGGCACGTCGCGGCCGAAATGGTCGGCATAGACGGCGTTGGTGAAATCCCGCGCGACGCACCAGTCGGCGATCACCCGATCGAGCAACGTGCGCACCGTGGTGGCGGCGGATTGCTCGCCGCGTGCATCGCCCGAGGACAGCAGGATCGAGGTGACGATCGCCTTGCAGCGCTGGATTTCCGCCTGCATTTCCTCGACATCGCGGGCGAGGTCGGCGTTGCGCGCGATCGTCTTGTTGCGGCGCCAGTCGCCCAGGATCACCGACAGCGACGATAGCGGCGTGCCCAGTTCGTGCGCCGCGCCCGAGGCGAGCATGCCGATCCGCACGATATGCTCTTCCTCCACCGCCTGGCGGCGGATCTCGGCGAGGTTCGCATCCTGCGCGCGCAGATTGCCGTTGATCCGTGTGACGAACATCACCAGCAGCACCGCGACCAGCGCGAAGCACACCCACATGCCCTGGACGTGCAGCGCAAAGAGATCGCCGGGAATATCGGGCGGCAGCACGATCGGGCGGTAGACGGCGGTCAGCAGCGCGAACGCGACGCTCGTCGCCACGACCAGCACCCAGCTGGACCAGCGCTCGAGCAGCACCGCACCCAACACCACTTGTAGCAGGAACAGCGACACGAACGGATTGGTCGCGCCGCCACTGAAATAGAGCTGCGCCGATAGGGCGGCGACATCGAGCAGCAGCCCGATGAACAATTCCGCATTGGTGATCGGTCTTGCGCGGCGGAGCAACCCGACACTCGCGACGTTGAGCGCGACCAGCCCGGCCAGCACCCCGAGCATCGGGATCAGCGGCAGGCGGATGTCGAACACGACATGTGTCAGCAGGATCGTAGCCAATTGTCCCGCCACCGCCAGCCAGCGCAGCTGGACGAGCTGCAGCATGTTGCCGTGGCCCGCCGAGTCGCGCTCGGTACCGGCGGCGGGCAAGGCGCGCGTCACGGCATGCGCTCCCGTCGGCGTTCCAGCGTGATCCAGTAATAGAAGCCGGCAGCGGTCATCATCGCCAACACATACCATGTGATCGCGTACACCAGATGATTGTTCGAAAACGCGACGACGGTCAGCCCGCCGACCGGCGCGCCGGGAGCGTTGCGCGCGGCATCGGCGTCAATGAAATAGGGGGCGACGTTGGCCAGCCTATGACGCGCGGCGATCGCAGCAACGTCGCGCGAATACCAGCGTTGTTTGGCGGGATCGTTGCTGCGCAGGAACCCGCCCTTGGGTTCGGTGAGCCGCAGCAGCCCGGTGATGGTGACGGGTGCCCCGGTTGCCGGCGGGGCACGACGCTCAGCGACATAACCGCGGTTGATCAGGATCGTGCTCGTGTCACCGCCGCCCCCCAAAGCCGCCACCCCGGCGGACGCCGGGGCCCAGTCGGGAGACGATGATGGGTTCGCGCTGCGCTTCGTTACATCCACCGTCGCGACTGGGCCCCGGCGTCCGCCGGGGTGGTCAAGGGCGCCGGGGTGGTACTTAGCGAGGTCGGCAGCCTCATCCACCCGCAGCGGGGTGATCACCCACCAGCCCGGTCCGCGCACGGTCGACGCCTGCACGAAGCTGTCCTTGCCCGGCAGGAACCGGCCCGTCACGGTCACGCGGCGATAGGCGTCGTCGCGTCCGGCGCTGACCGGCGGCGCCACCGGCGCGGCCTTCATCCCCGCCTCGACCCGCGCGATCAGATCGAGCTTCGACGCCCGGCGCTGCACTTGCCACGTGCCGAGCGCCAACAACGCGGCGATCCCGGCGATCCAAAGTATCGCCAGCGCGATGCGGGCGATGCCCCGCATCACCCCATGCCGCCCATGTCCTGCATGTTCATCGCCGGCATCATGTTGGCGTTCATATGGTACATCACCCACAACGATCCGGCGAGCGAGATGCCGACGATGACGATCGTGAACAGCAGGGCCATCATCGACCAGCCACCCTCGGCGCGGCGGTTCATGTGCAGGAAGAAGATCATGTGCACGATGATCTGCGCCGCGGCGAACGCCATGATGATCAGCGCCGTGGTCTGGGCCGACAGCGGGTTGGTCATCACCAGCCAGAACGGGATCGCGGTGAGCACGGCGGAGAGCGCGAAGCCGATCCAATAGCCCTTGCGCGAGCCGTGCGACTCTTCGTCGTCGTGCGCGTGATCCTGCGCTGCATGCTCGGGGTGGTCGTAACCGTGGCTGGTGGCGCTCATCGCAGCATTCCCATCAGATAGACGAAGGTGAAGACGCCGATCCAGATCACGTCGAGAAAGTGCCAGAACAGGCTGAGGCACATCAGGCGGCGGCGATTGGCGGTGATCAGCCCCTTGCGCGCGACCTGCACCATCAGCGTGACCAGCCAGATGATGCCGAACGTGACGTGCAGCCCGTGCGTGCCGACCAGCGTGAAGAAGGACGACAGGAACGCGCTGCTCTGCGGCGTCGCGCCCTCGTGGATCAGGTGATAGAATTCGTACAGCTCGATGCCGAGGAATGCCGCGCCGAACAGCCCGGTCACGCCCAGCCACACGAGCGTCGCGCGCTGCTTGCCCTCGGTCATGTTGAGCATGGCGAAGCCGTAGGTGATCGACGAGAAGAGCAGCATCGAGGTGTTGAGCGCGACCAGCGGCAGCTCGAACAATTCCTTGGGCCCCGGGCCACCGGCATAGCTGGTGCCAAGCACGCCATACGTCGCGAACAGCATCGCGAAGATCAGGCAGTCGCTCATCAGGTAGATCCAGAAGCCGAGCATCGTGCTCGACCCCTCGGCGTGATGCGGTTCCTCTTCCGGGTGGAACAGGTCGCGATCGTATTCGGCCATCTGGGCGCTCATGCTGCCGCTCCTGCCAGCGCGGCGGTGCGCGCATCTTCCTCGCGCGTCACGTCCGCTGCCGGAATGTGGTAATCGCGCTTGTAGTTGAAGGTATGGCCGATCGCGACCGCGAGGATGCCGATGAAGCTCAAGCCCGCCAGCCACCACACGTACCAGATCATGCCCACGCCGAAGGCGGTGCTGAGCGCGCCGAGGATCACGCCCGTGCCGGTGTTGCTTGGCATGTGGATGTCCTTGTAGCCGCTGGTCGGCCGCTGATAGCCGCGCGCCTTCATGTCCGCCCAGGCATCGCCATCATGCACGATCGGCGTGAAGGCGAAGTTGTAATCGGGCGGCGGCGACGAGGTCGCCCATTCCAGCGTGCGGCCGTTCCACGGATCGCCCGTCACATCGACGAGCTTCTTGCGATCGCGGATGCTGACCGCGAACTGGATCAGCATCGCGGCGATGCCGAGCGCCACCAGGAACGCGCCGAACGCCGCGATGAGGAACCAGATCTGGTAGGACGGGTCCTCGAACGTGCGCAGCCGCCGCGTCACGCCCATCAGCCCCAGCACGTAGAGCGGCACGAACGCGAAGTAGAAGCCGCTGACCCACAGCCAGAACGACAGCTTGCCCCAGAACTGGTTGAGCTTGAAGCCGAACGCCTTGGGCCACCAGTAATTGATCGCCGCAAACGCGCCGAACAGCACGCCGCCGATGATCACGTTGTGGAAATGCGCGACCAGGAACAGCGAATTGTGCAGCACGAAGTCGGCGGGCGGCACGGCGAGCAGCACGCCGGTCATGCCGCCCAGCGTGAAGGTGATCATGAACGCCACGGTCCACATCATCGGCAGCTCGAAACGGATCCGCCCGCGATACATCGTGAACAGCCAGTTGAAGATCTTGGCACCGGTCGGGATGGAGATGATCATCGTCGTGATGCCGAAGAACGAATTGACGCTCGCGCCCGATCCCATCGTGAAGAAATGGTGCAGCCAGACGAGATAGGCGAGCAGCGTGATGACGCAGGTCGCGTAGACCATCGAGGTATAGCCGAACAGGCGCTTGCCCGAGAAGGTCGAGGTCACTTCGCTGAACACGCCGAACATCGGCAGGATCAGGATGTAGACCTCCGGGTGGCCCCAGATCCAGATCAGGTTGACGTACATCATCGGGTTGCCGCCCAATGTGTTCGTGAAGAACGCGGTGTCGGCGTAGCGATCGAGGCTGAGCAAGGCGAGCACCGCGGTCAGCACCGGGAAGGCGGCGACGATCAGGATGTTGGTGCACAGAGCGGTCCAGCAGAAGATCGGCATCTTCATCATGGTCATGCCGGGAGCACGCATCTTGACGATCGTGCAGATCAGATTGACGCCCGACAGCAACGTCCCAACGCCGGCGATCTGCAGCGACCAGATATAGTAATCAACGCCGACGCCGGGGCTGAAGCCGATGCCCGACAGCGGCGGCATGGCGAGCCAGCCGGTCTGCGCGAATTCGCCGACGAACAGGCTCATCATCACCATCACGGCGCCCGACGCGGTCATCCAGAAGCTGAAATTGTTGAGGAACGGGAAGGACACGTCGCGCGCGCCGATCTGCAGCGGCACGACATAGTTCATCAGCCCGGTGACGATCGGCATCGCCACGAAGAAGATCATGATCACGCCGTGCGCGGTGAACACCTGATCATAATGGTGCGCATTGAGATAGCCTTCGTTGCCGAACGCCATCGCCTGTTGCAGCCGCATCATGATCGCGTCGGAAAAGCCGCGCAGCAGCATGACGATGCCGAGGATCATGTACATGATGCCGATCCGCTTGTGATCGACCGTGGTGAACCATTCCTTCCACAGATAAGCCCAGAGCTTGAAATAGGTCAGCGCCGCGAGCAGCGCGATTCCGCCGATCGCCACCGCGACGAACGTTGCGACGACGATCGGTTCGTGCAGCGGCAGCGATTCGAGCGTGAAGCGGCCGAGGATCGGGCTGATGGCGGGGTGGGTGGTGGTCTGCATGATCTGGCCGTTCACAGCGTGGTCGGGTTGGACGGGGAGGCATTGCTGCGCTGCTGCACGTCCTTCGGGTTCTTGGTCGGCGCCTCGCCGGCATCGCCGCCGGTCAGCGCCTCTTCCGGTTTCGGTTTCTGCGCATTGCCCTTGTCGGGCATGTGCTTCATCGCCGCGGTATCGCCGGCGTCATGCCGCATCATATCGGACATGCAGGTCGTGCCCGGGCGCACGCACTGGTTGACCACCGCGTCGAACAGGCCCGGCGCGACCGCCGCGAAGCGCATCACCGGCGTGTTCTCGCTCGGCTTTTCCAGCTTCAGGTAATTGCCGCGCGACAGCGGCAGGGGGGCCGCCTTGTTCTTGGCCACCCAGGCGGCGAAGCCGGCATCGTCGAGCCCGTGGAAGCGGAAGCGCATGCCGGAGAAGCCCGCGCCGCTATAGTTGGACGAGAAGCCGGCATAATTGCCCTTCTTGTTGATTACCGCGTGGAGCTTGGTCTCCATCGACGGCATCGCGTAGATCATGCCCGCCAAGTCGGGCACGTAGAAGGCGTTCATCACCGACGAGGCGGTGATGCGGAAGCGGATCGGGCGATCGACTGGTGCGGCCAGCTCGTTCACCGTGGCGATGCCGTATTCGGGATAGATGAACAGCCACTTCCAATCGAGCGCCACGACCTGCACGTCGAGCGGCTTGGTATTGGGCGCGACCGGCCGGCCCTTGGCGATGCGCTCGATCGGGCGATACGGGTCGAGCAGATGCGTCGCGGTCCAGGTGACCGCGCCGAGGCAGATAATGATCAGCAGCGGTGCCGCCCAGATCAGCAGCTCGAGCTGCGTCGAATGGTCCCAGTCGGGCTCGTACGTCGCTTCCTCGTTGCTCGCACGGTAGCGCCACGCGAACAGGCAGACGAGCGCGATCACCGGTACGACGATGACCAGCATCAGCACCGTGGCGAAGATCACCAGATTGCCCTGCTGCAACGCGACGTCGCCGGCCGGGTTGAGCACCACGGTGTTGCAGGCGCCCAGCAGCAGGAGCGGCAGCGTCAGGCAACCTTTGGTCCACGGCAGACGCGTGGTGGGGCTGGAACGGCGGACGGGGAAGAATCGGGTGCCAGGCATGATCGCCAACTACGCTCGGATGCTGCAGTGCGACATTGGACATTTTGTCCAATGCCCAGCCAATGCATGATAAGGCATAGCACGGATCATGACCGACCCGCGTCCAGGAAACGTACGATGACCGCCCATACTGCCTCCCGTGGCGCCGAACGCGATGCGCGCGCCATCAACGCGCGGCACGGCGATATCGCGCCGAGCGAGATCGCGATCGGCGTGATCATCGGCCGCACGTCGGAATTCTTCGATTTCTTCGTCTACGCCATCGCCTCGGTGCTGGTCTTCCCGGCGCTGGTCTTCCCGTATGTCGACCGGCTCACCGGCACCATGTATTCGTTTGCGATCTTCGCACTTGCCTTCGTCGCGCGGCCGATCGGCTCGCTCGTCTTCCTGTGGATTGACGAGACGCTCGGGCGCGGCACCAAGCTGACGATCGCGCTGTTCCTGCTCGGCATCTCGACCGTCGCGGTGGCGTTCCTGCCCGGCTACGAGACGATCGGCGCCTGGTCGGCGATCCTGCTCGCGCTGTTCCGCATCGGACAGGGCATGGCGCTGGGCGGGCAGTGGGACGGTCTCGCCTCCTTGCTCGCGCTTAATGCGCCGGAGAACAAGCGCGGCTGGTATGCGATGATCCCGCAATTGGGCGCGCCGCTCGGGCTGATCGTGGCGAGCGGTCTGTTCGCCTTCTTCGTCTCCTCGCTGTCGACCGCCGATTTCCTCGATTGGGGCTGGCGCTACCCGTTCTTCGTGGCGTTCGCGATCAACGTCGTCGCGCTGTTCGCACGGCTGCGCATGGTGACGACGCCCGACTATACGGCGCTGTTCGAAAGCAAGGAGCTCGAGCCGTCGCGCGTTACGGATACTCTGCGCAGCGATTGGCGCAACATCGTGATCGGCGCGTTCGCCCCGCTGGCGAGCTTCGCCTTGTTCCACATGGTCACGGTGTTTCCGCTCTCCTGGGTCGTGTTGTTCACCAAGGAGGACGCCTCCCGCTTCCTGGGAATCGAGATCATCGGCGGCATCGTCGGCACCTTTGCGGTGATCGCCTCCGGGCTGATCGCCGACTGCGTCGGCCGCCGCTTCCTGCTCGGCGCCTCGGCGGCGGGGATCGCGGTGTTCAGCGGCTTCGCGCCGCAATTGCTCAACGGCGGCGATCTCGGCGAGGTCGTGTTCATGGTCACCGGCTTCATCCTGCTCGGCCTGGCCTTCGGCCAGTCGTCGGGCGCGGTCGCGGCCAATTTCGCCAGCGCGCAGCGTTATACCGGCGCGGCGCTGACCTCCGATCTCGCCTGGCTGGTCGGCGCGGGCTTCGCGCCGCTGGTGGCGCTGGTGCTGGCGAGCAAGTTCGGTCTGCTCGCCGCGGGCGCCTATCTGCTGTCGGGCGCGCTCGGCACGCTGATTGCGCTCGGCGTGAACAAGGAACTCGGCAAGCGGATGTCGTGATATCCCTCCCGTCACCCCGGCTTTGAGCCGAGGGGGCGGGTCTTGCTCGACCAAGCGACAGCGGGATTCCGGACCGATCTCGGGATGACGGCGGGCTAACTCCGCACCATCTCCACCGCCTCGCCGATGCCGGCATAGACCAGCGCCAGATCGTGCTCGTCGATGCAATATGGCGGCATCACGTACACGGTGTTGCCAAGCGGGCGCAGCAGCAGGTCGCGCTCGCGAAAGAAGGCCAGCAATCGCGGCCCCAGCGCCGACAGATAGCCGTGCGCGCCGCCCTCGATCTCCAGCGCCGTGATCGTCCCGATCGCCCGCGCGCCGGCAACGCCCGGTACCGCCGCCAGCGCCGCCAGATGCCGTGCCTGGCGCGCGGCGAGCGTGGCTATCCGCGCGCGTACCGGTTCCTCGCGCCAGATCGCCAGATTGGCATTGGCCGCGGCGCAGGCGATCGGGTTGGCGGTATAGCTCGACGAATGGAAGAACATCCGCGCGCGGTCGGTCGAGCGATGCGCGGCATAGATATCCTCGCGCGCCATCGTCACCGCAAGCGGCACCGCGCCCCCCGTCAGTCCCTTTGACAGGCACAGGATATCCGGCACCACGCCCGCCTGTTCGCAGGCCAGCAGCGTGCCCGTCCGGCCCCAGGCGGTCATCACCTCGTCGGCGATGAACAGCACGTCGTGCCGCGCGCAGATCGCGTGCATCTCGGCCAGCATTTGCGGGCTGTAGAGTAGCATCCCACCCGCGCCGAGAATCAACGGCTCGACGATGAACGCCGCCGGCTGCGCCCGGCACGCCGTCTCCAGCGCGTCGAGCGTGGCCTGTTCGGCGCCCGCCGCAGGAAAGGGGATCGTGCCGACATCGAACAGCAGCGGCGCATAGGCCTGGTTGTACACGCCGCGCGCGCCGACCGACATCGCGCCGATCGTATCGCCGTGATAGCTATGCTCGAGCACCAGGATGCGGTGTCGCGCTTCGCCGCGATTGGCCCAGAAGCCGAGCGCCATCTTCAACGCGACTTCGACGCTGGTCGATCCCGAATCGGAGAAGAACACGCGCGTCAGCGCGTCGGGCATGATGGCCCGCAATCCCTCGGCGAGCGTCTCCGCCGGCTCGTGCGTCCAGCCGGCGAAGATGATCTGATCGAGCCGCTGCGCCTGATCGGCGATCGCCGCCATGATGCGCGGATGGCCATGGCCGTGCGTCGTCACCCACCAGGAGGAAATACCGTCGATGATCCGCCGGCCGTCGCGGGTGAACAGCGCCGCGCCCTCGGCATGCGTGACGAGCGGGATCGGCTCGTCCAGCCCGTGCTGCGTGAAGGGATGCCAGATCGCGCTCATCGGAAATCGTCCAGGTCGAAATTGGCGGCGAATGCTGCGGCCAGCGTCGTGCGATCGAGCGTGTCGAGCCGTGGCAGCCGCCCGAGCCGGCGCACCTGCCCGAGCCGCGCGATCGTCGCCTCGCTATCCTCCACCGCCTCGCCGACAAAGGCGATGCCGGTGATCGGCACGCCGCGCTTGCGCAGCGCCTCGATCGTCAGCAGGCTGTGGTTGATCGTGCCGAGCCCGGTCCGCGCGACCACCACCACCGGCAATTGCCAGCGCGCGAACAGATCGGCGAACAACAGGTCCGGCCTCACCGGCACCAACGCGCCACCCGCACCCTCGATCACCAGCGGGCGCAGGGCAGGGGGCGTCAGCCGCGCCGGATCGATCGTCACCCCGTCCAGCTCGGCCGCGCGGTGCGGGGAGCAAGGCGTATTCAGGCGATACGCCTCGGGCAGCACGCGCGCTGGCGCCAGTCCGCTCAGCGCCGCCACGCGCTCGGCATCGCTATCGCCGTCGAGCCCGGCCTGTACCGGCTTCCAGTAATGGCCGCCCAGCGCCCCCACCAATGCCGCGGCGAACACGGTCTTGCCGATATCCGTATCGGTGCCGGTCACGACATGCGCCAGACTGTTCACAATGCATCTCCCAGCGCCACCGCCAGCGCATCGATCTCCGCGGTACCGACATTCAGCGTCAGCGACAGGCGCAACCGCGATGTGCCCGCCGGCACGGTCGGGGGCCGCACCCCGCGCACGTCGAATCCCGCCGCCTGCAGCGCGCTCGCCACACGCATCGTCCGCGCATCGTCGCCGAGCACCAGCGGCATGATCTGCGATCCTGTCGTCGTCACGCCGTACGGCGCGAAGGTTTTGGCGGCATATTCTGTCAGCGCGTCGAGCGCGCTGCGCCGCGCCGGCTCGTCGGCCAGGATCCGCAGGCTCTCGCGCACGGCGGCTGCGATCAACGGGGAGGGCGCGGTCGAGAAGATGAACGCGCGGCCGCGATTGATCAGCATGTCGCGCATGATCGCCGGGCCGCACAGCAAGGCCCCCTCGCACCCCAATGCCTTGCCGCAGGTCCTGAGCGTGATGACGTTGTCGCGACCCTCCAGCGTATCGGCGAGGCCGCGCCCGTCGCGTCCGAACACGCCCGTGGCATGCGCTTCGTCGATCAGCAGCATCGCGCCCAGCCGATCCGCCAGCGCGCCCAGCTCAGCAAGCGGCGCGCGGTCGCCATCCATGCTGTACAGGCTCTCGACCGCGATCCATGCCTGACCGGTCGCGCCGCCAGCGCGCCACGCGGCGATCGCGTCGGCAATCGCCTGCACGTCGTTATGCTCCGCCGCCACCACGTCGGCCCGGCCTAGCCGCATCCCCTCATGCGCGCTGGCGTGGATCAGCGCATCATACACCACCAGGTCGCCGCGCTGTGGCAGCGTCGACAGCAAGGCGGCATTGGCGGCATAACCGCTCGAGAAGAACAGCGCGCTGTCGCTGCCGAAGAATGCCGCGGCCTCCGCTTCCAGCGCTTCATGCTCGGGATCGTTGCCGCGCAGCAGCCGCGATCCGCCCGATCCCACCGCCACGCCGCGCGCCAGCGCCTCGGCCACGGCGGTGCGCAGGCGCGGGGCATTGGCCAGCCCGAGATAGTCGTTCGACGCGAAATCGATGCCGCCGCGCGGCTGCAGTCGCCGCAATCGCGCGCGCGCGTCGAGCGCGTGCAGGTCCGCTTGTTGTGCCGTCAGAAATGCCATCGCAGCTATGCGGTGCCCGCCAGCGCGGCGATCGCCGTGCGCGGCGGGATCGCGCCGGCATGGCCGATCGTCACCGCCGTCACGCGGTTGGCGAACACCGCCGCCGCGGCCGCGGTGAGATAGGCCGGCGCATGCTCCAGCCGTGCGAGCGCGACGGCGATGTTCAGCGTATCGCCGCCGATCTCGATCATCCCTTCGCCAAAGGCGACTATGCTCGCCATTCTGGTCTGCTCCCGAAACTGACATCGCGCCACATCGCGCGCACCCCTAGCGGGCGCGCCCGATGCTGTCTGCACCGCTCCGGCCACCGCCTGGCGCTTTCCGTATCGGGCGGGTTGCCAATCGCCGCGCGACCGCGGCAGGCTGAGGATCGGGGCAGCAGCAACGCCGAATCACGTCGATCTGCCCACGCGTACCGATATCGCGAGCGACTGTTTCTCGCCCGCCTGCGCCTCCCGCTGATCATCGCGGGCATCCTGCTTCACATTCGAGGAGACCGACGCATGGCTTTCGTCACGACCCAGGACGGCACCGAGATCTATTACAAGGATTGGGGGCCCAAGACCGCGCAGCCGATCGTGTTCCATCACGGCTGGCCGCTCAGCGCCGACGACTGGGATACGCAGATGCTGTATTTCCTCGCCCAGGGGTATCGCGTGGTGGCACATGATCGTCGCGGACACGGGCGGTCGAGCCAATCCGCGGACGGGCACGACATGGATCACTACGCCGCCGATGCCGCGGCAGTGGCCGACGCGCTGGATCTGCAGAATGCGGTGCATATCGGCCATTCGACCGGCGGCGGCGAAGTGGCGCGCTATGTCGCGGATGCCGCGCCGGGGCGCGTCGCCAAGGCCGTGTTGGTCAGCGCCGTACCGCCCTTGATGGTGCAGACGCGGGCGCATCCCAAAGGACTGCCGATCGAAGTGTTCGACGGCATCCGCGCCGGGCTTGCCGCCAATCGCGCGCAGTTCTTCCTCGATTTCGCGAGCGGCCCTTTCTACGGCTTCAACCGGCCGGGCGCGACCGTCCATCAGGGCGTGATCGATAATTGGTGGCGCCAGGGCATGATGGGCAGCGCCTGGGCGCATTACCAGGGCATCAAGGCATTTTCGGAAACCGACTTCACTGCAGACCTGCAGAAGATATCGGTACCGGTGCTGGTGATGCATGGCGAGGACGATCAGGTCGTGCCGATCGCCGAGGCCTCGGAACTGAGCGTCAAGCTGGTCCAGGACGGCACGTTGAAAACCTATCCCGGCTTCCCGCACGGCATGCTGACGACGCATGCCGAGGTGCTGAACGCCGATCTGCTGGCGTTCATCCGCGCCTGAGGGCCGCGGGCCGGATCGCCATGCGGTCCGGCCCGTCGCTCAGCTGTCGATCGTGCGGGGCGGCAGCAATTCGCCCAGCGCCGCAATGCCTTCGCCGAAGAACGAGGCGTGCGACACGCCGTCGATCTGCACCGCGCGTTCGGGCGTCAGCGTCGCGGCGACGCGGTGCTGCGGATCGAGCGCGATCCAGGCGCGCACCGCGCCCTCCAGGCTGGTCACTTCGGCGACATCACCGCCCCCGCGCGGCACGTCTTCCAGCGCGGCGCTCATCCGCCAGTCGATCTCGGGCGTCTTGGCATCGGTGCCCCAGGTGGCTTCGGTCATGTCTCGGTACCTTGTTCGGCGGGCCGCGGCGGCCCCTCGTCAAGGTAAGCGCCTGCCTGGCGCCCATGTTCCGCAAACGTGGGCCGAAACTATAAGAGAATGCGGAACAGCGCGCCGCCGGCAGGGCCCTGACTGACCTCGATATTGCCGCCATGCGCGACGACGATCTGCCGCGCGAGATTGAGCCCCACGCCGGTGCCGCTTGCGCGCGTGGTGAAGAACGGCAGAAACACGTCGCCATAGAGCGCGGGCGGTACGCCGGGGCCATTGTCGGACACCTCGATCGCCAGCTGGCCGGGCGCCCTGCGGTACAATCCCAGCACGATGTCGGCGCGCTCGATCGCTATTGTCGCCTCGCCCGCATTGCGCAGCAGGTTGATCAGCACTTGCGCGAGCAGATCGGGATCGGCGTGGAGTTCCAGGCTGGGGGGATCGATCTGTACGTGCAGGTGTACGCTCGGCCAGTCGGCGGCGAACAGCCGCGCGATCTCGGCGACGAACGGCGCGGCGGCGAACGTCTGGCGCTGCAGTCGCGGCGGGCTGGCGACCGCGCGATAGCTGTCGATGAACCGCGCCAGCCCCTCCGCGCGCCGCGCCAGCGTGGCGACCGCCTGGTGCGCATCGGCGAGACGCGGATCGCCACCGCGATCGATCTCGCCGAGCAGCCCCGCGGCGGTCGCGGCGAGCGAGGTCACCGGAGTCAGCGAATTGAGGATCTCGTGCGTCAGCACGCGCACCAGATCGGTCTGCGCCGCCATCTCGATCTCGTTCAGCGTGTCGTGCACCGGTTGCACAATCGTCGCGCGCGTCGTCCGCCCGAGCCGCGTCAGCGTGGCCGATCGCACCAGCGCGCGCTGGGCATGGCCATCGAGATTGAGGATCAGCATCTCCTCGCGATCCGCCCCGCCGCCCGCCAGCCGCGCGGCAAATGTCGCGCCGTATACCGCATAGTCTTCGGCCCGCGCGCCGCCATGGCGCGCGAACAGCCGGCGCGCGGCCTTGTTGCCGGGATCGATCCGCCCGCTCGCATCGGCGGTGAGCAGCGCCACCGGCATGTCGTCGATCAACGCCTCGAGATAGCGCAGTTCGTCGCCGGAGAGCCGCCGTTCCTCGCGCACCTGCTGGATCGCGGCGTTGAACGCATCGCCCAGCGTGCCGAAGCCGGATCCCTCGCGACCAGAAAAATGCGCGGTCAGATCGCCCAGGCGCAGCGTTTCGATGAACCGCGCGACTTCGACATTGGTGCGCGAGATCAATTGCCACAGGCCGTATACCGTGCCGGCCAGCACCAGTGCGGCGAGCCAGCGTACTGCTACCAGTCCGGGCGTCTGCCACGCCCATACGACGGCAAAGGTTGCGCCCAGCAGCAGCACGAAACGCACGATCAGCGCGCGCGTGAAGCCGCGGTCAAAGCCCATGCTTTTCCATCCGGCGGTACAGTGCGGCGCGCGACAGGCCCAGTTCCTGCGCCGCGAGCGAGATATTGTAGCCGTGGCGGCGCAGTGCTTCCTCGACCAGCCGTCGCTCGACGCGATCGAGATTGAGGTCGTCGGCCGCCGCCGGCGTTACGACCGCGCTTGCGGCGATCCGCGGCGGCGCGCCCAACGAGAAATCCTCCGCGTCCAGCACCGGCCCCGGCGCCAGGATCACCGCGCGCTCCACCGCATGGCGCAGCGCGCGGACATTGCCCGGCCAGTCATGCGCCTCGAGCGCGGCGCGTGCCGCCGGCGATACGCGCGGCGCCGGGCGATCATAGCGTCTGGCGTAGATCTCGACATAATGATCCACCAGCACGGCGATGTCGTCGCGCCGCTCGCGCAACGGGGGCAGGCGGATCTCCACCGTGTTGAGGCGGAACAGCAGATCCTGGCGGAAATGCGCCTCGTCGTGCAGCCGTTCGGGCGACAGGTTGGTCGCGGCGATCACGCGGATGTCGATCGCCACCGGCTTGTTCGCGCCGACCGGCGTCACCTGCCGCTGCTCCAACGCGGTGAGCAATTTGGGCTGCAGCCGAAGCGGCAGATTGCCGATCTCATCGAGAAACAGTGTCCCGCCGTCCGCTGCCTGCAACCGTCCGATGCGATCGCTGCGCGCATCGGTGAACGCGCCCTTCACATGGCCGAACAGTTCTGAATCGATCAGATCCTCCGCCACGGCGCCCAGATCCACCGTCACCATCACCCGCTCGGCGCGGCGCGAGGCGGCGTGCAGCGCGCGCGCGACCAGTTCCTTGCCGGTGCCGTTCTCGCCCAGCACCAGCACGTTGGCGTCGGTCGGCGCGGCGCGCGCGATCAGCGAATGGACGCGCGCCATTGCCGGCGCAGCGCCGAGCAGGGGCGAGGTGCCGCCGCCCGCGGGCGCGGCGATCGTCGCCACCTTGCCGCGCTCGGTCGCCACCGCACGGCGCGAACGGCGCAGTGCGGCGGCGGTGCGCACCGTGGCGAGCAGCCGCTCGTTGCGCCACGGCTTTGAGACGAAGTCGGTCGCGCCATGCTTCATCGCGGTCACTGCGACCTGCACGCCGGCATGCGCGGTGATCATCACCACGACCAGCTCGGGATCCGCGACCAGCAGCCGATCGAGCAGCGCCAGCCCCTCGCCGGCGTCGGTCGCACCGCGCCCGAAATTGGCATCGAGCAGCACCACGTCGGGCGCGCGTCCGGCGATCGCCGCCAGCGCCTCGTCGGGTCCTTGCGCGGTCAGCACCTCGGAGAACAGCGTGCGCAACAGCAGCCGCGCCGCCATGAGGATGTCCTCATCGTCGTCGATCACCACGCAAAGATCGAATTCCGCCCCCATCGCGTTCGCTTCCGTACAGCCTGTGTGCGGAAACGGACAATCAATTAACGTGCCAGACGCTTTCGCCCTCCGTCACGCCACAGCGAGCAGGCTCTTTGCACTATAGGTGCAGCCGCCTCCCCAATCGTCACCCCGGACCTGTTCCGGGGTCCACCGTCCCGCAAGACAAAGACTTGCGAGCCGCGCCGCACAGTGGACCCCGGAACAAGTCCGGGGTGACGAACTGGATTGAGGAGCGACGGCCCGCGTAGGCCGGACGCGCATCTCATTTGGCACATCCCCTGCAATGCGTCTGAGGTCGGCATGCTCGCCGGCAGCGAGGAAACGACCATGCAGCCCGACTGGCCCCCGAAAATTCTCGCCGTGATGCTGGCGCTGATCGCCGTGGCGGCGCTGACGCTGGCATCCACCTATGGCTGGGTTCAGCTCCCGCAGGTCCACGCATCCGCCAGCCTCCAGATGGAGATCGTCCTGTGACCGTCGCGCCGACCGATCTGTCCGCTATCGGACGCGACTGTTCGTTTCCGGACAGTCCGGGCCGCCGCAACCCACGCATTTCCCTCAAAAAATATGGCACGCCGATTGCGTGGGGTGGTGCATGAGCATCGCCCGCATTCGCCCCGAGACCGATCCGGCCGGCGCCGCCGTCAGTGGCAGCGGGATGGACCGCGTCGTCGAATCGCGGAAATGGCCGCTCAAATACAAGATCGGCGCCGGGATCGTCCTGCTGCTGCTCGCGCTCGCCGCCTTCTGGTATGCCGCGCCGCGCAGCGACAGCCAGAACGTCGCCACCGGCCGGCTTACCATTTCCACCGTGTCGCGCGGTACGTTCGACGACTTCATCCCGCTGCGCGCGCGCGTCACGCCGCTGCAGACCGTGTTCCTCGATGCGATCGAGGGGGGGCGGGTGGAGAAAGTGCTGGTCGAGGACGGCGCCAGCCTCGCCGCCGGCCAGCCGATCGCGCTTCTCTCCAATGCCGAACTGCAACTCTCCGTGCTGGCGCGGCAAAGCGAAGTGACCGAGCAGCTCAACAATATGCGCAGCCAGGAACTCGCGCTGGCGCAGACCCAGCTCGCCAACGAACGCGCGATCCTCGAGGCCGATCTCGCGCGCACCAGGGCGGAGCGCCAGTACGCGCGGGAAAAGGCGCTGGCGGCACGGGGCTTCGTCGCCGCGCGGACGTTCAGCGATACCAGCGATTCCTACGCTTATGAGCGCGAACGCGGCACCGTGCTGCGCCGCGGCCAGGCAACCGACCGCAAGCTGATGTCGAGCCAGCTGGCGCAGCTCCGCGCCTCGTCCAACTCGCTGATGTCGAGCCTGGCGCTGGCGCGCGCCAATCTCGATGCGCTCAATCTGCGCGCGCCGGTCGCCGGGCAGCTGTCCGGCTTTTCGATCCAGGTCGGCCAGTCGCTGTCGCGCGGCCAGCGCATCGGCCAGATCGATTCGCCCGGCCGCAACAAGCTGATCGCCGGGGTCGACGAATATTATCTCGGCCGCGTCGTGATCGGGCAGAAAGCGACGATCGACGTCGGCGGCAAGAGCTTCGCCGCGCGCGTCAGCAAGATCTATCCGCAGGTGCAGAACGGCGAGTTCCAGCTCGATCTGCAGTTCATCGGCGCGGAACCCAAGGACATCCAGCGCGGCCAGTCGCTGCAGGCGCGGCTCACGCTCGGCGATCCCGCACCGGCGATCCTGTTGCCCAACGGCGCCTTCTACAACGAAACCGGTGGCGCCTGGGTGTTCGTCGTCGCGCCGGGCGGCGGGCAGGCGATCAAGCGCCAGGTGCGCATGGGCCGCCGCAACACCGAGAGTATCGAAATCCTCGACGGGCTCGATCCCGGCGAGCGCGTGATCACTTCCCCCTATACGGGCTTTGCCGACAAGGCCGAGCTCTCCCTCGCCAAGTGAAGGACCGCCTGATGGACACCGCCCTGCTGACGATGCGCAATCTGTGCCGCGTGTACCGCTCCGACATGATCGAGACGACCGCGATCGATGCGATCGATCTGGATATCCTGCCCGGCGAATTCGTCGCCATCATGGGGCCGTCGGGCTGCGGCAAATCAACCCTGCTCAACCTGATCGGCATGCTCGATAGCCCGTCGAGCGGCTCCTACATGTTTGCCGGCAAGGAGGTTGCGGGGCTGAGCGAGAGCGCGCTGTCCGGGGTGCGAAAGGAAAATATCGGCTTCATCTTCCAGAGCTTCAACCTGGTCGATGAGCTCTCCGTGCGCGAGAATATCGAACTGGCGCTGCTCTATCACGACGTCTCCGCCGCCGACCGCAAGCGCCGCACCGATGCGGTGATGGACAAGGTCGGCATCGCCCATCGCGCCCGGCATCGGCCCAGCCAGCTCTCGGGCGGGCAGCAGCAGCGCGTGGCGGTGGCGCGTGCCTTGGTTGCCGCGCCGAAACTGATCCTGGCCGACGAACCAACCGGCAATCTCGATACGCAGCACGGCGAGGAAGTGATGAAGATGCTGCAGACGCTGAACGCCGAGGGTTCGACGATCGTGATGGTCACGCATTCGCCCGCGCATGCCGATTATGCCGGCCGCGTCGTCAACATGCTCGACGGCCGCATCCTGCAGGAACGCCGCCGCGCCGCCTGATCCCGATTACGGAGACTATCCCCATGTGGCGCAATTATCTCACGGTCGGCATCCGAGCCCTGCTCAAGAACCGCACCTATGCCTTCATCAACATCCTGGGGCTGGCGATCGGCCTGGCCGCCTGCCTGCTGATCTCGCTGTTCGTGCGCGAGCATCTGTCGTTCGATCGCTTCGTGCCGAATGCGGACAATATCTATCAGTTGCAGTCGTTCAACACCGACCCGCAGACCGGCGCGGTCGATTCCATGCAGATGTCGCCTTATGCTGCCGGCGCCGCCCTGAAGAAGGATTTCCCGCAGATTGCCCGGCTGTCCTATGCCACCAACTGGCAGCCGGTGATCATGGACAAGGGCCAGCCGCGGCAGCTGACCATCACGCAGGTCGGCGCCGATTATTTCAAGATCTTCGATCTGCCGTTCGTGCGCGGCACCGCTGCCACCGCGCTCTCCGATACCAACAGCATCGTCGTGTCGCAAAAGACCGCGCTCGCGCTGTTCGGCACCGAGGATGCGATCGGCCGTACGGTCACCACACAGGCACGAGAGGGCAGCCGTGACTTCCGCGTCACCGGCGTGTTCAAGGATCTGCCGCGCAACTCGCACAACCGCATGGGCATGGCCGTGCTGATCGATCCGGCCAAGTTTCAGCCCGGGCAGGAAACGCAATGGGGCTGGTACAGCGGTTACAATTACGTGCAGTTGCAGCCGGGCGCCGATGTCGCCGCGCTTAACGCGCAACTCGATGCCTGGAAGGCGCGCGCTGCGCCCAAGGATATGGTCGGCGGACAACTGGTAAGCCAGGCGGCGGACAATCGCTTCGAGCTCGTCGCCTTGCCCAAGGTCCATCTCGGAATCGCCAAGCACGGCCCGGCCGGTAATGAGGAGGATGCCGGGACGATCGTCACCTTTGCCATCCTCGCCGCGCTGATCCTGGTCATGGCCTGCGTCAACTTCACCAACCTCGCCACCGCCCGCGCTTCGCAGCGCGCCCGCGAAGTGGCGTTGCGCAAGGTGCTGGGCGCCAGCCGCGGGCAGCTGATCGCGCAGTTCCTTGCCGAATCCGTGCTGGTCGCGGGGATCGCGATGCTCGTCGCGCTGGCGATCGTCGAACTGTCGCTGCCATGGCTGCGCACCTATCTCAACATGGAGCTGTCGCTGCGTTATGTCGGCGCTGACGGCGCGCTGCTGCCGGCGCTCGTGCTGGTGCTGCTCGTCGGTCTCGCCGGCGGCCTGTACCCCGCTTTCTATCTCACCCGTTTCCAGCCGGCGCGCGTGCTCAAGGCGAACAAGTCGGCGGCGGAGGCGGAAGGATCGGGCCTGCTGCGCAACGGCCTGGTGGTCGTGCAGTTCGCCATCTCGATCGGGCTGATCATCTGCACCGCGATCGTCTATTCGCAGACCGCCTTCCTGCGCAGCGCCGATCCCGGTTTCAAGCGCGCCGGCCTGGTGCAGATCGAAAATATGAGCCGTACCGCGGTGCGCGCATCGATCGACACGATCGAGCAGCAATTGCTGCGCACCCCCGGCGTGACGCATGTCGCGCGCACCAGCATCGCCGTCGCCACCGACAACCGCATGAACCAGAGCGTGGTGCTGCCCGGCAGGCCTGCCCCGCTGACCATGGGTTCGTACAGCGTCGGGTTCGATTATCCCGAGACGATGGGAATGAAACTGCTCGCTGGCCGCACGCTCACGCGCGATCGCGCCATGGACGATGCCAGCATCGGCGACCAACCTGATATCGCAAAGGAAAAGGTGCTGGTCGCGCGCGGCATCAATGTGATGGTCAACGAAAGCTCGGCGCACCAGATGGGCTTCGCCACCCCACAGGCCGCGATCGGCAAGCAGTTTCGCATCAGCTTCGTCGATCCCAAGAACGGCACCGTCCCCGCGACGATCGTCGGCGTGCTCGCCGACACGCGCTTCCGCAGCGCGCGCGAGCAAGTCGAGGACATGATCCTGTACCACGACGAGTTCAACCTGCCGTGGCTCGTCGCGCGTGTCGAGGATCCCGATCCCGCGGCGGTGATGGATCGGATCGGCGCGGTGTGGAAGCGGATCGTGCCGACCGTGCCGTTCGCCGCCGACTTTTCGGACGACAAGGCGGCCGAACTTTATCGCTCGGATGTCGCCACCGGGCAGGTGTTCGCCGGGTTCGCGATCCTCTCGGTGATCATCGGCTGTCTCGGCCTGTTCGGGCTTGCCGCTTTCACTGCCGAACGCCGCACCAAGGAGATCGGCATCCGCAAGGTGCTCGGGGCGCGCACTCGCGATATCGTGCGGCTGCTGGTCTGGCAGTTTACCCGGCCGGTGGTCGTGGCGAACCTGATTGCCTGGCCGATCGCCTGGTGGGTGATGCGCGGCTGGCTCAACGGCTTCGACGACCGCGTCGCGCTCGGGCCGCTGCCCTTCCTCGCCGCCGGTGGCCTGGCATTGGGCATCGCGGTGGTGACGATCGCCAGCCACGCTTGGCGTGTGGCGCGCGAAAACCCGATCCGTGCGTTGCGCTACGAATAGCGCAAAAAGGGCGCGGGCATTGCTGCCCGCGCCCTTCCGATGCGCTCGGAAGCCGATCGTTACATCGTCTTGAGCATCATGATGTGATGCTGCACCACCGGCACGATCTTCGCCGCGGCGGTCTTCAGCGGCATCGCTTTGCCGTCCATGGCATAGGCCTGCTGCACTGCCAGTGCCTGGCCGTGCGCCGCCTTTTGCTGCGCAACATAGGCCGCATCGCGCGCCGTGCCGGTTTCGGCGCGAAGCTGCGCGATCATCTCGGCCTGGGTCGGCGTCAGCATCGCCGCCGCGGGCCGGACACGGGCTTTGAGGGCCGCCGCCTTGATCATCAGCGTGCTCTTGCCGTGATCGGTGAGCATCATCTGCGCGAAGGAGCGGATTGCCGGATTGGTGGTCGTCTGGAGCACGATCTGCGCCGACTGGCGCTCGTACAGATCGCTCGCGCCCGCGGTTTTGACATAGTCGGCCGCGGGCATGACCTGCGCCATGGCCGGCGCGGCGACGATCAATGCCCAGGGGGCGAGGATGAACAGCTTCTTCATGGTAATCTCCTTGGGTGCCAGGGCGGCGCGATTATTTGGCAAAGGCGGCCTTGAGCCGGGCAATGGCATAGTCGTTCGCGTCATAGGCGCCGCGCACAACCTTCCCCATGCCGAAGAACTCGTGCGTCACGCCCGGGAAGGTGCGCTGCTCGACACGGTCGCCGGCTGATTTCATCGCCTCGGCCAGCGTCTCGCCATCCGAGCGCAACGGATCGATCTGCGCATTGATGATCGTCGTCGGCGGCAGCCCGCGCAGATCGGCACCGACCAGGTTGAGCCGCGGATCCATCATCTCCGCCTTGCTGGTCGCATAATAATAGCCGAACCAGTTGAGCATCGCGGTGTTGAGCGGCTTGGCATTGGCGGAATCGATGCGCGACGGCAGCGTCATGCTGCTGTTGGCGATCGGATAGACCGACAGGATATGCACCGGCATCGCGATCTTGGTGTCGCGCGCATGGATCGCGGTGGCGACGGCGAGATTGCCGCCGGCACTTTCGCCCGCCACCGCCAGCCGGGTCACGTCGCCGCCCCAGGACGCGGCATTCTGCACCGTCCAGTCATAGGCGGCGAAGGCATCGTCATGCTGCGCCGGGAATTTGAATTCCGGGGCGTGGCGATATTCGACCGACACGACGATCGCATTAAGCTGCTTGGCCAGCAGGCGCGGCGCCGCGTCATACGTGTTGACGTCCGCGATCACCCAGCCGCCGCCATGATAATAGACGATCACCGGCAACGCGGCACCGCTGTTGGCAGCGGCAACCGGCTTGTAGATCCGCGCAAACTGCATCGGATCGGCGCCGTACGGCATGTCCATCGTCGTCACCGCAGGATCGGGCGCGGTCGACTGGCCCTGCTTGCGCATCACGGCCTTGGCGGCATCGGCGGCCGATGGCTGCAGGCGCGCCATGACGGGCGTGAGCGTTTCGATCGGCTTGGGCTGCAGCGCCATATGGGCATCGAGCACGGCCTGCATATCGGCGGCTGCGGCCGCTGGCATCGTCGATACGGCGGGCGGCGTCGGCGGGGGGGCGGCATTTGTGGAGGGGGCGGATTGGGCGATTGCCGCACCGGACACGCCCACCATGGCTACGGCGAGAATAACGAGCTTCATAAGGTCTTTCCCTGTTACGCAAACTACTTGCGACAACAAGGAGCAGGGGACGGGGTTCCCCGGCTTTACTAAGAATTACTGAAATGGCCTTCGCGCGGAACGCCACAAAGAATTGCCGCCACCCCGGCATATTTCGGGGTGACGGCAACGGAAGATTGTACAGCCTGGATCGTTTAGGCCGCTGCGGCCTTCGCGTTGGCCTTGCTTTCCGCCATCGCGGTCAGCTTCTCGTCGGTGGCCTTTTCCTCGGCCAGCGTTTCGGCGAACAGGGCAGCAGCCTCGCTATGGCCGAGTTCCTTGGCCCAGGCGATCAGCGTGCCGTAACGCGTGATCTCGTAATGCTCGACCGCCTGTGCCGCCGCGATCAGCGCCGCATCGAGCACCGCCTTGTCGGATACTTCGCCAGCGATCTCATTGGCTTCCTTGATGATCCCGTCGATCGCCGGGCAGGTCACTGCCTTGGCCTTTTCGTCGAGCGAGGCGAACGCGCGCTCGAGCCGTGCGATCTGGCCCTCGGTCTCCTTGAGATGCTTCTCAAAGCCCTTCTTGAGCGCCGGTGCCGTCGCCTTGTCGATCATCTTGGGCAGCGCCTTCATGATCTGATTCTCGGCGTAGTAGATGTCCTGCAGCGTGTGCAGGAACAGATCGTGCAGCGTGGCGATGTCTTTGCTGAACAAGCCCATGGTCGGTCTCCTAAATGTGTGATGCGATCAATTGTCGGCGGTGCCCGGCTCGGCCATCTTGCGATGCTGTTCGGCAAGCACGGCGTTCGGGGTGACGTTCGCCACCGCCGACTGGATCTTGTTCTTCAGCCCCGAGACGACGCTCGCCTTGCCGGACATCAGCGCATCCCAGCCGTTCTTGGCCGTATCCGCCGGATCTTCCTTTTTCGGATCGGTGCCGACCGACGTATCCATCATGTCGCCGCGTTCGAAGAAATCGGTGTCCGTCGGTCCGGGCATCAGGTTGGTCAGCGTGACGCCGTCCGCCTCCTTGATCTCGTTCTGCAGCGCCGCGACGAAGCTGTCGACGAACGCCTTGGTACCGTTATACACCGCCTGGAACGCGCCCGGGATATAGCCCGCGATCGACCCCGTCACGAGCACCTTGCCGTCGTTGCGCGCCACCATGTGCGGCAGCACCTTCTGCAGCAGATAGGCGGTACCGACGATGTTGGTGTCGACGACATGTTTCCATTCCGCCGGATCCTGATCGAGGAACGCGCGGCCCAGGCCATGGCCGGCATTGGCGCAGAGCAGATCGATCTGGCGGCCGCCAGCAGCTTCCAGCAGCCGATCGACGCCCTCGAAGGTGGAGAGATCGACGTCGAGCGTCTGGGCATTGCCGACGCTTTCGGTGAACGGCGTATCGGCGGCGAGCAGCAGGTCATAGCCCTCGGCCGCAGCCAGCTTGGCGAGCTCGGCGCCGATCCCGGCAGAGGCGCCGGTGACGATTGCGAATTTGGCCATAGTCTTACTCCTAAATTTCTTCCCCTCCCTGGAAGGGAGGGGGCAGGGGGTGGGTGGACTGGGGCGGCCGCTACATTTCCTCGCGACCCACCCCCGACCCCTCCCTTTTAGGGAGGGGCGTTAGCTCAGCGGCCCAGACCGGGTTTCAGCACGACCTTGGTCACATTGTTCTGGTCGTTCTTGAACATGTCGTACGCCTTGGGGGCGTCCTCCAGGTCCATGCGGTGCGAGATCAGGAAGGTGGTGTCGATCTTCTCTTCCATGATCGCGTTGAGCAAAGCCGGCATGTAATGCTGCACGTGCGTCTGGCCGGTCTTGAGCGTCAGGCCCTTTTCCATGAACGCGCCCAGCGGGAATTTGTCGACGAACCCGCCATAGACCGCCGGCATCGACACGCGACCGCCCTTGCGGCAGGCGATGATCGCCTGGCGGATCGAATGCGTGCGGTCGGTGCCGAGGAAGGTCGACGCCTTGATCTGATCGACGATATTGTCGACGAACAGGCCGTGCGCTTCCAGGCCGACCGCGTCGATCACCGCATCGGGGCCGATCCCGCCGGTCATCTCCATCAGCGCTTCATAGACCGCGCTTTCCTCGAAATTGATCGTCTCCGCGCCGAATTTGCGCGCCAGTTCGAGCCGCTTGGGGAAGTGATCGATCGCGATGACGCGCTCGGCGCCCATCAGGAACGCCGATTGCACCGCGAACAGGCCGACCGGCCCGCAGCCCCATACTGCCACTGTATCGCCGGGCTCGATCTCGGCATATTCCGCCGCCTGCCAGCCGGTCGGCAGGATGTCGGACAGGAACAGCACCTTGTCGTCGTCCACGCCGTCTGGAATGACGATCGGGCCGACATCGCTGAACGGTACGCGGACATATTCCGCCTGGCCGCCCGCATAGCCGCCGGTCATGTGGCTATAGCCGAACAGGCCGGACATCGGCTGACCGTAGATCGTCTGCGCGATATCCTGATTGTCGGCGGGCAGGCCGTTGTCGCAGGCCGAATATTGATGCTTGCCGCAATGATAGCAGCTGCCGCACGCGATCGTGAACGGCACGACGACGCGCTGGCCCTTCTTGAGCGTCGATTTGGGGCCCGTCTCGACCACTTCGCCCATGAATTCATGGCCGAGAATGTCGCCTGCCTGCATCGTCGGGATGTAATTGTCGTACAGGTGCAGGTCCGATCCACAGATCGCGGTCGAGGTGATCTTGATGATCGCATCGCGCGGGTTGAGGATCTCGGGATCGGGCACCGTATCCATGCGGACGTCGTGCTTGCCGTGCCATGCCAGTGCGCGCATCAGCGTCGCTCCTCTTTACAAAAACGTGCGCGCATCAGTTACGCTCCTCGTCGAGTTGTTCTTGGGTGAAGGCCGCGGTGGCGATCTCGCCCGTTTCCATCAGCTGCTTGAAGCGGCGCAGATCGCGCCGCGCCTGGATCGCCGGTTCGCGCTGGAACAGTTTGGCGATCACCTTGCCGACCACGCCCATCGGCGGATCATAGTTGATCGTCGCGGTGACGACGGTGCCGCGCGCGCCCGCTTCGCGGAAATCGATCCGTCCGCTGTTCGGCACGTCGGCACCTTCTTCGGATGCCCAAGCGATGAAGCTGTTCTCGGCTTCGTCGGTAACCACCGCGTTCCATTCGACGGTCTTGCCCGCGGGCGCTTTGACGACCCAGTGCGAGCGCTTGGCGTCCAGCGTGTCGATCGACACGACGTTTTCCATGAACGACGCGAGATTCGAAAAATCGCGCCAATAGGCGAACAGTTCGGCGGCGGGACGGTTGATCGTGACGGCGCGGCCGACAAGACTGTCGCCCTTGGGTTCGATCAGCGTCTGGCCGGCCTGCTCGGCGGCGTGCTTGTCCTTCGATGCGGTAAGTGGCGCATCGTCCGTGGTAGCAAATTCGTTGGCCATGAAGTTCCTCCGGTCTTGCTGGTCGGCGGCTCAAGCAAACGAAACGGCGGTAAGTTCCGGGTTGTTTCACCGGCGAAATCAAACGATGTGAGCGGGTTAATCTGGATCAGTGATTTTCTTGAATGGTTGCTTTTGATGCCGCCTTCGTCACCCCGCACTTGGTCCGGGGACACCAGGCGACCCCCGAAACGACTTTTATGATTGCCGATCAGCGGCCTGGCAGACGTCCGACCAGTCCGCGGTCTGCCATGTCGGTTTGCCGCCCTCAGCCGCGCCACGCCCGCATCGCGGCATCGTAATGCTCAGCCAGCCGATCCCGCGCCTCTTCCAAGGCACGCGTCTCCTCGCGCTGTTCGCGCACCAGCGCGTCGCGGTCCGCCTGCAGCGCGGCGATCCGCGCCTCGATCGCCTGGCGTGCCTTGTCGTGCTGCTTCCCGGCACGATCGATCGCCGCATCGGCATCGTCCAGCGCCGTGCGATCCGGCCGCGGTTTCGGCGGTTTGGGCTTGGCAACGGGTTTCGCCGCGGTCTTCTTCGCCCTGGGCGGTGCTTGCTCGGCATCGGCTGGCTTGGGTTTGCGCGGCTTGTCCGGCGGCAGCGCGGCGATCTGCTCCGCCGCGGTGCCGCGCGAGCGCTTGATCACCACGCCGGGTTCGGCGAGCGGCGCCTTGCTCAATTCGGCATCGGTGACGAGTTCGGCCGATCCGCGCGCGAACAGGTCCTTGGCGCTGCCCCAGGCGCGCAGCGCCGCCTTCTTGCTCGGCGCGGCGACATAGGCGTCGTGAAAGCCGATCGGCGTGCGATAGACTTTGAGCGTCGCCATGGCGCTACAATCCCCGGTCGCGCCGCGTTGTTCCGGTGCGCAGCAGCCCCATATCGGTCGCATGACCGCCCAGTTCGATCTGTTCGCTGCTCCCCCGCCGCTGCCGGCCGGCCTCACTTATGCCGACGCCATTCTTGACCCGGCCGAGGAGCGCGCGCTGCTCGTCCGGCTCGCCGACGTGCCCGTCACGCCGTTCAAATTCCAGGGCTGGCTGGGCAAGCGCGAAACCGCCTCGTACGGCTGGCGCTACGATTTCGCGGATGCGAGCTTCGGCCCGACCGAACCGATCCCCGATTTCCTGCTGCCGCTGCGCGCCCGCGCCGCCGCCTTTGCCGGGCTCGCCGAGGAGGATCTCGTCCAGGCGATGGTCACGCGCTACGATCCGGGCGCTGGGATCGGCTGGCACCGCGACCGCCCGGTATTCGAGCATGTCATCGGCATCTCGCTCGCCAATCCCGCGACCTTGCGCCTGCGCCGCCGCACGGCAGACGGGTTCGAGCGCGCGCATCTGCCGCTGCCGCCGCGCTCGATCTACCGGCTGAGCGGCGCGGTGCGGCACGCTTGGGAGCATAGCATCGCCGCGATGGACGTGCCGCGCTGGTCGATCACCTTCCGTACCCTGTCCGACAAGGGCCTCAAGGAGCTCGCGCGGCGATCAGGCGGGCCAGATCGTCCGGCCGGTTGATGTTGGGAATGTCGCCCGGCGCGTCGATCGCGGCCGCGCCGACCAGCGCGCCCCAGCCGCGCACCGAACGATCGCCATCCCGCACAAGATGCGCGGCCAGCAATTCGGCCAGAGCTACCGGCCACCAGCCGACGATCGGCATCTGCCGCACATAGCAGGGCCCGCGCGCCGCCAGCAGCAGGTCGAGCAACGCCGGCGGCATGGCGGGCGTGTCGCAGCCGATCGTGAGCACCGCATCGAAACCGTTGCCCGCCGCATGATGCAGCGCGCCGCACAGGCCCCCCAAAGGTCCGAGCCCGGGCGCTGGGCGATCGGCAATCGTGGTCAGGGAGTCAGGCGCTGCCGCTCGGCCGCAGACCACCACGTCGTCGCATTTGCTGCGCAATATGGCTGCAGCATGTTCGATCAGCGTGCACCCTTCGAGCAGCGCCATGCCCTTGTCGCTGCCGAAGCGCCGCGCTTCGCCGCCGGCCAGGATCGCGCCGAGGATCGTCACTCGGCCACTGCCAGCAGCGCGTCGCCCCGCGCCAGCATGATCAGCCGCAACCCGGCCTCCCGCGCCCGCGCGATGGCCAGGTCGGTCGCGGCCGAGATCGTCACCAACAGCGGGCAATCCGCCAGCGCGGCCTTTTCGACCAGTTCGTACGAGCAGCGCGATGACAGCAAGGCGAAGCCGCCGTCCCAGCCGCGTCCGCCCCGCGCCATCGCCCCGATCAGCTTGTCGAACGCATTGTGCCGCCCGACATCCTCGCGCACGATCAGCACGTCGCCGGCGGCGGAGCACAAGGCCGCCGCATGCACCGCTCCGGTCGCGCGATTGAGCGGCTGCTCGGCGCGCAACGCGGCCAGCGCGCGAAACACCGCCGTCTCGTCCGCCGTGCTGACCGCAGAAATGCGGGGCAGGGGGCGCAGCGCCTGTTCCAGATTCTCGATCCCGCACAGCCCGCACGAGGATTCGGACACGCGGTGCCGGACGCGCTCCAGCAGTCGGTCGCTGCACGACGCCGCCAGCGTGGCGCGCACGACATCGCCGTGCGGCGCGGTATGCACGTCCACGTCGAGAAGTGATCCCGGCGCATCGACCAGCCGTTCGCTCAGCGCAAAGCCGGTGACGAAATCCTGCAGATCGGCCGGCGTTGCCATCATCACGGCATAGCCGATGCCGTTGAACTCGATCGCGATCGGCCGTTCGATCGCGATCGCGCGCTCGATCGGCTCGGCGCCGCCATCGGGCGTCACGCGGACAAAGGAAGACGGCAGGGAGGTCATCCCTGCCGTCCTACAGCATCCCGCGCTTACGCCAACTCGCTCGTCGCGGCCGGCTCGTGGATCGGGCAGCCGTTGAACTTGGCGCGATATCCCGCCGAGAATTCGTACGGATCACGCCGCGCGCGGTTGACGCCGCCCAATGGCTGATGCGCCGCCAGCCCATGCCAGGGCGCGAACGACAGCGCGTCCTCGGTCTTCTCGCTCTTGCCCGATTCCCACGCCGCCTGCGGTTCTGCGGTCAGCGTCGCCACGGTGCGGAACGGGCTTTCCTTCTCGTCCCACAGGACGGTCGGATCCTCGATCGGCATCTTCTCGAGATCGGTGCACAATTGCACCTGCAATTCCCAGGTTCCGCCCTGTTCGACGAGCAATTCGTTTACCGCCTCGCGGATCGCATCGGGGCGGCCGCTGGCGTTGATCGTCTCATCGGCGAAATCCTTGATGCCGGAGACCGGCTTCAGCGAGAATTTGGCGATATAGTCGCCGTAGCGGAACGGCGTCTGAGTATAATAGGTCGCGCCCAGCGGATGCACCGGCTTGGCCCCGCCCAGCGTGCTGAGCAGAGAGGATTCGCCGCCGAATGCCTCCAGCGTCGCCTCCGCACCGCGCAACACCGAGGACAGCACCTTCTTCGCGCCTTCCGCCTTGTCGGTGGTCTTGGCGAGCAGCTTGAGATTGCCGAGGAATGCCTTGGGGTTGGGCGCGGCGAAGGTCGGGCCGTTGACCATCACGAAATCCTGCGTCGAGCCGTCGGCGCCCTGCAGCCGCTCGCCCGGCACCCCCATGATCTTGAGCGCCAGGCCGCGCGGCAGCGAGATCGCGTCATCCAGGATGTCGCCGGCATTGGTCGACAGGCGCAGCACGGCATCATAGCTGCCGGGTTGGGCGAACAGGCCCTGCGCCAGTTCGGGCGGCAACCCATCGGCCACCGTCAGCGTAGCCCGCGCAAGGCCATGGCCCTTGGCGTGCACCGAGCGCACGGCATGGCCGTAATCGGCGGAGGTCGTGTCGAGAATGATCTTGAACTGCTCTTCCAGCCCCTTGATCGTCTCGGCCTCGTCGGGCGCGGGGGTTTCGACGGAGGGGGAGAAACGCACGGGGGTCGGCATGGCAAATTCCTTACATTGGAATTCGGGATGAACCATTTTGTTGCCGTGCCGTTCCCTGCATAGGATAGGCGCCGCGCCTAAAACCAGCCCGGGCAGGAGTCGATCATGGCCAAGCAGCATTCCGACAAGCCCGAGATTACGCCGTTCGAAGGGCCGGCGGGCGGCTGGGGCTCGGTGCGCTCGCTTGCCGAAATCTTCCCGCGCGAACGCGTCCCGCCGGAAACGCTGCGCGAACTGGTGCGGCAGAACAAGCCCGACGGGTTCCAGTGCGTCAGCTGCGCCTGGCCCAAGCCGGCCAACCACCATCCGGTCGAATTCTGCGAGGAGGGCGCCAAGGCCACCGCCTGGGAACTCACCACCTATCGCACCACGCCCGAATTCTTCGCCAAGCATACGCTGGCTGAATTGCGCGGCTGGAAGGATTACGATCTCGAACAGCATGGCCGTCTGACCCATCCGCTGCGCTATGATGCTGCGACCGACAAATATGTCGCCTGTGCGTGGGACGAGGCCTTCGCCGAGATCGGCGCGGTGCTGCGCCCGCTCGATCCGAAATCGGTGGTCTTCTATTCCTCCGGCCGCACCAGCCTGGAAGCGTCGTACATGTACGGGCTGATGGCGCGGATGTACGGCAACCAGAACCTGCCCGACAGTTCGAACATGTGCCATGAATCCACCTCGGTCGGCCTCAAGGCGGCGATCGGTGTGCCCGTCGGCACGACGCGACTCGAGGATTTCGAGCAGTGCGACGCGATCCTGTTCTTCGGCCAGAATGTCGGCTCGAACGCGCCACGCATGCTCCATGATCTGCGCAGCGCGCGCAAACGCGGGGTGGAGATCATCACCTTCAATCCCTTGCGCGAACGCGGGCTCGAACGCTTCACCGATCCGCAGAATCCGATCGAGATGGCGACGCGCGCGGAAACCAACATCTCCACGCAATATCACCAGGTGAAGGCGGGTGGCGATATCGCCGCGATGATGGGGATCGCCAAGTTCCTGGTCGAATGGCACGACGCGGCGATCCTGGCCGGCCAGCCCGCCGTGCTCGATACCGCCTTCATCGAGGCGCACACGCACGGCTTCGAGGATTTCGTCGCCGCGGTGCGCGCCGCGGATTGGGGCGCGATCGTCCACGAAGCGGGCCTCGCCAAGACCGCGCTCGAAGAAGCCGCGCGGGTCTATGCCAAGTCCAAGGCGGTGATGGCGATCTATGGCATGGGCCTGACGCAGCATGTGAAGGGCGTCGAGAACGTCCGGATGGTCGTCAACCTGCTCCTCATGCGCGGCAATATCGGCAAGCCCGGCGCCGGCCCCACGCCCGTGCGCGGCCATAGCAACGTGCAGGGCCAGCGCACCGTCGGCATCACCGAGAAGACCGAGCTCGTGCCGGTCGAGAAGCTCGAGGCGCAATACGGCTTTACCGCGCCGCGCGAGAAGGGGCTCGATACGGTCGAAAGTTGCCGCGGCGTGATCGACGGATCGGTCAAGGCGTTCGTCGCCTTGGGCGGCAATTTCCTCCGCGCGGTGCCCGAGACCGGGCCGATGGAAGCCGCCTGGACCAATCTCGATCTGTCGGTGCAGATCGCCACCAAGCTCAACCGCAACCATCTCTTTCCTGGCAAGGTCACCTATCTGCTGCCGTGCCTCGGCCGGATCGAGACGGACGTGCAGGCGAGTGGCCCGCAAGTCGTGACGGTCGAGGATTCCACCAGCTGCATCCATGCCTCGCGCGGCAAGGCCACGCCGGCCAGCAAGCATCTGCTGTCCGAACCGGCGATCGTCGGCGCGCTCGCCAAGCAGATCCTGCCCGCCAATCCCAAGGTCGACTGGGACGCTTGGGTGGCGGATTATGCCACGATCCGCGACGCGATCGAGCAGACCTATCCGCTGGTCTTTCGCGATTTCAACGCGCGCCTGTTCCAGCCCGGTGGCTTCTGGAAGGGCAACAAGGCAAGCGAGCGGATCTGGCAGACCGAGAGCGGCAAGGCCGAGTTCCTCACCCCCACCGGCCTGTCGGCCACCGGCTTCGCCGACGCGGACGGCCGTTTCCGGCTGATGACGCTGCGCTCGAACGATCAGTTCAACACCACGATCTACGGCTATCACGATCGCTTCCGCGGCGTGAAGGGCACGCGCGACGTGCTGTTCATGCACGCGGCGGACATCGCTGCGGCGGGGCTCAAGGAAAACCAGATCGTCGCGCTGGAAAGCGATGCCGGCGACGGCATCACGCGCCGCCGCGAGGGGCTGATCGTCACGCCGTACAGCATCCCGCGCGGTTGCCTCGGCGCCTATTATCCGGAATGCAACGTGCTGATGCCGGTCGAGCATTTCGCCGAAGAAAGCCATGTCCCGGCGGCCAAATCGGTGCCTGTGAAGATCGTCGCCTGACCGTCGCCCCGGCGACGGCCGGGGCCGCCGGGAGGCATGCGGCGCAGCTGCGGCACGGCGGCTCCTGCCGTCGCCGGCGTAGACCTATTTCGGCGCCGCAGTGATAGTCGATCGCAATAGGCACCTTCCGGCGTGCCTGACGTTATGCCCGATTGAACCAGTACATCCGGCCCGCTGGGCCCCGTTGAGTGAGGAACGATATTGCCATGAGCGATAGCGGAGAATTTGAGATGTCGCGCCGCGGCCTGCTGGGCGCAGGGGCCGCATCGGTGGCGGCCACCGCCGTTCCGGTCAGCGCGGCGCAGGTCGGCAAGCCGGCCGCGCCGAGCCTGGCCAAGCTCGCCTTCGAGGTGAACGGCAAGAAGCGCACGCTGCAGGTCGATACGCGCACCACCTTGCTCGATGCGCTACGCGAGAACCTGCAGCTCACCGGCACCAAGAAGGGCTGCGATCACGGCCAGTGCGGCGCCTGCACCGTGCTCGTCGATGGCGTGCGGATCAATTCCTGCCTCAGCCTCGCGGTGATGCACGAAGGCGACAAGATCACCACGATCGAGGGGCTGGGCCAGCCGGACAACCTGCATCCGATGCAGGCCGCCTTCATCAAGCATGACGGCTATCAGTGCGGCTATTGCACGCCGGGGCAGATCTGCTCGGCGGTCGCAGTGCTGGGCGAGATCAAGGCCGGCATCCCGAGCCATGTCACCGCCGATCTCAACGGCCGTCCGACCGCCTCCAATGACGAGATGCGCGAGCGGATGAGCGGCAATATCTGCCGCTGCGGCGCCTATTCGAACATCCTCGAAGCGATGACCGACGTCGCGGAGAAAGTCGCATGAAGCCCTTTACCTATCAGCGCGTCAGCACGCCCGCCGAGGCCGCCGCCGCCGCGGCGCGCATGGCGAACTCGAAATTCATCGCCGGTGGCACCAACCTGCTCGATCTGATGAAGCTGCAGATCGAGGCGCCGGCGCATCTGATCGACGTCAACGCGCTCAAGCTCGACAAGATCGAGGATATGCCGGACGGCGGGCTGCGCATCGGTGCGCTGGTGACCAACACCAATCTTGCCGCGGACACGCGCGTGCGGCGCGATTATGGCGTGCTCAGCCGCGCGATCGTTGCCGGCGCGAGCGGCCAGCTGCGCAACAAGGCGACCACCGCGGGTAATCTGCTGCAGCGCACGCGCTGCCCCTATTTCTACGACACCAACCAGCCGTGCAACAAGCGCCAGCCCGGCACCGGCTGTTCGGCGATCGGCGGCTATAGCCGCCAGCTCGGCGTGATCGGCACGAGCGATTCGTGCATCGCGACCTATCCCGGCGACATGGCGGTGGCGATGCGTGTGCTCGACGCCACCGTGCATACGGTGAAGCCCGATGGGCTTACGCGGACGATCCCGATCGCCGATTTCCACCGCCTGCCTGGCGATACGCCGCAGGCCGATACCGTGCTGCAGACGGGCGAGCTGATCACCGCGGTCACGTTGCCCAAGCCGATCGGCGGCACGCACGTCTATCAAAAGGTGCGCGATCGCGCGTCCTATGCCTTCGCCCTGGTGTCGGTGGCGGCGGTCGTGCAGTCCGATGGCAGCGGTCGTATCGCGGTTGGCGGCATCGCGCCCAAGCCGTGGCGCAACGAGGCGGCGGAAGCCGATCTGCCGCGCGGCGCCAAGGCGGTGACCACCAAGCTGCTCGCCGACGCGCGGCCGACCGAAGACAATGCATTCAAGGTGAGCCTGGTCGAGCGCACGCTCGCCGCGGCGCTCGCCGAAGCGAAGGGGTAATCCCATGAAGTTCGACACCCCCGCCGGCCAGAACCCGATCGATCAGCTGAAGGTCGTCGGTAAGCCGCACGATCGTATCGACGGCAAGTACAAGACCACCGGCACCGCGCTCTATGCCTATGAGCGCAACGATGCCGTCGCCAACCATGCCTATGGCTATATGGTCGGGTCGGCGATCGCCAAGGGCCGCATCAACGCGATCGATCTGGCCGAGGCCAAGGGTGCGCCCGGCGTGATCGCGATCGTCACCGCGGCCAATGCCGGCAAGCTGACGAAAGGCGATTTCAACACCGCCAATCTGCTCGGCGGCCCGGAAATCCAGCATTATCACCAGGCCGTCGCCCTCGTTATCGCGGAGACGTTCGAACAGGCGCGTGCCGCCGCACAGCTCGTGCGGGTCGATTATGCCCGCGGCAAGGGGCGCTTCGATCTCGCCACCGAATTGAAGGGCGCACCGCTCAAGCCGGCCGAGGACAAGGGCCCGCCGGTCGACCGCGTCGGCGATTTCGAGGGTGCGTTCGGCAAGGCCGCGGTCAAGCTCGACGCGCGCTACACGACGCCCGATCACAGCCATGCGATGATGGAGCCGCACGCCTCGATCGCGACATGGGAAGGCGACAAGCTGACGCTGTGGACGTCCAACCAGATGATCGCCTGGGGCAAGGGCGATGTCGCCAAGACGCTCGGCCTGCCCAAGGAGAATGTCCGGCTGATCTCGCCCTATATCGGTGGCGGGTTCGGCGGGAAATTGTTCGTCCGCACCGATGCGATCATGGCAGCGCTCGGCGCCAAGGCGGCCGGCCGTTCGGTCAAGGTCACGCTGCAGCGCCCGCTGATGATCAACAACACCACGCATCGTCCGGCGACGATGCAGCGTATCCGTATCGGCGCGACCAAGGCCGGCAAGATCACCGCGATCGCGCACGAAAGCGGCTCGGGCGATCTCCCTGGCGGTCAGCCCGAGACCGCGGTCAATCAGACCAAGCTGATGTACGCCGGTGCCAACCGCCTGACCTCGATGCGGCTCGCCGTGCTCGATCTGCCCGAGGGCAATGCGATGCGCGCGCCGGGCGAGGCCCCGGGCCTGATGGCGCTTGAGATCGCGATGGATGAGATGGCCGAGAAATTGGGCATGGATCCGGTCGCGTTCCGCATCGCCAACGATACGCAGGTCGATCCGGAAAAGCCCGAACGACGCTTCTCGCAGCGCCAGTTGATCAAATGTCTGCAGACCGGTGCGGACAGCTTCGGCTGGAACAGGCGCAATGCCAAGCCGGCGCAGGTGCGCGACGGCAAGTGGCTGGTCGGGCTCGGCATGGCTGCGGGCTTCCGCAACAACATGCTGATGAAGTCGGCGGCGCGCGTCGGCATCGACCGCAAGGGCATCGTCACCGTCACCACCGACATGACCGATATCGGCACCGGCAGCTACACGATCATCGCGCAGACTGCGGCCGAAATGATGGGCGTCGATCTCGACAAGGTCGTGGTGAAGCTGGGTGATTCCGACAGCCCGGCCTCGGCCGGCTCGGGCGGGCAGTGGGGCGCCAACAATTCGACCTCGGGCGTCTACGCCGCGTGCGTCAAGCTGCGCGAGGCAGTTGCGCAGAAGCTTGGCTTCAATTCGACGGACGCTGAATTCGCCGACGGCAAGGTACGTTCGGGCAACCGTAGCGTCAGCCTGGCCGAGGCGGCGGGCGATGCCGGCTTGGTCGCCGAGGATGCGATCGAATATGGAGATCTCGACAAGAAGTATCAGCAATCGACCTTTGCTGGCCATTTCGTCGAGGTGGGCGTCAACGCCTATACCGGCGAGACGCGCATCCGCCGCATGCTCGCGGTGTGCGCGGCAGGGCGTATCCTCAATCCCAAGTCGGCACGCAGTCAGGTGATCGGCGGGATGACGATGGGCGCGGGCGCGGCGCTGATGGAGGAACTGGCGGTCGACAAGCGCTTCGGCTTTTTCGTCAATCACGATCTGGCGAGCTACGAGGTCCCGGTCCATGCCGATATCCCGCACCAGGACGTGATCTTCCTCGATGAGGTCGATCCGATTTCCTCGCCGATGAAGGCCAAGGGCGTCGGCGAGCTCGGCCTGTGCGGCGTCGGCGCGGCGATCGCCAACGCGATCTACAACGCCACCGGCGTGCGCGTGCGCGACTATCCGATCACGCTCGACAAGCATCTCGACAAGCTGCCCGAGATCGCCTGAGCCTGGCGATCTGATTGCGGCGGGCGTCGGTCGCTAAGACCTTGACCACGCCCGTCGCCCCTTTATCCCCCGCGCTCGAAGGAGAGCCGCTGGTGGAAGTCGTCGCAGTCGATATCGGGGGGACGCACGCGCGCTTCGCCATTGCCGAGGTGGCCGAGGGGCGCGTGGCGTCGCTGGGTGAAGCGGTCACGCTCAAGACCGCCGATTATGCCAGCGTGCAGAGCGCGTGGCAGGCATTCGGCGCGCAGGCCGGCCGGCCGCTGCCGCGCAATGCCGCGATCGCCGTCGCCTCGCCGGTCGGCGGCGAGGTGATCAAGCTGACCAACAACCCGTGGATCATTCGTCCGGCAATGATCCCCAGCCGGCTCGAGGTCGATCAGTTCAGCCTGATCAACGATTTCGGTGCGGTCGGCCATGCCGTCGCGCAGGCGCCGTCCAGCGACTTCCTGCATCTTGCCGGCCCCGATGTGCCGTTCAAGGAGCGCGGCGTGATCACCGTGTGCGGCCCCGGCACCGGCCTCGGCGTGGCGCAGGTGCTGCGCACCGGTGACGATTATCATGTCCTGCCCACCGAAGGCGGGCATACCGATTTCGCCCCACTCGACCGTCTGGAGGACGCGATCGTCCAGCATCTCCGCCCGATCTATCGCCGCGTCTCGGCCGAACGGATCGTCTCCGGGCCCGGCATCGTCGGCATCTACGAGACGCTGGCGGCAATGGGCGGGCAGGCCGTGCCGCGGCTCGACGACAAGGCGATCTGGACGATGGCGCTGGCGGGCACGGACAGTCTGGCGCTCGATGCGCTGGATCGCTTCTGCCAAGCGCTGGGCGCGGTGGCGGGCGATCTCGCACTGGCGCACGGCGCGATGGGCGTGGTGATCGCCGGTGGCCTCGGCCTTAGGCTCAAGGATCATTTCGCGCGCAGCGGCTTTGCCGAACGGTTCGCGGCCAAGGGCCGGTTCGAGGCGATGATGTCGGCGATCCCGGTCAAGCTCATCGTTCATCCGCAACCCGGCCTGTACGGCGCCGCGGCCGCCTTCGCGCAGGAACATGCACGCTAGGGTCTGAGTGCCGGCACGGTTCCCGGGGCTGCGTTAGCACATAAAGCCACTGTCCTACAGAAAACCAAATAGGTTATTCCTTCCCGACTCGCCGCATTCCGCGGCGGGATGGCGGAAGGGCATGGCATGAGCATTCTCGACGGTATCATCGGGCCGATCGCGGGCCTGATCGACAAGATCATCCCCGATCCCAGGGCACGCGACGCGGCCAAGCTGGAATTGCTGCGGCTGCAAGGCAGCCAGGAGCTCGATCAGGTCAAGACGCAGATGTCGGCGATCCTCAGCGAGGCGCAATCGACCGATCCCTGGACCAGTCGCGCGCGGCCGAGCTTCCTGTACGTGATGTATGCGCTGCTGTTGTGGGCGATCCCGATGGGGCTGATCGCTGCCGTGCAGCCGGTCATGGCGCGGGATATCGCGGCGGGCATGAACGCGTATCTCAGCGGCATCCCCGAACCGCTCTACGCGCTCTTCGGGACGGGCTATCTCGGCTATACCGTCGCGCGGAGCTGGGGAAAGGCCAAGGGCAGCGAGAAGTGACCGCAGCCCGACGTTGATTTTCGCAACGCCCCCCGGGCTTGTTCCTGGGCCCGCTTCCCCGCATACCGACGGCCAATGGACGTGCGGCGCAGCTTATGCCGGAACAAGTCCGGCAGGGCGGGTGAGCGATGACCAGACTGAAATTCGTGCTCCTGACCATCGTCGCCTTGGTCGCGATCATCGGCCTGATCATCGCCTTCGCCTCGCCGCCCGCCGTGCTCAATTTCATCAACAGCCACACGCCGGGCGACGGCAATGCGCACGAGGTGGCGGAGGGGGTGGCGTACGGCCCGGATGCCGCGCAGAAGCTGAACGTCTGGGCGCCCAAGGACAGCAAGCCGGGCCAGACCTATCCGGTGTTGGTCTTCTATTATGGTGGCGGCTGGGTGAAGGGCTCGCGCGGCGAATATGACTTTGCGGCCCGCGCTTATGCCGCCCGGGGCTTCGTCGTCGTCGTGCCGGATTACCGGCTGGTCCCGGCGGTGCATTTTCCGGTGTTCGTGCAGGATTCCGCGCTGGCGGTGAAATGGACGCGCGACAATGTCGCCCGGTTCGGCGGCGATCCGCGGCGCATCACCTTGGGCGGTCACTCGGCCGGTGCGTACAATGCCGCGATGCTGGCACTCGACCCGCATTGGCTGCGGGATATCGGCGTCGATCCCAAGATCGTCCGTGCGGCGGCGCTGCTCGCCGGCCCGTACGATTTCTACCCGTTCGACAAGAAGCGCAGCATCGATGCGATGAGCAACTGGCCGCGCCCGCTGGAGACGCAGCCGATCCGTTTCGCCGCCAAGGACAGCCCGCCTTTATGGCTCGCCGCCGGCACGGCCGACGATGTCGTGCGACCGTACAATAGCGAACGGCTGGCGGCGAAGCTGAAAGGCCTCGGCGCCACCGTCGAGCTCCGCCTCTATCCGGGCAAGAGCCATAACGATCTGATCATGGGCATTTCCAAACCGTTGCGCGGTCGTGCCCCGACCTTGCAGGAAAGTGTCGATTTTCTGCACGCGCACGCGCGCTGATTGCACCGCCGCCCGACCGCTCCCATATCGCGCCCATGAGCGAAAAACTGACGTGGCACGGCACGACCATTCTCTCCGTGCGCCGCAATGGACGCGTCGTCGTCGCCGGTGACGGCCAGGTGACGCAGGGCCAGACCGTGATGAAGCCCAATGCCAAGAAGGTCCGTCGCCTGGGCGACGGATCGGTCATCGCGGGGTTTGCCGGCGCGACCGCCGATGCCTTTACCCTGTTCGAACGGCTCGAGCGCAAGCTGGAGCAGCATCACGGCCAATTGCTGCGCGCGGCGGTGGAACTGGCCAAGGACTGGCGCACCGACAAATATCTTCGCAATCTGGAGGCGATGATGATCGTCGCCGACAAGGACGTGACCCTGATCCTGACCGGCAACGGCGATGTGCTTGAGCCCGAAGCCGGCGTCGCGGCGATCGGCTCGGGCGGCAATTACGCGCTCGCCGCAGCCCGCGCCTTGGTCGATTACGAACAGGATGCCGAGACGATCTGCCGCAAGGCAATGGCGATCGCGGCGGAGGTCTGCGTCTACACCAACGACCGGCTGACGGTGGAAGCGCTGGACGCCGCCTAAGTCCCCCTCCCGCTTGCGGGAGGGGTTAGGGGAGGGCCCGTCCTCCCGCGAACCGCCCGCCGGCCGACACGCCCTCCCCCCGACCCCTCCCGCAAGCGGGAGGGGGGAAGAAGAGAAGAACATGAACGACGCCCTGACACCCAAAGCCATCGTCGCCGCACTCGACGAGCACATCATCGGCCAGACCGACGCCAAGAAGGCCGTCGCCGTCGCGATGCGCAATCGCTGGCGCCGCCAGCGCCTCGGCGCCGATCTGCGCGACGAGGTGTCCCCAAAGAACATCCTGATGATCGGCCCCACCGGCTGCGGCAAGACCGAGATCAGCCGCCGCCTGGCCAAGCTCGCCGACGCGCCGTTCATCAAGATCGAGGCGACCAAGTTCACCGAGGTCGGCTATGTAGGCCGCGACGTCGAGCAGATCGCGCGCGACCTGGTCGAGGAAGCGGTGCGGCTGGAGAAGGAGCGCCGCCGCGTCGCGGTGAAGGACAAGGCCGAGGATGCGGCGATGGTCCGCCTGCTCGATGCGCTGACCGGCAAGGGTGCCAGCGAAGCGACGCGCGAGGCGTTCCGCCAGCGCATGCGCGACGGGCATCTCAACGAGACCGAGATCGAGATCGAGATGGAGGCGCCGCCCGCCATGCCGTTCGAAGTGCCCGGCGGCGCACCGCAGATGATCAACTTGTCGGAAATGATGGGCAAGGCGTTCGGCGGCGCGCAATTGAAGCGCCGCAAGCTCACCGTGCCCGCAGCCTGGGAGAAACTGGTCGAGGAGGAAGCCGACAAGCGCCTCGATCAGGAAGAGGTCAGCCGTGCCGCTTTGGCCGATGCCGAAGCCAATGGCATCGTGTTCCTCGACGAGATCGACAAGATCGCCGTCTCCGGCCAGCATGGCGGGTCGGTCAGCCGCGAAGGCGTGCAGCGCGATCTGCTGCCGCTGATCGAAGGCACGACGGTCGCGACCAAATATGGGCCGATGAAGACCGACCATATCCTGTTCATCGCCAGCGGCGCGTTCCACGTCGCCAAGCCGAGCGACCTGCTGCCCGAGCTGCAGGGGCGTCTCCCGATCCGCGTCGAGCTGAAGGCACTGACCGAGGCCGATTTCGTCGCCATCCTCAGCGACACCAAGGCCAGCCTGCTGCAGCAATATACCGCGCTGATCGGCACCGAAGGCGTGACGATCGACTTTACGCCGGACGGCATTGCCGCGGTCGCCAAGATCGCTGCCGACGTGAATGGCGAGATCGAGAATATCGGTGCGCGCCGCCTGCAGACGGTGATGGAGAAGCTCCTCGAGGACGTCAGCTTCAATGCCGAGGATCGCGGCGGCGAGACGGTGGTGGTGGATGCCGCCTATGTCGAGGCGCAGCTCGCGAGCATCGCCCGCAACACGGATCTCAGCCGCTTCGTGCTGTAAGCGCCGCTCGGCAACACCGTCATCCCGGATTTGGTCCGGGATGACGGCGAGCTTTACTTGCCCAATCCAAGCGCTAGCTTCCCCGCAAATCTCCGAGGGGAACAGTTTGTGAAGTATCTCGCCGTGCTCGGCCTCACCGCCGCCGTCATCCTTCCCGCCACCGCGCAGGATGCGCCCCGGCCGCCGGTCGCCGCGAAGAAGCCGTTCGTGGTCAAGGCCCCGTTCGGCGCGGCGCGCACCGACGAATATTACTGGCTGCGCGATGACACGCGCAAGGATCCGGCCATGCTGGCTCACCTCGCGGCCGAGAATGCCTATGCCGATGCCGTGCTCGCCCCGAACAAGCCGTTGCAGGCCGCGCTGTACAAGGAGACGGTGAGCCGCATCAAGCAGGACGACAGTTCGGTGCCGTACCTGCGGAACGGCTATTATTATTACACCCGCTTCGATACCGGCGCCGATTATGCGATCACCGCGCGCCGCAAGGGCGCGATGACCGCGCCCGAGGAAGTGCTGCTCGATCAGCCCAAGCTGGCGGCGGGGAAGGGCTTCTTCTCGGTTGGCGACACGGAGGTCAGCCCCGACAACACGATGCTTGCCTGGGCCGAGGACGTCGTCGGGCGCCGCCAGTATGTGCTCAAGGTGAAGAACATCGCCAGCGGCGCGGTGCTGCCCGATACGATCCCCAATGCCGAGCCCGGCGCGATCTGGGCCGATGACAACAAGACGATCTTCTACGTCGAAAAGGACCCGGTCACTTTGCTGAGCAAGCGCGTCAAGGCGCACGTACTTGGCACGCCGGTATCGGCCGACAAGCTCATCTATGAGGAGAAGGACGATACCTTCTACATGGGCATCGGCCGCACTACCGATGACAAATATATCTGCATTGGCGTGCAGAGCACGGTCAGCGCGGAGCAACGCTGCGCGCCCGCCGCCAACCCCACCGCGTTCACCATCCTGGCCCCGCGGCAGCGTGACTTTCTCTATGACGCCGATCATCTCGGCGGGCGCTGGATCTTCCGGACCAATTGGGATGCGCCGAATTACCGGCTAATGGCCGTCGCCGACGCTCAGGCGCGCGGCGATCGCACGGCGTGGCGTGATCTCGTGCCGGTCAAATCGGACGTGTTCATCGAGGCGTTCAAGCCGTTCGACGGCTTCCTTGCGATCGAGGAGCGCTCCGGCGGCAACAAGCGCGTGCGCACGCTCGCCAATGACGGCAAGAGCAGCTTCGTGCAGTCGGACGAGCCGGCCTATGCCATGAACCTGTCGGTCAACGAGGAGCCGGCCACGCCGTGGCTGCGCTACACCTATGGCTCGCTCACCACGCCGCTCACGACCTACGAAATCAACACGACGACCGGCGAGCGCCGCACGCTCAAGGTCCAGCCGGTGCCGGGCTATGATGCCACGCAATATGTCACCGAGCGGGTCTGGGTGCCGGCGCGCGACGGCGTGAAGGTGCCGGTCAGCCTGGTCTATAAGAAGGGCTTCAAGCGCGATGGCAGCGCGGCGATGCTGCAATATGGCTATGGCAGCTACGGCGCGTCGATGGATCCTGGCTATTCGGTGCAGACGACGAGCCTGCTCGATCGCGGCATGGTCTATGCGCTGGCGCATATCCGCGGCGGTCAGGAACTGGGGCGTGCCTGGTATGACGACGGGCATCTGATGAAGAAGCAGAACAGCTTCAACGATTTCATCGACGTGACACGCTGGCTGGTCGCCAACAAATACGCCGCCCGGGGCCGCGTCGCGGCGATGGGCGGCAGCGCCGGCGGGCTGCTGATGGGCGGCATCGCCAACCAGGCGCCTAAGGATTACAAGGTGATCATCGCGCAGGTGCCGTTCGTCGATGTGCTGACGACGATGCTCGATGCCAGCATTCCGCTCACCACCGGCGAATATGACGAATGGGGCAATCCCGCGCAGAAGGCCGCCTACGACTATATGGCGACCTATTCGCCCTACGATAACATCACGGCCCAGGCCTATCCGGCGCTGTTCGTCGGCACCGGCCTGTGGGACAGCCAGGTGCAATATTACGAGCCGGCCAAATGGGTCGCCAGGCTGCGGGCGACCAAGACCGATCGCAATCCGCTGGTGTTCCGCATCAACATGGAGGCCGGGCATGGCGGCAAGTCGGGCCGGTTCGAGCGCTACAAGGAATCCGCCGAGGCAATGGCCTTCGCGCTGAACCAGTTGGGCGTGGCCGACGCGCCGTGACGACGCGGGGCTGATGCGGCCTGGCGCGGAACGCTCGCTGCGTCCGCTGGTTACCCTTCCGACGATTAATCACAGGGAAGCGACGACCATGGCTACCAAGCCCCGCAAGACGACGACGAAACGCAAGCCCGCGGCGCAGCGCCGCGAGTCCAGGCTCGACACCTCCACCGCGCTGTCGATCGGCGGCGCGGTGCTCGCGGTCGGTGCGGCCGTGGCCGGCTTCCTCGCGCGGCGTCAGATTGCCGCCTTCGTCGCCCCCGGCACGGCCGAGCATCAGGCGCCGGATCTCGCGCTGGATCAGCCGCACAACGACGGCGCGACCCGCGCCCCGGTCGATTTTCGTCCGGACATGGATGCGCCGATGTCGCCGGCCGAGCGTGAGGCGCTGCGCCCCGCCACCGGTCCGGCACCGACCATGGTCGCCGAAGCCGGAACGATGAACAGCCAGACCGGCGCTGACAACTGAGGGAGACCGATCATGGCCGATGACACGAGCAAGCCGACCGAGACCCAGCCGGCGCCGAATATCTCGACCGAGCATCAGGCGCCGGGCGACGCCCGCCGCCCCGGCGACACGCTCGATCGCGCGCAACCTGACGATGGCGAGACGGTCCGCAAATCGTCTCTCACGCGGAACGAATAGGCGCTGATCCGCATTAGGCATCTATCCAACAGGAGAAGCAAGATGCGCGCACTCACACTCGGCCTGATCGCCGCCTCGACGATGGTCGCCGGCTGCAGCACCTATGACCAGGGCGGCCGCCCGGGCTATGCCGGTGACTATAGCCGCTACGATTACAACAATCCGGATCCCGCTTATGGCGGTTACGATGCCGGCCGTTACTATCGTGAGGACAATCGTCGCTATCGCGAGCGTCAGCTGTCGGCCAATGATCGCGTCTACCGCGGCAATGATGGCCGCTATTACTGCCGTCGCGAAGATGGCACCACCGGGCTGATCGTCGGCGGCCTCGCCGGTGGCGCGCTGGGTGCGGTGATTGCGCCGGGTGGTTCGGGCTTGTTGGGCGCGGTCATCGGCGCGGCCGGCGGGGCGCTCGCCGGCCAGGCGATCGACAAGAGCGACAACAACAACCGCGGCCGCGGCGCGCGCTGCCGTTGAGCTGAAGCGGGGCGGGGTCCGGTAATCGGGCCCCGTCGCCGCACTCAGGCTGGCAAGGCCCGAGAAAGTTGCTAGAGGCTGGGGCCTAATGGCCGCATCAGACTCTCCCCGCGTCAATTTCCGTCTTCGCCGCGAGGTGGACGGCTTCCGCGGCTTCGTGCAGCGCCTCTGGGCGCGCTGGTGGGTCAAGGCCCTCGTCATCCTCGCGGCGCTTGGCGGGATCGGCATCCTGCTGATCTGGCTGCTCGTCGCGCGCGATCTGCCCTCGGTCGACAAGCTGCGTGCCTACGAGCCGCCCTTGCCGACGAACGTGCGCGGCATCGATGGCGATCCGATCTACAGCTACGCGCGCGAGCGGCGCGTCGAACTGAGCTACGCCGAATATCCGCAATTGCTCGTCCGCGCCTTCATCTCGGCCGAGGACAAGACCTTTTTCGAGCATCACGGCGTCGATTATCCGGGCATCGCCGCGGCGGCGTTCAACAATCTGCGCAGCAACCGCCGCCCGGTCGGCGCCTCGACGATCACGCAGCAGGTCGCCAAGAACCTGCTGATCGGCAACGAAACCAGCTATATGCGCAAGGCCAAGGAAGCCATCCTGGCCTATCGCATCGAGGATACGCTGACCAAGCCGCAGATCCTCGAACTGTATCTCAACCAGATCGCGCTCGGTCGCAACGCGTTCGGCGTGGCGGCGGCCAGCTATGCCTATTTCGGCAAGGATCTGAACGAGCTCGATCTGGCGCAGATGGCGTATCTGGCGATCCTGCCCAAGGGCCCGGCAAATTACGATCCGATCCGCAACACGCAGCGCGCGCTCGACCGGCGCAATTACGTGCTCGGCGAAATGCTCAAGAACGGGTTCATCACCCAGGCGCAATATGCCGCGGCCAATGCCGAGCCGCTCGGCGCGGTGCCGCGCCAGACGCCCAAGGCGCAGGTCGCGGGCTCGGGCTATTTCGTCGAGGAAGTCCGCCGCCAGCTGATCGACAAGTTCGGTGAGGACGAGAAGGGTGGGCCGTACAGCGTCTATGCCGGCGGCCTGTGGGTGCGCACGTCGTTCGACGAAAAGCAGCAGGATTTCGCGCAGGAAGCGCTGCGTGATGGGTTGCTGCGGTTCGAGCGCGGGCGCGGCTGGTCCGGCCCGCTGCTGCATGTCGATATCGCCGGGGACAATTGGCAGTCGGCGATGCTCAACACCAATATCGGGCTCGATTATCGGGATTGGCGTCCGGCGATCGTCACCGCGACCGGCGCGAGCGCGGCGACGCTCGGCTTTTCCAACGGCCAGACCGGCGAACTGCCGCGCTGGGCCGCGCAGATGCCGGTGCGCGGGCAGGGCGGCAGTGCCTTCAACGCGCTCGAGGTCGGCGACATCATCGCCGTCGCCCCGGAAGGCAGCAGCTTCGCCTTGCGCAGCGTGCCCAAAATCTCCGGTGCGTTCGTCGTCGAGGAACCGGCCACCGGGCGCGTGCTGGCGATGCAGGGCGGCTTCGATTCCCGTGTCCAGTCGTTCAACCGCGCGACCCAGGCACAGCGCCAGCCGGGCTCGACGATCAAGCCGATCGTCTACGCCGCGGCGCTCGCCAATGGCATGACGCCCGCCTCGATCATCGTCGACGGCCCGTTCTGCGTCTATCAGGGCGCACGGCTCGGCCAGAAATGCTTCCGCAACTTCAGCGGCGGCGGCGCCGGGCCGCACACGATGCGCTGGGGCGTCGAGCAATCGCGCAACCTGATGACGGTGCGCACCGCCAGCCAGACCGGCATGGACAAGGTCGTCGGGCTGATGGACCAGATCGGCGTCGGCAAATATCCCGCCTATCTGTCGTTCGCCCTGGGCGCCGGCGAGACCACGGTGTCGCGGATGGTCAACGCATATTCGATCCTCGCCAATCAGGGCCGGGCGCATCCCGCTACGCTGATCGATTTCGTCCAGGATCGCCACGGCAAGGTCGTCTGGCCGGAAAACTGGCGTGCCTGCGATGCCTGCAACGCGCCGGACTGGAACGGCCGCGCGATGCCGCGCCCGGTGATCCGCGGGAAGCAGGTGCTGGATGCGATCAGCGCCTATCAGATGGTGCATATCGCCGAGGGAGTGATCCAGCGCGGCACCGCCACCGTGCTGCGCGATCTCGATCGCCCGATGTTCGGCAAGACCGGCACCAATTCCGGCCCGACCGACGTGTGGTTCATCGGCGGCACGCCGCAGATGATCGCCGGCGTGTATATCGGCTATGATACGCCGCGGAAGCTGGGTGGCGCGGCACAGGGCGGCACGGTCGCCGCACCGATCTTCAAGCAATGGGCGGTCAAGGCCTATGAGGGCATGGACCGGCTGCCGTTCCGCGCTCCCGAGGGCGTGCGCATGGTGCGCATCGATCGCGCCAGCGGCAAGCCGGTCTATGGCGCCTGGCCCGGCACCGATCCCAAGGCGGCGGTGATCTGGGAAGCGTTCAAGCCCGAGAGCGAGCCGCGCCGCGCGATCCGCCGTGCCGGCGCGGTCGCCGATCCGGCGATCGCCGCGGCGGCCGCCAAGGAGCGTGCGGCGCGCGCCGCGCGGCGCGCGGAACAGCGCGCCGACAGCGATTTCTTGCAGAGAGAGGGCGGAATCTACTAGTCGACCCTATATACCGGCGTCATCCCGGCGACCGCCGGGGCCTCATGGCATCGGGCGCGTTTAGCCGCGCAAGATCCCAGCACTCGCTGGGGTGACGGAATTTTGGAGAACACCCATGCGCGCCGAAGCGCAGGCACATGTCGAAACGATCAACGCCGCGTTGGCCCTGTTGCGCCGCTCCCTCGATTGGGATCGTGCACTGCGCCGGCTCGACGAGCTGAACGCGCGCGTCGAGGATCAGGCGCTCTGGAACGATCCCAAGGCCGCGCAGGATGTCATGCGCGAACGCCGTCGGCTCGACGAGGCGATCACCGCGACGCGCAACATCGAGCGCGAACTGAGCGACAATATCGAGCTGATCGAAATGGCCGAGGCGGAGGGCGATACCGAGATGGAGACGGAGGGCGTCGCCGCGCTCGCCGAACTCGCCGAACGCTCGGACCGCGACAAGGTCACCGCCCTGCTGTCCGGCGAGGCCGACGGCAACGATACCTATGTCGAGATCAATTCCGGCGCCGGCGGGACGGAGAGCCAGGACTGGGCCGGCATGTTGCTGCGCATGTATACGCGCTGGGCCGAGCGCCATGGCTACAAGGTCGATCTGATCGATTATCATGCCGGCGAGCAAGCCGGGATCAAATCGGCGACCTTGCTGGTCAAGGGCGAGAACGCTTACGGTTATGCCAAGACCGAGAGCGGCGTGCATCGCCTGGTGCGCATCTCGCCATACGACAGCGCGGCGCGGCGCCACACCTCGTTTTCGAGCGTGTGGGTCTATCCGGTGATCGATGACGATATCAACGTCGAGTATAACGAGAGCGATCTGCGCATCGACACGTACCGCGCGAGCGGTGCCGGTGGTCAGCACATCAACACGACCGACTCCGCCGTGCGCATCACGCATATCCCGACCGGCATCGTCGTGCAGTGCCAGAACCAGCGCTCGCAGCACAAGAACAAGGCCGAGGCCTATAATCAGCTGCGCGCCCGCCTGTACGAGCGCGAGCTGTCGATTCGCGAGGAAGCCGCGAACGCCGAGAATGCGACCAAGACCGATATCGGCTGGGGCCACCAGATCCGTTCCTACGTGCTCCAGCCCTATCAGCTGGTGAAGGATCTGCGCACCGGCACGACGTCGACCGCACCGGCTGACGTGCTGGATGGCGCGCTCGATCCGTTCATGGCCGCGGCCCTGTCGCAGCGCGTCACCGGCGAGGCGGTCGAGGTCGAGGACGTCGATTGAGCCGCCGCCCGGGTCATCTTCCCGCGCTGATGGGCGTCGGCTTGCTCGCGCTCGCCGCGTGCGAGGCCGCGCCCAGCTTGCCGAAGCCGCCCAAGGAGCGGATCGATCCGTTCCCCGCCGCCGATCGTCCGGTCGCGCAGATCGTCTCGTCGCGCTGGTCGACCGAGGAAGCGCGTGACCGGCTCAACGAGGCGGGGCAGGTGATGGCCAAGTCCGGCATAAAACCGGGCATAACGGTTGCCGATATCGGCGCCGGTGAGGGCTATTATACGATCCGCCTGGCGCAGCGCGTCGGCAAGGAAGGCCGCGTCCTGGCCGAGGATATCGTCGAGGAAGTGCGCGACACGCTGGCCGAGCGCGTGGCGCGCGAACGGCTCGACAATGTCAGCGTGCGCCTGGGTGCGCCGGCCGATCCCAAGCTGCCGGATGGCAGCTTCGATCGCATCTTCATGGTGCACATGTATCACGAGATCGAGCAGCCCTATGAATTCCTCTGGCGCATGCGGCCCGCGCTACGCCCCGGCGGGGAAGTCGTGGTCGTCGATGCCGACCGTCCGACCCGGGATCACGGCACGCCGCCAGCCTTGCTCAAATGCGAATTCGCTCGCGTGGGCTATCGCCAGGTGGCGATGGAAAACATGCCCTCGGCCGGCGGTTATCTCGCGACCTTCCGGGCGGTCGGGCCGCGGCCCGATCCGAAGACGATCCGGCCCTGCCGGATCGGTTAGAGCAGGCCCATCGCGCGCATGCTGGCCCAGCGCGGGCCTGCCAGCACGAGATGATCCACCAGCCGCACGTCGAGCGCCGCGACCGCGCCGAGCAGCCGCCGCGTGACCGCGAGATCCGCCGCGCTCGGGGTCGGATCGCCGCCCGGATGATTGTGCGCCAGCACGATGGCATGGGCGTCGAGCGTGAGAATGTCGCCGATCACCGCGCGCCATTGCATGACCACCCCGTCCGGCGTCCCGAACGGCGTTCGGCGGACGCCCAACAAGCGCCATTCCGGATCAAGATAGGCGATGCCGCAGCGCTCGCGATCGGCATCGGCGAGGTCGGCGAACAACGCGACCGCGTCCGACGCCGCCCGAACCGCACGGCCGTCGAGGGCAAGGCAGGCTGCAATCGCCACCGGTCGATGCTATCGTGCTGCCGGCCGGGCTCCACCTGATCTTGATCCGTTCCGGCGATGCATCTAGGCGCGGGCTGACAGGGAGAAACGGCATGGCCGAGGCCGCGCATTACGAGCACCAATATCTCCAGCTGTTGCGCGATGTGTGGGACCGCGGCGACGAGCGTCGCGACCGCACCGGGGTCGGCACCCGCTCGCTGTTCGGGCCGACGATGCGCTTCGATCTCGCCGATGATGCCATGCCGCTGCTCACCACCAAGCGAGTGGCGTGGAAGACGGCGGCACGCGAGATGCTGTGGTTTCTCACCGGCGACACCAACATTCGCGAACTGGTCCGCCAGAAGGTGCATATCTGGACCGATTGGCCGCTCGATCGCTATCGCCGCGCGACCGGCGAGGCGATCGATCGCGATGCGTTCGAGGCGCGGATCCTCGCCGACGAGGCGTTCGCCCGCGACTGGGGCGATCTCGGGCCGGTCTACGGCAAGCAATGGGTGGCGTGGGACACGTACGAGCCGGCCGGCGAGGGCCTGTTCCGGCGCGGCGCGCCGATCAACCAGATCGCCGCCCTGGTCGAGGCGATCCGCACCAACCCGACCTCGCGTCGGCTGCTGTTCACCGGCTGGAACGTCGCCGAGCTGGACGGCATGGCGCTGCCGCCGTGCCATATGACGTATCAGTTCCACGTGTCCGGCGGGCGGCTGTCGGTGATGCTGTGGCAGCGCTCGTGCGATCTCGGGCTGGGCTTCGCGTTCAACGCCTTTTCCGCCGCGCTGCTGCTGCGCATGCTCGCGCAGCAATGCGATCTCGCCCCCGGCGAACTGGTGTGGAGCGCGGGCGACGCGCATGTCTATCTCAACCACCAACATCTGGTGGACGAACAGCTCGCGCGCGAACCGCGCGGCCGCCCGCGCATGACCATCCGGCGCCGGCCGGAATCGATCTTCGACTATCGTATCGAGGATTTCGAGATCGTCGATTACGATCCGCATCCCGCGATCGCCGCGCCGGTCGCGGTCTGATCGCGGCGATGACCGACGCCATCGTCTCCCGCTATGCCGATCTCGCTGGCGACGCACGGGCGATGGCGATGATGTGCGCGGCGCTGCATCGCCTGGGGCAGTTTGCCGATGCGGTGGCGCTGGGGCGCGCGGCGATCGCCCAGGCCCCGCAATCGATGGAGGTGCGCACGATCGTGCGCCGCGCGTTGAGCCGCGGCGTCGCCTCCTTCCATGGCGCCATGCTGGGCGATGCCGCCCGCAGCCACGCTTATGTCCGCGCGATAGACCGCCTGGTGCGCCCGGGCATGACGGTGCTGGAAATCGGCGCGGGCTCGGGCCTGCTGGCGATGGCGGCGGCACGTGCCGGGGCGACGGTGGTGGCCTGCGAACAGAGCCCGGTGATCGCTGCGATGGCCGACCGGATCGTCGCCGCCAACGGCCTGTCGGATCGCGTCCGCATCGTCGCCAAACGCTCGGACGCGCTGCAGCTCGGTATCGATCTGGCCGCGCCGGTCGATCTGCTGATCCATGAGATTTTCGGCGAATCGCTGTTCAACGAAGGGGTCGAGGCGGCGCTGGCCGATGCGCAGACGCGCCTGCTCCGGCCGGGCGCCATCGTGCTGCCGCCGCGCGCCGAAATCCGGTGCGCGCTGGCCACGCTGACCCTGCCGGCGCACCCCCCGATCGCCACCGTGGAGGGATTCGACCTGTCCGATTTCAACCTGCTCCTGCCGCCCACGCCGCGCAACGTGGTCGCTGGCCGCCGCGGCTTCGCTTTGTGCTCGGCGCCCGCCTCGGCGCTGGCGATGGATTATCGCGGCCCGGCGCCGTTCGGCCCGCGCCGGGAAGGCCTGACGTTCGAATCGACCGGCGGTCGTATCGATGCGGTGGTGCAATGGCTGCGCCTCGATTTCGGCGACGGCGAGATATTGGAGAGCGACCCGACCCTGCCGCCCCCGGCCTCGTCCTGGATCGCACCGTTGTTCGAGTTGCCGACGCCGATCGACACGGCGCCGGGCGACCGTATCGCGGTGTCGCTGTTCCATGACGGCCATGATCTCTCGATCGACGTGGCGGCGGCATGATCACGCTGCACCTCGCGCGCGCCGATAACGGCGTGATCGGAAAAGACGGCAAGATGCCCTGGCACCTGCCCGCCGATCTCAAGCGCTTCAAGGCACACACGCTCGGCAAGCCGATGATCATGGGCCGCAAGACGTTCGAGAGCTTCCCGAATCCATTGCCCGGGCGGCGGCACATCGTGCTGACCCGCGACGCGCGCTGGTCCGCACCCGGCGCGGAGGTCGCGCATTCGGTGGCGGATGCGGTGCTGCTGGCCGGGCAGGGGGACGTCGCGGTGATCGGCGGCGCGGAGATCTACGCGCTGTTCCTGGATCGCGCCGATAAGGTCGAACTAACCGAAATCCACCTTTCGCCTGAGGGCGATGCGATGGTCCCCGCCTTCACCGGCTGGCAGGAAACCGCGCGCGAGGATCATCCCGCCGAAGGCGTGCGGCCGGGCTACAGCTTCGTCACGCTCGCCAGATCATGATCCGTCACCCCGGACTTGTTCCGGGGGCCACCGTCCCGCATACCGCCGGCCAATGGACGTGCGGCACGGTGGATGCCGGAACAAGTCCGGCATGACGGATGGGGTGGGAGACGCATGAAGAAATGGCTCTACGGCGCGCTCGCGCTGCTCGTCGTCGCCGCGCTCGCCTTCTTCGCACTCGCGCCGGGCATGACCGAGCGCTCGATGAACAAGGTCGTGCCCGTCCCGCTGAAGATCACGCCGCAAGCCCGCGCGCTGCACGCCCGGCTGCAGATCGCCGACATGCATGCCGATACGATGCTGTGGAACCGCGACCTGCTCGCCCGATCGGGCCGCGGGCAGGTGGATCTGCCGCGGCTGCAGGACGGCAATGTCGCGCTGCAGATCTTCTCGTCGGTCAGCAAAACGCCCAAGGGGCAAAATTACGACGCCAACAGCGCGGATAGCGACAATATCACGATGCTCGCCATGGCGCAGTTGCAGCCGGTGCGGACCTGGACGTCGCTGCTGCAGCGTTCGCTGTGGCACGCGGCCAAGCTCGATCGTGCCGCCGCCGCGTCGCAGGGCGAGTTCCGCGTGATCCGCACCGCGGCCGAACTCGATGCGCTGCTCGCCGCGCGGGCACGTGGGCAGAAGATCGTCGGCGGCATGCTGTCGATCGAGGGGCTGCAGGATCTGGAGGGCAAGCTTTCCAACCTCGATACGCTCTACGCCGCCGGCTTCCGCATGGCCGGCATGGCGCACTTCTTCGACAACGAAGTCGCCGGCTCGATGCACGGCGAGGCGAAGGGCGGGCTCACCCCGCTCGGGCGGCAGGTGATCGCGCGGATGGAGGCGCTCGGCATGGTGGTCGACATCGCGCATGCCAGCCACGCCACCGTCGCCGAGATCCTCCGCATCGCCACGCGCCCGGTCGTCGCCAGCCATGGCGGCGTGCAGGCGACCTGCGCGGTCAACCGCAACCTGACCGATGCCGAGATCAGGGGCGTCGCCGCGACCGGCGGGGTGGTCGGGATCGGCTATTGGGAAGCAGCGATCTGCGGCACCACGCCGGCCCGGGTGGCGCTGGTGATCGCGCATGTCCGCGACGTGGCGGGGATCGATCATGTCGGGCTCGGCTCGGACTTCGATGGCGCGGTGACCACCGGCTTCGATACCGGCCAGCTCGCCGCGGTGACGCAGGCGCTGGTGGATCGCGGCTTTTCGGACGGCGACGTGGCCAAGGTGATGGGCACCAACGTCCTGCGCGTGCTGCGCGCCGGCATCGTGCCCCGCTAATCCTCCCCGGAACGGGGAGGTGGCAGCCGAAGGCTGACGGAGGGGGTGGGCCGGCAACGCTACCGTGGCGCTTGCGGAGAGCCCCCTCCACCATTCGGCCGAAGAGGCCGAATGGTCCCCCTCCCCGTGCCGGGGAGGAATTAGGATGTAGCGTCCGCTTTTCCCGCCCCCTATAGCCTCCCCATGCAGCGGCTGGATGGCAGCGCTACGGTTCCCGCCTCCCTTGCCGGCGGCATCGTCGCGCTCGGCAATTTCGACGGTTTCCATCTCGGCCACCAGGCGGTGGTCGGCCGGGCGGTGGCGCGTGCGCGCGCCGCCGGGCGCCCGGCATTGGTCGCGACGTTCGATCCGCATCCGGTGCGCTATTTCACCCCCGATGCGCCGCCGTTCCGCCTGACCACGCTCGATCAGCGCGCCGAACTGTTTGCAGCCGCCGGCGCCGATGCGATGGTCGTGTTCGCCTTCGACGCCGCGCTCGCCAGCCTGACCGCGGCGCAATTCGTCGAGCAGCGGCTGATCGGGTGTCTCGCTGTCGGCGGCGTGGTGACCGGCGAGGATTTCACTTTCGGCAAGGCCAAGGGCGGCAATGTCCGCGTCATGGCCGAGATCGGCGCGCAGGCCGGCTTTTCGGTCGAGACGGTCGCCGCGGTGGCGCTGGACGGCGCGGCCGTGTCGTCGAGCCGGATCCGCGAGGCGCTGATCGCCGGCGACCCGCGCGAGGCGGCGCGGCTGCTCACCCGCCCGTTCGCGATTCGCGGAACCGTGCAGCATGGCGCCAAGCTGGGCCGCACGATCGGCTATCCCACCGCCAATATCGACATGGGCAAATATCTGCGCCCGGCCTACGGCATCTATGCGGTGCGCGGCCGGCTGCCCGACGGGCGCGTGCTCGCCGGCGCGGCCAATCTCGGCATCCGCCCGACCTTCGATCCGCCGAAGGAATTGCTCGAGGCCTATTTCTTCGATTTCGCGGACAATCTGTACGGGCAGGAGATCGAGGTCGAGCTGATCGACTATCTGCGCCCCGAGGCGAAGTTCGACAGTCTGGCCGCGCTGACCGCGCAGATGGACGCCGATTGCGCCCGCGCCCTCGCGATCCTCAGCGGGGCTTGAGCGGCGCGGCGTAGCGCGCGCGTTCGCCGGCCAGCGCGGAAAGATCGCGCGCCAGCGTTTCCTCCTGCTGCATCCGTCGCACGCGCAGCCGCACCCGATGCCATTGGTTCAACTCGTCCCATTGCCCGCCGGCGACCGCGGCATCGATGTTATGCTGGATCGTCGCGCTGCACTGCGCCGGGCCGAGCACCAGGCATTGCACGGCAAGAATGGCAATTTCGTCGTTGATGTCGGTCACGTCGCCCCTCCTGTTCGCAGTGGGCAATCGAAGGACGCCCGGCGGGCCGCCGCCGTTCCGCGCAATCGTGGTGAATCGGGCATTACCGTCCGCCGCGCGGCCGAGGAAAGAATCGCGAACGTTTGTATCCCGCCCCGTGCCCGGCTAAAGCCCGCACACCTATGACCGACACCCCAGATTCCGCCCGCGATTACCGCGACACCGTCTTCCTGCCGAAGACCGACTTTCCGATGAAGGCCGGCCTCGCCGCCAAGGAGCCGGCGATCCTGGAGCGCTGGGAGAAGATCGGCCTGTACGATCGCCTGCGCAGGGAGCGGCAGGGGCGCGAACGCTTCATCCTGCACGATGGCCCGCCCTACGCCAATGGCGACATCCATATGGGCCATGCGATGAACAAGGTGCTGAAGGACATCATCGTCCGCAGCCAGTCGCTGATGGGCAAGGATGCGCCCTACGTGCCGGGCTGGGATTGCCACGGCCTGCCGATCGAGTGGAAGGTCGAGGAAGCGTATCGCGCCAAGAAGCTCAACAAGGATGAGGTTCCCGTCGCGCAGTTCCGCGCCGAATGCCGTGCGTACGCCGAGAAATGGGTCGCGGTGCAGCGCGCGCAGTTCGAGCGGCTGGGCGTGATGGGCGACTGGGCCGATCCGTACCTGACGATGAAGTTCGACGCCGAAGCGGCGATCGTCGGCGAATTATTGAAGTTCGCCGAGAGCGGCCAGCTGTATCGCGGCGCGAAGCCGGTGATGTGGTCGCCGGTCGAAAAGACCGCGCTGGCCGAGGCCGAGGTGGAATATGAGGACGTGGTCTCGACGCAGATCGACGTTGCGTTCGAGATCATCGACGCGCCGAACGCGCCCGAGCTGGTCGGCGCGCATGCGGTAATCTGGACGACCACGCCGTGGACGATCCCGGTGAACCAGGCGCTGAGCTATGGGCCGGAGATCGAGTATGCGATTGTCGAGATCGTCGGTGGTGAAAGCCACGACGCGCCGCTCAAATCGCTTGGCCGCTTTCTGATTGCCGAGCAGCTCCAACCCGAGTTCGCACAACGTGTCGCAATGAAGTTGGCGCCTTTCACGGATCTCCAGATCCGGTGGACCGGCAAAGGCTCGCAGCTCGAAGGCGCCACTGCCCGCCACCCGATCTACAACTACCTCCGTCACCCCGGCGAAAGCCGGGGTCCCGCTTCTTCTGGCGAAGGCAGCGGGACCCCGGGTCAAGCCCGGGGTGACGGGGTGAGTGAGGCGGCGCTGGCGTTCTTCGCCAAGCCGCGCCCGTTCCTGCCCGGCGATTTCGTCACCACCGATGCCGGCACCGGCCTGGTCCATATGTCGCCCGATCATGGCGAGGACGATTTCCTGCTGTGCAAGCAATACGGCCTGGATCCGGTGTTCGCGGTCGATGGCGCCGGCATGTACCGGGACGACTGGGCGTGGCTCGGCGGGCAGGGCAGCGTGATCAACAAGAAGTTCGTCGCCGCCGACGGCCCCATCTGCACGGACCTGCGCGCGGCGGGGGCGTTGCTCGCGGCGAGCGACGATTTCGCGCATTCCTATCCGCATTCGTGGCGGAGCAAGGCGAAGGTGATCTTCCGCGCCACGCCGCAGTGGTTCATCCCGATGGACCGGAGCGCGACCAGCGACCTGCCGGGGGCAGGTCGCAGCGCGGAGGTCGGGTCGCAAGGCGAGCCGTCGCCTCTCGATAACGGGGCGACGCTGCGAGAGATCGCCTTGGATGCGATTGCTGCGACCCGCTGGGTCCCCGCCCGCGCGGAGAACCGCATCCGCGCGATGGTCGAAGGCCGCCCGGACTGGGTGATCTCGCGCCAGCGCGCCTGGGGCGTCCCCATCGCGCTCTACGTCAACCGCGCGACTGGCGAGTATCTCAACGACCCGTCCGTCAACGCGCGCATCCTCGCCGCGTTCAAGGCCGGCGGCGCGGACGCTTGGTTCGCCGCCGATCACCAGGCATTGCTCGGCGCGGAGTACAAGCTCGCCGACTATGAGGTGATCAACGACATCCTCGACGTGTGGTTCGACAGCGGCAGCACGCACGCCTTCGTGATCGAGGCGCGCTATGGCGAGGGCACGCGCGCCAACCTCTATCTCGAAGGTTCGGACCAGCATCGCGGTTGGTTCCAGTCCTCGCTGCTGGAGTCGAGCGGCACGCGCGGTCGCGCGCCGTACGACGCCGTGCTCACGCACGGCTTCGCGCTCGACCAGACCGGGCGGAAAATGTCTAAGTCGCTTGGCAACGTCGTCGATCCCTTGAAGATCATCCAGGAATCGGGCGCCGACATCCTGCGCATGTGGGTCGCCTCGACCGACTATTTCGACGATGTGAAGATCGGCAAGGAAGTGCTCGCCACGGCCAGCGATTCCTATCGCAAGCTGCGCAACACCTTCCGCTATCTGCTCGGCGCGCTCGACGGCTTCAGCGCGGCCGAGAAGGTGCCGGTGCGCGACATGCCCGATCTGGAAAGGTACGTCCTCCATCGCCTCGGCATGATCGATGTCGAGCTCAAGGCTGCGGCGGATGGTTATGAGTTCAACCGCTATCTCCGCCTGCTCACCGATTTCGCGCAGGACGATCTGTCCGCCTTCTTCTTCGATGTCCGCAAGGATTCGCTCTATTGCGACGCGCCCACGGACATCAAGCGCCGCAGCTACCGCACCGTGCTCGATATCCTGTTCCACGCGCTCGTGCGCTATGCCGCGCCGATCCTGTGCTTCACCGCCGAGGAAGTGTGGCAGGCGCGCTTCCCGAGCGAAGACGATTCGGTCCATTTCCTCGAATGGCCGGAACTGCCCGCGCTGCCGGGCGACGACGCCGCCTCGACCGAGTGGCGCGATGTCCGCGCATTGCGCGTGCAGGTCACCGAGGCGATCGAGCCGCTGCGCCGCGAGAAACGCGTCCGCTCCAGCCTCGAGGCGAACGTCACCGTGCCGGAGGCACTGCTCCCGGTCGAGGCGCTCGCCGAACTGTTCATCGTTGCGAAAGTGACGGAAGGGGATGAGGTGAGCGTGACGCCGAGCGACTATCATAAATGCGGCCGCTGCTGGCGCCTGCTGCCCGAAGTGACGGTGGATGGCGATCTGTGCGATCGCTGCGCCGAGGTGGTGGCGTGAGCCGCTTCGCCCCCGCCGGGTTCGTCACTGCGGCGATCGTCTTCGTCGTCGATCAGGCGATCAAGCTGTGGGTCACCGGCCCGCTCGGCATCGATCAGCTCGGTGCGTATCGCGAGATCGTGTCGTTCTTCGATCTGCGCTTCGTGCCGAATATCGGCGTCTCGCTGGGGCTGTTGCCCGCCGGCAGCCCGGCGATGCGCTGGGCGATCGTCGCGCTCACCGCGGCGATCGCCTGCGGCGTCGCGGTGTGGCTGACGCGCGAGACCAATCGCTGGGATCGGATGGCGCTCGGGCTCGTGCTCGGTGGCGCGATCGGCAATATCCTCGATCGCATCCGGCTCGGCTATGTCGTCGATTTCGCCGATCTGCATTTCGGCACGTGGCGGCCGTTTCTGGTATTCAATGTTGCGGATGCCGCGATTACGATAGGGGTGCTCGTCTTGCTCGTGCGCGCGCTTCTGGTACGAGACAAGAAGACGGACGCCGGACCGGCGCCAGTGGAGAATTTGAATGCGTAAGTTGGTGTCGATCGCTGCCGCGACTGTCGTGATGTTCAGCCTCTCCGCGTGCGGCAAGAGCGGTTATGACCGCGCCCGGCCGGATGAATTTGCCGTGGCCCGTCAGGCGCCGCTGGTCATCCCGCCCGATTTCTCGCTCGTGCCGCCCAAGCCGGGCGCCGCGCCGACCTCGGCCGGCAATCCCAACGCGCAGGCGCTCGACGCACTGTTCGGCGGCACCTCGGCACGCAGCGCCTCGGAGAGCGCGACGCTGACCGCGGCCGGCACCGATAGCGCGGCGGACGGCATCCGCTCGGACGTCGGCGATCCCGACACCGCCGTGGTCGACAAGGCCGGCACGACGCGTGACATCGTCGCCGCACCGGAAGGCGACGGCCAGGACGCGCGCGCCACGGCGCCGAAATAAGCTGATCCGATCGCGCCTTGCCCGGAAGGGTAGGGGCGTCCGGACATGAAAAAGGGGACGGCCGCGGCCGTCCCCTTTTTTGTGCGTGCGCCGCGTTAGAAGCTGACGCCGACCGAGCCGACCACACCGCCCTTGGAAATGTTCTTGCCCGACAGCGCGGAATACAGCGCCTTGTCGGTATCGACATAGGAGACGCCGAACGTCAGGTGGTTCCAGGTGTAGCTCGCGCCCAGGCTCCAGTCGGTATATTCCTTGCCGATCGTGAGATAGCTCGGGCCGAAGCTGTGGCCGATATGCGCCGACAGGCTGACCGGCGTGTTGGGCACGCCGGCCGACAGATCGAGCGCGGTGTACAGATTGTCTTCCTTGCCGTTGCCGACCGACAGCGCCTTGGCCTTGGGAGCATAGGCAGCGGAGAGCTTGCCGGTCACCGGGCCGATCGTGTGCGACAGGCTGGCATAGGGCTCGACGAAGTCGCTGGCATAGTTGGCGATGAACTGCGACGAGCCGGGATAGTAATAATAGAGCACGCCGACATCCAGCGTGGTACCGCCGAACGTGTGCTTGTAGCCGGCGATCAGATCGATCTCCTGGTCGCTGCCGCCGGCGACATACTCGTCGATCGAGGAGCCCCAGACGGTGGCGTACAGGCCGGATTCGTGGCTCACCGTGAACGTGCCCTGGACCGCGAAATCCTTGTCGGTCTGCGAGATGCCGCGGAAGCGGTAATCGGTCACCAGCGCAGCGCCACCCGAGACGGTGAAGGCCGGCGGCGGCGCGGTGTCGGCGTCCTGCGCGAATGCAGGGGAGGCGGCGGCGAACAGCAGGGCTGCTGCCAGGCTTGGCGTGGAAATGCGCATCATGTCCCTTTCGACGTTGGAATGCGGTCAGTTCCACCTGCGTTTTCGGGATGCCGCCTCTGTCGAATGCCCTCGAGCATTCCGTGCACCTTGCCCTCGACGCTCCTCAGTTGCCGAAGTGCGCTGCAACGCACAACATAATTCTGGTCCGTTGCCGAAACGTTTCTGGTGTGTTGCTGCGCGGCCACAGCATATTGCTGCGCTCAATTGTCCGCCGGCGGCTCCGGCAGGCGCAGGCGCACGTCGCGTTGCGGATAGGGGATGACGATGCCGTGCTGCTTGAACAGCAGCCACAGCCGGTTGAGCACGTCGGAGCGTACGTTGCCGACGCCGCCCTGCGGGTCGCTGATCCAGGCGAGGATCTCGTGCTCCACGCCGTTCTCGCCGAACGCGGTGAGCCACACATTGGGCGGCGGATCGTCGAGCACGCGCGGCGAATCGGTCGTCGCCTGCAGCATCAGCCGCTGCGCCTGCTGCAGGTCGCAGTCATAGGCGACGCGCACCGGGATGCGCACGCGCACGTTGCGATCGGTGAAGGACCAGTTCTCCACCTCCTGCGTCATCAGATTCTCGTTCGGAATCAGATGCTCCTTGCCGTCGCGCGTCAGCACGGAGACGGCGCGCACGCCGATCTTGTTGACCCAGCCGAAACTGTCGCCGACGACGATCACGTCCCCCGGCTTGATCGATCGATCCATCAGCAGGATGATCCCGGCGATCAGATTGCCGATCGTCTTCTGCAATCCGAAGCCGACCGCTAGCCCGAACGCGCCGGAGAAGACGGCAAAGGCGGTGAGATCCACGCCGAGCAGGTCGATGCCGATGAAGAAGGCCGCGACGATCACCGCGATCGAGGCCAGCTTCTGCGCGAGCAGCTTCTGCGTCGCATCGAAGCCGTTGGTCGCCGCGATCAGATGCCCGGTCGCGCGGTTGATCACGCGCACCGCCGCGAACAGCCCGACCAGCGTGATCAGCATCGTGATCAGCGCCAGCAGCGAGAAGCGGCGCGATCCCACGTCGAAGCCGATCTTCTGCAGCGTGAAGGTGATCTCGGCCAGCCCGCCGACCGCGCGGCTGAACAGGGCAACGAACAGGATCAGCGTCACCGCCCAGATCAGCGGCCGCGCGATGCTGACCCCGCGCAACACTTCGTAGGCGGCAAGCGCGGTCGCCGCGCCCAGCGCCAGGCCGATCGGGATCGCCGCGACCGGCGGCCAGCCATGTACCCCGGCGACGATCGCCAGGAGCACCGCCGCGGTGGTGTGGCGGATGATCAGCGTCAGCCGCCCGGCCAGCCCTTCGCCGCGATGGTCGAGCCGCCGGTGCCAAGCCTCGGCCGCCGCCGGGCCCAGCGTGCGGCTCGCCACCACGCCCAGCGTCAGCGACAGCAGCACCAGCCCGCCGGCGATCGCGCCTTCGGTCAGCGTGTGCTGGTTGAGCAGGATGCCGGCGGCTGCGAACCAGGCCGCGATCTCGGTCACGCGCGCGCGGTCTCGAACCGCGCCAGCCCGGCGGCAAGGTCGGCGATCAGATCGTCGGGATCCTCCAGCCCGATCTGCAGCCGCACCAGCGGGCCGGCATCGTCGCGCCGGGTCACGCTGCGATGGCGCTGCGGATCGATCGGCACGGCCAGGCTCTCGAACCCGCCCCAGCTATAGCCGATGCCGAACAGTGCGAGGCCGTCGATCAGCGCGACGCGGCCGGCATCACTGCCGCCGTTCAGCGCGAACGAGAACAGCCCCGACGATCCCCTGAAGTCGCGCAGGAACGTGTCGTGCCCCGGACAATCGGGCAGCGCCGGGTGGAACACGGCGGCGACCTGCGGCTGTTCGGCGAGCCAGCGGGCGATGCGCAGCGCGCTGGCTTCGTGCTGCTTGAGCCGCACCGCCATCGTGCGCAGCCCGCGCGACCCGAGATAGCAATCGTCCGGGCTGGCGACCTGGCCGAGCTGGAAGCTGGTGTCGCGCAGCCGCGCGAAGAAGCCCGGCCCGGCGGTCACCGATCCCAGCATCGCATCCGAATGGCCGACGATATATTTGGTGCACGCAAGGATCGTCAGGTCGACGCCCAGCCCGATCGCCGGGAACAGCAGCGGCGTCGCCCAGGTATTGTCGAGCAGCGTCACCACGCCGCGGGCCTTGGCCGCGGCGACGATCGCCGGCACGTCCTGCACCTCGAACGTCAGGCTGCCCGGGCTTTCCATCAGGATCGCGCGCGTGGCAGGGCCGATCAGCTCGGCGATGCCGGCGCCGATCAGCGGATCGTAGAAGCGCGCGGTAATGCCCAGCCGCTTGAGCAGGCCGGTGGCGAGCGCGCGGGTCGGATCGTAGGACGTATCCGGCAGCAGCAATTCGTCGCCCGCTGAGAGGACCGCGAGGAACGCCGCCGCGATCGCCGCCACGCCCGAGCAATAGAGGAACGTGCCTTCCGCCCCCGGCTCGAGCTCGTTCAGCGCATCGGCCAGCGACCATTGCGTCGGCAGCCCGCGCCGGCCGTAGAAGAATTTGTGATGCGTGTCGGACACGCGCTCGCGCATCTCGGCGACCGAATCGTACAGGATGGTCGAGCCGCGCCACACCGGCGGGTTGACCACCCCGCCGGTCCATTCCTTGCGCCGCCCGGCGAGCACGACGCGCGTGGCGTCGCCCACCGGGCGATCGATCGGTCCGCTCATGCCGCTCCCGTCGCCTTGGGCGTGTCGCTGGCCGCACCCCATTCGGACCAGCTGCCATCATAGACGGCGGCATTGCTGCCGAGCAGATGCGCGCCGAACGCCAGTACCGAGGCGGTGATGCCCGAGCCGCAGGTCGTGACGAGCGGCTTGGCGAGATCGATCCCGGCGCCCTCGAACGCGGCCTTCAGCGCGTCGCCGGTCTTGTACGTGCCGTCCTCGTTGAACAATTGCCCGACCGGCAAATTCTTTGATCCCGGGATATGCCCGGCATGCGTCGCCGGCCGCGGGTCCGGTTCCTCGCCGGTGAAGCGCGCCGCCGAGCGCGCGTCGAGCACCTGCTCGGCCTTGCTGTCGAGATTGGCCTTCATCTGGTCCTTGGTGCGCACGCCCTTGTCGTCGGCCCAGACGGTGAAGTGGCGATGGCGCACCTGTTCCTTGCCGCTGGCGATCTCGCGCCCCTCGGCCTGCCATTTTTCCAGCCCGCCATCGAGAATCGCGACGTCATGCGCGCCGAACGTGCGCAGCATGAACCAGGCGCGCGCCGCAGTGTGGTACGGCGAATTGTCGTACAGCACGATGCGGCTGCCGTCGCCGAGGCCCAAAGATTGCATGCGGCTGGCGAACTTCTCGGGTGCCGGCAGCATCGTCGGCAGCGGGCTCGACGTGTCGGCGATTTCGCCAAGATCCATGAACACTGCGCCCGGAATATGCGCCTTTTCATACTCCGCCGCCGGGTCGCGATCGCCCGCGCCGGCGAAGAAGGTCGCGTCGACGATCCTGAGGTCGTTCGCGCCAAGCTCGCCTGCGAGCCATTCCGTCGTCACCAGCGAATCCATCTGCCGTCTCCTATTCTATGGTTGCGCAATCCTAGCCATAGCCGGGCGCGGCGTCGAGTGAAGCAAGGGTTTGCGCCGCCTGAGCGCGGATATCCGCCTGCGTCGTCGCATCCATCTTCGCCCAGGTGCGATAGGGCATGGCAAGCCGCGGGTTGCGCGCCAATTTGTCCTCGTTGCGCACGAGGAAATCCCAATAGAGCGCGTTGAACGGGCAGGCGTCCGGCCCGGTGCGCTGCTTCACGTCGTAGCGGCAGTGACGGCAATAATCCGACATGCGGTTGATGTACGCGCCCGACGACGCATAGGGTTTGGAGCCGAGCAGCCCGCCATCGGCGAACTGGCTCATGCCCAGCGTGTTGGGCAGCTCGACCCATTCATACGCATCGAGATAGACTTCCAGATACCATTGATGGACCTGCCGGGGATCCGCGCCGATCAGCAGCGCGAAATTGCCGGTGACCATCAGCCGCTGGATGTGGTGCGCGTGCGCGGTTTCCAGCGTCTGGCCGATCGCCTCTTTCAGGCAGTGCATGTCGGTGTCGCCGGTCCAGTAGAAGCCGGGCAGGGGGCGATGCGCCTCGAGGAAGTTGCGCTCGACATAATCGGGGCCCTGCGACCAGTAGATGCCGCGCATATATTCGCGCCAGCCGATGATCTGGCGGATGAACCCCTCGACCGAATTGAGCGGCGCGCGTCCGGCGCGATATTCCGCCTCCGCCGCGCGGCACAAATCGAGCGGATCGAGCAGCCCCGAATTGATATAGGGCGACAGGATCGAGTGCCACAGGAAGCGCTCGCCGGTGAGCATCGCATCCTGGTAATCGCCGAAGCAGGGCAAAGCGTGCTTCAGGAAATAGCCCTGCTGTTCGAGCGCATCGGTGCGCGTGACGGCATAGTCGAACCGGTCGAGCGTGCCGGGATTGTCCGGGAAACGTTCGGCGATCAACGACAGCACGTCGGTCGTGATGCCGTCCGGCACGAATGCCAGCGGGCGCGGCATGAGCAGGCTGGCCTGCGCAGGTTTGCGGTTTTCGGAATCGTAATTCCATTCGCCGCCGGCCGGCTTGCCATCGTCGAGCAACAGGCCGGTCTTGCGGCGCATATCGCGGTAGAAATATTCCATGCGCAATTGCTTGCGCCCTTCGATCCACGTCGCGAACTCGGCAAGGCTGGCGATGAATCGGTCGTCGGCGCGGATCTCGACCGGCAGCCCGAAGATCGTCTCCCACGCTTCCAGCATCGCCGCGACGCGCCATTCGCCTGCCTCGGTGACGACGATGCGCTCGGGCGCATGGCGCGCGACGGCGCGGGCGATCTCGCCGGTGAAGCTGCCGCTATTGTCGGGATCGTCGAGCGTGACGTAATCGAGCGTCCAGCCGTCGGCGCGCAACGCCTCGGCATGGTGGCGCATCGCCGAGAAGATATAGGCGATCTTCTTCTTGTGGTGGCGGACATAGGTCGTCTCGTCGGCCACCTCCATCATCAGCAGCCGGGCGTCGGCCCTGTCGGCATCGTCGAGCGCGGAGAGGTCGAGGCTCAGCTGGTCGCCGAGGATGGGGATGAGCGTGGTCACCCATGCTCTACCACCGGCGCATCAACTGGTTCCGGCCCCTGCCACCCCGCCACAGTGCCGCCACGGCAGCGCTCGCTCCTCCAACGCCACCCTTGCCCCTCCGTCATCCTGAACTCGATTCAGGATCCATTGTGCCGGCAGGGCAGCGCTCGCGCCTCCAACCCCGGACCTAGCCGCCCGATGGATCCTGAATCGAGTTCAGGATGACGCCAGTGGGTTGGCCGCATTGCCTAAAGACGCCCAGGATGTCGGCAGTAAGCTCGGCCGCAACGCCCGCCGATACACGCACGACGAAGCCAGTAAGCCCAGCCGCGACGCCCGCCGATCCGCTCGGGGTGACGCCGCCGCTTCGCCACCCTATATCCGCCCGCATGACCCCAACGCATCTCGGCCAGACCAGCGCGCTTCCCGCCTCCCCGGAGGAGGCGATCCTCGATTACGTGCCCAATCCGCGCACCGGGCGCCCCTATCTCGTGCGCTTCACCGCGCCCGAATTCACCTCGCTCTGCCCGGTCACCGCGCAGCCCGATTTCGCGCATCTGGTGATCGATTACGCGCCCGGCGCGACGATCGTCGAATCCAAGTCGCTCAAGCTGTTCCTCGGCAGCTTCCGCAATCACCAGGCGTTCCATGAGGATTGCACCGTCGGCATCGGCGAGCGGCTGTTCGCCGAGATGCAGCCGTTATGGCTGCGCATCGGCGGCTATTGGTATCCGCGCGGCGGCATTCCGATCGACGTCTTCTGGCAGTCAGGCGAGCCGCCGCAGGGGCTGTGGCTGCCGTCGCAGGATGTGCCGGGCTATCGCGGCCGCGGCTGAGCGCTCCGTTCGTCGCAAGAATCCGTTCATCTGGCGTCAATGTTCGCAGCGCACCTGTTGCGCTGCAGCATTGGTGCAACCATATTGAATTCAGGCCGTTTAGGGAGGCTGATGTTAGGAGCGCCCAGCTCCATCCACACCAAAGGTTCGATGTATGGCGCACGTGGCAGATGTTGCTTCCAGGATTGATCGCGTCGCGTTGATCGGCAACTTTTTGCCCCGTAAATGCGGTTTGGCGACCTTTACGACCGACACGTTCACCGCGTTGCGCGGCCGCTATCCCGATCTGAAGGTCGACGTCTATGCGATGGACGACCATCCCGGCCTGTACGATTATCCGGCCGAGGTGACGATGAGCATCCCGGATCAGGATCGCAGCGCCTATATCGCCGCTGCGCGCGCGATCGAGACCAGCGGTGCCAAGGCATTGTGGCTGCAGCACGAATATGGCATTTTCGGCGGCCCCGCCGGCGATCATATCCTGACGCTGCTCGATCGCGTGTCGATCCCGGTGATCGTCACGCTGCACACGATCCTGGAAAAGCCCAGCGCCGACGAGCGTCGCGTGATGGAAGGCCTGCTGCGCCGCGCCTCGCGCGTCGTCGTGATGGCCGAGCGCGGGCGTGAAATCCTCGAGCGCGTCTATGGCGCGAGCGGCCGCTCGATCGTGATGATCCCGCACGGCGTGCCGGATCGCGATTTCGTCGCACCCGATACGCTGAAGGCGCAGTTCGGCTGGGAAGGGCGCAAGGTCGTGCTGACCTTCGGTCTGCTCGCGCCGAACAAGGGCATCGAGACGCTGATCGGCGCGCTGCCGGAGATCGCCGAGGCCAATCCCGACGTGCTGTACGCGGTGCTCGGCGCGACGCATCCGAACCTCGTCGCGCATGAGGGCGAAAAGTATCGCGACCGGCTCAAGACGCTCGCCGCCGATCTCGGCGTGGCCGACCATATCCAGTTCATCGACGCGTTCGTCGAACATGACGAATTGCTCAATTATCTGCAGGCGGCGGACGTCTATGCCACGCCCTATTCCAATCCGGCGCAGATCACCTCGGGCACGCTGTCCTACGCCGTTGGCGTCGGCAAGGCGGTCGTCTCCACGCCCTATGTCCACGCAACGGAAATCCTTGCCGATGGGCACGGCGTGCTGGTCGATTTCGGCGACAGCGCGGCGTTCGCGCGCGAGATCAACCTGCTGCTCGGCAGCGAGCGCAACCGCACGCGCCTGTCGCAGCGCGCTTATGCTCGCGGCCGCACGATGATCTGGCCGGTGCTCGCCGAGCGCGCGATGGCGGAGATCGCGGCGATGATCGCCGCCAAGCCGCACCGCCTGTCCAAAAGCAGCCTCGCGCCGGTCGCGCTCAAGCCCGATTTCGCCGCGGTCGAGCGGATGAGCGATGCGACCGGCATGTTGCAGCATTCGATCTATTCGGTGCCCGATCGCCGCCACGGCTATTGCATCGACGACAATGTCCGCGCGCTGATGCTGCTCACGCGGATGGACGAGCTTGACGAAATTACGCGCGACAAATGGATGACGATCTACGAATCGTTCATCCAATATGCCTGGAACCCGGACGTCCGCCGCTTCCGCAATTTCATGAACTTCGATCGTACCTGGTGCGAGGAATTCGGCTCGGAGGATTCCAACGGCCGCACCTTGTGGGCGCTGGGCGTCACCGCGCGCGATGCCAATCTTGCCAAGCACCGCGATTGGGCGATGGCGATGTTCGACATGACCGCGTCGCTGGCGCTCGATCTCGGCTCGCCCCGCGCGCATGCCTTCTGCATGCTCGGCGCCGCCGCGGTGCTCGACGCGCATCCCGGCCATGCCATGGCCAAGCAGATCCTGGTGCGGTTCTCGGACGAACTGCTCGCGCTGCTTGCCGTCGCGCGCCGCCCGGAATGGGAATGGTTCGAAATCGTGCTGGCCTATGACAATGCGCGCCTGCCCGAAGCGATGATCCGCGCCGGCCAGGCGCTCGGCCGCGACGATCTGATCAAGTCGGGCAGCGACACGCTCGACTGGATCATCGGCCGCCAGACGTCGCCCGAGGGCCGTTTCCGCGCCGTTGGCACGGAAAGCTTCGGCCGCCCGTACGAGGAACCGCTGCCGTTCGACCAGCAGCCGCTGGAAGCGCAGGCGACGGTCGATGCCTGCGTCACCGCGTTCGAGGCGACCGGCGACAAGCGCTGGGTCGCGGAAGCGGAGCGTGCCTATCGCTGGTATCTCGGGCAGAACGATCTCGATCTGCCGCTGGCGACGAGCACCGATGGCGGCTGTTTCGACGGGCTGATGCCCAACGGTCTGAACCGAAATCAGGGCGCCGAGTCGATTCTCGCGCTGCAATTGGCCTCTTGTGCGATTTCTGCACTATCAAAACGCGCGCAAATAGTGGCAGGACCGTCGAGCGCCGTCGCGTAGCCTCGCTCGCGACGCCGCATTTGGCGGGTCGACGACGAGGCATTTTTTGTGACTGAGCTGTTCCATCACGCGTTGCGGCTGCATGCCGATCCGTCCCGGGTCGTGGTGCGGCCGTTCCATCTCGCCTGGTCGGGCAATGGCGGCAGCCGCACCGAGCGGCTGGTGCGCGAGGTGCTGGCCATGGACATGCAGCAGACCCGCGCCGAGCTCGAGGTCGTGCTCAAGGATTTCGAGGCGCGGCACTGGCAGACGCGCCGCGTGTTCATGACGCGCTACGACGAGATCGAGCAGATGATGGGGCTCGACGGCACCGAGATCGGCGACGAGAAACGCCAGCTGATCGGCGCCTATTTCTGCCACGAATATAGCTACGCCGCCGCCGCGCTGATGAACCCCAGCGCCACGCCGCATTTCGATCAGTCCGGCATGCCCAAGGGATCGTTGCGCATTCTGATGAGCTTGCGCGCGGTGGGCGAGGGGCACATTTCCTCGGTCGCGTTCCGCGAAGGCATCATCACCGATCACAACCAGCTGAAGCTGGCGCCCGAGCCGCCCTTCGCCACCGCCACCGATGCGGTCGGCGCGGAGGAAAGCGAGCTGCCGGTCGGCCCGATCACGGTCTATCGCCACCGTGACTCGACCTTGTCGGGCACGGTGATCTTCCCGATCACCGCCGCGCAATCGAAGGGGCTGGAGGATCTACGCCTCGTCCAGTTCACGCATGACGATGGCAATGTCGAATGGCTCGGCACCTATACCGCCTATAACGGCTCGGTGATCCAGTCGGAGCTGATGCGCACGCGCGATTTCCGCGCGTTCGATCTGGTGCCGATGTCGGGCCCGGCCAGCCGCAACAAGGGCATGGCGCTGTTCCCGCGCAAGATTGCCGGCAAATATATGATGATCGGCCGGCAGGACGGCGAGAATCTGTTCCTGCTGCAATCCGACACGCTGACGCACTGGGAAGAGGGCACCCGGCTGCTCGAGCCGAAATATCCCTGGGAGCTGGTGCAGATCGGCAATTGCGGCCCGCCGATCGAGCTGGACGATGGCTGGCTGCTGCTGACGCACGGCGTTGGCGCGATGCGCAAATATTCGATCGGCGCGGTGCTGCTCGACAAGCAGGATCCGTCCAAGGTGCTCGGCCGCACGGTGCACCCGATCCTGGCCGCGGCGGATCAGGACCGCGAGGGCTATGTGCCCAACGTCGTCTATACCTGCGGCGCGATCCGCCACGGCGATACGTTGTTCGTGCCATACGGCGTGGCCGACAGTTCGGTCGCCTTCGCTTTCATCCCGATCGCGGCGCTGCTCGCGGACATGTGAGCGTTGGGGAGTGGCTACGACCCTCCCCACCCACGACCGTCATCCTGAACTCGATTCAGGATCCATTTCGCCTCTTGGACGATCGAGCATGAGGCGCGATGGATCCTGACTTTCGTCAGGATGACGGGCGGGGGGCGTTACTTCGCCAGCGCGATCGTCCGCCGGTACAGCCACACGATCAGCAGCACGAACACGACTGGCGCGGCCAGCTCGGCCCAACCCGCAAAGCTCTCGCCCACGCCTGCCGGCACCTGCCCGCCGCGCGCCGCAATGACCCCGGCAAAGCCCACCCCGAACAGGCTCTCGCCGACGATCAGCCCGGTCGCCGCGAGCACGCCCATGCGCTGCGCAAATTCCGGATTGGCCGCCCGCTTGGCGCGGCGCTCGTAATAATGGCCGATCAGCGCGCCGATCGGGATCAGCAGCGTCAGCGACATCGGCAGATAGATGCCCATGCCGACGGCCAGCGGCGGCAGGCGGAACTTGCCGCTGCGGCCGAGCAGTTCGTCGATCGCGATCACCACGATGCCGATCAGCGCGCCGAAGCCAAGCAGGTTCCAGTTGAGATCGCCGCCCAGCACGCCCTTGGCCAGGCTGGAGATCAGCGCCGCCTGCGGGGCGGAGAGCGCATTGGGCCCGGCGCCGGGCATGCCGACAAAGCCGAACGAATCCTTCAGCAGGTTGAGCACCAGCGGGATGACCAGCGAGCCGAACATGACCCCGATGACCAGCGCGACCTGCTGCTTCCACGGCGTCGCACCGACCAGTTGGCCGGTCTTCAGATCCTGCAGATTGTCGTTCGAGATCGTCGCGATCGAAAACACGATCGCGGTGGTGAACAGCGCATAGGCGATCAGCGCATTGGTCCGCGCGGGATCGGCATCATGCCCGAACACCGCGACCAGCAGCAGCGACGCGCCAAGCACCGCGAGGATGCCGACGCCCGAGACGGGCGAGTTGGACGCGCCGATCAGCCCGGCCATATAGCCGCACACTGCGGCGATCAGCACGCCGATCACCAGCACGTACAGCACCGTGCCGCCGATCACCGCGAGCGGGAAATCGTGCACCGGCCCGCCGGCCGAAAAGGTATAGAGCAGCCAGGCGATCGGCGGCAGCGTGAGCAGGATGGCCGCGCCGACGATGCCGATCGGCAGATCGCGCTCGGTCAGCTCCAGCACGGAGCCGCCAGCGCGCGCGCGCGACGCGGCCATCGCCGATCGGATCCCGCCGGCGATCGGCCCGAGGATGCGCACCAGCGACCAGATCGCGGCGATGCCGATCGTGCCCGCGCCGATGAAGCGCACGTCGCTGCGGAACACCGCGCCGACGATCGTATCGACATCGCCCGGCATCCCGGCGGTGAGATAGGGCATCAGCCCGGCCCAGGCGATCAGCATGCCGACGAACATCGCCGCGCCGACCGAGATGCCGACGAGATGGCCGACGCCGATCAGCGCCATCGAAAAGCTCGTCGACACGCCGGTCGCGCTCGCGCCGATCTTGAAGTTGCGGGCCGCTTCCGCCGCAACCAGCTTGGCGGCGGCGAGCAGGGCGAAGCCGGCCGAAGCCAATGCGGCGAGGATGATGACGCGCAGGCCGCGGGCATTCTCGGTATCGCCCGCGGCGCCCGCCGTGCCGACCTTCAGCACTTCGGCGGCGGCGACGCCTTCGGGATAGGGCAGGTCCGATCCGGTCACCAGCGCGCGGCGCAGCGGCACCGACAGCATCACGCCCAGGATGCCGCCGAGCATGCAGACGAACGCCGTGGTCCAGAACGGAAAGCCCTGCCACCAGCCGACCAGGATCAGCCCCGGCAGCACGAAGATGATCGCCGCCAGCGTGCCCGCCGCCGAGGCGATCGTCTGCACGATATTGTTCTCGAGGATGTTGGCGCCCTTGAAGAAGCGCAGGATCGCCATCGAGATCACCGCCGCCGGGATCGAGGTTGCGAAGGTCAGGCCGATTTTCAGCCCGAGATAGACGTTGGCGGCGGTGAACAGCATCGTGATCAACGCGCCGAGGATGACCCCGCGCAGCGTCAGTTCGGCAAGCGGGCGAGGGGGAACGGGCGCAGTGGCCATGAAACGAGGTCTCCGGAAAGGCGTGCGGCTATCGTGGCATAAGCTGACGAAAGGTGGATAGCGGAATTAGCGATCTCGGGCGCGTGGCGCGCTCCTTTAGCCGTTCCCCGGCGAAGGCCGGGGCCCAGGAGCGACGGCGCAGGTGACGATGCGCAGCGCTAGCTAATCACCGTTCCGTGACTGGGCCCCGGCCTTCGCCGGGGAAGCGCTAGAGGGGAAGCGTCGCGCGCCGCTCAATCGAAGCCGTGGTTCAGGAACCGCTCGGCCAGCGCACAATGCATTGCCACGCCCTTGGCCATCACGTCCTCGCGGATCGTCATCTTGGTATTGTGCAGCGGCGGATTGGTGCGTGGGTCGGTACCCTCCGGCGCCACGCCGACGAACGCCATCGCCCCCGGAATCTCGCGCAGCACATAGGAAAAATCCTCGCCGCCCATCATCGGCGCGGGCATCGTTTGGTACGCGCTGATCCGCTCGGCGACGGCGCGGATCATGGCGACGGCGCGGGGATCGTTCTCGGTCACCGGATAGCCTTCGTCGATGCGCAGCTCGGCGGTGCAGCCATGCGCCAGCGCGATATGCTCGACCAGCCGGGCTATCCCGGCGCGCGCCTGTTCGCGCGTGGCGTGGCTCAGCGTGCGCAGCGTCCCCTTCATCTCGACGCGCTCGGGCACGATATTATAGGCTGATCCCGCCTCGATCTTGGTGATCGACAGCACGGCAGGATCGGTAACCGCGATCTGTCGCGCGATGAAGCTGCTCAGCGCAGTGACGATCTCGCACGCCACCGGGATCGGATCGAGGCAATCGTGCGGCATCGCGGCATGCCCGCCGCGGCCGTGCACCGTGATGTTGATCGCGTCGGTCGAGGCGAGCAGCGGCCCGTTGCGGCTGACGAACGTGCCGGCCGGCATGTTGGGCGAGATGTGCAGCGCAAAGGCGGCTTCCGGCGCGGGATCGGCAAGCAACCCGTCCTCGATCATGAAGCGCGCGCCGTGATAGCCCTCTTCGCCGGGCTGGAACATGAACACGATCGTGCCGGGGAGGTCCTCGCGCCGCGCGCTCAGCGCCCGCGCCGCGCCAACCAGCATGGCGGTGTGCGAATCATGCCCGCAGGCGTGCATCGCGCCCGGCACCGTGCTGGCGAAGGGCAGGCCGGTTTCCTCCTGCATCGGCAGCGCATCGTGATCGCCGCGCAGCAATACGGTCCGGCCATTGTCGCGCCCACCGCGCAGGATCGCGATCAGCCCGGTGGTCGAGGTGCTGGTGCGGATCTCGAGCGGCAGCCCGGCGAGCGCGGCGCGGATCTTGTCGGCGGTGCGCGGGCAGTGCAGCCCGACTTCCGGATCGGCATGGATCGCGCGGCGCAGCTCAATCACGTCGGCGAGCTCGGCTTCGCCCACGGCGTTCCAGTCGGTTTGCGGGGCGCTGTCGAAGGTCATGAAGCTGATTCCTTGAGAAGTTTGGACACCCATACACCTCTCCCATCGGGAGAGGGAGGGGCCCGCCGCGCAAGCGGTGGGAGGGTGAGGGCGACTGGCGTGGCCTGAGAATCCCCCCTCCCTGCAAGGGAGGGGGAGGGGTAGGGGGTGGGTGGCGTCCCGGTGGGTAGCAGGCGCGGATCCCGTCGCGCACCGTAGCGCGTGCATCGACCCACCCCCGGCCCCTCCCTTGCAGGGAGGGGGGAATGCTACCGCCCCCGGAACAGCCCGCCCAGCACGCCGCGCACCAGGCCGCCGACGATCCCGCCGGCCTTGCTGCGCGACGAGCCGAACACCGCCTTCGTCACTTCATTGGCGACGCTTCGCCCCACCGCCGAGGAGACGCTGCGCGTCGCCGAGGTGACGGCGCGGTTCCAGGGGGAGTTTGCCGCCTCGCGTTCCACCGCTTTCTCCGCCTGCGCGGCGAGCCGCGCCTGGCGGTCCGCCTCGCGCTGGTCGGCGAGCCGCTGGCGTTCCGCTTCGCGCGCGGCCTTGGCGTCGTCCTTGGCCTGCAGCGCGGCGGCCTTGTCCGCCTCGGTTTGCGCCTTGGCTTCGGCGGCGGCCGCCTTGGCCTCCGCGGCCTTGCCTGCCAGCAGTTCCTCGGCCGATTCGCGATCGACCAACGCATCGTATTTGTCACCGATCGGATCGGTCTGGATCAGCACGCCGCGCTCGACCGGCGTGACCGGCCCGACGCGGCTGCGCGGCGGCTTGATCAGCGTGCGCTCGACCGGGGAGGGGGCGCCATCCGGCAGCAAGAGCGAAACCAGCGCTTCGCCGACCTTGAGTTCGGTGATCGCGGTCTCGACATCGATACCAGGATTGGCGCGGAACGTGGTCGCCGCCGATTTGACCGCCGCCTGGTCGCGCGGCGTGAACGCGCGCAGCGCATGCTGCACGCGGTTGCCGAGCTGTCCGGCGACGGTGTCGGGGATGTCGATCGGGTTCTGCGTGATGAAATAGATGCCGACGCCCTTCGATCGGATCAGCCGCACGACCTGCTCGATCTTCTCGAGCAACGCCTTGGGCGCCTCGTCGAACAGCAGATGCGCCTCGTCGAAGAAGAAGCAGAGCGTCGGCTTGTCGGGATCGCCGATCTCGGGGAGATGCTCGAACAATTCGCTCATCAGCCACAGCAGGAAGGTCGAATAGAGCTTGGGGCTGGCCATCAATTTGTCGGCGGCGAGGATGTTGACGATGCCGCGGCCGGTATCGTCCACGCCGATGAAATCGTCGAGATCGAGCGCCGGCTCGCCGAAGAAGTGATCGGCGCCCTGACTGCGGAGCTGCAGCAGCGCGCGCTGGATCGTCCCCAGGCTCGGCTTGGAGACATTGCCATAGGTGGTGGTCAGCTCGGCCGCGCGCTCGCCGCAATGGACCAGCATTGCCTGCAGATCGTCGAGATCGAGCAGCAGCAGCCCGTCCTGGTCGGCGACGTGGAACGCGATGTTGAGCACGCCTTCCTGCACCTCGTTGAGATCGAGCAGCCGCGCGAGCAGCAACGGCCCCGTTTCGCTGACGGTGGTGCGGATCGGATGGCCCTGCTCGCCATACAGATCCCAGAACTGCACCGGATTGTCGGCATAGGACCAGTCGGTGTCGCCGATCTCCGCGGCGCGCGCGGCGAAGATCGCGTGGCTCTTGGCGAGCGGTGAGCCGGCCATGGCGAGACCGGAAAGGTCGCCCTTCACGTCGGCGACGAAGCACGGCACGCCGCGCGCGGAAAAGCCCTCGATGATGCCCTGCAGCGTCACCGTCTTGCCGGTGCCGGTCGCGCCCGCGATCAGGCCGTGGCGGTTGGCGCGCTTGAGTTCGAGCTGTTGGGGATGCTCGCCACCGGGGCCGCTGCCGATGAAGATTGGGCCGATGAAAATGGGTCCGTCCGCCATGATCGCTCCTGCTTGATGGCCGCGCTTATCGCGCGTTTGCCGGAACGAGGAAATGGCCTTGTTGATGCAGAGCAACGCCCCCACACCCCGTCATCCTGACGAATGTCAGGATCCATCGTGCAACAGGGACGATCGGACATGAGGCACGATGGATCCTGAATCGAGTTCAGGATGACGGCGGTTGATTGGGGGGGGCGGACAAACAAAATCGCCCCGGAACCAGTCCGGGGCGATGCTGTAGAACCACTTGGCAGGCGGTGACTTACTGCTTGATCTTGACCGGCACGAACGCCTTGACCGGGCTGGCGCGCTGCACCAGCAGCAGCACCTGCGGGCGGCCCGCCGCCTTGGCGGCGTTGACCGCCGCGACCAGTTCGGCCTGCGTGCGCACCGGCGTGCTGTTGACCGCGGTGACCACGTCGCCGCGCTTCAGCTTCTGCGCCGCATCGCTGCCCGGATCGACCGCGGCGATCACCACGCCCTGCGTCTGCGCGTCCACGCCGACCGCGCGGGCGATGCCCGGCGTCATCGGCTGGACGGTGAGGCCCAGCACGTTGCCGGTCGCCGGCACGGCCGTCGCCGAATCGTCGTCGCCGTCCTTGCCGAACCCGCCATCGTCGCTGCCGCCATTGACCAGCGCGGCGAGTTTCTCCGCCGCCGGGCGCGCCACCACGGTGGCGTTGAGCGTCATCGCGCGGCCGTCGCGCAGCACCTCGAGCCGTGCCGCCTGGCCCGGCTTCACGTTGGAGACGAGATAGGACAGGGTCGAATCCGGCGTCACCGCGACGCCGTTGACCTTGGTCACCACGTCGCCGGCGCGCAGGCCGGCCTTGGCCGCCGGGCCGCTCGGCTCGACCCCGGCGATCAGCTCGCCCTGGTTCTTGGCGATGCCGAGCGCCGCGGCGGCATCGTCGCCGATCGCCCCGCCCAGCGTCACGCCAAGATAGCCGCGACTGATCGTGCCGCCTTTCATGAACGTGTCGATGATCGGCTTGGCGGTGGCCGCCGGAATGGCGAAGCCGATGCCGATATTGCCGCCGGTCTGCGAGAAGATCTGGCTGTTTACGCCGATGACGTTGCCGTTCAGATCGAACATCGGCCCGCCGGAATTGCCCTGGTTGATCGAGGCATCGGTCTGGATGAAGCGGTCATAGGCGCCGCCCTGGCCGGTGACGCGGTTGATCGCCGAGATGATCCCGGCGGTCACCGTGCCGCCGAGGCCGAACGGCTCGCCGATCGCCAGCACCCAATCGCCGACGCGCGCGCCGCCCGAATCGCCGAAGCGCACGAACGGCAGGCCGGTCGCATCGATCTTGAGCAGCGCCAGATCGGATTCGCGATCCTGGCCGATCACCCGCGCGACATATTCCTTGTTGTTCGACAGCGTGACGGCGATCGAATTGACCGTCGCGCCGCGCGCACCGGGGCTGATCACATGCGCATTGGTTACGACATAGCCGTCATGCGAGATCAGGAAGCCCGAGCCCAAGGACGCGCCCTCGCGCTTGACCGGGGCGCCGTTCTGGCCACCGCCGAACAGGTCGCCGAACGGCGTGCCGGCGAACGGATTGGCCTGCTGCTGCTGGACGATGGTCTGCTTGGTCGAGATGTTGACCACCGCCGGCTGCAGCTTGGCGACCATGTCGGCAAAGCTCATCGGCGCGCCGGCCTTGGGCGCGGCAGCCTGGATCGCGCCCGGCTCGTTCTGCGCGGTCTGTGCGCTGGCCTGGGGCTGATAGATCATGGTGGCGGCGGTGCCGCTCAGCAGCAGGGCACCAGTGATAGCGTAAGCATAACGCACGTGGATATCTTCCTCTCGAATGCCGGGACGCAATGCCGCTTCTGTGACGGTCGCTTGCTGAACGGCGATTGAATATGAACGGACCGACAATATCGGCTGCGAAAATCTTAGCGGTCGCGGCCCTGGAATTCGCGAAGATAGGCATTGTTGGGCGACAGGACCAGCGCGGTGGAACCACGCGGCTTGCCGTCATTGTTGGTGCCGAACGTGTAGCGGTAGGACTGCATCGCACGATAGAAATCGTAGAATTGCGGATCCTTGTTGAACGCCTCGGCGTAGATCTTGGCGGCATTGGCGTCGGCCTCGGCGCGGATGATCTGCGCCTGTTGCTGGCCACGCGCGGTGATCGTCGCCGATTCCTGCTGCCGCGCAGTGCGCATCCGCTGCAGCGCGCTTTCCAGCGGGCTGCCGGTCGGCAGGTCGGCGCGCTTGATCCGCACGTCGACGATCTGCACGCCATACTGGCTCGCCTGGCGCTGCAGCCCGGCCTGGATATTGTCCATCACCTGGCCACGCTCGGGGCTGAGCAAGGCGGCGAACGGCCGCTTGCCGAGCTCGTTGCGCAGCGCCGAGCCGAGCAGCGGGCTGAGCTGCGCGATCACGCGCTGCTCGGTGTCGCTGGCACTGCCGGTCGAGACGACGGCCTTGAGCGGATCGACCACGCGGAAGCGGGCGAACGCGTCGACCGACAGGCGCAGCTGGTCGGTCGAGAGCACCTGCGTGTCCTGCAGCTCGACATCGAGCACGCGCTTGTCGATCCAGATCAGCCGGTCGAGGAACGGCAGGCGGAAGATCATCCCCGCGCCGGTCGCGCCGAACGGCTGGCCGGGCTGCCAGCGATTGACCGTGCGATAGGGGTTTTCCAGCCGCAGGATCACGACCTGCTTGGTTTCGGGCACGATGCTCGCGGTGCTGAAGATCAGGATCAGCACGAGCAGAGCGACGATGCCGGCGGCGATGGGATTGCGGAACAGAGTCTTCACTGGGCGGCTCCTGCGGCCGGGGCGGGTTGCCGGGCGGGCGCCGGGGTCGCCTCGGGCACGGCATCGGGCAGGCGGCGCGCGGCGGCGCCGTTGAGCGGCAGGTACGGCACCACGCCGGGCGCTTCGATGATCGTCTTGTCGCTCTTCGCCAGCACGCCTTCCATCGTCTCGTAATACATGCGGCGGCGCGTCACTTCGGGCGCCAGGCGATATTGCTCATAGACCTTGTCGAACGACGTCGCCTCGCCCTGTGCATAGGCCAGGGTCTGCGCGGCATAGCCGCGCGCGGCGTTGATATTGCCGACAGCGGCCTGCTGCGCCGCGCTGACCGCCTTGAAATCGTCGATCACCGCCTCGGGCGCCTGGCTCTGCTTGATCGACACGCCCTGGATGCGCACGCCGGCATTATAGCTGTCGAGCACTTCCTGCATGATCTGCTGCACGCGCGTCTCGACCACACCGCGGCCCGAGCCGATCGCATCGTCGAGCGAGGTCGTGGCGATCGCCGCGCGCATCGCACTTTCCGCCGTCGCGCGTACCGTCTCGCGCGGGTTGGCGATCTGGAACGCATAATCCTGCGCGTTCACGATCTGCCAGCGCACCGAATAGGCCAGGTCGATGATGTTCTGGTCGGATGTCAGCACGAGGTTCTCGCCGCTGCCGCCCTGTCCGGCAGGAAAGTCGTCGGTGTTGATCTGCTGCACGTCCACCTTCGTCACCGCGTTGAACGGCGCCGGCAGCGTCAGGCGGATGCCCGGCTCCAGCGTGCCCGAATAGGCGCCGAAGAAGGTCACCACGCCGCGCTGTTGCGGGCCGATCTGGTGGAAGCTGGTGAACAGGATCCACACCGCGAAGATCAGGCCGACGCCGATCGCCCAGAGCGAGCGGGCATTGGGCGCGCCCGGCATGCCGGAGAAACCGCCGCCGCCATTGCCGCCGCCGCCCCCCCCGCCGCCACGTGCACGGCGCAGGAATTCGTCGAGCGCGGTCGGTTTGGCGCCGCCGCGCGGGCTGCCCGGCGGCACGGCCCAGGGGTTGCGCGGGCCTCCATCGTTACCGGAATTGCCATTGGGGCCATTGCCCCACGGGCTCTTCGGCGCATCGGCATTGAGGATAGTGAAGCGCTGGAGCCAGCCGGTGAGGATCGTCATGCCATCTTTATAGGTAGGAAGCGTTCACAAAAACAGTGGCAAGCGGCGTCGGCACGCCTATCTGCGCGACAATGACACAAGAAGTTACACTGAACGCCGCGCTCGAGCCGATCGCCGGCCAGCGCGCTACCATCCGGATCGATGGCGATCGCGCGAGCATCATCCTCGACGTGACCGGGCTGGACGCCGCCGGCGGCGACGCGCTGGAGGCGGCGGTGCGCGCCGCCGCGTCGGCGGTACCGGGCATCGCCACGGTGCGGATCGCGCAAACCGCACAGCGCACCACGCGGCGCATCATCGCCGTCGCCAGCGGCAAGGGCGGGGTGGGCAAGTCCACCGTCTCGGCCAATCTCGCGCTCGGGCTGCAGGCGCTGGGCCGCAAGGTCGGGCTGGTCGATGCCGATATCTACGGCCCGTCGCAGCCCAAATTGATGGGCGTCGAGGGCAGCCGCCCGCAGGCAACCGACAAATTGCTCGATCCGGTGCCGACGCCGCACGGCATCGGGCTGCTGTCGATGGGGCAGTTGGTGCCGGCCGATCAGGCGATCGCGTGGCGCGGGCCGATGGCGGCGGGCGCACTGACCCAGTTGATCGTCGCCAATTGGGGCGATGCCGATACGTTGGTGGTCGATATGCCGCCCGGCACTGGCGATATCCAGCTGACCATGGTGCAGAAGCACAAGCCCGCCGGCGCGGTGATCGTCTCGACGCCGCAGGATCTGTCGCTGATCGATGCCAAGCGGGCGATCGACCTGTTCCGCAAGGCCGGCGTGCCGATCATCGGGCTGATCGAGAATATGGCCGGCTATGCCTGCCCGCATTGCGGCGAGCTCTCCGATCCGTTCGGCAAGGGCGGGGCGGAGACGGCGGCGGGGGAGCTCGGCATCCCGTTCCTCGGGCGCATCCCGCTCGATATCGCGATCCGCACCGCCTCGGATGCCGGGAACGCCGCCGAAGCGGGGGCGTTCAGGGAAGTCGCGGTGCGCGTCGATGCGTGGATGCGCGCTGCCTGACCATCGCAAAGGACCAACCATGCCCCTGACCAGCGATACCGAGATCAAGACGCTCCTCGAAGGCGCGCGGACCATCGCCCTGGTCGGTGCCTCGGACCGCCCCGATCGCCCGTCCTACCGCGTGATGAAGACGCTACAGGATCACGGCTACCGCGTGATCCCGGTCAATCCGCAGATCACCGGCGAGCATCTGCACGGCGAGTTCGTGTTCCGCGAACTGGCGCAGCTCGGCGATCCGATCGATATCGTCGATATATTCCGCAATTCGGCTGCGGCGGGCGAGGCGGTCGATCAGGCGATCGCGATCGGCGCCAAGGCAGTGTGGATGCAGCTGGGCGTGATCAACCACGAGGCGGCGGCGCGCGCCGAAGCGGCCGGGCTGCAGGTGGTGATGGATCGCTGCCCGGCGATCGACATTCCGGCGCTCGGCGTCGCGAAGATCCAATAATCCTCCCCGGCACGGGGAGGGGGACCATTCGGCTACTTCGGCCGAATGGTGGAGGGGGCTCTCCACAAGCGGAACCGCTACCGGCCCGCCCCTTAATATCGCCATGATCGTGGCGCAGCCCTTGCGCCATGATCCTGCTTATCCTGGCGGCACAGGCCGCGACCATCGTGTCGACCAAGCCGCAGGCGCAATCCTGGTCGATCCTCGAGTCCGTGCCGAACGAGCCGTGCGTGCTCAAGCCCGAGGATGCCGCCGATGCGGCGGAGACCCCGGCGGCGAAGCAGGGCGACGTGATCGTCTGCGCCCGGCCGGTGCCGTCGCAGAAATTGCCTTATCCCGATGAAGTGGTGTCGGACGGGCCGGTGCCGTCCAATCGCGACCTGACCGGCCGCGGCGCGCTGGCCGCGGACGACGCGCCGTGCGCGACTCGGATGGAAGGCTGCACCGTCGGCTTCGGCCCGCCGATCGTGCCGATGGTGATGGGCATGGTCGATGTCGCCAAACGCGCCTTCGCCAAAAAGCCGGACAAGACCGGGCGCGTGCCGATCCAGCTGGACGAAGCGCCGACGGGCCGGTTGCTGCCGTAAATACCGCTCATCTTATTCGCTTGCCCGGCGGAAGCCGGGGCCCAGTCGGGAAACAGAAGTTGGCTGGTGCATCGCCCAGTTACATCGACCTCCGCGACTGGGCCCCGGCTTCCGCCGGGGAGGCAAGGGGAAGGTTTCCCCCACCGCTCACCCCAGGATATGCATCCACATCGGCTGCCCGACCAGGCTCTGCGATCCGCGCAGCCGCTCCAGCGCCTGCGCCACCGCGCGTTCGGGGCCTTCGTGCGTGACGATCGCCACCAGCACCGCGCCGTCGGCGCCCGATCCGCGCTGGATCAGGCTCTCGATCGACACGCCGGCATCGCGCATCGCCGCGGCGATCTCGGCCAGCACGCCGACCCGGTCCTCGACCGTGAAGCGGACATAGGATCGCGTGCGGCGTTCGCCGCTGTCCGCCGCCTGATGCTCGCCAAGCGAATCCGCGGGCATGGCGAAGGCCGGCCCAAATTCGCCGCGTGCGATATCGATCAGGTCGGCGACCACCGCGGAGGCGGTCGGCCCGTCGCCCGCGCCCGCGCCCTGGAACAGCAGCCGGCCGACGAAATTGCCTTCCGCCACCACCGCATTGGTCGCGCCGGTGACGTGCGCCAGCGGGTGGCTGACCGGCACGAGATGCGGATGGACGCGCTGGAACAGGCCATGCGGCCCGTCTTCCGCCACGCCGAGCAGGCGGATGCGATAGCCGAGCTGCGCCGCCTCGGCGATGTCGGCGGCGATCACGTGGCGGATGCCGTTCGCCACGACCTGCGGGAAAGCGGGCTGCGTGCCGAACGCGATGCTCGCCAGGATCGCCAATTTGTGTGCCGCATCGACGCCGTCGATATCGAAGGTCGGGTCGCTCTCGGCAAAGCCCAGCGCCTGCGCCTCGGCCAGCACGTCCGCGAAATCGCGGCCTTCGGCCTCCATCTTCGACAGGATGAAATTGCACGTGCCGTTGAGGATGCCGTAGACGCGCGCGATCTCGTTCGCCGCCATGCCTTCGCGCAGCCCCTTGATCACCGGAATGCCGCCGGCCACCGCCGCCTCGAACTTCAGCGCCGCGCCGGCGCTTTCCGCGGCGCGCGCGAGTTCCAGCCCGTGATGCGCGATCATCGCCTTGTTGGCGGTGACGAAGCCCTTGCCGGCCTTCAGCGTCGCGCGCGCCAGCGTCAGCGCCGGGCCGTCCGACCCACCGACCAGCTCGACCACCACATCGGCGTCCGGGTGCGCGGCGAGCGCGGTCGTATCGTCGACCCATTCGAAGCGCGACAGATCGACGCCGCGATCCTTGCTGCGATCGCGCGCCGAAATCGCCACGATCTCGATCCCGCGCCCGGCGCGCCGCGCGATCAGCGCGGCATTCGCCTCGAGCAGCCGCACGACGCCAGCCCCGACAGTGCCGAGCCCGGCCAGCGCGATACGGAGTGGTTTGGTCATGGTAAGCCCCTTTTTGCGGCGGGTAACCGCAACCGGGCCAGAAGCGCAACGCAATTCCTCCCCGGCACGGGGCGGGGGACCAGCGAAGCTGGTGGAGGGGGTGGGCCGGCAACGCTACGGTTGCGGCGCCGGCCCACCCCCTCCGTCAGCCTGCGGCTGCCACCTCCCCGTGCCGGGGAGGATCAGGTCACTTCTTGACCAGCCCGATCTCGACCAGCCGCTCGTGCAGATAATCATGCGCCGTGATCGGCGCGGGATAGCGGTTCGGATTCGCCGCGGAAATCGTCTGCGGCAGCGTCTCGATCAGAAAATCGGGCGCGGGATGCAGGAAGAACGGCATCGAATAGCGCGAATGGCCGCGCCGCTCGGGCGGCGGGTTGACCACGCGGTGCGTGGTAGAGGGCAGCACGTGATTTGTCAGCCGCTGCAGCATGTCGCCGACATTGACGACCATCGCGCCGGCCGGCGGCTTGATCGCCAGCCACTGGCCGTCGCTGCCGAGCAGTTCCAGCCCCGCTTCCTCGGCGCCGAGCAGCAAGGTGATCAGGTTGATGTCCTCATGCGCGCCGGCGCGCACGCCTTCCGCGTCGGCGGGGATCGGCGGATAATGCAGCAGGCGCAGGATCGAATTGCCATCCTTCACCGCCGGATCGAACCAGTGCGGATCGAGCCCCAGATGCCGCGCGATCGCCGACAGCAGCCGGTCGCCTGCCTTGTCGAACGCTGCGAACAATTCCTCGAACACCGGACGGAAACCTTCGGGGCGCGTCGGCCAGATATTGGGCGGCATCACGTCGCTGAACTTGTGGCCGGCCGGCAGGTCGCGCCCGACATGCCAGAATTCCTTGAGATCGACTGCGCTGGCGCCCTTGGCGATCTCGGTCTTGAACGGCGTATAGCCGCGCTGCCCGCCGCCCGCGGGCGTATAATAGGACCGCTTCTCGTCGTCGGGCAGGTCGAACAGCGCCTTGGTCTCGGCCCAGGCGCGCTCAATCAGCTCGTCTGGAATGCCGTGATCGGCGACCACCGCGAAGCCGAAGCGTTCGAACGATCCGCCCAGCGCCGCGGCGAAGGCGGCGGGATCGGCGGCCTCGTCCTGGAGCGACAGCGCGGGTACCTGAGCGGCGGGGGAATCGAGCATAGGAAAGATGTCCGTGTGAGAAATGCCCCCCGGCATATCGCGGTGACGCCCGCGCGAACAGACTTTAGCCGCCGATCACGATCGTGCCCTTCGAGCGGTCGGCGCCGTCGGGGGCGAGATCGAGGCGGAACGGCTCGTTCTCGTCGGTCGTGCCGATCAGGTCGTCGCCGCTCGCGGTGATCTGGAAACCGGCCTGTTTGGACAGTTTCTCGAAGAACCAGTCGCGCACCGTGCCCGGGCTGGCGGGGCTGGCGAAGGTCACGCGGACCAGCCCGCCATTCTGCTTGTCGTTCGCATCCACGTTGAGCCCGCTGATCGTCGAGCCGGGGAACAGATGCACGCCGTTCATGTCGAAATTGTCGGCGTTGAGCGTCATCTTGGGCAGCTTGACGTTGCCGGCGAAGCCGCCCGGCAGGTTGATCGCCAACTGCCCGTTGCCATCAACCCCGGCGACCATGTTGCCGTCGCCGGTGTTAATCGCGATGCTCGTGCCGGTGCCGGAATCGCCGCACGCGGCCAGCGCGGCGGCGGCGATCAGAGCGAGGGTGACCTTGACGGACATGGCGATCTCCTGGGCGTATTGTTGGTCTAATACACTAGATGCGCCCGGCGGCATGGTCAAGATCGGCTCCCCAAAGCCACCGTCATCCTGCATCGCGTTCAGGATGACGGAAGCCGGGGAAGGGGATCAGCGCAGCAGACGTTCCATGGTCTTTTCGTGCAGCCAGATGTTCATCGTCGCGCTGTCGTTCTGGTCGCCGGTATAGCCGAGCTCGGTGGCCAGCTTCTTGCGGTTCTCCAGGCTCGAATCCATGCCCAGCGCCTTCATCAGGTCGACGATCGAGCTCTTGTAGTTGAGCGTCTCGCCGCGCGCCTTGGCGCGATCCTCGAGCACCGATTCGATCGCGGCGCGCGTCGGCGCGGGCTTTGGCGCGGCAGCGGCGGGGGCGGCGGGTGCCGCAGCAGGCGCGGGCTTCGGCGCAGCTGCCGGCGTAGGGGTCGGGGCGGGGGCGGGGGTGGGGGCCTCGTCCTTGTGACCGAAAATCGCGTCCTTGATCGCGCCGAAAACGCTCATCGTCCATCTCCCTGGTGGTGAAGCCGAATGAATGGCCGGGGCCCGCTTTCGTTCCGGGTGCCGCGGGCTTTCCGGGGGTGACGCATCGTGCTGCATCTGCGAAGAGCGCGCGCATGGACGATCCCGCCCCCGCCACCGCCGCTCCCGCCATCGACGCGCGGCCGGCGGACAGCCCGCCGCTCGGCTTCCGCGAATTCGTCGCGCTGATCGCCGCGCTGATGGCGCTGACCGCGCTCGGCATCGATTCGATGCTCCCGGCGCTGCCGGCGATCGGCGAGTCGCTCGGCGTGGCCGGCGCGAACGACCGGCAGTTCATCATCACCGTGTTCCTGATCGGCTTCGGCGTCGCGCAGCTCGTGCACGGCCCGCTCGCCGATCGCTACGGTCGCAAGCCGGTGCTCGGCATCGCGCTTGCCGCCTATGTCGTCGCCAATATCGTCGCGGCCTTTTCGAGCAGCTTCGTGCTGCTGCTGGTCGCGCGGTTCGTCGGCGGCACGGCGATCGCCGCGTCGCGCGTGGTGACGGTGGCGCTGGTGCGCGATTGCTATTCCGGTCGCGCGATGGCGCGCGTGATGAGTCTCGCCTTCATCGTGTTCATGGCCGCGCCGGTGATCGCGCCCACGTTCGGCCAGGCCGTGCTGCTGGTCGGCAGCTGGCGGATGATCTTCTGGGGCATCGCCGCGGTCAGCGCCGCGATCCTGTTATGGTTCTGGATCCGCATGCCCGAGACGCAGCATGCCGCCGATCGCCAGCCTTTCTCGGTCGGCCGGCTCGGCCAGGGCTGGCGGCTGACGCTCACCGATCGCTATTCGATCGGCTATACCCTGGCCTCCGCCGCGCTGATGGGCGGGCTGTACGGCTTCATCAATTCGATCCAGCAGATCGTGTTCGATATCTTCAAGCGGCCCGATCTGCTCGTGCCGATCTTCGCAGCCACGGCGGGCATGATGGCAATCGCCAACCTGCTCAACTCGCGCATGGTGATGAAGCTCGGCACGCGGCTGATCTCGCATTCGGCGCTGGTCGGGCTGATCGTGCTGGCCGGCACGCATCTCGCCATCACGCTGGCGGGGGTCGAAAACCTGTGGAGCTTCACCATCCTGCAGGCGCTGATGATGGCTTGTTTCGGCCTGTCCACGTCCAATTTCGGCGCGATGGCGATGGCCAATATGGGGCATATCGCGGGCACTGCCTCCAGCGTGCAGGGCTTCATCACGGTCACCGCCGGCGCGCTGCTCGGCGCGTTCGTCGGGCAACAGTTCAACGGCACGACGATCCCGCTCTATCTCGGCTTCTTCGTCGCCGGGCTGGTCGCGCTCGCCATCGTCTTCGTGGTCGAGCGCGGTCGGCTGTTCCGCCCCGCCTGAAGGCGATTTCGTCGCTATTGCGCGGAACCGCTGCGGTGTCGCATTGTTCGGCATTCACAGACCTGCACCCCTGCAGGCACCGGAGAAGCGACATGACGATGGGCGGCTATCAGATTCCCGGCGAAGGCACGGGCGATGACGGGTTCGACGAGGACGGCTATGACGAAAGTCAGCGCGCCGAGATTCTCGAAGTCACGCGCGACGGCCCGACCGACGGCACGATCCTCACCGACGTCGCACCCGATATCGGCGACGACGACGAGGAAGACGAAGACGAACTCGAGATGATCAGCGACGAGGTCGGCGAGGAAGACGATGATTCCGAAACCGACGACGACGATGACGATGAGGACGATCTGCAGGAAGATTTCGAGGACGACGATGTCGACGACGCGGAAATCGCCGATCGCGACGATGCGGCGCTGAAGCCGTAACCGACCGGCGATGACCGGACCCGCCGCCCCGGATACCCGGGCGGTGGGTCAGCCGGTCATGCGCACCATGGGCGCCGCCGCCCGGTCCACGGCCGCGCCAGTCCTTCGGCGACCAGTATGTCCCCCAGCGACACGCCGCCGCGCTCCACCACGCGCAATTTGCGGCCATAGCGATCGGTATCGCGGCCCGCGGTCACCAGCGTCACCGGGCCGGCATTGAGCAGCGCCTGCAGGCGCAGCGTCGCACGGCCGCCGAGATCTGCCTCCAGCGCGCAGCGCGACGGATGCGTCTCCGGCGTGTCGATATCGGCGATGCGGATCTTTTCCCCCGCCATCCAGAACGTGTCGCCATCGACCACGCAGTTCGTCCCCCCGCCGGTAAAGCACAGGTCGAAGCGTGGCGCGGCGCTGTCGGTGGTGGCTGCCGTGGCCGCGGCGGCGCCGATCGTGGGTGCGCGCGGTAGCGCGCGCTCCAGCGCCAGCCCGCCGACGATCCCGGCGAACATCATCAGCGCGATGCCCGCGCCCTTCCGTGCCCCGCGCCGTCGCCGCGCGCGAGCCATATGCCATTGGTAATCGTATCGCATGGGGACTGCCTAGGGGCGGGGTCTTACCAGATCGCCAACGGATCGGTTCGAAATGGCGGGATGGGGCGCTGCGCTGCTCGCTGCGCTGCCGGCGGTAGAGGCCGGCCGGGTCCAGGACCCGTCAGTCGAGGAACAGATAGGCCGGGTCGAACTCGGCGAACTTTTGCAGCTTGTCCCAGTTGAGGATCCGCACCAGACCCTGCCGGAACTCGACCAGGCCGCGTTCGCGCAACTGCCGCAGCATGCGGTTGGCGTGCACCGCGGTCAGGCCGCAGGCATCCGCCAGATCGATCTGCGTCACCGGGAAATCGTAATTTTGCCCGTGTGTCATGCCGCTCCGCTGGAGCCGCACGAACATTTCGCAGAACAGATGCGCGAGCCGCACCGCTGCGCCGCGCGATCCGACCGAGACGATCCACTCGCGGTTGATCGCGGCATCGATCAGTGTCGATCGCCACAGCAATTCGGTCAACGTCGCCGAACGCTCGGTCAGCGTGCGGATCGCCTCGTGCGAGAAGGTGGCGACGGTCACCGGGGTCAGCGCGGCAACCGAATGTTCGAGCCGTTTCAGCGGATAGGAATGCAGATCGACGAAATCGCCCGGCACATGGATGGCAAGGATCTGGCGCCGACCTTCCGGCGTATCCTTGTAGCGTTCGACAAAGCCGCTGACGAGCAGGGTGCAATGGGTCAGCGGCGCCTGTTCGCGCACGATGATCCGCTTGGTGCCATATTCAGCCGTGCCGCAAGCCGCGGCTTCCAGTGCCTCGCGCTCGTTGTCCGACAGTAACGGTGTCGGGTGGGTTTGCAGGAACAGGCGGGTGATCATCTACATATCGAAATACCAGTCCCTGCCGATCTGGCAATGATTACCCGCGCATTGCGCCGGTTGCGCAGCGCCGGCGCGGAACGCGCATCGCGCGCGGCGCGTTCAGGGGCATCCCATTTGGCGTAAAAACGGAACGACCATGCCGCGCGAACCCCATGATACGCCGACCAAGGCGAGTGCTGAACATGGTGAAGTGATGCTCGACGGCCCGGCGGGGCTCGCCGCGTCGATGACGCCGCGTGCCGCCCGCGCCTCCGCCGAGGCGATCGGCGCGGCGGCCGACGAGGCCGAGGGGCAGGCAGCCGTGCCCCGGCCCCCGCGCGAGATCGGCTAGGCGCAGCGCCATCGGCACGCGGCCGGCCGTCGCGGCACATTTCTGGGTTGACGGATCGGCACGGGCGGTGCCGTTTCGAGCGTCCGTTTCGGGCCTTAATTTATTTGCCGATCGGCATATCGGCGCTTGCGTTTCGGCAACGCCAGCTTTGACCGCGCGTCGCGCGGCATCGGCCGCGAAACGATGCCATGAGGCGACTCGGATTAGCGACGAACCGAGTCATTCTCCGGTCATTTACCGTCTTGCATGAGCGCGCGATTGGGCACAATCTGTGGGGGTTGAGTTCGGGGGCGGACCCAAGAACTGGTAGAAGCAAGGGTGCGATCCCATATCGTCACCCAGCACTGCGGGCACGCCGAGGGCGCGCGCCGTGGTCGCATTTTGTTCTCCCTGTTCCGCCCGGGAATGCTAGCATGGGGGCGCGTCCCCCGATTCGAACGGACCGGGAACATCGGTCGTGGTAAGACACAGATTGATAGGGACGTGGGCGATGGATTTCAGAGATCAGGAAGTGAGCGTAGAAATGGCCAGCGATGCGATGGAAGCGACCGATACGGTAACGCGGGCCAAGGATGGCGCCAACGAACAGGGCAATGCCCAGCGCAAGCTGGAGGCGCGCGCCGATTCGAAGGAAGTGCATGCGCAGCTCTATCCCGTGGAGGTGGATCATTCGCGCGACGCGCTGCTCACCGATTTCGGCAAGGAGACGCTGAACGACCGCTATCTGCTGCCGGGCGAGCGCTACCAGGATTTGTTCGTCCGCGTTGCCTCGGCCTATGCCGATGATGCGGCGCATGCGCAGCGGCTGTACGACGCGATCTCGCAGCTCTGGTTCATGCCCGCCACGCCGATCCTGTCGAACGGCGGCACCGGGCGTGGCCTGCCGATCTCCTGCTTCCTCAATTCGGTGCCCGACAGCCTCAACGGCATCGTCGATACCTGGAACGAGAATGTCTGGCTGGCATCGCGCGGCGGCGGCATCGGCACCTATTGGGGCAATGTCCGCGGCATCGGCGAGCCGGTCGGCCTCAACGGCAAGACCAGCGGCATCATCCCGTTCGTCCGCGTGATGGATTCGCTGACGCTGGCGATCAGCCAGGGCAGCCTGCGCCGCGGCTCGGCGGCGGTGTATCTCGATGTCTCGCATCCCGAGATCGAGGAGTTCCTCGAGATCCGCAAGGCGTCGGGCGATTTCAACCGCAAGGCGCTCAACCTGCACCACGGCGTGTTGCTCACCGACGCGTTCATGGAAGCGGTGCGCGCCGGCGACGAATGGGTGCTTCGCAGCCCCAAGGACCAGTCGGAGCGCGCGCGCGTCGATGCGCGCGGCCTGTTCCAGAAGCTGGTCGAGACGCGTCTTGCCACCGGCGAGCCGTACATCGTCTTCGCCGATACGGTGAACCGCATGATGCCCAAGCATCACCGCGATCTCGGGCTCAAGGTCTCGACCTCGAACCTGTGCAGCGAGATCACGCTGCCGACCGGCACCGACCATCTCGGCAACGATCGTACCGCGGTCTGCTGCCTGTCGTCGCTGAACCTCGAAACCTGGGACCAGTGGAAGGACCAGAAGGGCTTCATCGAGGATGTGATGCGCTTCCTCGATAACGTGCTGCAGGATTATATCGACCGGGCCGAGCCGGGCATGGAGCGCGCGGCGTACAGCGCGGCGCGCGAGCGCTCGGTGGGCCTCGGCGTGATGGGCTTCCACTCCTTCCTGCAGGCGCGCGGGCTGGCGTTCGAGGGCGCGATGGCCAAGTCGTGGAACCTGCGCATGTTCAAGCACATCAAGGGCCAGGTCGACGAAGCGTCGATGCAGCTCGCGGTGGAGCGTGGGCCGTGCCCCGATGCCGCGGACATGGGCGCGATGGAGCGGTTCAGCTGCAAGATGGCGATCGCGCCGACCGCGTCGATCTCGATCATCTGCGGCGGCACCAGCGCGTGCATCGAGCCGATCCCGGCCAATATCTACACGCACAAGACGCTGTCGGGCTCCTTCTCGGTGAAGAATCCGTATCTCGAAAAGCTGTTCAACGAGAAATCGAAGAACTCCGAAGCGGTGTGGAACTCGATCACCGAAAAGGGCGGCTCGGTGCAGCATCTCGATTTCCTCAGCCAGGAGGAAAAGGATTGCTACAAGACCAGCTTCGAGATCGACCAGCGCTGGCTGATCGAGCTGCAGGCCGATCGCACGCCCTATATCGATCAGTCGACCTCGCTGAACCTGTTCATCCCGGCCGACGTCGAGAAATGGGATCTGCTGATGCTGCATTTCCGCGCCTGGGAGCTGGGGGTGAAGTCGCTCTATTACCTGCGCTCGAAGAGCATCCAGCGCGCCGGCTTCGCCGGCGGCGTGGAGGCCGACAACACCATCGCCCCGCCGACGTTCGAGCTCGCCGAGAGCACGGATTACGACGAATGCTTGGCGTGTCAGTAGCCTGAAGAGGGCGGCGAGCGGCGGCCGGCCGCTCGCCTGGATGACGTCGCCGGAGGGAGTTGCGGCATGGACCAGAAATCGGGCTGCACCTTGATGGCCATTGTCGGCGGCGCACTGCTGTTGCTGGTGATCATGCTCGCCTATCCGCAATACCGCGTCTATTCGCAGCGCCTTGCCGGGCAGGCCGCATTGGCCGAAGCGCAATCCTCGCGGCAGGTCGCGATCCTGGAGGCGCATGCCAAGAAGGAAAGCGCGATCTCGCTTGCCGAGGCCGAGGTAATCCGGGCGAAGGGCGCCGCGCAGTCCAACGCGATCCTGCAGGGCAGTCTTGGCGGCCCGGAGGGCTATCTGCGCTATCTGCAGATTCAGGCGCTGGAATCGAGCCGCGCGTCGCTGATCTACGTGCCCACCGAAGCCGGTCTCCCGGTCACCGAAGCGCGGCGCCTCGGCGCCGAGCCGCAGGGCACGGATCAATGACGATGGCGTTCGATCTTGGGCGGCAGACACGAAAAACCCCGGCCCGCGCAGCGCGGACCGGGGTTCGTCATCGTTCGTCTGCTAGGCGGAAAGGCTTACGCCTCTTCCTCCAGCCCGACCGCCACGTCGGCGTTCGCGCTCAGGCGCACCTTGTCGCCCTCGACGCCGGCGACCAGGCCGCCCGAGATGTAATGGTGATGCCCTTCGTGCTTGCCGGTACCCTCGGCGACCTGCGCGCCCGAATCCTTCTTGGTCAGCTTGATGCGGTCGCCCTCGACATGGTCGACGGTGCCGACATGCACGCCGTCGGCGCCGATGACTTCCATATGCTCTTTGATTGCGCTGAGATCGGCCATTGCGGTAGCTCCTTCGTTACGGTTGCGGCATCTGAACGCTTCAGCGGCGAGTTGGTCGCATGAGCTGGCAGATCCTCATCATGTATGGTGTCGCCGCGGTGTTTTCCATCATCGGCGCCTATATGCTGCTCGCGCTGACGCGGCCCGCCGGCCCGGCCAAGGTCTATGTCTTCCGCATGGTCGGGATCATGGCGCTGTCCGCGGGCATCGTGCTCGCCATGTCGGCGACCGCGATGTGGCAGTGGAGCGCCCCCGGCTGACCCGCCCCCCTTTTCGCCTATTCAATGTTTCCCGGAGTAACGCACATGTCCCTCACCGAAGCCCGCAAGCAGTACAAGCCGTTCGAATACCCTTGGGCGTTCGATTTCTGGAAGCGCCAGCAGCAGATCCACTGGATGCCGGAGGAAGTGCCGCTCGGCGAGGATTGCCGCGATTGGGCGCAGAAGCTCACCGATCACGAGCGCAACCTGCTGACGCAGATCTTCCGCTTCTTCACCCAGGCGGATGTCGAGGTGCAGGATTGCTATCACGAGAAATACGGCCGCATCTTCAAGCCGACCGAGATCAAGATGATGCTGGCCGCGTTCAGCAACATGGAGACGGTGCACATCGCCGCCTACAGCCATCTGCTCGACACGATCGGCATGCCCGAGAGCGAATATGGCGCCTTCCTCGAATATAGCGAGATGAAGGACAAGCACGATTACCTGCAGACGTTCGGCGTCGATACCGACGAGGACATCGCCAAGACGCTCGCCATGTTCGGCGGCTTCACCGAGGGGCTGCAGCTGTTCGCCAGCTTCGCCATGCTGATGAACTTCCCGCGCTTCAACAAGATGAAGGGCATGGGCCAGATCGTCACCTGGTCGATCCGCGACGAGACGCTGCACTGCGAAGGCATCATCAAGCTGTTCCACGCCTTCTGCGCGGAGCGCGATTGCTTCACCAAGGGCGTGCAGTCCGACATCCGCGACATGTGCCAGACGACGGTGCATCTCGAGGATGCGTTCATCGATCTCGCGTTCGAGATGGGCCCGGTCAACGGCATGACCGCCAAGGAGATCAAGAAATATGTCCGCTTCACCGCGGACTGGCGCCTGGCGCAGCTCGGCCTCAAGCCGATCTACATGATCGAGGAACATCCGATTCCCTGGCTGATCCCGATGCTCAACGGCATCGAGCACGCCAACTTCTTCGAACAGCGCGCGACGGAATATTCCAAGGCCGCGACGCGCGGCAACTGGAACGACGTGTGGGACGGCTTCGACAAGCGCCAGAAGGCCAAGGCGGGCCCGGCGGCGAACGAGGAAATGGTGTCCGGCGGGGACATGTTCTCGCAGGCGGGGATTGCGGCGGAATGAGCGCCGGGCGCGGGATTAGCGCCCGCTAATCCCCGCCTCAAGGCGCGACCGGCCGGCGGCGCCACAGCGCCGGCCGACGGCATGGGCTTTGCCCATGCCCACGACAGGAGATGGTGGGAGGGCAGGGGGTGATCGGTCCGCTAGAAGTCCGCCAGACCGAAACCTACGCCCGCTGGTACGCCGACCTGCGCGATCTGCGCGCAAGAGCCCGGATCGATGCCCGCATCCGCCGCCTGGCGCTCGGCAATCTTAGCGACGTAAAGTCGCTGGGCGGCGGCATCAGCGAACTGCGCATCGATTACGGACCCGGCTACCGCATCTATATCGCCCAATATGGCACCGCGCTGGTCCTGCTGCTGACCGGAGGTGACAAAGCGCAGCAGAGAGCGGATATTGCCCGCGCACGTGCGCTGGCTGCGGCATGGGAGTCCGACTGATGGCTATCGAAACGACCCGCTGGGATGTCGTCGATCGCCTCGACAGCGAAGAGATGATCCTCGCCTATCTCGAAGCCGTGTTCGAGGATGGCGATCCCGCGCTGATCGCCGCCGCGCTCAACGACGTCGCGCGCGCCCAAGGACGGCATCCGGCGCTTGATCTGTCGCCCGGCGCCGATATCGGCGCGCTGATTCGCGCGATGAAGTCGCTGGGGCTGGAACTGACGGCGAAGGCGGCGTGATGCGCGAGCGCGAATCAATCGCTACGAAACCCTAGGGCCTACGGAGCATCTGATGCCCGTCGTCTTTCGCCACATCGGCTACCGCTTCTTCTTCTATTCCAACGAAGGCGATCCGCTTGAGCCGGTCCACATCCACGTGTTCAAGGACGGGGCCGAAGCCAAGTTCTGGCTTCAGCCGGAAGTGAATGTGGCGTACAATAGCGGCTTCAACGCGCGGACGCTCGCGATGCTCAGCCGCATCGTCGCCGATCGCAGCGCCGAGATCGAAAGCGCATGGCATGACTATTTCGCCTAAGGCTACCGAAGTACGCTTCGATGCCGACCAGATGTGGGTCGAGCTCGATGATGGCCGCACGCTGGGCGTGCCGCTTGCCTGGTTTCCGCGGCTGTTCGGCGCCAATCCCGCCGATCTTGGGGCAGTCGAGATCAGCCCGCACGGCTTGCATTGGGAAGCGCTCGACGAAGACATTTCCATCGCCGGATTGCTTGCGGGCAGAGGCGATCGGACGATGCTCCCGAAGAACCGGGCGGCCTAACCTTCAGGCTTGAGGTCGCGCCACACCTGCTCGACCGGGATCATCGCCGTGCGGTCGCGGCTCTGCGCCAGTCCGCGCTCGATCTGCGCGCGCTCCCAGGCGGCATAGCCGGATTCCGTCGCGCCCTATTGCTCGGCGAGCTTCTCGGCGGGAAGGGCAATCGGGGTCATCCCCACAAGTGCATCACCGTTTGCGCATTACGAAAATCGCAGGATTACCAGCGGTCCGACGTGCATTTCCAATCCTCCCCCGCCAGGGGGAGGTGGCGCGGAGCGCCGGAGGGGGAGGTACGCGCGCCCTGTCCGGCGAAGGACGGCGCTTCCGCCCCCTCCGTCGGCCTGCGGCCGCCACCTCCCCCTGGCGGGGGAGGATCGAACCTCATCCCCGCAACCACGACAACACAAACGGCCGCCGCACCGCGCTCGTCCCGTTCGGCGTCGCCACATCGATGTCCTGCTGGTGGAATTGGCGGTACAGCACCACGCTCAGCACCGCGGCATAGAAGCACCACACCGAGGCGAAGGCATAGCCCTTCACCAGATGCACGATCGTCAGCCCGAACACGTTGAGCAGGCCGTAGCCGCGCACCACGCGGTGCGTCGACAGCAACAAAGCACTGCACGTCGCCAGGATGTAGAGCAGCGAGACCCACATCCGGCTGGTGATCGGGTTGCTATAGGTGATCGAATGCTGGTCGATCACCGCGCAGGTCGGCGCCACGATTAGCCCGGTCATGTCCCACGCGAAGACCAGCGCGCCGACTGCGCACAGTGCCAGGATCGCGCCGCGCCGCCACCCCGGCGGCTCCATCAGCACCACCGCCACCGGCATCAGCAGGGGCAGGATGCCGATCGCATACAATGTGTAGAGGAAGACGAGATGATCGCGCGCGGTCGGCCCGAGCCGCCCCTCGAGCGCCAGCCACACCAGTCCCTCGCCGAACTGATGCACCGCGAACAGCAGGGGTACGCAGGCGAACAGCAACGTGCGCGGCTCGCGCACATGGCGCAGCGTCGCCACCCCGATCGTCGCCAGCACGGCCGCGGCGGTGAAACTGGCAGGGGCCGAAAAGCACATGGGGGCAAGTCTTTCCAGGGCGGGCGATATGCCTGAGTGGCGCTATTCGCCCGCGATGGCCAGCGCCGATCGCGCCGCCGGGCCGGCGCGGGCGGGCAGGGGCGGGGCAGGCGGGTGCGCCGATTCTCCCTGTCCTACATGAACCAAAAGGGTTAAATGGTTGCGCTCCAAAACACCAGAGGAGCCGATCATGTTCGACGATGACGATAGCAAGACCCCCGCCGATCCCATCGATCTCAGCAGCTATGCCCCGGTCGCGCTGCAGCCGCGCCGCGATGGCTGGACCGCCGAGCGGCAACGCACCTTCCTGACCGCTCTGGCCGAGACCGGATCGATCTCGCTCGCCAGCAGCGAGGCGGGGATTTCCGCGCGCTCGGCTTACCGGCTGCGCGCCCGGCCCGAGGGGGCGGCCTTTGCCGCGGCCTGGGAGCAGGCGCTGCGGCTCGCCGCGCTCCGCCTCGTCACGATCGCTTATGAGCGCGCGGTGCGCGGCACGGTGCACGAACTGTGGAAGAATGGCGATCTGGTCGGCGAAACGCGGACTCCGTCGGACAAATTGCTCATCTTCCTGCTCAGCCGGCTGCTCGCCGGCGGCGCGCACGGTCTGCTGGCCGGCGCGGGCGGCGCGGCGGTCGATCCGCCGGCCGCGGCCTTTCCCGCCGCGCTCGATCGGCTGGTCGATAGCGATGTGCCGCTGGTGCCGATCAGCAGCCGCGATTTCTACGCGCAGCCGCCAGTCCACGATCCCGATCCGGCAGCCGCGCCCGGCGACCCCGACGAGGACGCGTGACGCGCGCGCGCGTGAGCGTGCGACTTTCGCGACTTTCGCCCGCTTGACGCGCTCTATTTGATGTTACAACATCACCTTTGCCGGCGTGCCTGCCGGCACCGAACGGAGGTTGCCATGACTGCCCGTGCCACGACGTTCCGCCCCCGCCAGTTCCGGCCCGCGCAGGACGAACCGCTGTTCACCGCGATGAACATCACGCCGCTGATCGATGTGCTGCTCGTGCTGCTGGTGATGATGATCCTGACGATCCCGATCGTGACGCACGAGGTGCCGGTCGATCTGCCGCAGCCCGGGCCGTCCGGTCGGAGCAGCGCGACGATCCACCGCATTGCGCTGACCCCTGGTGGCGCGCTGGTCTGGGATGGCGCGGCGATCGCCGATGCGGCGCTGCCCGCGCGGCTCGCCGGCTTCATGAAGGAGGAGGATGCGCAGCTGCAGATCGAGGCCGCGCCGCAGGCGCGTTACGAGCGCTTCGCGCAGACGCTGGCGGTGATCCGCGGCGCCGGCGTCACGCGATTGGGCTTTGTCGGCAATGAACGCTTTGCCGATTTCGCCGCGCCGCTGCGCTAAGCCGCGGAACGGGCGGGGGCGGGGCGGCGTTGAGGGGCCTCGCACCCGCCGACCGAAGGTATTGCAATGCGTCTGTTTTTCGCCCTCCCCTTGCTGCTGTGCGGCTGCGGCCAGCCGGCCGAGCGCACCGCTAACAGCGTCGATATCGACGCCGCCGCCGCTGCGGCGGAGGATAGCGTGGAGAATTATGCCGCCGGCGCCCCGGCCGCGGCGCCGGTCGCTCCGGCCCCCGTACCGACGCCCGTGCCCAGCCCCGCGCCGCAGCCGAGTCCGGTCGCCAGTCTCGCACCGCTCGATCCGCCGGCGCCCGGCACGCCCGGCGGCCTGCCCGACGATCGCACGCCGGTGTCCGAAGCGCCGTTCACCGCCGACAGCGCGCAGGGCGCCGCGAACGTCGTGCAGTCCTATTATGCGCTGCTCGGCGAGCGGAAATATGCCCGTGCCTGGGCGCTGTGGGGGCATGACGGCGCGGATTCGGGCATGTCGGCCAAGGCGTTCGCGGCGAGCTTCGACAAATTCTCCGAATATCACGCCAATGTCGGCGCGCCGGGGGAGATCGATGCCGGGATGAGCCAGCGCTGGGTGACCGTGCCGGTGCAGGTCTACGGCCGGCTCAAGACCGGCACGCCGGTCTATATGCTCGGCTCCGTCACGCTGCACCGCATCGTCGCCGGCGTCGGCGGGCCGAAATCGCAACAGCGCTGGCACATCCGCACGATCGACGTGAAGCCGCGCCCGAAGCGCTAGGGGTCAGGCCGATCGACGCGCGGGCAGCGCCACGGCGGCGAGTCGCTCGAGGTTGAAATGCTCGGCGAATTCGATTCCCGCCTTGCCGTCCTTCGCCCAGCGCAGCTTGGCCGGGAACATCTGATCCTCGATCAGCTCGATCAGGATGTCGATCCCGATCGCGGTCTCGTCGACGTCGATCCCGTCGATCATCGCGCCGGTCGCGGACATGTTGCGGATGCGGATCTCGCCGGTCACGTCGCCCGCGCTGATCCGCGCCTTGCGCAGCATCGTCTGGCGCTGCGAGCGGCTGACGCGGTAGCCGCTGGCGGTCGCCATCCCGTCCGCCGCGGCCAGCTGCCGCAGCACTTCGGCGGCGCGCGCCGGCTTGCCGTAGACATAGCCCTGGATGTGGCTGCACCCGAGATCGCGGATCAGCGCGATCTCGTCCTGCACCTCGACCCCCTCGGCGGTGGTCTCCATCCCCAGCGTGTCGGCCAGCGTGACGATCGCCTTGATGATCGCGGCGTTCCGATTGCCGGCGATCGCCGCGCCTTTGACGAAGCTCTGGTCGATCTTGATCTTGTCGAACGGCGCTTTCTTGAGATAGCCGAGCGAGGAATAGCCAGTGCCGAAATCGTCCAGCGCCAGCCGCACGCCCAGCCCCTTCAGCATCTTGAACATATGCTCGGACGACGCATTGTCGTTGAGGAACACGCCCTCGGTGATCTCCAGCTCGAGCCGCGCCGGGCGGATGCCGGATTTGGCCAGCGCGCTCGTCACCACGGTGGGCAGCGCGGGATTGGCGAACTGGATCGGCGAGACGTTGACCGCGACGCGCACGTCGTGCGGCCAGCCCGCCGCTTCCATGCATGCGGTGCGCAGCACCCATTCGCCGATCGCCTCGATCAGCCCGCATTCCTCGGCCACCGGAATGAACTCGGCGGGGGATACCGCGCCGCGCGTCGGATGGTCCCAGCGCAGCAATGCCTCGTAGCCGACGATGCGTTCGCTCTTGGTGCTGACCACCGGCTGATAGGCGACGTGGAACTGGTCCTGCGCCAATGCGGTGCGCAGATCGTCCTCGAGCTGCTTGCGGCTCCTCGCGCCGACCAGCAATTCGCTGCGGAAGAAGCGATGCACGCCGCGTCCGTCGGCCTTGGCGGCATAGAGCGCGAGATCGGCGTTGCGGATCAGCGTTTCGGCATCGCGGCCGTCGTCCGGCGCGATCGCGATGCCGGCCGAGCAGCCGATCGTGATCGACGATCCCTCGATGAAATAGGGCTGCGACAGCGCGGCGATGATCGTGCGCGCCAGTTCGCTCAGCCGGTCGCGATTGCCTTCGGTCGGCAGCACGATCTGGAATTCGTCGCCGCCCAGTCGCCCGACCAGCCCGGCCTCGCCAACGGCGCGGGTCAGCCGCTGTGCGACCTGCTTGAGCAACGTGTCGCCGACCTGATGGCCGAGTGTGTCGTTGACCGCCTTGAACCGATCGAGATCGAGCAGGAACAGCGCGCTGGTGCGCGCCGCGCCGCTCGACAACGTCAGCGTCTGATCAAGCGACATGCGCATGCGCTGGCGGTTGGCCAGCCCGGTCAGGCTGTCGAACAGCGCGAGCCGCGTGATCTCGGCATCGGCGCGGCGATTCTCGGTCAGATCGCTGCCGCTGCCGACGAAGCCCTGGAAGCGGCCGAGTTCGTCGCTGATCGGGCGGCCACTGATCGACCACCAGCGCTCGAGCTTGCCGTCGCTGGCCGGGCGCACGGAATAGTTGGAGAAAGCGGTGCGCGACGACAGGTGGAAGGCGAGCGTGCGCTCCGTTTCCGGGGCGGCGCTGTCGACGCGGAACAAGGCGGTCAGCGTGTTGCCGATCGCCGGCGCGTCCGCGGCGTCGAGTTCGTGCGCCACCTTGGGCGAGAGATAGGTCAGGCGGCCGTGGCTGTCGGTCTGCCAGAACCAGCCGGTGGTGCTCGCCTCATATTCCTCGACCAGCCGCGCGGTCACCCGGCCTTGCGTGTCGGCGGCCTCGCGCGTGTCGATTGCCGCGCGGTCGAGCCGCGCCATGCTGTAGGTGGCGATCGCGAGGCATAGCAGAAAGGTGAGCGCGATCAGCGCGGGAAGGCCGAGGCCGGTCTGAACGGTGATGCCGACGACCAGCGCGCCGGCAAACCCGATCGTCGCCGCGCGCACCGGATGCAGCACCACGGCGATGACGATGATCGCGCCGAAGATAGAAACAAAACCGGCGATATCCGCCGCGCTGACGACCAATTGCCCGCCGATGCCGAGCAGCGAAAACAGTGCAGCGGCGATGCAGCCGCCGAGCAACGTGACGGTGCGGACCTGCGCATGCGGCGTCACGCGCTGCGCCAGTGGCGAGCGAAGCAGCAGCAGGATGATCAACCCGGCGGTGATCAGCGCTCCGCCGCGAATCTGGATCGCCGGGTACAGATCGAACCGCCGCTGCGCCACCGCCGCGCCCCACAAGATCACCGGCGCGGTGAGCAGCGCGACCAGCGCGAACGGCCAGGCAGCGCTGAGTTGCGCGATCTGCTTGCGCAGGATCTGGCGCTGCCCGTCGCGATCTCCGGTGCCGAACATGAGATCGTCGCGGAAAGCGCCCGCGGTGGTCGACAGCGCGCGGAACGGGTGGAAGGAAACGGCCATGTCCTCTTATAGCGCGAGAAGATTGCCAAAATGGTTATGGGCCGGTGGACGGCGCATTTTTCGGCTCTTTTGGAAAGCGCGAAAAGGCGGTTATGGGGGACCGATCCCTTGCCCGTGAGACCGTTCCTCCATGACCATTATCATCCGCGAAGCCGATCTGATCGAGAGCGTCGCCGACGCGCTGCAATTCATCTCCTTCTACCACCCGATGGATTACATCCGCGCGCTGGGCGACGCCTATGACGCCGAGCAGGGGCCCGCCGCGAAGGACGCGATCGCGCAGATCCTGACCAATTCGCGGATGTGCGCGGAAGGGCATCGCCCGATCTGCCAGGATACCGGCATCGTCAACGTGTTCGTCAAATGGGGCATGGAGTGCCGCTTCGACGACACCAGCCGCTCGCTGCAGGAGATCGTCGACCAGGGTGTGCGGCTTGCCTATCTCAACCCCGAGAACAAGCTGCGCGCGTCGGTCTTGGCCGATCCCGCCTTCACGCGCCGCAACACCAAGGACAATACGCCGTGCGTGTTGCACGTCGAAATGGTGCCCGGTAACAAGGTCTCGGTCGATGTCGCGGCCAAGGGCGGCGGGTCGGAGAACAAGTCGAAGTTCAAGATGATGAACCCGAGCGATTCGATCGTCGACTGGGTGCTCGAGATGCTGCCGCAGATGGGCGCCGGCTGGTGCCCGCCGGGGATGCTCGGCATCGGCATCGGCGGGACGGCCGAACATTGCGTGCTGCTCGCGAAGCAGGCGCTGATGGAGCCGATCGACATGGGGCCCTTGAAGGCGCGCGGGCCGAAGAATGACATCGAGGCGCTGCGGATCGAGATCTTCGACAAGGTCAATGCGCTCGGCATCGGTGCGCAGGGGCTGGGCGGGCTGTCGACGATCCTCGACGTGAAGATCCTCGACGCGCCGTGCCATGCCGCGGGCAAGCCCGTCGCGATGATCCCCAATTGCGCCGCGACGCGCCACGCGCATTTCGTGCTCGACGGATCGGGGCCGAGCTTCCTCGAGGCGCCCAAGCTCGACGAATGGCCCAAGGTCGACTGGCAGCCCGACAGCGCGGCGATTCGCGTCGATCTCGACACGTTGACGCCCGACGTCGTGCAAGGCTGGAAGCAGGGCGACCGGCTGTTGCTCAACGGCAAGATGCTCACCGGGCGTGACGCCGCGCACAAGCGGATCAAGGACATGCTCGATGCCGGCGAGCCGCTGCCGGTCGAGTTCAGGGGCCGCGTTATCTACTATGTCGGGCCGGTCGATCCGGTCGGCGAGGAAGTGGTGGGGCCGGCCGGCCCGACGACGGCGACGCGGATGGACAAGTTCACGCGGATGATGCTCGATCAGGGCCTGCTCGCGATGGTCGGCAAGGCCGAGCGCGGGCCCGATGCGACCAGGGCGATCGCGCAAGGGAAAAGCGCCTATCTGATGGCGGTCGGCGGGGCGGCCTATCTCGTCGCGCGGGCGATCAAGGGATCGAAGGTCGTCGGCTTCGCGGATCTCGGGATGGAGGCGATCTACGAATTCGAGGTCGAGGATTTCCCCGTGACCGTCGCGGTCGATTCGACCGGTGCCAATGTGCACCAATTGGCGCCGCTGGTGTGGAAGGAGAAGATCGCGCGGGAGCGCCTGCTCGAGAAGGCATGATCGCCCTTCCGATCTGGCTCCCGGCGACTTTGTTCGCCGGGGCGCTGCAGGCGTGGCGGACGGCGGTGCAGCGGCGGGTGGGCAAGGCGCTGACGGTCAATGCCGCGGGGCTGGTGCGCTATCTCTACGGCCTGCCGTTCGCGCTGGCGCTGGCCGGCACCTACCAGTTCGTCGTCGCGCCGCAGCCGCTGCCCCATCTGACGCTGTGGTTCTTCGTCTTTGCCACCGCCGGCGGGGTGGCGCAGATCATCGCCACCAATCTGCTGCTGATGGCGTTCGAGGAGCGCAACTTCGTCGTCGGCACGGCCTATTCCAAGACCGAGGCGATGCAGAGCGCCTTGCTCTCCGTGCTGTTGCTCGGCGATCGGCTCGCGCCTTTGGTGTGGCTGGGCATTGCCAGCGGCGTGGCCGGGGTGATGATTCTGTCGACCGGCGGCAAACGGATGGGGCCGGGCGCATTGCTGCGCTCGCTCGGGCAACGCGCGGCGATCTACGGCATCGCCTCGGGCCTGTTCTTCGCGCTGACCACGATCGGCGTGCGCCGCGCGACGATGGAACTGGGCACGGGCGACGATCATGTCCGCGCCGGGCTGCTGACGCTCGCCGTCGTCGTCGCGCTGCAGACCGTGCTGCAGGGCGGCTATGTGTGGTGGCGCGAGCGCGATCAGGTGCCGCTCGTCTTCGCCAACTGGCGCGTCGCCGGGCAGGTCGGGCTGATGTCGTCGCTCGGCTCGGCCTGCTGGTTCACCGCCTTCGCCTCGGCGCCGGTCGCCTTGGTGCGGATTGTCGGGCAGGTCGAGATCGCCTTCACCATGGCGGTCGGCCATTTCTATCTCGGCGAGCGGATGCGCGCGAGCGAAGCCGTGGGGCTGCTGCTGGTCGGCATCGGCGTGGTGCTCGCGCTGGCGGGCGCGCTGTAGTCGGCGCCCGGCCGCGCGACCGGCGATGCGAAAGTCGCGAAAGTCGCACGCTCTCGTGCGCGTGCGCGCGCCTGCGCGGGAGGAATCAGGATAACGATATCAAAGAACCCGCCGACGATTTCAGGTGAAATCCAACATTTCAAGCCCTGGGCGCCGGCGCGCCCGTTAGTTTACAGGACCGCCGCGACCAATTGCTGGAACGCATCGGCGCGGTGGCTGATCGCGTGCTTGGCATCCGGGTCGATCTCGCCAAACGTCTGCGTGTCGCCATCGCGCACGAACATCGCGTCGTAGCCGAAGCCATTCTCGCCGCGCGGTGGCCAGACCAGCGTGCCATCGACCCGGCCTTCGAACCATTCGACATGCCCGTCGGGCCAGGCCAGCGCCAACGCACAGACGAAATGCGCGGCGCGGCTGACGTCCGGGCCCTGTTCGGCGAGATTGGATTCGACCGACTCCATCGCCAGCACGAAATTCTTCTCCGGTCCGCCCCAGCGCGCCGAAAAGATGCCGGGATCGCCGTTCAGCGCATCGACGCACAGGCCGCTATCGTCGGCCAAGGCAGGGAAGCCCGACAAATCGGCGGCGTACAGCGCCTTCAGCTCGGCATTGGCGACGAACGTCGTGCCGGTTTCCTCGGGCTCGGGCAGATCGAGCTCGGCGGCGGAGATCGGCTCGATCCCGTACGGGCCGAGCAAGGCGCGGATTTCGCGCACCTTGCCCTCGTTATGGCTGGCGATGACCAGCGTGCCGGGCTTCAGCTTGCGGATTGCCTGGGGCTGGTCACCTTCACCACTCATTTTGCCACTGCCTTTGCCTGTGCCGCGAAGATGTCCGCGCAGCCGATACGGGCCAAACGCAGCAGACGCAGCAAAGCTTCCTCATCATAGGTCGCGCCTTCGGCGGTGGCCTGTGCCTCGGCGATATTGCCGTTTTCGAGCAATACGAAATTGGCATCGGCGTCGGCGGTGGAATCTTCGTCATAATCGAGATCGAGCACCGGCGTGCCCTGATAGATGCCGCAGCTGATCGCGGCGACCTTCTGCGTCAGCGGATCGGCGCTGAGCTTGCCGCTTTCCAGCAGGCCGTCGATGGCGAGGCGCAGCGCCACCCAGGCGCCGGAGATCGAGGCGGTGCGCGTGCCGCCATCGGCCTGGATCACATCGCAATCGAGCACGATCTGGCGCTCGCCGAGCAGCTTCATGTCGGTCACGGCGCGCAAGGATCGGCCGATCAGGCGCTGGATTTCCTGCGTGCGGCCGGATTGCTTGCCCTTGGCCGCCTCGCGATTGTTGCGCGTGTTGGTGGCGCGCGGCAGCATGCCATATTCCGCCGTGACCCAGCCTTCGCCGCGCCCGCGCATGAACGGCGGGACCTTTTCCTCGACCGAGGCGGTGACCAGCACCTTGGTATCGCCGAAACCGATCAGGACCGAGCCCTCGGCATGTTTGGTGAAGCGCGGTTCGATCGTGATGCTGCGCATCTGATCGGGGGCGCGGCCGGATGGTCGCATTCAACTCTCCTCAAGGTTCGGTCAGGCAATTCTGGTCGCGCAGGCACCTAGACGGGTGCCGACGAACACGCCAGTGTCCAAGACAACAAGGAAAATGACAATGCGCCTTCCGGGAATGACGACCGCCGCGGCGGCACTGCTGCTGGCGGGGTGCGCGACGACGCCGTCTTCGCCCGCCGGATCCGTCGCGGCGGGCGGGCAGCTGACCTATCGCACGCTGCCGTGCCACGGTTTCTGCCCGGTCTATACGGTGCAGATCGATCGCAACGGGCAGGGCGTGTTCACCGGTGCCGAGCATAGCGCGGTGACGGGCGAGCGGCGCTTCACCGCCACGCCCGCGCAGACCGCCGAATTCTTCCGGCGGCTGCAGCCGTATCGCCCGGCGGGGGAGCTGGTGCTGGACGGGCAGGAGAAGTGCGCGAGCTATGCCACCGATCTGCCCGGCGCCGACGTGACCTGGACGGATGCCGGCGGCCGCGCGCACCTGACGTACAATTACGGCTGCGATCGCGAGAAGCACCGCGCGATGGCCGATGCCCTACGGTCCGCGCCCGACGCCCTGCCGATCGCCGATCTGATCGGCAAACGGTGAAAGAGCGTTGAGCAGCGGGCGGTGGCGCACCATATGAGCGGCATGACCGCGCCGCCGATCAGCGACCTCAACGACCGCGCCCGCGACGTGTTTCGCGTGGTGGTGGAAAGCTATCTCGATACCGGCGCGGCGACGGGATCGCGGACCATTGCGCTCAGATCGGGGCTCAACCTGTCGCCGGCCTCGATCCGCAACGTGATGCAGGATCTGGAGGAACTGGGGCTGATCGCCTCGCCGCATACCAGCGCCGGGCGGCTGCCGACCGAATCCGGCCTCAGGCTGTTCGTCGACGGAATGATGCAGGCGCTGGAGCCGAGCGCCGAGGAGCGGTCGGCGATCGAATCGCGGGTGAGCCAGCCGGGGCCGGTGGAAGCCGCGCTGGCCGCGACCACCGCCGCGCTTTCCGGCCTGTCCGCCTGCGCCGGGCTGGTGATGGTGCCGAAGCGCGAACTGGTATTGCGGCAGATGAGCTTCGTGCCGCTGTCGCACGACAAGGCACTGGCCGTGCTGGTCAGCGAAGAGGGCGCGGTGGAGAATCGCGTGATCGACCTGCCCGGCGGGGTCGATCCCTCGGCCCTGGTGCAGGCGGGCAATTACATGACGGCGATGCTGTCCGGCCTGACGCTGGGCGAGGCACGCGCCAAGATCGAGCGCGAGATCGGCGAGGAGCGCGCCTTGCTCGACGCGGTGTCGCGCGTGCTGATCGAGCGCGGGCTGGCGGTGTGGAGCGAGGACGGCGATCGCCGCCCGGTGCTGATCGTGCGCGGGCAGGGGCGGCTGATCGACGCGGCGGATGCCGCACAGCTCGAGCGGATCACCGACCTGCTCGACGATCTCGAGGGCAAGCAGGAGATCGCGACGCTGCTCGACAGCGCCAGCGCGGGGGATTCGACACGCATCTTCATCGGCGCCGAGAACAAATTGTTCTCGCTGTCCGGCTCGTCGGTGATCGCCAAACCGTTTCGCGGAAGGGACGGCCGCGTGGTCGGCGTGGTGGGGGTGATCGGCCCGACGCGGTTGAACTATGCGCGCGTCGTGCCCATGGTGGATTTCACTGCCGCGACGCTCGCCAGACTGATGGGCCGCGGCTGACCAATTTTGGGATTTCAGGAACGACATGACCGACGATACCGACAAGACCGCCGACGCCATCGACCTGCGCGAAGAGACTGCCGAAGCGGCCCCCGAACTGGCCGAGCACGACCGGGTCGGCGCGCTCGAGACGCAGCTCGCCGAGGCGAAATCGGCACTGCTCTATGCGCATGCCGAGCAGCAGAACGTGCGCCGCCGGGCCGAGAAGGAAGCGGCTGATGCGCGTGCCTATGCCGCGACCGCGTTTGCGCGCGACCTGCTGTCGGTGGCCGACAATCTCGCCCGCGGGCTGGAAGCGATTCCGGCCGAGCTGCGCGGCGACGAGAAGATGAAGGGCCTGGTCGCCGGGCTGGAAGCGACCGGCCGCGAGCTCGAATCGGTGTTCCAGCGCCACGGCATCACCAAGATGACGGTGATGGGCGAGGCGCTCGACCCCAACCGCCACCAGGCGATGTTCGAACTGCCGAGCGACGAGAAGCCGGGCACGGTCGTGCAGGAAATGCAGGCGGGGTACATGATCAAGGACCGGCTGTTGCGCCCGGCGCTGGTTGGCGTGGCCAAGAAGGCGGATTGATTCTATCGGGGAGCGGCGATGACGGCGACATATCGGCCTGAGTTCGAAGCCGCTCTCCGTACCTTTGCGCGGGCCAGCGCGATCATGGTTGCCCAAGGGTTCGAGGCGCCGATCCTGGTCGGCGGCGCTGCGGTTGAAATATTCACCGCGAGCGCCGTTGCCACAGGCGATCTGGACGTTGTTACCGCGCGCCAGGAACGGTTCGAAGCGGCCCTGCGCGAGCTGGGTTTCGTCAAACCGTCCGGGCCGGGCATGTCCACCCGCGGCTGGATTCACGCCGAGTTACAATTATCGTTCGAGGTCGTGTCGACGGTATTGCTTGACGGGCTGGCGGATCGCGATCGCGTGGTTACGCTGGATTTTGGCGCGGACGGCATGGTTCGGATCATTTCCGTCGAGGACATGATCGCCGACCGCATGGGCCAATTCGCATCGGGCACGGCACCCGAAATGCGGAAACAGGCGCGAGCCATGCTCGTTCTTCACAGCGACGTGGATCGGGCGTATCTGGCAGATCGCGTTATCGAGGAAACCGCTGGTGGCTATCGCATCGAAGACATCGAAACCGATCGCGTTTGAGGATTTCGCGGCTGACATGGCGCGGCGCAAGGCAGCGGTCGGCGACATCGATGTGCCGCGCAATGCGGGCAATCGCCGCACCGAAAGCAAGCGCGCGCTATTGAAGGCGCTAGGGGAAACGGGCGCGCGTTGGTAAATACGTCCGTGCTCAACGCCAACATCACGGTCGATCGGCCGAGCTTCGTCACGCATCTCGAATGTTCGCTGACCGGCGAGCGCTACGAGGCCGACCAACTGCACGGCCTGTCGCGCGCCGGGCGGCCGTTGCTGGTGCGCTACGATCTGGCGTCGATCAGGGCGTTCCTGCCCAAGGCGATGCTCGAGGCGCGCGAGACCGATCTGTGGCGCTGGCGCGAATTGCTGCCGGTGCGGCGGACCGCCGACATCGTCAGCCTGGGCGAGATCGAGACGCCGCTGATCCCGTTGACCAAGTCCGGCGGGCCCAATGTGCTGGTCAAGGACGAGGGGCGCTTGCCGACCGGCAGCTTCAAGGCGCGCGGGCTGGTCATGGCGGTGGCGATGGCCAAGGCGCTGGGCGTGACTAGGATCGCGATGCCGACCAACGGCAATGCCGGCGCGGCGCTTGCCGCTTATGCCACGCGCTGCGGGATCGAGACGATCGTGTTCTGCCCGGACGACACGCCCGAGATCAACGTGCGCGAGATCGCGCTGCAGGGCGCGCGGGTGTACCGCGTCAACGGGCTGATCGACGATTGCGGGGCGATCGTCGCCAAGGGCGCGGCGCAGGGGCTGTGGTTCGATTTCTCGACGCTGAAAGAGCCGTATCGGATCGAGGGCAAGAAGACGATGGGGCTGGAACTGGCGGCGCAGTTCAACTGGCGCCTGCCGCAGAACATCTTCTACCCGACCGGCGGCGGCACCGGCCTGATCGGCATGTGGAAGGCGTTCGACGAGCTGGAGGCGCTCGGCTGGATCGGGGCGGAGCGTCCGCGGATGTTCGCGGTGCAGGCCGCCGGCTGCGCGCCGATCGTGCGCGCCTATGAGGCGGGGCTCGACCATGCCGAGCGCTGGGAGGATGCCGCGACCGTCGCGGCGGGGATCCGCGTGCCGAAGGCGGTGGGCGATTTCCTGATCCTGCGCGCGGTGCGCGCGAGCGGCGGCAAGGCGATGGCGGTGGGCGATCCCGCGATCCTGAAGGCGGTCGACGATGCGGCCAAGCAGGACGGGCTGCTGCTCTGCCCCGAAGGCGGGGCGACGCTGGCGGCGTATCGCGAGGCGCTGCGGCTCGGCTGGATCGACGAGGAGGAAAGCAGCGTGCTGTTCAACTGCGCGACCGGGCTGAAATATCCGATGCCGGCGGCGTATAAGGTGGTCGACCGCTTCGCCGAGATCGACCTGGCTGCGCTGTGATCCTCGACGCCCCGGCGCAGGCCGGGGCGACGGTTCAGATCGTCTGCGCCCTGTTCTCGTCGCGGTGCTTCTTGAGATATTTCATGAACGGCGTGCCGCCGGTGCCGACATCGGGATCGTTGCCGGCCTCGGTGCTCGCCTGCTTGTTGATATAGCTGGCGGCATATTCGAGGTGGCGCGTGCGGAAGCGGGCGACCTGCTCGACACAGGCGTTGAACGCATCCTTCAATGACGAATGCTGACCGCGGGCGAACTCGCGCAGGTGGCTGGCGGCCTGCATGTCCTCGATGAAGGCGCGGTGCTTGAGCGGGCGATAGTGGTGCAGCTCAGCGAGAAATTCACGCAGTTCGTCATTGGTATGCTCGACCTGGTAGAGCGCATCCATCGCCGGCACGATCGAGCTTTGCGAGCCGGTCTGGCCGCGCAGCGCGCGCGGCTTGCCGCCGAACTTTGCGACGCCCTCGTAGATCAGGCCGTCGGGCAGCGCGGGATTGTTCTTCCAGCCGTTGATGTACGGGCGCACGCGGTTGAAATAGACGTACGGGTCGCACCGCTCGATCATGCGATCGAAGATCGCGTTGATGCGGTCCCACACCTGGTTCATCTCGATCAGCATCGTCTCGACGGCGGCGGCGTCACCGGCATCGGCGGCGCGGACCAGATCGACACCGAGCGCCAGCGCGCGCCCGGCCTCGGCCTCGATCGCGACATGGACGAGGACGAACCACGATTCGTCCTGCCCGCCGGCGAAATGCTGGTCCATCGCGATATTGCCGAGCGCGATCGGGCCGGACTTGTCGATCAGGAACCAATTGTCGAGCACATAGGCGGCATAGTTCATCACCGGCTCCAGCCCCATCGCGTCGCACAGGGCGACATAGGGAATGGCAAGGTTGGCGGGCAATGCGGCGGGCGCCGCCGACTCGCCCCACACATAGGCCTGGACGAGGAAGGAATAGCGCACCATCGCGACGTTGATCTGCTCCTCGCTGGCAGTTTCGAGAAAGGCCGGAACGTCGGGGATCGGCAGCGCATGCAACCAGTGGCGCAGCCGGCCGGTGGAGATCAGCGCTGGCAGCATCGCTGCGGCATCCTCGATCTCGTCGAACATCTCGGGCAGCGCGATCGCGTCGATTTCATGCTGCGACAGGTACCCGCGCTCGGCGGACAGGCCGTATTGGTGGAGATCGTGGAGAGGCATCAGCTGGTTCCCGCGAATTTGGTATCTTCTGATACCGTCCTAGGCGCTTTGCCGGGCAATGGGAACGGTGGCGCGCGACATGGCTGCTGGGCGGCAGAGGACGCGCTACGCGCGCGTGCCGAACGGCAGGATGCTCTCGTACCGCTCGAGCGATGGCGCGCCGCTGACGGGGCAGCCGCAGCGCAGCAGGAAGGCATGGCGGACAATCTCGGCCTGCTGCTCGATGCCGTAGCGGTTGAGCGGGAGGCCGGGGCGGATGGCATAATCGTAGCGGCAGAAGGGATGGCGCTTGAGCGGCAGCACGATGCCGCGCTGGTGCTGCCAGATATGCGTCATTTCGTGGATGAACAGGCCCTGGTCGGTAAGCGGCGCCGAAGCGAAATCGTCGCGATAGAGCGTGCCCTGCGGGTGGAAGTGGATGTTCCCGCGCGGCGCCATGACGGTGTCGCGCGGCTGGAAGAAGGCCCATTTCTTCTGGACAATGCGCACCGGGGCATAATCGATCGCGCCGCCGAACACGGAACGCGCGAGGCTGGTTTCGGCTGGGGTGAGCGAGCGGGTGGTCATGGTGTTGCGAGGCTACTCTCACGCAGTCGTCAGGCTGACGGGAGTGAGGGAAACGCCCCTCATTCCTTCGGCGGCGCGTCGCCGGCGGCGATGGCGATGGCCTTGCGTTCGAAGCGCACGCCGTTGCCGAACTGGAACACCAGCGGCACGATCGAGCCGCGCTTGATCCCCGGATTCATGTCGAACAGCATGACGTGGCGGCCGCCGGGGGCGAATTCGATCGTCGCGCCGGCCGGCACGGCGACCGAACCGATCGGCTTCATGCTCGCCATCGACCCGCTCTTCATGCTTTCGTGCATTTCCGCACGGATCGCGACGGTGCTGCCGACGCTGATCAACGTCGCGTCGGATTGCCCGCCATGCAGCGTGAAATAGGCCGCGGCCGGATTGCCCTTCACCGCGGCCAGCCGGACATAGCCGTGATCGGCATCGAGCGCGGGCGGGGGGCTGCACGCGCCCAACATCAGGCCGGGCAGCGCGAGCATGGGAAGAAGCACGGACATAACAAGACGCAAGGTGGGATTCTCCCGCTTCGGGATGGAACAAGCGACTCTAGGCACGGGCAAATCTTGCGGCAAGCGAAAGCCCCCCTATATCGCCTTCAGTGAGTGCCGCGGTGCCGATGAAAATTGGTTCCGCGGCCAATGGGCTTTTTTATCAAAGACGGGGACCTGACAGGACCATGGCTAAAGTAATCGGTATCGATCTCGGCACGACCAATTCCTGCGTTTCGGTGATGGAGGGCGGCAAGCCCAAGGTGATCGAGAATGTGGAAGGCGCGCGCACGACGCCGTCGATCGTTGCCTTCGCCAAGGACGGCGAGCGGCTGGTCGGCCAGCCGGCCAAGCGCCAGGCGGTGACCAATCCGGAAAACACGATCTTTGCGGTGAAGCGCCTGATCGGCCGCCGGTTCGACGATCCCGTGACCAAGAAGGACACGGAGCTGGTCCCGTACAAGATCGTCAAGGGCCAGAATGGCGATGCCTGGGTCGAGGCCGGCGGCAAGGATTACAGCCCGTCGCAGATCAGCGCGTTCACGCTGCAGAAGATGAAGGAAACCGCCGAGGCGTATCTCGGCGAGACCGTGACGCAGGCGGTGATCACCGTGCCGGCCTATTTCAACGACGCGCAGCGCCAGGCGACCAAGGATGCCGGGCAGATCGCCGGCCTCGAAGTGCTGCGCATCATCAATGAGCCGACCGCGGCGGCGCTGGCCTACGGCCTCGACAAGGACACCAACAAGACGATCGCGGTCTATGACTTGGGCGGCGGCACGTTCGACATCTCGATCCTCGAGATCGGCGACGGCGTGTTCGAAGTGAAGGCGACCAACGGCGACACGTTCCTGGGCGGCGAGGATTTCGACGACAAGATCCTGCGTTTCCTGGCCGACGACTTCAAGAAGGCCGAAGGCATCGACCTGACCAAGGACAAGCTCGCGCTGCAGCGCCTCAAGGAAGGCGCCGAAAAGGCCAAGATCGAGCTCAGCTCGGCCGCGACGACGGAGGTGAACCTGCCGTTCATCACCGCCGACCAGAACGGGCCGAAGCATCTCGTCAAGACGATCACGCGCGCCGATCTGGAGCGGATGGTCGAGGACCTGATCCAGCGCACGCTCGAGCCGTGCCGCAAGGCGCTCAAGGATGCCGGGCTGAAGGCCGATGCGATCAACGAGGTCGTGCTGGTCGGCGGCATGACGCGCATGCCCAAGGTGCGCCAGGTGGTGAAGGACTTCTTCGGCAAGGAGCCGCATTCGGGCGTCAACCCGGATGAGGTCGTGGCGATGGGCGCGGCGATCCAGGCCGGCGTGCTGCAGGGCGACGTCAAGGACGTGCTGCTGCTCGACGTGACCCCGCTGTCGCTCGGCATCGAGACGCTGGGTGGCGTGTTCACCCGCATGATCGATCGCAACACGACGATCCCGACCAAGAAGTCGCAGACCTATTCGACTGCGGACGACAACCAGGGCGCGGTCACCATCCGCGTGTTCCAGGGCGAGCGCGAAATGGCCGCGGACAACAAGATGCTCGGCCAGTTCGACCTGGTCGGCATTCCGCCGGCGCCGCGCGGCGTGCCGCAGATCGAGGTCACGTTCGACATCGACGCCAACGGCCTGGTCAACGTCTCGGCCAAGGACAAGGGCACTGGCAAGGAGCAGCAGATCCGCATCCAGGCATCGGGCGGCCTCAGCGAGAAGGACATCGACCAGATGGTCCGCGACGCCGAGCAGTTCGCCGAGGACGACAAGAAGCGTCGTGCCGCGGCCGAGGCCAAGAATAATGCCGAGAGCCTGGTCCATTCGACCGAGCGCCAGCTCGCCGAGCATGGCGACAAGATCGATGCCGGCCTGAAGGGCGAGATCGAGACCGCGATCGCCGCGACCAAGACCGCGGTCGAGGGTGGCGATCCGGAGGACATGAAGACCAAGTCGGAAGCGCTCGGCCAGGTGGCGATGAAGCTCGGCCAGGCGATCTACGAGAAGCAGGCGCAGGAGCAGGCGTCCCCTGCCGCGGACGATGCGGAAGCGCCGAAGGAAGACGTGGTCGACGCCGAATTCTCGGAAGTCGACGACAGCAACAAAGCGTAAGTCAGCACATGCGTGCCCCCCGTCACTCCGCGATCCGCTGGAGTGACGGGGCGGGCGGGGGCCAAGAATGACCACCGAAGTCGATTTTTACGAACTGCTCGAAGTCGAGCGGACCGCCGATGATGCGACGATCAAATCGTCGTATCGCAAGCTGGCGATGAAATTCCATCCCGACAAGAATGCCGGCTGCAAGGACAGCGAAGGCAAGTTCAAGGCGATCAGCGAGGCCTATGAATGCCTCAAGGATCCGCAGAAGCGCGCGGCCTATGACCGGTTCGGGCACGAGGCGTTCCGCAATGGCGGCGGCGGTGGCGGCGCGCAGGATTTTGGCGGCTTCAGCGACATTTTCGAGAATATCTTCGGCGAATTCATGGGCGGGCAGCGCGGCGCCCAGCGCGGCCCACGGCGTGGCGCGGATCTGCGCTACGACATGGAGATCACGCTGGAGGACGCGTTCCGCGGCAAATCGACCGACGTGACGGTCGACGTGTCGGCGGTGTGCGACACGTGCGACGGCAGCGGCGCGACGCCGGGCACCAGCGTCAAATCCTGCGCGACCTGCGCCGGGCACGGCAAGGTGCGCGCGCAGCAGGGCTTCTTCGTGGTCGAGCGTACCTGCCCGACCTGCCACGGCCAGGGCGAGGTGATCGCCGATCCGTGCCGCACCTGCCGCGGCGAGGGGCGTGTCGAAAAGACCAAGACGCTGACGGTGAACATTCCGCCCGGCGTGGACGAGGGCACGCGCGTGCGCCTGACCGGCGAGGGCGAGGCCGGTGCGCGCGGGGCACCGCCGGGGGATCTGTACATCTTCCTGCACGTCGCGCGGCATTCGATCTTCGAGCGCGAGGGCACGACGCTGTTCGCGCGCGCGCCGATCAGCTTCACCACCGCGTCGCTCGGCGGCGAGATCAGCATTCCCGGCGCCGATGGCGAACTGCACACGATCAAGATCCCGGCCGGGACGCAGAGCGGCCGCGAGCTGCGCCAGCGCGGTGCCGGCATGCCGGTGCTGCAGGGCCGCGGGCGCGGCGATCTGGTGGTGCGGATCGAGGTCGAGACACCGACCAAATTGTCGGCCAGGCAGAAGGAACTGCTCGAACAGTTCCGCGCGACCGAGAATGGCGACTGCAACCCGCAGACCACGGGCTTCTTCCACAAGGTGAAGAGCGCACTGGGGTAACGGGGCGGCTGCGTTCGCGTTACTGTCACCGCTACCCCCGGCGTTCGCCGGGGTGGCGGCTGGTGCGATGACGGCGCACGAGCGCGTTCAACAGAAGAGAATTTCGTGATCCCGCCGGCCTTGTCCGCCCCCATTCGCAGGGGGCGGGCTTGGCCGATGGATCAGGCGGCGAAAATCGCCCCGACCACCAGCGTCTGGGCCGCAAGCGCCAGCACAACGCTGACGACGGCTTCAAAACTACGCATGGTGAGGTCTCCGTGCCGGGAAATGCCGGCACCGGCCTATCTATAGATTGTTGCGTGCTGTCGCAATTTTGTAACAAGTCGTCGCAGATGCAGATTCTGCAATCGTGTGTTCAGCGGGGCGGGGCGGGGACCGATTGGTTGCTTCCAGCCGAGCGGGCGGGATGGCGGGCCGACACCGCGGTCGTTGCGTTGCCGGCCCGCCCCCTCCGTCGCGCTGCGCGCGCCACCCCCCGTGCCGGGGAGGATCTTTAGCTGCCGAACACGCGCGCGAAGATCGTGTCGACGTGCTTGAGATGGTAGCCGAGATCGAACTTGGACTCGATCTCCGCCGGCGACAGCGCGGCGGTGACTTCCGGATCGGCCTTGAGCAGTTCCAACAGCGAGAGTTCGCCGTCCGATTCCCACACCTGCATCGCGTTGCGCTGGACCAGGCGATACGAATCCTCGCGGCTGACGCCGGCCTGGGTGAGCGCGAGCAGCACGCGCTGCGAATGGACCAGGCCGCCCATCTTGTTGAGATTCTTCTCCATCCGCGCAGGGTACACGACGAGCTTGTCCATCACGCCGGTCAGCCGCTGCAGCGCGAAATCGAGCGTGATCGTGGCGTCGGGGCCGATATAGCGCTCGACCGAGGAATGGCTGATGTCGCGCTCGTGCCACAAGGCGACGTTCTCCAGTGCCGGGGTGACATAGCCGCGCACCATGCGGGCGAGGCCGGTGAGATTTTCGGTCAGCACCGGATTGCGCTTGTGCGGCATGGCCGACGAGCCCTTCTGCCCGGGCGAGAAATATTCCTCCGCCTCGAGCACTTCGGTACGCTGCAGGTGGCGCACTTCGGTGGCGAGCCGCTCGATCGAGCTGGCGATCACGCCCAGGGTGGCGAAGAACATCGCGTGGCGATCGCGCGGGATGACCTGGGTCGAGACCGGTTCGACGCCGAGCCCCAGTTTCTCGGCGACATGCGCCTCGACCATTGGATCGATATTGGCGAACGTGCCGACCGCGCCCGAGATCGCGCAGGTCGCAACGTCCGCACGCGCGGCGACGAGACGGGCGCGGTTGCGGGCGAATTCGGCATGCGCCTGCGCCATCTTCAGACCGAAGGTGACCGGCTCGGCATGGATGCCGTGGCTGCGCCCGATCGTCGGGGTCATCTTGTGTTCGCGCGCGCGGCGCTCGAGCACTACGAGCAGCGCATCGATATCGGCGATCAGCAGGTCGCTGGCCTGCGCCAGCTGCACCGCGAGCGCGGTATCGAGCACGTCCGAGCTGGTCATGCCCTGGTGCATGAAGCGCGCCTGATCGCCGACATTGTCCGCCACCCAGGTGAGAAAGGCGATTACGTCATGCTTGGTCACCGCCTCGATCGCGTCGATCGCGGCGACGTCGATCGTGGGATTTGTGTTCCACCACGCCCAGAGCGCCGCAGCGGCCTCCTTTGGCACGACGCCGAGATCGGCGAGCGCATCGGTGGCGTGCGCCTCGATCTCGAACCAGATGCGGAAGCGGTTTTCCGGCGTCCAGATCGCGGTCATGTCGGGGCGGGAATAGCGGGGGACCATAAGCTTGCCTTCGTAGCTGTACGCGGTTCGCCGCGCGGGATGAGCAGAGTCGGGATGGGGCGGGCGTTAGCAGGGACGGGCCGAGCCGCCAAATCCCGGCGGGGTGAACTATTCGTGTGCGAAACGGTTGGTCTGATGGGCTTGTCCGGCTGGTGCCCGAGCACCGCCGAAGCTCCGCCATATTCGATATACGGAGAGAAATGATGACGAAATATCTTCTTCTTGCCGGTGCGATGATGATCTCGGCCCCGGTACTGGCGCAGAGCCAGACGATGCCTGCGGCGCCCGCGTCGACGACGTCGGGTGCGCCCGCACAACCGGCGGCACCGGCCGCGCCGAACGCGATGACCAGGACGGAACTGCCGCCGAGCCAGCCGGCGATTGCGCAGGCCGCGCCGGTCGCCGATCCGGCGAGCGCGGCTCAGTCGCCGGTCGAGACCGCCGCGGCCGCCGCGCCGGCGACCAAGGAGGCGCAGGTCGCCGCGGTCGTGAACACTGAATTCCCGAGCTATGACAAGGACGGCAACGGCAAGCTCAGCAGCGCCGAATTCGGTGCCTGGATGGTCGCGCTGAAGACGGCGAGCGACCCCGCGACCAAGGCGGAAAGCGCCGCCACCAAGACGTGGATCGGGCAGGCGTTTGCCAGCGCCGACAGGGACAAGAGCAAGTCCCTGACCAAGACCGAGCTGACCGGCTTCCTGTCGCAAGCGGGCTGATTCACCGGCCGACAAAGATTATCGGGCCGCTGCACGTGGTGCGGCGGCCCTTGCTCTGATTGCCCGGCTCCGCCACAGCGCAGCTCATGCGCTGGCGCCTTCTCCCCGCCAATCTCTGGCCAAGACTGCAGCACTCGCTGCTGGTGACGGCGCTGCTGTGCGTGCTGCTCGCGCGCGCCGCGGTGCCGGCGGGCTGGATGCCGATGGCGAGCGCCGACGGCATCGTGCTGGCGCCCTGCTCGGGCATGGGCATGATGACCTTGCCCGGTGCGGAGATGCCCGCCGCCATGGACATGCCCGGCATGGGTGCGAGTGCTGCGCATCAGGGTGATCACGATACCGAGCGGCATCCCGATCCGGCCGGCGATCACCCCTGCGCCGGCGCGGGCGTATCGGTCGCGCTGGCCGCGCCGTTGCTCGATCTGTTCTCCGTACCGTCGATCGCGCCCGCCGCCGCGCCGGTCGCCCGGCTGACCCCGGCGATCGGCCGCGGACTGGCTGCGCCGCCACCGCCCGCCACCGGGCCGCCCGTCCTCGTCTGAACCGTCCCGGCGCCGCCGTGCGCCACGCTTCAGCCAAGGATCCTCTATGTCAAAATATACCAGCGCGCTTCGGCGCGCCGTTGGCCTGTCCGCGCTCGTCGCGGCGGCGCCCGCGTTTGCGCAATCCGCCGAGGGCGACGACATCCTCGTCGTGGGGCAGCGCGACGCCCCGATCGAGATCGCCCCACGCGGCCTGGCCGTCAGCCTGGGCGAGGAACAGTTCGCCGGCGTCAACGCGGTCAACACCGAAGACCTGATCAAATACGCGCCCGATTTCTTCGTGCGTACGCGCTATATCGGCGACAACAATGCCGTGCCCGGCTTCCGCGGCACGCACAGCACGCAGAGCGCGCGCTCGCTGGTGATGGTCGACGGCTTCGTGGTGTCGAACTTCCTCGGCAATTCGTTCGCCTTCCCGCCCGCCTGGGGCATCGTCAGCCCCACCGAGGTGCGCCAGTTCGATATCGTCTATGGCCCCTATTCGGCGCGCTATCCGGGCAATTCGATGGGCGGGATCGTCAACATATCCACGCGCCCGCCCGACAGGACCGAGGCGTTCGGCACGGTGCAGGCGTTCGTCCAGCCATACCGCCAATATGGCACGCGGCAGGATTTTCAGGGCTATGCCGCAGAGGCCGGCTTCGCGCTCAAGCCTGATAACAGCCCGTTCGGCTTCCGCGCCTCGCTGCGGCGGCTGCGCAACGACAGCCAGCCGCAGCAATTCTATCAGCTCGGCTATAGCGCCGGTTTGTATGGCAACCCGTCGGCCGGCCCGGCGGTGACCGGCGGCTATGCCGATCCGGCGCTGATCCCGATCGGCGGCAAGACGGCGGTGGTGATCGGCGATTATGCGTCGGTGGCCACGCGGCAGGATCAGGCGCGCGGGCAGCTGCGCTTCGATTCGGGCGATGTCCATGCCGAGGCGCTGTTCACCTATTGGTGGAACCGCGAGGAGACGCTCGAGCCGCAAACCTATCTGCGCGATGCGGCGGGCAATCCGTTCTACGGCGACGCCAGCGGCCGGGCGAGTTTCGGCGGGCATACTTATCTGCTCAATGCGGCGACCAGTTATCGGCTGGGCATCGCGCAGAAGGACGAATGGCTCGCCGGGCTCAAGCTGGAAGCGCCGCTGCTCGGCTTCGATACGCGGCTCAACCTGTCGACATTGCGCTTCGATCGGCAGCGCTCGCGCCAGTCCAACGGCCATGCCGCGGGCATTGCCCACGGCGCGGGGCAGTTGACCGAACAGGGGCCGACCGGCTGGTATACCGGCGATCTGCTCGCCACCCGGATGGTCGGCGCGCACGAACTGGCGATCGGCACCAACACCAGTCTCTACGAAACCGATCAGAGCGTGTTCGACACGCTCAACTGGCGCGCCGCCACCGGCCGCACCCTGCGCACGCGCACCTTCGGCCGCACGCGCACGATCGGCGTGTTCGCCGAGGATGCGATCGGCCTCGGCGCGTCCACGCTGCTGACGATCGGGCTGCGCGCCGATTGGTGGCGCGGCTTCGACGGTGGGTTGACCGCGCGCGCCACCACCGGCGCCGCCGCCGGTCAACTGGTGACGCAACGTTATGCGGCGCGCAGCGACAGCGCGCTCAGCCCCAAGCTGGCGGTGAAGCGCACGCTCGGCGATGGCTGGGCGGCCGAGCTGAGCCTGGCGCTGGCGACACGCTTCCCCACCGTGGGTGAGCTGTTCCAGGGCTCGCTCAACGGCGATGGCACGTTCAACGTCAACAGCTTCGATCCCAATCTCAAGGCGGAGAAGAGCCGCGATGCCAATCTGGTGCTGCGCAAGCGTCTGGGTCCGGTGACGATGACCGGCAGCCTGTTCTACCAGCGCATCCGCGACGCGATCTTCAGTTATACCGGCTTCAATGCGGCCGGCGTGTCGAGTTCGTCGTTCAAGAATATCAATGTCACGCGGCAATATGGCGCGGAGCTGATCGCCGAGGCGAAGGACTGGCCGCTCGACGGGCTGGACGTGGATGCCAATGCCGCGTGGCTCGATGCCGTCACGGTACGCAATGCCGGCGACCGCGCCTCGGAAGGCGTGCAATTCCCGCGCATTCCGCGCTGGCGGTTGAACGGCAATCTGCGCTGGCGGCTGCTGCCCGCGCTGCAGGGCGTGGTCGGGGTGCGCTATGCCAGCCGGCCAAATACCGATCTCGACGGGCTGCAGCGCGGCGACGCCTATGGCTATACCTCCGAACTGTTCGCGCTGGACGTGAAGGCCAATGTGGACGTGGCGCAGAACCTGCGGCTGTCGGCGGGGGTCAGCAATCTCACTAACGATCGCGCCTGGGTGTTCCATCCCTATCCGCAGCGCACCTTCCTGGTCGAAGCGGGGGTCAAGCTATGAGCGTCAAGGCCCCCGGCACGCGCTGGTACAATGCGGTGTGGCGCTGGCATTTCTACGCCGCGATGCTGTGCGTGCCGTTCGTCCTGTGGCTCGCCACCACGGGCGCGCTGTATACCTGGAAACCGCAGATCGAGGTGTGGCTCGATCGCCCGTATGACACGCTGGCGGCAGCACCCGCGGTCAGCGCCGATGCGCAGGTCGCCGCGGCGCTCGCCGCGGTGCCCGGCGCCCGGCTGCACAAATATCAGCTGCCGGAGGCGCCGGGCCGGGCAGCGCGGGTGATCGTCGGCACGGGGGGTAGCGAGACGCTGGTCTATGTCGATCCTGCCGGCGCTACGGTGCTGAAGACGGTGCCGGTGGAAGCGCAGCTGATGCGGGTGATCTTCCACCTGCACGGCGACCTGCTGATCGGCGATCCCGGCTCCTATCTGGTCGAGCTCGCCGCCTGCTGGGCGGTGGTGATGATCCTCACCGGCCTGTATCTGTGGTGGCCGCGCGGGCGCCGCGGGCTGGCGGGCGTGGTCTATCCGCGGCTGCGCGGCGGGCGGCGGCTGTTCTGGCGCGATCTGCATGCCGTGTCGGGCATCTGGGTGTCGCTGCTGGCGCTCGGGCTGATCCTCACCGGGCTGCCCTGGGCCAAGGCCTGGGGCGGCTATTTCAAGGAAGTGCGCCAGATCACCGGCACCGCCGACGGGCCGGTCGACTGGCCCACCGGCCGGCCGCCGGCGGCGGCGCGCGCCATGCTCGGCGATCATGCCGAGCATGGCGGGATGGCGATGGCGCATGTGGCGGCGCGGCCGGGCGACCTCGACCGGGTGATCGCGACGGTCGCGCCGCTCGGGATCGCCCCGCCGGTGCTGATCGCGCCGCCCGCCGAAGCAGCGCGCGGCTGGACGGCGACCTCGGACGCGGCAGACCGACCGCGGCGCACGCAACTGACCGTCGACGGTTCGACCGGCGCGGTGCTGACGCGGCGCGATTTCGACCAGCGGCACTGGATCGATCGCGCGGTCGGCTATGGCATCGCGGCGCATGAGGGCGCGCTGTTCGGGCTCGCCAACCAGCTGCTGAGCACGCTCACCGCTGCGCTGCTGGTGCTGCTGGCAGTGTCGGGCAGCGTGCTGTGGTGGCGGCGACGACCGGTCGGGCTGTTGGGCGCGCCGATCCCGCTGTCGCGCCCGCGTTTCAGCGTGGTGCTGATCGGCGCGGTCGTGGCGCTTGGGGTGCTGATGCCGTTCTTCAGTATCAGCCTCGTGATCGTGCTGCTGGCCGAGCGGTTCGTATTGCGGCGCTCGCCGGCAGGCCGATGGCTGGGCCTTCGCGCAGCCTGATCGGCGCCTCACGCGACTATCGCCAGTGTATTGCAATGCCAACACACTAGCGATAGTCTCGCCTTCATGACTTATCCAAGCCGCGCCGCGCTCCGCCTGTCGCTCGCCACCGCGATCGGCCTGTTCCTCACCGCCAATGCGCCACCGCGCGACTATCGCCCGTCGTTCCGCCCGGAGACATTGAAGGGGCCGCCGGCGGGCGTGCGCAACGAGGTGCTGGTGCTCGGCACCACGCATCTGTCCAATCTGCCGGAAACGCCGTCGCTGGCGCACTTGGCGCCGCTGCTCGACCGGCTCGCGGCGTGGCGGCCGGGCGCGATCGCCACCGAGGATCTGTCCGGGCTGCAATGCGACAGCCTGCGCCGTTATCCGTCGCGCTATGCCGAGTCGGTGGACACGTATTGCGGCGATCCGACCGCGGCCGGGCGCGCCGTAGGGCTCGACGTGCCCGCCGCCAATGCCGAGGCCGAACGGCTGCTCGCCGCCTGGCCCGCAGCGCCGTCGCCGGGCGCGCGGCGGCATCTCGCAGCGGTGTTCCTGGCCGCGGGCGAGCGCGGCTCGGCGCTGGTGCAATGGTTGCGGCTGGCCCCGGCCGAGCGCCGCGCCGGCGATGGCCTGACCGACGAGCTGCGCGCCAAGCTGGACAAGACGATGACGCAGCGCAACGAGACGTACCTGATCGCCGCCCCGCTCGCCGCGCGGCTCGGGCTGGAGCGGCTGTGGAGCGTCGACGATCATTCCGCCGATACGCCCGAGAGCCCCGATCCGGCGGTGCGCAAGGCTGCCGAGAATGCGATCCGCGGCGCCTGGGACAATCCCTCGTCGCAGGCTCGGCGGGTGGCGGACGAGCGGCTGGGCAAGGGCTTCTTCCAGCCCGGCGGGGTGCTGGCGCTATACCGCGCGATGAACGCCGCAGACGCGCCGGCGCTTGTCTATCGCTCGGATTTCGGCGCCGCGCTGGCCGAGCCGTCGGGGCGGGGCTTCGGGCGGAATTATGTCGGCTATTGGGAGACGCGCAATTTGCGCATGGTGGCGAACATGCGCGACGTGCTCGGGCGCTATCCGGGGACGCGCATGCTCACCATCGTCGGTGCCTCGCACAAGGGCTATTACGAGGCGTATCTCAACCAGATGCACGACGTGCATCTGGTTGATGCCAGCGCCGTGTTGCGGTGAACGGGCTGGCTGACGAGCGCCTGAAGTAACACCACCCCGGCGTACGCCAGGGCCCAGTCGCGATGGCGGAGGTAACCGCGCGCGGCATCCGCCCATGCATGCTCCACTACTGGGCCCCGGCGTTCGCCGGGGTGGTGTTGGGTAAAGGCGCTACCAGATATGTACGCGCTCGCTCGGCGCCAGATACAGCTTATCGCCCGGCTTGACGTTGAACGCGGTGTACCAGGCGTCGACATTGCGCACGATGCCGTTGACGCGGAAGAAGGGCGGCGAATGCGGATCGGTAAGCAGCCGGGCGCGCGCCGCGCCTTCGCGCAGCTTGGCCTGCCACGCCTGCGCATAGGCCAGGAAGAAGCGCTGGTCGCCGGTCAGCCCGCCGATCACCGGCGCCTTACCGTGCACCGCCTGATATTGCTGGTACGCGGCATAGGCCGTCTCGACCCCGCCGAGATCGCCGATATTCTCGCCCAGCGTCAGCTTGCCGTTGATCTTGGTGCCGGGGATCGGCTCGTAGGCGTCATACTGCTTGGCCAAAGCCGCGGTGCGCTCGCTGAACGTCTTGCGCGCTTCAGGCGTCCACCAATTCTCGAACTTGCCGGTGGCGCCGAACTGGCTGCCCTGATCGTCGAAGCCATGGCCCATTTCGTGGCCGATGATCGCGCCGATCGCGCCGTAATTGACCGCCGCATCCGCCTTGGGATCGAAATAAGGCGGCTGCAGGATCGCGGCGGGGAAGGTGATCTGGTTGGCGAGCGGATTGTAATAGGCATTCACCGTCTGCGGCGTCATGTCCCACAGCGTGCGATCGACCGGCTTCTTGAGCCGCGACAGATCCAGCTGGTGCTGGAATTCGCCGGCGCGCATCGCATTGCCGACGGGATCGTCGCGGACGATCTTGAGGCTCGAATAGTCGATATATTTGACCGGATGGCCGATGCGCGGATCGAATGCGGCGAGCTTGGCCAAAGCCTGCGCCTTGGTCTTGTCGTCCATCCAGCTGTTCGCCTCGATGCGCTGCTTGTAGGCGGCGCGCAGATTGGCGATCAGCTCGGCCATCTTAGCGTCGCTCTCCGGCGGATAGTGGCGCTTGACGTAGATCTCGCCGACCGCTTCGCCCATCGTGCCGTTGACCAAAGCGATGCCGCGCTTCCAGCGTGCGCGCTGCGCCGGCTGGTCGTTCAGCGTCTTGCCGTAAAAGGCGAAGGTCGCGTCGTCGAACGCCTTGGGCAGCACCGGCGCGGCGGCGACCGCGAAGCGGAACTTCATCCAGTCCTGCCAGGTCGAGACCGGCGTGGTGGCGTAGATCTTGCCGAGCTCGGTCAGCGCGGTCGAGGTGGTCATGATGACGATCGGATAGTCGCCATAGCCCGCGGTCTGGAGCAGCAACGGCCAGTCGAACTGCGGCGCCAGCGCCTGGCGCTTGGCGGCGTCCATCGGCACCAGCATGGCCATCAGGTTGCGCTGCTGCTCGGGCGACCATTGCACCTTGGCCATGGCGGTTTCGAGCGCGATGATCCGGTCGGCCTTGGCCGCGGCATCGGCCATTCCGGCCAGCGTCAGCACCTGGGTGACATAGGCGCGGTACGCAGTGCGATAGGCGTCGTATTTTGCGCCCGGGAGCAGGTAATAATCGCGCCCGCCCATGCCCAGGCTGCCCTGGCTGACGGCGACGGTGTACTTGGCCGGATCCGACGGATCGGGCAGCTGGCCGACCTCGACCGGGCTGGCATAGCCCACCGTGGCGAACAATTTCTGCAATTTGCCCTTGTCGTTCGCCGCGTCGATCGTGGCGAAATAGGGCTTGAGCGGCGCCGCGCCGCGCTGCTCGATGCCCTGTTCGTCGAGGAAGCCGGCATAGAGATCGCCGAGCTGTTTGGAGCCGGCACCGGTCGCGGCGGGGTTGGCCGCGGCATCGGCGAGGATCTGCTTCACCTGCAGTTCCGCCTGATCGACCAGCAGCACGCTGTTGCCCGCCGAGGTGCGGTCCGCGGCGATCTGCGTGCGCGCATCCCAGCCGCCATTGGCGAACGTCCAGAAATCGTCGCCCGGCTTTACGTCGGCCTTTTGCGCGGTCAGATCGATGCCGAACGTGCCGTAGGCGGGGCCGGCCTTGTCCTGCGACAGGACCGGCGCGGCGGCGGCGAGCGCGAGGATCGCGGTGGATAGTCGGACGGCGGTGGAAATACGCATGGGCTACCTCTCAAGTGTATTGCCGTGATGTAGCGGTGGGGCAGGGCACGGGCAATCGCCAAAAGCGCGCCGGCATCGCTACCGGGGCGGTTTTACCACGTCCGCCGCGCCGCTGGCGATCGCGCCGAGATACTGGTCGCTGAAATCGGTGGCGATCTCGATCCACAACGGATGATGATCGGACATCTGCCAGGTGCGCCATTTCCTGTAGAGCGCCTCGGGCGTCTTGGCCTTCGACTTGGCGCCCTTCTCGGGATCCTTCTTGGGCAGTGCATCGGCATAGAGCGGCAGATCGGCATCGGTGAACACGTCTTCGAAAATGTCGACCATGCCGCCACCCAGCACCTTGAAGCGCGCATCCTTCACGCGCACCGCGATCTGATCGTAGAAATGCTGCCCGAGCTTGCGCACCTTCTTGCCGTCTATCTCCGGCGGCACGACGAAGCCGTTCGATTTCAGCGCCTGCATCGTCTTGTGTTCGGGGCTGACGACATTGAAATCGCCGAGGATGATGTAATTCTCGACCGGGCGGTTCTGCGCCGTGGCGCGTTTGCTCGCCTGGTCCTGGCGTTCGGCGAAGAACGTCACCAGCGCCTCGATCTCGGCGATGCGCTGATCGAGCGCCGGGCCCGACGCGGCGCCGTAATAGAGGTGCGCGGTGCACAGGCTGAACTGGAACCAGCCGGATTGAAACGCGACGAGGAACGGGCTGCGCGCGAATTGCAGATGCTGTTCCTGCTTGGTCACCGGCACGGCAGTGTCGGGCGCCATACTGGCCGGCGCCTTAACGTTCTTTTCGGCGACGATCAGCTGCCCCTGCGGCAGCACTATCTCGCCGGCGACCTTACGGAAGAACACCTTCTCGGTATTGTAGACGAACACCATGCGCTCGCCATTGCCGCCCGATCCTTCGGTGATGTCGGTGGCGATATAGGTCCATTCGCGGCCGAGGATGGCCATCACGCGTTCCAGCGCATCCATATCCTCGTTCACTTCCTGCACCGCGACGAGATCGAACGCAGCGATCATCTCGGCGATGTAATAGAAGCTCTCGGTGCGGCGCGGGCCGAAGCCGAACTTGTTCGAATCGAAGTCGCGGATGTTCCAGGTGGCGAGCAGCAAAGACGAATCGGACTTGCGATCGCGCAGCGGCTGTAGCCGCGCGCGGATCTTCAGCAGGCGATCGGCGCACCGCTTCGCGCCGTCTTGATCGGTGCCGAAGGCGCGGCGCAATCCTGCATACATGTTCGACATGACGGACCCTCCCCGGTTGCGGTCGACTGGCGCTATAGCAGGATTGCGCGCCGAATATCAGGTCACGCGGTTGGCGACCAGATCGTCGACCACCGCCGGATCGGCCAGCGTGCTGGTATCGCCCAGGCTGGAGACGTCGCCCTCGGCGATCTTGCGCAGGATGCGGCGCATGATCTTGCCCGAGCGCGTCTTGGGCAGGCCGGGGGCGAATTGCAGCTTGTCGGGCGCGGCGATCGGGCCGATCTCGGTGCGGACCCATTTGATCAGATCGGCGCGCAGATCGTCGCTCGCCGCCTCGCCCGAATTGAGCGTGACATAGGCGTAAATGCCCTGGCCCTTGATGTCGTGCGGCATGCCGACCACCGCCGCTTCCGCCACCTTGGGATGGAGCACGAGTGCGGATTCGACCTCCGCCGTGCCCATGCGATGCCCGGACACGTTGATCACGTCGTCGACCCGGCCGGTGATCCACCAATAGCCGTCCGCGTCGCGCCGCGCCCCGTCGCCGGTGAAATACTTGCCCTTGTAGGTGCTGAAATAGGTCTGGAAGAAGCGCGCATGATCGCCCCACACCGTGCGCATCTGGCCCGGCCAGCTGCGCGCGATGACGAGATTGCCCGAGGTCGCGCCGGTCAGCACCTGCCCCTCGGCATCGACCAGTTGCGGATCCACGCCGGGCATCGGCGTGGTCGCGCTGCCGGGTTTGAGATCGGTGGCGCCCGGCAGCGGCGCGATCAGCGCGCCGCCCGTCTCGGTCTGCCACCAGGTGTCGATGATCGGGCAGCGCCCGCCGCCGACCACGTCGTGATACCAGCGCCATGCCTCGGGATTGATCGGCTCGCCGACCGTGCCGAGCAGCTTCAGCGACGAGCGATCGGTGGCGTGGACGAAGCTGTCGCCATCCTTCATCAGCGCGCGCAGCGCCGTCGGCGCGGTGTACAGCGTTTGGACCTGGTGGCGGTCCACGACCTGCCAGATGCGGCTGGCATCGGGCCAGGTCGGCAGACCTTCGTACATCAGCGTCGTCGCGCCGTTGGCGAGCGGGCCGTACAGGATATAGGAATGGCCGGTGACCCAGCCGAGATCGGCGGCGCACCACCAGACGTCGCCGGGGCGGTAATCGAACGCCAGCTCGTGCGTCAGGCTGACCCATAGCAGATAGCCGCCGCTGGTGTGCAGCACGCCCTTCGGGCTGCCGGTCGAGCCCGAGGTATAGAGGATGAACAACGGATCTTCCGCGCCCATCGGCTCGGCCGGGCAGGCGGCGGGAACCTCGGCGACCGCATCGTGATACCAGATATCGCGCCCGTCCTGCATCGTCACCGCGCCGCCGGTCGCCTGCACGACGATCATCGTCTCGAGCGCCGGCGCGCGCGCCGCAGCGGCATCGGCATTGGCCTTGAGCGGGATGCGCTTGCCGCCGCGGCGGCCCTCGTCGGCGGTGACCAGGATCGTGGAATCGCAATCGGTGATGCGCCCGGCCAGCGCCTCGGGCGAGAAGCCGCCGAACACCACCGAATGGATAGCACCGATGCGCGCACAGGCGAGGATCGCGAACGCCGCCTCAGGGATCATCGGCATGTAGATCGTGACGCGGTCGCCCTTCTTCGCGCCCTGCGCTTTCAGCACATTGGCGAAGCGGCAGACCTCGGCATGGAGTTCGCGATAGGTGAAGCGGCGCGGTTCCTCACTGGGTTCGTCGGGCTCCCAGATCAGCGCGACCTGATCGCCACGCTTGGCGAGATGGCGGTCGAGACAGTTGGCGGCGACGTTGAGCTTGCCGTCGGCGAACCAGTTGATGTGGAAATCGACCTCGTCGAACGACCAGTCGCCGGCGATTTCGGGGCGCTTGATCCAGTCGAGCCGGCGCGCCTGTTCGAGCCAGAAGCTGCCGGGATCGGCGAGGCTGCGGCCGTAGAGCATGTCATAGCCGGCCGCGTCGAAGCGGGCGTGTTCCGCCCATTGAGTCGGGACCGGGTAGATTTCCTGCTCTGACATCTTGGCTCTCCTCCGCGCGCGCCTTTTGGCGGGTGCAGGGGCGCGGTGGCAAGCCCGGCGTAGAGAGATTGTCCTCAGTTCAGTAGGCGAGGACTCGCGGAAGGTTTGGCAAAGGTCAGGGCAATGCGGCGTCGCCGCTGCCCTCACCGCCGCTGCTGTAGGACAGCGCTATTCCGCTTCCGCCCACTTGCGGACATGCGTGCTACCCGACCTTCCGTCACCCCGGGCTTGACCCGGGGTCCCGCTTCCCGGCCCAAGCCAGCGTGTCGAACAAGTCCCGCCACGCGGGATTGCCGCGTTCGATCAGAGCGACCTTCCACGCACGCCGCTAGCGTTGGAGCTGCCTCTCGTGCGCGATGGCGTCGGTGATGGACGGTGTATGGTCGGCCCAAACCAAGCGATGCGGGCCATCGCGCCGGCAGGTCGGCGGTAACGCCGCCATACAGGCGCCACGATAGCGATCGGCCATGATATCGATCCACCCGCCACGATGCCCCAGCGCGGTAGACGATGAGAAGCGGGACCCCGGGTCAAGCCCGGGGCGACGATCAAGGCGCAACGGCCGCTTCCACCATAACCGGACGTCGGCACCGCTAGCGGTGGCACAAAGGGGACGGTCCGCTTACGCCCACTTGCGGACATCGGGCCGTCACTGTTCCTGCTCGTTGTCACTCTCCCAAAAAGCCCGCTCGATCGCCCAGCACTCGTCGCCTGCGAGGTTCGACCGCATACACTTGTCAAATTCAGCGAACTGGATATCGCAAGGCGCGATTACCGACACTCCGGTCGCCGCGGCTCGCTTCTCCATCTCATCAAGCGCATGGTGGAACGACCACATGGCAATCTGCTGCCAATCATCGTCCACAGGGACAATTCGCTCCAACGCCCAATAAATATCATGCGGCCCGTCAGGGTCCTTCGTCAGATCAATCGTCGCGGGCCAAAGCGATTTTGCGGCCTCGAATAAGGCGAGTTTATTGACCGTCATGATGCAAGGCGCAGGGTTTCGGCCAGCACATGAACCGGGCGTTCTCGCTAGAGTTCATTCCGCGCACTTCAAAGCCGGGTAGTCGCCGCAACCGTTCGAGCGCTGCCTCGTCCCCGGTCGCCAACTGTGGGAACGCCACCTGTGTCTGCCCAGTGTTGTCGTTCAGCAGCCACCACACGTCTGCGCCCCAAGGGCCGCTGTCGTTTGTCTCGACATACACTGCCCCAAGGTCAGCCATCTTAATGCGCTGCTCCGTCTGCTTAGGCGCTCGGCAGACAATCTCATCATCGGCGGTAACCTCGACGACGAACCGAGCTTCTGGATGCTTCATTCCGCAAAGCTGCCCTGTTTGCAGGTCCGGGGCAATGTCTGCTTCCCCCCATTTTCAGACGTTCGAACATCACCGGGCCTCCTGTTAGATCACCCGATAAGGCACCGTCCCGCGCACATCCGGGTTGACCGCAATCCCGCGGTCCGCCGGCGGGAACGCGCGCTGATCGCAATTGTCGCGGGGGCACAGGCGGCAGGAGATGCCGATCGGTGTGGCCTGCGCCGTGCGATCGAGCGCGTCGGCATAGACGAAGTCGGCGGCATGCTCGGCTTCGCAGCCCAGGGTCACCGCATAGCGGCGCGGGGTGCGGGTGAAGCTGCCCGAGGGTTTGACCAGGCCCTTGGCCATCGACACGTAGCGCACGCCGTCCGGCGTTTCGGCGAGTTGTACGGCGATGCGATCAGGGATCGCCACCGCCTCGTGCACGATCCACAACGGACACGCCCCGCCGAAGCGCGCGAACTGGAAGCGGGTCGCGCTGTGCCGCTTGGTGATGTTGCCGGCCATGTCGACGCGGCAGAAATAGAAGGGGATGCCCGCCGCGCCGGGGCGCTGCAGCGTGGACAGGCGGTGGCAGGCCTGTTCGAAGCTGACGCCGAAGCGGCGGCACAGGCGATCGATATCGTGCCGCGTCTCGCGCGCGGCGGCGCGGAACGCAGTGTAGGGCATGATCAGCGCGCCGGCGGCGTAATTGGCCAGGCCGATGCGCAGCAGGTTGCGCGCGGCGTCGCCGTCCAGCTCGGCGGTGGCGACGATCGCCTCGATCTCGCCGGCGAAGGCGATCGCGGCCAGGCGGTGCGCGATCTGGAAGCGGCGGCTTTCGGCGGGCATGGCGGCGTCAAGCGTGAGCGTGGTGCCGTCGAACCGCGCCAGCCGGCCGGAGACGTCGTCGGCCGGGCTTATCGTCACGCCGAGCCGGGCCAGCGCGCTTGCCAGCGTGTCCTGTTCGCCGGTCGTCGCCAGCGCTTCCGCGGCGCGATCGAGCACGTCGACATAATTGCCCGCATCGTGAAACCAGTCGCGTACCGCTTCCCACGGCTTGCGCCCGCCGCCGCCGCCCGATGCCTGTTCCTCGACCATCTGCAGCCGCTCCTCCGCCGCGCGCATCGCGCCGTGCAGCGCGATGAAGCGGTCGGCGATGTCGGGGCGCTCCTCCGCCAGCCGGGCGATGATGTCGGCCGAGGGGGCGGGGGGCAGCAGCGGATCGGCCAGCGCCTGGCTGAGCGCGGTTAGCCGGAGGGCGGGGGCGGCGTCCTCGAGATCGGCGAGCGCGCCCGGATATTGGCGGCGCACCGATGCGGCGACCATCTGGGTCAGCGGCCGCACGCCGCCTTCGAGCTGCGAGAGGTAGCTGACCGACACGCCGAGCCGCGCCGCCATCGCCGCCTGGTTGAGCCCGGCGGCCTGGCGCAGCGCGCGCAATTGGTCGCCGGCGAAGAGGCGGGGGGAGCGGGGCATGGCCGCGTCCTACTTCGCAAGCCAGGCCTTCGCAACTTCGCAAGTTCACATTTGCAAAAGCCGCGGGCAGCGGGAAGAGAGGCGGCGCACCTTGCGGAGACCGTTCATGTCCTCGACCATTGCCGAACTGGAACGCAAGCGCGAAGCGGCGCGCATGGGCGGCGGCGAGAAGCGCATTGCGGCGCAGCACGCCAAGGGCAAGCTGACCGCGCGCGAACGGCTGAACGTCCTGCTCGACGAGAATTCGTTCGAGGAGCTCGACATGTATGTCGAGCATAATTGCGTGGATTTCGGGATGCAGGACCAGATCGTGCCGGGCGACGGCGTGGTCACCGGCTCGGGCACGATCAACGGCCGCCTGGTGTTCGTGTTCAGCCAGGATTTCACCGTGTTCGGCGGCTCGCTCAGCGAGCGGCATGCGCAGAAGATCTGCAAGATCATGGACATGGCGATGAAGGTCGGCGCGCCGGTGATCGGGCTGAACGATTCCGGCGGCGCGCGCATCCAGGAGGGCGTGGCGTCGCTCGGCGGCTATGCCGAGGTGTTCCAGCGCAACGTGCTGGCAAGCGGCGTCGTGCCGCAGATTTCCCTGATCATGGGGCCCTGCGCCGGTGGCGCAGTCTATTCCCCCGCGATGACGGACTTCATCTTCATGGTGAAGGATTCGTCATACATGTTCGTCACCGGCCCAGATGTAGTGAAGACCGTTACAAACGAGATCGTCACGCAGGAGGAACTGGGTGGAGCGGTGACGCATACCACGAAGTCGGGGGTCGCTGACGTGGCCTTCGAGAATGATATCGAGGCGCTGCTCGCGGCCCGCGACTTCGTGGACTTCTTGCCGGCCAGCAACCGCGAAGGCGTGCCCGAGCGGCCCTCGTCCGATCCGTGGGACCGGATCGAGGACAGCCTCGACACGCTGATCCCGGCCAGCGCCAACCAGCCCTATGACATGCACGAGCTGATCCGGAAGGTCGTCGACGAGGGCGATTTCTTCGAGGTGCAGCCGACGCATGCCGGCAATATCATCGTCGGGTTCGGGCGGATCGAGGGGCGCACCGTCGGCTTCGTCGCCAACCAGCCGATGGTGCTGGCCGGCTGCCTGGACATCAATTCGTCGAAGAAGGCGGCGCGGTTCGTGCGCTTCTGCGATTGCTTCGATATCCCGATCGTGACGTTCGTCGACGTGCCGGGCTTCCTGCCGGGCACCAGCCAGGAACTGAACGGGATCATCAAGCACGGCGCGAAACTGCTGTTCGCGTACGGCGAGGCGACCGTGCCCAAGATCACCGTGATCACGCGCAAGGCTTACGGCGGCGCCTATGACGTGATGGCCTCCAAGCATCTGCGCGGCGATCTCAACTATGCCTGGCCGACCGCGGAGATCGCGGTGATGGGTGCCAAGGGCGCGGTCGAGATCATCTTCCGCGGGCGCACGCCGGACGAGATCGCCGAGCAGACCGCGCAATATGAAGCGCGCTTCGCCAATCCGTTCGTCGCCGCCGCCAAGGGCTTTATCGACGAAGTGATCCAGCCGCATTCGACGCGCCGGCGCATTGCGCTCGGCCTGCGCAAGCTGCGCGGCAAGGCGCTGGAGAATCCGTGGAAGAAGCACGACAATATCCCGCTGTGATGATCCTGTCGCTGGTCTGCCGTCCTCAGTGTTGCGGGTGTGGCGCCTGAACATTATAAGGTGATGTGAAGGAGATTTGCCATGCAGACCGAACGTGTCACCTTCCTGACGACCCCGGACCAGAAGGCCGCACTTGACGGCTTTGCCGTCAGCAACGGCATGTCGGTGGGCCATGTCGTGCGCGAAGCGACGAGCCGCTATATTGCCCAGCCCATCGCGGCGCGTGACGAGGAAGAGGAAGCGCTGGCATTGCTCGTGCCGGCGGTCGAGGAGGCGGTTGCTGACATGAAGGCGACGATCAGCGCGATGCGGGCCGATATCGCCCGGACCTGCGCGACGGTAGATGCGGTTCTGGCGGGCGAACGGCGATGAGCGTGGGTGAAAAGATGTTCGGCGCGCTCAAGACGGTTCTCACGCTGAAGGAGCAGCTCGATGGCCTGGGCAAGGATCTGGGCATTCTCAACGGCCGGCTTTCGGGGCTGGCCGAAGCGCATGGCGCGTTGCGCGACCGCGTGAGCCGTCTCGAGGGCATTATCGAGGGGGCAGCGATGGCCGGTGGACGCCAGCCGAGGATCGAGGGATGAGCGCGTTGCTAATGTTGATTGCCCAGGCGGCTGCCGCGCCGGCCACACCCGCTAACCCGCCCGCACCGTGGACCGTCCGGACGGCGAATGTCGGCGGAGTAGCTTCGACCAGCACCTCGACGATCGCGCGGGACGGATCGTCGCGACTGGTGGTGAAATGCGATCGCGCGACCGAGGCGCTCGTCTCGGTGCAGTTCTTCGCCAAGCAACCGCTGCAGATGGCGGGCGACGATGGCAGCTTCGCCAGCAAGCCGGTGGCGTTGCGCTTCGATAACGGGGCGGCGAACGGCTATGACTGGCAGTTGCGCTCCTATGCCGCCTATACCAGCAACGATGCGGTGGTCACCTCGCTGACGCTGCAACTGGCCAAGGCCAAGCAGATCAAGGTCGAGACGACCAGCGCGAGCAACTTCCGTTTCGAGGCGGTGTTCGACGGGCCGCCGACCGACGCGCCGATCCGGCAGGTGCTGCAGGCCTGCGGCTATGTGCTCGGGCAGGTCCCCGTGTTCGCGCAGCCGGCGCCGGCGAAATGATGCTCGGGCGGCTCAACCATGTCGGCGTGGCGACACCGTCGATCGCGCACGCGATCGAGACCTATCGCACGCTGCTCGGCGCGACCGCGATCGGCGTGCCGTTCGACCTGCCGGCGCAGGGCGTGAAAGTGTGCTTCATCGATGCGCCCAACACGCAGATCGAGCTGATCGAGCCCTATGACGAAAGCTCGCCGATCGCCGGGTTCCTGAAGAAGAACCCGGCCGGCGGGCAGCATCACCTGTGCTTCGAAGTGCCCGATATCAACGTCGCGGTGGCAGAGCTGACGGCCAAGGGCGCGACGGTGCTCGGCGCGCCGCGGATCGGCGCGCACGGCACGCCGATCGTGTTCGTGCACCCGAAGGATTTCGGCGGGCTGCTGGTCGAACTGATGGAAACCCCCAAGGAGGATCACGCGCATGGCCTATGAGATGATCCTGAGCGAGCGGCGCGGCGACGTGCTGGTGCTGACGCTCAACCGGCCCGAGCGGCTGAACGCCGCGCCGCCGCAGCTGTTCGACGAACTGCGCGATGTGATCGGCAATCTCGATGGTGCGCGCGCGGTGCTGGTGACGGGCGCGGGCCGGGCGTTCTGTTCGGGGGCGGACGTGGCCGGTGGCGCGCTGGGATCGGACGATCCGGGCAATGCGACGTTCGTGGCGCTGACCAAGCACTATAATGCGACAATGGCGGCCTTTGCCGATCTCGCAGTGCCGGTGGTGAGCGCGGTGCGCGGGCCGGCGGCGGGGATCGGCTGCAGCCTGGCGCTCGCGGCGGACTTCTGTGTCGCGTCCGAGACGGCCTATTTTCTGCAGGCATTCGTCAATATCGGGCTGGTGCCGGATGGCGGCGCGAGCTGGATGCTGCCGCGGCTGATCGGGCGCGCGCGCGCGACCGAGATGATGATGCTGGGCGAAAAGGTGCCCGCGGCCAAGGCGCTCGACTGGGGCATGATCCACAAGGTGGTGGCGGACGACGCGCTCGATGCCGACGCCTTCGCGCTGGCCGAGCGGCTCGCGGCGGGGCCGACTGTGGCGCTCGGGCTGATGAAGCACGGCTTGGCCCATGCGCTGGACAGCGATTACCCGGCGGCGATGCTGCGCGAGGCCGAGAACCAGCGCGCGGCGCGCGGTTCGGCGGATTCGATGGAAGGCGGAATCGCGTTCCTGCAGAAGCGCAAACCGGCGTTCAAGGGCGCGTGATGATCCCCTTAGACTACCTCCCCGGCGAACGCCGGGGCCCAGTCGCGGAGGCCGGAGTAACGGCGCGCAGCATCAGCCAAGCTACGTTTCCCGACTGTACCCCGGCGTTCGCCGGGGAAATATTTGAGGCCGGGCTCGCATGACCGACAAACCAACACTCGACCAGTGGCAGGCGGCTGCGGCGAAGGAAGTGAAGGGCCGCGACCTTACCTGGCACACGCCAGAGGGGATCGACGTCAAGCCGCTCTACACCGCCGAGGACGTGGCCGATATCGACCCCGGCCTCCCCGGTTTCGCGCCGTTCACGCGCGGCGTGCGCGCGTCGATGTATGCCGGGCGGCCGTGGACGATCCGGCAATATGCGGGCTTCTCGACTGCCGAGGCGTCGAACGCCTTCTACCGCCGCAACCTTGCCGCCGGGCAGAAGGGCCTGTCGGTCGCGTTCGATCTCGCGACGCATCGCGGCTATGACAGCGACCATCCGCGCGTGACCGGCGATGTCGGCAAGGCGGGGGTCGCGATCGACACGATCGACGACATGAAGATCCTGTTCGACGGGATTCCGCTCGACAAGATGTCGGTCAGCATGACGATGAACGGCGCGGTGATCCCGATCCTCGCCTTCTTCATCGTCGCGGGCGAGGAGCAGGGGGTGCCGCAGCATCTGCTCGACGGGACCATCCAGAACGACATCCTCAAGGAGTTCATGGTCCGCAACACGTATATCTACCCGCCCGCCCCGAGCATGCGGATCATCTCGGACATCATCGGCTACACGTCGGCGCACATGCCGAAGTTCAACAGCATTTCGATCTCCGGCTACCACATGCAGGAAGCGGGGGCGACGCAGCTGCAGGAGCTGGCGTTCACGATCGCCGACGGGCGCGAGTACGCCAAGGCGGCGATGGCCTCCGGGCTCGATCTCGATGCGTTCGCAGGAAGGCTGAGCTTCTTCTTCGCGATCGGCATGAACTTCTTCATGGAGATCGCCAAGCTGCGCGCGGCGCGGAAACTGTGGCACCGGGTGATGACCGATCTCGGCGCCAAGGACGAACGCTCCAAGATGCTGCGCACGCATTGCCAGACCAGCGGCGTCTCGCTGACCGAGCAGGACCCGTATAACAACGTGATCCGCACCACGGTCGAGGCGATGGCGGCGATGTTGGGGGGGACGCAGTCGCTCCACACCAATGCGCTCGACGAGGCGATCGCGCTCCCGACCGACTTCTCCGCACGGATCGCGCGCAACACGCAGATCGTGTTGCAGGAGGAGACGGGGATGACCAAGGTCGTCGATCCGTTGGGTGGCTCGTACTACATCGAGAGCCTGACCGAGGAGCTGGTCGACAAGGCGTGGGAGATCATCCAGCGCGTCGAGGCCGAGGGCGGGATGGCGCAGGCGGTCGCGGCGGGCTGGCCCAAGGCGATGATCGAGGAAGCTTCGGCGGGCCGTGCGGCGCGCGTCGACAAGGGCGAAGACGTCATCGTCGGCGTCAACAAATACAAGCTCGCCGAGCAGGATCCGATCGACATTCTCGACGTCGACAATGTCGCGGTGCGCGAATCGCAGATCGCGCGGATCGCGCGGTCTAAGGCCGGGCGCGACGAGGCGAAGTGCACCGCGGCGCTCGACGCGCTGCGCGAGGGCGCGCGGGCGACGGCGAACGTGCTTGGCCTCGCGGTCGAATGTGCCCGCCAGCGCGCGACATTGGGCGAGATCTCCTCGGCGATGGAGGATGTGTTCGGGCGCTACGATACCGTGCCGACGCCGGTGTCGGGCATCTATGGCGGCGCGCACGAATTCGATGCGGCGTGGCAGGGGCTCAAGGAAGGCGTCGTCTCGCTCGAGACGCGCAACGGCCGCAAACCGCGGATGCTCGTCGCCAAGATGGGCCAGGACGGGCATGACCGCGGCGCGAACCTCGTGTCGTCGGCGTTCGGCGATCTCGGGTTCGATGTCGTGCCGGGGCCCTTGTTCCAGACGCCGGCCGAAGCGGCCGAGCTGGCGATCGCGCGCGATGTCGATGTGGTCGGCGCGTCGTCGCTAGCGGCGGGGCACAAGACATTGATCCCCGAACTGATCGGCCATCTGCGCGAGGCCGGGCGCGGCGACATCAAGGTGATCGCGGGCGGGGTGATCCCCGCGCAGGATTACCAAGTGTTGCGCGATGCCGGCGTGCAGGGAATTTTCGGGCCCGGGACCAATCTGGTCGAGGCGGCGGGCGACGTGTTGCGATTGCTGGGGCACAATATGCCCCCGGTTGAGGAAGTTGTAGAATGACTGATGTGATCGAATCCCCCTCCCGCGTGCGGGAGGGGCTAGGGGAGGGCCTGTCGCGACAGGACGCCTCTTCTGGACAGGCCCTCCCCCAGCCCCTCCCGCACGCGGGAGGAGAGCAAGTGCGCACCGACTGGACCCGCGCCGAGATCGCCGCCCTGTTCGATCTGCCGTTCGACGAGCTGATGTTCCGCGCGCAGACCGTGCACCGCGCGCATCACGCGGCGGGCGAGGTGCAGCTGTGCACGCTCTTGTCGATCAAGACCGGCGGCTGCCCGGAGGATTGCGGCTATTGCAACCAGTCGACCTCGGCCGACACCGAGCTCAAGGCGAGCAAGCTGATGGACGTGCGCGCCGTCCTGCAATCCGCCGCGCAGGCGCGTGACGCGGGCAGCCAGCGCTTCTGCATGGGCGCGGCGTGGCGCAACCCCAAGGACCGCGACATGCCCGCGATCATCGAGATGGTGCAGGGCGTGCGCCAGATGGGGATGGAGACCTGCATGACGCTCGGCATGCTCGAGCCGCATCAGGCACGGCAGCTCGCCGAGGCGGGCCTCGATTACTACAACCACAATATCGACACGTCGCCCGAGAAATATGCCGAGGTCATCACCACGCGCACCTTCGAGGACCGGCTCGACACGCTCGAGAACGTCCGCGAGGCTGGCATCAACGTGTGCTGCGGCGGGATCGTCGGGATGGGCGAGACGCGCGGCGATCGCGTCGGCTTCGTCCATGCCCTCGCCACCTTGCCGCGGCACCCGGAGAGCGTGCCGGTCAATGCGCTGGTGCCGGTCAAGGGCACCGTGCTCGGCAACATGCTGGCCGACACGCCGCTCGCCGCGATCGACGATATCGAGTTCGTCCGCACCGTCGCGGTCGCGCGCATCACGATGCCGCTGTCGATGGTGCGCCTGTCCGCGGGCCGCGAGAGCATGTCCGACGCGACGCAGGCCTTGTGTTTCATGGCCGGCGCCAATTCGATCTTCACCGGCGACAAGTTGCTGACCACCGGCAATGCCGGCGACGACAAGGATGCCGCGCTGCTCGCGAAACTCGGCCTCGTCCCGATGGTTGGGGAGGAACCGATGCGAAAGGAAAAGACATGTTGCTGATCGCCCTCCTGCTCACCGCCGCCGCGCCCGTCCAGACCCAGGCGGCGATGAACCGCAGCGCCAGTACGAGCTACGCCCAGGCCGATGCCACGATGACCGCGCAGTGGAAGCGGACCTATGCGTACATGAAGCGCCGCGACGCGCAGGACACGTCGCGCGGCGGCGGGTTCGGCTATGCGGCTTCGTTGCTCGCGAGCCAGCGTGCCTGGCTCAAGTTCCGCGACACGCAGTGCGTGATCGAGGGCGGGCAATATGCCGGCGGGTCGGCGCAGAGCATGACGATGGCCGCATGCCGGACGAATCTGACGCGGGCGCGCACGGCGCAGCTCAAATCGATGATCTGGTACCAATAACGACACAGTCCCCTCCCGCGTGCGGGAGGGGCAGGGGAGGGGCCAACCTCCCCACATACGCCCCCTTGCGGACAGGCCCTTCCCCGGGGCCCTTCCCGCAGGCGGGAGGGGAGAAGTCAGCGTGTTCAAGAAGATCCTGGTCGCCAATCGCGGCGAAATTGCCTGCCGCGTGATGCGGACCGCGAAGAAGATGGGGATCGCGACGGTCGCGGTCTATTCCGACGCCGATGCCGGCGCGCCGCACGTGCTGATGGCCGACGAAAGCGTCCGGCTCGGGCCGCCGCCGGCGGGCGAGAGCTATCTGCTCGCCGATCTGATCCTGCTCGCCGCCAAGGAAACGGGCGCGGACTGTATCCATCCCGGCTACGGCTTCCTGTCCGAGCGCGAGAGCTTCGCGCGCGCCTGCGCCGATGCCGGGATTGCGTTCGTCGGGCCGCCGCCAAAAGCGATTGCGGCGATGGGCGACAAGATCGAATCGAAGAAGCTCGCCAAGGCGGCGGGCGTCAACGTCGTCCCCGGTTTCCTCGGCGAGATCGCCGATACCGAGGAGGCCGTGAAGATCGCCACCGACATCGGCTATCCGGTGATGATGAAGGCGTCGGCCGGCGGCGGCGGCAAGGGGATGCGCCTCGCCTATAGCGAGCAGGACGTCCGCGAGGGCTTCGAGGCGACTAAGCGCGAAGGGCTGGCGTCGTTCGGCGACGACCGCGTGTTCATCGAGAAGTTCATCGAAAGCCCGCGCCATATCGAGATCCAGGTGATGGGCGATCAGCACGGCAACATCGTCTATCTCGGCGAGCGCGAATGCTCGATCCAGCGCCGCCACCAGAAGGTGGTCGAGGAAGCGCCGTCGCCGTTCGTCACGCCCAAGATGCGCAAGGCGATGGGCGAGCAGGCGGTCGCGCTGGCGCGCGCGGTGGGCTATTTCTCGGCCGGGACGGTCGAGCTGATCGTGTCGGGCGCCGATACGACCGGCGAGGGCTTCTACTTCCTCGAGATGAACACCCGGCTGCAGGTCGAGCATCCGGTGACCGAGGCGGTGACCGGACTCGATCTGGTCGAACTGATGATCCGTGTTGCCGCCGGCGAGCCGCTGGGCTTCACGCAGGACGACGTCACGCTGACCGGCTGGGCGATCGAGAACCGCGTCTATGCTGAGGATCCGTATCGCGGCTTCCTGCCGAGCATCGGCCGGCTGGTGCGCTATGCGCCACCGGAGAGCAGCGAGACGCCTTACGTGTCCCGTCCGCAGGCGGGTGAGGCGCAGGAAGCCTATGTCCGCGTCGATGACGGCGTGCGCGAGGGGGGCGAAGTCAGCATGTTCTACGACCCGATGATCGCCAAGCTGATCACCTGGGCGGAGACGCGCGAGGAAGCGATCGACCTGCAGATCGCCGCGCTCGACCAGTTCGAGATTGACGGCCCCGGCAACAATATCGATTTCCTCTCCGCGCTGATGCAGCATCCGCGCTTCCGCTCGGGCGCGATCACCACCGGGTTCATCGCCGAGGAATATCCCGACGGCTTCCACGGTGCGCCGGCGAGCGCGAGCGTGATCCGCAGCCTCGCCGCGATCGCCGCCTTTGCCGCGACCGCCGAGGCGGATCGCGCGCGGCGCATCGACGGGCAGCTCGGCAAGCGGCTGCGCCCGCCCTCGGAATGGTCGGTGACGATCGGCGATCTGTCGCACGAAGTGTCGATCGCGACCGACGGGATCATCGTCGACGGCGAGGATCTCGACATTGCGCTGGAATATACGCCGGGCGACCGCACGGTCCATGCCGAGCTCGGCGACGAGGATATCGCGGTGCGCATCGCCCGGACGCGCGGCGGCTTCACGCTGACCACGCGCGGCGCGAGCCACAAGGTGCGCGTGCTGCCCGCGCATGTCGCGCCGTTCGCGCAGCATATGATCACCAAGATCCCGCCCGATCTGTCGAAATTCCTGCTCTGCCCGATGCCCGGCCTGCTGATGCGGCTCGATGTCGGCGCGGGCGACAAGGTCGAGGCGGGGCAGCCGCTGGCGGTGGTCGAGGCGATGAAGATGGAAAATATCCTGCGCGCAGAGAAAGCGGGCACGGTGAAATCGGTCAATGCCGCGCCGGGCGACAGCCTGGCAGTCGACGCGGTGATCCTGGAGATGGAGTAAGCGTCGGCCCCGGCCTTGGCCGGGGTAACGGACAAATAACCGAAACAGACGCGACAAGTTGCGACAATAAAGCGTTGGACGGCGCGCGCGCACCACGCCATCTGTACTCCATGGTACGGTCCCGTCTGCTTCTTGCGCTCAGCGTCTCCCTGCCCGTCGCGGCGTGCAGCGTGGGGCCGGATTACCGCCCCGCGACGCCGTCCGCGCTCGGCGTGCCCGAGGCCTATTCGGTGCCGGCGGGCGCGGCCGCACCGGCCGATCTGACCGCCTGGTGGACAAGTTTCGACGATCCGCTGCTGGCCAGCATCGTCGAGCGCGCGCGCGCCGGGAATTTGGATATCGCGCAGGCGGCGGCGCGGTTGCGGCAGGCGCGCGAGAGCCTGGTCCAGTCGCGCGCCAATCTGCTGCCGAGCGTGTCCGGCTCGGGCGGCTATACGCGGTCGTTCGATCTGGCCGGCGCGAACACCGTGACGCTGCCCGACGGCACCATCACCAGCATCTCGCGCAGCGCCGGCGACAGTTTCTCGATCGGCGGCGACGTATCGTACCAGGTCGGGCTGTTCGGCGAGATCCGCCGCACCGTGGAAGCATCGCGCGCGCAATATGCCGCGTCCGGCTATGATCTGGCGACGGTGCAATTGTCCGCGCAGTCCGAAGCCGCGCGCAATTACGTGCTGGCGCGGCTCTACCAGCAGCAGCTCGCCAATGCGCGCAGCTCGCTGACGATCCAGGACGACAATCTTGAAATCGCCGGGTTCCGCGTCCAGGCCGGGCTCGTCTCGTCGATCGACAGCGAACAGGCGCGCAGCCAGCGCGCGCAGACCGCAGCGACGATCCCGACGATCGAGCAGAACTACAACGCCGCCGTATCGCGCATCGGCGTGCTGACCGGCCAGGCGCCGGGCGCGCTGAAGGCCGAACTGGCGGCGGTGCGGCCGATCCCCCGGGGCCCGGCGAGCGTCGCCGTGGGCATTCCCGCCGACGCGCTGCGCAACCGCCCGGACGTGCGCGCGGCGGAGCGCAATCTTGCCGCCGCGACGGCGCAGATCGGCGTGGCCAAGGCGGCGCTCTATCCGGCGCTGGCGATCAGCGGCTCGGTCAGCACCAATGCCAGCGTGGTCGGCGGCCTGTTCGAGCAGATTGCCGGGCAATTGTTTGCCGGCGTGACGCAGGCGATCTTCAACGGCGGGCGGCTGCGCGCGCAGGTGCGCTCGAACGAGGCGGTGGCGGATGCGGCGTTCGCGGCGTATAAGGGCACGGTGCTGACCGGGCTCGAGGATGTCGAGAATGCGATCGTCGCGCTGGATGCGGCGCAGCGCCGCGCGCGCGAATTCGCCGTGGCGCTGGATGCCGCGAACAATTCGGCGATCCTGTCGCGCAGCTCGTACCGCGCCGGGCTGACCGATTTCACCACGCTCAACACCACCGAGACCAGCCTGCTTTCCGCGCGCAACGGCCTCGCCCAGGCGCAGTCCGATCAGGCGCAGGCGCTGATCCAGCTCTACCTCGCCTTGGGCGGCGGCTGGGATGCCGCGGCGGGCGCGCCGCAAGCCGCACAGGGACGATAAGATGGCCGATACCAATCTCGACGAATTCCTCGGCGCCAAGCCGGTGCCGGCGTGGCGGCGGTATGCGAAATGGCCATTGATCGCGCTCGGCGTAGTGCTGTTGCTGCTCGCGGCGAAAAGCTTTTTCGGCGGCTCGGATGCGGTGCAATATGCCACCGACAAGGTCGAGCGCGGCGCGTTCCAGGTCAGCGTCTCGGCGACCGGCAAGCTCGCGCCGACCAACCAGGTCGAGGTCGGCTCGGAACTGTCGGGTCTGGTCACCAAGGTGGTGGTCGACGTCAACGACCGCGTGACCTCGGGCCAGCCGCTGGCGCTGGTCGATCCGTCGCGCTTCCAGGACACGGTCAACCAGAGCAAGGCGGCGCTCGCCGCCAACCAGGCGGCCGTGGCGCAGGCGCAGGCGACGCTCGCCCAGGCCGGAGCGACGCTGGCGCGCTACCGTGAGGTCAGCCGCCTGTCGGGAGGGCGCGTGCCGGCCAAGACCGAACTGGATACGGCCATCGCCGAACAGGCGCGCGCGGTCGCCAATCTGCGCGCCGCGCAGGCCAATGTGCAGGCGGCGCAGGCGACCCTGTCGTCGAACCAGACGCAATTGCTGCGCACGGTGATCCGCTCGCCGGTCAACGGCGTGGTATTGGCGCGGCAGATCGAGCCGGGCCAGACCGTCGCCGCCTCGTTCAGCACGCCGACCTTGTTCGTGATCGCCGAGGACCTGTCGGCGATGAAGCTGGAAGTGGCGATCGACGAAGCCGATGTCGGCGCGGTCAAGCAGGGGCAGAGCGCGAGCTTCACGGTCGACGCCTTCCCGGGCAAGACCTTCCCGGCGGCGATCACGCGTGTCGATCTCGGCTCGAACCTCAGCGCGCAGAGCTCGACCGCGACCGCCACCACGACGACCACGGGGCAGGTCGTGTCCTATGCCGCGACGCTGAGCGTGGCCAATCCCGGGCAGCAATTGCGCCCGGGCATGACCGCGACCGCCGATATCGTAACCACCGCCAAGCAGAACGTGCTGCTCGTGCCCAACGCCGCGTTGCGCTTCAAACCGGCCGATCCGGCAGCGGGCGGCGCCAGCAGCGGCGGCATTGCCGGGGCGATCCTGCCTGGGCCGCGGCGCCGCGGTGGCGGCGGCGGAAAATCGCCCACCGCGGGGCGCGGCGCGATGCAGACCGTCTATGTCAAAACCGCCGAGGGCACGCCCAAGGCGATCGAGATCACCACCGGCGAGACCAACGGTACGGTGACCGAAGTGACGGGCGGCGCGCTGACCGCCGGCATGGAGGTGATCACCGGGCAATTGTCGAACGGCGAGACGGCCAAGGCCGGCGGCGGGCGCCGTTCGGGCGGGGCGGGCGGCGCGCCACGTGGCCAGTAACGCGGCCGACGGCGCGGCGCCGCTCATTCGCCTGCGCGGCGTGACCAAGACCTATGGCGAGGGCGGCACCGCGTTCCAGGCGCTGAAAGGCGTCGATCTCGACATCCAGGCGGGCGATTTCATCGCCGTGATGGGCGCGAGCGGATCGGGCAAGTCGACGACGATGAACATCCTCGGCTGTCTCGACGTGCCGAGCGGCGGGACGTTCGAGTTTCGCGGCCATCATGTCGAGACGCTCGATCGCGATCAGCGCGCACTGCTGCGCCGCAAATATCTCGGCTTCGTGTTCCAGGGCTTCAACCTGCTCGCGCGCACCACCGCGCTCGAGAATGTCGAACTGCCGCTGCTGTACCGCGGCGATGCCAAGAAGGCGCGCCACGCCGCGGCGATGGCGGCGCTCGACAAGGTCGGGCTGGCCGACTGGTGGGATCATACGCCGGCCGAATTGTCCGGCGGGCAGCAGCAGCGCGTGGCGATCGCGCGCGCGATCGTCACCAGCCCGCAGGTGCTGCTGGCCGACGAGCCGACCGGCAACCTCGATTCGGAACGCTCGGTCGAGATCATGCAATTGCTGACCGGGCTCAACCGCGACAACAATATCACCGTGCTGATGGTCACGCACGAGCCCGACATGGCGGCGTTCGCGCGCACCGTGGTGCACTTCAAGGATGGGCTGGTCGAGCGGATCGAGGCACAGCACGTGCCGGGCCAGGAGGTCCAGGTCTGATGCTCGGCACCACCTTCCTGCTCGCGATCCGCTCGATCCTGCGGCACAAATTGCGCTCGATCCTGACCGCACTCGGCATCATCATCGGCGTCGCCGCGGTCGTGACGATGGTCACGCTCGGCCAGGCGACCACCGCGGCGGTACAGAAATCGATCTCCGCGCTCGGCACCAACATCCTGCAGATCCGCCCAGGCCAGGGCTTTGGCCGTGGCGGCGGCGGGCCCCGGCCGCCCGATTTCGAGCCCGCCGATGTCGAGGCGATCCGCCGGCAGATCGCCGGCGTCACCGCGGTCGCCCCGCAGGCCCAGGCCAGCGCCACCGCGATCTACGAGGGCGCCAACTGGTCGACCACGATCAACGGCACAACCGGCGCCTATTTCCAGGTCCAGCCCTGGCCGCTGACCAGCGGGCGATCGTTCCTGCCGCTCGAGGAGCAGGCCGGCAAATCGGTGTGCATCATCGGCAATACCGTGGTGCAGAACCTGTTCCGCGGCGGCGAGGCGGTCGGCAAGAGGATGCGCATCGGGGCGATCTCGTGCGACGTGATCGGCACGCTCTCGACGCGCGGCCAGGCCGGGTTCGGCGGCGATCAGGACGATATCGTGATCATGCCGATCAAGGCGGTACAACGCCGCTTCACCGGCAGCCGCGACATCCGCCTGATGCTGGTCGGCGTCGATCAGGCCTATTCCACCGCCGTCGTGCAATCCTCGATCGAAGATCTGCTGCGCGAACGCCGCAACATCACCGGCTCGAAAGAGAATGATTTCAACATCTTCGACACCAAGCAGATCTCCGATACGCTGACCGGGACGACCACCTTGCTGACCAGTATCGTGACGGCGGTGGCGGCGATCAGCCTGATCGTCGGCGGGATCGGGATCATGAACATCATGCTCGTTTCGGTGACCGAGCGGACGCGCGAGATCGGCATCCGCCTGGCGATCGGCGCGGTGGCGCGCGAGGTGCTGCTGCAATTCCTGGTCGAGGCGGTGGCGCTGTCGATGCTCGGCGGGGTGATCGGGCTGGTGCTGGCACAGATCGCGATCTTCTCGCTGGTCGGGCTGATGAAGGTCGATTTCATCTTCGTGCCGCAGATCAACGTGATCGCGTTCGGCATCTCGGCGGTGATCGGCGTCGTGTTCGGCTATTTCCCGGCGCGCCGTGCAGCAGGGCTCAATCCGATCGACGCGCTGCGGCACGAATAGACTTTGTTCGCGCGGAGGCGCGGAGGACGCGGAGGTGTAGCGCTCGCGGCAGCATCTCTCATTATCGCAGGCCGCAGCCGAAGCGGCCGCGATGGAACAGTGCGCGATCCGCAAGCGCACCATCTCCGCGTCCTCCGCGCCTCCGCGCGAACCAATCTTTCAGCGCAGCGCGCGCAGGCGGTCGAGGTCTTCGGGCCGGTCGATGTCGAGCAGTTCATGCGCGGCGGTGATGACGTGCTTGCCGGCGCGGATCAAAGCGCGGGCACCTTCGTCGCCGTCGAGCTCGAGCAGCGCATCGAAATGCGCCGCGCCGAACACAGCGGGCGGGCTGGGCTTCACGCCGTCGCTCGAGGCGACCACGGCAGCCGCGCCGTCCGCCGCATCCAATAGCCGCAGCACATGCGCGACGGTGACGCGCGGCATGTCGGCGAGCGCGATCAGCACGGCGTCGGCGCCGCGATCGCGCGCCCGGGCGACGCCGAGCCGGACCGAGCCCGACATGCCGATCTCCGGCCGGTGGTTGTGGATCACCTGGTAGCCGCGGCGGGCGAAATCCAGTTCGGTCCCGCTGGTCACCGCGACACGATCGAGAAAGGGCACGCTTTCCAGTGCGGTGACGACATGGAAGGCGAGCGGCTGGCCGAGGAAATCCTGCGTCAGCTTGTCGGCATCGCCGAAGCGCTGCGAGCGGCCCGCGGCGAGCAGGATCAGCGCGGTCCGCGTCGCCGCAATCATTTGCCCTTGCGCGCCTCGCGCACGTTGAACGCGCCGACCATCGCCGCGGCGATCGACAGCGCGATCTCGGCCGGGCCGATCGCGCCGATGTCGAGCCCGACCGGCGCATCGATGCGATCGATATTTTTCGCGCTCACGCCCTCCGCCGCCAATCGCTCGCGCCGCGCGGCGTGGCTGCGGCGCGAGCCCAGCGCACCGACATAGGCGGCGTTGGTGGCCAGCGCGGCGACCAGCGCGGGATCGTCGATCTTGGTGTCGTGGCTGAGCGTCACCACGGCGGTCGAGGGGCCGGGGGCATAAGCGGCGACCGCCTCGTCGGGCCAGCGATCGTCGAGCGTGACGCCGGGGAAGCGCTCCTCGGTCAGGAAGCGCGCGCGCGGATCGATCACCACGGTGGCAATGCCCAGTTCGCGCGCCAGCCCGGCGAGCGCCTGTGCGATCTGCACCGCGCCGACGATCAGCAGGCGGCGCGGCGGATCGTAGCGATTGACGAACGCGGCGCCCTCGGCCTCGCGCAAGGAGCTCGTGCCGGTATCGAGATCGGTGGTGACGGTGAGCGCCTGGCCGGCATCGCGCGCCTCGGCGATGCGATCGAACAGTTCGGGATCGAAACCCGCGGCGGAAACCGGCTGGACCATTACGGCAATTTCCCCGCCGCAGGGCAGGCCGACTTCCCAGGCGGCGGCGTCGGCCACGCCGTAATTCTTGACCACGAACGGCGCGCCGGCGATCACCTCGGCGGCGGTGGCGAGGATGTCGCTTTCGACGCAGCCGCCCGAGACCGAGCCCTCGAAGCGGCCATCGGCATGGACCAGCATATGGCTGCCGCGCGGGCGCGGCGCGGAGCCCCAGGTGCTGACCACGGTGGCGATCGCCAGCGGCGCGTCTTTCCATTGCCGGGCGGCGGTGAGGACGGTGTCGTTATCGGCCATGGTCTGTTCCTTGGATCCTCCCCGGAACGGGGAGGGGGACCATGCGAAGCATGGTGGAGGGGGCGGGCCGGCAGCGTAGTGCTAGGGGAGGCCCCCCTCCACCACTCGGCTGAAATAGCCGAGCGGTCCCCCTCCCCGTGCCGGGGAGGAGTGTTTTAAAGCGGCGGCAAGCCCGCCAAAATCTTGTCGAGCGTCATCGGGAAATCGCGCACCCGGACGCCGCAGGCATTGTAGATCGCGTTGGTCACCGCCGCGCCGGCACCCGAGATCGACAGTTCGCCCAGGCCCTTCACGCCGATCGGGTTGGCGTGCTCGTCGACATGCTCGATGAAATGCACGTCGAGATGCGGCACGTCGGCGTGCGCGGGCACGTGATATTCGGCGAGATCGTGGTTGACGAACTGGCCGGTGCGCTGGTCGAGCACGGCGTCTTCCATCAGCGCATAGCCGATCCCCCAGATCATCCCGCCGATCGCCTGGCTGCGCGCGGTCTTGGCATTGAGGATGCGGCCGGCCTCGAACACGCCGAGCATGCGGCGCATGCGCACCTCGCCGGTGATCGCATTGACCGCGACCTCGGCGAACTGCGCGCCGTGCGCCGCCTGGCTGTAGGTCTTGGCGTTGCTGCCTTGCGCGATCTTGCCGTTGCCGACGAGCGGCGCCGCGCCGACCAGTTCGGCGAGCGGCACGCGGCGGTTGCCGGCAATGGCATGGCCGTCCTTGAGCGTCATCTGTTCGGGCGTGGCGTCCATCCGCTCGGCCAGCGTGGCGACGATGTCCTCGCAGGCGAGCGCCACCGACGATCCGGCGCTGGCCGCGCCGAACGAGCCGCCCGAGCCGGCGGCCGGCGGCAAATCGGTATCGCCGAGCACGACATCGACGCAGTCGAGCGGCAGGCCGAGCGCCTCGCCGGCGATCTGCGCCAGGATCGTGTAGCTGCCGGTGCCGATATCGGTCATGTCGGTCTCGATCCGGGCGCGACCATCAGGCGAGAGCGTGACGCGCGCCTCCGAATCCATCATCAGATTGATGCGCACCGCGGCGGCGACGCCCATGCCAATCAGCCATTCGCCCTCGCGCACGGACGCCGGCGTGGACGCGCGCCGCGCCCAGCCGAACTGCTGGGCGCCCCAATCGAGGCATTCGACCAGGGCACGGGTCGAGAAGGGGGCGCCGGTCATCGGATCGACCTCGGGCTCGTTCAATTTACGGAAGTCGATCGGATCGCGACCACATTGTTCGGCCAGCTCGTCGATCGCGCTTTCCAGCGCGAGCATGCCGACCGCTTCGCCCGGCGCGCGCACCGCGCCGGCCATGACCATGTCGAGCGTCACCACCTTGTGCGTGAAATGGCGGACGGGGGCGGCATAGAGCGAGATCGAGCCCAGAGCGACGGGCTCCATGAAGCCGCCGTCGGGGCCCTGGCTGACGACGCTGTCATGGCCGATCGCGGTCATCCGCCCGTCCTTGTCGGCGGCAAGGCGCAGGCGCTGGTGCGTGTCCGTGCGGCGATAGACGTTGTGGAACAATTGCTGCCGCGCCATCGCGATCTTGACCGGGCGGCCGAGCTTCTGCGCGGCGATCGCGGCCAGCACCGCATCGGGCCCGAGCATCTTGCCACCGAAACCGCCGCCGACATAAGGCGAAAGGATGCGCACCTGCGCGCTCTCGACGCCGACGGCCTTGGCCAGGACCTGGCGCGCGACCTTGAGGATCTGCAGGCTGGACCATAGCGTCAGCGTGCCATCCTCCCACGCGGCGATCGAGGCGTGCGGCTCCATCGCGGCATGGACCTGATTGGGCGTGGTATAGACCTGATCGATGCTCGCCGCGGCCTCGGCCATGGCCTGCTCGATATCGCCCTTGGCGACGTCCTGCAGCCGCGAATCCTTGGGCGGGCCGCTGGCATGCGCCACGTCCGCCATCGTGTCGAACCGGCCGTCCGCCGCGTCGATATGGACGATCACCGCCTTGGCGGCGGCGCGCGCGGCTTCGAAGCTCGTCGCGATCGCGACGCCCATCACCTGGTCATAGTGATCGATCTCGTCATTGCCGGCATGCGCCGGGCCGAAGGCGGCGGCCTGACGCGGGATGCGCGGATCGTCGACGATGATGTCGAGCACGCCAGGCAGGGCGCGCGCCGCCTCGGTGTCGAAGCCGGTGACCTTGCCCTTGGCGGCGGGGGCGGTGATCAGGAAGCCGTAGGCGACGTTGTCGATCTGATGCTCATACCCATAGGTCGCCGTGCCGCTGACTTTCAGCGCGCCTTCGATCCGGTCGAGCCCCTTGCCGAGCACACCCTGCACGCCGCGCGCCATCGCCGTGCCGGGATGATCGGCGTCCATCTTGTAATCGGCCATGTCATCTATCCCCGGGCGTGTGATCGTGGCCAGCATATAGGCGGTGTAGTTCTCCCGCGAAAGCGGGAGCCCGGAGCCACGGGCGCTGCCCGTGATACCCCGGGCTCCTGCGTTCGCAGGAGCGCTGGCTACATTGCCGGCAGGCCGTCGAGGATCTTGTCCAGCGTGATCGGGAAATCGCGCACGCGCACCCCGCAGGCATTGTACACGGCATTGGCGATCGCCGCGCCGGCGCCCGAAATGCCGAGTTCGCCAATGCCCTTGGCGTGCAGCGGGTTGGCATGGACATCGCGCTCTTCGAGGAACACGACGTCGAGCTGCGGCACGTCGGCGTTCACCGGTACGTGATATTCGGCGAGATCGCGGTTCACGAGCTTGCCGTTGCGCGGATCGTGGATCAGATCCTCGGTCAGCGCCGCGCCGATGCCGAACGTCATCCCGCCCAGGCATTGCGACCGCGCGGTCTTCTCGTTGAGGATGCGCCCCGCGGCAAACACGCCCAGCATGCGGCGTACGCGGACTTCGCCGGTGGTGGTGTTGACGCCCACTTCGGCGAAATGCGCACCGTAGGAGGATTGGCGCGTATCCTTTTCCTGCTTGCCCGGTGCGATCGCGCCTTCGGCCGACAGGCCGCGATCGCCGACCAGTTCGGACAGCGACACGCGGCGATTGTCGCCGATCGCATGGCCGTCCTTGAGCGTCAGCCCCTCGGCCGCGACGCCCATTTTTTCGGCGATCTGTTCGCGCAGATTCTCGCAGGCGAGATAGACCGAGGATCCGCTCGATCCCGCGCCCCACGAGCCGCCCGACCCGGCGCCGGGGGGCGAATTGGTGTCGCCCAGCTTCACCTCGACATCCTCGAGCGGGATGCCGAGCAGTTCGCCCGCGATCTGGCCGAGGATCGTGTAGGTCCCGGTGCCGATATCGGTCATGTCGGTCTCGACCGTGGCCTTGCCGAGCACGTTGATCGTCACCTTGGCGGCGGATTTCTGCAGCATGTTGCCGCGCGCCGCGGCGGCGACGCCCAGGCCGACCAGCCATTCGCCGTCACGTGTCGTGCCCGGCGCGGCGCGCTTGTCCCAGCCGAACTTCCTGGCGCCTTCGTCGAGGCAGCGGGTCAACTGACGCGACGAGAAGGGCACCTGCGTCTCGGGGTCGCAGTCGGGCTCGTTGATATGGCGCAATTCGATCGGATCGATGCCGATCGCCTCGGCCAGCTCGTCCATCGCGCATTCCAGCGCAAGCTGCCCGACCGCTTCGCCGGGCGCGCGCATCGATCCGGCCAGCAGCCAATCGAGCCGCACCATATCGTGATTGATCTCGCGATTTTCCGCCGCATACAGGAAATGCGTTGCCATGCCGCACGGCTCGAAAAAGTCCTCGCCATCGAGGTTGCTGACCAGCGAATCATGGCCGATCGCGGTCAGCTTGCCCTGCGCATCGGCGCCCAGGCGCATGCGCTGCTCGGTATTGGAGCGGCGCACCGTCGCCTCGAACACCTGGCTGCGCGCCATGACGCATTTCACCGGCCGCCCGAGCTGCCGCGCGGCGATGGCGGCGGCGACTGCCTCGGGCGCGATACCGAGCTTCGAACCGAAGCCGCCGCCGATATAGCGTGCGATGATCCGCACCTTGGATGCGCTCACGCCCAGTGCCTTGGCAAGCTGCTGCTTGTCGGACGACGGCATCTGGTACGCGCCGTAAATGTTGAGGATGCCGTCCTCGTCCCAATGCGCGGTCGTCGCATGCGGCTCCATCGCCGCGCTGTTCTGGCTCGGCGTCGTGTAGGTCACGTCGAGCACGTGCGGCGCCTCGGCCATCGCGCCGGCCAGGTCGCCCTGGCTGAAATGCGCCGGGATCTGGTCGTCGGCAGGCTTGTCGGTCTTGTGCCGCTGCGTCTCGAAATCGTACCGGCCCTCGGCCTTCGGCGCGTCATGCTCGACGACGACGCGGTGCGCCGCGTCGCGTGCCGCCTCGAAGCTTTCGGCGACGACGATCGCGACGATCTCGCCACGATAGGCGACATCCTCGACGCCCTGGGTCGGTGCCTTGGTCTCGCCGCCCTGCTGCGGGTTGCGGGCGAAGCTGTCGAAATCGGTGACGACGTCGATCACGCCGGGCAGCGACTTGACGCTCTCGGCATCCACCTTGGTGATCTTGCCGAGCGTGAAATCGCTGCCGACGAGCACGCCATAGGCGACTTTCTCGAGTGCATATTCGGCGGCATAGGTGGCGTTGCCGGAAACCTTCAGCGGTCCTTCGGTACGCTGCAGCGGTTCGCCGATCAGCCCCTGTGCGCCCGTGTCGAGCAGGCTGGTCGGGGTCGGCTTGTCCATCGTCAGGTTGGTACTGTTGCTCATGACGCGGCTCCCGTCAGGTCACGCAGGCACGCGATCAGCACGCGGCGGGCGAGGGGGATCTTGAAGTCGTTGCTGCCATAGCCCTTGGCATCGGCGAGCAGCGCGGTGGCGGCGGCCTCGAACACGGCGTCCGAGGGCGCCTTGCCGACCAAAGCGGCTTCGACCGCGGCGTCGCGCCACGGCATCGGCCCAAGTCCGCCGAACGCAAACGACGCGCTGGCGATCTTGCCGTCCTCGACCGACAGCACGCCGGCGACCGAGACGAGAGCGAATGCATAGGAGGCGCGATCGCGGACCTTGCGATAGATCTGGTTGCCCTTGGGCGGGGCAGGCAGCTCGACATGCGTGATCAGCTCGCCCGGCTCGAGCACGGTCTCGATCTCCGGCGTATCGCCGGGCAGGCGGTAGAATTCATGGATCGAGATGCGGCGGCGGTCGCCGTCCGCCTTCAGCGTGACGATCGTCGCGTCCAAGGCGCGCATCGCAACCGCCATGTCGCTCGGGTGCGTCGCGATGCACTGTTCGCTGGTGCCGAGCACGGCGAGAATGCGGTTGAAGCCGCCGATCGCCGAGCAGCCGGTGCCGGGTTCGCGCTTGTTGCACGGCATGGCGGTGTCATAGAAATAATAGCAACGCGTACGCTGCAGTAGGTTGCCGCCGGTCGAGGCCTTGTTGCGCAGCTGGCCCGAGGCGCCGGCAAGCAATGCGCGGCTGAGCACGGCATAATGCTCGACCACGCGGGGATCGGCGGCGAGATCGCTGTTCGGCACGAGCGCGCCGATCGTCAGCCCGCCATCCTCGCGTTCCTCGATCTGCGCGAGATCGAGGCGGGAGATGTCGACCAGCTTGTCGGGTGTCTCGATCTGCAGCTTCATCAGATCGAGCAGGTTGGTGCCGCCGGCGATGAACTTGGTGCCGGTGCCGACCGCGGCGACCGCGGCTTCGGGCGAGTCCGCCTTGGCATAATCGAAGGTCTTCATGCGTCTGCTCCCGCGACTTCACGAATGGCATCGACGATGTTGGGATAGGCCGAGCAGCGACAGATATTGCCGCTCATCCGCTCGGAAATCTCCTCGTCGGTCAGTTCGGGATTGGTCAGGTCCTTGCTGACATGGCTGCCCCAGCCTTTCTTGACCTCGTCGAGCATGCCCATCGCCGAGCAGATCTGCCCCGGCGTGCAATAGCCGCACTGATAGCCGTCGTGCTTGACGAACGCGGCCTGCATCGGGCTGAGATTGTCCGGCGTGCCGAGCCCTTCGATCGTCGTAATGTCATCATCCTGGTGCATCACGGCGAGCGTGAGGCAGGAATTGACCCGACGACCGTTGATCAGGACGGTACAGGCACCGCACTGGCCGTGGTCGCAGCCCTTCTTGCTGCCGGTCAGCCCGACATGTTCGCGCAACAGATCAAGCAGCGAGGTGCGGATGTCCGGCTCGACCTCATGGGACTGGCCGTTGATGGTGAAGTGCATGGCGAATGCCCCTGTATGCGGATTCTGGGTTCGGAATTTTACTCTTAACGCGCACGCGTAGGATGGTTTCCAAATGACAATCGTTATCAATGCCGGTCCGCGCTCGTTGCGCAAGCGATATGGTATTTTGCTCGTCGCGCTCTTGGCAGTCGGGGGCGCGCAGGCGCAGGATGCGCCGATGTCCAGACCACTGATCGCCAAGCAAAAGAGCCTGTCCCCCGTCATCGTCATCGCGCATCGCGGCGCAAGCGGGTTGCGCCCGGAACATACGATCGCCGGCTATACGCTGGCGATCGAGCAGGGCGCGGATTTCATCGAGCCCGATCTGGTACTGACCAAGGACGACGTGTTCGTCGCGCGGCACGAGAACGACATCACCGACACGACCGACGTCGCGAAACATGCCGAGTTCGCCGACCGCAAGACCAGCAAGACGATCGACGGCACGAAGCATGTCGGCTGGTTCACCGAGGATTTCACGCTTGCCGAGCTGAAGACGCTGCGGGCGAAGGAGCGGCTGCCGCTGCTCAGGCCCGACAATGTGCAATATGATGGGCAGTTCGAGGTGCCGACGCTGGCCGAGGTGATCGCGCTGGCCAAGCAGCACAAGGTCGGCATCTATCCCGAGACCAAGCATCCGAGCTATTTCGCCGGCATCGGCCATCCGATGGAGGCACGGCTCGTCGCCGAGCTCAAGGCGGCGGGCTGGGACAGTGCCGACGCGCCGGTGTTCGTCCAGTCGTTCGAGGTCGACAATCTCAAGCGGCTGAACGGCATGACCAGCGTCAGGCTGATCCAGCTGCTGGATGCAAGCGGCGGGCCGGCCGACAAGGCGACGCCGAGCTATGCCGCGATGATCACGCCCGCGGGGCTGAAGGCGGTGGCCGCTTACGCCTATGGCATCGGCCCGGGCAAGGCGATGGTCGCGGACGGGACGCTGATCGCGGCGGCGCACGCGGCCGGATTGCGCGTGCATCCCTGGACGTTCCGCGCGGAGAATTATTTCCTGCCCGCGCGGCTATGGTCGGGCGTCAATCCGCGCGCACATGGCCGGGTCGAGGAGGAGATCCGGCAGGCGATCGATCACGGCGTCGATGGCTATTTCACCGATTTTCCGGCATTGGGGGTGGCCGCGCGTGCTGCCGCGGCCAAGGATCAGTGACCATGCGTAAGATCGTTCTCGTCGCGCTGCTGCCGTTGCTGGCGGGCGGCTGTATCAGCACCGTGGGCAAGGTCGTGACCGCGCCGGTGCGCATCGTCAGCAAGGGCGTCGACTGGACCACGACCAGCCAGTCCGAGGCGGATCGCAATTACGGCAAGAAGATGCGCAAGGCCGAGGAGCGCGAGGGCAAGGAGCGCAAGGCGGCGGAAAAGGCCTGCCGCAAGAATCCCGACGATTGCCGGCCGTATGACGGGTATCGCGCGGGGCAATCGCGCGACGACTGAGCCGTATCCGTTCTCCCGCGAACGCGGGAGCCCAGGGTTACGGAACACGCCGTTCATTGCCCCTGGGCTCCTGCATTCGCAGGAGAAAGGCAATGATGACGGTCAGGCCGCCGCCAGCACCCCGGCGATCGCGCGCAGCGCCAGCGGATTGAGCTGCACGCCAAGATGGCCCGACGCGATCTCGATGTCGCGCGCCAGCGGGTCGCCGGTACCGCGGCAGATGCGGCCGTTGACCAGCCCGTCGCTGCGGCTCCAGATCGCGGTCGAGCGCACGCCGAGCGGGGCGGCGGCTTCCTGGCCCTGCGCGGTGACGCGCGCGCTGTCGATGCGGTCGCCGGTGATCAGCTCGAATGCGCGCCACACGTTGGTGGCGCGGGGGCTGCCGGCGAACGGCGAACTGACCGTGATCACCTCGCGCACCAGCCCGGGTAGCCGCTGCGCCGCGAACCGCGCCATGATCCCGCCCAGGCTGATGCCGATCAGTGTGACCGGCTGGCCGGTCTCGGCATGGAGCGCGCGGATCCGCGCGAACAGCTTTTCAGCGTCCGGCCCGATCGCGCGCGTGCCGAAATTGCGCCCCAGCCCCCAGCCGTCGGTGCGGTAGCCGAGCCCGCTGAGGTAGCGGCGCAGCACGACATTCGAGCGGTCCGAATTGAACAGGCCGGGGAGCAGCAGGATCGGGCGGCCGTCGCCGCGCGGCACATCGCCGAGCATCGCCCGCGATCGCAGCAGCGACAGCAGTGTAAGCGCCGCGCGCGGCACTTCGGCGGCCCATAGCAGCTTGGAGGGCGGGCGCATTTCGCTGACGGTTTCCTGCGGCATGTCGGCTGTGATATGCCACAACAATGGCTCACGATACGCATGTTCTCGATACCTCGCCCTCGACCGACTGGACCGTTCCGCAGGATTGGTCGCATTATACCGCTGAGGAGCATGCGACCTGGGACACGCTGTTCGCGCGGCAATCCAAATTGCTGCCGGGGCGCGCGTCGAACGCCTATCTGCGCGGGCTCGACGTGCTCAAGCTCAGCAAGCCGGGCATCCCCGATTTCGAGGAACTGTCGGAACGGCTGATGAAGCTGACCGGGTGGCAGGTCGTCGCGGTGCCGGGGCTGGTGCCGGACGACGTATTCTTCGATCACATGGCGAACCGGCGCTTCGTCGCGGGCAATTTCATCCGCCGGCCCGACCAGCTCGATTATCTGCAGGAGCCGGACGTGTTCCACGACGTGTTCGGCCATGTGCCGATGCTCGCCGATCCGGTGTTCGCCGATTATCTCGAAGCGTACGGTCGTGGCGGGCAGCGCGCGCTCGGGCTGGAGGCGCTGAAATATCTCGGGCGGCTCTACTGGTATACGGTCGAGTTCGGGCTGATCGCGGAACCCGAGGGCCTGCGCATCTATGGCTCGGGAATCGTCTCGAGCTTCGCCGAATCGCGCTTCGCGCTGGACGATCCGAGCCCCAACCGGATCGTCTTCGATCTGCCGCGCGTGATGCGCACCGAATACCGGATCGACGATTTCCAGCAGAACTATTTCGTCATCCCGAGCTTCGACGAACTGCTGCGGCTGACGGTGGAGACCGATTTCGCGCCGCTCTACCAGGAGCTGAAAGCGCTGCCCGATATCGCGGTGGCGGAAGTGTTGCCGGAGGACGAACTGGTGACGCGCGGCACGCAGGCATACGCGCTGAGCAAGACCTGACCCTTCGTCATCCCGGGCCCGACCCGGGATCCCGCTGCCTTGCCCCGCAGCTGGAGGAAGTAGCGGGACCCCGGCTCAAGGCCGGGGTGACGGTGGTTGTTACAGATCCAGCGCCCAGCCGTCGCGGCCCTTGGGGTCGAACGGTCCCTCGGGCACGTAGCGCGTCGCGCCGGCGGTAAGGTGCAGGATCGTCCAGTCGCCGCGGCGGTCCATCGCTTCGAACGTGCAGCCGCACGCCGCGAACGCGGCGACGACGGCTTCGCGCTGCGAGTCGAGCAGCCCGGCGAGGATGATCGTCGCCTCGGGCGTGGCGATCGCGGCGATTTCCGGCGCCATCGAGACAAGCGGGCCGGCAAGGATATTGGCGATCAGCAGGTCGTAGGGTGCCGATGCGGTGACGCGGTCGTCGAGCGTGCCATCGGCGACGACCAGATCGATACCCGCGATCTTGTTGAGTCCGGCATTCTCCGCGGTGACGCGGATCGCGGCGGGATCGATGTCGGTCGCCATCACCCGCGCGTCGGGCCAGAGATGCGCGGCGGCAAAGGCGAGCAGGCCGGTTCCGGTGCCGATATCGATCACGTTGGCGAAGTTCTGGTCGGCCAGGCGATCGAGCAGCGCCAGGCAGCCCGAGGTGGTGGCGTGGTGGCCGGTGCCGAACGCCTGACCGGCATCGATCAGGAAGGCGCGCCCGCCGTCGGGCGGGGCGATCGGATGCGCGCTGGTGTGCACGACGAAGCGGCCTTCCGAGAGCGGTTCGAGCCCGGCCTGGCTGAGCGTGATCCAGTCCTGCGCCACCAGCGCCTCGATCTGCGGCGTCGTGCCCGCAGCACTCGGCACCAGCGCCTGCAGCGCGGCGATCATCGCCGCATCGGGTTCGCGCTCGCTATAGGCGTCGAGCCGCCAGGTCTCGACCTCGTCCTCGACCGTCTCGGTGGTCATGATCACCGCGTCGATCGCCAGATCGTCGGCCGCGTCGATCGCCTCCGCCTCGGCACGGGTGCAGGGCAGGGTGAGCTTCCAGGATTCGATCGGCGATTCAGCGGACATAGCTGGCCCCGTTCACGTCGATCACGCCGCCGGTCATCGACGGCGGCGCCTCCAGCGCGAGGAACCTGACCGCCGTCGCCACTTCGTCGGGCTGCGCGACGCGGCCGAGCGGAATGTCGGCGAGCAGCGTGTCGCCGCCGCGGCTGGACAGATAGTCGTCGGCCATGCCGGTCATGGTGAAGCCGGGGCAGACCGCGAAGGCCAGGATACCCTCGGCGGCATAGCCGCGCGCGATGCTCTTGGTCATCGCCACCATGCCGGCCTTGGAGGCGGCATAATGCCAGTGCGCCGGCGAATCGCCGCGATAGGCGGCCCGGCTGGCGACGTTGACGATCCGGCCGCCATCGAAATCCGGCGCGGCCTTGCGTTCCTGCCAGTGGCACACAGCGAGGCGGCACAGTTCGGCCGCGGCGGTCAGGTTGATGCGCATCGTGCGCTCCCATTCCGCCACCCAATCGTCGTGCGGGCGGGCGAGCGGGTTGGCGTCGAACACGCCGGCATTGTTGATCAGCACGTCGATGCGGCCGTCGAACTGGTCGAGCGCGCTGTGCCACAGCGATTGCGGCGCGGCGGGATCGCGGAAATCGGCGGGGATGCCGCTGTCGGTGCCGTGGCCGATGACATGGACGTCGGGCCGGTCGAGCGCGGCGGCAATCGCGGCGCCGATCCCGCGGCTGCTGCCGGTGAGGAGGATGTTGATCATGCCGCGCGGCATATCGCCTCGGCGCGCGACAGGCCAGTGCCGGGCCATGCGCTCTCCCCCGCGCCGCGGGAGCGTGAACGGCTAGGCCGCGGCGCTCTCGGAAAAGCGGTCGGCGGCGGACTTCAGCGTGTCGAGCCGGTCGTTCACTTCGGTCACGTCGCGCTCGAGCGTGTCGATCTCGCTGGCGACGCTTTCGGTATCCTCGCGGATGAGCGCGATCGTGTTGGACATCGAATCGGCGGCGAGCGCGGTCTCGTCGACCGCCGCAGTGATCGCGGTCACCGTCTGCGCCTGCGCCTCCATCGCGAAGCGGATGCGGTTGGCGCTTTCCTGCACCTCGGCGACGGTCGCCTTGATCCCGGCATTGGTATCGACGGTCGAGCGCGTGGCGGACTGGATCGCGGCGATCTTGGCGGCGATGTCGTCGGTCGCGCGCGCGGTCTGGTTGGCCAGGCTCTTCACCTCTTGCGCGACGACGGCGAAGCCGCGGCCCGCGTCGCCGGCGCGCGCCGCCTCGATCGTCGCGTTGAGCGCGAGCAGGTTGGTCTGCCCGGCAATGTCGCGGATCAGCCCGAGGATCGATTCGATCGACTTGGCATGGTCGCTGAGCGCCTCCGACATGCCGACCGCCTGCCCGGCCTGGACCGAGGCACGCGTGGCGATCGCGGTGGCCGCTTCCACCTCCGCGCGGGCGTCGTCGATCGCGCGGATCAGGCCGGCGGTGGTCTGTGCCGCCTCGCGCATCGCCACCGCCGATTGCTCGGCCGCGGAGGCGACGTCGGAGGTCTTGCCGATCATCCCGCGCGCCGAGCGCGCCGCGCCGCGCGCCGAATCGCGGATATGCGTGCCGAGCATCGCCGTGCCGTCGATCGACTGCGCGATATTCTCGCTGAACCGGTCGGCGCGCACGCGGCGCTCGTCGCGCGCGCGCTTGGCGTCGCACTGGCCGAGATGCGTCGTCATCACATCCGCCTCGACCATCGACAGCCGCTGGATGATGTCGGCGAGCCGCCGCGTGCCCGCGGCGTCGTCGCCCAGTTTCTGCGCGACGATCCTGAGCGTCTCGCTGTGCGCGACGCTGAGCGACGACAGCAGGGCCGGCAGCGGCACGCCCACTTCATAGGCCTCGCTGGCATGGCCGAACGCGATCAGCATCCAGCCGTCGCCGAACGGATCGGCGAACTTGATGTGCGAATAGCGCGCGCTCTTGGCGATGCGGCGCGCCAGCAGATCCTGATCGAACTGCGAGCGCAGGTGCGCGGTGGCGGGCAGCGCGATATAATAGTGCCAGAAGGCCGAGGAGATCGCCGCTTCCGAGCCGGCGATCAGCGCTGAGATCTCGGCGCTGGCCGGACGGATCTGCCCGTCCCAGTCGTAATCGGCGACGCGCTGCGCGGCGGAACGTTGCTTGCCGCTCCACCCGCCCAATGCCTCGATATCCTCCCCGCCCAGGATCTTGTCGTCCCGTTGCGTCATGTGACTATCCTCTCGATCGGGTCATGCCGCGACTTTGGTGACGAATTCTCCGGCGCTGGTCTTGAGCGTGCCGAGCCGGCCCTCGAGCGTATCGAAGCCCTTGCCGACCAGATCGATCTCGGAGGCGACGGTTTCCGTATCCTCGCGGATCGCGGCGATCGTGTTGGACATCGAATCGGCGGCGAGCGCGGTCTCGTCGACCGCGGCAGTGATCGCGGTCACCGTCTGCGCCTGCGCCTCCATCGCGAAACGAATGCGATTGGCGCTTTCCTGTACCTCGGCGACGGTCGCCTTGATCCCGGCATTGGTATCGACCGTGGAACGCGTGGCGGACTGGATCGCGGCGATCTTGGCGGCAATGTCGTCGGTCGCGCGCGCCGTCTGGTTGGCGAGGCTCTTCACTTCCTGCGCCACCACGGCAAAGCCGCGCCCGGCGTCGCCGGCGCGCGCCGCCTCGATCGTCGCGTTGAGCGCGAGCAAATTGGTCTGCCCGGCAATGTCGCGGATCAGCCCGAGGATCGATTCGATCGATTTGGCATGTTCGCTGAGCGTTTCCGACATGCCGACCGCGACGCCGGCCTGGCCCGAGGCGCGGGTGGCGATCTCGCGGGCCGCCTCGACCTCGA
>NZ_JANQBK010000018.1 GCF_025370105.1 Sphingomonas hylomeconis
TTTGGCATGTTCGCTGAGCGTTTCCGACATGCCGACCGCGACGCCGGCCTGGCCCGAGGCGCGGGTGGCGATCTCGCGGGCCGCCTCGACCTCGATGCGCGCATCCTCGATCGCGCGGATCAGGCCGGCGGCGGTCTGTGCCGCCTCGCGCATCGCGACCGCCGATTGCTCGGCGGCGGCGGCGACTTCGCTCGTCTTGCCGAGCATCCCGCGCGCGGAATTCGAGGTGCGCGACGATTGGCCGCGCAGCACCGCGCTCTCCTGCGTCGCATCCTCGACCATTGTGGCGATGCCGTCGCGGAAATCGCTCGCCAGCTGGTCGCGCTCGCACCGCGCCGCATGCTGGCGGAACGCGCTGTAGATCTCCATCGTGATGTCGCTTTCCAGCCCGCTCAGCCGCAGCACGGTATCGATGAAGCTGGGCAACCGCGGATCGCCCGGCGGCACTTCCTTGAGCAGCACCGTCATCGCCGCACGGTCGCTGGCGCAGGTCATCGACAGCAAGGCCATGGTCGAGACGCCGGCGGCATAGCCCGAGGCGACCGAGCGCTCCATCGATTCGACCCAGGCGCGCCCGCTGACGTCGCAGAAGCGGTTGCGCAGATAGGTGATGCCGAGTTCGACCATCTTGGTTTCGTGGTGCGGCTGCCAGTCCGGCTCGCCGGGATTGGACAGGCGCCATTGATTCCAGAAGGCACGGGCCAGATCGGCGGCATGCGGCTCGAGGATCGCCCAGACGGCGCGGCCGCCGGTTTCGAGCGTACGATCGCCATCGAAGGCGCGCAGCCGCGCCTGCATGTCGATCGTCGCGGCGATCGTTCCGGGGACGGGCATTTGCGTATGGGGCAAGGAGGGACTCCAGTATGCGGCTAACCGGCTTCTGGCCTGTTCGGCGCCCTGCATAGCCGCGACAAGGTTAAGAGGGGGTTAGGGGCGACATGCGCGCAGCGCTTGCATAGACGCGCGCGCCGACTAATACGGCCCGCAACGCCCGCATCCGGGCCCGCGTAAGGACCTGCCCCTTTGGCCAGCAAAGCACCCAACCGTCCGCTCAGCCCGCATCTGATGCACGTGCGCTGGCCGATCAACATGATGGTCTCGATCATTCACCGCGCCACCGGCAGCGGCATGGCGACCGTCGGCACCGCGCTCCTGGTGTGGTGGCTTGCGGCGCTGGCCGCGGGCAAGGAAAGCTACGCCTATTTCATGTCGTGGTTCACCGGCGATTGGGCGCCGCTCGGCTATGTCATCGGCGTCGGGCTGACGCTCTCGCTGTTCCAGCACATGGCCTCGGGCGTGCGCCATTTCGTGATGGATGTCGGCGCGAATTACGAACTCAAGGGCAACCGCACGACCGCCTGGCTGACCTTCGCCTTCTCGCTGACCGCGACGGTGCTGTTCTGGGCCTATGTGACGATGGGGAAGTAACGATGGGCAACGGCACCAATCTCGGCCGCGTCCGCGGCCTCGGCAGCGCCAATGAAGGCGCGCATCACTGGTGGCAGCAACGCGTGACTGCGGCGGCCAACCTGTTCCTGATGCTGTGGTTCCTGCTCGCGATCGCGCAGGCGCCGGGCTATGATTTCGACAGTATCCGGCTGTGGCTGTCCTCGGCCTGGGTGGCGATCCCGCTGCTGCTGCTCATCGCCTCAGTCTTCTACCATTTCCGACTCGGGCTGCAGGTGGTGATCGAGGATTACCAGCATGGTGAGAATCGCGTCGCGCTGATGCTGCTGCTCAACTTCTTCACCGTCGCGGCGGCTGGCGTCGCCATTTTCTCGATCCTCAAGATCGCGTTCACCGGGGTGCCCAAGTAATGGCCGAAGCGTATAAGATCATCGATCACGTCTATGACGCCGTCGTCGTCGGCGCGGGGGGCTCGGGCCTTCGCGCGGTGATGGAATGCGCGCAGAACGGGTTGAAGACGGCGTGCATCACCAAGGTGTTCCCGACCCGCTCGCACACCGTCGCGGCGCAGGGCGGCATCGCCGCCAGCCTCGGCAACAATTCGCCGGATCACTGGACCTGGCACATGTTCGATACCGTCAAGGGATCGGACTGGCTGGGCGACCAGGACGCGATCGAATATATGGTGCGCGAAGCGCCGGCCGCGGTCTACGAACTCGAACATGCCGGCGTGCCATTCAGCCGCAACCAGGACGGCACGATCTATCAGCGCCCGTTCGGCGGCCATATGCAGAATATGGGCGAAGGACCGCCGGTGCAGCGCACCGCCGCTGCGGCCGATCGTACCGGCCATGCCATGCTCCACGCGCTGTACCAGCAGAGCCTGAAGTATGACGCGGATTTCTACGTCGAATATTTCGCGCTCGACCTGATCATGGAAAACGGCGTGTGCAAGGGCGTGATCGCTCTGTGCATGGACGACGGCTCGATCCACCGCTTCCGCGCGCATAACGTGGTGCTGGCGACCGGCGGCTATGGCCGCACCTATTTCTCGGCGACCTCGGCGCATACCTGCACCGGTGACGGCAATGCCATGGTGCTGCGCGCAGGGCTCGCGCTGCAGGACATGGAATTCGTCCAGTTCCACCCGACCGGCATCTACGGCGCCGGCGTGCTGATCACCGAAGGCGCGCGTGGCGAGGGCGGCTATCTGACCAATTCCGAAGGCGAGCGCTTCATGGAGCGCTATGCCCCCTCGGCCAAGGATCTCGCCAGCCGCGACGTCGTGTCGCGCTCGATGGCGATGGAGATGCGCGAAGGCCGCGGCGTCGGCAAGAATGGCGACCATATCTGGCTGCATCTCGATCATATCGATCCCAAGGTGCTGCATGAGCGGCTGCCGGGCATCACCGAGACGGGCAAGATTTTCGCCGGCGTCGATCTCACGCGCCAGCCGCTGCCGGTGACGCCGACGGTGCATTATAACATGGGCGGCATCCCGACCAATTATCACGGCGAAGTCGTGCAGATGAAGGATGGCGATCCGGATTCGGTCGTGCCCGGCCTGTTCGCGGTCGGCGAGGCGGCGTGCGTCTCGGTGCACGGCGCTAATCGTCTCGGCTCCAATTCGCTGATCGATCTCGTGGTGTTCGGCCGCGCGACCGGCAAGCGCATCGCCGATATCCTCAAGCCCGGCACGGCGCACGATCCGGTGGTCAAGGCAGCGGACGAGTTCGCGCTCGGCCGGCTCGATCACTTCCGCAACGCCAAGGGCGGTTCGCCGACGGCGGAGATCCGGCTCGAGATGCAGCGCACGATGCAGAAGCATTGCGCGGTGTTCCGCGACAATGCGCTGCTCGCCGAAGGGCAGGCCAAGATCGCCGCGACCTATCAGAAGCTCGGCGATGTCGGGATCGTCGATCGCTCGCTGATCTGGAATACCGATCTGGTCGAGACGCTCGAGCTCGACAACCTGCTTGCGCAGGCGGTGGTGACGATGGAATCGGCGGCAAATCGCAAGGAATCGCGCGGCGCCCACGTCAACGAGGATTATCCCGATCGCGACGACGCCAACTGGATGAAGCATTCGACCGCGACGTTCGAAGGCTGGGGCGGCCAGGGCGGCAGCTCGACGCTGGGGCTGCGCCCGGTGCACGATTACACGCTCACCGATGACGTTGAGTATATCAAGCCGAAGAAGCGGGTCTATTGACCATGACGCCCGGAGAAAAACTTCTCTGGGATATGAAAGTCACGGCGGGTGCGCGTTTCAATGCCGCAACCCGGCTTTCCGCTAAAGATCGCTTTGGAAATGTTTCAATATCAATCTATTCATCTATTGTGGTCTCCACGTCGATAGTGGGATTGGCGTTTGATCTTGGCGCAACGTCAACAAAAATTATTGGCGTAGCGACTTTGATAGCTTCTATTGTGATACTTGTTTTATCAATGAAGCTATTCGCCGATCGTCATGCAGTAGATGCGGAGCAGATGCACCGATGCGCACTAGAAATTAATGAATTGAGACGTCATTACTTAGCTACCGGTTTTTCTGGGAGCAGTGATCTGGTCAGTGCGTCAGAGAAATACAATGCGCTTTTGCAGAAATTCAGTATAAACCACTCAGAGAGTGATTATTCGAAGTATAAGTATGCCCACAGGTGGGAGTTCGACGACCTCCGTGAACTCGACGACAAAAGCGCGCGCAAGCGCGAAATTTCCCAGACTAGGCCTTCGAATTCGTTGGAGAAAATAACCGCAGCCTTGGGCGGGGCGGGCCTTGCCGCAGCCATCGGGGGGCTTTTGGCGGCGATGCTCGGCTTGTAAATGCGGCCCCGCCGCGGCCATCGGTAAGCGCCGTCCCGACTTGAAGGCGGCGCACCACTCGCTATCCTAAGCGCGAGGAGAACGGGCATGGCCCAGTGGATAGTACGCGCCGATTATGATGCTGAGTCCAAGAGCTGGTACGTGTCCGATAGCGACGTGCCGGGGCTGTCAACCGGCGCAGATACGCTGGAGGCGCTTGCAGACAAGCTGCCGGGAATGATCACCGAGCTGCTTGCGCTCAACGCGGATCTATTCCTCGACAAGTCACGGCTTGCCGGCCCGCATAGTTTCCGGCTCACTGCTCACCACGAGGCATTGCATGCGATCTCTGCGTGATGGGCGAAGGATTTACGCGGTAGGTCAAATCGATCCTCAGTGAGCACGGCTGCACGCTGGTGCGGCAGGGCAAGGGCGATCACGAGCTGTGGCAGAGCCCAATTTCCGGCGCGCGGTTTGTGGTCGACGGCAATATCCCGTCGCGCCATCTGGCGAACGCGGTGCTGAAACAGGCCGGCATCAAGCACAAGATCGATTGAGGGCTCAGCGGACGTGTACGCTTGATCCCGCCGCTTCCCACTGATCTGCCAGCCATCTTACGTCGTTCGCGCTGGCTGTGATTGGCGCTCGATGCGCCGGTTATCCGTGACAGCGCTTGCACCGCGTCGAAGGCGATCCCATGCTTCGCCTTGTTGGCCACGCTCATGCTGAGGGGGCACTCGAACATGAGCGTGACGTCGTGCGAAACAGGTATAAAATCTACCCCCTCCTTGCCGCGCTCCTGATCGGGGCGGCCCCGGCGCCGGTCACCGCGCCGCCGCCCGCGCTGAACCTCGATCCGTTCTACACGCGCTATCTGGAGGCAGCCGGCATCCCGATCGTCTCCTCGGCCAGGGTGCCGGACGAAGCATTGCGCAGGGCGCAGGCGATCGTTGTGGCGATGCTCGCCCATCGGCCTGAACTCGCGCGGGCGCTGGTCGCGCGCGGGCAGCGCGTGGCGGTGATGGCGCCGGACGAGGGCACGGTCGATCTGCCCGAACAGCGCGACTGGAAAAAGCCGACGCGGGACGATCCCCGCCTGACGGTGTGCGAGGCGAAACATTATGAGGCGCGGATCGGGCGGCTCAGCGACCGCGACTACTGGAATGCGCGGGCGCGCGGCATGGGCGGCGTGCTGACGTCGGGCGCGACCGAGAATCTGCTCGGGTCGAGGAGTTCGCGCTATTATGGCGAGAATATCTTCGTGCACGAATTCTCGCACAGCATCCTGAACGCGATCGAGGCCGCGGATCCGAAGCTGTTCGCCCGGGTTCGGGCGGCTTACGATCACGCGCTCGGCAAAGGCATGTGGAAGGGCGAATATGCGGCGGTCAGCATCGACGAATATTGGGCCGAGGGCACGCAATTCTGGTTCAACACGAACAAGGTGACCACGTTCGACCGGCGGGTGATCCTGTCCGATCGGGATCTCCGCCGCTACGATCCGCGCCTGTACCGCGTGCTGGCGGCAACCTATGGCAAGGATCATCGCCTGGCGGCGGACGCCTTCTACATGTCGCCCGCGCGCGTGCCGCCGGGGCCGCTGCCCAAGTTCACCGCCGAGGTCTGCTGAAGCTCAGCCGCCGCGCACCTTGCTGAGCGTGGTGCCGGCGGTGATCGCCTCGACATCGGTCTTGAGGTGCAGCAGCCGCACGCCCTTCTCCGCCATCGCGCGCTCGAGCGCGGGGGCGAAGTCGGCAGTGGTCTCGACCGTGTCCGCCCAGCAGCCATAGGCGCGGGCGAGCGCGGCGAAATCGGGGTTGTGCAGCCGGGTGCCGGTGACGCGGCCGGGGAATTCGCGTTCCTGGTGCATGCGGATCGTGCCGTACCAGCCATTGTCGATCACCAGCACGAGCATGTCCGCGCCGTGCGCGACCGCGGTGGCGAGTTCCTGCCCGTTCATCAGGAAGCAGCCGTCGCCGGCCAGCGCGACGACCATGCTGTCGGGGTGGCGCAGCGCCGCGGCGGTGGCGGCGGGAACGCCATAGCCCATCGCGCCGGCAGTCGGCGCGAGCTGCGTGCCCGGGCCGGCATAGCGCCAGTAGCGATGCCACCAGCCGCTGTAATTGCCGGCGCCGTTACAGATGATCGAATCGGCCGGCAGCTTCTCGCGCATCGTCGCGACGCAGGGGCCGAGATCCAGCGTCAGATCGCGCGGGGCAGGGGTCGACCAGGCGAGATACTCGGCATGCGCGTCGTCGCCGGCGGCGATCGGCGGCTGCTCGGCACCCAGCATCTCCATCAGATTGGCGAAGCGCTCGACATCGGCGCAGATCGACAGATCGGCGCGGAACGTGCTGTTGAGCTCGGTCGGATCCGGGTGGACGTGGATCAGCGACTGGCCGGGGTGATCGGGCGTGACCAACGTATAGCCGTCAGTGGTCGCTTCGCCCAGCCGCGCGCCAAGCACGATCAGCAGATCGGCCTCGCGCACCCGCGCGGCAAGCTTCGGATTGGGGCCATAGCCGAGATTGCCGGCATAGACCGGGCAATCGTTGGCGACGGCATCCTGGCGGCGGAACGCGGCGACCAGGGGCACGCCCGATCCCGTGCCGAACGCCTCGACCGCGGCGGCGGTGTGGCCGCTCCAGCCGGCGCCGCCGATGATCGCCACCGGCCGCTTGGCCGCTTTGAGCATGTCATGGGCGGTGCTCGCCGCCTCGATCAGCGCATCCTGCTCGACGCGGGCGACGCGCGGGCGATCGATCGCCTCGACCACGTCCAGCAGCATGTCCTCGGGCAGCGCCAGCACGACCGGGCCGGGGCGACCGTTCATCGCGGTGGCATAAGCGCGCGCGATATATTCCGGGATGCGCGCGGCATCGTCGATCTTGGCGGCCCATTTGGCGATCGGCCCGAACATCGCCGGGAAATCGATCTCCTGGAATGCTTCGCGGTCCTTCGTGCCGCGATCGACATCGCCGATGAACAGGATCATCGGCTGCGAATCCTGCATCGCGACATGCACGCCGATCGAGGCGTTGGTCGCGCCCGGGCCGCGCGTGACGAAGGCGATGCCGGGCCGGCCGGTCAGCGCGCCATCGGCGCACGCCATGAAGCCCACGCCGCCTTCCTGCCGGCACACGACGAGATCGATCGCCGGCGTATCATGCAGCGCGTCGAGCACCGCGAGGAAGCTCTCGCCAGGCACGGTGAAGATGCGATCGCAGCCTTGCGCGACGAGTTGGTCGACCAGGATACGGCCGCCGGTGCGGGGAGTGTTCATGGCGCCGACATTAGCCGCGGCGGTGGGGCTTGGGTAGGGGCGGACGACTGTCGGAATGTCTTACAGATTGGCACGGTCGGATCCGGCGTTAACCACCGCATCGGCGGATTTCCGCGCCTCCGGCAAACTGGCACGAGGTCTGCTACGGTACAGGCAGCCGAGCGTCCCAGACGCTTCAGTAGGGCGGGTCTGCGTTGCTTTCCGTGTCGCGCAGACCCGCCCGCACCCGGCTTTCCCCCGATACCACGTCATCCTGAACGCGATTCAGGATCCATCGCGCAGCTAAGCTCTGCGGTAGAGGCGTGAGCGTTGCCCAGCCAGCCCAATGGATCCTGAAACAAGTTCAGGATCACGGTAGTGGAATGAGCGCGGCGCTTACGCCGCCGTCACGCCCTGTTCCTGGAACAGCTGCGCCAGTTCGCCGCTCTCGTACATTTCCATCATGATGTCCGATCCGCCGACGAATTCGCCCTTCACGTAGAGCTGCGGGATGGTCGGCCAGTCGGAGAATTCCTTGATCCCCTGGCGCACGCCCTGATCCTGCAACACGTCGACGCTGTCATATTTGACGTTGAGGTGATCGAGGATCGCGATCGCGCGGCTGCTGAAGCCGCACTGCGGGAAGAGCGGGCTGCCCTTCATGAACAGCAGGACATCGCTCTGGGCGACCAGGGCGGCGATGCGGGCTTGTGCCCCATCATTATTCGTGTCGGACATGATGAACTCCAATTACTCGGGAATGGCGGTGGTGAGCTGCAGCGCGTGGAGCACGCCGCCCATCCGCCCGCCCAAAGCGGCATAGACCGCCTGGTGCTGCTTGATCCGCGACACGCCGCGGAAGCTTTCCGCGGTCACGCGCGCGGCATAATGATCGCCGTCGCCGGCGAGATCAGTGATCTCCACCTGCGCGTCGGGAATGCCCCCGACGATCAACGCCTCGATTTCCGCCGCCGCCATCGCCATCGTCTTATTCCGACTGCATCAGCTGGCGACGCGCCTCGACGGTCTTCTCGTCGATCGCCAGGCGCACCGCGCCCTCGTCGATCTCGACGCTCGCGGCGGTCAGATCGCTGACCAGCTTGCGGATCACGTCCTCGTCGCCGGCTTCCTCGAAATCGGCCTGCACGACCGATTTGGCATAGGCGTCGGTCTCTTCCGCGGTGAGCTTCATCTGCTCGGCCGCCCATTGCCCGAGCAACCGGTTGCGGCGCGCGGTGACGCGGAACTGCATTTCCTCGTCGCGGGCATATTTCGTCTCGAACGCGCGCTCGCGGTCATCGAACATGGTCATGTGGCGTGGGTCCCTCGCGCGGCTGATCTCGATTGACGGAGATAGGGCGGGGGAGCCGGAGGCGCAACCTAAACGCCCCGGGCAAGCATTCCTCCCCGGCACGGGGAGGATCAGTCCGCCACCGTCACCACCAGCTTCCCGATCGCCGCTCTTGCCGCCATCTTGGCGATCGCCTTGCCGCCATCCTCGAACGCGAACGTCTCGGTCACGCGCGGAGCGATCTTGCCCTCGGCCCACAGGCGAAACAGGTGATCGATATGCGCGGCATTGGCCTGCGGATCGCGCGCGGCGAACGCGCCCCAGAACACGCCGCAGACGTCGCAGCTCTTCAGCAGTGTCAGGTTGAGCGGCAGCTTGGGGATGCCGGCGGGGAAGCCGACGACGAGATAGCGGCCCTCCCAGCCGATCGAGCGCAGCGCCGGCTCGGCATAGTCGCCGCCGACCGGATCGTAGATCACGTCATAGCCGGTCTTGCCGCCGGCCGCCTTGAACTGTTCGGCCAGCGCCTTGCTCTGGTCGCGGTCGAACGGCGCCCGGGCGTAGACGATCGTCTCGTCGGCGCCGGCGTCCCTGGCCACCGCCGCCTTCTCCTCGGACGAGACGGCGGCGACGACGCGCGCGCCGAACGCCTTGCCGAGTTCGATCGCCGCCAGGCCGACACCGCCGGCGGCGCCCAGCACAAGCAACGTCTGGCCCTCTTTCAGATGCCCGCGATCGAGCAGCGCGTGGATCGTCGTGCCATAGGTGAGGATCAGCGCCGCGCCCTCGGCGAAGCTGCGGCCCTCGGGCAGTGCATAGAGCTTGTCGGCGGGGGCGACGACCTTCTCGACCAGCCCGCCATGGCCCAACATGCCGATCACGCGGTCGCCGATCTGCCACTGTGTCACGCCCTCGCCCAGGCTTTCGACCAATCCGGCGATCTCGCCGCCCGGGGCGAACGGGCGCTGCGGCTTGAACTGATATTTGTCCTCGATGATCAGCACGTCGGGAAAGTTGATCGAACAGGCCTTGACCGCGATCACCACCTGGCCCGGGCCGGCCACGGGATCGGGCAGCTCATCCAGGACTAGAGTTTCAGGTCCGCCCGGCGCCGTCGACAAGAGTGCTCGCATGTGCCCGTTCTCCGCTCATGAACGGCCGGTGTTCTGTTACCCCGGCTTCGTATTTCGAAATCTGGGTATCTCTTGCCAGCGTAAGCCCGATCTCGTCCAGCCCTTCCATCAGGCACTGGCGGCGGAACGGGTCCATCGCGAAGGTGAAGCGGTCCTGGAACGGGGTGGTGACGGTCATCGTCTCGAGATCGACGGTGACGGTATCGGTCTTGGCGACTTCAACGAGGCGGTCGATCGCGTCCTGCGGCAGCACGACGGCGACGATGCCGTTCTTGAACGCATTGCCGGAGAAGATGTCCGAGAAGCTCGGCGCCAGCACCGCGGTGATGCCCATGTCGGCAAGCGCCCAGGCGGCGTGCTCACGGCTCGAGCCGCAACCGAAATTGTCGCCGGCGATCAGCACGGGGGCACCGGCATAGCGCGGATCATCGAAGATGTTGCCGGGATCGGCGCGCACCGTCTCGAACGCGCCTTTGCCCAGGCCGGTGCGGGTGATCGTCTTCAGCCAGTGCGCCGGGATGATCACATCGGTATCGACGTTCTTCGCGCCCCAGGGGTAAGCGCGGCCGGAAACCTGTTTGACCGGGTTCATGCGTGTTCGACCTTCAATGAGCTGCCCGTCAGCGGAGTGTCGCCGCCCTGGACGCGGTCTTCGCCGCCGCATTGGTGCGGGCGGACGCGGCGGTATAGGCGGCGATGCCGCTGATCAGCGTACCGGCGACGAGCATAATCAAGACGCGCTTCATACTTCAGTTCCCATCAAGTCGCGGACATCGCTCAACCGGCCGGTTACCGCGGCGGCGGCGGCCATTGCCGGCGAGACCAGGTGCGTACGTGCGCCCGGCCCCTGGCGGCCTACGAAATTGCGGTTCGAGGTGGAAGCGCAACGGAGACCGGGCGGTACTTTATCGGGGTTCATCGCCAGGCACATCGAGCAACCGGGCTCGCGCCATTCGAATCCGGCCGCCAGGAAGATGCGGTCGAGCCCCTCCGCCTCGGCCTGGCGCTTGACCAGGCCCGAGCCGGGCACGACCAGCGCGCGTACCCCCTGCGCGACGGTGCGGCCGTCGGCGACCGCGGCGGCGGCGCGCATATCCTCGATGCGGCTGTTGGTGCAGCTGCCGATGAACACGTAATCGACGCCGATATCCTGCATCGCGGTGCCGGCGGTCAGGCCCATATAGTCGAGCGACTTCTGCGCGGCGATGCGCTTGGCCGGGTCGGCGAAGCTCTGCGGATCGGGCACGCTGCCGGTGATCGACACGACGTCCTCCGGGCTGGTGCCCCAGGTCAGCGCCGGCGCGATCTCGGCGGCATCCAGCGTGACGACCTTGTCGTAGACCGCGCCGGGATCGCTCGGCAGCGTCTGCCAATAGGCGACGGCGGCATCCCAGTCCGCGCCCTTGGGGGCCATCGGGCGGTCCTTCAGATAGGCGAAGGTCTTCTCGTCCGGCGCGATCAGGCCGGACCGCGCGCCCGCCTCGATCGACATGTTGGCAATCGTCAGCCGGCCCTCGATGGAAAGTTCGCGGATCACCGAGCCGGTGAATTCGATGACATGGCCGGTGCCGCCGGCCGCGCCGATCTTGCCGATGATGCTGAGGATCACGTCCTTGGCCGAGACGCCGAAGCCGAGCGTGCCGTCGACGCGGATTTCCATCGTTTTGGCAGGGGTGAGCAGCAGGGTCTGCGTGGCCAGCACATGCTCGACTTCGGATGTGCCGATGCCGAATGCCAGCGCGCCCAACGCGCCGTGCGCCGAGGTGTGGCTGTCGCCGCAGACCAGCGTCGTGCCGGGCAGCGTAAAGCCCTGTTCCGGGCCGACGACATGGACGATGCCCTGCGCCGCGGCGGTGGCATCGATATAGTCGATGCCGAATTCGGTGGTGTTGCGGCGCAGCGCATCGAGCTGCGCGGCGCTTTCCCTGTCGGCGATCGGCAGCTCGCGCCCGGCGGCATCGACCCGCGGGCTGGTCGGCAGGTTGTGATCGGGCACGGCAAGCGTCAGATCGGGCCGGCGCACCCGGCGGCCGGCGACGCGCAGCCCCTCGAACGCTTGCGGGCTGGTCACTTCGTGGACGAGGTGACGATCGATATAGATCAGGCACGTGCCATCGTCGCGACGCTCGACGACATGGGCCGCCCAGATCTTTTCGTACAGGGTTTGGGGTCTATCAGCCATGATAGTTGCGCGCTTTACGCTTATTGGGGGGGAGGGCAAGGGTGGCGATCAAGCATCGCCGGTGTCTGCCAAGGCTGAGCCGATATTCTCCCCGTCACCCCGGGCTCGACCCGGGGTCCCGCTTTTCGCGGTCCGAGATGCAGCGGGACCCCGGCTCAGGGCCGGGGTTACACAGGGGGCTCCTTAGGCGAGGTATAGCCCGGATCATGCGCCGCCGGCGGCGGGCGGTCGTCGCGCAGCGCGGCGAGCACGTCGGCAAAGCCGGTCGCGCAGCGGAAACCGAGCACGCGCTCGGCCAGCGACGCATCGTAGACGCGGTCGATGCTGGCGGGGAGCGTCCAGCCCGCCCGGTCGTATAGCGCGGCGGCATCGGGGAAGTGCCGGGCGATCACCGCGCGGGCGTCGCGCTTCAGTTCGCCGGCATCGCTGCGCGCGAACGGCGTGGCGGCGGAGACGATGAAGGTACCGAAGCCGATCGCCGGTGCACGATCGAGCGCGACGAGGTGCGCGTCGGCGGCATCCTGCACCGTCAGGCGGCGGTGAAGCAGTTCGTTGGCCTTCATGTTCTCGCCCGACAACTCGGCATGCGTGTCGTCCTCCTCGGGGAAGAAGCGGGCGGTGCGCAGGATGACTGTCGGCAGGCCGTGCTCGGCATGGATCAGGCGGCACAGATGCTCGGCGGCGAGCTTGGTCACGCCGTAGATGTTGCGCGGCTCGAGCGGGGCGAGCGTCTCGTCTATCCACGCCGCCTCGTCGCCACGGCCCTCGCGGATCGCGCTGGAGATCATCAGCGAGGTGGTCGAGGTGAAGACGAACCGGCTGACTTTGTGCGCGACCGCCGCCTCGAGCAGGTTGAGCGTGCCGCTGCTGTTGACGTCGATGAACGCCTGGCGCGGATAGCGCACGATATCCGGCTTGTGCAGCGCGCCGGCGTGGATCACCGCCTCGATCCCGCACGCGCCGAACAGGCGGTCGATCAGCGCGCGATCGGCGACGCTGCCGATCACGTCGGTGTCCGCCCCCGGCGCGACGTCCAGCCCGGTCACCTGATGCCCCGCGGCGCGCAGCCGGGGGGCGAGGAAGCGACCCAGCCAGCCGCTCGCGCCGGTCAGCAGGACGCGCATCAGCCGGCGCGGTGATCCGCGGTGATCGTGCCGGCCTCGGCGAGCTCGGCCTCATGGCTTTCCTCGCGCCACGCTTCGGTCAGCGCCGTCGCCTGCCAGTCGCGCATCGCCGGGTGATCCAGCATCCGCTCGACCCAGGCCCGGCCGGCGCTGCCCACGTCGAGCCCGTACGTTCGCACGCGGAACGCCACCGGCGCATAGAAAGCGTCGACCGCGGTGAAATCGGGCCCGGCAAGCCACGGGCCGCCGAAGCGATCGAGCCCCTCGGCCCATAATTCAGCCAGCCGCGCGACGTTGCGCTCGAGCGCGGGGAAGGCGGGGCGGGGCTGGACGCGCACGCCGACGTTCATCGTGCAGTCGTTGCGCAGTGCGGCGAACCCGCCATGCATCTCGCACGTGGCGGACATCGCCCAGGCGCGGGCGGCTTCGTCCGCCGGCCAGACGCCGGGGAAACGCTCGGCGAGATACAGGACGATGCCGAGCGAATCCCAGATCGTGCGCTCGCCGTCGATCAGCACCGGCACCTGCCCGGTGGGGGAGAAGGCGCGGAAGGCGTCGTAATTGTCCGGCGCGGCGAACGGCTCGATGCGCTCGTCGAACGGAATGTCGAGCGCCCTCATCAGCACCCAGGGGCGCAGCGACCAGCTGCTGTAGTTGCGGTTGGCGGTGATCAGCGTGAGCGTCATCGGTTCCCTCTCCCCAACCGTCATCCCGGGCTTGATCCGGGATCCATGGTGCCGCGGGTGCAGCGCCCGATTACGCTTCCCGTCCCCAGCCGCCCGTTGGATCCCGGATCAAGTCCGGGATGACGGCGCGTAAGGGGAACATCAGCTCACATAATGGCCCGTCGTCTTGGCCGCGACATCCTCGGGCGTCACGCCGGGCGCGCATTCGATCAGTTTGAACGGGCTGTCATGATCCGGCCGCGCCAGCACGCACAATTCTGTGATCACCATGTCGACCACGTTCTTCCCGGTCAGCGGCAGCGTGCACTCGGGGATGAATTTGGGATCGCCGGCCTTGGAATTGTGCTCCATCACGACGATGATCTTCTTGACGCCGGCGACGAGATCCATCGCCCCGCCCATGCCCTTGATCATCTTGCCCGGGATCATCCAGTTGGCGATGTCGCCTTTCTCGCTGACCTCCATCGCGCCCAATACGGTCAGGTCGATATGCCCGCCGCGGATCATCGCGAAGCTCTGGTCGGAGCCGAAATAGGAGGATTGCGGCAGCTCGCTGATCGTCTGCTTGCCGGCATTGATCAGATCGGCATCCTCCTCGCCCTCGTAGGGGAAGGGCCCGATGCCGAGCATGCCGTTTTCCGATTGCAGCGTCACTTCGACGCCGGGCGGGATATGGTTGGCGACGAGCGTCGGGATGCCGATGCCGAGATTGACGTAGAAGCCGTCCTGCAATTCCTGCGCGGCGCGCGCGGCCATTTCGTCACGGGTCCAGGGCATGTTATTTCTCCGGCAGGGGCGGGGCCCAGCGTTTGTCGAGCGGGAAGACGTCGTCCAGGCTGCCCTTGAGGCCGCTGCCATAGACCGGGTTGGGCAGGACGAACCAGCCATTGCCCCATTTGGCCGCGATCGCAGGCGCAAGCGTCGCGGCGCGGCGTGCCGGCGGCGTGAGCCCGGCGTTGAACAGGTCGCTGAAATCGCCGAGCTGGTCGCCGCCCAGTGCGATCACGCAATATCTGGCGGCGATCGTCGCGCGGCGGCCATCCTTCTTGCTGCCGCTGGCATCGTCGCCGGACAGGAACAGCGTCTCGCCATGCACCGCCGGGCCGAGCCCGGCGCCGGCGATCGCCGCGGCGGTGGCGTCGGCATTGGCGGCGGAACGGTTGGTGTTGAACACGACGGTGACGCCCATCGCGCGCAAGTCGGTCAGCGCTTGCGCGGCGCCCGGCACGGCGGCGACCTGCGCGGTGCCGGTACGTTCCCAGCTTTGCCAGCGCGCCTCGTCATAGGGGGCGGGGTGCGCGGCATCATTGGCCTCGAAGCCGAGGTTGAGCAGCACCGTCTCATCGACGTCGAACACCGCGGCCTTGGGCTTGCTGCCGCACGGCGTCCAGGCCGGGGCGGCCAGCGTCGCGCCGGGGGCGAGCACGGCGCTCGTGGCCGGCGTCGCGCGGACCTGCGTCGCGGCATAGGCGACGAGATTGCGCCACGCCTGGACCGAGAGCGCGGCGGCTTCGCCCGAGCCGTAGAGATATTGCATGCCGGGGGGGACGGTGGGGGCCGGCGGCGGGGGCGGTACGAACGAGTTCCACTGCGGCGCGCATCCGGCCAACGCCAGTGCTCCTGCGAAAGCAGGAGCCCAGAGCCGCACGTGCGACGCCCGGTACCCTGGGCTCCTGCCTGCGCAGGAGCACGGGTCGGCACGCAAGCTCACGCCGCCGCCCGCTCGCGCACGGTGCGGAATTCGATCTTCTTGTCGTACGGGCTGCCCAGGATCAGCCGCTGCACATAGACGCCGGGCAGGTGGATACAGTCCGGATCGAGCGACCCCACCGGCACGATCTCCTCGACCTCTGCGACGCACACCTTGCCGGCGGTCGCCATCGGCGCGTTGAAATTGCGTGCGGTCTTGCGGAAGATCAAATTGCCGCTCTCGTCCGCCTTCCAGCCCTTGATGATCGCGAGATCGGCGCGAATGCCGCGTTCGAGGATATATTCCTCGCCGTCGAACATCTTCGCTTCCTTGCCCTCGGCGACGAGCGTGCCGACGCCGGTCTTGGTGTAGAAGCCGGGAATGCCCGCACCGCCAGCGCGGCAGCGCTCGGCCAGCGTGCCCTGCGGGCAGAATTCGACCTCGAGCTCGCCGCTCAGATATTGCCGCTCGAATTCCTTGTTCTCGCCGACATAGGAGGAGATCATCTTCTTCACCTGGCGTGCGCGGAGCAATTTGCCGAGGCCCTGGCCGTCGATCCCGGCATTGTTGCTGGCGATCGTCAGGTCCCGGGTGCCGGCGGCCTGCAGCGCATCGATCAGCCGCTCGGGAATGCCGCTCAGGCCAAAGCCGCCGGCGCAGATCGTCATGCCGTCGAACAGGAGACCGTCGAGCGCCGCGGCGGCATCGGGAAAGATCTTCTTCATGGCGCTGTTCCTCCGGTGGTGGCGAGCGAATAGGCGGGCGGCGGGGTTTGGGTCAATCGCCTCCCTGCTGCGCCCGGTTTCATGGCCGTTTACCGCCGTCATCCTGAACTCGTTTCAGGATCCATCGGGCGGCTCAGTTCAGGACCAGAGGCGCGGGCGTTGTCCTGCCGGCAGAATGGATCCTGAAACGAGTTCAGGATGACGGGGGTGGGGCGGGTGCGCCGCCAGCCTTAATAGGCCAGTCGCAATCCGGCGCGCGGCCAGCGCGTCCTGACCAGCCGGCCGGTGCCGGACAGCGTGATATACGCGTCCCGCATGTCCGCGCCGCCCCAGCAGATATTGGTGGTGAACGGATCGTCGGTGGCAACGAACTCGACCAGATCGCCGGCCGGCGAGATCACCGAGATGCCGCTCTCGCCGATCGTCGCGACGCAGATATTGCCGCTTTCCTCGATGCCCAGCGAATCGAAGAACTTATAGCCCGCCGGGCGATATAACGGGGTGCCCGCGCCGCCCAGGCCGGCGGTCTGATCGACCTTGCCCGGCGCGGTGACGCGGAACGCCATCAGCCGGCAGGTATAGGTTTCCGCCGCGTACAGGGTGCCGCCGTCGGGTGACAGGCCGATGCCGTTGGGGTTCTCGCTCGGGAAGATCACTTCCTCGAGCCGCGAGCCATCGGCCCTGGCATAGAAGATGCCGGTCACGTCGCGCTCCCTCGGGCGGGTCTTGCCGTGATCGGTGAACCAGAAGCCGCCATGCGCGTCGAACACGATGTCGTTGGGGCCGCGCAGCGTGCAGCCGAAATCGCCGCTCTTGTAGAGGATCTCGACCGCGCCGGTATCCAGATCGATGCGCTCGATCCGCCCGCCGGAATAATCGTCGGGCTGGCCGCCGGGGATCAGCAGGCCGTGATGGTCGTGATAGTGGAAGCCGCCATTGTTGCAGCAATAGAGCTTGCCGTCCGGACCGATCGCCAGCCCGTTGGGGCCGCCGCCGGGTTCAGCGACGGTGCGTGTGGTGCCGTCGGGCAGGACGCGCGTGATGCGGCCCGCCTCGATCTCGACCAGAAGGATGCTGCCGTCCGGCATCGCCACCGGGCCTTCGGGGAAGCGCAGGCCGCTGGCGATAGTGGTGAAGTCTGTCACGTGCCTCTCCTGTTTTTGAGGAGCGTACACGGCGTTCAGGAACGCTCAAGCCCATAGCGGTGCCGCCAACCCGGCGCAGGCCGGGGGAGGCGGCGAGACGGATGCCCAGCAAGGCTATTGACTACATCCGTAATCGAGACGATTACATGCGTAGTCATCAGCGGAGCGACTCGATATGGCCGAACGGATCAGCGACGCGGAGCATGCCGTGATGGAAGTGCTGTGGGACGAGAGCCCGCTGTCCGCGCAGGATGTCGGCGAGCGTATCCCGGCAGGGCGTGACTGGAGCGCGAACACGGTGAAGACGCTGCTCGGCCGGCTGCTCGCCAAGAATATCATCGGCCATCAGGAGGAGGGGCGGCGCTATCTGTATCGCCCGCTGGTCGAACGCGGCGATTATGTCGCGGGCGAATCGAAGAAGCTGATGGACCGGCTGTTCGGCGGCAAGCTGACCCCGCTGGTCGCGCATCTGGCCGAGCGCGACGAGCTCACCGATAGCGACATCGCCGAGATCGAGGCGTTGCTCAAGGCGCTCAAGTCGTGATCGGCTGGGGCATCGAGACGCTGGTCGCCACCACGCTGCTGATGCTGCTGGTGCTGGCGATCCGCAAACCCGTCCGCCAGGCATTCGGCCCGCACATCGCCTATGCCTTGTGGTCGATGCCGGTGATCCGGTTGTTCCTGCCGTCGCTGCCCGGCGATTGGGGCATCAGCCGGCTGATCGCGCCGCTGACGGAGAAGGCACAGGCGGCGCCGGGCATGGTGATGGGCGTGCTCAACCCCGCCGCATTGCCCGCCGATCTCGATCCCGCGATCGTCACCCGGGTCGATCTGACCGTCGCCGGCCATCACGCCGCGGCAGCACTGGTGCCACCGACCCAGGCCGCGGGCGAGCCCAACCTGCTCGTGCTGCTGCTCGCGCTGTGGGCGATCGGCGCGCTGGCCTTTCTCTTCTATCACCTGATCGCGCACCGCCGTTTCTGCCGGCATCTGCTCGCCCGCGCGCGGGTCGACCGCACGGTTGCCGGCGGCCGCGTGCGGGTGATCGAAACCGATGCCGCGCACGGCCCGCTCGCCTTCGGCATCTGGCGCAAATATGTCGCCTTTCCGCGCGACTTCACCGAACGGTATGACGAGATCGAGCGCGATCTCGCGCTCGCGCACGAGCTTGGCCACCATCTGCGCGGCGATCTGATCGCCAATTGGGCGGCGCTCTTCGTGCTCGCGATCCACTGGTTCAATCCGATCGCCTGGCGCGCCTTCCGCGCGTTCCGCGCCGATCAGGAAATGGCCTGCGACGCGCTGGTGCTCGCCGGCCGCGCCCAGGCGCTGCGCCATGCCTATGGCCGGGCGATCGTCAAATCCGCGCATGGCGGCGCCGTGTCCGCCGCCTGCCATCTGCACACGATCAACGATCTGAAAGGGAGACTGAGGATGCTGACCACCGACAAGACCAGCCGCACCCGCCTGATGGGCGGCGCGGCCGCCGTCACCGCACTGACGATCGTGGGGCTCGGGCTGACCGCCTCCGGCACGCGGGCGGCGGACAGTGTGCGCCAGCGCGTCGCGCAGTCGACCGGCGTCAATCTGGCGGCGCTCAATGTCGTGCCGCCGGCACCGCCCGCGCCGATCGCCGCCCCGGCCGGCGCGGCGCAGGCCGCCGTGCCCGCGCC
>NZ_JANQBK010000019.1 GCF_025370105.1 Sphingomonas hylomeconis
GTTGGGCGCCCGGATTGCCAGCCTGAACGTCCGGGTGTGGGCGTGAGCGGAAGATCCGCTTTCGGGATGGCGACCGAGCATGCCGGACGTCCGATTATAGGGGAACGCGGACATCAGCTTTTCGGTAAGTGTCGCCGATCCATTCGCTGATACCAGCGTATCAACTCCCAAAAGAAACTCACCGCGAGCAAGAGCGACCCCAGCATGATCCAACCCGCCATTTCGGCCTGCACGACCGAGTAAATCGGAGCGATCTCGTAAGCACGCCAGGCCATTAGGGTGGCGGCGAGCAGGGCTGCGATAGGCAAGCGCAGCGAGGGCAGGAGTATCATGGCTACCTCCGAACGAAGCCGGTTTCGCACCTTGCAGTGATGTCCGCAATTGGGCGTAAGGGGGCAGTTCCCTTTGGTGCCGCCGCTAGCGGCGCCGACGTCCGGTTATTGTGGGAAGCGGCCATTGCGCCTTGATCGTTGCCCCGGGCTTGACCCTAGGTCCCGCTTCTCATCTTGTGCCGCGATGGGCATCGGGGCGGGTGGATCTATATGATGGCCGATCGCTATGGCGGCGCCTGTATGTCGGCGTTGCCGCCGACCTGCCGGCACGCGTCCGGCAGCACCGGCTGGCGACGGATCCGACTTCTGCCAGCGCTACAGTCTGCACCGTCTAGTGTAGGCCGGCCAAACACAGTCTACTTCCGATGCCATCGCGCCCAAGAAGCGACTTAAATTGCGGCGGCGTGCATGGAAGTACGCGCTGAACGAACGCGGCATCCCGCGGAGCGGGATCGGTTTGATACGATAGCTTAGGCCGGGAAGCGGGACCCCGGGTCAAGCCCGGGGTGACGGGGGGGTGGATCGCAGGCGCAGGGTGCGTTCGACACCCACGGCGTTGCGCGCCGCCAGGTGGACCCCGGACCGTCCGGGGTGACGAGAGGAAGAACGGCTGGTTCGTCCCGAAATTCACCATCATCATTTGACGGGTATGCCACGCATCATCGCTGATCAAAGATGCCGGGTAACGTTCGCAGGGTAGGGCCAATCAGGAGCGCTTGTAGGCGTCCCGCTCGGCCTTCAGCGCCAGTTGCCGTTCGACCAGCTCGATTGCGCGCTGCACCGAGGCCTCGATCGACAGGAAGCTGGTATCCAGCAGCGCCGCATCCGGCGCCGCCACCAACGGCGCCGCGCTGCGCGTGGAATCGCGCAAATCGCGCGCCCGGATGTCGGCCAGCACCTTGTCGAGGCTGACGGTCGAGCCGTTGTCGCGCAGTTCGGCGTGGCGGCGCTTGGCGCGGATCGAGGGGGTAGCGCGGATGAACAATTTGGCGTCGGCGTCGGGCGCGATCACCGTGCCGATGTCGCGCCCGTCGAGCACCGCGCCGCCGGGCTGCGCGGCGAAGCGCTTCTGGCGGTGGAACAAGGCCGCGCGGACCAGCGGATGCGCCGAGACGATCGAGGCGAGCTTGCCGACCTCGTCGCTGCGCAGCACGGGATCGTCGAGCAAGGCATCGTCGAAATCGCAGGCGGCGACGGCATCGGCCTCGATCGTGTGATCCAGGCCAATGCGCGAAACCTTTTCGGCGACGGCGCGGTAGAGCAGCCCGGTGTCGAGCTGCGGCAGCTTGTAGTGCCGCGCCAGCGCGCGGGCGATCGTGCCCTTGCCCGAGGCAGCGGGGCCGTCGACGGCGATGATCACGATGGTACCTCGTTCGTTCCCTGAAGCGTGTCTAGCGTCGCGAAGAAGATCGGATAGCTGGTGGCGACCGGCGCGACGTCGTCGATCGTCACCGGCGCGGCGCAGACCATGCCGGCGACCGCCAGGCTCATCGCGATGCGGTGATCGAGCAGCGAGGCGATCGTGCCGCCGCCGGGCAGGGCCGCGCCACCGCTGCCGGTGATCGCCAGGCCATCGTCAAATTCTTCCGTCGCGACGCCGATCGAACCGAGTGCCGCGACCATCGCCGCGATGCGGTCCGATTCCTTGACGCGCAGCTCATGCGCGCCGCGCGCGACGGTGCGGCCGGTGGCGCAGGCAGCGGCGACGAACAGCACGGGATATTCGTCGATCATGCTCGGCGCGAGCGCGGCCGGCACGTCGATCGCGGTGAGCGGGGCATGGCGCACGCGCAGATCGGCAACCGGCTCGCCGCCGACGGTACGGGCGTCCTGTTCGGTAATGTCGGCGCCCATCATCCTGAGCGCGGTGAAGATGCCGGCGCGGGTCGGGTTGAGCCCGACATTGGTGACGACGATGTCGGAGCCCGGCACGATCGTCGCCGCGACCACCAGGAAGGCGGCGGACGAGGGATCGCCGGGCACGACGATGTGCTGTGGCTTGAGCTCCGCCTCGCCGACCAGCGAGATGATCCGGCCCTCCGCCGTCTGTTCTACGGTGAGATCGGCGCCGAAGCCGGCGAGCATGCGCTCGCTATGGTCGCGCGTCGCCACCGGCTCGATCACGCGCGTAATGCCCGGCGTGTTGAGCCCGGCGAGCAGGATCGCGGACTTGACCTGTGCCGAGGCGACGGGGAGCGTGTACGTGATCGGCACGGCGGGGTTCATCCCGCGCACCATCAGCGGCAGGCGGCCGCCCGGGCTCGACGTGATGTCTGCGCCCATTTGCGACAGCGGCTCGATCACGCGCGCCATCGGTCGCGCCGAGAGCGAAGCGTCGCCGGTGAAGGTGGCGGTGATGCCGTGGGCTGCGATCAGGCCCATCAGCAGGCGGGTCGAGGTGCCGGAATTGCCCATTTCCAGCGCTTGCGCCGGCTGCATCAGCCCGCCGACGCCGACGCCGTGGACGTGCCACACGCCGTCATCGTCGCGCGTGATCTCGGCGCCCATCTGGCGCATCGCGGCGGCGGTGGCGAGCACGTCCTCGCCTTCCAGCAATCCCTCGATCCGGCTTTCGCCGACGGCGAGCGCGCACAGCATCAGCGCGCGGTGGCTGATCGACTTGTCGCCGGGGACGTGCACGCGGCCGCGGAGCGGGCCGGAGCGATGGATCTCGCGGGGGGCGGGGACGGGGTGTGCCATGGGGCCTGCGCTTTGACAGTGCGCTTGTGCTATGGCAAGGCGCGCCCCACTTTGCTGGGCATCGCTTAGCAAACTCCCGAATTTCGAAAGGTTCTACCACGCCATGGTCAAGGCCGAATGGGGCACGAAGAGAACGTGCCCGAAATGCGCAACGCGCTTCTATGATCTGGGCAACGAAGATCCGGTCACCTGCATCGAGTGCAGCTCGACCTGGACGCCCGAGCCGATCCTGAAATCCAAGCAGCCGCTGCCGTTCGAGCAGGCCAAGCCCGAGCTGGTCAAGAAGGATGACGATCTCGCCGGCGACGACGAGGATATCGACACCGGTGAAGACGAAGAGCCCTCGCCCGACGACGAGGTCGATCTCGGCGGCGACGACGATCTCGGCGTGGAAACGCCGGTCGAGCAGGACGAGCATTAAGTTAATCGGCAAGCGGTGTTCGACACCGCTTGCCAAAGCGGCGAGGCCCGTTTAGGGGCAGCGCCTTCCCGGGGCCAACCCACCCGGGAGATGGGGCCGTAGCTCAGCTGGGAGAGCGTTCGCATGGCATGCGAAAGGTCAGGGGTTCGATCCCCCTCGGCTCCACCAATCTTCGGATTGCGCGACTAGGATCGCTCGGGATTGCCGCAGGATGGGGATCGTCCCGCCGGTCATCGCACCACCAACTATCGACTTGATCGCACCTGTCGTCGTCCGCGTCGGCGCGGCCGATGCACGTGCGTGCGACATGATCGGGCGGGCAGGCGTTCGCGATGCGCTGCGCCCGACCTCGTACGCTATCGTGCGCGTTGCTGGAACGGATGGGCCGACCGATCGTCCATGACATGGACCCAAAGCAGGATGCCCGAATGATGTCGAAGACACCGATGCAAGCCATGCCCGAGCCCGATGCCAAAGGCAGCCCCGCCGACGATGCCGAGAATGTCGGCCGCACCGGCGGCGGCGAAAGCGGCGGCGGTGCGTACAAGGATCAGGATCTGGTCGAGACCAAGCCCGGCTCGTATCAGGGCGGCCAGAGCAAGAAGGAATATCACGGGGGCGGGGATGCGGTCGCCGGGGACGACAACGTCAATGCGGTGACCGACGAAGACTAGCTGCGGCGTCATGGCGGCCGGACGTCGTGACGACGCGCGCGACGGTCGTCGCCTTGCCGGCGGTGCGGACATGCCACACCGCCCGGCTGACGGTTAGCGCTTCACCGCGGCGTATGGCGGCGATACGGTCCCCCCGACAATCATCGAGGGACCATCATGCGCAAACTCCCCTGGCTCCAAGCCGCCGCCCTGGCGTTCGCAATACCGGCCGGCCTGGCCGCGCAAATGCCGATCGTCGCGCCGGCCCCGGCGGAGGATGCCCGGCTGTACGCGTTTCTCGACAAGGAGTTTGCCGAGGAACTGCAGAACCGGCCGCAGCTTGCCACGCAGCTGGGGCTGAAGGACGGGCAGGACCGGCTCGACGACAATAGCGACGCCGCGGCACTGCGGCGGCTGGATTGGCGCCGTGCCAGCGTGGCGCGGATGAAGGCCGGGTTCGATCGGGCCAAGCTCTCGCCCGATGCGCAGGTGAATTACGACATCTGGGCGCTGGAGCTCGACCGCGCCGAGCTGGGCTATCGGTTCCGCCTGCAGGCGCCGCCTTTCTATTCCTTCCTGTATTCGGCGCATGCGCAACTGCCGAACTTCCTGATCAACACGCATACCGTGCAGGATGCTGGCGATATGCGCGCCTATGCCGCGCGCCTGCGGGCGATAACGGCGGTGCTCGACACCGCGATCCAGCAAAGCCGCGCAGCCGACGCCGCCGGCGTGCGGGCGCCGAAATTCCAGATCGAGCGCGTCATCACCGGCAGCCACGCGATCGTCACCGGTGCGCCGTTCGACGATGGCGCGGCCTCGCCGCTCTGGGCCGACGCCCAAGCCAAGGTCGCCAAGCTGCAGACGGGGGGCAAGCTCGACGCGGCCGCGGCGGCGACGCTGCTCGCCGACACGCGCGCGGCATTGCTGACGATCAAGCCGGCCTATGACCGGGTGATCGCCTGGGCACAGGCGGACCTGGCGCGCGCGCCGAGCGGACGCGTCGGCGCGCTGACGCTGCCCGACGGCGCCGCCTGGTATGCGGCCGCACTGAAGCTCAACACCACCACCGACCTGAGCGCCGATCAGATCCACCAGATCGGCCTGGCCGAAGTGAAGCGGATCGAGGGTGAGCAGGATGCGCTCGCCCGGACCGCCGGGTTGAAGGATCGTGAGGCCTTTTACGCGGACATCGCCCGCCGTTTTCCGGTGGTGCCGTGGAACGACACGCTGCGCGCGAAATATCTGAAGGACGCCAATGCCGCGCTCGCCTTCAACCGCACGTTGCTGCCGCGCTATTTCGGCAAGGTGCCGGTCCATGCGATGGAGGTGATCCGCGAGCCGTCGTTCAGCGAAGTCGCCGGTGGCGCAGCGCATGCCGCGGGCCCGAGCCGCGACGGGGCCCGGCCCGGCCGCGTCTATGTCCACCTGCTCGGCACCACCGATACGACGCCGCCCTCGGCATTGCGCGACCTGATGTGCCACGAAGGCGTGCCGGGCCATGTCATGCAGGGCGATATCCAGGTCGGCCAAAGCGGTGGGCCGAAATTCCGCCAGAGCGCGCGCTATGTCGCGTTCGGCGAAGGGTGGGGCCTCTATGCCGAGGCGCTGTGCAAGGAAATGGGCGCGTTCCCTGAGGCATCCGACGATTTCATGCGATTGGACGCGGAGCTGTTCCGCGCCGCGCGGCTGGTGGTCGATACCGGCATCCATGCCAAGGGTTGGACCGAGCAGCAGGCGATCGACTATATCGTCAACATTGGCCGCGCCTCGCCGGACCAGGGCCAGTCCGAAGTCCGCCGCTACATCACCCTGCCGGGGCAGGCGACCGGCTACAAGATCGGCATGCTCAAGATCGTCGAGCTGCGCCGCAAGGCCGAGCGCGACCTCGGCGCGAAGTTCGACCTGCGCGGCTTTCACGATCTGCTGATCGGCTCGGGCTCCCTGCCGCTGCCGGTGCTCGAACGGCAGGTCGATCGCTGGATCGCCGCCCGTCGCGCGAGCTGATGCAGAATGAACCGATGGCGGTAACGCCAGGCCAGGGCACCCGCGCCGGCCAGCGCTCGGACACGGAAAAGGCTTGCATGGCACCCTGGCAGTTCTGGATCGATCGCGGCGGCACGTTTACCGACGTGGTGGCGCGGACGCCCGATGGCGAAACCGTGACGGTCAAATTGCTGTCGGAAGACCCCGAACGCTATGCCGATGCGGCGGTCGAGGCGATCCGGCGGCTGACCGGGGGCCGAGACGTGCCGCTGGAACTCCGCATCGGCACGACCATCGCCACCAACGCCCTGCTCGAACGCAAGGGCGAGCCGACGCTGCTGGCGATCACGCGCGGCTTCGGCGATGCGCTGGTCATCGGGCATCAGGAGCGCGCGGATATTTTCGCGCGCGACCTGACGCGCCCGGCCCCGTTGTTCGCGCGCGTCGTGGAGATCGACGAGCGGACCGCGGCGGACGGCCGGGTGATGGCGCCGCTCGATCGCGGTGCGGCTTATGCCGGTCTGCAGGACGCCTATGATCGCGGGTTGCGATCGATCGCCATCGTGCTGATGCACGGCTATCGCTTCGCGGATCACGAGACGGCGCTGGCGGAGCTCGCGGCGCAGATCGGGTTCGAGCAGATCTCGGTCAGCCACCGGGTCGCGCCGCTGATCAAGCTGATCGGGCGCGGCGATACGACCTTGGTCGACGCCTATCTGTCGCCGGTGCTCGATCGCTATGTCGAAGGGCTGAGCGCGGCGCTGGGGCAGAGCGCGCTGTTCATGCAATCGTCGGGCGGGCTCGTCGATGGCGCGCATTTCCGCGGCAAGGATGCCATATTGTCCGGGCCGGCGGGTGGCATCGTCGGCATGGCGGCGACCGCGCGCGAGGCCGGATTCGATCGGGTGATCGGCTTCGACATGGGCGGGACCTCGACCGACGTGTCGCATTATGCCGGTAGCTATGAACGCGACACCGAGACGCTGATCGCCGGCGCGCGCATCCGGGCGCCGATGCTGCGCATCCATACCGTCGCGGCGGGCGGCGGATCGATCTGCCGGTTCGACGGGCAGCGCTTGCTGGTCGGGCCGGAGAGCGCCGGCGCGGTGCCGGGCCCGGCCTGTTATCGCCGCGGCGGCCCGCTGACCGTGACCGACTGCAACGTCATGCTCGGCAAGCTGCGCCCCGACTTCTTTCCCGCGCTGTTCGGGGCCGGGGGTGACCAGCCGCTCGACCGCGCCGCGGTGACGGCGCGCTTCGCCGACCTGCCGCTCGACGCGCAGGATGCCGCCGAGGGGTTCGTTGCCGTGGCGGTCGCCAATATGGCCAATGCGATCCGCAAGATCTCCGTGGCGCGCGGCCATGACGTGACGCGTTACACGCTCGCCTGCTTCGGCGGCGCGGGCGGGCAGCACGCCTGTCTCGTCGCCGATGCGCTCGGGATGGACCGGGTGATGATCCACCCGCTCGCCGGGGTCCTCTCCGCTTATGGCATGGGGCTGGCCGACCGGCGCGTGCTGCGCGAGAAGACGCTGGGCGTCGGGATCGACGCGCGCGAGACGGTCAGCGCCGCGATCGAGGCGCTGGCGCGCGCCGCGGGCGACGATCTGGCCGCGCAGGGCATCGATCGCGGGAGTATCGTGGTCGAGCGGCGCGTGCATCTGCGGCGGGGTCAGACCGAGCATACGATCGAGCTGGACTGGGCCGATACGCCCGCGATGGTCGCGGCGTTCGACGCCGCGCATGTCGCGCAATTCGGCTTTGCCAGCACGCAGCCGCTGATCGTCGATCGGCTCGTGGCGGAAGCGATCGCGGCGAGCGCGTCGGCGCAGACGAAGCTGATCGACCGGGCGGGAGCGGCCGCCGCGGCGATGGCGGTGGTCCCGGTCCACATGGCCGGGGCGTGGCACGATACGCCCGTCTGGGCCCGCGACGGCCTGCCCGCCGGGCATCGGCTCGACGGGCCGGCGCTGATCATCGATCCCGTCTCCACCACGGTCGTCGAACCGGATTGGGGCGCGCGGGTCGACACGATCGGCAACCTCATCCTCGAGCGCCGATCGGCCCGCCGCGCCGCAAGCATCGGCACCGCCAGCGATCCCACCCGGCTGGCGATCTTCGCCGGCCTGTTCATGAGCATCGCCGAGGAAATGGGCGCGGCGCTGCAGCGCTCGGCCGCCTCGGTCAACATCCGCGAGCGGCTCGATTTCTCCTGCGCGCTGTTCGATGCGTCGGGCAACCTCGTCGCCAACGCGCCGCATATCCCGGTGCATCTCGGCTCGATGGGCGAGAGCATCCGCACGATCATTACCGCGCGCGGGGGCAATGCGGATGGGCGCGGCATCCGTCGCGGCGATGCCTATGCGCTCAACGCGCCCTATCGCGGCGGCACGCACCTGCCCGACATCACCGTGATCATGCCGGTCTTCGCGGAAGACAGCGACACGCCCGATTGGTTCGTCGCGGCGCGCGGCCACCATGCCGATGTTGGCGGGATCACGCCGGGATCGATGCCGCCCGACAGCGTCTCGGTCGAGCAGGAAGGCGTGTTGCTCGACGATGTGCTGGTGGTCGACGAAGGGCGGTTCCTGGACGCCGAACTGCGCGCGCTGTTCGCCGGCGGCGCCTATCCCGCGCGCAACATCGACCAGAATATCACCGACCTCGCCGCGCAGCTTGCCGCCTGCACCAGGGGGGCTGCCGGGCTGGCGCGGATTGTCGGCGAGTACGGCGCGGACGTGGTCAGCGCCTATATGGAGCATGTCCAGGCCAATGCCGACGCCGCCGTGCGCCGGCTGATCGCGCGGCTCGATGATGGTGCCTTCGCCTATGAGATGGATGACGGCGCGGTGGTGCGCGTCGCCGTCCGCGTCGACCGCGCGGCGGGCACGATGACGATCGATTTCGCCGGTACCAGCGCGCAGCGCCCGAACAATTTCAACGCCCCGGTGTCGATCGTCCGCGCGGCGGTACTGTACGTGATGCGCGTGCTGGTGGACGAGGAAGTGCCGCTCAACGACGGGTGCCTGCGCGGCGTGACGATCCGCGTACCCGAAGGCTCGATGCTCAACCCGCGCTTCCCGGCGGCGGTGGTGGCGGGCAATGTCGAGACCAGCCAGGTCGTCACCGACGCTTTGTTCGGCGCGCTCGGCGCGATGGCGGCGAGCCAGGGCACGATGAACAACTTCACCTTCGGCGACGATACCTATCAATATTACGAGACGATCGCCGGCGGATCGGGCGCCGGGCCGATGTATGACGGGACGCCGGTGATCCAGACGCACATGACCAACAGCCGGCTGACCGATCCCGAGATCTTCGAGACGTGCTTTCCGGTGCTGCTCGAGGAATTCTCGATTCGGCGCGGTTCGGGCGGGACGGGCGCGCACCGGGGCGGCGCCGGCGGCACGCGGCGGGTGCGTTTCCTGGCTGAGATGACCGCCTGTATTCTCGCCAATCGGCGCCGCGTGCCGCCGTTCGGGCTCGACGGCGGAGCGGACGGCGAGGCCGGCGCGACGCGCGTCGAACGCGCCGACGGCGCGATCGAACGGCTCGGCTCGACCGCCAAGGTGGACATGCAGGCCGGCGACGTGTTCGTCATCGACACGCCCGGCGGCGGCGGATTCGGAGAGGCCTGATGCTCGTTCTTGCCGGTATCGCCGTCATCGTCGCGGGCTTCCTGCTGCGCTTCAACCCGCTGCTGGTGGTCGCCGTCTCGGCGCTGGTCACCGGGCTGGCGGCCGGGCTGGATCCGCTCGCCATCCTCGCCGCGTTCGGCAAGGCGTTCAACGCCAACCGCTATGTCAGCGCGATCTACATCGTGCTGCCGGTGATCGGTCTGCTCGAACGGCACGGGCTGCAGGAACGCGCGCGCGGCACGATCGCCGCGCTGAAGGGGGCCACGGTCGGGCGGCTGCTGATCGGCTATCTGCTGTTCCGCCAGATCACCGCCGCGCTCGGCCTGACCTCGATCGCCGGGCCGGCGCAGAGCGTGCGCCCGCTGGTCGCGCCGATGGCGCAGGCGGCGGCGGAGCGGCAGGGCGTGCCGCCCGGCGGCGATGCGATCCCGGCGATGGCGGCGGCGACCGACAATATCGGGCTGTTCTTCGGCGAGGACATCTTCATCGCGATCGGATCGATCCTGCTGATGAAGGGCGTGCTGGAAGGCTATGGCATCACGATCCAGCCGCTGCATTTGTCGCTCTGGGCGATCCCGACCGCGATCGCCGCGTTGCTGATCCATGGCGGGCGGCTGTGGTGGCTCGATCGCCGGCTGGCGCGCAGCGCATGATCGGCACCAACTTCATCTACGCCGTCGCCGGGCTGATGTTCGCAGGCTTCGCTGTGCTCAGCGCAATCGATCGCGACAATCCCAAACGCTTCGGCAATGCCGGCTTCTACGCGTTGCTCGGCGTCAGTTTCCTGTTCGGCGACCGGATCGGCGATATCGGCAACGGCGTGCTCGTGCTGGGCCTGGTCGCGATTGCCGGGACCGGCGCGATGGGTCGCGGCGCGCGGGGCACCACCGGGCCGGTCGAGCGCCAGGCCGAGGCGACTGCGCGCGGCAACCGGTTGTTCCTGCCCGCCCTGGTCATCCCGGCGACGGCCTTGCTCGGCACGCTGGCGTTCACGGCGGTGCCGGCGCTGGTCGATCCCAAGCAGATCACGCTCGTCGCGCTGACCTGCGGCGTGATCCTCGCGCTGGGGATCGGCTATGCCTGGTTCCGGCCGCGCCCCGCCACGCCGTTTGCCGAGGGGCTGCGGCTGATGGACAGCGTGGGGTGGGCGGCGGTGCTGCCGCAGATGCTGGCCAGCCTCGGCGCGGTGTTCGCGCTCGCCGGCGTCGGGCAGGTGGTGGGCGGCATTGCCGGCGCGGCGATCCCCGACGGCAGCCTGATCGGCGCGGTCCTGGTCTATGCGCTGGGCATGGCGGCGTTCACGATGGTGATGGGCAACGCCTTCGCCGCCTTCCCGGTGATGTTCGCCGCGGTCGCGATGCCGCTGCTGATCGGGCGCTATGGCGGCGATCCGGCGGTGATCGCGGCGATCGGCATGCTCGCCGGATTCTGCGGCACGCTGATGACGCCGATGGCGGCGAACTTCAATCTCGTGCCCGCCGCCTTGCTCGATCTCAAGGACAAGAGCGCGGTGATCCGCGCGCAGGTGCCGACCGCCTTGCCGCTGCTCGCCGTCAATATCGTCTTGCTCTACTGGCTGGGATTCCGCTGATGCTCGATGCCGATACCGCCGCGCGCTTCGCGCAACTCACGCTCGGGCATTTGACGCGCGAATGGCCATACAAGCTCGATCAGATCCTCACCGGCCCGGACGATCTCGCGCGCCCCAGCACGCTGCATCCAATCTTCCACGGCAGTTTCGACTGGCACAGTTGCGTGCATGGCTGGTGGCAGGTGATGCGGCTGGCGCGGCTGTTCCCGGAAATGGCCGCGACGCCGGCGATCGAGGCGCTGGCGGATCGCATGCTGGTGGCGGACCGGGTGGCGGGGGAACTGGCCTATCTCGACCGGCCGATGACCGGCGGGTTCGAGCGGCCGTACGGCTGGGGCTGGCTGCTGGCGCTGCACGATGAACTGGCGCTGCGCCCCGATCGGCCCTGGGCGACGGCGCTGGAGCCGCTCGCGCGGGCCTTTGCCCAGCGCTTCGCCGCCTATCTGCCCAAGCTTGCCTATCCGGTGCGCAGCGGCAAGCACGACAGCACCGCGTTCGCGCTGATCCATGCGCTGCGCTGGGCGCGCACGCACGATGCGGTGCTGGCGGGGCTGATCGAGGCGCGATCGCAGGGCTGGTTCGGCGCGGACCGCGATGCGCGCCCGTGGGAGCCGAGCGGCGAGGATTTCCTCTCCGCCACCCTGTGCGAGGCGGTGTTGATGCAGGACGTGCTGGGGACGGCATTCGCGCCCTGGCTTGCCGCGTTCATGCCGGATCCCAGCGGCCCGTCGATCGCCTGCCTGCGCACCCCCGCCACGGTTTCGGATCGCAGCGACGGACGGCTCGCGCATCTCGACGGGCTGAACCTGGCGCGCGCCTGGTGCTGGCGCAGCCTCGCGGGCGACCTGCCCGATCCCGCCGCTGCCCGCGCCACCGCCGACGCGCATCTTGCCGCCGCGCTGCCGCATCTCGCCGACGATTATATGGGCGAGCACTGGCTGGCGACGTTCGCGCTGCTCGCGATCACCGCCTGAGGAAAGGCGGGGGCGTCAGGCGCGGACCTTCTGGCCCGTCCGGACGGCCTATCTGGCCGGCTGCAACATGCCGTGCATGTCGAGCCAGCGGACGAAGGCGTCGAACCAGCCGGTGCTGGTGGTATCCTTGCGATACATGCCGAAGCCGTGCCCGCCCTGTTCGTAGAGGTGGAACTCCACCGGGCGCCCGGCGGCTTTCCAGGCGTCGATGAGGCCAAAGCCGCTATGCGCGAAAAAGGGATCGTCGGCTGCCAGGGCGACGAACAGCGGCGGGGCGTTTGCCGGGACCGTGACGCGGTCGAGCGGACCGTAGATATCTGCGATGAAGGCCGGTCTGGCATCCTGGCCCGCCAGGGTGGTCGCCATGGTCAGCATCGCGCCGGCGGAAAACCCGATCATGCCGATGCGGTTCGGATCGACGTGCCATTCGGCCGCGCGGCGGCGGATGAGCGCGAACGCAGCGCGCGAATCGGTGATCTGCCGCGCGAGGTCCGCCATAATCGCGTCCATAACGGGCCGCGGCGGGCGCGCGGCGGTCGTCGAGAACATTTCCGCCATCGAGCGCTCGAAGCCCGGCATGTCGCGCGGGGTCTGCTTCAGACGGTATTTCAGCACGAACGCGGCGACCCCCTTGGCCGCCAGCGCCCTGGCCACGTCCCAGCCTTCATTCTCCATCGACAGCGTGCGGAAGCCGCCGCCGGGGGCGACGATCACCGCCGTCCCGCTGGCCCTGGCCGGATCGGGCAGGAAGGGCGTCACCGTGGCGACGACGACGTTGCGCGCGAACAGGCTGCCATATTGGCGGTGCCAGGATTCGGGCGCCGCCGCACCGGCCAGCGTGCCGGTGCCGAGCGCGATCGCGGTCGGTTGCGCCGGGGTCGCAATCGGGGTCATGGCATCGTCCCGCGCCTGTGCCGGCACAGACAAAGCGAACGCCACGGCCAGACCGCTTCTGGCGATGAAGGCGGACAACAGCCTGTGGGTCGGGATTTTCGTGCGCCGTTCCATCATCGTCACTCCCTCTCGTGTTTTCAGCGGATGGTCACTTTTGCGGCGTCGCGCGCGAGCCGGGTGCCGGCATTGGCCAGCGCGATGTACATGGCGCCCTCCGGGACGACATATTCGTTCTCGCCCCAGAAGAACGGCCAGTCGTCGCGGGCTTCGGGATAATCGGGCTTGAGCAGCAGCACGCCGGGCACGACGCCGCCGGGGATGAAGGAGAAGTCCGCGCGGTTGCTGCCATAGGCGACTTCCTTGGACACGGCGCCGACGCCGGAGACGAAGGAGCGATCCGAGGCCGGATGATGCCCGTGCAGAAAGTCGAGCGCGCGGAAGACGGGCGCCGCATCGACCAGATCGGGAAAGGCCCGGTTGAGCGCGAAGGCGGTGAGGCCGAAGTTCAGCACCGCGCCGCTGCCTGCCCAGCCGCCGCTGGTGATCGGCACGCCGAACGGATTGGCGCGCATTGCCGCGCGCGCGGTGGCCGCCCATGCCCGCGCACTCGGCTCGAGCTGGCTGCGGTAGCTTGGCGGCATGTAGGGAATGGCTTTCGCCATGACCGTCGCCATGGACGCGAAGCTGCCGAGCATCGCCGGGGTGAGCGCCTGGACCCGATCGGCATAGCGTTGGTCGCCGGTCGCGGCGAGCAGTTCGACGGCGGCGGTGAACTCCTCCATTTCGAGCGGACCGCCGGTCGTGTTGCCGTGGTTGAACAGGTCGGGCGCATGGCCGTGTTCGTCGGCCCAGATCTTCACGGCGAGATCCAGGCAGCGCCTGGCGAAGACGGGGTCACGGTCCTTCCAGGCGCGAAAGGTGGCGGCAAGCGCGGCGGCCGATCCGTAATCGAGCGCGGAGGCCTTGCTGGTGAAGGCCCAGCGATCGTCCGGCGTGCCGCTGCGGCTGCCCCTGCTGTCGTCGGCGCGCTCATACGGCTTCAGACGGGGATCGTAGACCAGCCCGTCGGTCTTGCTCGCCGCGTCGCCGAGATGCGTGTACTGGCCGACATCGGGCTCGACGATGCCGTGAATGGCATGGCCGACCGCATCGTGCTGCGCGAGCAGCTGCAGGCTGCCGTGGCGGATCTGCTGCAGGATGTCGGGCGTGCCGTCGGGCAGATGCATCTCGACCCGCCGCGCCGGCCAGTCGACCGACACGGTATCGCGATCGATCCCGAACGTTTCCCATGTGTCGACGAGCTGTCGCACGACCTGGTACTGGGTCTGGGTACGGATGTCGAAATCGCCCGCGTCGAGCCAGCCGCCGACCGCCAGCCCGGGAATATGGTCGCCGGGCTTGAACGGCGTGTCGGTGGTGGGGCCCTGGCGGTACAGATCGATATGCTCGTGGTTGAGCGGCGCCTGGCGGGCATCGTCGCGGTGCGAATCGCCATGCCACACGCGGTACGCCTCGTTCACCGCGACATGATCCATGGCGATCGGGAAATAGACGTCGTTGGTCAGGTTCCAGACGGTCTGCAGCACGCCGGGCGCAATCGGGAAGGGCGCGGTTCTGATGCCGCCATAGTCGATCGCGTAGGTGCCGGGCGCGGTCACCGTGCTGAAATCGAGCTGCACGTAGCGGTAGCGCAGGTAATTGCCCCAGGCGCGCGCCAGGGCGGTGGCGACCGGCGCGAACCGGCCCGCATCGTCCAGCTTGAGCAGGCGCGGCTGCAGCGCGCGGCGGTCGTCGCGATCGAGCTCGATCGTCGCGACCTTCGCGCCGGTCGGCGTGTAGCCGATCTGGGAATGGCCGATCACCGGCGGCCGGAGCCAGCCGGGCATGCTGTGCGCGTCGAGCGTCCATTCGAGCACGCGGCCGGTGCGCCCGGCGGGCAACAGCTGGCGGACCACGAACCAGCCATTCTGCGCCTGATTGCGCCCGTCGAACAGCGCGAGGCTGCCGTCCCGCGTGGCGATGCCGACGCGGCGCGCGGGATCCTCGGGTGCCAGCAACAGGCGGCGCCCGGTGGCGAACGGCAGCGGCTCGGCGCCCGGGCCGTCGCTGCGCCCGCTCGCCGCATTGCGCGCGGCCGTGCGCTGCATCGCATCGGCCGGATAGCGGGGAAACAGCGCGGGGCGGCCGTCCGCCACATAGCTGTGGTGGAAATAGGCCGAGGGCACGAATTCCAGGTTCAGCCCTGCCTTGCCGACCTGCGCGGCGGGGAGCGGCCGATCCAGCAATACCGACAGCACGACCGATCCGCCGCGCCGCTCCGCGCGCACCGTGTATTGGAAGTCGGGATATTGCATCACCGCTTCGATCACGCCGGTAGCCTTGTCGACATGGCGGCGGACAAAGGCGGCGGCGGGATCCCATTGCCCTGGGGTGGCGGCCAGGCGGACATCGCCGTTGGTGGCCGTGCGCACGCCCTGCTGGATGAGCTCGACGCCGCTGATCTTGGCATCGGCGAAGAGGCCTTCGTTGATGTTCGAAAAGACCAGCCAGTTGACGCCCGGCGCCTCGAAATAGTCGGCGCGATCGAGACGCAGCGTGGTCTGCGCCGTGGCCGGCATCGCCGATGCCATGAGCATGGCCGCGAGCAGGGCCTGGCGAGGTATGGGCATCGGCAATCCTCTCATTTTTCTCTTATTGAGAGCGCTACCATAAAGAATCGGCGATGCTTGGCAATATGACCCTGCCGCGTGACCTTATGGGAGGCGAGGCCGCCGGAGCGCTTGCGTGTGGCGGTCGATGATGGCCGCTAACATGGCCCCGCGTGGTGCTCAGGCCGCGTCGGCCGCCTGCGTCGTCCAGCCGAGCCGCGGGATGGTGATCGAGCGCTTGCCGGCGAGATCGATCCGCGTGACGAACATGTTGCGGCCCTCGATATAGCTCATCACGCGGCGCGCGCGTCCGAGCGAGCTGGTGCCGTAGATCCGCGCCACGTCCTGATCGGTCGGGCACAGTTCGCCGTCGCGCGCGGCGCGGGCGATCAGCAGGAAGGCGCCGAGCATGTCGTCCGGCAGATCCTGCGCGATCTCGATCACCGGCGCCCATTCGTCGTCGAGCCCGTCGAAGATGCCGGCGCGCGCCGCCGCCAGCCGCCGCGCGAAGGCGGAAAGATCGAGCGGTGCGCGGGCCACGCCGACCATGCGGCAGCGCACCTGGAAATCCTGGAACAGCACCGCGGCCGAGCGCGTCGCCGCCTCGTCGTCGGCGACGATCGCGCGCAGCACATCGGCCACGACCTGCTCGGCATCGATCTCGGGCTGGTCGGGCAGCGTGGAGGGGGTGGGGGCAGGGGGCGTGTCCTCGGCCATGTCGCCCAGCACCTGTTCGACCGGGGCCGGCTTCGGCGCGCGTGCAGGCATGACGAACTGCGGCTGCTCCGCCTCGGCCGCCAGCATGTTCTGCATATCGCGGCCGGCCGAGTTGGGCAGCGGGGTGAGGATCGGGCTGCCGCTGCGTGCGGAAGTTTCGACCGCGCCGATGCGGATCGCGACCGGGCGGCGCGACACGGCCGGGCCGAGCGCCAGGAAGGTGCCGCGCGCGAGATCGCGGATCGCCTCGGCCTGGCGCCGCTCCATGCCGAGCAGGTCGGCCGCGCGCGCCATGTCGATATCGAGGAAGGTGCGGCCCATCAGGAAGTTCGAGGCTTCGGCGGCGACGTTCTTGGCCAGTTTGGCCAGCCGCTGCGTGGCGATGACGCCGGCCAGGCCGCGCTTGCGCCCACGGCACATGAGATTGGTCATCGCCGCGAGCGAGGCCTTGCGGACGTCCTCCGCGACGTCGCCGCCGACCGACGGCGCGAACACCTGCGCCTCGTCGACGATCACCAATGCGGGATACCAATGTTCGCGCGGCGCATCGAACAGCGCGCCCAGGAAGGCCGCGGCACAGCGCATCTGCCCCTCGGCATCCAGCCCTTCCAGATCGAGCACGACCGAGGCGCGCGCCTCGCGGCAGCGCACGGCGAAGCGCACGATCTCGACCACCGAATAATTCACCGCCTCGACCACGACATGGCCGTACGGCCCGGCGAGCGTGACGAAATCGCCTTCGGGGTCAATGATGATCTGCTGGACATGGCCGGCGCTCTTTTCGAGCAGCCGGCGCAGCAGATGCGATTTACCCGAGCCGGAATTGCCCTGCACCAGCAGACGGGTGGCGAGGAGTTCCTCGAGGTCCATGGACACGGGATTGCCCCCCGAATCCATCCCCATATCCACCTGTACCGTCATTCGCGCTGCTGTGGCCGATGCGGGCAGGCGGGGGCAAGAGGCAAGGCGCATCGCCAGCACGCTTTGCGCCGGACGCGGCGATTAACCGTACGGCGTCCCATCGCAGTACAGCCTTAACCACCCTCGGCCTTGGCGAATTCGTAAACAGGTTGTTAACTCTGGCGTATGCCCAGCCCGAGTCTCCCGCTTATCCCGCCCCGCCATCCGATCCGTGCCCGGCTGGTCCGCGCGCCGCGCGTCAAGACGGCCAATCCCGACGACAGCGATCTCAAGCTGTTCGCGCTGAGCTTCACCGCCTTCTTCATCTGCATCTACACGCTGATCTTTTGACGCGGCATACCCGGCGCGACGAGATCCGAACTACCTGAATATTGTCATTCGGGACCCGACTGGGGATCCATCGTGCGGCTGAGTTCCGGACTTCGGGTGCGCGGGTAGCACTACCGGCAAAATGGATCCTGAATCGAGTTCAGGATGACGTACGGGGGGGGATTTGCCGGCGTCGACGGTGGTCAGTCGCACGCCTGGTGCAGCTTGTGCGCCAGCCAGGCGGCGATCAGGCACATGCCCGCGACCAGCATCAGCATGTTCTCCGGCGTAACGCCGAGCGAGGAGATGAAGATCACCGCCGCGGCACCGATCGTCATCGCGGTGCAGTTGACGACGTTGTTTGCCGCGACCGTGCGCGCGGTCTGGTCCTTGGTCACGGTGGTGGTCAGGAAGGCGTAGAGCGGCACGACGAACATGCCGCCGGTGATCGCGATGGCGAGCAGCGAGAGCATCACCGGGATCGCGGTCGGCTGGGCGATGAATTCGCGCCAGTCGTAATATTGGCCCGCCGCCGCCGGCGTCCACATCCGGACCAGCGTCGAGAACAGCACCACGCAGACGCCCATCGCGATAACCGAGGCGGGGCCGTATTTGGCCGAGATCTTGCCCTTCAACAGGCTGTTGATCACCACCGAGCCGATCGCGATGCCGACCGAGAGGGTCGCGGTGAACAGGCTGGCGACCTCCTGCGTGGTGGTGAGCAGGTTCTTCACCAGCGGCGGGAAGATGATGATCAGCACCGCGCCGATCGTCCAGAAGAAGCTGATCGCGCAGATCGCGAGGAACAGCCGCGGGATGTGCATCGTCGCGCTGATCAGCCGCCAGGAGGCGGTGAACGGGTTGTAGTTGATTTCGAGATTCGCGCCTTCGCGCGGCGCCGGCGGCACTTCGCGGCCGGCGAACCAGCCGATTCCCGCGACGACCAGCACGGCGATCGCCGCCGTCTCGATCGAGATGTAGCCGGCCAGGATCGTGCCCATCAGGATCGCGATATAGGTGCCGGCCTCGACCAGGCCGGTGCCGCCGAGCACGTCGTCCTTACCGAGATGCTGCGGCAGGATGGCGTATTTGATCGGCCCGAGAAAAGTGGAGTGGACGCCGAGCAGGAAGATCGCGCCGAGCATGAAGACGATGCCGGCCTGGGTGTGGCCCGCCTTGGCGAGCAGCAGTCCGGCGGCACCGACCAGCATGATGAGGATCTCCGCCGTCTTGACGATGCGGATGATCTTCGCCTTGTCGTTGGTATCGGCCAACTGCCCGGCGAGCGCCGAGAACAGGATGAACGGCAGCGTCGACAGGCCGGTGGCCAGCGCGTTGAACCCTTGCTCCGCCTTGGCATCGTTGAAGATGCTGTAGGTGGCGAACAGCACCATCGCCTGTTTGAACAGATTGTCGTTGAAAGCGCCCAGGAACTGGGTGGTGAACAACGGCAGGAAACGGCGCTCTTTGAGAAGGCCGAGCGCATTGAGCATGGTCGAAAACGGCCTTTTTTATGGCGAACCCGTGGCCGCGACATAGCCGAGCGGCATTGTGGGCGGCAACCGCTATCGAACGGGCGGCGGGCGGATGGGCTTTCGCCGGCGCGTCGGCAAGGCTAGGGCAGGGGCATGTGGACGCTGCCCAATCTCCTCACCCTGTCGCGAATCGTCGCGATCCCCCTGCTGGCGGCGTTGTTGTGGTGGCCGGGTTGGGCGGACGGCTATCTCGCCGGATTCGTGCTCTACTGCCTGATGGGCGTCACCGACTATTTCGACGGCTATCTCGCGCGGGCGCAGGGTGCCGTATCCAAGCTGGGCGTGTTCCTCGATCCGATCGCCGACAAGATCATGGTCGCCGCGGTCATCCTGCTGCTGGTCGGCACGCGCGACGCGCAGCCCGCGCTGATCCCCGGCATCCACCAGATCGCCGCGCTGGTCATCCTGCTGCGCGAGATCGCAGTGTCGGGCTTGCGCGAATTCCTGGCGCAGCTGCAGGTGTCGGTGCCGGTGTCGAAGCTGGCAAAATGGAAGACGACGTTGCAGCTGGTGTCGCTCGGCGGGCTGATCCTCGCCGGCGCGCTGCCCGGTTGGCCGGTGCTGCAGATGATTTCGCTCGCCGCCTTGTGGGGCGCGGCGGTGCTGACGCTGATCACCGGCTGGGATTATCTCCGCGTCGGCCTGAAGCATATGGACTGAGCATGGCGATCGACGTGCTGTATTTCGCCTGGGTGCGCGAAGGCGTGGGCACCGGGCAGGAGCGGGTCGATCCGCCCGCCGGCACCGATACGGTGGCGGCGCTGATCGACTGGCTGGCCACGCGCAGCCCCGGCCATGCGCAGGCGCTGGCGGATCGGGCGCGGTTGCGGGCGGCGGTGGATCAAGTGTTCGTCGGCGCCGACGCCTCGATCCTCGGCGCGCGCGAAGTGGCGATCTTCCCGCCGGTGACCGGCGGATGATTCGCGTCTTGGTGAATGCCGAACCGATCGATATCGCGACCGAGATGGCGGCGATCGAGACCGGTGGCGCGGGCGCGGTGGCGACGTTCAGCGGGCTGGTGCGCGCCGATGACGGCGTCGGCATGCTGGAGCTCGAACATTATCCCGGCGCGACCGAGGCGGCGCTGGTGACCCTGGCGGAGACGGCAGTGGCGCGCTGGTCGCTTCTTGCCGCGACCATCGTCCACCGGGTCGGCGTGATGCGGCCGGGCGAGCGGATCGTGTTCGTCGGGGTCAGCGCGCCGCACCGCGCGGCGGCGCTGGAGGCGTGCGCGTTCCTGATCGACCGGCTGAAGACCGATGCGCCGTTCTGGAAGCGCGAGACGCGCGGTAGCGATGCCCGCTGGGTAGAGCCGCGCGGCAGCGACGACGCCGCTGCCGCGCGGTGGCAGGCTTAGTTCAGTTTCGGCAGCAGCACGCCGTTGACGACATGGACGATGCCGTTCGACTGGCGCACGTCCGGCACTTCGACATAGCTCTTGTTGCCGTGAATGTCGGACAGGCTGAGCGCGTTGTTGATGAACTCGGCGACCAGTGGCTCACCCTCGACCGTGGTCAGCGTGGCCTTGCCGCCGCCGGCCGTGATCTGCGCCTTGAGCTGCTCGGCCGAGATCGTGCCGGGCACGACGTGATAGGTCAGTGCCTTGGTCAGCAACGCCTTGTTCTCGGGCTTGAGCAACGTGTCGACCGTGCCCGGAGCGAGGCGACCGAACGCGTCGTTGGTCGGCGCGAAGACGGTGAACGGGCCGGGGCCGGACAGCGTCGTATCGAGCCCGGCGGCCTGCACGGCCTTGACCAGGGTGGTCAAGTTGGGCGCGAGCGCGGCATTGGCGACGATCGTCTTGCTCATGTCCATCTTGGCGCCGCCGACATCGGGGTTGGGGATCGCCGCGGAGGGCACTCCGGGTGCCGCCGCAGGTGCTGCCGGTGCAGCCTGTGCTGCGGGTGCAGCCGGCGCGGCGGTGGTCGGCGCGGTCGTCTTCGTCTGAGCCGAAACGGTGCCGATCGAGAGCGCTGCAGCCAGCGCGACGAGGGGAAGTTTGGTGTAGGACGTCATGGATATCTCCGGATTGTCACGCGCGCCATCAGGCAGCGCACCCCAAAGATACGATCCAAGCCAAGATTTGTTTCACTTTCGGCGCATCACCGCGCCTCGGCCAGCACCTGCGCGAGCAGCTGAAAATCCTTTTCGCGCGGGCTGGCGCGGCGCCAGACGAGCGCGATCTGACGCGACGGACTGTCCGCGTCGAGCGGCCGCGCGGTCAGCCCGGTATGATCGAGAATGCCCGCCTTCAGCGCCATTTCCGGCAGCAGCGTGACGCCCAGGCCGTTATCCACCATCTGCACGATCGTGTGCAGCGACGTGCCGAGCATCGTCGCTTCGGCGCGCATTTCCGGCCGGTTACAGGCGGCCAGCGCGTGATCCTTGAGGCAATGCCCGTCCTCGAGCAGTAGCAGCCGCGTCTCGTCGATATCGCGTGCGCGGATCGCCGGCGCGTCTTCGCCCAGTTCCGCGGCGGTGCCCGCGACGAACAGCGCGTCCTCGAACAGCAAGGCGCTGGCCACGTCGCCGCAGGCATAAGGCAGCGCGAGCAGCACGCAATCGGTGCGCCCGTTGTGCAGCCCTTCGCATGCCGCGCCGCTGGGTTCCTCGCGCAGGAACAGCTTGAGCTCGGGATAATTGGTGCGCAGCCGGGGCAGGATACGCGGCAGCATGAACGGCGCGATCGTCGGGATGACGCTCATCCGCATGTCGCCGGACAGCGGGCGCCCCGCAGCGCGCGCCATGTCGCCCAGCTCGTCGGCCTCGCGCAGCACGATCCGCGCCTTGTCGGCGATCCGGTCGCCCAGCGGCGTGAAGCGCACCACGCGGCGCGTGCGCTCGACCAGCACCACGCCGATCAGCGTCTCGAGTTCGCGGATCCCGGCCGAGAGCGTGGATTGCGTGACGAAGCACGCCTCGGCCGCACGCCCGAAATGGCCGGCATCCTTGAGCGCGACGAGATATTGCAGTTGTTTCAGGGTCGGCAGGTAAGTTGCCATCATCGCTCCAGTCGATCAACGGACGCCAAATAACCTGTTGGATCGATCAAAAGCTACCCTATATGTACGTCTCGACAAGACGGCGCGCCAAAGCGCCGCTTTTTGAGGATGCATCCGGAAGGCCCGACTTTTTTTCCAGGAAGGCCCATCCAATGCTTACCATCGGCGACAAGCTCCCCGACTTCACCGTTCCCGTCCAGCAGGGCACGTCCGCGCTTCCCGCCGGCGAAACGCTCAGCCAGGATGCGTTCCCCGGCAAGTGGAAGGTGCTGTTCTACTGGCCGAAGGATTTCACCTTCGTCTGCCCGACCGAGATCGTCGGCTATGCCGGCCTGAAGGGCGATTTCGAGGATCGTGATGCCGTGCTGATCGGCGCCTCCACCGATACCGCGCACGTCCACCTCGCCTGGCGCAAGTCCGATCCCGATCTGGCCGCCGCCGACTTCCCGTGGCTGGCGGACAATGGCGGCGTGCTGGCAGCGCAGCTCGGCATTCTCGACAAGAACGAGCATGTCGCGTTCCGTGCGACGTTCATCATCGATCCGGACAACGTGATCCAGGCAGTCCAGGTCAACGGCCTGAACGTCGGCCGCAACCCGGCCGAGACGCTGCGCGTGCTCGACGCGCTGCAGACCGACGAACTGTGCCCGTGCAACTGGAACAAGGGCGACGACGTCCTCCAGCTGGCGGCCTAATCGAAATTCCCCTCCCGCTTTGCGGGAGGGAGTTTCGGGCTGATCGTCCCCCGGACGATCCGAAACGCCCGGCGTGCGTTTCACCCGAGACTGGGAGGGCGTGTCCACGGGCGCGCCCTTTCTTTTTGCCTACAGGCCCTCCCCCAACCCCTCCCGCAAGCGGGAGGGGAGCAGAAAGGAATATCATGTCCCTCAAGGATTTCGCCGGGACTCTTCCCGATTATGCCAAGGATATCCGGCTCAATGTCGGCTCGCTGCTCAACGAGGCGCATCTGCCCGATCAGCAGAAATACGGCCTGCTGCTGACCTGCGCGCATGGCTCGGGCTACAAGCCGCTGGTCGACGCAGCGGAGGCCGAATGCGCGCCGAAACTGACTCCCGAGGCCGCCACCGCGGCGCGCGCGGCGGCAGCGGTGATGGCGATGAACAACGTCTATTATCGCTTCACGCATCTCGCCGGGAACGACGAATATCAGCGCATGCCGGCCAAGCTGCGCATGAACGTGATCGGCCAGCCGGGCATCGACAAGGTCGATTTCGAACTGTTCAGCCTGGCCGTTTCGGCAATGAACGGCTGCGGCATGTGCATCGACAGCCACGAACAGATCCTGAAAAAGGCCGGAGTCACCGCCGAGGCGATCCAGACGTCAGTGCGCATCGGCGCGGTGATGAAGGCGGTCGCCACCGTCCATGCCGCGGTGAACTGAGTTCAGGGGCGCCGCTTCCCCCAAACGCGCCGTCATCCTGAACTCGATTCAGGATCCATCGCGCCGCACATTCGATCGAGAATGAGGCACGATGGATCCTGACTTTCGTCAGGATGACGGCGATTTTTATTGCGGTCAGCGCGGACCGGCGCGTCACTTCATCGCCTGATACAGGTTGAACAGGCTGGTCAGCGTGAGGATGCCGCCGACCAGGAACATGAGCTTTTTCGCCGGTACGCGCTTGGCCAGGATCGCGCCGAACGGCGCCGCGATCACGCCGCCGATCAGCAGACCGACCGTCGCCAGCGTGAACGCGGCCAGCCCCAATTGCGTGATGAAGGTGGCGGAGATCGTTGCGGTGAGGAAGAATTCCGCGGTGTTGACGGTGCCGACCGTCATGCGCGGGGACGCGCCCTGGACCAGCAGGTTGCTGGTCACCACCGGGCCCCAGCCGCCGCCGCCCGCCGCATCGAGAAACCCGCCGACCAGCCCCAGCGGTTCGACGATCCGGGGCTCCCGCTCGCGCGGCGGATAGCGCACCGCGCGGAACAGCAGATACAGGCCGATACAGGTCAGATAGGCGAGGATGTACGGCTTGGCGGTGCCGGCATCGATGTTCGACAGGACATAGGCGCCGAGCACGCCGCCGATCACGCCGGGGATCATCAGGCGGAAGAACAAGGTCCAGTTGACGTTGCGATGGATCGCATGGCTGATCCCGGAAACGGCGGTGGTGAACGTCTCCACCGTGTGCACGCCGGCCGAGGCGGCGGCGGGCGGCACGCCCATGAACAGCAATAGCGAATTGGAGATCACGCCGAACGCCATGCCGAGCGCCCCATCGACCATCTGCGCGGCGAAACCAACGGCGATGAAGGGCAGGATCGCCTCCAGCGTGGCGATCGAAAGATATGAGCTCAAGGCAATCCCCACACGACGTCTATCGTCTCTGGATCGCGTAACCGTTCAAATCCTACAACCAAGATAGGGTTTGCCGGGAGAAACTTCCGGTGGGGCGGTGCTTTAAATCGATCATCGGAACGCCTAGATTGCGCGCAACGCAACAAGGGCTGACGACGCACATGGGGCTGATGGCCTATCTCGATTCGATCAAGGCGCGCGATCCCGCGCCGCGGTCGCGGCTCGAAATCCTGACCTATCCGGGCGTCTGGGCGCTCGGCTATCATCGCATCGCACACCGCCTGTTCAAGGCGAACCTGTTCTTTCTCGCCCGGCTGGTCAATCACTGGTCGCGCATGTTCACCGCGATCGACATCCATCCCGGCGCCACGATCGGGCGCAACTTCTTCATCGATCACGGCTTTGTCGTGATCGGCGAGACGGCCGAGATCGGCGACAATGTGACGATCTACCAGTGCGTGACGCTGGGCGGGACGAGCCCGGACAATGGCGTCGCCGGCAAGCGGCATCCGACTCTGTCCGACGGCGTGATCATCGGCTCGGGCGCGCAGGTGCTCGGTCCGATCACGGTCGGCAAGGGCGGGCGCGTCGGCGCCAATGCGGTGGTGACCAAGGACGTGCCGGAAGGCGCGGTGATGGTCGGCATCCCGGCGCGCGCGACGATGGTCGAGGGCGGGCGAAGGGAGCCTGGGTTCCTCGCCTACGGCACGCCGTGCAGCGACATGTTCGATCCCGCCTCGCAGAAGGTCGAACTGCTGCGCTGCGAGCTGGAGACGATGCGCAAGCGGCTCGATGCGCTGCTCAGCGAAAATGAAGACATGAAAGACCGCGCCTGACGTGGGAGTCGTCACGCCTTTTCCGGTGCCGCAGCGCTTGCCGACGCAGGTCGGCTTCGAGCGGGTCGAGCTGAACCGCATCCTCGATCTGTACGGCCGGATGGTCGCGGCCGGGCATTGGAAGGATTATGCGATGGATCTCGGGCGCGACGCCGCGATCTTTTCCGCCTTCCGCCGCGCCGCCGAGCGCCCCGAGTTCAGGATCGAGAAGCGCCCGGCGCTGCGCAACCGGCAGGGCATGTGGGCGCTGATCGGCGAGGCCGGCGTGGTGCTGAAGCGGGGGCCGGAACTGGCCGCCGTGCTGGCGCCGGTCGAACGCCGGCTGATGAAGCTGGTGGCGGAGTAGCCGCGCCTTTCCTGCCGGAAAGGCGCGGGATCACGCGACAGCCAGGGCCGATACCGGCGGCAACCGCCGCCCGACATCGCCCAGCGTGCCGATCACCAGCCGGCGCATCGGGTGCCAGAAGGCCGACAGGATCAGCAGCGCCGAGCCGATGATCAGCCCGGTGATCGCCGCGCTCAATTCGACCCCGCCGGCCGAGCGGATGATCGCGTACATCGCGTACAGCACATAGACCAGGCTCGAGACGAGCAGCGCGCGGCGATCGATCGCCAGCGCGACGAAGCCGAACAGCAGGTACAATGCGAGCACGATCATGCCGGTGCCCGCACTGCCGTCATTGTCGAGCACGCCGAGCATCTGGAACACCGGATGCGCGATCAGCGGGGCGGCGGCGAGGTGCAGCCAGAACGCGACATCGGCACGGCGGGTGACCCGCACGGGATCGGACATGTCCCACCACATCGCCAGCGCGAACACCGCGACGCCACCGGCCAGCGTGATCGCATAGACCGCCTCGTGGGCCGCGGGAATCGCGGCGATGACCAGCGACACGACCATCGCGACGAGCGCGAGCGCGCCTGCCGCGACGGTGACCGGCACCATGAACCGGCGCCAGTGCAGCCAGGCGGCGCCAGCGGTAACCAGCCCGATGCCGGCGCCGATCATCGCCTGCGCACGCTCGGACGGATCGCCGCCGAGATCGATCATCACGCCGACCAGCGCCCAGGCGACCCCGCCGACGAATCCGAACAGCAGCAGGATGCTGGGCAGGGCCATGCGCCGCCGCTTGGTGAAATATTCCGCCAGCAACCAGGAGGCGGCGGCGACCGCCGCACCGGCCAGGGCGACCGAGCGGCTCGCGCCGATCTGCCCCAAAGCGACGAGCAGCAGCGCGATCGCGATCGAGACGAAGATGTCGTTGAACCCGGTGAGCAGCCGGAAGCTTTCCTCGTCGACCGCCGGCGCATCGCGCGTCGCGGCGATATGCCGGCGCAGCGCTGCGGCGGCGTCGGGCGTGATCGCCCCGGCGGTGACGGCACCTTCGATATCGCTTTCGCTATACATGGTCATCCTCCTGTCGGCGAAGAATGACATAAGTGCATTAGTGCTGCAATACACTATGTTGCTGGGGCGCTCCAGCCGGCTTACGGCACCCCGTTCGCCAACTCCTCGAGAAACAGCGTCGCCGTGCCGTCGGACGGCGCCCGCCAGTCGCCACGCGGGCTGAGCGCGCCGCCCGCCGAAACCTTCGGGCCGTTGGGGATCGCGGAGCGCTTGAACTGGCTGGTGATGAAGAACCGCACCAGGAACTTCTCCAGCCAGCTTTTGATCGTCGGCAGATCATAGGCCGCGCGCGCCTCGGGCGGGAAGTCCACCGGCCAGCGCCCGGCCTCGGCATCCTTCCACGCATGCCAGGCGAGAAACGCGATCTTCGACGGCGCGAGCCCGTGGCGGATCGTATAGTGCAGGAAGAAGTCGTTCAGCGCATAGGGCCCGATCCGCGCCTCGGTGCTCTGCAGCGCGCCATCCGCGCCGGCCGGTACCAGTTCGGGCGATATCTCGGTGCCGAGAATCGCGGCCAGCACGCGATCGGTGTCGCGGTCGAACTGGTCGGTCTTGATACACCAGCGGATCAGGAACTGGATCAGCGTCTTGGGCACGCCCGAGTTGACGGCGTAATGGCTCATCTGATCGCCGACACCGTAGGTGCACCAGCCGAGCGCCAGTTCGGACAGGTCGCCGGTGCCGATCACCAGACCGCCACGCTGGTTGGCGAGGCGGAACAGATAATCGGTGCGCAGCCCGGCCTGCACGTTCTCGAACGTCACGTCATAGACCGGTTCGCCGCCCCCCTCCAAACCCTGGCCGAAGGGGTGGCCCATATCGGTCAGCATCTGGCGCGCGGCGGGCCGGATGTCGATCTCCGCGCCGGTGACGCCGAGCACGCGCATCAGCGTCCACGCATTGGCCTTGGTGTCCTCGCCGGTCGCGAAACCGGGCATGGTAAAGCCCAGGATATGCTCGCGCGGGCGACCGAGGCGATCCATCACCTTCGCCGCGACGATCAGCGCATGGGTCGAATCGAGCCCGCCCGACACACCGATTACCAGCCGTTCGGCGCGCGCCGCGACGAAGCGCTTGAGCAGCCCCTCGACCTGGATGTTGAACGCCTCGTAGCAGTCGGCATCGAGCTTTTCAGGCGTGTTGGGGACGAAGGGGTAGCGGCGGATCGTGCGCAGCAGGCCGAGGTCGGCGAAATCGGGCTTGTGCTCGAAGGCGATGCGGCGAAACCGCGTCTCGGGATCGCCCGTCAGCCGTGCCGCGTCGTTGAACGTGCCGTTGCGCATCCGCTCCTGCGCGATCCGCCCGGCATCGACGTCGCCCAGCAGAATCTCGGGATCGGGATCGAACCGCTTGGATTCGGCGATCAGCTCGCCAAGTTCGTGGATCGTGCCCTGGCCGTCCCAGGCGAGATCGGTCGTGCTCTCGCCCGGGCCGGCGGCGCTGTAGACGTAGGCGCAGATACTGCGTGCGCTCTGCGCGGCGGACAGCATCATGCGTTCGCGCGATTTGCCGATCGTCACGTTGGAGGCGGACAGGTTGCAGCAGATCAGCGCCCCGGCCAGCGCGCCATAGGTCGAGGGCGGGATCGGTGCCCAATAATCCTCGCAGATTTCGGCGTGGAAGATGAAGGGCGCAAGATCGCTGGCGGCGAAGATCAGATCCGGGCCGAACGGCGCGTCCTGCCCGGCGAGCGTGATATGGCCGCCGAGCCCGGCGCCGCTCGCGAACCAGCGTTTCTCGTAATATTCGCGGTAATTGGGCAGGAAGGTCTTGGGCACGACGCCGAGGATCCGCCCGCGCGCGATGACCACGCAGCAATTGTACAGCCGCCCGTTGCGCGGGATCGCCGCGCCGACCAGCAATACCGGGCGGAGCGTCGCGCTCGCTGCCACCACCGCAGCGATCGCCGCCTCGGTCGCCTGTTGCTGCGCGGTCTGCAGGTGCAGATCGTCGATCGCGTAGGAGGTCAGGTTGAGCTCGGGGAAGACCAGCAGGTCGGCGCCGGCTTTGTGGCCACGTTCGGCGAGCAGGATCGTCGCGGCGGCATTGGCGGCGCAATCGCCGACGCTGGCCGCGGGCGTGCAGGCGCCGACGCGGATCAGCCCGTGGCTGTGGATCGAATGGAACGGATGCGATTGGGCCATGAGCTGGATGTAGCGGCGCGTTACGGCAGCGGCAAACGATCAGGCGGTGGCGCCCGTATCCTGCTGGGCGGCCGGCTCGTCCGATCGTTCCTTCTTGATGAAGCTGATCTTGCCTTGCGGCTCGAGAATGCCCCAGGCGACCTCCTGCATCGACCCGATCCCGGCGAGGCGCATCTCCGATTCCACTTCGCTGAGCGTCATGCGATCGCGGCGCAGATTGTCGGCGAGTAGTTTGCCGTCGCGCACGATGACGCGGGGCTCGCCTTCCAGGCTGCGCTTGAGGCGGGGGAACAGATAGACCAGCCAACCGAGCGTCACCGTCCAGAACGCGAAGGTGCCGATCGCGAGCGTCGCGCCGGTCAGGCTGAAATCGTTGTGCGTGATGCCCTGCTGGATCAGGTCGCCCATCACCACCAGGCTGACCACCTCGAACGGCGTCATCTGGCCCAGCTCGCGCTTGCCGAGCAGGCGGAGCAGGGCGAAGACGATGAAGAACATCGCGGTGGCGCGGAGCACGATATCCATTACGGCAGGACCCGGATGGAGAACGGGATCACGCCGATCCGGCGTTCGCCATCGAGCACGGCGATCTCGCCCTCGGTGCCGGCGAACAGGGGCGGGTTGATCTGACCGTCGACCTTCATCTGCAGCCTATCGCCCTTCTTCAGCGGACCGTAGCTGAAGCGATAGCTGCCCTGCTTGAACGATTCTTCGGACGGCGCAGGGATCATCGTGTTGATCGTCATGTCGCGCCACAATTTGGGCGGCACGGCGATGACGAGGTCGGCGATATCGTTCTTCGCGGTGACGCCGATCCGCGTCTCGAAGAACTCGCCATTGCGCAGCGTGCGCGGCGTGATGACTTCGACAATCGCAGCGGGCGTCGAGATCGACAGCGGCCGGGCCTGCCCGCCGCCGAACGCACCGAGGAATGCCGCGACGACCATCCCGCCAAGGATCAGGATCGACAGCGGATTGGCATGGCGGGCGAAGCCGCCCTGATCCTGCGCGTGCCGATCACCGATGCCATCTGGGATGCGACTTTCGGCACTGTCCACCATCACTGCCCCCATGATCGTTATAGGGGCGAAACGTTGGGGCCTGACATTGGGTTCCCGGGGCTACCGGGCGGTGCCGAGCCGCGTCATGAGGATCGCGGCGCGCTTGGCCTGGCGGCGCATGCTGGCCAGATCAACGGTTTCGCCGGGGGCGTGATCGCCGCTGCTCGCGGGGCCGAGCCCGATCAGCCCATCGACATCGCTGGCCACGAAGGAGATGTCGCCAGCCCCGCGGCGCAGCGGATCGAGCGGGGGCATCGCGGCGAGGCCGAGATCCTTGTTCACGCCGTTCAGCCGGTCGAGCAGCGCGCGGTTGCCCGGGGTCGGTGCCATGGCCGGATAGCCGCCCGGTTCGAACATCAGTTCGGCGCCGGTGCCGGGGGCGTGGCGCGCGACGATCGCGCTCATCCGCGTCTTGACGCGGGCGGTCTGCGCTTCGGACAGGGTGCGGAAATCGCCGCGCGCGATGGCGATCGATGGGATGACGTTCGACTTGCCGGTGGCGGTCGCGCGCACGCCGTCTGCATCCAGCACCGCGCTGGCGCCGCCGGCGACGATGCCGGTGTTGAAGGTCAGGTTGGGCTCGGGCAATTCGGTGCGGAATGCCGCCAGGATCCGCGTCAGTTCGTTGATCGCCCCGTCGCCGTACGTATCGTTGAAGATCAGCGAGGAATGGCCGGTCTTGCCACTGGTCTTGAGCGTCCAGCTGTTTGACGAGCGCCGCGCGATCGAGCCCATGTCCTGCCCGTTCTCGACGAACAGGCCTTCGAAATCGAGCGCGACATCGGCGCGCTTGCCCGCCGCGATCAGATCGGCGCGGCCGAGCGCGATCGGATCGCCCGAATCCTCCTCGTCGCCGGTCAGCACGATCTCGATATTGGCAGCGTCCAGCGTGCCCGCCGCGCGCATCGCGCGCAGCGCCGCGATCATCACCACCATGCCGCCCTTGTCGTCGCCGGCGCCGGGCCCTTCGGCCTTGTCGCCGGTGCGCACGAACTTCTGGAACGGCGAATCCTGTTCGAACACCGTATCAAGATGGCCGATCAGCAACAGCCGCCGGGCACCTGCCTTGCCGGGGCGCGTGGCGATCAGGTGGCCGGCGCGCTTGATCGCGGTCATCGGCTTCCACGCCACCGTGAAGCCAAGCGGCTCGAGTTCGGCGCGCACCATCTTGCCCACGGCTTCGACGCCGGCGAGGTTCATCGATCCGGAATTCTGATCGACCAGTTTCTGCAGCAGCGCGACCGAACGCTCATATTCGGCATCGACCGTCGCCGCCATGCGCGCCTCGGGCGGCGTCAGCTTGGCGTGGAGCGGTGCGGCGAGCAACGCGGTCGCGGCAAAAAACAGCGGGATTTTCATTGGTGCGCCCCTCAAAGGATTGGCGCGCCCGGAGGGAGTCGAACCCCCGACCGAGGAGGTAGAAGCTCCTTGCTCTATCCAACTGAGCTACGGGCGCGCACGCCACCCGAATAGCGCGGATTGCACAGGTGTGAAACCGGCATCATAACCGTGCGCATGAGCCAGGGGGAATTTCAGCGCGACGCAGGCCCGGCGCCGGTCGCGGCCAGCGCGATCGCCGCGCGGCAGTTGCGCTATTTCGATTTCGTGATGGCCGCGTTCGTCGCGATCCTGTTGCTGTCCAACGTGATCGGCGCGGGCAAGGTCGCGGTGATCCATCTGCCGTGGATCGGCGACTGGCCGTTCGGGGCGGGGATCCTGTTCTTTCCGCTCTCCTATGTGATCGGCGACGTGCTGACCGAGGTCTATGGCTATGCGCGGGCACGCCGGGTGATCTGGGCGGGGTTCGTCGCCGTGGCGTTCATGGCGTTCATGTCCTGGGTGGTCGTCGCGCTGCCGCCGGCGCCGACCTGGACCAACCAGGCGGCGTACGAAACGGTGTTCGGGCAGGTGCCGCGCATCGTGCTCGCCTCGATGATCGCCTTCTGGGCGGGCGAGTTCGTCAATTCATACATCCTGGCGCGGATGAAGCTGTGGAGCGGCGGCCGGCATCTGTGGATGCGCACGATCGGCTCGACGATCGGCGGGCAGGGGGTGGATAGCCTGATCTTCTACCCGCTGGCCTTCTGGGGCGCGGCCGGCTGGACCAACGATCTGGTGCTGACCGTATTGGTCACGCAATGGGCGCTGAAGGTCGGCTGGGAAGTGCTGCTGACGCCCGTCACCTATCTGGTGGTCGGCTTCCTCAAGCGTCGCGAGGGGCTCGACGTGTTCGACGAAGGCACCGACTTCACGCCGTTCCGCGCCCGCGTATGAGCGCGCTCCAGGCGGTCAAGGGGTGGCTGGTGGATAACGTGCATCTCGCCAAGGATGCGCTGCATATCTATGTCGCGTTGCTGCTGCTGTTCGGCTCGGCGCTGCTGTTCGGCTGGCGCCTGTCGTCCTGGCGGCCATGGCTGGTGGTCTGGGTGGCCGCCGCGGGTGGCGAGATCTGGGACGTGCGCGACCGATTTGTCGATCATGTGCCGCAAGAGTTCGGCGCGAACTGGCACGATTTGTGGAACACGATGTTCTGGCCGACCGTCATCCTGGTGCTAGCGCGGCGGACCAGATTGTTCGGGCGTTAGGCAAGAACCTTGGCCAGCAGGCCCTCGAACAGCCGGCGGCCGTCGCTGCCGCCATGCGCCGCTTCGATGCGGCGTTCGGGATGCGGCATCATGCCGAGCACGTTGCCGTCTGCGTTGAGCAACCCGGCAATGTTGCGCGCGGAGCCGTTGACGCCTTCGGCGTAGCGGAAGGCGACGCGGCCTTCGCCTTCGAGCCGATCGAGCGTGGCATCGTCGGCGAAGTAATTGCCGTCGTGATGCGCGACGGGGACGGTGATCGTCTCGCCGGCGTCATAGCCGCTGGTGAACAGGCTCTGCGTGTTGTCGACCGTGAGCGCGACATCGCGGCAGACGAAGTCGATCCCGGCATTGCGCATCAGCGCGCCGGGCAGCAGGCCCGCCTCGGTGAGCACCTGAAAGCCGTTGCACACGCCGAGCACCGGCACGCCGCGCGCCGCGGCATCGCTCACCGCGCGCATGATCGGCGACCGCGCGGCCATCGCGCCGGAGCGCAGGTAATCGCCATAGGAAAAGCCGCCGGGGACGGCGATTAGCCCGAGATCGTCCGGCAGATCGCTGTCGCCGTGCCATACCATGGTCGGCGCGGTGCCGCCGATCTCGCGGATCGCCACGGCGAGATCCCGGTCGCAGTTCGAGCCGGGAAACACGATGACCGCCGCCTTCATGCGCGCTCGACCCGGTAGTTTTCGATGACCGTGTTGGCGAGGAGCTTGCGGCACATCGCGTCGATCGTCGCGTCGTCGGTGTCGTCGGCGACGTCGAGTTCGATCAGCTTGCCCTGGCGCACGTCCTCGACGCCGGCAAAGCCCAGGCCGTCGAGCGCCTTGTGGATCGCCTTGCCCTGCGGGTCGAGCACGCCTGGCTTCAGCGTCACGATGATGCGGAGTTTCATTGCTGTTCCTTCACCAGGCCTATTTGGCCTTGTTCTTCCGGTGCTTTTCGAGATCGAGCACCGCGCTGTCGACGCCTTCGGGCAACAGGCCAAGGCGGCGGGCGACTTCCTGATAGGCTTCGACTTCGCCGCCGAGATCCTGGCGGAAGCGATCCTTGTCGAGCTTCTCGTTGCTCTGCATGTCCCACAGGCGGCAGCCGTCCGGGCTGATCTCGTCGGCGAGGATCACGCGGGCATAGTCATTGTCCCACAGCCGGCCGAATTCGAGCTTGAAATCGACCAGGCGGATGCCGACCGCGGCGAACATGCCGCACAGGAAATCGTTCACGCGGATCGCCAGATCGGCGATGTCGTGCATCTCTTCCTGGCTGGCCCAGCCGAACGCGGCGATATGCTCGTCGGTGATCATCGGATCGCCAAGCGCATCGTCCTTGTAATAATATTCGATGATCGTGCGCGGCAGCTGCGTGCCTTCCTCGATCCCCAGTCGCTTGGTCAGCGAGCCTGCCGCCACGTTGCGGATCACGACCTCGATCGGGATGATCTCGACCTGTCGGATCAGCTGCTCGCGCATGTTGAGGCGGCGGATGAAGTGCGTCGGCACGCCGATCAGGCCGAGCAGGGTGAAGACATGCTCGCTGATGCGGTTGTTGAGCACGCCCTTGCCGCTGATCGTGCCCTTCTTCTGGGCGTTGAACGCGGTCGCATCATCCTTGAAATACTGGATCAGCGTGCCGGGTTCGGGACCCTCGTACAGGATCTTGGCCTTGCCTTCGTAGATCTGGCGGCGGCGGGCCATATGGCATTACCCTTCGACAAGAGCGCCCCGCACCCACGGGAGTCGCGGGCCGGGGCGGGAATGAGCGCGCCTATATAGACTGCGCGCGGGAGGCGCAATTACGCGTCGCTGCGATCTGCCGGGGGCGGTGCCATCGCCGCGGCGGGGCGTTGGGCGAGCGGCGCGCTATCGGCGCGGCGCAGGCGCGTGGGCAGGAAGGGCCGCAGCTGGCGCCAGAGCAGCCATAGCAGCAACGCGGCAATCGCCGGCGGGCCGAAGATCGCGATGAAGCCGAGCACGAAGGCGAGCGTCGTCTGGGCGGAGGACAGGAACGTGTCGAGCGCGCTGGTCAGCGGCGCGCTGGCGTCGAAGCCGCGAATGCCCGCGCCGGATTCGTAATCGAACACCATCGGCGTGGTGGCGAGGCTGGCGCGCTGATCGGCGATGGTCGCCTGCGCCGCGCCGATCGTGGCGACGAGCTCGGCGCGCTGGCGCTGCAGTTCGGCGCGTTCGCTGGCGGGCAGATCGCCGCGAGCGAGCTGCTTGTCGATCCGCGCCAGTTCGTCGGCGGCGCGCGCCCTGCCGGTACCGAGCTGGGCGATTTCCGCGCCGGCATCGGTGCCGGTGATCTCGGCGTCGATCAGCTTGCCGTCGGCCTTCTCGATCGCGGCGATGCCCTCCTTGCCAAAGGCGCGGGCGAGCGTCGGATCGAGCTTGAAGGCGAGCATCGCGCGGATGTCGTTTTCGCCGATCAGCTGATAGCGCATGCCGGTGATGCGGCAGCGCGCGACGCCCAGTTTCTCGCATGCGCCGGCATGGGCTTCCTGCGCGGTGGCGATGTTCTTGGGCGGCAGGCGGAAGGCATAGTGATAGGCGAAGGCAACACCGGGCGCGGCGGTGATGTTGATCCCGGGGCCCTCGGCCATGTCGCTGGTCTGTACCGATTCGCTCTGGGACGATTCCGGCGCGCGGCCGCAGGCGGAGAGGGCGAGTAAAGTGATCGTTGCCGCAGAAATCAGTCCGATCCGCATCGTCCGTCTCCTATATACTATCACTTAAGTAGGAGTAGGATGGAGCGTTATCCGCGTGCGGTCAATCGAGTTTCGAACGGCTTTGCCGGACCCCAATTCGTCCACCCCGGACTGGTTCGTGTTCGTACCGCTCCAACATGTACTTCTGTTCTCCCGCGAAGGCGGGAGCCCAGGATTTCGAAGGATGCCGCTCGTGGCCCTGGGCCCCCGCTTTCGCGGGGGAACAGGCGGGTACATGCTTGAAGGGGAAAGCACCGACTTGTTTCGGGGGGGCTCGCTCGGCGCATTCAGCGCTGCGCGGCGGCAAGAAGCGCTTTCGTCTTGCGCCATGCTTCAGTGTCGGGCGCGACCAGTTCGACGTGCCCGGTGTCGGGCACGATGTGCAGCACTGCTTGGTCGCCGGCTTTCCGTGCCTGCGCCGTATAGCCGGTCGCCAGGCGCATCGGGATGATGCGGTCTTCCCGGCCGTTGACCAGGTCCTGCGGAACGCGAAGCGGCAGGAGGCGGGGCACCGAGGTGTCGCGGTAGATGTCGGGACGGGCGGGCGTGGGCTTGCCGAGCAGGTCGCCGACGACTTCGGTGCCGCAGCCATTGTCGGGGCTGGCGGCGGTGGCTTCGAGATCGGGCAGGCCGCCCAGGCTGATGACATGCGCGATCTTCAGCGGGTGCGCGCTGTGCAGCGGGCTGTCCTTGGGCAGTCGCGCGCGGGCCGCCAGCCACAGCGCCAAATGGCCACCGGCGCTATGGCCGATCGCGACGACATGCTTGGCGTCCAAGCCGTACTGCGCCGCGGCGTCGCGCAGCGCGTCGGTCGCCTTTGCCGCGTCCTGGAAGGTGCCGGGATAGCCGCCGCCGGTACGATCGACGCCGCGATAATCGATATTCCATACCGCATAGCCGGCCTTGCGCAGATCGTCCGCGACCCAGTTCATCAGGCTGCGATCGGCGATACTGGTGGTCCAGCAGCCGCCATGCACCACCAGGACGGTGGGGTAGGGCTTGCCCCTGGGCCGTGGGCCGGCGGGGAGCCACAGATCGACCTTCTGCAAATGATCGTCGCCATAGGCGATGGTCGCGTCCGGCACGGGCTTCGCGCGGCTGGTGAGATCGTCCCAGGTGAGCAGTTTGGGGGTGTCGGCGGCGGTCACCGCCGGAGTGAGCGCGATCAGCGCGAGGATGGCAAGACGGAACATGGGGCGGGGCTTAGCGGGCGCGTTTGGAAGAGGCGAGGGGGACTGCGTAAACTTCTCCGGCACTTGCCCGGCGAACGCCGGGGGTCAGTCGCGATCGCGGCGGGAACTGGGCATAGCGCGTGATAGGCCCTGTCTTGCTACTGGACCCTGGCCTTTGCCGGGGTGGTGCATTGGGTGCAGGCCGTGCGCTGGCAGAAGCCGGACCCGTCGCCGCTCCGATGCTGTCGGATGCGTGCTGGTAGCTCGGCGGTAACGCCGACATGCGCGGCCCGCGATAACGATCGGCCATGATATGGATCCACCTGCCGCGATGCCCCGTCCCGAGATAAGGTGAGCAGCGGGACCCCGGCTCCGGCCCGGGGTGACAGGTAGGAGTGAATGGTCGGCTTCCCCCCATTTTCGCCGTCACGACGCTTCGAGGTAATCAACCGCCCGAAGGCAGGCCGGCGGCTGAAGGATGGAAAGCGGACGTGCAGGTAACGCCCAGAAGCCGACGTTCAGGGTTTTGGTTGCCTTACACCGGCGTACCAAAAGGTAGTGGCCGACAGCGCTGCGATAGCCCCAAACGCCAGCGTCCATTTTATGGCGACGGCGCCCTGCATGAACAAGCCGAACGGATTGACGGGTGGCGCCGGCGCCGAGGCCAGCCGCAGCCAGACAGCAATCGCACCAGCTAGCAGCACGAAGGGCAGGACGGTGGCGCTCAGGTAGTGAATCAAACCAGTTTTTTTGAAACGTCGCAAGCCTACGTGGATGGGAATCCCTATCACTAAAGTAACGCCGTAGCTGAGCACGACAAATACCAACATGGCGATCAAAATGTCTGCGATATCAGCGTCGCCCACGTCCCCGAGCACTGCATTGGCTCCGGTCGCGAAGAGCAGCGGAACCGCTACAGGCAGCGGGGCCAGTGCGAAGGCCTTTATCTCTCGCTCGTTCATGGCACTTCCCCCCCCATCGTCGTCCTGCCCCACGGCAACCTATATCTCTTGACATACAGTTTCCACCCGACCGTGCCCCTGTCGCCTGGAATAGCGCCCCCTCAGCAGACGGGCGGAAATCGCCCAGTTGCAGTCGTTGGCGACTCGCTCACGTTCTGCCAAGAGAAGACGATGTCGCGAAGATTGAGTCTCACCACCCTCCTTGTTCACGACTATGACAAGGCAATATCGTTCTATGTTGATCAGCTCGGTTTCGATTTGCGTGAGGACACGCGACTGACAGACGAAAAGCGATGGGTTGTTGTAGCGCCGCAAGGTGCGGGGGCGGGTCTCCTGCTGGCAAAGGCGGCGAACGATCGGCAGCGCGAAGCAGTTGGCGATCAGAGCGGAGGCCGAGTGTTCCTGTTCCTTGAGACAGACGACTTCGATCGAGACCACTTGGCCTACACGCAGCGGGGCGTCCGCTTCATTGAGGCACCTCGCTGCGAATCCTACGGTACCGTAGCGGTGTTCGAAGACGTTTATGGCAATCGTTGGGACTTGATCCAGCTCGCATTTAACGGCAGCTAACCACCAATTTTGCCGTTCAGGACGTGCTCGGGCGATCAAGATGCCCGAAAGCCGACCGGCACAAAACGCCCGATTGCATACATCGGATGATGTCGGCATTGTCTCCGAATGCGCTGGCGGTATAGCTATAGTTGGATAATCTTCATTGCTGGAAACGCTGCGATTGCCGCGGCAGTCGGTGAGTCTTGGTTACAGCGTGGCCTGATCTTTGCTTTTGCGGCTCTTCCAATCGGCATCTGGGGATGGTCCAAAGCACGGAACGGCAACGTCCTCTAACCACCACAATCGGATGTTAGCCGCGGCTGGCCTAGGCATCAAAAGCGGACGGTCCGCTAACGCCCATTAGCGGACATTCAGCCCCAGTAGAGTAATTTGTGAAGATACCGCCTGAGATCATGAAGATGGTGCCCCCAATGACTTTGGTAGCCCCACCGAAAGGTCCAGATCGCGTCGTTGGTCCTGTCATGGTCGAATAGCCATAGAACCTCGGTGAGATCGACAGCTATGTCGGTCAGGTCATCCAAGCCCCAGCCTTGGCCGATCTTCTGCTCAAAGCCGTCTAAGGGGTCGACCTCGGGATAGAAGCCAAGCTCCGGAAATGAGGCGGCCGCCTGCTTCCCAAATTGCTGCATATCAGCACTGGGGGAGTCCACTCCCACTGTGTCCGGCTCGACGTCGTCGGCCTGATTGTAGGCAGCGCAGAGCCGATCCAGCGCTTCAGCTAATCGCGCTTGACGTTCGTGTGGCTCGCCGGACGCAGAGCCAAGCAGGTCGAGATAGCTTCGGCAGGCACCTTTGATGATTGCTATCTGATCGGTGATGGCCATGCGCGACATTGCAAAGAGCATCGCTTGCTGTCGAGGCGAATGTCCGCTTTCCACCACATACGGTCGTCAGCATGCACGGACCTGCCACCTTGCAGGGTACCTCAGTTCAACACCGGCTCTCGTGCCGGAAGCGCCGAACCGTAATCCGGCATGATGTCGCCGACACCATGGCGCGGACCGAACCGCCCTGCTAACCGATCTTCATGCCAACCGACGTGAAAGACCCCACCGACCCGTTCAACGCCATCGTCGACGCGCCGTTCGATAGCGCGCTCAGCGATCGCTATCTCGTCTATGCGCTGTCCACGATCACCGCGCGGTCGCTGCCGGATGTGCGCGACGGACTGAAGCCGGTGCACCGCCGCCTGCTCTGGGCGATGCGGCTGCTCAAGCTCGATCCTGCGCAGGGCTACAAGAAATGCGCACGCGTCGTCGGCGACGTGATCGGCAAATATCACCCGCATGGCGATCAGTCGGTCTATGACGCGATGGTGCGGCTCGCGCAGGATTTCGCGATGCGCTATCCGCTGGTCGACGGGCAGGGCAATTTCGGCAATATCGACGGCGATAACGCGGCGGCCTATCGCTACACCGAGGCGCGGCTGACGCAGGTCGCGATCGACATGATGGAAGGGCTCGACGAGAACGCCGTCGATTACCGCCCAACCTACAATAACGAAGACGAAGAGCCCGAACTGCTGCCGGGCCTGTTCCCCAACCTGCTCGCCAATGGCGCGGCGGGGATCGCGGTCGGCATGGCGACGAGCATCCCGCCGCACAATGCCGCGGAACTGTTCGACGCGGCGATCCTGCTGATCGACCAGCCCGATGCCACCGACGCGCAGGTGCTGGAGCATGTCCAAGGCCCGGATTTCCCGACCGGCGGGCTGGTGGTCGATTCGCCCGCGGCGATCGCCGAGGCTTATGCCACCGGGCGTGGCGGCTTCCGCGTGCGCGCGCGCTGGTCGGTCGAGAAGGAAAAAGGCGGCGGCTGGAATGCGGTGATCACCGAGATTCCGTACGGCATCCAGAAGGGCAAGCTGATCGAGCAGATTGCCGGCCTGATCAACGACAAGAAGCTGCCGATCCTGGCCGATGTGCGCGACGAATCCGATGCGGTGATCCGCATCGTGATCGAGCCGCGCAGCCGCACGGTCGATCCCGACATGCTGATGGAAAGCCTGTTCCGGCTGTCCGACCTGGAGAATCGCGTCAGCCTCAACCTCAACGTGCTCGACAAGACGCGCACGCCGCGCGTGATGAGCTTGCGCGAAGCGCTGCACGGCTGGGTCGAGCATCAGTTCGTCGTGCTCCAGCGGCGCTCGCAGCATCGGCTCGACAAGATCGCCGACCGCGTCGAGCTGCTCGACGGCTATCTCATCGCCTATCTCAATCTCGATCGGGTGATCGAGATCATCCGCACCGAGGACGAGCCCAAGCCGATCATGATCGCCGAGTTCGGCCTGACTGACCGCCAGGCCGAGGCGATCCTCGACATGCGGCTGCGCCGGTTGCGCAAGCTGGAGGAGATGCAGATCCGCAAGGAGCGCGACGGGCTGGAGACCGAGAAGAGCGGGCTGGAACTGCTGCTCGGCAGCGAGGCACGGCAGCGCACGCGGCTGAAGCGCGACATGGGCAAGCTGCGCGAACGCTATGGGCCGGAGACGGTGCTGGGCAAGCGCCGCACGACGGTGGCCGAGGCGGCGCCGGCGCGCGAAATCCCGATGGAGCTGATGATCGAGCGCGAGCCGATCACGGTGATCCTGTCCGAACGCGGCTGGATCCGTGCGATGAAAGGGCATGCCGACGATGCCGCGCTGGCCGCGCTCAAGTTCAAGGAAGGCGACGGGCCGATGTTCGCCTTCCCCGCGCAGACCACCGACAAATTGCTGCTCGCGGCGGAGAATGGACGCTTCTTCACGCTGGGCGCGGACAAACTGCCCGGCGGGCGCGGGTTCGGCGAGCCGGTGCGGCTGATGATCGATCTCGACGGCGATGTCGGCATCGTCGCGCTGCTGCCGGCGAGCCGCGCGAAGAAGCTGCTGGTCGCGGCAACCGACGGGCGCGGGTTCATCGTGCAGACGAGCGACACGATCGCCGAGACGCGCAAGGGCAAGACGGTGGTGACGCCGCGGATCGGCGCGAAGCTCAAGCTGGTCAAGGCGGTCGATCCGGCGGCGGACTATGTCGCGGCGATCGGCGACAATCGCCGGTTGCTGGTCTTCCCGATCACCGAACTGGCCGAACTGTCCAAGGGGCAGGGGGTGCAGCTGCAGCGTTATGGCGATGGCGGGTTGTCCGACGCGGTGACGTTCGTGTTCGCGCAAGGGCTGAGTTGGGCGATGGGCGGCGATACCGGGCGCACGCGGACCGAGACGGATCTGTCGCAGTGGCGCGCGGCGCGCGGCGCGGCCGGGCGGATGCCGCCAACCGGCTTCCCGCGCGACAATAAGTTCTAGCGCAACCGTTCTGGGCATTGCCAACGCCGCAGCCGCGGCACCGCCCCAGTATTAATCTGATGCAGGTTAGTAACAACTATCAGATTTAGTGCTAATATTGGGTCGATTGGTGAAATAACACGCGCTTTCAGCGTACCTTAACGATCTTGCCGTAGCGCCGAACAATATGGCCGCGACAAAGCCTTTGACCCTGTTCAGAACCAAGCCGGCGGCGAGCACCGACCGGGCGGGGACTCACGTCCCGGACGTGGCGCTGGCCACATCGGCGATCAACCTGCTGCCGATCCCGGCCGCGTTGGTGGTCGATACCGGCGGCGCGCTGTCGCTGGCCACCTGTAACGGACCTTTCCAGCAGGCTGGGCTCGGGGTGGCGGCGGGGCCGTCGCCGTTCCTCCACTACGCGCGGGCGCAGATCGAGGCGTTCCTAGACGGCGATGCGCTGAAGGACGAATTTCCCTGGCAGTTCGGCGACGCCGTGGACTGCCGGCATTACCGCGTGACGCTCGCCCGGATCGCGCTCGGTACGCTGCGGCGCTGCCTGGTGACGCTGGTCGATCATACCGCGGAACTGCGCACCGAACACAATCTGCGCCGCGAGATGCTCACCGACAGCCTGACCGGCCTGCCCAATCGCGCGGGCTTTTCCGATCGGCTGGAGACGATGCTGGCCAACCCGCAGGAGCGCGGCGGCTATGCGATCATGGTGCTCGATCTCGACCGCTTCAGCCGCATCAACGCCTGTCTCGGCTCGATGGCGGGGGACGAGCTGCTGATCACCGTCGCGCGGCGGCTGAAGGGGGCGATTCGCGGGCACGATATCCTGGCGCGCACCGGTGGCGACGAATTCGGCATCCTGCTGACGCTGGAGGAAGGGCCGGGCGACGCCGAACATGTCGCCAAGCGGATCGAGGGCGCGTTGGCCACGCCGTTCCGCCTGTCCGATTTCGAGATCATGATCTCCTGCTCGATCGGCATCGCGTTCGGCTCGTCCGATGTCGACGATGCCGAGGAACTGATCCGCCACGCGCAGTTCACGGTGCGGCGCTCGAAGGTCAGCGGCAAGGCCGAATCCTATCAGATGCAGGCGTTCGACATCGCCCGCGAGCAATTCTCGATGGAAACCGCGCTGCGCCGCGCGATCGAAAACGGCGACATGCGGCTGACCTACCAGCCGATCTGCGATCTTTCGACCGGCCGCATCGTCGCGTTCGAATCGCTGGCGCGCTGGACCGACGAGGACGGCCGGCCGCATTCGCCCGACACGTTCATCCCGGTGGCGGAGGAATCGGGGTTGATCGTGCCGCTCGGGCGCTGGGCGATCGACGAGGCGGCGCGCACGCTGGCGGCGTGGGATGCCCGCGCCGGCGGCGATTGCGGCGTGAAGTTCGCGGTCAATCTGTCGGCGATCCAGCTGCAGCGCGATGCGATCCCGCAACTCGTGGAACATGCGCTGGCGACCAACGGGCTGGCAGGCGCGCGCCTCTCGCTGGAACTGACCGAAAGCGCTCTCGTCACCGATCCGGATCGCATCGCCGGGATCATGCATGCGCTGAAGGCACTCGGCACGACGATCGCGATGGACGATTTCGGCACCGGCTATTCGAACCTTGCCTATCTGCAGAAGCTGCCGATCGACGTGCTCAAGATCGATCGCAGCTTCATCACCGGCATGCTCGCCGATCGCGACAAGGTGGCGATCGTGCGCGCGATCCTCAGCCTGTCGCAGGCCCTGGGCATGATGACGACGGCGGAGGGGATCGAAACGCGCGAACTGTCCCAGACGCTGGCGGCGCTCGGCTGCACCTATGGGCAGGGCTATGTCTATGCCCGCCCGCTAGAGGCCGAAGCGGCCTACTCCTTCCTCTCGGCGAGCCACTGAGCGGCGGCCTGGTCGGCCAGTGCCGCCACGCGTGCGGCGTCCGGAAAGCCTTCGGCGATCCACGTTTCCTCGATCGCCTTGAGCATCCGCGCGACGTCCGGCCCCTTGTCGAGCCCGCGCGCGACGAGCTGGCCGCCGGCGATCGGCAGCGTGGGGGGCGCCCAGCCGCTGAGCTGATCGAGCTGTTCGAGCGGGCGATCCGACAGCAGCAGGCGATCGGCGGCGAGGTCGATGCCGAGCCGGTAGCCGATCGCCTGCGGTGATTCGCCGCCGACCGGGCTGGCGCCGCTGATCAGGCGGCGGCGGTCGAGCTTGGACAGGCGCAGCCGCGCACCGACATTTTCGGCGATCGCCGTGTCGGCGGGCAGCAAGGCGGCGAGGCGACGAATCGAATCGGCCGGCGTGCCGCTGGCGGCTTCGCGCGCGGCGAGGCGCACCAGTCGGGCGACGCCGGCGGCATCGATCTCCGGCAGCACCGGCGCAAGCACGGCGTTGTCGACCATCAGCGTGACCACGCGCACCTCGTGCTGGGCGAGCAGCAGCTTGAGCAGTTCGGCGGCGATCCGCTCGCGCGACAGTGCCATCAGATCATTGGCGCGGTCGATACAGGCGGCGAGGCCGGCGGCGTCCGGCGTGTCGCCGAAGCGCGCGTGGAAGCGGAAGAAGCGCAGGATGCGTAGGTGATCCTCGGCGATGCGCTGGAGGGGATCGCCGATGAAGCGCACGCGCGCCGCCGCGAGATCGTCGAGCCCGCCGAAATAGTCGATTACTTCGCCGGTCAGCGGATCGGCGTAGAGCGCGTTGATCGTGAAATCGCGCCGCGCCGCATCCTCGCGCCAATCGTCGGTAAAGGCGACGATCGCGTGCCGGCCGTCGGTCGAGACGTCGCGGCGCAGCGTCGTCACCTCGACCGGGCCGGACGGCAGCACGGCCGTGACCGTGCCATGCGCCAGGCCGGTCGGCACGACCTTGATGCCGGCGCGCTGGAGCGCGTGGATCACGTCCTCGGGCTGGTGGCTGGTGGCAAGATCGACATCCGCCGCGTCGATGCCGAGCAACGTGTCGCGCACGATGCCGCCGACGAAGCGCACCTGGCCCTGCGCGGCGCCGAGCGTCTCGGTCAGGTGCCGGATATCCTCGCGCGCCAGAAACGGCGCGTCGGCGTGGATCACGCGGTCCATCGCAGCCGCCGCGACAGGTTGACGATCATCGCCGCGGTCGCGCCCCAGATGCGGTGGCCGTCCCACAGGATCTCGTAGTAATGCCGGTTGCGGCCCTGCCATTCGACCGTCGCCTCGAGATGGTTGGCCGAATCGAGCATGAAGCCGAGCGGTACCTCGAATACCTGGGCGACTTCGGCGGCGTTGGGCACCAGCACGAGATCGGGCGGCACCACGCCGATCACCGGGGTGACCTCGAAGCCGGTGATCGTGCGGTAGCGATCGGCAGTGCCGATGACCTGCACCAGCCCAGGCGGCAGCGCGATCTCTTCTTCCGCCTCGCGCAGCGCGGCGGCGGTGGCGTCGGCATCGCCGGGATCGATGCGGCCGCCGGGAAAGGCGACCTGCCCGGCGTGCCGGCGCATCGTATCGGTGCGCCGGGTCAGCAGCACGCCGGGCTCGGCGCGGTCGGTGACCGCGATCAGCACCGCGGCCTGCGCCGGCGTGGACAGGTCCACATCACCGTCATGATGATCGCCGGTGAGCAGCGCGGTGTCCATCTGATGGCCGGCAGCGAGCGCCGCCGCGAGGCGATCGTTGAGCATCACGCGCTTTCCAGCGCGAAGAACGTGCCATTGCTCCACACGCCGGGCGGCTGATCGTCGCCGGCGAGCGCCAGCGTGGCGAGTTCGTAATAGACCGGGCGAGCGACCAGCGCTTCGAGCCCGCCGCGCACATGCAGATAGGGGCGGGGGCCGTCCTCACCCGCGGCGAAACGCAGCGGATGATCGGCCCCGGCCGTCACCAGATCGCCGGTATTGAGCCGAAAGGCGAGCTTGGCGCTCGCGCCCTGCCCCTCGGCCTTCATCTCGACTGCCTGGAACGGCGCGTCCTCGACCTGGATATCGAGCTTCTCGACCGGGGTGACGAGGACATAGCCGCCATCGGGCTCGCGGCGCAGGATGGTGGAAAACAGTCGGACCATGGCGGGGCGGCCGATCGGGGAGCCTTGGTGAAACCAGGTGCCGTCGCGGGCGATGCGCATCTCGCTATCGCCGCAATGCGTCGGGTTCCATTTGTCCACCGGGGGCAGCTTATTCTCTTCGGCGAGGCGCGCGATGTCGGCGAGCGAGAGGGCGGCAAGGTCGGGCAGAGGCGGCATGGGCATGGGCTGTCGGTAGGCCGCCGGCCCGCGCCGGGCAAGTCAGGCGTCGATCGTCGTCCGTGGTGCGAGCAGGCCGCTGCCCGTCGGTACCGCTGCGCCGCGTGCGAGCAGGCGGTGACGTTCGACCGGGCCGGGCACGCGCCAGCCGGCGGTGCGATCGGCGGTGAAGCCGAAGAAGCGGCCGTAATAGTCCGGATCGCCGATCAGCATCAGCGCGTCCTGGCCGCTCGAATCGGCGGCGTCGAGCGCGTGATGGATCAAGAGGCGGCCGATGCCGATATCCTGGCGCTCGGGCGATACGGCGACCGGCCCGACCATGACCAGCGGCGAATCGTGCCCGTCATCGGCATCGAAGGCGATCGGCCAGCACTGGATCGTGCCGACCAGCGTGCCATCCTCGAGCGCGGCGAAGCTCAGCGCGGGCAGCGCCGCCATGCCTTCGCGAATGCGATAGGCGGTGCGGCCGTGGCGATCGGCGCCGAACGCCGCATCGAGCAGGCGCTCGACCGCGGCGGCGGGGATCTCGGCAATCGGCACGATCTGCACCACGGGCAACTCCTCGGCCCGTATCGTGCGGGCCGCGCGCTTTAGACCGGGGGCGGGTGAACGCAAGCGGAATGGCGCGGGCCGTTCTCGGCCAACCGTCATGCCGAACTCGATTCGGCATCCATCGCGCCGCGTGCTGAGGCGTCGAAGATAGGGAATGCCGTGGCTGCGAGGCGCTATCGAGCCGCCCGCTTCGCCATTGTTGCACGATGGATCCTGAATCGCGTTCAGGATGGCGGGCGTTTGGGGGAAGGCGTCTCGCGATTGCCACGGCTTTCGCTTGTGCGGTGTTCTGCTATGGCGCAGCCGCGCGCCGCGATGGCGCCGAAAGGGTGAAGTTTGGACGATCGTCTCACGCTGGCAGTGCATGATCTCGAGGTGCAGGTGCTGACCGGAATCTATTCCGAAGAAACGCATCTGCCGCAGCCGCTGCGCATCTCGATCGATGTCGAGATCGATTGCCCGGCGCGGTTCGCGCCGGACACGCCGCTCAATGCCTCGAAGAATTACCTCGACCTCAAACATGCCGCGACCACCGCGCTGCCGACGGGCGTGCATTTCACGCTGATCGAGGGCGTGGCGGATCATATCGCCGAAACGCTGTTCCTCCAGGATGCGCGGGTACGGCGTGTTCAGGTGAAGATCGTCAAGCTGGCCATTTCGGAAGCAGGCGAAGCGATCGGCATGACGCTGATTCGGCATCGGCGCTGAGGCCATGCTGGCGGCGGTGCGCGCAGCGCTGGCAGGACAGGGGGCAGTGATCGGCGCCGCCGCGCCGATTGCCGCGACCGTTGCCGCGATCGCGGCGGCGGACGAATCGTTCGTGCTGGTGATCGCCGGGCCCGACCTGCCGGCGGTGGAGCGTGCAATGCTGCTCGCGGCGATCGGGCCGCTGGCGGTGGCGCGGGCGCCCCGGCGCATCTGCGCGCTGGACGTCGCGGCCGGGGCAAGCGCTACGGATGGCGTGGCGGCGGCGCGGTTTCTCGCAGAAGCGGGGTCGACGACCGGCCAGGTGCTGGCGGTCGGTTAACCGCCCCGCGCGGCCGTCATTCCCGTTCGCACGCGCCCAGCGATTCGATCACGAAGCGATAGTCCTCGCGTGCGATGTCGGCATTGGCCGGCTCGGTATTATGCAGCGCGCTGTCCGGCAGGGTGGGCGGCAGTGCGCAGGCGAGGCGATACCATAATAAGGTGTCGCGCGGCGGGGGGGCGCCGCGCTGGTCGACCACGTCGGACAGCGACACGCCCCAGCGCGGCGGCGCATCGGGCGTGCGCGCGATCCCCAGCGAGACCGGCCGCCCGTCGGCCGTGATCAGGAAGATCTGCGTCTCGCCCTGGCCGGGCAGCGCCCCCGGGACGTGGAAGGCATTGCCGATGCCGGTGATTTCGGGCGGCGCCGTCTCCGCCACTGCCTCGGTGGTGATGCGGCGCGTGAGCTCGGCGGCGGCCGGGGTCCAGGCGCGCTGCGCATCGGGGCGGACGAGCTGGAGCTGATTCGCGCTGCCTGCGACGGTGCGCGCGAACAGCAGCACGCGGAGCCGCTTGAGCGCGGGCAATCGGCCGCGCGAATCGGGTTGTACATCAAGCAGGTAGCCGATTCGCGGCGGCAGTGCCTGGGCCCCGCGGACCAGCGCCAGAACATCGGCCTCTATATAAAGTCGGACAAAACCCAGTGGGACAGTTGCCGCTTCCGCGCCCTTGATCCGCGTCGTGCTGCGGATCGCCGCATCGACGATGACCGGCGCGGCGAGCACGAGATCGGCGAACACGGGATAGGGCGGCGCGGGCGCAAGAACGGCCGGGGGGGTGGGGCGCTGCTGCGCCGCAAGCGGCGAAACCAGCGCGGCGGCGAGCAGCGCCGCGACGAACATCTTCGGAACCGAAATCATGACGACAGGGTTAGGCGATAGGACCCGCATTAAACAGAAATAATTCTGCAGCGTTGCGATTGTACGTTTGTTGCGTCCGACAAAGCGTTTGCGTCGTAGTTTACGTCACGATAGAGGTTCGGCTCTGTCTGAGGATACACTAGCCCATGGCAGGCGGATTTGCGACCGAAAGGGTCGGAGCCGAATTGGCCGTGATAGAGGAGTGTCGTTTCTGAATGGCCTATGCTGACCAAAAAATGAGCGGAGGGAAGGTGGTCGCGATCGTTATCGTCGCGCTCATCCATGCCGTGATCGGATATGCCTTCGTTACCGGGCTTGCGTACAAGTACGTGAAGAAGGCGACGGAGAAGATGGACGTGTTCGACGTGGAGGAGCCACCTCCCCCGCCGCCGGACGAGCCGCCACCGCCGCCGCCCGACACGCCGCTGACCCCACCCCCGGTGGTGTCGCCGCCGCCGATCGTCAACGTGCCCCGTCCGCCGGTCCAGATTCAGACCGTGCAGACGCCACCGCCGTCGATCCAATATACGCCGATCGCCGCACCGCCAGCGCCACCAGCGCCGCCGGCGCCGCCTGCACCACCACGCGTGTCGCAGGCTGCCGGTCTGAAGGGTAACCCGGGCCAGTTCTTCGGTGCGGACAATTATCCTCCCGCAGCGATCCGTGCCGAAGCGGAAGGCCGCGTCGTCGCGCGGTTGACCGTGGGTCCCGATGGACGGGTGACCGATTGTTCGATCACCACGTCGAGCGGCAATAACGACCTGGATTCGACCACGTGCCGAATCGCCAAGAGCAGGGTTCGTTATACCCCGGCGCGGGATGCCAACGGCCAGAACATCGCTTCGACGGCGAATCTGCCGGTGAAATGGGTTTTGCCTAGAGATTAACGCCATGGCCGGGGCGCCAGACGCGCCCCGGCCGATCGTCGATGCACTTCAAGAGGGACTATTCGCACATGTTGACCACCATTCTCGCCGCCGGCGCGGCTCCTGCCGCAGGCGCCAACCCGTACGGCTTCTGGGAAGCACTCGAGCAGGGCGGCGTCATCGCCTGGTCCGTGTTCGCCATCCTGGCGTTCATGTCGATCGTGTCGTTCTACATCCTGTTCACCAAGCTGTTCGAACAGCAGAAGGTGATGAACCAGGCCAAGCGCGTGCGCCAGAATTTCTGGAACTCGACGTCGCTGCGCGAAGGCGCTGCGAAGCTGGAGAAGAACTCGGCCTATCGCCAGATCGTCGACGACGGCCTGCAGGCACAGGAACAGCATGGCCGCCTGACCGATCCGGTCGAAGCGCATGACTGGCTGCACGGTTCGCTGGCGCGTTCGGAAGCCACGATCAACTCGAAGCTGGGCGGCGGTCTCGCCTTCCTCGCAACGGTCGGTTCGGTGTCGCCGTTCATCGGTCTGTTCGGTACGGTTATCGGCATCTACCGCGCCCTGATCAAGATCGGCGCTGCCGGTCAGGCATCGATCGACGCCGTTGCCGGCCCGGTCGGCGAAGCACTGATCATGACCGCACTCGGCCTGGCCGTCGCGGTTCCGGCCGTGCTTGCCTACAACTGGCTGCAGCGCCGCAACAAGTCGATCGCAGAGGACCTCGCGGCCTTCTCGAACGACGTGCTCGGCTTCCTGGCCTCGAACGGCAGCGTCCGTCCGACGGTTGCCGGCGCCAAGACGACGGCTGCTGCAGCCAAGCCGGTTGCTGCGACGACCACGACCGGTCAGACCGGCGCGAACGCCGTGCCGCGCGTCTGAGCTGACGGATCGGGGCCGCCGACTTGGGCGGCCCCGATCATCGTTGCCGGAACGGTCCGCCAGCGCGATTGAATGGATAGGGATAAGCCTCAATGGCAATGAGTAGTGGGGGCGACCCCGAAAAACCAATGTCGGACATCAACGCCACGCCACTGGTGGACGTGATGCTCGTGCTCTTGATCATCTTCCTGATCGCGGTTCCGGTCGCGATCCAGGCGATCAAGCTCGAACTGCCGAAGGTTAAGTACGATCCGACGACGACCAAGCCGGAGAACGTCAATCTCTCCGTCAAGAACGAAGCGGATGGCACGTGTGGCGTTTACTGGAACACCACGAAGGTCAAGAGTGACGAATTGCTCAAGCGGGCAGTCGACAAGCTCAAGGTCGAGATCGAACGCCAGGGTGGCGTCGGCAATCCGGATCTGGAGCTTCCCGAAGCGCATATCCGCGGTGACGTGAACACGCCGTACCGCTGCATCGGCGGCACGATCTATACCATGCAGATGGCGGGCTTCGCGCGGGTCGGGTTCATTTCCGAACCACCGGCGGGCGCACCGACCAGCCGGCTCTGAGCCAGAAGGAGTAATTTGATATGGCAATGAGCGGAGGTTCCGACGACGGTGAACCGATGATGGAAATGAACATGACGCCGTTGATCGACGTCCTGCTCGTGCTCATCATCATGTTCATCATCACCATTCCGATCCAGACGCATGCCGTGAAGGTCGACCTTCCGGTCAACGACCCGAACAGCGTGTCGCCGCCGATCGACCCGCAGAAGAACAAGGTGTCGATCGATCCGGCCGGCACGGTTTCGTGGAACGGCGGTGCGGTGGATACGGTGACGCTGCAGCAGTATCTCGAGCAGACGACGCAGATCAGCCCCGAGCCGGAGCTGCACTTCCAGCCCGATCCGGCGGCGCGTTATGCCAAGGTCGACGAAGTGCTGGCAGTGATCAAGCGCTCCGGCGTGAGCAAGCTCGGCTTCATCGGCAACGAGCAGTATCGCAACGACTTCTGATCCGCAGAAGTCCGATGACGAGAATGGCGGTCCTTCGGGGCCGCCTTTTTTTTGGCCTTCGTCCATCGTGGGCAAATGCTGCGCTTCGACGACTGCAAACACGCACAGGTGCGTGCTTTTTGGACGTGCGATGGTGCGCTACAACGATCCTTGCCAATGTTTCACAAAAGTGACATTCTCCTGTCACAAATATGAAACCTTTCGCCGAAGAGCGGAGGGTCAGCCAGGAGATCGATGATGCGTCTGTCGCTTTTCACCGTGTCGCTTGTGGCGTTGGCCACGCCGTTCGCCGCCGGCGCGCAGCAGCGCACCGCCTATCAGCAGATCGCCGCGGGCGATTTCAGCAAGGCCGAGCAGACGCTGATCGCCGAGCGCCGCATCTTCCCGCAGCGCCCCGAACTGATGCTCAACCTGGCGGCGGTGTATCAGCAGACCGGCCGTGCCGATCAGGCGCGCGCGCTGTACGACAGGGTGCTGGCCGAGCCGGAAGTCATGATGGACGTATCGGCCGATCGCACCGCGGGCTCGCATGCGGTCGCCCGCAATGGCCTGCGGCGGCTGCCCGGCGTGCAGATGTCGTCGCGCTGACGCCTTCGGTCCGGGATCGGTAAAGGCGGCGTGGGCGAGAGCCTGCGCCGTCTTTCGTTTGGGGGCCACCCTGCCGGCACACCTGATCCTTGAACCGCGTTCGGGATGACGGTGGTACGGATTGCTCGACGCGCAGAAACCGCGCGCCGCATCAGATCTTCGGCAGCGTGACGCCCGTCTGGCCCATATATTTGCCGGCGCGATCGGCATAGCTGACCTCGCACGGCTCGTTGCCCTGCAGGAACAGGAACTGGCAGGCGCCTTCATTGGCATAGATCTTGGCCGGCAGCGGCGTGGTGTTCGAGAATTCGAGCGTCACATGGCCTTCCCAGCCGGGCTCGAGCGGCGTCACGTTGACGATGATCCCGCAGCGCGCATAGGTCGATTTGCCGAGGCAGATCACCAGCACGTCGCGCGGCACGCGGAAATATTCGACGGTGCGGGCGAGCGCGAAGCTGTTCGGCGGGATGATGCAGCAATCGGTCTTGCGATCGACGAAGCTGTTGGCGGCGAAATCCTTCGGATCGACGATCACGCTGTCGATATTGGTGAACACCTTGAACTCGTCCGACACGCGCGCGTCATAGCCGTAGGAGGACAGGCCGTAACTGATCACGCCTTCGCGCTTCTGCCCGTCGACGAACGGCTCGATCATGCCCGTGGTAAGCGCCTGTTCGCGAATCCAGCGATCGGACATGACGGCCATTCGAAGAGCTCCCTGTTTGTCAGCCTGCTCTTGCGGGAATGGAGCGGTAAGACAAGGGGGCGGTTATCGGCCGATAGTGCCCGCCGGGCCCGGCGGCTCGCGATCAGAAACGACGCGTCTCGTGACCGATCACGTCGCAGCTGCCGCGAAAGCCATAGCTGGCCGTCCCCTTGACGGTGATCTGCCCGCTGCGCCGGTCGATCACGACGCGCGGCTTGTTGAGCCCGTTGAGCCGATAGGTGGCGCGAATCTGGTCGGGGCCGACCGACACGTCGTACAGATCCCACCAGCCGTTATCGCCGCGGGAATTGATCGGCGGGATCAGCGAGCGCGGCAGCCGAATGCGCCCGCCACCGTCCCACGTCTGCACCATCAAGGAGGCGTCGAACACCTCGGTGGTAGACTGGTTGTAGCGCCCATATTCGTACCGATCGCGCTCGCGGTTCCAGGTCCAGGTCGTGCCGCTGGCGATGCCGCTCTTCGTTCCGTCGCCGAAGCAGACGAGGCCGAGATCGACCGGCCGCCCGGCGACGACCGGCCCGCCGCCGGGATAGCCCGGTGCGTTGCCCTCGGGCCGATAAGCGGGGCGCGAAAAACCTGGGTCGGGCTCGTAGCCGGTGCGCGGCCGATTGGCCGGCGCTGCCTGATAACCGGGGTTGGGGCGTAAGCTCGCCGATTGTCGGCAATCGGGCGGCGTTGTCGGCTGGATCGAATCGTAGCGACCGTCCATCGTCGCGATGGTCACGCACTGCCGGCGATCCGCGCTCCACCAATAGGTGTAGCTGCGATCGTCGCCCTGTTCGGCGCGGACATTGCGATAGCCGCGGCGCTGCAGTTCGTTCTCGGCCTGGCCGGCGCGGGCGCCGACCATGTCCTCGAGCCCGGTAGATTGCGCAGCGGCCTGATTGGCAAGCACGATGGAGCCAAGCGCCCCGGCGATAAGTCCGATCTTCCCGAAGCGCATCAACACCTCCATCAACCGATCCGGCCGGTACGGCCTGATCGTTCAATGCTTGGATTGCCCCTGGGATCCATCGCCGATCAAAACGCGATGGTTGACGCTCAGTGCGCCACGAACAACAGTGCCAGGGCAATGGCGGTCACCGCGCCCTCGACGAAGGCACGGATCACGTTGAACAGGGCGCGCCAGTGCCGCTGGGGAAGGTGGTGCGCGAACCACAAGGTCTCCGCGGTCAGGTAGGCGAGTATGGCGCCGGTCACGAGCAGCGCGCTGATCACGGGCGCGCCGGGCAGCCTCGTATGGGCGAGCGACACGCCGATACCGAGACACAGGGCAAAGGGCCCGCAGGCATAGCATTGCGCGTAGAACGGGCCCTTGAGCGACTGGCGGGTCAGCTTGACCCGCTTGGCGCGCACGAATCGCGTCGCCATCATCAGGGGGAATAGCGAGAACAGGACGAGCCTGAGCACGAGCAACGTCGTGTCGTCGCTGACGAAGCCGGCAAGCCCGGTCTTCTGCGCGACGATCGGGTTGGTGCCGCCGCCGAGCGCGACGTCGATCGCCTGGGTCAGCAATAACGACAGGACAAGAAACAGCGGCGGGTTGAGCGTATCGGTGAACTGCTCGTCCGCGCTGTCGCGCAACTCCAGATCCGAATAGCGCATCGCGTCCAGCGGCCGCGTCACCGTGCGCCACAGCGTGATCGGATAGAATATCAACCAGCTCATCACTTCGTAGAGCAGGTCGCCGAACGAGTTGAGCCACTTCATGAAATCCATGGCGATATCTTGGGTCAACGCCCGCCCTGCTGCAACGCCTGATAGCGTGGCGCATCGCTCGCATCATGCCGCCGGGGGCGGGGCGGTGGCCTCTAGCGTCGGATCGGTATTTGGGCGCCGTTCAGCCGATGCCGAGATCCGCCGGGCCGAAGGCATGCGGCAGCAGATCGGACAGCAGGTGCCGCTGCACCGCATCGCCTTGCGCACTGCCGCACCACACGACGATCTCGCGGTGGCCGATCTGCGCGGCCTCGTTGATTACCTGGCGGCAGCGGCCGCACGGGCTGACCGGCGTGTCTCCGGTGACCTTGCCGCCGACGATCGCGCCGCCGATCACCGCGATCGCGACGACATCGGCAAGGCGACCGGCGCTGCTCGCGGTGGCGAGCGCGACCGTTTCGGCGCACAGCGACAGGCCGTAACTGGCATTCTCGAAATTTGCGCCCGTCACCACGCTGTCGTCGGTAAGCAGCACGGCGGCACCGACGCCGAAGTTTGAATAGGGCGCGTGCGCGCGTGTGGCGGCGTCGCGCGCGGCGGTGATCAGGCGGTCGCGCGTGGCAGCGTTATCGAAGGTCATGGGGCAACTACGTTCCAGTGAATGGGGCCGTTCACGCCGTCTATATGGCGCATGTCGCTCGCCTGCCACATGCGCCAGGGGCGTGCGGCGTAGCTGGCCGGCAGGAAGTTCTGCACGCTCCACAGTGGGCGTTCGATCCCACTCGACAATTGGTAGGTGGTTTCGACCGGGCCGGCGATCTTGAGCAGCATCGGCTTGCCGGTATGCGCTTCGACCATCGTGACGAAGCGTTTCAGCTCCTCGACGACGCTATCGCGGGGCGGGCGGGCGGCGCAGTCGTCGGCAAAATCGACCAGCACCGCGGCGGGCAGGGCATCGTCGGCGCGCGGAACGGTGGTGTTGAAATTGTTCGCCTGGTCGGCAGCGGCATTGCAGAAGGACCAGACGTGCAGGGCGCCGCGACGCATCCCGGCGGCATCGACGTCTGTCCAGTTGACCGAAAACTGCGTGTCGCGGCCGCGCGCACCGATCGTCGCGCGCAGATAGGCGAAGTCGGCTCCGCCGGCAGCGATCGTCGGCCATTCGATCGTGCCCTGATCGGCACCGACATCGACGCCCTGGAAGGCGTATTTGCGATCGGACGGGTGCCAGCTGCGCGCCACGACCCACAGGGCAAGCGCGATCGCGCCGAGCACGATTACGATTGCGCCGGCGCGGCCGATACGCAGACGTCCCGGACGCAGCGCCATGCGAATCAACCCTTGATGTGCAGCACGCAGATCAGCGTGAAGAGGCGGCGGGCGGTATCGAAGTCGATCTCGATCTTGCCCGCCAGTCGTTCCTTCAGCAGCTCGGCGGCTTCGTTGTGGATGCCGCGCCGGGCCATGTCGACGGTTTCGATCTGGGCCGGCGTGGCGTTGCGGATCGCCGCGTAATAGCTGTCGCAGATCGCGAAATAATCCTTGATCGGGCGGCGGAAGCGGCCGAGCCCGAGGACATAGGTTTCGAGATGCGTGTCGTCCGCACGGTGGATGGCGATGCCGAGGCGGCCGTCCTCGACGCTGAGCGCGATTTTGTACGGGCCGGCATAGCCATCGGGATGGACGCGTTGCGGCGCGAAATGATTGCCTTCGATCAGATCGAAGATCGCGATGCGCCGTTCCTGCTCGATATCCGCCGAACGCCACAGGATGGTGCGTTCGTCCAACTCGACATTGATGATCCGCGGGTCGGCCATGAAGCCAGCCCTATAAGGGATGCGGGCGGGGGACAATCGTGCAGGCGGGCCGCAGGGGCGCGGCGCCGAGCGGTGCGCCGCGCGGAGCTTCCATCGGCCCGGTTATGGACAATAGTCTTGCGTGGCAACCAGGAAATCGAGTTGGCCAGATCCGCAATTGCGTTGCATCGTATTCGAAGTCGATCTGTAATGAACCCAATAAAGCTGGCGGATAGACAATGATCTGACGATGAATAATAGTGAAGCCGGGCGTGAGCGGGAGGTCGACGTTCAATACCGAGTCGTGTCGTGGCGCCAATCCTATTTGGCGGTGCGGATGAGTATTCATGCGATGATGGGGGATTGGATATGACTTGGAAACTCGTTGGCGTCGTGGCGGCCCTGGGGGCTGCCGGCCTGGTCGGAGTCGAAATCGCTGCACAGGAGGCCGCGACGACGCCGACCTATCCGCAGGGGCAGACGATGCCCTGGGGGCAGACGTCGGATCAGATCGCCTGGCTCACCTTCGCGCAGATCGTCGCCCCGTCCGGCGCGCCGAACGTCAAAGCGGCGGAGTTCGAAACCTGGGCATCCGATCAGGACATCTATCGGACGAATCCGGTCTGGCCCGCGCTGGGCACCGCCAAGAAGCTCCAGATGAGCGCGCTCGGCCGCGCCGGGCTGACGCATGGCGCACCGCGTACCCGCGGCGCCTTGATCGTTTCGCCCAATGGCTGTTCCCCGCCGGGCGGCATGCCGCCGCAGGGCACCGCCGGGATCGGCTCGGGCTACCCGGCGGGGGCCTGCGTCGGCGAAGAGGTGCGCCGTAATTGGGCGAGCTATCAATATATCGTGCGCAACAACCTCTATACCCAGGCGGGCATGGCCAAGGCTTTCGCCAATGCCGGTCTTACCGTCTCGCTGCCCAGCGACGCAGTCGAATTCAAGGGCGATTGGGTGCCCGTGGCGACGCTCAAGACCTGGCTGGGGCTCACCGACGCGCAGGTGGCGCAGGAGTATTACGTCAACAGCGCGACCGCGGGCGGCGTGACGACCAGCTACGCGCTCGTGTCGTTCCATTTCTCGACCAAGCAGCAGGGCAATTGGGTCTGGTCGGATTTCGAGCATGAGCGCAATCCGGGGCGGTGCGACACGATCGGCTGCCACGACAGCTATGGTGCGGCGACCGCCAACGTGCAGCCCAACGCCAAGCCATGGCAACAATATGGCGCCTGCGCCAAGACACCGCAGGTCGCCGCCTTGCTCGGCGCCGCCCAGCTCGATCGGGTATGGAACCATTATTGCCTCAAGGGCTCACAGGTCACTTTTACCCAACCCGACGGGAAGACCCCGGTGCTGCTCGGCAACAGCATGATCGAGGCGATCGCCGCCGATGTGCCGATCGCGCAATCGTCCTGCCAGACCTGTCACGCGGTGGCCTCGTTCGACAAGAACGGGCAGCCAAATTTCAATGCGCTGGGCCAGAGCCCGATCGGCAATGTCGATCCCAAGCTGATGACCGGATACAAGAGCGCGGACTTCCTGTGGGGCATATTGTTCGCCCCGTCGGGGAGCAGCGCCAAGGCTAGGCGCAACTGAGCGCCGTATCACCGAAACCGTGAGCAGCCGGGAGCGGGGGAGCGGGGTCAGCGGGGCGGCTGATCCCCGTTATCCACAAGCGGTTCGGCGCAAGCGGCTTGAGCGATGGGCGTGGGGGGCTATGACGCGGTAATGGCCTCCATCATTCCGATTCAACCCGTTCCCGAAACCACCGAGCTGCCGCAGAATGTCGAGGCGGAAGCGGCGATGCTGGGCGCGATGATGATCGACAACCGGCTGGCGGACGATCTGGTCGACAAGCTCGAGCCCGAGCATTTCTTCGAGCCGCTGCACGGGCGCATCTTCGCCGCGATCAAGACCGCGCGCGCCAACGACATGCTCGCCTCGCCGGTCACGCTGCGGCCGATGTTCGAAGGCGATGCCGGGATGAAGGAGCTGGGCGGGCCGGCCTATCTCGCGCAGCTGACCGGCAGCGGCGCCGGCCTGATCGGCGCGCGGCAGTTCGCCAAGCAGATCTATGATCTCGCCATGCTGCGCACGCTGGTGACGGTGGGGCGCGGCCTCGTCGAGCGCGCGATGGATACGTCCGAAGAGGTCAATCCACGCGGGCAGATCGAGCTGGCGGAAGAGGAATTGTTCAAGGTCGCGGCGGACGGCGGCACCGAGAGCGCGATCAAGACTTTCGCGCAGGCGACCACGCTGGCCGTCAAAATGGCGCAGAAGGCGCTCAACTCGGGCGGGCATCTGTCGGGCATCACGACGGGGCTCGACAGCATCAACGCCAAGATCGGCGGCATGCATCATTCGGATCTCATGATCCTCGCCGGGCGCCCGGGCATGGGCAAGACGGCGCTCGCCACGAACATCGCGTTCAACGCCGCACAGCGCTATATGCGCGATCGCCAGGACGGGATTGAGCATGCCGCCTCAATGGGCGCCAAAGTCGCGTTTTTCAGCCTGGAAATGTCCGCCGATCAGCTCGCCACGCGTATCCTGGCCGAGCAGGCGCGGATCAGCGGCGAGGCACTGCGCATGGGCAAGATCAGCCGCGCCGAGTTCAACCAGCTCGCCGCCGCCGCCGCCGATCTGGAGAACCTGCCGCTGTTCATCGACGATACGGCGGGCCTGACGATCGGCGCGCTGCACACGCGCATGCGGCGGCTGCAACGGCGGCACAACAACGAGATCGGTCTGGTGGTGGTCGATTACCTGCAGCTGCTGACGGGCTCCGCCAAATCGTCCGGCGACGGGCGCGTGCAGGAAATCTCCGAGATTTCGCGCGGGCTCAAGACGCTGGCCAAGGACATGAACCTGCCGGTGCTGGCGCTGTCGCAGCTCAGCCGCCAGGTCGAGCAGCGCGAGGACAAGCGCCCGCAGCTGTCCGATCTGCGCGAATCCGGCTCGATCGAGCAGGACGCGGATATCGTGATGTTCGTGTTCCGTGAGGATTATTACGTCGCGGCGAAGGAGCCCAAGCGGCCGACCGAAGGCGACAACGCCAAGATCTTCGAGGATCACGCGGCCTGGGCGACGGACATGGAGCGCGTGTTCGGCCTCGCCGAGTTTATCGTGGCCAAGCAGCGTCACGGCTCGACCGGCAAGGTGGTGCTGAAGTTCGAGCCGAGCATCACGCGCTTCTCGGACTTCGTCGGCAGCGGGTACTGATTTCCCTCTCCCGATGGGAGAGGGACTTAGTCTAGCGTTGCCACACCAAGCTGGCGTCATCCTGAACTCGATTCAGGATCCATTGGGCCGGTCATCCCGCGTGCGGGGCGGGCGTGGGCTTGGCCGGTGCGGCTCCCGTATGGACGAGGCTGCGGCACGATGGATGCTGAAACGAGTTCAGCATGACGGCAGTATTTTGGCTGGCCGGGTGCCCTAGAAAACCGGTTCTTCGCCCGGCTTTTCCGCCACGTGGATGCCGCATTCGACCTTGTCCCAGCCGCGCCAGCGGCCCGCGCGCGGGTCTTCGCCAGGCTGCACCTTGCTGGTGCACGGCGCGCAGCCGATCGAGGGATAGCCTTGCGCTTCCATCGGGTGGCGGGGCAATTGGTGCGCGGCGAAATAGGCCTCGAGCCGCGATTTGTCCCAGTCGGCGAGCGGGTTGAGTTTAAGGCGGCCTTCGTCCTCCTCGAACCGCGGCATGGCCAGGCGCGTGCCGGCCTGAAAGCCCTTGCGGCCGGAAATCCACGCATCGAACGGGCCGAGCGCGCGCCGCAACGGCTCGACCTTGCGCAGATCGCAGCAACCGTCGGGATCATAATTCCAGCGCAGGCCGGTCGCGTCCTTATTGGCGAGCAGGCGGGGATCAGGCCGAAACACGCGGAGATCGGTGAGCGCGAGGCGCTCGGCGAGCTCGTCGCGATATTGCAGCGTTTCGCCGAAGATCTTCTGTGTGTTGACGAAGATCACCGGCACATCGCGATCGATCTCCGCCACCATATGCAGCAGCACCGCGCTTTCCGCTCCGAAGGAGGAGACGGCGGCGACGCGGCCCTTGAGCTCGCCGGCGAGCAGTTCGGCCAACATGTCCTGCGTGGCGACGCCTTCAAAGCGCGCGTTCATTTCGGCCGCGTCCACCTTGGTGAACGGGGTCACGTCGACATAGTCGAGAACGCGCGCCGGCTCAGCCATGCCGCTTCTTCCAGATCGGCACGACGCCGTCGGCAGCCTTCTGATAGAAATTCTCGTAGCGGCTGAGGCTGGCTTCGGCGGTGGCCGCGTCGATCTCGGATTCGGGCGCGAAGCTGTCGAACCCGCAGCGCCGCATCGGCAGGAGCTGATCGACCAGCACGTCGCCCTGCGCCCGCAGTTCGCCGTCATAGCCGGCCTCGCGCAGGATCCGCGCGGCGCTGTAGCCGCGGCCGTCACGGAAGCTCGGGAAGCTGATCTCGACAAGCGCGATCTGCCCCAGATGGGGGATCAGCGCGCGCGCATCGTCGCCGGCCTCGATGCGGACCGCAGTGGCGTTGGTCTGCCCGAGGAACGCGTCGAGCGTGACGGCGGGTTCCTCGTGCGGGGCGTCGTCGCGATAGCGCAGCAGCCCGTCGGCATTCGCCGACAACGACATGGGCTTATCCATAAATTGCCTCCTTGAACGGGGCCATGCCGACGCGGCGATAGGTATCGAGGAAGCGTTCGCCCTCTTCGCGCAGGCCGAGATACGTCTCGGTGACACGCTCGACCGCGTCGACCACGCCATCCTCGTCGAAGCCGGGGCCGGTGATCTTGCCGAGGCTGACATCCTCCGCCCCCGAGCCGCCGAGCGAGAGCTGAAAGTTCTCGGTGCCCTTCTTGTCGACGCCGAGAATGCCGATGTGGCCGGCGTGATGATGGCCGCAGGCATTGATGCAGCCGCTGATCTTGAGCTTCAGTTCGCCGATGTCGCGCTGGCGGGCAGGGTCCGCGAAGCGCTCGGTGATCTTCTGCGCGAGCGGGATCGAGCGGGCGTTGGCGAGACTGCAATAATCGAGGCCGGGGCAGGCGATGATATCGCTGATCAGGTCGAGATTGGCCGGCGCCAGCCCGGCCGCGTCGAGCTGCTGCCAGACGGTATAGAGATCGGCCTGACGGACGTGCGGCAGGACGATGTTCTGCGCATGCGTGACGCGCAGCTCGTCGAAGCTGTAGCGCTCGCCAAGATCGGCCATCAGGTCGATCTGGGCGGAGGTCGCATCGCCAGGGATGCCGCCCTGCGGCTTGAGGCTGATGTTGACGATCGCATAGCCCGGCTGCTTGTGCGGCTTGACGTTCTGATCAAGCCACAGCGCGAAATCCGGATCGCTGCGATCGACGGCGGTGCCGTCGTCCGCGACGAAGGCGGGATCGGCGAACATCTGCGTGATGCGCTCGAATTCGGCCTGGGGCGGATCGAGCCCGAGCGCCTTGACGGCGATGAACTCTTCCTCGACCTGGCGGCGATACTCGTCGGCACCGATCTCATGAACGAGGATCTTGATCCGTGCCTTGTAGATATTGTCGCGGCGGCCGTAGCGATTGTAGACGCGCAGGCACGCCTCGAGATAGCTGAGCAGATCGTCGGCGGGGACGAAATCGCGGATCTCGGGGGCGATCATCGGCGTACGGCCCATGCCGCCGCCGACATGGATGCGGCCGCCGAGCACGCCGTCACGCATCACCATCTGGATGCCGATATCGTGCAGCCGCATCGCCGCGCGATCCTCATCCGCGCCTATCACGCAGATCTTGAACTTGCGCGGCAGATAGGTGAATTCGGGGTGGAAGCTGCTCCACTGGCGCAGCAGTTCGGCCCAGATGCGCGGATCGGCGACCTCGTCCGCCGCGGCGCCGGCGTACTGGTCGGCGCTGATGTTGCGGATGCAATTGCCGCTTGTCTGGATCGCGTGCATCTCGACCGTGGCGAGTTCGGCGAGGATGTCCGGCGTATCCTCCAGCTTGATCCAGTTGAACTGGATGTTCTGGCGCGTGGTGAAATGGCCGTAGTCGCGGTCATATTTGCGCGCGATATGCGCGAGCATGCGCATCTGGCGACTGTCGAGCGTGCCGTAAGGAATGGCGACGCGCAGCATGTAGGCGTGGAGCTGCAGATACAGGCCGTTCATCAGCCGGAGCGGCTTGAACTGATCTTCGGTGATCTGGCCCGCGAGGCGGCGCTTCACCTGGTCGCGGAATTCCTCGACCCGGTTGTCGACCATCTGCTGGTCGTATGTGTCGTATTTATACATTTTCGTTCTCGCGAGGGCGCGATGGCGCAAAGGAGGTTTGGTTCACGCGGAGGCGCGGAGACGCGGAGGACGCAGAGACAAGGCACTCGCGGCACGCTTCCGCGTCAGCGAGAAAACCTGCTCCACGGCTTTGATCGGACAGCCGCTTCGCGGCAGGAACTGCATCTCTGCGCTCTCTGCGCCTTTGCGCGACCAAACCTTCTTCTCCGCGTCTCCGCGTCTCCGCGTGAACCATCATATCACCCAGCTCCCGGCATTGGGATCGGCGGGCTTGAGCGTCAGGTCCGGGCGCACCGTCGGGCCGAGCGCGCGGATGCGGTCCTTGATATGGGCGGGGCGGGGGCCTTCGGGCGTCAGGGTCGCGTCGATGACATAGGGGACGTTGACGCGGCGTGCGCCTTCCTCGGCGCGCAGGATCGCTTCGCCCTGGTCGCCGACATCGACGGCGTCCTCGACATGGCGCGACCAGCCCTGGCCGGTCCACCACACCACATCGCCGCTCGGCAGATCATTACCGGTCAGAAGCTTCATGCTGCACTTTCCGCAATGCGCGCCCAGCGCGCCAATTTGTCCTCGGCGTCGCTCAGCTCCACCACTTCGCCGACGACGATGATCGCGGGGCTGGCAACCTTTTCGCGCTCGACCATCTGGCCGAGATCCGCAAGCAGCGTCTTAATCGCGCGGTGGCCGGCGAGCGTGCCCTTTTCCAGCACCGCGACGGGCATGTCGGGCGCGACGCCATCCGCCATCAACTTGTCGGCAATGTCGCTGGCGGTGGCAACGCCCATATAGATGACGAGCGTGCGGCCCTGGCCAGCAAGGCCGGACCAGTCCTGATCGGCCAGCCCCTTGCACTGGCCGGCGACGAAGCTGACCGCGCTCGAATGATCGCGGTGCGTGAGCGGCAGCATCGCCTCGGCGGCGCAGCCGAGCGCAGCGGAAACGCCGGGGATGACCTCGACGGGGAGGCCGGCGGCGCGCACCGCTTCGACTTCCTCGCCGCCGCGCCCGAAGATGAACGGATCGCCGCCCTTCAAGCGGATGACAATCCCGCCGGTCTTCACATGCGCGACGATCAACGCATTAATCGCTTCCTGCGGCAAGGTGTGGCGGGCGCGCTGCTTGGCGACCGAGATGCGCTGCGCGGTGGCAGGGGCAATATCGAGTACGCGGGGATCGATCAGGCCGTCATGTACCACGACGTCCGCCTGCTTGAGCGCCTCGACCGCGCGAACGGTGAGGAGGCCGGGGTCGCCGGGGCCGGCGCCGACAAGGATGACACGCCCGCGGGCGGTGGGATCGAGAAGACTGGCCATCGCTGTCAGATGGCGGCGCGGGGGGCGGAGCGCAACCGAAGCTTGCTTTGCGTGGGGGTAGGGAAACTTTGTACCGCGCCTGGTGGCTCGCGACGCCCGGTCGCTGGCTGCGTGGCAAGAAAAAGGGCGGACCGGATGACCGGCCCGCCCTCTGTCAAACGCTTAGAAGTGCGTGACGATGCCGAGCGACGGGCGCAGCGAGTGTGCCGTGCCGAACGTGCTCATTTCGCCGCGCAGACGCACGCCGGAATTGCCGGTCACGCCGCCTAGGCCGATGTCCTTCGGACCGACTTCGAAGCCGATGCCGTAGGTCATGCCGTCATAATCGGGGCTGTTCTTGCCGAAGCGGTCGAAATTGACCCACTGATAGCCGACCTTGCCGTAGATCATGCCGCTATCGCCAGCGCGGAAACCGAAACGGCCTGCTGCGCCATATTCCCAATCGATATCGCCCGACACGCCCTTGGCGACGTTACCTTCGGCGCCGACGAACACCGGACCAAGCGGGACGTTCACGCCGGCAACGCCGGTGACTTCCCAGCCCTTGAGACGCTCACCATTGGCGAGCTGCGGGATGCCAGCCTTGTTGCGCTCGTTGTCGAACGACTGCCACGTGCCCATCACGCCGACATACGGCTCGATACCGAAGGCGCGCGTGCCGTCCGGTGCGGTCGGTGCGGCCTCATAGGTCGTGTCAGTGGTGTCCTGAGCGAAAGCAGGGACGGCGAAAGCCGCGACCGCAGCGGCGGCAGCGATGGAAAACATGCGCATTAGGGAAACCTCATTTTGTGTCAGTCGGAAGCCGGACCCTTCAAGGGCGGCTCTCCGAGGTGCTGAGAACTGAGGGTGACGCGCATGGTTGCACGTGTTTTGAGAAAGAAATGTGACGGGCGATTTTGTTGCATTGCAGCAACACTTTCTGTCTGTGAGATGAACGAAAACCGGGATTTCGGCGGCGATACACTGCGGGAGGCAAGCCCGACGAATGAGCCGACGTTGGGGCGCGCCGCTGTGATGCACCCGGTGCCGACCCTTTACGTGACCAATCAGCCGGCGCGCGCGGTCACTTTTTGATCAGCCACGGTTTGACGAGGCCGGTGGGTCTGGCGGGGCCATCGAGCCGCCTGGCGCTGATCACTCGGATGCCGTTCAGCAGCATCTGGCCACGCATCGCGCCGCCGGTCTTGCCGGCCAGGATGCGTTTCACGGTGGGCATGCCGGCAGTGACGTGGCCGAACGCGGCATAGCCGGGAAAGGTGCCCTTGGCATCGAAGCTGGGCAGCGCGCCGACCGTGATGAAGAAATTGCCGCCGGCGGAATTGGGCTCGGTCCGCCTGGCCATGCTGATCGTGCCATCGGTGTGCGTGATGCCGGTCTGATCGGTGCGCTCGTGCTTGAACGGCGGCAGGATGCGCCGGGCATCGGTTCTGATGCCGCCCTGGATAAAGCCGTATTGCGGCGCGTTCTTGCTGCGCGCGGCGCGGTAGATCACCGCGCCGTCGAAGCGACCGTCATCGACATAGGCGAGGAAATTCTTGCTCGTCTCGGGGGCGCGACGCGTGTCGATGGCGAGCGTGATGGGGCCGGCGGCGGTGCTCAGTTGCACGCGGACGATGCCCGGTTTGCGCGCCGGAGCGGCGAGCGTGGGGGCGGGAGCGGCGAGGAACAGGGCTGCGAGAGCCAGAAGGATGCGCATGGGGACGGCGCTAGAAGGTGGCGGCAGAGCGCGCAAGCTGCCGAGCTTTCCTCGTCAGCCGTCCCTGAGCCCGATGCCGATGCTCGCGCGGGCCTGGTCGGCCTCGTTGCTGACCACCGGATAGGCGCAATAGTCGGCAGCGTAATAGGCGCTGGGGCGGTGGTTGCCCGACCAGCCGATGCCGCCGAACGGCGCGCCCGAACTGGCCCCGTTGGTCGGCTTGTTCCAGTTGACGATGCCGGCGCGGGCATTGGCCCAGAAGCGATCGTACAGCGCGGGGTTCTGGCTGATCAGCGAGGCGGACAGGCCGTAGCGCGTATTGTTGGCCTCGGCGATCGCGTCGTCGAACGTCTCGGCGCGGATCACCTGCAGGATCGGGCCGAACAATTCGATATCGGGGCGCTCGGCCAGCTCGGTCGTGTCGATCAGGCCCGGGGTGAGGAACGGACGCCCGGCGATCGGGCGCTCGGGATGGCGCAGGGCGCGGCCGCCGCGCATCATCAGCTCGAGAAAGCTCTCGGTCAGCAGATCGGCGGCCTCGTTGTCGATCACGCAGCCCATGAACGGCGCCGGCGTGGCGTGCGGCTCGTCGACGATGATCTTGGCGGTGACCTTGAGCACCTGTTCGATCACCTGGTCATAAACGCGCGTATCGATGATCAGGCGGCGCGCGGCGGTGCAGCGCTGGCCGGCCGACGTGAACGCGCTCTGCACGATCAGCGCGGCGGTCGAATGCAGATCAGGCGATTCCCACACGATGATCGGGTTGTTACCGCCCATCTCCAGCGCGAGAATCTTTTCCGGCTTGGTGGCGAACGCCCGGTTGAGCGCGATGCCGGTACGCGCCGAGCCGGTGAACAGCAGGCCATCGATGTCGTCATGCGCGGCCAGCGCCTTGCCGGCATCGGGCCCGCCGATGACGACGCGCACGCAGCCTTCGGGAATGCCGGCGGCATGGTAGCAATCGACCAGGAACGCGCCGGTCGCCGGGGTCTTTTCCGAAGGCTTGAACACCACGGCGTTGCCGGCGAGCAAGGCGGGGACGATATGCCCGTTGGGCAGATGCGCGGGGAAATTGTACGGGCCGAGCACGGCGAGCACGCCGTGCGGCTTGTGCCGGAGCGCCATGCGGCTGCCCATCGGCGCGTCCAGGCGGCGCTGCGCGGTGCGCTCGGCATAGGCCTTTACCGAAATATCGACCTTGGCGATGACCGAATCGACCTCGGTGCGCGCTTCCCATAGCGGCTTGCCGGTTTCGCGCGCGATCAGATCGGTGAACGCGTCGGCACGCTGGCGCACGACGTTGCCGAAGCGGCGCAGCGCCTCGATCCGGTTGGTCAGCGGCTGCGCGGCCCAGGCGGCCCAGCTGGCGCGCGCGGTGGCGACTTCCTGGTCGACATCGCCGATCGGTGCGCGCCACAGCAAGGCGCCGGTGGCGGGTTCGTGGGAGATGAGTTCGGCGGACATGTAACGGGTCTTTGCCTTGTTTTTTTTGGAGGGTCTAGCGGTGCTAATTCCCTCTCCCGCAGGGAGTGGGAGTTAAGCGAGCGCTTCGCCCATCTGGCGGATTGCTGCGACCTTTGCGTTGAGCGGCGCCCAATCGTCGCGCTCGTCGATCGCCGACCAGAGCGTCTCGACCTCGTCGATCAGCATGCTGCACGGTTCGCCCTGCCAATAGGGATGCGCGCGATCCTTGCGCGGCACGTAGGCGGCGAGCAGCGTGCGCGCCTCGGCGAAGGTGGTGCCGTACTGCTCAGGAATGCCTCGTGCGAAGCTGTCGAAGAAGAAGCGGTCGAGCGGGACGGCGCCTTCCCGGAGCGCGGGTTCGATCGCCTGGATCAGCGCGCGATCCTGCTCGGGGTCTTGCGGCGTGAAGCCGAGGCGCCAGAGCAGCGCGCTGCTGACGGCGGGCTGGTACAGGTCGCCGAACGTGTCGAGCGCGTCGATCAGCGGCTGCGCCTCGCTCACCGTGCGCAGCGCGACGGCAAGCTGCATCGCGTTCCAGTGGATCGCCTCGGGCTGGCGGCCGAAGGCGTAGAGGCCCTGGTGATCGAAATAGGCCGCGGTGAAGGCGGGATCCCAGGTCGGGTTGAAGCGCCACGGGCCATAATCGAAGCTTTCGCCGGTGACGTTGATATTGTCGGTGTTGAGCACGCCGTGGACGAAGCCGGCGGCCATATAGCTGGCGGCGAGCGTCGCGGTGCGCTGGACGACGAGCGTGAGCAGGCGGGCGGGGGCGTCTTCGCCCGGTTCCTCGCCGTAGAAATTGCGCAGGACGTAGCCGATCAGACGCTGCATGTTTTCCGCGTCGCGCAGATGCGCGAGGCGCTGGAATGTGCCGATGCGGATATGGCCGTGGCTGAGCCGCACCATCACCGCCGAGCGGGTGGGGGAGGGTTCGTCGCCGCGGGTCAGCGCCTCGCCGGTCTCGATCAGCGAGAAGGTGCGCGACGTCTCCACGCCGAGCGATTCGAGCATTTCGGTGGCGAGGATCTCGCGCATGCCCCCTTTGAGCGTCAGGCGGCCGTCGCCGAAGCGGCTCCACGGCGTCTGGCCGCTGCCCTTGGTGGCGAGATCCATCAGGCGGTCGCGGTCGTCCCGCAACTGCGCGAACAGGAAGCCGCGGCCATCGCCGATATCGGGATTGTAGTGGCGGAACTGGTGACCGTGATAGCGCAGCGCCAGCGGTTGTTCGAGGCTGCCCGGCAGCCCTGCGAAGCGGCCGAAATGCGCGCGCCAGGCGTCGTCGTCGAGCGTGTCGAGCCCGATTTGCGCGGCGGCGCGATCGTTGCGGAAGCGCAGGATGGTCTGCGGGAAATCGGCGGCCTCGACCGGATCGTAAAAGGCGTCCCCCAGATCGAGGATCCTGGCTTCGGGGCGATAGGGTTGCGGGGTCAGGGTCATGCGGCGATATGGTGGCTCGCAACCTCGGGACGCAACCATGGCCGCTTACGAAAACAAATATTGGTGGTCGAACGACGGCGTGCGGCTGCATTACCGCGATTATCCGGGCCCAGCGGACAAGCCGCCGATCCTGTGCCTGCCGGGCCTCACGCGCAACGCGCGCGACTTTGCCGATCTCGCGGAACGGCTGGCGGGGCAATGGCGGGTGATCGCGATCGATCTGCGCGGGCGCGGCGAGAGCGGCTATGCCAAGGATCCGATGTCCTATGTGCCGCTGACCTATGTGCAGGATGTCGAGGGGCTGCTCGGCGAACTGGCGGTCGACCGCTATGTCGCGTTCGGCACCTCGCTCGGCGGGATCGTGACGATGCTGCTGGCGGGCACGGCGCGCGAGAAGATCGCCGGCGCGCTGCTCAACGATGTCGGGCCCGAGATCGAGACGGCGGGCCTGAGCCGCATCCGCACCTATGTCGGCAAATCGAACACCTGGCCGACCTGGATGCACGCCGCGCGCGCGGTGATGGAGGGCAATGGCGACGTCTATCCGGATTACACGATCCACGACTGGCTCGGCATGGCCAAGCGGCTGTACCGGCTGAACAGCGCCGGGCGGATCGTGCTCGATTACGACATGAAGATCGCCGAGCCGTTCCGCGTGCCGGGCAACGAGGCCGGGCCGGACATGTGGCGCGCGCTGGAACAGCTGCAGGGCGTGCCGACGCTGATCGTGCGCGGTGCGCGATCCGACGTTCTGGGGCCGCGTACGGCGGCGCGGATGGCGGAGACGCTCGGTGCGACCGTGGAGCTGGTGACCGTGGAGGGCGTGGGTCATACGCCGACGCTCGGCGAGCCGGCGGTGGTCGAGGGGATCGAGCGGTTGCTGGCGCGGGTGGCGACGTAAAATAAGCCCCTCCCCTTCAGGGGAGGGGGAAGGGGTGGGGCAGTACCATCTCGCAGAGCCGCCTGTCGGACTCGCCGCTCGGCCCCACCCCAACCCCTCCCCTGAAGGGGAGGGGCTTTTGACAAATCGGAACCTCTCCTCCTCCAACGCGTCTGCCCTTGCGAACAAGGAGATGCCTCATGACCACCATCGCCGACGCCCATACCCAGCAGATCAGCCTGAAGGGCAAGCGCGCCGTGATCACCGGCGGCACGACCGGAATCGGTCGCGCGATCGCCGTGCTGCTCGCCGCCGAGGGCGCTAAGGTGTTCATCTGCGGGCGCGACGAGCAGCATCTGGCCGATGCGCTGGCGCGGATCCGCGAGGTCGGCGAGGGCGACGGGATTGCCACCGATCTGGCTGAGCCGGACAACGTCAAGGCCTTCGTCGATGCCGGGACGCAGTGGCTTGGTGGGCTGGACATCGCCGTGGTCAATGCCGCGATCGCGGCCGAGGGGCTGAGCGACATGTCCGAACAGGATCTGCGCTATGCCATTGCGACCGATTTCACCGCCTATCTGCTTACCGCGCATGCGGCGGCGACGGCGCTCGGGGACCGCGGCGATATCGTGCTGATCGGCTCGATGAGCGCGCATGTGCTGGGGCCGGGCTCGACGGTCTATGCCGGGATCAAATACGGCATCCAGGGCTTCGGCGAGGCGCTGCGGCGCGAACTCGGGCCGAAGGGGATCCGCGTCGCCAATGTCGAGCCGGGCAAGACCGGCTCCGACATGCAGGAGCCGGATATCACGCCTGAAGAGCAGCGCGAGCGGATCGCCAAGGACGAGATGCTCCGCGCGGAAGACATCGCCGTCGGGGTACACTATCTGCTGACCCAGCCGCGGCGCGCGGTGGTGCAGCAGTTGACGATCACGCCCCGGGCGGTGGGGGAAGAGTAAAACTCTACCCTAATCGTCACCCCGGGCTTGTTCCGGGGGCCACTGTGTCGGCATGGCGGCGTTCACGGCATATTTTCTGCTCCAGCCGCCTGGTGGACCCCGGAACAAGTCCGGGGTGACGTTTGTGGGGTTGGGGATCGATAACGGGATCAGCATCATGACCTTCGCGTTCGACCAACTCGTTTTTGCCCCCGCCGATGTCGATCTCACTCGCTCGCCGCTGGCCGGCCAGCTCGGCGTCGAAACCTATGTGCTGGGCGCCTTCAATCCCGGCATGACGCGGCTGGCGAACGGCAATCTGCTGCTGATGGTGCGCATCGCCGAGGCGTTGCGCCATCCGGTGAAGGATCAGCAGATCCATGCGATCCGCTGGACCGCGGACGGCTATGTCATGGATGGCTGGCCGCTGGAGATGGTCGACACCAGGGATCCGCGTAAATTCCTCATCCCGGGCGGCGGCTGGAAGGTGATGGCGCTGACTTCGCTCTCCTGGCTCCTGCCGGTGGAGCTTTCGGCCGATGGCACCGAACTGGTCGAAGTGCATTACGAACGGGCGATCGCGCCGCGCGCCGATTACCAATGTTACGGCGTCGAGGATGCGCGGATCAGCAAGGTCGGCGATCGCTATCTGATGACCACCTGCTCGGTCAGCCCGGAGCGGCACTGCACCACGCTGTACAGCTCGGACGATGCGCTTGACTGGACGCTGGAGGGGATCGTGCTCGATCACCAGAACAAGGACATGCTGATCTTCGAGGGCAAGGTCGGGGGCAAGTTCTTCGCCCAGACGCGGCCATTGGGCGATCTGTATTTTGCCTATCCGCCGGGCAGCGAATGGCGCTCGGGCCCGTCGATCAACCTGTCCGCGTCGCCCGACGCGCTGCACTGGAAGCCCTATGACAGGCCCGGCATCCGCCCGCATGCCGCGACCGTCGCGACGGCGCGGATGGGCGGGGGATCGCCGCCCGTAATGACCGAGGACGGCTGGCTGACCTTGTGGCATGGCGTGGAGCCGTCCGGCGTGGTCGGCATCTATCGCACCTATTGGTCGATCCTCGACCGCGACGATCCGAGCGTCGTCGTGCGGACCTGCCACGATGCCGTGCTGGAGCCGGCGCCGACGCTGACGGAGCCGATCAAGGAGCTGATGTATCTCGACAATGTCGTGTTCACCACCGGGATCGCCGATGCCGGCGATCATTGGGTGGTGGCGAGTGGCGAGGCGGATCTCGCCTGCCGTATCACGCATATCGACAAACAGGTTTTTGCTCAGCGCGAGGGAACCGTCCCGGGCTGATCTGGGTTAAACTTGCAAGGCGCCATGACGGCCGCCAAGGAGATTTAAAATGGGCGAATTCACCGACAAGCTCGACGCCGCAGGCAACAAGATCGCAGGCAAGGCCAAGGAATTGTACGGCGACGCGACCGACAACGAGACGCTGGAAGCCGAGGGCAAGGCCCAGCAGCTCAAGGGCACCGGCCAGGACGTCAAGGGCAGCGTCAAGGGCGCCATCAACGACCTGTAAGCGTCATTGAAACGTTTCTGGAGGCCGTCCCGGTTCGCGCCGGGGCGGCTTTCTATCGTCTGACGGCAATCAGCAACGAACGCGGAAATTGAAGTACTTACGCAAGAATGAAGGGCGCGCTTTGGCCAACGGTGTGTTGGCCCGGCTCCGTCATCGCGACGCCGGCGAGGTCGCCCGGCTGGCGCTGAAGAATGCGGTGCATGCCGTGCGATCGCTGACACCGACGGCGCGCGCCGACCGGGAGGCCGATCGCGCGTTCGACCGGCGCTGGGGCACGGATACCAGCGCCGGCGTCAGCGCCCGCGTGCTGGGGTTCGATGCCGCGCAGATCGACCAGTGCCGGCGCTACGATCCCAGCCGCGAGGCGATGGTCCGCGATCCCGTCGCGGCGCTGCAATTGCATCCGGCCGAGTGGGATTTCATCGATTTCGGCGCGGGCAAGGGGCGGGCGATGATGCTGGCGATGGAGATGGGCTTCGCCAGCGTGACCGGCGTCGAACTGTCGGACCGGCTGTGCGCGATCGCACGCGCCAATATCGCGCGCTTCGCTGAGCTGAGCGGCACGACGATTCCGGCGCAAGTGATTGCGGGCGATGCCACCATGGTCGCGCCCGCCGGGCGGCAGATCCTGGCCTATTTCTACAATCCGTTCGGCACGACGATCATGACCGCGGTGCGCGGGCGGCTCGAGGCGGCGCTGCGCGACGGCGCCGCGCGGGTGACGGTAATTTACGCCAATCCCGAGCATGCCGAGGTGTTCGCCGACGCCCCGGGCTGGCGCGCCGGCGTGGCGATGCCCGGCGTGGCGACGTTCCTGCGCGACGCATGAGCGGACGATGCCTTAACGGGCGATTTCGCGGGCAGGAGATGACCGGACGGTAATTCCTCGCTAATCGCGGACGTTATGGCTCGCCCCGTTTCCATTCTCCATTTGCATTCGACCTTCAGCCTGGGCGGCAAGGAAGCGCGCTCGGTGCGCCTGATGAACGCATTCGGCGATCGCGCCCGGCACACGATCGTCTCGGGCATGCCCGATCAGCTCGGCGCGCGCGACGCGATCGCCGCCGGCGTGTCGTACGAGATCGCGCAAAACCCGCCGCCGCTCGTCGGGCGGCCGTCGGTCGCGCGGTTCGAGGCGATCGCGCGCTTCATGCGGCGGTTCGATCTGGTGCTGACCTACAATTGGGGCGCGATCGACGGGGTGATGGCCAAGCGCGTGTTCGGCAAGGACACGCCGCCGCTGGTGCATCACGAGGACGGGTTCAATTCGGACGAGGCGGGCGGGCTGAAGCGCGAGCGCAATTATTATCGCCGCTTCGCGCTGCCCGCAGCGCATGCCCTGGTCGTGCCGTCCGAGGTGCTGCACCGGATCGCGCTCGATACCTGGAAGCAGCCGCCCGCGCGGGTCCACCGCATCGTCAACGGCATCGCCACCGCCGCTTATGCCGGCGCGCCCGATCCCAAGGCGATCCCGGGATTCAAGCGCAAACCGGGCGAGATCGTCGTCGGCACGCTGGCGGGGCTGCGCGCGGTGAAGGACCTGCCGCTGCTGGTCCGCGCGGTCGGCGGCTGTTCGTCGCGCATCCGCCTGGTGATCGTCGGCGAGGGGCCCGAGCGACAGACGATCCTCGACGCGGCGGAGAATATGGGGATCGACGATGCACTGGTGCTGCCGGGCTTTCTCAGCGCGCCGCACCGGTTCGTCGGCCTGTTCGATATCCTGGCGCTATCGTCTAAGAGCGAGCAATTCCCGATCGCGGTGATCGAGGGGATGGCCGCCGGCCTGCCGATCGTCGCCCCGCCGGTCGGCGACGTGCCGTACATGGTCGCCGCGGAGAATGCGCCGTTCATCCCCCAGCGCAGCGGCGAGGTGCCGCTGCGCGACGCGATCGAGGCGCTGGCGCGCGATCCGGCGCTGCGCAAGACCGTCGGCGCGGCCAATCAGGCGAAGGCAGTAGCGGAATATGATGAGAACATCATGATCGCACGCTATGCGGCGCTGTACGAAACTGCGATGGGGCGCGACGCGCGCCTTTTCTGATTTCGTTCGTGTGGCGGCATCCTTTGGTTGTATCAAACGTATGTTAAGTTCGGAGAGTGTGGTGTTCAAAGGTCTCAAGCCCATCGTCTATAACGGCCGCGAGGTCTGGCCGCTCGTCGAGGGCGGGAAGGGCGTTGCTGCGACCAATCACGCCAGCGCCGGCGCCTGGGCGGCGGCGGGCGGGATCGGCACCGTCTCGGCGGTCAATGCCGACAGCTACGATCCCGATGGCAAGATCATCCCGCAGGTCTATAAGTCGCTGACCCGGCGCGAGCGGCACGAGGAACTGATCGACTATGCGATCGAGGGCGCGGTGCAGCAGGTGCAGAAGGCGCACGACATCGCCGGTGGCCGCGGCGCGATCAACATCAACGTGCTGTGGGAAATGGGCGGGGCGCAGCGCATCCTGCACGGCGTGCTCGAACGGACGCGCGGGCTCGTCGCCGGCGTGACCTGCGGCGCGGGCATGCCGTACAAATTGTCCGAGATCGCCGCTTCCTACAACGTCACCTACCTGCCGATCGTCAGCTCCGGCCGCGCGTTTCGCGCGCTGTGGAAGCGGGCCTATTCGAAGGCGGCCGACTATCTCTCGGCGGTGGTCTACGAGGATCCGTGGCTCGCCGGCGGGCATAACGGCCTGTCCAACGCGGAGGACCCGCTGAAGCCGCAGGATCCCTATCCGCGCGTCAAGGAATTGCGCGACGTGATGCGCGAGGGCGGTATTTCCGACGAGGTGCCGATCGTGATGGCCGGCGGCGTGTGGTATCTGCGCGACTGGAGCAACTGGATCGACAATCCCGAACTCGGCACGATCGCCTTCCAGTTCGGCACGCGGCCGCTGCTGACGCGCGAAAGCCCGATCCCCGAGGGCTGGAAGAACAAGCTGATGGACATCGAGCCGGGCGAGGTGCTGCTGCACAAGTTCTCACCCACCGGCTTCTATTCGAGTGCGGTCAAGAATCCGTTCCTGCGCATCCTGGAGACGCGTTCCGAGCGCCAGATCGCCTTTTCGACGCAGGAGGCGGGCGACCATACGTTCCAGCTCGACGTCGGCGTGAAGGGCAAGAATTTCTGGGTGACGCGCAACGATCTGCTGCGCGCGCGGCAGTGGTTCGGCGAGGGCTTTACCGACGCGCTGAAGACGCCGGACAATACGCTCGTGTTCGTGACGCCCGAGGAAAAGGGCTGGATCCGCAAGGATCAGGCGGACTGCATGGGCTGCCTGTCGCAATGCTCCTTCTCGTCCTGGGCGGACAGCGAGACCAATTCGACCGGGCGGCTGGCCGATCCGCGCAGCTTCTGCATCCAGAAGACGCTGCAGGACATCGCGCATGGCGGGCCGATCGACGACAATCTGATGTTCGCCGGGCACGGCGCGTACAATTTCAAGAAGGACCCGTTCTATTCGAACGGGTTCGTGCCGTCGGTGAAACAGCTGGTCGATCGGATCCTGACCGGCGACTGAGCCGGGGCGACGCCCCGGCCACCGGCCTATTGATCGAAGTCGTTCTTGTCGGGATCGGTGCCGTGCAGCTGTGCCCACAGCGCCTTGGTGCCGGCTTCCTGCGCCCGGTTGACGAATTGCGAGGCGACCAGCCAGCCCTTGATCGGGCGCAGGGGCAGCAGCGTGCCGAGCGCCATGACCGGCACCGAGGTCACGAAATGGACCCAGACCGGCGGATCGAACGCGACCTGCAGCCAGACGACGAAGAAGATCAGCGGCAGCGCGATGATGCACAGCGAGAAGAACGCGGGGCCGTCATCGGGCGCGGCGAAGCGGTAGTCGAGCCCGCAATGCTCGCAGCGATCGACGATCTTGAGCCAGGATTTGAACATCCGGCCCTTGCCGCAGCGCGGACACAGGCCCTTCCAGCCGCAGCGCATGATCCAGCGGAACGTGTCGCCAGGCGCGGGCGCCGGGTAGGGGGCGGGAATAGCTGCGGGGGCGGGGGCGGGGGCGGGGGCAGAATCATCGGACATGATGCGATGCTGCGCCTGTTATCGCGCGCTGTCGATCAGACGAATTGTCCTAGGGGCGATCGGTCCCCCATCCCGGCGTGCCGGGATGGGGGACGGGCGGATCAGGCGCCCGGCTTGGCGATCAGATCGGGCTGCACCAGACGATGCAGGTGCACGACGACATATTTCATCTCGGCATCATCGACGGTGCGCTGTGCGGCGGCACGCCACGCTTTTTCGGCGCTCTTATAGTCTGGGAACATCCCGACGACCTCGATCGAATCGAGATCGTCGAAATCGAGCGTCTGCGGATCGCTGACGCGGCCGCCGAAGACGAGGTGGAGCTTGCTCATAATCGTGTGTCCTGGGGATAGGGTTCAGGCGCGCCTTAGCCCCAGCTGCCGCCGACGTCTATTCCGCGGCCTTCGCTTTCGCCTCGCGCGATGCCGTGATCGCCGCGCTGCCGGCCGTGGCCAGCGCGGTCAGGATGCCGCCGACCAGCTTGCCGCCCTGTTCGCTGAGCGCACCCTTGCTAAGGCCGAGCGCGCCCAGTTCGGCAAGGCCGGTGGTCTTGGCACTCTGCACCGCATCGGTAGTGGTGGCGCGCAGCCGGCGGCCGACCGGCGCGAGCAATTCGGCCTCGCGGCGGCTGCGCGGTACCAGCGCGCCGGCGATCGCCCCAATCACCACGCCGCCGATCAGCACCGGCAGCGGATTGGAATCGATGACTTGCGCGGTACGATCGGCGACGTCGCGGGCGCCGTCACGCGCCGTATCCAGCGCATGCGTCGCGGCGAGCTTGGTCTTCTCGATCGTGCTCTGCGGGGCAGGCGCCTTGCCTTGGGCTTTGGCGCCGTGGGTGGAGGAGACGGGATCGGTCATCTGGACTTCCTTTTGACAGCACGAGGCTTTCGGGTCGAACTAACGGGTGCGGGCGAGGTTGCATCGCCGCCGCCGGTCACCAGCTTGGCGATCGGCTTGCGGGCGAGAAACAGGCCGAGCGCGGCGACCGCACCGGCGACCGTCAACGGGTTGCGGCGGGCCACCTCGACGCCGTCAGCGGCAAGCGCCTGCCCCTTATCGAGCAGGCCCTGCGCCGCATCCTGCGCCAGCGCCTTGGGCGCGAGTCGCGCCTGCAGCGTGGACAGCGTGGCGCCGAGCCGCGCACGCGCGGCAGCGGCCTCGATTTCGGCAATTGAAACGGAATCGGTCATTTGCCGCCACTCATCTTGCGGACGTGGCGCAACGCCAGCCAGCCCAGCAGCCCGGCCAGCGCCAGCGTCCCGCCGACGACGATAACCGTCGCCCAGCCGGGCCCGACGCGCGGCGTTAGCGTCAGCAACAGCCCGACGAACAAGGCGATGATCGCTGCGTTCGCCAGCACCAGCGCCGACACACCGAACATCGCGACGAACTTCGCCTCGCCGACCCATGCCATTGCCTTGGCACGATAAATGGCCAGTTCGGCGACGGCATAGGCGCGCGCGTCCGTGGTGAGCTGGCCGATCAGCGCGCCGATGCCGGGCTCGGGGGGTGGTTGCGTCACTATGTGGTGCCCCGCCGACGGCAGATCACGCCTTGTCGTTGTCGGCATTGAGACCGGACTGGACGAGGCGGATCAACACGAAGCCGAGCGCAGCGGCGGTGCCGATGGCGATCGCCGGGCTCTTCTTCACGAAGCCGGTGGCATCGGCGATTAGATCGTCGACATTCTTGGCTTTGAGCGATTCGGAGAAGCCGGTGACGGCCTCGGCGGCGGTGCGGGCATATTGCCCATATTGCGCGCCGACCTTTTCATCGACCGTACCGGCGGCGTCGTTCATCATCTGCGCCAGCTCGTCGAGCGCGCTGCCGGCGCGGCTCTTGCCGTCTTCTGCATAGGTCTTGGCGCGATCGCCGACTGTCTGCGCGATCTTGGCAGCGCCGTCCTTGAGCGTGTGCGCGGTGCCCGGGGCGCCCGTCGCTGCCGGCTCGGCCGGCGCGTCGGCAGCGCTTTCGAAGGTCACGTCCTCGCCGCCGAAACTGGCTTCGGGGCGGAAGCTGGTGTCCGCCGGCGGCGTGTCGTTCGCACCGTGATTGATCGCTTCTGCGACTGGTTTATCGTTCTGGTCGGCCATGATAACGCCCTTTCCGTTGTTAACCGCTCAACCTGTCGCGCGCGGCGGGGTTCCATCGCGGACCCGAATTGCCCCTGCCCGGGATAGCCGATAGAGGCAGCGCAACGCCGACAGGCTTCAGAGTAGAAGGATCGTTCCGTGACCGCAATCATCGACCTGCACGCCCGCCAGATCATCGACAGCCGCGGCAACCCGACGGTCGAGGTCGACGTGATGCTGGAGGATGGCAGCTTCGGCCGCGCAGCGGTGCCCTCGGGCGCCTCGACCGGCGCGCACGAGGCGGTCGAGCGGCGCGACGGCGGTTCGGCGTGGCTCGGTAAGGGCGTGCAGGGCGCGGTCGATGCGGTCAATGGCGAGATTGCCGAGGAAGTGGTCGACATGGACGCCGAGGACCAGTCGGATATCGATCGCGCGATGATCGACCTGGACGGCACCGAGAATAAGGGGCGGCTGGGCGCGAACGCGATCCTCGGCGTCAGCCTGGCGGTGGCCAAGGCGGCGGCGGATGCGCGCGGCCTGCCGCTGTACCGCTATGTCGGCGGCGTTTCGGCGCATGTCCTGCCGGTGCCGATGATGAACATCATCAACGGCGGCGAGCATGCCGACAATCCGATCGATTTCCAGGAATTCATGATCGTGCCGGTCGGCGCGGACACGCTGTTCGATGCGGTGCGCTGCGGCTCGGAAATCTTCCATACGCTGAAGAAGGGCCTGCACGACAAGGGCCTGGCGACCTCGGTCGGCGACGAGGGCGGCTTCGCGCCGAACATCGCCAGCACCAGCGACGCGCTCGACTTCATCATGTCGTCGATCGAAAAGGCCGGCTACACGCCCGGTGACGACGTGATGATCGCGCTGGATTGCGCGGCGACCGAATTCTTCAAGGACGGCAAGTACAATATCTCCGGCGAGAACCGCATCCTGGAGAGCGCCGAGATGGCGGAATATCTCGCCGATCTGACGCGGCGCTACCCGATCTTCTCGATCGAGGACGGCATGGCGGAGGACGATTGGGCCGGCTGGAAGGCGCTGACCGACCTGGTCGGCGACAAGGTGCAGCTGGTCGGCGACGATCTGTTCGTCACCAACCCCAAGCGGCTGAAGCGCGGCATCGACGAGCGGATCGCCAATTCGATCCTCGTCAAGGTTAACCAGATTGGCACGCTGACCGAGACGCTGGAGGCGGTGTCGATGGCCAATCGCGCACGCTATACCGCCGTGATGTCGCACCGCTCGGGCGAGACCGAGGATGCGACGATCGCCGACCTCGCGGTGGCGACCAATTGCGGGCAGATCAAGACCGGCAGCCTCGCGCGCAGCGACCGGTTGGCCAAGTACAACCAGCTGATCCGCATCGAGGAAGAGCTGGGCGATGCCGCGGTCTATGCCGGGCGCGGCGTGCTGCGCCGGTGATACAACCGAATCTGGTTAAAAAGCTCTTGATAGTATAGGCTTGGCCTGCGAGAATCCCGGCTATGGCCAAGCGTTCAACTGTTTCGACGATGCTCCGCGGCGCGGCCGTGCCGGCGGTGGTGGTGATCGTCATCGTCGGCCTGGGCGCGTATACCGTGCTCGGGCCGAACGGCGCGCGCGCTTATGGCGAGGTCAAGCGGCAGCTCAGCGTGCGCGACGTGCAGCTGGCGGCGCTCAAGACCAAGCGGGCGGAATGGCAGAACAAGGTGGCGCTGCTCGATCCCAAGCGCGCCGATCCCGACATGGTGGACGAGCTGACGCGCGAAAAGTTGAACGTCGTGCATCCCGACGAGGTCATCGTTCCGCTGAATTGACGCGGGCGGGGGGGCGTTCGCCTTCACTTTTCGCCTTTTTCCTTCTTACTTCCCCGGCGAAGGCCGGGGCCCAGTCGCGGGACAGAAGTGAAGTAGCGTTGCGTTTCGTTACCATCGTCGTGCGACTGGGCCCCGGCCTTCGCCGGGGAACGTATAAAAACGGCGGCGCCTCCGATCGGAAGCGCCGCCCCTTCTTCGTCAGGCAGTTAGCCAGCGATCAACTGCGCCTCGTGGTCCGTCGCCGCGCCGGTCCGTCCGCGACCCAGGAAGGTCAGCAGGTCGTTGGTGAAGCGGTCGCTCTCCGTCACGGTCAGGCCGTGCGGCGCACCGTCATATTCGACGAGCTGCGACTGGGCGATGCCCTTTGCCGCCGCGCGGCCGGTGGGGTCGATCGGCACGGTCTTGTCGGCGGTGCCGTGAACCACCAGCGTCGGCACGCGGAACGCGGCAAGGTCGCCGCGGAAGTCGGTATGGCCGAAGGATTCGGCGCAGCCGAGGATCGGCTTGAGCCCGCCCTGCATGGCCAGGCGCCAGGCCCAGTCAACCGTCTGGCTGCTCACCGGCGAGGAAATGAACCCGACGCCGAAGAAATCCTGCAGGAAGCTGTGGAAGAAGCCGGGGCGATCCTTCTTGATGCCGTCGCCGATCGCCTGGAGCTGATCCTCGGGCACGCCGTGCGGATTGTCCTCGGTCTTGAGCATATAGGGCACGACCGAGGAGATCAGCCCGGCGCCGATCACGCCTTTGCCCTCGTGCCGGCTCATATAGCGCGCGACCTCGCCACCACCCATCGAGAAGCCGACGATCGTCGCGTCGTCCGCGCCGGTCTGCTCGAGCACGTCGGCAAGATCGTCCGACAGCGTGTCATAGTCATAGCCGGTCCAGGGCTGGCCGGAGCGGCCGAAGCCGCGGCGGTCATAGGCGATCGCGCGGAATCCCGCCTCGGCGAGTGCCATGGCCTGCGCGTCCCAGCTGTCGGCCGACAAGGGCCAGCCGTGGATCAGCACCACCGGGCGGCCGCTGCCCCAATCCTTGACGTAGAGATCGGTGCCGTCGCGTGTCTTGATATAGGGCATGGAGTGTCTCCGCTTGAACTCGCTGTGCCAACGGATCGTTTGCGCGCGCGGTTCCGGCCGCTCGACGCGTCAGCTGACCGGACTGGCCGGCTGCATGTCGTCGGCCTCGTCGGCCTTGGGATTGCGGATCGAGGGGCGCAGGCGGGCAAGGCTGCACAGGCCGGCCACGAAGGCGAGCCCGGCGGCCACCAGCGGCGGCACGATGCCGCTGCCGATGCCGAGTGCCAGCAGCGCGGCGACCAAGGTCGCGCCGGTGGTCTGGCCGACCAGCCGCACCGTCGACACCAGGCCGCCGGCGGCGGCGGCGCGCTCGCGCGGGGCGCTGCCGATGATCAGCCGGGCGTTGGGCGGCAGGAACGTGCCGAAGCCCGAGCCGCACAGCGCCATGCGCCAGGCGACGTCGAACAGGCTGGGGTCGGGGGGCAGGAAGGCGAGCAGCAGCAGCGCGGTGATCGAGATGACCATGCCGATCCCGCCGAGCAGCCCGGCAGGGACGCGGTCCGACAGCCAGCCGGCAAGCGGCGCGACGATCATGTTGGTCGCCGGCCAGGGCGCGATCGCGGCGCCGATCAGCGCCGGGCTGAAGCCGAGCGCGCCGAGCCGGAACGGCGTCGACAGCAGCAGCGTCATCGAGGCGATGAACGCAGTATAGGCGCCGATCGCGGACAGCGCGAGCACCGGGCGGGAGAGCAGGTCGATCGGCAGGATCGGATCGGGCTCGTGGCGTTCGCGCCGCACGAAATAGACGCCGATCGCCGCGCCGATCAGCACGATCGCAGCGGAGATAACGGGCGAATCGCCGTGCACGCTCGATTCGAGCCCGCCGATCACCAGCCCGAACATCGCCGCGCACATCACCGCGCCGATCACGTCGAAGCGGGTTTCGCGTGGTTCGGGATCGGGCAGCGCACGGCCGAGCGCCAGCGAGACAAGCGCGAACGGCACCGCGCTGGCGAACACCCAGGGCCAGGGCGCGAAGGACAGGATCAGCCCGCCGATCGTCGGCGCGGCGGCGGCGCTGCTCGACACGATCACCGAATTGATGCCGAGGCCGCGGCCGAGTTGCCGGGCCGGGTAGGTCTGGCGGATCAGCGCCGAGGACACGCTGAGCGCCGCCGCCGCGCCGATTGCCTGGAACGCGCGGACGATGAGCAGGAATGGCAGGCTCTTGGCGAAGAAGCACAGGATCGTGGCGATGGTGAAGACCAGCTGGCCGAGCTGGTACATCTTCTTCAGCCCGATACGGTCGCCGAGCCCGGCAAAGGGCAGGAGCAGCATGACGAGGGTCAGCTGATAGATCGTGACCACCGCGACGACGGCGCTGCTGTCGACCTTCAGGTCGCGCGCGATCGTCGGCAGCGCGACGGTGGCGACCGCGCCGTCGATGATGATGAGCGCGGTGCCACAGCACAAGGCGCCGATCGCCAGCAGGCGACGCGGCATGGGAAGACCGTCGAGCATGGCGGCCCGCTTACGCTTCTCGCCCCCGATCGCAAGTCATGGCCGCCAATCGGGCGGGGCAAGCTCGAACCCGGCGAAATCGAACGCCGGGGTGACGACGCAGCTGACCAGGGCCCAACCGCGATCGGCCTCGGCCGCCTGCCAGGCGTGCGGCGGGACCAGCGCCTGCGCGCTGTGCCCGGCCAGGATGTCCGGCCCGAGCCGGTGCGTCGCCGTCGTGCTGTCATGGATCATTAAGGCCAACGGGCTGCCGGCGTGCCACAGCCACAGTTCGGCAGCATCGACGCGGTGCCAGTGCGAGCGCTGCCCGGCCTCGAGCAGGAACAGGATTGCGGTGGCGAGGCCGCGGCCGCCGTCCGGCGCGGGCTGGCGGAACGTCTCGCGGAACCAGCCCCCTTCGGGATGCGGGGCGAGGTGCAGTGCCGCGATCAGCGCATTGGGGTCGCTCAAGACACGGGCATCCGATGGGTCCATTTTGCGAAAGACAGCGTTTACCGTAAAGCTTCTTGCTGCAGTGCAGCGCAAACGGTAGGTTCGCCGAATGACCGATACCATGACCGCTGAGCGGCCGCCCGTCCAGACGCCCACGACGACACCGACGGTGTTCGAGGCGATCGTGCGCAAGATGTGCCTGTCGGCAACCTACAACAAGGTTGAGATGACGCTTGCGCCGCATGTCATCTACACCAAGCATGACGAGCTGTTCATCGATGCCGAGGTGCTGGCGCGCGATGGCAAGCCGCCCAAGGAGCCCAAGATGGGCACGTTCAAGCTGATCGGCCTGACCGCACTCCGCATCACGCCGCGCGCGTTCAAGGTCAGCAGCCTGTTCGACCAGGGCAGCTTCAAATATGCCGACACCACGCTGATGGCGGTCGAGCCGGACTGACCGGTTCGCCCTGCGGACGCGCCATATCGCGCAAACCCCAGGGGACGCTGTGCTATCCGGTCGGCCTACAGCGCGATACCGAGGCGTGGCGCGAGCGCGACCATGGCGAGATACAGCGTCACGGTGAGTGCGCAGCGGAGCATGAGCGCCATCCAGAACGGCGCGCCGGCGCGGAGCAGCGCGGGAATGGCGAGAAACATCGGCAGCGAGGGCAGCACGTACCAGAAGGTCGCCTGCGCATGCGCGGCCGTGGTGACGGGATCCGGCTTGTCGCGCCACAGCCAGATCATGCCGAGCACCGAGACCAGTGGCAGTGAGGCGATCAGCGCGCCAAAGCCGGGATAGCGTTTGGCCACTTCCGAGGCGGCGGCGATCAGGATGCCGGAAATGCCGGCTTTCAGTGCGAGATAGAACATGGCGCCGGTATCGCCCGCACCGTCAAGGCGGGCAACCGCAAAGCGGGGAGGGGGCGCGCCCCTCCCCAAGGCCGCTTAGCGGCAGACGGTGACGCGGCGATGGTTGCGATAGATCACGCGGCACGGCCGGCGATTGTTGTTGTTCCAGCCATTGTGGCGGCGGTTGTTGTTCCAGCCGTTATGACGGCCATTGTTGCGCCAGCGGCGATCGTTGCGACGGTTGTCGTGGCGATCGTAGCGGCGATCGTCGCGACGGTAATCCCGGCGATCGCCGCGGCGATCATCGCGGAAGCCGTCGCGGCGATCGATCTGGCTGTAGCCGTCGTGGCGCTGTGCCGATGCCTCGGTCGAGACGCCGATCCCGACGAACATCAAGGCGGCGGCGATCAGATGGGTGAACTTCACTGGAGAATTCCTCTCGCGGCCCGGGCTGGGCCATGGGGATGGGGTACGCGCCGCCGCGCGTATCGTTCCTGAATGGGGGTGTAGGGCTAGGTACATGTTCGAGCCGCGCCCCGGAGCGCGCGGCGCCGGTTCACGCGCTGCAGACGTCCTCAGCCCTCGCCCACTGTCACGAAACTATCCATCACCCGCTTGCGGCCGGCGCTTTCGAAATCGATCTCCAGCTTGTTGCCTTCGATCAGCGCGATCGCGCCATAGCCGAACTTCTGGTGGAACACGCGCATGCCCACCGACACGTCGTCGCGGCCCTTGTTGCCCAGGCTGACCGCGCTGGCCCGCGCCTCGACGACGCGCGAGGGTTCGCGCGAGAAGGTGCGGCTGGTGAAGGCGCCGCCGGGTTTGGCGGGGTCGACGCCCGGCGACAGGCCGGCGGCGCGTTGCCAGCCGGGGCCACGGCCGCTGCCGCGGGCGACATCGGCGAACGGATCGGCGCGTTCGGACCAGTTGGCGCGCCACAGGCTCTCGCCGCCGGACATGGTGTTTTCGGATTCGATATGGACGTCGGGCAACTCGCCGACGAAGCGCGACGGGATGGAACTGGTCCACTGCCCGTAAATGCGGCGGTTGGCGGCGTGGATGATGATCGCCTTCCGCCTGGCGCGGGTGATCGCGACATAGGCCAGGCGGCGTTCCTCCTCGAGGCTGGCGAGGCCGCCTTCGTCCAAGGAGCGCTGCGACGGGAACAGGCCCTCTTCCCAGCCGACCAGGAACACGGTGTCGTATTCCAGCCCCTTGGCAGCGTGGATCGTCATGATCGTGACCTTGGGATCCTCGGCATTGCTCTCGTTATCCATGACGAGGCTGACATGTTCGAGGAACGCGCCGAGATTTTCATACTCCTCCATCGCGCGGACGAGTTCGGTGAGGTTCTCCAGCCGGCCGGCGGCCTCGGCGGACTTCTCCGCCTGCCACATCGCGGTATAGCCGCTTTCGTCCAAAACGATGCGGGCGAGCTCGGGATGCGGCAGCTCGCCGGCCATGCTGCGCCAGCGCGCCATGTCGCCGACGAGATTGCCGAGCGTACGCCGCGCGGCGCCGGTCAGCTCGTCGGTATCGAGGATGCGCGCGGCGGCGGTGGTCAGCGGGATGGCCTGCGCGCGGGCGAGCTGGTGGACCTTCTGCACCGCCTTGTCGCCGAGGCCGCGCTTGGGCACGTTGACGATGCGTTCGAACGCAAGATCGTCGGCCGGCTGCGCGACGACGCGCAGATACGCCAGCGCATCGCGGATTTCGGCGCGTTCGTAGAAGCGAAAACCGCCGACGATGCGGTAGGGCAGGCCGATCGAGATGAAGCGGTCCTCGAACTCGCGCGTCTGGTGCTGCGCGCGGACCAGGATGGCGATTTCGTCGAGTGACTTGCCGGCGCGCTTGCACGTCTCGATCTCGTCGCCGACGCGCCGCGCTTCCTCAGGCCCGTCCCACACGCCGAGCACCTTGACCTTCTCGCCGACGTCGAGCTCGGTCCACAATTGCTTGCCCAGGCGGCCGCTATTGTTGGCGATCACGCCCGAGGCGGCACCCAGGATATGCGGCGTGGAGCGGTAATTCTGCTCCAGCCGGATCACCTTCGCGCCGGGGAAATCCTTTTCGAACTTGAGGATGTTCTCGACCTGCGCGCCGCGCCAGGAATAGATCGACTGATCATCGTCGCCGACGCAGCAGATGTTTTTGCGCTCCTGCGCGAGCAGCCGCAGCCAGAGATACTGGACGCTGTTGGTATCCTGATATTCGTCCACCATGATATATTTGAAGCGCTGCTGATAATCGGCGAGCACCGCGCGATCGGTCTTCAGGATGACCAGCATGTGCAGCAGCAGATCGCCGAAATCGCACGCATTGAGCGTCTTCAGCCGGTCCTGGTACGCGGCATACATTTCGCCGCCGCGGCCATTGGCGTAGAGCTCGCTTTCGCCCGCATCGATATCGGCGGGGACCAGGCCCTTGTTCTTCCAGCCGTCGATCAGCCCGGCGAGCGCACGCGCCGGCCAGCGTTTCTCGTCGAGATCGGCGGCGAGAATCAGCTGCTTCAAGAGCCGCAACTGATCGTCGGTATCGAGGATGGTGAAATTGCTCTGCAGCCCGACCAGCTCGGCATGGCGGCGCAGCATCTTGGCGCCGATCGCGTGGAACGTGCCGAGCCAGGGCATGCCTTCGACCACGTCGCCGACGAGATTGCCGACGCGGTGCTTCATCTCGCGCGCCGCCTTGTTGGTGAAGGTGACGCTGAGGATCTCGCTCGGCCAGGCCTTTTTGGTGAACAGCAGATGGCCAAGCCGCGCGGTGAGCGCGGCGGTCTTGCCGGTGCCGGCGCCGGCCAGGACCAGCACCGGGCCCTCGGTGGTCAGCACGGCCTCGCGCTGGGGCGTGTTCAGGCCGCGGAGATAGGGCGGGTCTTGCGGGGAGGGCGCGGGGAGGGACATTCGTGAACAGGTAGGGAACGAGCCCGCCAAGGGCAACCGCATCGTGCATGTTCGCGGCGCCGACGATCGTTGCGCGCGATCGGGCGGCGAGAGGACACTTTTAGCGGCCGCGTCAACGTCGGCATCTTGCCAGATGTCGCGCGATATGAAACAAACGAGGAACAAAGTGGGGGAGAGTCAAGATGACGGTGACCGGGGGATGCCGCTGCGGCGCGGTACGATATGTGGCCGAGGGAATGCCGGAGCATCACGCGCTGTGCCATTGCACCGCGTGCCGCCGGTCGGCCGGGGCATGGATGGTCGGCTGGGCGCTGTTCGCCCGCGATGCCGTGACGATCACCGGGACGCCGATCCGGTACAATTCCTCCGGCGACGTCCAGCGCCATTTCTGCGGAACGTGCGGCACCGGCCTGTTTTTCGAAAGCGAATCGGTCTTCCCCGGCAAGATCGATATTCAGAGCGGCTCGTTCGACGATTCCGCGGCAATGCCGCCGACGGCGCGCATCCAGATGGCGGATGCGCCGCATTGGCTCCGGGACCTGAACGGGCTGCCGGCATTCGAGCGCTATCCTGGCGAATGACCGGGCGGTGTGACGCGAGCGTCATGCTCACGTCACACCGCCGTCTTGGGCGCGTCACGCGAAGGCCGTAGCGGCGACCTCGAACAACGGGGGGACGCGGCATGGCGAACTTGAAGCTGCATCGGGCAACGGTGAAGAAGGTCGGGGCGGCCGTCCATCAGCATGACGGCGGCAGCAAGGCGGGCATGCTGGAGCGCGCGTTCACGTTCGCGTTTCGCGGCCTGGTCTATGCGCAGATCTGGGAAGACCCGGTGGTCGACATGGAAGCGCTGGCGATCACGCCCGACTGCCATGTCGTGACGATCGCCAGTGGCGGTTGCAATGTGCTGTCCTACCTCACCGCCGATCCGGCGCGGATTACCGCCGTCGATCTCAACACCGCGCATGTCGCGCTGGGCCGGCTGAAGGTAGCGGCGGCACAGCATCTGCCGGCCGCGGCGTTTCACCGCTTCTTCGGCGAGGCCGACAGCCGGAGCAATGTCCGCGTCTATCAGGACCTGCTGCGGCCGCATCTCGATGCGGTGACGCAGCGGTATTGGGAAGGACGCGACCTGATCGGCCGGCGGCGGATCCGCGGCTTCGCCTCGAACATCTACAAGCGCGGCCTGCTCGGCAGCTTCATCGGCAGCGCGCATCTCGTCGCCCGGCTGTACGGGATCGATCCGCGCGAGATCCTGGCCGCGGAGACGATCAAGGAGCAGCGGCGCGTGTTCGAGACGCGCCTGGCACCGGTGTTCGACAAGGGCTTCGTGCGCTGGCTGATGGATCAGCCGGCGTCGCTGTTCGGGCTGGGGATTCCGCCGGCGCAATATGCCGCCTTGTCCAATGACGATCCCGGCGGGATCCGCGCGGTGCTGCGCGGGCGGCTGGAAAAGCTCGCCTGCGATTTTCCGGTGGGCGACAATTATTTCGCGCAGCAGGCGTTCGGGCGCCGCTACGCGCCGGGCGCCGGGCGATCGGTGCCGCCCTATCTCGAGCCGGCGCATCATGCCGATATCGCCGCCCGCGCCGGGCGGATCGATTTCCTGCATGCCAATCTTGCCGAGCATCTCGCCGGCCTGCCTGCAGCGACGCGGGATCGCTACATCCTGCTGGACGCGCAGGACTGGATGACCGACGCGCAGCTGAATGCGCTGTGGCGCGAGATCACGCGCACCGCCAGGCCGGGCGCGCGCGTGCTGTTTCGCACCGCCGCGGCGCCGACGCTGCTGCCGGGCCGCGTCGACGACGCGCTGCTCGATCGCTGGCAGTATCGCGCCGCGGAATCGCTCGATTTCACCGCGCGCGATCGATCCTCGATCTATGGCGGCGTGCATCTCTACGTGCTGAAAGGCTGACGCGGTGGCAGCGCAAGCGGCGCGCATGGACGCGATCTATGCACGGCAGCGGCATTTCTACGATCTGACGCGCAAATATTACCTGCTCGGGCGTGATCGACTGATCGCCGAGCTCGATCTGGCGGATGGGGAGAGCGTGATCGAGATCGGCTGCGGCACGGCGCGTAATCTGATCGCCGTGGCCAAAGCATGGCCCGGTGCGCGCTGTTTCGGGCTCGATCTGTCGGCGGAGATGCTGATCACGGCGCGGGCGAACGTCGCGCGGGCTGGGCTCGGCGACCGGATCGTACTGGCGGAGGCCGATGCCACCGGCTTCGATCCGGACGCGCTGTTCGGCGAAGCGGCGTTCGATCGGGTGATGCTGTCCTACACGCTATCGATGATTCCCGATTGGCGCGCGGCGCTGACGCAGGCGGCGATGGTGGCGCGCGGCAGGGTGGATTGCGTCGATTTCGGGCAGCAGGAACGTTTGCCGGCGGCGTTCCGGCGCGGACTGTTCGCGTGGCTGGCCAGGTTCGACGTGACGCCGCGCGCGGACCTGGCGGCGGCGCTGGACGAGGTCGCCGCGCGGCAGGCGTGGCGGGCGAGCCTTACGCCGCGCTATCGCGGCTATGCCTGGGCAGGACGGCTCGAGCGGGGGGATGGGTAGCGCCGAGGGCGCGGGTGCCGACCCGCGCTGTCATCAATTCGTCATCAAGTTGTCACGAACACGCGCGAAGGCGATCCCATCATGGCCACACACGCTATCGCCGCTGCACAGCGGCCCCTCGACGCGCCCGGATCGCGGTTCGATCGTCCGGTCCCGGCAGTCGCCCGGACTCTCTTCCTTTCGGCGCTGATCGGCGGGTTCGCCTATGCCGGATGGAGCGTGTTCGTCGACACGCGGCAGGTCGGCGAAAGCCTCGCGCTCGGCGTGTTCGCATTCCTCGCGTTGGCGCTGCTGATCGCTTTGGGCTTCGAATTCGTCAACGGCTTCCACGACACGGCAAACGCCGTCGCGACGGTGATCTACACCAATTCGATGCCCGCCTATGCCGCGGTCGTCTGGTCGGGCTTCTTCAATTTCCTCGGCGTGATGCTGTCGACCGGCGCGGTTGCCTATTCGATCATCACGCTGCTGCCGGTCGATCTGATCCTCAATGTCGGGAGCAGCGGCGGCTTCGCGATGCTCTTCTCGCTGCTGCTCGCGGCCGTGCTGTGGAACCTGGCGACCTGGTATATCGGCCTGCCCAACAGTTCGAGCCACACGCTGATCGGCTCGATCCTGGGCGTCGGCGTGGCCAATCAATTGCTGTCGGGCGGCAGCGCCGGCGGCACTGCCGGGGTCGAATGGAGCCAGGCGACCAAGGTGCTGACCGGACTGTGGATGGCGCCGCTGATCGGCTTCGCCGCGGCGATGGCGCTGCTGTTCGTGATGAAGCTGGTGGTGCGCAAGCCCGCTTTGTACGCCCCACCGGTGGAAGGCGCGCCGCCGCCCAAGGGCATCCGCGCGCTGCTGATTTTCACCTGCACCGCGGTCAGCTTCGCGCATGGCGGCAATGACGGGCAGAAGGGCATGGGGCTGATCATGCTGATCCTGATCGGCTGCGCGCCGACCGCCTATGCGCTCAACCGCACGCTGCCGAGCAGTGCCACGCCGGCGTTCGTCGCCGCCGCCAATGGCGCCGGCGCGACATTCGATGCGAAATCGGGCGGGCTGGAGATTCCGCTGGTCGCCGCGCGCGGCGTGCTGACCGATGCGTTGCAGGCCAAGAAGGTCGACAGCCCGCAGGTCTATGGCGCGGTCGAGACGGTCTCGCGCGATCTCGCGGTGCGCGTCGGCGGGTACGGCGCGCTCAGCAACGTGCCGGCCGAGGCGACGCACAATGTGCGCAACGACATGTATCTGCTGCTCGACACGACCAAGCTGATGACCAAGGCCAAGGATGCCGAGACGCGCTTCTCGGCGCAGGAACTCGAGAGCATCGGCGCCTATCAGGGCATGCTCGAACAAGGCACAAGGTTCATTCCGCTGTGGGTCAAGATCACGGTGGCGATCGCACTCGGGCTCGGCACGATGGTCGGCTGGAAGCGGATCGTGATCACGGTCGGCGAGAAGATCGGCAAGAGCCACATGACCTACGGCATGGGCGCTTCGGCGGAGCTGGTCGCCGCCACGGTGATCCTGCTCGCCGAGCGGTTCGGGCTGCCGGTCTCGACCACGCATATCCTGACCTCCGGCGTCGCCGGCGCTTCGGTGGCGAACGGGCAGGGGCTGCAGATGCGCACGATCCGCAACATGGCGCTGGCCTGGGTGATGACGTTGCCGGCGGCGATGCTGCTGTCGGGCGGGCTGTATTGGTTGCTGCTGAGCCTCGTGCGGGCAAACGGCGGGAGTTGAGGGTAACCACCCGCGATGCACCACCCCGGCGCACGCCGGGGCCCAGTCGCAAAGGCTGGAGTAACTTTGCGCAACGCTCGCCAACCTCTGTTTCCCAACTGGGCCCCGGCGTCCGCCGGGGTGGTCGTCATGGGAATGGGAAGCGGCTTGACCCGTCCGCGCGATAGCGCGACGCAGGGGGCATGACCGCTTCCGCCAGCCCGATGCGCGCGCATCGCCGCATCCTGACCGCCAGCCTGATCGGCACGTCGGTCGAATTCTACGATTTCTATATCTATGCCACGGCGGCCGCGCTCGTCTTCGGGCCGCTATTCTTCCCGGCGGAAAGCCAGTCGGCGCAGCTGATGCTGTCTTATGCCAGCTTCGGGCTGGCGTTCTTCGCGCGGCCGCTGGGCGCCGCGGTGTTCGGCCATTTCGGCGATCGGCTGGGGCGTAAATCCACGCTGGTCGCGTCGCTGATGCTGATGGGCGGGGCGACCGTCGCGATCGCGTTCCTGCCGGGCTATGCGCAGGTCGGCTGGATCGCGCCGCTGCTGCTGTGCCTCCTGCGCTTCGCGCAAGGCTTCGGCCTGGGCGGCGAATGGGGTGGGGCGAGCCTGCTCGCGGTGGAGAATGCGCCGCCGGGGTACGAGAATCGCTACGGCATGTTCCCGCCGCTGGGCGCGCCGATCGGGTTCATCGCCGCGAACGGCTTCTTTCTGCTGCTCGGCGCCGTGCTGACCGACGCGCAGTTCCGCGACTGGGGATGGCGCGTGCCGTTCCTGGCCAGCGCGATCCTCGTCGGCCTGGGCCTGTGGGTGCGCCTGAAGCTGACCGAAACGCCGGCGTTCCGCGAGGCGGCGGCGCACGACGCGCTGCCCAAGGTGCCGATCGCGACCTTGTTCCGATCGCATCTGCGCCCGACGATCGCGGGCACGGTGGGGGTGATCGCCTGTTTCGCCCTGTTCTATCTGACCACGGCGTTCGCGCTGAGCTATGGCACGACGACCTTGGGGCATGGGCGACAGGCGTTTCTCGGGCTGGAGATCGCCGCGATCCTGTTCCTCGCGCTGGGCGTGATCGTGTCCTGCACGCTGGCCGATCGCACCGGCGCGCAGGCGATGTTGCGCTGGGGCTTTGCCGGCTGCGTGCTTTCCGGGCTGCTGATGGGGCCGATGCTGGGCGCGGCAAGCCTGTGGGTGGTGTTCGCCTGGCTGGCGGGATCGCTGTTCGCGATGGGCTTCTGCTACGGGCCGCTGGGTGGCTGGCTGCCGTCGCTGTTCGACGCCGGAGTGCGCTATACCGGCGTGTCGATCACGTTCAACCTGGGCGGCATCTTCGGCGGCGCGCTGGCGCCGATCGCGGCGCAGGCGCTGGCCGAGCGCGGCGGGCTGGGGCTGGTCGGGGCGTATCTGGTCGTCGCGGGGGTGCTGAGTTTGATGGGGTTGATGATCTTGCGGTCAGGGCCCAGGCGCCCGACCGCTCGATAGCCTTTATCGGTATCCTGGGCGTGGCAATGGCGCTTTGCAATCGGCCGTCACCCCTGCGAAGGCAGGGGCCTATCGCTCTCTCCCCCGTAACCGCCGCTTGTGGAAGCAGTGATCGGCCCCTGCCTTCGCAGGGGTGACGGATCTCGAAGGGCCCGCCGTCGCGCCGGGGAACTCAGAGCGCGCGCAGGATGGTCAGCTTGGCCTTGCCCGACTGGCGCTCGACATCGATCTCGAAGCCGTCGACCGCGATCTTCTCGTCCTTCGCGGTTTCGATGCTGATCCAGGTCGCCGGGGCGGTCCACCCCAGTCGCGCCAGCTTGTCGAGCGCGACCGCGCCGGCGCCGGTGCCGTAAGGCGGGTCCATCAGGATCAGGTCGAGCGGCTGGGTGACGCGGGCCAGCGCCAGCACGGACTGCGCGCGGACATCGGCGGTGGCGCCGAGCTTGGCGAGATTGGCGCGCAAGGCATCCAGCGCCGGCTTGTCCTGCTCGACGAACACGCAGGAGGCCGCACCGCGCGACAGCGCCTCGAGCCCGAGTGCGCCCGAGCCGGCGAACAGATCGGCGACCGCCAGCTCCTCGAAGCTGCCGAGTCGGCTGGTCAGCATCGAAAACAGCGTCTCGCGCGTGCGATCGGCGGTGGGGCGGGTGGCGTCGCCCTTGGGCGCGACGATCTGGCGACCGCGCCACTGGCCTGAAATGATCCGCATGACTTATTTCCGATTACGAGGAGGGGCGCCACGCGGCGCGCCACCGCCGGTCGGGCGGGGGCCGCTTTTCGGCGTGGGGCGCGAGGAGGTGCGCGCCGGGCGCGCGGCATCGCCCGCGGCGCGCGGCG
>NZ_JANQBK010000002.1 GCF_025370105.1 Sphingomonas hylomeconis
CACGGCGTTGTCGTTGGCCTGCCGCTCGAGGCTGGCGATCGCGAGGATCCGGCGCGCCGCCTCGCGCTTCACCGCGGCGACCGCGCGTGCGAGCAGATCGGCGCGCGTGATCTTCGGCGCCGGCGTCTGGCCCGGTTTGCCGTTGGCGCCGGGGATGATGCGGCGCGCACCCTGCGCGGCGAGCAGCTCGGCGTGGCGTGCGGCCGAGATCGGCACCGCGTCAGTCGGGATCGCCTCGCCGTGAACGCGGACGTCGTAGAAGGCGTTGGTGGAGGTGGCGTAGCGCAGCGGCGTGCGGATCATGTCACTTGCCCATCACAATGAGATCGAAGCCCTCGAGGCGCGTGTCGCGCGCATCGTCGGACTGCAGCTGAATCAGCTGGCTGGTGAGGGATCCGGGGCCTGCGCGCTGCGGATAAAGATCACGGACGCCCGAGGCGCCCTCAATGTAGCCCATGGCGACGATCGGCAGTACGACGGACTGAAAGGCAATCGGATAGCTGACCGTGATCGCCACTTCGGACGTGAAGATCTGGCGCACCTGCAGCCACTGGATCAGGAAGCCGCCCGGCAGCATGATATAGCCGTTGGGGGTCAGGCTTTGCGGCAGGCCGGCGAGCCCGGCCGGGGTGACGGCCTTGTCGCTGACGATGCCGGCGACGATCTCGGCCGCGCTGGCCGCCAGCACTTCGATGACACGATCGGTCGCGAGGCTTCCGCCGCCGCGTGCGAGGCCGGCGCCGGTGATCGACCGCGCGGGCGGCACCAGCAGCTGGATCCACTGGATAATGCCGGAGATCGAATCGGGGGTCAGCGCTTTGCTGGCGAGCAGGCCGGCTTCCGCCTCGGCGCGGCTGGCCGCGGGCACGTCGAGCGTCCGGTCTGCGCCGAGGCTGCCGCCGCCGGTGACCAGGCCGGTCGTGCTGATCAGGCGCGTAGCTGGCGCGGCGCCGATATCGGCCGGGACCAGCACGATCGTGCCGACCTTATTGTTGACGCTCGACACCGGCGCCGGCGTGGAGATCTCGAGCCAGTTGGCCAGCGTCGTCGCCGGC